>NZ_JBIVQP010000008.1:201202-374672 GCF_044755245.1 Streptomyces sp. NPDC092369
GCTCCGGCCCCGGCCACGGCCCCGGCCCCGGCTCCCGCCCCGTCGACGGCTGCGGCTCCCCGATCGGCGTCTCCCTTCGGAGTGCCGCCGGCTCCGTCCGGCGGTTCCGCGGCGGCTGCAGCCCTGCCGCCTCCTCCGACCCCCGGCCCCCCGTCGCCATTCGGCGTGCCACCGGCCCCGGCCTCGGGCATTGCGCCGGCTCCGGCCTCCGGATCCACGCCGGCCTCGGCCTCCGGCGCTGCTCCCGCCCCTGCCCCCGCCGCTGCTTCCCACCTTGCCGCCGGGGGTCCTTCTGCCCTTGCCTCCGGCACTGCGTCCGCTCTCGCCTCCGGGGCGACGCCGGCCCAGGCCTCCGGCGCTGCTCCCCAGCTTGCCTCCGGGGTTGCTCCTGCCCTTGCCTCCGGCACTGCGTCCGGCCTTGCCTCCGGATCTATGCCAACCCCTGCCTCCGGCACTGCGTCCGGCCTTGCCTCCGGATCTACGCCGCCCTCTGCCTCCGGATCTACGCCAGCCCCTGCCTCCGGCGCTGCTCCCGCCCCTGCCCCCGGCATCGCGCTCACCCGGGAACCCGTTGCCGAATCGACGCTCGCCTCCCTCTTCGCCTTCGGCGGTCGGCTCCCCGACCTCGACCCCGCCGCGCTGGACCTCTCCGCGCGCCCCAAGGACCTCGTGCTGCTCGGGTTCGCCCAGGAGGCCGAGGAGACGGCTCGGCGGATCGCGGACGGCGGGGACGTGCGGGGCTCGGAACTCGTACGGGACCTGCGCGCCGCCCTCGTCGACACCTTCGCCACCGCCGCCGAGGCCCAGCGGGACCGGGCCCGGGGGCTCGGTGCCTCGGCCGAGCTGCTCGATCTCGCCGAGCGCTGCTGTCTGCTGTACGCGGGTGCGGCGGCCGTTCTCGCCTGGCGGGCCCATCCCGACCGGCGGCTCTACGGCGACGAGCCCGGCGGCAGCGGATGGCTCACCGCCGTACTGGCCGTCCTCCTCGCCCTGGCCGACGGGCGTGATCCTCGACAGGCCGCGACCGAACTGCCGCCCGCCGTACGCGCCCTCACCCGACTCGACGCGGCGGGGCTCCTCTTCACCGCATTCCCGGTCCAACTGTCCGACGAGCGGCCGGAGCCCGACGAGGGGCACGAGGGGGACGAGACGACATGACCGATCTCAGCGCGCTCATGGGGGACTTGGAGGCCTATCTCGGGGATCCCTGGGATCCCGCCGGCCCCATGCCCTACCCGCGCATCCTCGACCTCGACGAACGTCAGGAGTACCCGCACGAGTTCGTGGACGTGCTCGCGGGCTGGGGGCTGTACGACTGGATCGTGCCGGCGGCCAACGGCGGCAAGGCCGTGCATGTCGAGGACGGGTTCAACCTCTACCGTCTCGTCGGGCGCCGCGACCCCACCTCCGCGACCGCGATGGTGCTGACCAGCCTCAGCTACATGCCCGTGTGGATCGCCGGCAGCCCCGCCCAGCGTCAGCACTTCGCCGACGCCATCCGGGCCGGGCGGAAGCTCGCCTGGGGCCTGTCGGAGCGCGCACACGGCAGCGACATCCTCGCCAACGAGACGACCGCGCGCCGCACCGAGGGCGGCTGGCTGCTGAACGGTGAGAAGTGGACCATCGGCAACGCGACCGTCGCCGCCGCCGTGATGGTCTTCGCCCGGACCTCGGAGAAGGGCGGCCCCGGCGGGTACTCCATCTTCGCCGTCGAGAAGGACGGGATTCCGGCGGAGCAGTTGGCCCACCTGCGCGACGAGCCCCTGCACGGACTGCGCGGGCTCGACATGAGCGGCGTACGGCTCACCGACTGCTTCGTGCCGGACTCCGCGCTCCTCGGACGGGTCGGACAGGGCCTCGAAGTCGCTCTGAAGAGCAGCCAGTTGGCCCGGGTCGCCATCTCCAGCATCGCCATGAGCTGTGTCGACACCGCCCTGCGCTCCACCCTCGACTTCGCCTCCGGACGCGTCATCTTCGGTGGGACCGTGCTCGAAGTGCCGTACTCCAAGAGGCAGTTGGCCGAGAGCTTCGCCGAGCTGCTGATCGCCGACGCGCTGACCACCGGTGCCGTGCGGTCGCTGCAGCTCGCGCCCGCGCAGGCCAGCATCTGGTCCTCGGTCGTGAAGTACTTCGTGCCGACCCTCCTTGAGGAGACCCTGGCCCGGCTGACCACCGTCCTCGGCGCCCGCTACTACCTGCGCGCCCATCCCCGCCACGGCATCTTCCAGAAGGTGCTGCGGGACTTCGCCATCTCCAACTTCGCCGACGGCAACACCGTGGTGAACCTCAAGAACATCGCCCTCCAACTGCCCGCCCTGCTCGGCGGCGCGGTCGCCCAGGAGCCCGGTCCGGTGACTGAAGCGGTCGCAGCCACCGAGCGGCTCTTCGATCCCGCCCAGCCCATGGAGCCGTACGAGCCCGCAGCCCAGCAGTTGTTCAGCCGGGGCGGCGACGACTCGGTGCTCGCCCTGCGGTCCGCCGTCGCCGAACTGCGCCGGGCCGCCGATGCCGCCGAGGGACGCGAGGCCGGCTGGCTGGCCGGCTGCGCCGAGACCGCGGGGCTGCTCGCCGACGAGGTGCACCGGCTCGCCGACGAACACGCCAAGCTCGTAGCCGAACAAGGGCGTAGGGCCGGACAGTCGGCCGAACTGTACGACCTCGCCAAGCAGTACGCGGCGGTGTCGGCGGCGGCCGCCTGCGTCCATCTCTATCTGCGCGGACGCGACAGCTTCGCGCCCGCGCTGCGCTCGCCCGCCGTGCTGCTGCTCTGTCTCGAGCGGCTGCTGCGGCGCTTCCACCCCACGCGGTGGACGACCGGACCCGCGGACATCGAGGCCGTCGCCGAGGTCATGGCGGACGCCCACCGCGATGGCCGGCTGTTCTCCTTCCGTCCGTTCCAGGTGAGTTGGTGACCCGCAGATGCCTGTGACCGCCGAGGCCCCCGACACCGCGCGCGAGCCGGCCGACGACCCGTTGGCCGGCGGAGCCGACGTCTGGCTGCTCGCCGAGGAGGACGTCGAGGAGTTCGCCGCCGCGACCGGCGGCCTCGACCTGCTCACGGAGGAGGAACGCGCCCGGCACGACCGGCTGTTGTTTCCCGCCGCCCGTACCCGCTTTCTCGGCGCCCGACTGCTTTCGCGTGAGGTGCTGTCGCAGTACGCCGACGTGGCGCCGGAGGAATGGCGGTTCGACAAGGGCAAATTCGGCAGGCCCAGCGTCCATGGCGCCGACTGGGGGCTCGACTTCAACCTCACCCACACCAACGGACTGATCGCGGCGATCGTCGTCCGCGGTCGTACCGCCGGAGTCGACGCGGAGAACACGCCGGCCCGGCCCGAGGCCGTTCGGTTCGCGCCGAAGGTCTTCACGCCGCTGGAGCAGGAGGTGCTGCGCCGCGACCGCGAGGACCAGCGCGGGCACGCCTTCGCGGACTCCTGGGTGGCCAAGGAGGCGTACACCAAGGCCACCGGCATGGGGATGGCGCGCGGCTTCGACGCCTTCTCCGTGCACCGGCTGCGCGGCGGCGGGTTGGCCGTCGTCGACGAGGAAATCCCGGAGCCCGAGCGGCCGTTGTGGCAGATCCAGGTGCTCCAGGTGTGGGACCGGTTCGCGCTCGGCATCGCCATCCGGGCCAGCGAGGACGACTCCGGGCCGATCCCCGTACGGCTGCGCTCGGCCATGGCGGAGCTGCTGCCGGCCGTCTCCCGGAGCGGCCCGCGATGAACCGCCACGCTGTCCACTCCTGGCATGACCGCTACCTGACGCCGTCATCCGTATCCGGCCACCGTGTCCGGTGTGTTGCATGGAAGCCGGATCCCGCCGCAGCGCGGGCGGTCGCGGACGGAGGACGAGCGATGCCGGCGAAGGGGAACGCGGAGCTGCTCGCGGGCTGTGCCCGCGGCGAGGCGGAGGCGTGGGACGAGACGGTCGACCGGTTCGGCCGGCTGGTCTGGTCGGTGGCGCGAAGCCACCGGGTCAGCCGGGTCGACGCCGAGGACGTGCGGCAGGTCACCTGGTTCCGGCTGATGCAGAACGCCGACCGCATCCGCGACCCGGACCGGCTGGGGGACTGGCTGGCCACCGTTGCCCGCCGCGAGGCCATCAAGGCGGCCACCCGCGACCGGCGCCTGGTGATGGTCGGCGACAGCGCGACCCTTGAGCACTTCCTGGACCACCACGAGAGCCCCGAGCAGATCACCCTGCGCGCCGACCGCGGCCAGGAGGTGCTGCGCGCGATCGACAGCCTCTCCGACCAGTGCCGCGAACTGCTGTTACGGGCCCTCCAGGACCCGCCGGCCTCCTACCAGGAGATCGCCGCCGCCCTGTCCATGCCCCTCGGCTCGGTCGGCCCCATCCGCACCCGCTGCCTGCGCAGACTGCGCCGCGCGCTGGACCGGGACGGTGCCGTGCCGGCGCCCTCGGCGGACGACTGCACGCGCTGCCCGGCCCGCACGCCCGCCGCGCCGCACGCGACAGCGTCCGCCGGCCCGGCCGAGGCCGTACACGCGCCGGCGCCCGCTCCTGCTCCGGGCACGCCACCGGACCGTACTCCCGGCGCCCGGTACGCGACAGCGCCCACAGCGGCGCCCGGCGCTGCCCCCACGCCCGCCCGGGCCCCTGAGGTTCCCCGCCCCACGCCCTCCGTACGCACCCCCGACGGAACCGAGGTACCCAGGTGACCACCCTCGCCGAAACCGAGACCCTGCTGGTCAGCCGGGAGATCATCACCGGTGAGCCGCTCGGGACCGTCGAGCTGTGCACGCCCGACCACGTGGCGTCGGCCGGTCGGCGGGCCGGTGCCGCCGCGCCCGGGTGGGCCGCCACGCCCGCCGAGGAGCGGGCCGCGATCGTCGAGCGGGCCGCCGAGCTGCTGGTCGAACGGGCGCCCCAGGTACAGGAGTTGCTGGTCCGGGAGGGCGGCGCGATCCCCGGCAAGGCGTTCTTCGAGGTCTACCAGTCCGCCCAGGAACTGCGCCACGGCGCCTCCCTCGCCCGCCACCCCGGCTTCCCGCACCCGCCCGCCGACGACCCGGCCCGCGTCTCCGAGGTGACCCGCGTCCCGCTGGGCGTGGTCGGGGTGATCGTGCCCTGGAACTTCCCGCTGCTGCTCGCCACCCGCTCGATCGGCCCGGCGCTCGCCCTCGGCAACGCCGTCCTGCTCAAGCCCGACCCGCACACGCCGCTCAGCGGCGGCCGGATCCTCGCCGAGGTGTTCGCCGACGCGGGCCTGCCGCCGGACGTCCTGGAGGTCGTGCACGGCGACGCGGAGACCGGTGCGGCGCTGGTCCAGGCGCCCGATGTGGTGATGGTGTCCTTCACCGGGTCGACCGAGGTGGGCCGCGAGGTCGGCGCCGCCTGCGGCCGGCTGCTCAAGCGGGTCGTGCTCGAACTCGGCGGCCAGAACGCCTTCGTGGTCCTCGACGACGTGGACGTGGAGGCGGCAGCGGCGGCCGGCGCCTGGGGCTCCTTCCTGCACCAGGGCCAGATCTGCATGTCCGCCCGGCGCCACCTCGTCCACCACTCGATCGCCGACGCCTACACCGAGGCGCTCGCCCGGCACGCCGAGGCCCTGCGCATCGGCGACCCGCACCGCTCCGACGCCCAGATCGGCCCGATGATCGACGGGCGTCAACTCACCACCGTGGCCAACGCTGTTGAGCAGGCCGTCGCCCAGGGCGCGCGGCTCGTCACCGGCGGACGGCCGCTGCCCCCGTACTACCCGCCGACCGTACTGGCCGACGTCACCGAGCAGTTGGACGTCTTCCACACCGAGGTCTTCGGACCGGTCGCCACCGTCACGCCCTTCGCCGACGACAACGACGCCGTCCGTCTCGCCAACACCTCCGACTACGGACTGACGGCGGCCGTCTACACCGGCGACTCCGCACGCGGCGAGGCGATCGCCGACCGGCTGCACACCGGTGTCGTGCACGTCGGCGACCAGACCGTCGTCCAGGACGCGGCCCTGCCCTTCGCCGGCGTCGGCGCCTCCGGCAACGGTTCCGGCTTCGGCGGCCGGGCCGCCCTGGAGGCGTTCACCCGCTGGCGGACCCGCACGACCAGTACACCGCCCCGCACGTACCCCTTCTGAGGAGTTCCCGTGGCAGTCGAGGTCCAGCGTGTGCCCCAGGTGGCCGATCCACCGGAGGGCACCGTCGTCTTCCTGATCGGCATGCGCGTCAACAGCCTCTGGAAGGTGCACCGTTGGGTGCCCTCCTTCCTCGCGATGATCCGCATGCTGACCGAGCTGCACCGGCAGCGGGAGTACGGCTTCCTCGCCGCCAGGACCTGGCTCGCCCGCACGGTCGTCGTCGTCCAGTACTGGCGGTCCATGGACGAGCTGATGGCGTACGCGCACAACCTCGACGCCGAACACCGGCCCGCCTGGGCCCGCTTCAACCGGGCCGTCGGTGACAACGGAGCGGTCGGCATCTACCACGAGGCGTACGTCGTGGACCCGGCACGCACCCACACCGTCTACCGCAACATGCCGCCGTTCGGCCTCGGCGCGGCCACCGCGCACCGGCCGCAACGGTCCGCTCCGGTGCCGTCCGGCGACGGCAGTTGAGAGGAAGGGAGCACCCGTGTCGACCCCACAGATGCCACAGATACCGCAGCCTCCACAGGGCACGCAGATGCCACCGGTCACGCCGAGTCCGCAGGTCCCCTCGCCCGTACGGGCCGCGCAGCAGGACGTGCAGTGGCGCAGGTGCGCCTCCTGCGGGTCCTTCATCTACGGCAAGCGCCTGGACCGCAACCTCAAAGTGTGCCCGGAGTGCGGCTTCCACTTCCGCATCCCGCCGGACGTCCGCATCGGACAGCTCGCCGACCCGGGCAGCTTCGAGGCGTTCCCCGACACCTACGCGCCGCGCGACCTCCTCGGCTTCCGCGACAGCAAGCCCTACCCGGACCGGCTGCGCGACGCCCAGGCGCGCACCGGCCGGCAGGACGCCATCCTCACCGGCCGGATGACCGTGCGCGGCAGGCCGGTCGTGGTGGCCGTCCTCGACTTCACGTTCATGGGCGGCAGCATGGGCACGGTGGTCGGCGAGGCCGTCGCCGCCGCAGCCCGCAACGCGCTGGCGCGGCGCCTGCCGCTGCTGCTGATCGCCGCCTCCGGCGGGGCCCGCATGCAGGAGGGCGCGCTGTCGCTGATGCAGATGGCCAAGACCGCCCAGTGGGTCGCCGCCCTGCGCGAGGCCCGTGTGCCCGTCATCAACCTCAACACCGACCCGACCTTCGGCGGTGTCAGCGCCTCCTTCGCGATGCTCGGCGACGTGATCCTCGCCGAACCCGGCGCCCTCATCGGCTTCGCCGGACCCCAGGTCATCCGCAACACCATCCGCCAGGAGCTGCCGCCCGGCTTCCAGAGCGCCGAGTTCCTGCTGGAGCACGGGATGATCGACGCGGTCGTACCCCGCGAGAACCAGCGCGAGCAACTGGCCCGGCTGTTGGCCCTGTTGGGCCCGTCGCTGCCCGAACTCCCCGACGCCACCGGCCCCGAGGCGATCCGCACCACGCCGGTGCCGTCCACGCGCAGCACCCGCGAGACCGTCGCGCTGGCCCGGGACATCGGGCGGCCCACCACCCTGGAGTACTTCGGGTACGTCTTCGACGACTTCGTCTCCCTGCACGGCGACCGCGCCTTCGGCGACGACCACGCGCTGGTCGGCGGGATCGCCCGGTTCGGCGGCCAGAGCCTGGTCGTCCTCGGGCATCAAAAGGGCCACGACACGGCCGAGTTGGTGCGCAGCAACTTCGGCATGCCCAATCCCGAGGGCTACCGCAAGGCGCTGCGGCTGATGCGGTTCGCCGACCGGTTCGGGCTGCCGGTGATCAACTTCATCGACACACCGGGCGCGTTCCCCGGCATCGAGGCCGAACAGCGCGGCCAGAGCGTCGCCATCGCCGACTGCATCCTCGAACTGTCCCGGCTGCGCGTCCCCGTCGTCTCCGTGGTCACCGGCGAAGGAGGCAGCGGCGGCGCCCTCGCCCTCGGCGTCGCCGACACCGTACTGATCCTGGAGAACGCCTACTACTCGGTGATCAGCCCCGAAGGCTGCTCCACGATCCTCTTCGGCACCGCCGAACACGCGGACCGCGCCGCCGACGCGCTGCGCCTGACCGCCCCCGAACTGCTCCGGCTCGGCGTGGTCGACGGCGTCGTGCCCGAACCGCCCGACGGCGCCCACACCGCCCCCCACACCACCGCCCTGACGGTGAAGAACGCCCTGGCGCAGGCCCTCACCCCCCTGCTCGACCTCGACGGCGAACAACTCGTCGCAGCCCGACGGAGGCGGTACGACCGCTTCGGGGATCCGCAACTGCAGCCCGTAGTGGACTGGGAGACGCACGATGAGCACTGAGCTGAACACCGCGGCCGAGGACGCCGCCGACCTGACGGTGGAGCAGCTGCGGGCCCAGACCCGCCTGCTCGCCGGTGAACTCCCCGGCACCCTGCGGCGGATCACGCTGCGAGCCGGTTCCCTGAGCGTGGACGTGGAGTGGGACAACGCACCGGCGGCACCGGTCGCCGCGGTCGCCCCCGCCGCGTCGGCCGCCACCGCGGCCCCGCCCGCGCAAGCCGCCCCGGCGGAGGCGCAGCAGCCGCCCGCCGGCGTCGTCCAGGTCACCGCCCCTCTCGTCGGCACCTACTACCAGGCACCCTCCCCGGGCGCCGACCCCTTCGTGCAGGTCGGCGACACCGTCGAGGCCGGACAGCAACTCGCCGTCATCGAGGCCATGAAGCTGCTCAACTCCATCACCGCAGAGGTCCGGGGCGTCGTCCACGCCATCCACGTGCGGGACGGCGAGGTCGTCGAGTACGACCAGCCCCTGATCGACTTCGTCCCGGCCGGCTGAGGCGGACCGCCATGTTCGAGAAGGTGCTCATCGCCAACCGCGGCGAGATCGCGCTGCGGATCATCCGGACCTGCCGTGACATCGGCGTACGCACGGTCGCCGTGTACTCCACCCCGGATGCCGACGCGCGGTTCGTGAAGGCCGCCGACGAGTCCGTGCACATCGGGCCCGGCGCGCCCAGCCGCAGCTACCTCAACATCCCCAACATCATCGGCGCCGCGCTCAGGACCGGCGCCGACGCCGTCCACCCCGGCTACGGATTCCTCTCCGAGGACCCGTACTTCGCCGAGATCTGCGCCGACGCCGGTGTCACCTTCATCGGTCCGCCGCCGGACGTCATGGAGAACGTCGGCGACAAGGCCACGGCCCGCCGGCTGATGACGGAGGCCGGGCTCCCGCTGCTGCCCGGCACCACCGAACCCGTCGACTCCGCCGACAGCGCCGAGCAGATCGCCCGCGAGATCGGCTACCCCGTGATCATCAAGGCGGCGGCGGGCGGCGGCGGACGCGGGATCACCGTCGTCCACCGCCCCGACGACCTGCGCGACGCCTACGCCCGCACCAGGGCCGGTGCCCAGGCCGTGTTCAAGAACAGCGCCGTCTACATCGAGCGCTACCTCACCCGCACCCGGCACATCGAGATCCAGGTCCTGTGCGACGACTTCGGCGGCGCGATCCACCTGGGCGAACGCGACTGCTCGGTGCAGCGCCGGCACCAGAAACTGGTCGAGGAGTCACCGGGCCCCGACATCTCGCCCGAGCTGCGCGAGCGGCTCGGCGCCGCCGCCGTCGCCGGAGCCAGGGCCGTCGGCTACCGGGGCGCCGGCACCGTGGAGTTCCTGCTGGAGACCGACCCGGCCGCCGCCGGCACCTTCTGGTTCATGGAGATGAACGCCCGTATCCAGGTGGAGCATCCGGTCACCGAACTCGTCACCGGCGTCGACATCGTGAACGAGCAGCTACGGGTGGCCTCCGGCGCCCCGCTCTCCGTCAAGCAGGAGGACGTCGTGGTGCGCGGCCACGCCATCGAGTGCCGCATCAACGCCGAGGACCCCGACCGCGACTTCGCGCCCACCCCCGGCCTGCTGGAGAACTACCGTGTCCCCGGCGGCCCCTGGGTCCGCGTCGACACCGACTACGTGCCCGGCTCCCGGGTGAGCCCCTACTACGACTCGATGATCGGCAAGCTGATCGTCTGGGGCCCCGACCGGGCCACCGCACTGGACCGGGCTCAGCGCGCACTCGCCGAGTTCGATGTGAAAGGTCCCGGAGTTCACACGACCATTCCGTTGCACCAGCAGATACTGAGTCATCCGGAATTCAACCGGACAGGTGTGACCACCGATTTCCTGGAGCGGAATTTCTCCCTTTAATAGGGCTCCCGCGGTGACCCGCATAGAAAATAGTGATCGACCCCTTCTGGAATTCCGTTCGGATAAGTCTGTACATATCCCCTGGCGATTCGAAGAGTGAGGGGTATGTCTGAATACCCGATGACGACCCCGATGCCGGAACGCTCCCTGCGCGTCGTGGTCTCCAGCGTCTCGTCCGACGCGCACATGTGGAACCTGGTCTACCTCCAGCTGCTCCTCGAAGAGGCGGGGCACGAGGTCACCAATCTCGGCGTGTGCCCTCCGGACGCGACCGTGATGGACGCCTGCCGCGGTGCCGACCGGCCCGACCTCGTCGTCCTCAGCACCGTGAACGGGCACGGCCACCTCGACGGACTCCGGCTGATCCGGGCGATCCGACGGGACCCCGAACTCGCCCTGCTGCCCGTCGTGATCGGCGGCAAGCTCGGTGTGCGCGGGGGAGACGACGGCTTCGGCGAGCGCCTGCTGGACGCCGGCTTCAACGCGGTCTTCAACGAGTCCGAGGCCCCGGTCGCGCGGATGCTCGCCGACTTCGGCGCCTTCCTGCGGACGCTGGCCGGGAGCCTCGCGCCCAGGGAGCCCGCGGCCCTGGCCGAGGCACGCTGATGCCGCGGTTCGCCGACTTCGTGCGCACCGCGGCGGGGGCGGGCGTGCTCGTCGTCCAGCCCCGGATGGGCTTCGGCCCGCTCGACCGCATGCGGGCCGGGCTCACCGCCGTACGCGACTGCCGGGCCTCCACCGTCGGCACCGTGACCCTCGACAGCTACACCCGCGTCGGGGACTTCGACTCCGCGCGCCGCGCCCTGCGCGACGGCGCCGAACTCAACGGCTTCCCGCTGGCGGCCCACGGGGCGCGTGCCGTACGGGAGTTGCTCGGCGAGGTGAGCTCCCGGAACTTCCCGGTCCAGGTCCGCCACGGCTCCCCGCTGCCGCTGGGCCTGTTCCGCATCATGGTCGCCGCGGGCGTCGACGCCACCGAGGGCGGACCCGTCTCCTACTGTCTGCCCTACGGCCGCGTACCGCTGCCGCAGGCCACCGACAACTGGGCCCGCTGCTGCGAACTCGCCGCCGACGCGCCCGATCCCATGCACCTGGAGACCTTCGGCGGCTGCATGCTCGGCCAACTCTGCCCGCCCTCCCTGCTGGTGGCGCTCAGCGTCCTGGAGGGGATGTTCTTCCGCGAGCACGGACTGCCCTCGGTCTCCCTCAGCTACGCCCAACAGGTACACCTGGGCCAGGACTTGGAGGCACTTGCGGCCCTGCGCTCGCTGGCCGCCGAACACCTCGGCGACATCGACTGGCACGTCACGCTCTACACCTACATGGGCGTCTTCCCGCGCACCCCCGTCGGCTCCTTCCGGCTCCTGGAGGACAGCGTGCGGCTCGCCGTGCACAGCCGCACCGAGCGGCTCATCGTCAAGACGCCCGCCGAGGCCCGGCGCATCCCCGCGGTCGAGGAGAACGTGGAGGCACTGGAGTTCGCCGCCGCCGTCGCCGCCAAGGAGGCCGCCGACTGCGCGACCGCGCACTGCCCGCCGGCCGCCGAGACCGGCCTCCTGGAGGAGACCAGGACCCTGCTCGCGGCCACCCTCGAACTGGGCCGGACCGTCGGCGAGAGCCTCGTCGCCGCGTTCGCCCGGGGCGTCCTGGACGTCCCCTACTGTCTGCACCGCGACAACGCGGGCGAGTCCAGGGCCGTCATCGACGAGCGCGGCATGCTCGCCTGGTCCCGCGCCGGCGGCATGCCGGTCCGGGTACCCCGCACCGACGCCATGGCCGCGGCCCCCCTCACGGCGGCCCGTCTGACGCGGATGCTGTCCCACAACGAACGCCGTTACGACCGCGAGGACATCGCGGGCGCCCTGCTGCGGAGCGCGGCGTGAACGGCCCGACGACCCCGATGACACCGGCGGGCGGGATCGTGCCGCCCGGCATCGCGTTCGTCGACACCCTCGCCGAGGTCCGGGCCCGCGGCGCCGTGCGCGCGCTGGTCTCGCGCGGCCAGCCGGGGCTGTCGATGTGCACCGCCGAGGGGCGCTGGACCGGCCTCGACGCCGACGTGGCCCGGGCGGTCGCCGCCGCCGTGCTCGACGACGCCGAGGCCGTCGACTGGCGGCCCTCCGACTCCGCCGCCCGGCTGACCCGGCTCGCCGCCGGAGAGGCAGACGTGACGGTGTGCAACGTCAGTTGGACCATGGGCCGCGAGGCCGACCACGGGCTGCTGTTCGCCGGGGTCACCTGCTACGACGGGGAAGGCTTCCTGGTGCCGGCCGGCTCCGGCGTCGAGGACCCGGCCGACCTCGCCGGACAGCGCCTCGCGGTGCACGCCGGCTCCACCACCCCCGACAACCTCGCCGACTGGTACCGGCCGCGCGGCCTCACGGTCACCCCGGTCGTCTTCGGCGACCCGCAGGAGGCCCTGCACGCCTACGCGGCCGGCGACTGCGCCGCGTACGTCCTCGACAAGGTCGCCCTGGCCGGCGCCCGCCGCACCCTGCCCGACCCCGAGGCGCACCGCATCCTCCCCGCGGAGATCTCCCGCGAACCCATGGCCGCCGTCGTGCGCGACGACGACCCGCGCTGGTTCCGCGTCTGCCGCTGGGTCCTGCAACTCCTGTTCGCCGCCGAGTACGAGACCCACCGCGACGGCTTCCCCGGCCGCGCCGCCGTCGCCCGCCAGGCCGGCCGGCACGGCCCCGCGGCAGGACTCGACGAGGCCTGGGCGGCCCGGGTCCTGGACGCCGTCGGCAGCTACGCCGAGCTGTACGAGCGCAACCTCGGGCACTCCTCGGGGCTGGACGTGCCCCGCGGTCCCAACGAGCTGTGGACCAGAGGCGGTCTGCACTACGCCGTGCCCCTGCACTGACCCCCACACGCGACCGGAGACGAGGTACCGACCGTGACCACTTCCGCCAACCGACGGCAGACCAGAGGGGCGTTGGAGTTAACCGCCGCCATGGTCCTGTCGGGCACGTTGGGCGTCTTCGTCCTGGAGTCGGGCCAGCCGAGCTTCAACGTGGTCTTCTTCCGCTGCGTGTTCGGCGCCCTGGCCCTCGGCGCGTACTGCCTGGCCCGCGGTCTGTTCAGGACGCACAACTTCACCCGTCGCACCTTCGCGCTGGCGGTGCTCGGCGGTGTGTGCATCGTCTTCAACTGGGTGCTGCTGTTCAGCTCGTACAGCAAGACGTCCATCTCGGTGGCCACCGTCGTCTACCACACCCAGCCGTTCTACGTCGTGCTGCTCGGCCTGATCCTGTTCAAGGAGCGCCTCGACCGCCACCAGGCCGGCTGGATCCTGCTCGCCTTCGCCGGTGTGGTGCTGGTCGCCGACCTCGGCTCGGCCACAGGCGACAAGGGAGGAACGTATCTCCTGGGTGTCGGCCAGGCCCTGCTCGCCGCGCTGCTGTACGCCTTCGCCACCGTCATCGCCAAGCACCTGACGTCGATCCGCCCCGAGATCACCGCCTTCACCCAGGCGTCCGTCGGCATCCCGCTGCTGCTGCCGTTCACCGCGCTCGGCCGCACCGCCGGACTCGGCGCCGACTGGGGCTGGCTCGTCGGCCTCGGCGTGATCCACACCTGTCTGCTGTACATCCTGCTCTACGCCTCGTACCAGAAGCTGCCCACCGCGAGGATCGCGGTGCTGTCCTTCGTGTACCCGGCCGTGGCGATCCTCGTGGACTTCACCGTCTACGGGCACCACATCTCGCTGCTCCAGGCCCTGGGCATCCCGCTGATCGTCCTGGCGGGCCTCGGTGTGAACCTCGGCTGGCACCTGCTGCCGGCCTTCGGGCGCCGCCCCTCTCGGGACGACACATCGCCCGCCGCGCTCACCCGGATCGGAGAACCCCGATGACTTACGTCAGCGACCCCGCGGCCCCGCGGATCGCGATCGCCGGCGCCACCGGCGCCGTAGGCAACACCCTGATCGAGCTGATCAGTTCGCGCGGACTGCGCCATCGCGGCGTCCGGCTCGCCGCCTCCGCCCGCTCGGCCGGCCGCACCGTCGAGGTCGACGGCCGCGCCCAAGTGGTCGAGGACCTCGACGGGTTCGACTTCACGGACGTGGACCTGGCGTTCTTCTCCGCGGGCACCTCCGTCAGCGAGAAGTGGGCCCGGCCCGCCGCCGCGCAGGGCGCCCTGGTCATCGACAACACCAACGCCTTCCGCATGGACCCGGACACCCCGCTGGTCGTGCCCCAGGTCAACGCCGACGTCCTGCTCGCGGGCCGCCCGGCGAGCGGGATCATCGCCAACCCGAACTGCTCGACCATCCCGCTGGTGCGGCTGCTGCAGACCGTCGAGCAGCGCTGGGGCATCCGCCAGGTCGTCGTCAGCACCTACCAGGCGGCCTCCGGACAGGGCCAGCACGGCATCGCCGAACTGCGCGAGGGCAGCGCCCTCGCGCTCAGCGACCCCGACGCCGAACTCCCCGCCGAGCGCTTCAAGCCGGCGCTCGCCTTCAACGTCGTGCCGTTCATCGACAAGCTGCTGGACACCGGGTTCACCATGGAGGAGCAGAAGATGCTCCAGGAGTCCCGCAAGATCCTCGGCCTGCCGCACCTCGACGTCACCACCACCTGCGTCCGCGTGCCCGTGGTCAACTCCCACTCCGAGGCGGTCTGGGTCGAGGCCACCGAGCCCGTGGACCGCGCCGAACTCGTCGCGCGCCTGGCCGAGTTGCCCGAGGTCACCGTCCACGACAAGGACGCGCCGGGCGGCTTCCCGACCCCGCGCACCGCGGGCGAGCCCGACCACGTGCACGTCGGCCGCATCCGCGTCGCCCCGCACAACCCGCGCGGCTTCTGGCTCTGGCTGGTCGCCGACAACGTGCGGATCGGGGCCGCCCTCAACGCCGTCCAGATCGCCGAGTACGTCCTCGACCGGGGGTTGCTGTGAGCGACACCGCCATTCTCAAGTTCGGCGGCTCCACTTTCCGTTCGCACTCCTCCTACGACGACCTCGCGGCCGGCCTGGAACGCCGGCTGGACACCGAGGGGCGCCGGCTGGCCGTCGTGGTCAGCGCCATGGCGGGGGAGACCGAGCAACTGCGCGGCCGGCTGCACGAGGTCAACGTGCACCCGGAGGACGCCACGTCGGCCGGCATGCTCGCCACCGCCGACCTGATCAGCGCCCATCTGCTGGCCACCGCCCTGCACCGCAGGGGCCGCAGCGCCACCGTGCTGGCCGGCCACCAGGTCGGGCTGACCACCAACTCCGCGTTCCTGTGGGCCCGGGTGATCGAGACCGACCCGGGACCGCTGAGTCGCTCCCTCCAGGAGTACGAGGTCGTGGTCGTGCCCGGCGGACAGGCCGTGGACGCGCAGCGGCGGCCCACCTGGCTGGGCAAGAACAGCTCCGACCTGTCCGCGATCGCCGTCGCGCGCGCCGCCGGCGGCGGCTCCTGCGAGATCCACTCCGACGTCGACGGCATCTACACCTCCGACCCGCACCTGGTGCGCGGAGCGCGGATGCTGCCGCACGTCTCGTTCAACATGGCCGCGCTGATGTCCCTGTACGGCGCCAAGGTGCTGCACCGGCGCGCGGTCCAACTCGCCCTGCGGCACAACATCGAGATCGTCTGCCGCTACAACCGCGCCCCCTTCGCCCAGGGCACGACGATCAGCCGGGAGGGCAACCAGCTCACCGCCATCGTCTTCAACCAGCGCTCGGTGGTGCTCGGTTACGACTCCGACGACGCCGCCGACATCGCGCACGGCCTCTTCCACGCGGCCGGCATCGACACCGTGCGGCTCACCGAGAAGCCGTGGGTCGCGGTGGTCGGCGGGTTCGTCGACCTGGAGGAGGTGCAGCGCCGCCAGAACCTCAAACCCGGTACGTACGTGGGGGTTCCGGTGGCCGAGATCCGCGGCTCCAAGGTCGTCACCCACATCGCCGGGGACGGCGAGGACGCCCTGCACCTGGCCCAGCGACTGCACGACACCATCGACCTGCCGAGCGCGGGCCCCGCGGCCCCGCAGCCGCAACTCGCCGGAGTGTGACGCCTTGACCTTCGCCGACCTCGCGCTGCCCGATCCCGTCCGCGACGCCCTCGGCGCCCGGCTGCGCCCGCTGCCCGACCCGGCGGCGGACGTCGACCGCGCGCTGACCCGCTACCACCAGGCGTTCGCCGACCTGCCGACCCAACTGCTGCAACAGATCATCGACTTCGGCCGGCACAACGACGCACCCGGTCTGATGCTCGTCCGCAATCTGCCGAGAGACGCGGAGCTGCCGCCGACCCCGGCCGACGGCGGACCCGCCCCGGGCCGCAGCAGCTTCGTCGCCGAGGGGGTGCTGCTCGGCCTCACCGGACTGCTCGGCGAACCGATCGGCGTCCTGACCGAGAAGGACGGCCGGATCGTCCACGACGTCGTCCCCGTGCCCCAGGGAGCGCACGCCCAGACCAACCAGGGCTCCGCGGTCTTCCTCAACTTCCACAGCGACATCACCTACGACGCCATCGGCCGCTACGACCTCGCCAACCCCGACTTCCTGGTGCTCAACTGTCTGCGCGGCGCACCCGACGGTGACGCCGTCACGTACTACGCGGACGCCCGCGCGATCTGCGCGGCGCTGCCCGACTCCGTCGTCGACACCCTGCGCAGCCCGCTGTTCCGCCTCAACGCGCCCGGCAGTTACACCCGGGACGTCGCCGAGGGCGACGAGGTGCTCTCCGAACCGGTGCCGATCCTCAGCGGCGCGGCCCGGTTCCCGGAGATCGCCGTCTCCGCCAACGGCACGCGCCCGCTGACCCGGGGCGCCACGGCGGCCCTGGAGGCGCTGCGGCAGGCCTGCCGGGTGGCCGCCGACGAGGTCCGGCTCAGCCCGGGCCAGGCCCTGCTCATCAACAACCGCAAGGGCGTGCACGCCCGTTCCGTGTTCCAGGCGCGTTACGACGGCCAGGACCGCTGGCTGCAGCGGACCTACATCCGGCGCAACCTGTGGAGCGTGCGCTACCGCGCGACCCCGGAGGACCGGCGCGTGCACTACTGAGCCCCCGAGATGACGTTGTCGAATGCGCGCGAGGCTGCCAGGACTTCGGGGCGGCCACGGTGTCCTAGGGTGGAAAAGGCACACCCACGCGCCCGCCGCGGCCGGGCGAAGTGACGGGGAAGGGTGACGAGTTGTCCGACGGTATTCCTCTCCTTGGCGACCTCGCGGTCCGGGCGTACGAAATCGCCCTGGACCACGGGCGGTTCGTGGACGAGGAGATCGCCGCCGAACTCGGCGCCGAGCCCGGCGCGGTCACCCGGATCCGCAAAGCGCTGCAGGAACTGCGGCTGCTGAGCCCGGAGTTGCCCGGCCGGCCCGTCGTCCCGCTCGACCCCGAGGTCGCGGAGGCCGAACTCGTCACCCCGCTGGAGGTCGCGGTCGCCCGGCGCCGCCGGGAGATCGCGCGCATCCAGCAGGAGCTGCGCTCGCTGGCCGCCACCTACCGCACCCGCCGCGACGGCAGTGCCGACGAGGTGCCCATCACGGTCCTCGACGACTACGAGGAGGTGCGGCGCGAGATCGACCGCGCCCGCTACGGCTGCGCCGAGGAGCGCATGAGCCTGCAGTCCGGCGGCGGTCGGCCCCCCGAACTCCTGGAGGCCGACCGGGAGCACACGCTCGAACTGCTGCGCCGCGGTGTGCGGGTACGCATCCTGTACCAGCACACCGCCCGCACCAGCCCCGCCACCCGCACCTACGTGCAGGAGATCACCCGCCGCGGCGCCGAGGTCCGCACCGTCGAGGACCTCTCCGAGCGGCTCATCGTCTACGACCGCAAGGTCGCCTTCATCCCCAAGGAGCGGCCCGACAGCCGGCCGCCCGGCGCCGCCGTCGTCACCGAACCCACCCTCGTCGGCTATCTCTGCCGGTCCTTCGAGGCCGTCTGGCAGATCGGCCGGCCCTGGGAGGCAGACGGCCGGCCCGAGGAGTACCACCAACTCGCGGAGGAGGTACGGATGTCCATCATCCGCCTCATGGCGCTCGGTCTGAAGGACGAGGTGATCGCCCGCCGGCTCGGCATGGCGACCCGCACCTGCCGCCGCCACATCTCCGCGATCATGGAGGAAATGGGCGCCGTGAGCCGTTTCCAGGCCGGGCTCATGATTGGCCGTCAGGGCCTGCTTTCCGACGCCGAATTCGACGTCGACCTCACCGGACTGGCCGCTAAATGACGCCGTTGGCCGCAATGTGACAACCCGGGGACATGGCGTTCCCGCAGGGCCCGGTGTTCTCCTGGAAAGAGAAACGGCACCGCAGGACCGGTACCAGAGAACTGGTGCCGGAAATCCGCCCGGTGTCGACCCATAAAGGGAGTGGACCATGGATATCAGGCAGCTGGCGGCGTTCCACAAAGTGGCCACGCTGCTGAGCTTCTCGAAGGCGGCCACCGAGCTGAAGTACGCACAATCCAGCGTCACCAGCCAGATCAAAGGGCTGGAGATGTCGCTCGGAGTGGACCTCTTCGACCGCCTCGGCGGCCGCATACAACTGACCGAGGCGGGCCAGCGGCTCCTGCCCTACGCCGAGCAGATGCTCGCCCTGGCGGGCGAGGCGCGCGGCGCCACCGTGGGCACCGGCGATCCCGCCGGCGTCCTCACCGTCGGCTCGATGGAGTCCATCACCTCCTATCGCATGCCGCCCCTGCTGGAGTTCTTCCACCACCGCTATCCGGCCCTGCACATCGTGCTGCGGCCCAGCCTGTGCGCCGAGACCTGTCACGCGCTGCGCCAGGGCATGTTCGACATGGGCTTCCTCATGGAGGCCGAGACGAGCCATCCCGGCGTGCAGACCGAGGTCCTCGGTTCCGAACCGCTCAGCGTCGTCGCCGCCCCCGACCACCCGCTCACCCGGCTGCCCAAGGTGACCACGGAGGAGCTGCGCCGCACCCAGGTCATCTCCGCCGAGGCCGGCTGCGCCTACCGCGAGCTGTTCGAGGCGGAGCTGAACGACGGCACCGGAGAAGCGCTTCCGTTCCTGGAGTTCGGCACCAGCGAGTCCATCAAACGCGGGGTGGCCGCCGGGCTCGGCATCAGCCTGCTGCCCACCGCCACCGTCCAGGACGCCCTGGACGCGGGCCTGCTGGTAAAACTCGACTGGGAGATCCCCTTCGAGGTGTTCACCCAGCTCGCCTGGCGGCGCGGCAAGAACCTCACCCGCGAGATGCGGGTCTTCGTCGACCAGACGATCCGGTTCCTCGCCGAGGAGTACGGGCGCTAGGGGCACGGGCGACAGGGGAGCGGTCGGTGCGGGAGCGGTCGGCGGTGGTGACGCCGTACGGTTCATCTCCCCGCCACGGGGCCCAGATCGCGCAGGGTGCTGTGCAGCATCCGGATGTGGTCGTCGGCGGTGGCAAGGCCCAGGCCCATCGTGTTCAGGCACAGGTGGGTCGCCCCAAGGTCGCGCCAACCCGCCACGAAGTCCGGCCACTTGGGCTCCGGCACCTCCGAGAGGACCAGCCGGGCCTCGACGCCGAGTTCGCTCGGATCGCGCCCCGCGCCCAGCGCGTAGGAGCGCACCCGGCCCACCATCGCGCGGGCCGTCTCGTCGGGCGGGCGCTCCGGCAGCCAGCCGTCGCCCAGTTCGCCGGCCCGGCGCAGCACCGGCTCCGCGCTGCCGCCGAACCACACCGGGATCGTGCCGCGCACCGGCCTGGGCAGGATGCCCGCGTCGTCCACCCGGTGCCAGCGGCCGTCGAAGCTCACGGTGGGCCGTGCCCACAACGCCCGCAGCAGCTCGACCTGTTCGGCGCAGCGGGCACCCCGGTCGGCGAACGACATGCCGAGGGCGTCGTACTCCACCCGGTTCCAGCCGATGCCGACGCCCAGACGCAGCCGGCCGTCGCTGAGCACGTCCACCTCGGCGGCCTGCTTGGCCACCAGGGCGGTCTGCCGCTGCGGCAACACCAGGACGCCGGTGGCGAGTTCGAGGGTCCGGGTGGCCGCTGCGAGGAAGCCGAACAGCACGAAGACCTCGTGGAAGAGGTCCTCGCTGCTGAAGCCGTACCACCCGGGCCGGGTGCCGGTGCCGGCGCCCAGCACGTGGTCGAAGGCGACCACGTGCCGGAAGCCGAGGTCCTCCACCCCCTGGGCCCAGTCCCGGACGGCTCCCGGATCCGGGCCGATCTCCAGGTGCGGGAAGACCACACCGACACGCATGCACTTGCGGTTGTCCATCACCGGGGCGTCACCCGTTTCCGGCCAGACCCCAACCGTCGTCCTCTGTGGACGTCGTAGTCCCGCCCCGCCTGTCGGTCACGTTCGCCATGGGAACCTCCTCGTCGGTCGTCGCGGTCGTCGTCGCCTCACCCTTCCCACCGGGAGCGGGCCCCGAGCGGCGCGCGGCGGGGTGATCGCGCATTCCGTCACACGCGGGACGGCACTGCGTCAAGTAGTCGTCCCGTCCCGCAACTGACGTAGTACCGGGTCAGAGCTTCCAGAGTCCGGTGGGCCCCGCCATCGGGCCGCGCCGCAGGTCACCGGCCTGGTTAGCGTCGATCGCGACGCGCCCGCCGGGCGTGGCCCACCGTCCTCACGACCATCCCGTGTCACCCCCGGAGTCGCCCATGAGTTCCGCGGAAGACCGTCTCGACGTGATCGAGACCTGCACCAGGATGCTGTGGTCCGTCGACCTGCGGCAGTGGGAGGCGCTCCCCGCGCTGCTCGCCGAGAAGGTGGCGCTCGACTACACCAGCCTCTTCGGCGGCGAACCGGCCGTGCGCACCCGCGCGCAGATCATCGCCGACTGGACGGCGGGTCTCGGCCATCTGAGGGCCACCCAGCACATGATCGGCAACCAGGTCGCCGAGGTGACCGGGGACGCCGCGGTGGTCACCGCGCACTTCCAGGCGACCCATCTGCTGCCCAATCCGCAGGGCGGGGCGACCTGGACGCTCGGCGGCCGCTACCGCTTCGACCTGACCCGCACCCCGGCCGGCTGGCGGATCGCCGGCGTGGTGATGACGGCCCTGTGGGCGGACGGCAACCAGCAGATCATGACCCCGCCGGACGGGCCGCCCGACCCCGTTGACCAGCTCGACCAGCACGCCCAGAAGGAGACGCCATGAGCGAGCTCACCGAACAGACCCGGGACGTCGCCAAGCAGTGGTTCTCCGCACTCACCGGCGGCGACTTCCCCACCGCGCTCGGCCTCCTCGCCGACGACGTGGAGTGGATCAACTACCGCGTGGTGCCCGGCTACAACGACGACATGAAGTGGATCGGCACCTTCCACACCCGCGACGACGTCGCCGCCAGCGTCGGTGTCTTCGCCGAGCAGTGCGACGTGACCTTCGAGGAGCTCCTCGACCTCGTCGTCGACGGCGACAAGGCCGCCGGTGTCATCCACGAGGTGTCGAAGGTCAAGGCGACCGGCCAGGACTTCGAGATCATCTTCACCCACTGGCTGACCGTCCGCGACGGGAAGATCGTCCGCTGGGAGTCGCACACCGACCCCTCGACGATCATCCGCGCCATCCGCGGCGACGCCCCCGAGAGCGGGGGCTCATGAGCGCCGAACTGATCGCCGCCGTACGCGATCGCCGTACCGACGAGGTACGCCGGCTCATCGAGGCCGGCGCCGACCCCTCCACCCGCGACAGCGCCTCCGGACTCACGGTCCTGATGATCGCCGCGGGCCAGGCCGGCCCCGCCACCACCGGCGTCCTGATCGACGCCGGGGCCGACGTGCACACCGCCGACACCCGGGCCGGGGCCACCGCCCTGCACAAGGCCTGCCAGGGCGGCGACCTCAAGGTGGCCCAACTCCTCGTCGAGGCAGGGGCGTTCGTGGACGCCGTCGCCCCGACCACCGGGCACACCCCGCTGATGGACGCGCTCTGGTACAAGTACCCCGACCTCGTCGAGTACCTGCTGGACCAGGGCGCCGGCCTCAAGGTCCAGACGCACTACGGCTTCTCCCTGGAGCAGCACTTCGCGTACGAGCTGAACGTCAACACCTTCGGCAAGGACAAGCTGCTGCGCGCCGAGCAACTGCTCAAGGAGCGCCAGGAGCACGACGCCTCGGCCGTCGAGGCACAGCCCCTGATGGCCGCCGTCGCCGCCGGCGACACCGAGACGGTGCGTCAACTCCTCGCCGCGGGCGCCGAGGTGGACGCCCGCGCGCCGATGCTCAACGGCTTCAACGACGCCCACACCCCGCTGCTCGTCGCCTCCCGCGACGGCCACGACGAGATCGTCCGGCTGCTGCTGGCCGCGGGCGCCGACATCAACGCCGTCGAGCCCTGCTTCGGCGCCGTACCGCTGCACAAGGCCGTCTACAACGGCCACGCCGGCATCACCGCCGACCTGGTCGCCCACCCCGGCATCGACCTCGGCTTCCAGGGCGCCACCAACGGCTACAGCCCGCTGCACGACGCCCTGTGGCACGGCTACGCCGACTGCGTGACCGTCCTGCTGGACGCCGGCGCCCCGATCGACCTGGTCGGGCACGACGGCAAGACCCCCTTCGACCTGGCCGTCGAGGTCTTCGGCCGCGACGACGCCCTCACCGTGCGGATCGCGGCGCTCGCCGCGGCCTGACCGACTCCCTTAAGGAACCGCCATGTTGTTCTACGTCCAGATGCGCTGGAAGCACGAGGGACGGATCACCCTGGACGAGCTGTGGGAGGTCGAGCGCGAAGAGGCCGAACACGCCCAGGAGACCCTCGACTCCGGGTTCGCCGTCGGCCTGTGGAAGGTCGCCGCCAAGAAGATGGTGATCGGGATCATCGACGCCCCGAACGCCGAGGAACTCGACCGGACCGCGCTCGGCCGGCTGCCGATGCGCGAGTACCTGGAGTTCGAGGAGGTCTGGCCGCTGCGCGACTACCTCGGCTTCGCCGAAGACGTCAAGAAGGCCTACAAGGTCTGACCCCCGCGCCCCTCAGGAGGCCGCCATGATCCACCAGTTGATCTTCGCGCACCCCAAACCCGGCATGACCGAGCAGGAGTTCCAGGACTACTGGGTCAACGTCCACGCCGTGCAGTACGCGAGCAAGATCCCGCAGATCAAGAGGTACCTCGTCGACACCCGCGTCCCCTTCGGCCCCGAGCCGGAGGACCCGCTGTGGAGCGGCATCGCGGAGATCTGGCTGGAGAACGACGAGGACCAGCTCGCCTCCCTCCAGACCCCCGAGTTCCTCCAGGGCGCCCGCCTCGACGAGCCCAACTGGGCCGCGTTCTGGCGGACCGTCGTCCTCGACACCGACGCCCACGTGCTGCGCTCCGGCGAGCACCCGGCGCCGGAGGAGGGCGTCAAGCTCGTCCTCCTGGTCAAGCGCACCGAGGGCACCACCGTGGAGGAGTTCCGCGCCGCGAGCCTCGGCGACCACGCCGAACTGGTCCTGCGTGTACCGGGGTTGCGCCGCTACCTGCAGTGCTTCGCCCGCGACGGCGCCTACGCGATCGGCGAGGCTCTCCTGGACGCCGCCTACCTGCTCTCCTTCGACAGCCCGGCCGCGCTGGAGGCGGCGCTCGCCTCGCCGGAGTACGCGAAGGCGAGCGAGAACCTCGTCACCTTCGTCCAGCCGCGCTATCTGCACCAGATGGCGGTCAAGGAGAACTGGATCATCGGCTCCGAATCCGCCTGAACGCCCCGCTTCCCACGGTTCGACGGTCGGCGGCGGTTGAATCGCCGCCGACCGGCAGTGACACAGCACCACTTCGAAAGGCACGGACAGTGACCGATTCCCCCACCATGCACGCCGCCGTCATCGACGCCTACGGGCCGCCCGAGGTACTCCGCGTCGCGCGGGTGCCGCGGCCCGAACCGGGCGACGGCGAGGTGCTCGTCCGGGTCCGTGCCGCGGGCGTCAACGCCATCGACTGGCTCAGCCGGGCCGGCCACGCCGTCCGCGTCACGCGCTTCCCCGCCGTCCTCGGCTGGGACATCGCCGGCACGGTCGTCGAGGCCGGGCCCGGGGCCGGCCGGTTCGCCGTCGGCGACCGGGTGTTCGGCACGGTCGGCTTCCCGCGCCTGGCCGGCGGCTACGCCGAGTACGTGGCCGCCGCGGCCGACGACCTGGCCCGTATCCCCGATGGCCTCGACGACCGCACCGCGGCCGGCGCGGCCATGCCCGCCCTGACCGCCTGGGAATCGGTGCACCTGCACGCCGACATCGCCGCCGGACAACGTGTCCTGGTGCACGGCGGCGCCGGCGGGGTCGGCCACGTCGCCGTCCAACTCGCGGCGCTGGCGGGCGCCGAGGTCAGCGCCACCGCCTCGGCGCACAACCACGACTTCGTCACCTCACTCGGCGCCCGCCAGGTCGTCGACTACACCAAGGAGCGGGTCGAGGACCTGGTCAAGGACGTCGACGTGGTCATCGACACACGCGGCGGCCCCGACTTCGAGCAACTCCTGGCCACACTGCGGCCCGGCGGTCTCATCGTCACCCTCAAGGGCGAACGCCCCGACCACACCCCGCTCCTGCGCAAACACGGCGTCCGCGCCGCCTACACCTATGTCGCCCCCGACGGCACCGCCCTGGACCGGGTCGCCCCGCTGCTCGCCGAGGGGCGGCTGCGGATCGGCATCCAGCAGGCGCTGCCCCTCGACGGCGCGGCCGAGGCGCACCGCATCGGCGAGACCGGCCACGTACGCGGCCGGATCGTCCTCGACGTCGGCTGACTCCCGCACCCGGGGCGCCCCGCGCGCCCCGGGCCCCGCGGGCGGTGCCGGCAGTTCCCCCAACCCCGAAGCGAGACCCGAAGCGAGATCGGAGATCGTGATGAGCACCGACACCGAGAGCGCGACCGCGCCCTCGACGCAGTACCCGCAGGGCAACGTCATCCACCACCCGGCGGGCTCCGGCCCGACCATCTGGTTCGGCGACGCCATCTACACCTTCAAGGCCACCGCCGAGAACACCAACGGCGTGCTGACCCTCGCCGAGGCCTCCGTGCCCCCCGGCAGCGGCCCGCCCCCGCACATCCACCCGCACGCCGACGAGGGCTTCATCATCCTCGGCGGCGAGATCGAGTTCCTCAACGGCACCACCACGTTCATCGCCGAGGAGGGCTCCTTCGTCTACGTCCCGCGCGGCACCCGGCACCGGTTCCGCAACGTCGGCCTGCACGTGGCCCGGCTGATCTTCTTCTTCACCACCGCCGGCATGGAGGGCTTCTTCAACGAGCTCGGCGTGCCCGCGCGCAAGGGCGAGGCCCCGACCCCGTTCAGCGACGCGGACCGCAAGCGGATCGTCGAGGTCGCACCGAAGTACAACCTCAAGCTCGCACCGTGACCGCGCTGGGAGGCGTGACGACATGAGCACCGTGGAGACCATCCGGTTCCATCTGCGCGAGGGCGTCAGCGACGCCGACTTCCAGGTCCTCAACCGCACGGTCGAGGACGAGTACATGGCCAAGCGCCCGGGCTTCGTGTCCCGGTCGACCGCACGCTCCGCGGACGGCGAGTACCTCGTCACCGTGCACTGGGAGACCGTCGAGGCCGCCGAGGCCACCATCGGCCAGTTCTTCGGCGCGGCCGAGACCCAGGGCTTCCTGGGCGCCGTCGACGTCTCGACGGTCCAGTCGGGCCGCTACGAGCTCGTCCCCCACTGACCCACCCGCCCTGCGGCGGACGCGAGGAGGTGCGGTGGGCCCATGGCATCACCGACGACATCGGACACACCGACGGCCGCCGTGCGCGCGCTCCGGGCCACGCTGCGGGGCCGCGTCCTGGCCCCCGGCGACCGCGGCTTCGAGGAGGCGTACACGGTCTGGAACGGCGCCGTCCGGGCACGGCCCGCCGTCGTGGCGCGGTGCGCCGACGAGCAGGACGTGGTGCGCGCGATCGAGATCGCGCGCCGGCACGGACTGCGCCCGTCCGTGCGGGCCGGCGGACACGACTGGGCCGGCCGGGCCCTGCGCGACGGCGGCCTGCTCATCGACCTGAGCGCGATGCGCTCGGTCGAGGTCGACCTCGCCGCCCGCACCGCGTGGATCGGGGGCGGCACCAAGGCCGGCGACTTCATCGAGCGGACCCGTGCCTTCGGGCTCGCCCCGGTCACCGGCACGGTCAAGGCCGTCGGCATGGCGGGGCTCACCCTGGGCGGCGGCTACGGCCTGCTCGCCGGGGAGCACGGGCTCGCCCTCGACAGCCTCGTCGAGGCACGGGTCGTGCTCGCCGACGGCCGCGCCGTCACGGCGAGCGGCGAGGAACTGAGCGATCTCTTCTGGGCGTTGCGCGGTGGCGGCGGCAACTTCGGTGTCGTCACCGCGCTGCGCTACCGGCTGCACCCCGTCAGCACGGTCTTCGCGGGACTGCTGCTGTATCCGCTGGACCAGGCGTCCGCCGTGCTGGCCCGCTACCGCGAACTGGTCGCCGACGCCCCGGACGCCCTGACCGTCATGGCCGGGTTCTTCTGCGGTCCCGAAGGCCGGCCGCTGCTCTTCCTGCTGCCGGTGTGCTGCGGCTCGCCGGAGCTGGGCCGCACGGTCATGGACCTGTTCGACGGCATCGGGAAACCGGTCGTCGGCCAGGTGCTGCCCACCGAGTACGCGAGCGTGCTGTCCACCTTCGACCAGGTCGTCGTGGACGGCCGGCACAACGAGGTGGGCACCCGCTGGCTCGAAGGCCCGAGCGAGGAGACGAGCGAGCTGCTGATCGACGCGGCCGCCCGGATCACCTCGCCGTACTCCGGGATCTTCGTGCACCAGTTCCACGGCGCCGCGAGCAAGGTGCCCGTGGCGGACACCGCCTTCGCCCTGCGCCGGGACCACCTCCTGGTGGAGGTCGCGGCGACCTGGGAGCCCTCGGACCGTCCGGGGGAGTCGGGGGAGAAGCACCGGCGCTGGGCGCGCGAGCTGGAGCAGCAGCTCGACCCGTACGCGCTGCCCGGCGGCTACCCCAACCTGCTCGGCCCGCACGAACACCGGCGCACCCTGGACGGCTTCGGCCCGCACGTCGGCCGACTGCTCGACGTCAAGGAGCGCTACGACCCGGACCACGTCTTCAGCGCGGTCGCCGCGCTGGAACCGCCCGCCCTCAACCCAGGAGAAGGATCACCGTGACCGAAGAGTCGAGCGTCCCCGAGGGGACGCGGACGGTACGGGACGCGACGCTGGACGTACTGCGCGAGCTGGGCCTGACCACCGTGTTCAGCAACCCGAGCCACACCGAGATGAAGCTGTTCGAGTACTGGCCCGAGGACGAGTTCCGCTTCGTCATGGGCCTGCAGGAAGCCTCCGTCGTCGGCATGGCCGACGGCTACGCGCAGGGCACCGGCGAACCCGCGCTCGTGCTCATCAACGGCGGCCCCGGCGTCGGCAACGCCATGGGCAGCATCTACACGGCCGCCTCGGCGAACACGCCGATGGTCATACTCGGCGGGCAGCAGGCCCGCAAGATGCTCCTCGGCGACCCCTTCCTGGTCGCCAAGGACGCCACCCAGCTGCCCAAGCCGTACATCAAGTGGGCCGGCGAGCCCGGCCGCCCGCAGGACGTGCCGGCGTTGATCGCGCAGGCCTACCAGATCGCCAAACAGGCCCCGCAGGGACCGGTGTTCGTGGCCGTGCCCGAGGACGACTGGGTACGCCCGGCCGACCCCGAGCCGGTGCGCATCGCGCAGGTCAACACGGCGGTCGTACCCGACCCGGCGGCCCTCGCGGAGATCGCCGCGGCCCTCAACGGCGCCGAGCGGCCCGGCATCGTCGCCGGCGGCCCGGTCGACGCGCAGGGTGCGCGCCCCGAACTGATCGCGCTGGCCGAGAAGTTGAACGCCCGCGTGTGGGGCGCCCCGGTGTGGAACCGCGGCGCGTTCCCGGAGGACCACCCGCTGTTCGCGGGTGTCCTGCCGCCCATCCCGGAGCTCATCAACGAGCGGCTGTCGGCCCAGCACGACGTGGTCGTGGTCCTCGGCGGCCCGGCGTTCACCCTCTTCACGGCCTGGGATCTGTTCTCGACCGCACCCGCGGACCTGGACAGGACCCCGCGTCCGACGCTCACTTCGGACGTCCGCTTCCTGCACGTCACCGACAATCCGCAGGCGGCCGCCGCGACCCTGGCCAACACCAGCTACGTCGCTCCGCCCGGGGCCGTCGTCAAGGCCCTGGTGCCGCTGGTCGAGCAGCGCGAGCGCGTCGAACTGGCGCCGGTGCGCGAGCCGGTGCCGGTCCCGGAGCCCTCGACCCCGCTCAGCCAGGCGTACCTGTTCCACGTCCTGTCCCAGGAACTGCCCTCCGACGCGGCGCTGTTCGAGGAACTGCCCATCGCCCGCGCCGACTTCCACGAGCAGATCCCGCTGGGCGCCGACAACGGTTACTTCGCCACGGCCAGCGGCGCGCTCGGCTTCCCGTTCGCGGGCGCGGTCGGCTTCGCGCTGGCCCAGCCCGACCGGCGGACCGTCGTCGTGGTCGGCGAGGGCTCCGCGCAGTACACCCTGCACGCCCTGTGGACCGCGGCCCAGCACCAGTTGCCGGTCACCTTCGTGATCCCCGACAACGCCGGGTACCTGTCCCTGAAGTACTACCTCCAGGACCAGAAGTCCTGGCAGAAGGGCTATGACCTCAGCGGCGTCGACATGGCCCAGCTGGCCCGTGGCTTCGGCGTCCGCGGCGAGCGGGTCGAGTCCCCGGAGGGCCTGCGCGAGGCCCTCCACGACGCGCTGACGGCCGAAGGACCGGTCCTGCTGGACGTCGTGGTCGCCGACCCGGGCCTGTTCCGACTCTGAGCCGGGCCCGCACTTCTGGTACGTGGACGCCTCCCGCCTGAGCGGGAGGCGTCTGCCGTAGGAGCCGCCCCTCCCACGACCCAGGCCGTGCCGGCGAAGTCCCGCCCCCACAGGGGCGCGCCCAGCCGCGCGACGCCCGGCACGCACTCTCGCCGCACCGAGCGCAACCCCGAGTACGCCCGCTACGAGGGCTTGCGCCCGCACTCCGAGAGCACGCACCGGTCGCCGCGCGGGCCGCCCTCCGGGCGCACGACGGGACGTCGCGGACACGACCCAGCCCATCCCGCCCCGCCGTGGAGGGACACCTCGTCATGCCCGCAACCCCGCCGCCGGACGCCGCACCGCGTCCGCGTCGGCCCGCACCCGGCACCGTCGCCGACGCCACCGACCGATGTCCCGGCAGTCTGCGCTGGGCCGCGGCGGTGGCCAACGCGGACTGGCACCTCACCGCGCCCCTGCTGGTGGCGCTCACCGCCGCACTGGGCACCGGGATCGACACGGTGACCACGGCCGTCGGCGCGTACTCCCTGGGCCACGGGCTCGCGCTGCCGTTCTGGGGCCGGGCCGCCGACCGGTACGGCCCCGCCCGCACCCTGCGCACCGGCCTCGCCCTGGCCGCGCTCGCGTCGGCCGGCGGCGCGCTGTGCCGCACGGGCACCGAATGGCTGCTGCTGCGCACCGCCGCCGGCGCCGCCTTCGCCGCGGTGACCCCGGCCGTCGCCCTGTACTGCCACGAGGCCGGCGGCCCCGCCGAGTCCAGACAGCGCCGCTTCGCCGACGTGATGGCCCTCTCCGCGGGCAGCGCGGTCGCGGCCCCCCTCTACGCCGACGCGACCGAGGCCCTGGCCTCCTGGCGCCTGGTCTTCCTCACGATCGCGGTCCTGTGCGCAGCGGTGGCGCTGTCCACCAGGAATCTCCCTCAACTGCCGTTGCCGGCCGATCGGTTCGACGCCCGGGAAGGCGTGCGCGAGTCAGCAGGCCCGGACGGCCGAGACGGCCCGCACGGCCTGCGCGAGCCAGGGGGCCCGCATGGCCGCAGCAGACAGCCCGGCCGGGACGGCCGGCGTGACATGAGAGGCCGGCAGGCCCGAGCCACCTCGCCCGTCCGAACGATCCCGCCCGCCCGGGCCACCGTGGTGTCAGGCGCCCCGCAGGGCACCCGTGCCAGACCGCGGCAGGATCCCGGGCATCCCCTCCCCACCCGCTTCCCGAAGGGCCCGCGCAGCTCCGACTCTCCGGTGCCGACCGCGACTTCCGGCCCGCTTCCCGGCACACCCGGCGCTCCCCCCGATGCCCCGCCCGGCGCCCGGCCGACTCACCCTCGCGCCCCCCTCACCCTCTTCCTGATCCTGCTCGTCGGCGCAGCCGAAGGCGCCGTGCTACTCACCCTGCCCGCCCTTCTGGCGCCCGCGCTCGCGGTCGGCGGGTCCGGGGCGGGCAGCGGTACGGCGGTCGCCGTGGCCTACGGGGCCAGCGTGCTGGGCGGCAGCGTCCTGCTGCGCCGGGCCGGTGGACGGCGTACCCCCGCCGCTCTGGTCACCACCGGCGGAGCCCTCGGTGTCGCCGCGGCCCTCGCCGCCGCCACCCGGACCACACCCGTCGTGCTCACCGGCAGCGCGGTGCTCCTCGGGCTGTCCTGGACGCTGCTGCACACCACCCTGCAGACCTGGCTGCCCCGGCTGCTGCCGTCCGGCCGACGGGCCACCGCCGCCTCGCTGTTCGCCACTTCAGGGGTACTGGCCGGAGGCCTCGGCGTGGCCCTGGCCGCACCCCGGCTGCGGGAAGGGGGCGCGCCCGATGTCTTCCTCCTCGCGGCCGTCCTGTGCGCCCTCATGACGTGCGCGCTCGCGGTGTGCGCCCGGCGCTGGACAACCAGCCGCGTGGTACGGCGAGTTGCCGTAGTGCGGTCTGCCACTTCGACCTGTGTGGCACCCGCACCCCTCCCGCCTGGTAGGGGCCAAACCCCTAAAACTAGACATGAGTTCGGCAGTTCGCTTGTCCGAATTGAACGCCGAACGAGAGGAACCCCCGTGAGCAGGCGCATCCTTGTCGTCCTGTCGGAGTACGGCTACTGGGGCGAGGAACTCATCGGCCCCCTGGAGACCTTCGACAAGGCCGGCTATCACCTGACCTTCGCCACCCCGACCGGCAAGCGGCCCGTGGCCCTGCCGCCGAGCTACGACCCCGACTTCGTCGACCCGCCGCTGGGCCGTTCCGTCACCACCCCGGAGATGGCGGCCAAGGTCAAGGCCGTCGAGGCCTCCGACCGCCTCGACAACCCGCTCGACCTGTCGTCGTGGCTCCCGGAGCGCCCCTACCGCTCCAAGCCGTACTTCCTGCGCGAGTACGAGTCGTACAACACCCGCCTGGAGAAGGTCCAGGAGCAGGTCGCCGACCGCTACGACGCGCTGCTCGTCGTCGGCGGCAGCGGCCCGATCGTCGACCTCGCCAACAACTGGCGGGTGCACGACCTGATCCTCGCCTTCTACTACCTGGACCGCCCCATCGCCGCCGAGTGCTACGGCGTCACCTGCCTCGCGTTCGCCCGCGATCAGCGCGACCGCGAGAGCATCATCCGCGGCAAGCACGTCACCGGCCACTGCATCGAGTACGACTGGCAGGACGGCACCGGGTTCGTCGGCACCGACTTCAACATGGGCCCGCCCCCGTACCCGCTGGAGTACATCCTCCGCGACGCCACCGCCCCCGGCGGCGCCTACCACGGCAACTTCGGCCGGACCACCTCCGTCATCGTCGACTACCCCTTCATCACCGGGCGTTCGACCCCCGACTCCTACCTCACCGGTCAGAAGACCGTCGAGGTCCTCGACCAGGGCCTGCGCCAGTGGGGCTTCAAGGCCACCGCGTAACCGCCCACCCCCTGACGGACGGAGAGACGATGGACAGCAGGCCGGCCCGGGCGGCGTTCCTGGAGCAACTGGTCGCCGACGGGGTGCCGTACATGTTCGGCAACCCCGGCACGGTCGAGCAGGGCTTCCTGGACGAACTGCGCCACTTCCCGGGCCTCGAGTACGTGCTGACCCTGCAGGAGTCCGTGGCCGTGGGCATGGCCGACGGATACGCCCGGGCCACCCGCCGGCCGACCCTCGTCCAGCTCCACTCCGGAGTGGGCCTCGGCAACGGCATCGGCATGCTGTACCAGGCCATGCGCGGCCACGCCCCGCTGGTCGTCGTGGTCGGCGAGGCGGGCCTGCGCTACGAGGCCATGGAGGCGCAGATGGCCGCGGACCTGGTCGGCATGGCCAGGCCCGTGACCAAGTGGGCGACCCGCGTGGTCGACCCCGACTCCACACTGCGGGTGCTGCGCCGGGCCTTCAAGGTCGCCGGCACCCCGCCGTACGGCCCGGTTCTGGTGGTGCTGCCCGCCGACGTGATGGACCGGCACACGAGCGAGGAAGCGGTGCCGGTGGTGTATCCCGACACCGCTTCCGCACCACGTCCCGAGCAGATCGCCCACGCCGCCGTGCTGCTGTCCGGCGCCCGGCACCCGATCGTGATCGCCGGGGACGGGGTCCACTTCGCCGGGGCCCAGCAGGAGCTGGCCCGGCTGGCCGAGGTGTGGGGCGCGGAGGTGTGGGGCGCGGACTGGGCAGAGGTGAACCTGTCCGTGGAACACCCCGCGTATGCCGGCCAGCTGGGTCACATGTTCGGCGAGAGCAGCCGCCGGGTCACGAGCGCGGCGGACGCGGTCCTGCTGTGCGGGACGTACGCGCTGCCCGAGGTCTTCCCGGCCCTGGAGGGGGTGTTCGGCAAGGGGGTCCCGGTCGTGCACATCGACCTGGACACCGACGCCATCGGCAAGAACCACCCCGTCGACCTGGGACTCGCGGCCGACCCCAAGCGCACGCTGGCGCTGCTCGCGGGCGCGCTGGACGAGCGGATGAGCGACGCGGAGCGCGAGGCGGCGAGTGAGCGGCTGCGTGTGGGAAGCGCCGAACGCGCCCGGGTCCGGGCGGAGTCGGCGGCGCACCTGCGTGACACCGCTGCCGCGCAGGACCTGCCGCACATCGCCTTCGCGGAGGAGCTGGCCGCTCAACTGCCCGAGGACGCCGTGCTGTTCGACGAGTCGTTGACCGCCGGACCCGCGCTCTTCGGACCGCTGCCGGCGGCCGTGCCAGGGCACTGGCACCAGACCCGCGGCGGCTCCCTCGGCGTCGGCATCCCCGGCGCGCTGGGCGCCCAACTCGCCCATCCCGACCGCACGGTGGTGGGTTTCACCGGTGACGGCGGCAGCATGTACACCTTCCAGGCGCTGTGGACGGCGGCCCGGCACGGTATCGGCGCGAAGCTTGTGATCTGCAACAACAGCAGCTACAAGCTGCTGGAGGACAACATCGAGCAGTACTGGCGGGAGCAGGACATCCCCGCCCACGCGCAGCCGGAGATCTTCGACCTCTCCCACCCCGCCATCGACTTCAGCGCGCTGTCGAGGTCGCTGGGCGTGCCCGCGGTGCGGGTGGAGAAGCCGAGTCAGGTCGCGGGGGCGGTGGCCGACGCGCTGGCGCACCCCGGCCCGTTCCTCATCGATCTCGTGACCGGTCGCGGGAAGGGGCAGTAGCCGTGCGTCTGTCGGGGCACAAGATCGCCGTACTGATGGAGAGCGACTTCTACGAGCCCGAGATCCTCTACTACCAGCGCAGGTTCCCGGAGGAGGGCGCGGAGGTCCACTTCCTGACCCGTCTGTGGGGCGCGGAGCGGATCACCTTCCACGGGCACGAGCACCGGATGCCGTTCACGGTGACCGAATCGTTCGAGGACATCGACGAGTTCGCGCTCAAGGAGTTCAGCGCCGTCATCGTGCCCTCGGGCATCGTGGCCGACCGGCTGCGCTACACCGAGGATCCGAAGCAACTGCCGCCCGCCGCGCAGTTCCTGCGCCGCGCGTTCGCCGACCCGGTCATCGTCAAGGGGATCATCTGCCACGGCATGTGGCTGGCGGCCCCGGTGCCGGGCCTGGTGCGGGGCCGGCGCGCGGTGGTGCACAACAACCTGCTCGGCGACCTGCGCAACATGGACGGGATCTACGTGGACCAGGACGTGGTCGTCGACGACGACCTGATCACCGGGCGCACCGGCGAGCACTGCCACCTGTTCGCCCGCACCATCATCGAGCTGCTCGCCAGCCATCCGCGGGGCCTGCCGGCTCCGTCCTGGACGACCCCGAGGCTGACCGGGCAGCCCCCCGCGGCGGCGCTCCCGTGACCGCGCCGCCGCACCGGGCCGCCCGCGAACCGGCGACCGGGCACCACGGTCCGGCGGTTCCTCCCCCCGCCCCGGTGCCCGGCCCGCGGTCCCCCTCCTCGCGGGCGGCCCGTCCCCGGTCCCGCCGGAGACACCCGTGACCACGTCACGGGCGGGGGAGGACCCCTTACCACCGAGCCCGTCGAGTCCACCGAACACGGGCTCTCGTGCGCAGCGGGTCCGCCCGCAACACGTCCGTGCGCGACACACGTCCGCCGCACCCCGTTTCACGGGTGCGGCGGCGACGCCTGGGAGAGCGACGGGGGGAGTACGTCGATGAGATCCGGTGGGGAAGAGCGGGGGGCCGTCGCGGTGACGCCCCCGCCGCGGACCGCGTCAGCCGTGCCGTTCCTGAGCCCGGGCCAGGGACTGGGCGGGGTCGTAGGTCATCGGCATGCCCGAGGCCTGCAGCGCGTGGTCGTAGGCCTCAAGGGCCTCCTTCGAGCGGCCCTGGCGCTTCCATACGTCACCGATGTGCCGCCACTCCTGGGCCGTCTCGTACGACGCGGTGAAGTGCCGCAGCTGACGTGTCGCCGCGTGCAGGGCCTGCAGTCCCTGGTCGGAGTCCCCGCGCAGCAGATGGATCTCGGCCAGCCGGACCCGCGCCCCGACCGCCTCCACCCGCGGACCCGAGCTCATCAGACCCAGCGCGCGCCGGGCGTGGTCGGCGGCCTCGTCCCAGTGTCCGAGCTGCATGTTGGCGTCCACCAGGCAGATCTCGCACCGGCCCTGCTCGACGGCGGTGCCGAACTGCGCGAGTGTCTCGCCGGCGTCGTCCAGCAACTGCTTGGCGCGGGCCGGGTCGGGGTTGCCGGACTGGAGCTCCAGCCAGGCGACGTTGACCTTGAGCATCGCCACGTGCCGCAGATTGTCGTCGTCGGCCATCATCGCCAGCGCCCGCTCGGTCAGCGCCAGCGCCTCGGGCAGCTGCCGGCGGGAGACGGCGACGAGACCCGCGTTCCAGTACACCGCGCCCCGGCCGGTCCGCCCGCCGTGCTCCTCCGCGACCGGGATCAGCTTCTGGGCGAGCAGATGGGCCCGGGTGATGTCACCGCGCATCAGGTACGAGGCGATGAGCGTGGAGCCGACCTGGATGTGGTCCACCGTGACGTCGAGCCCGAGGGAGTCGAGGGTCGCGAGCGCCCGCTCGCAGATCTCGATGCTGAGCGTGACGTCGCCCATGGTCCGGTAGCAACGGCCGAGGGCGACCGACACCCGGCACCATTCGTCCGAACCGGCCGCGAGAGACGGGTCCTTGACGAGATCCTCCAGAACGGGAATCGCGGCCTCGACCCGGTCCAGCTTCTCCAGCGCGGTCGCCTGCCCGATACGAGCGCGCAGCCGCATCGCGGCGTCGACCAGGCCGGGCTTCGACAGAAGTTCGCCGAACGCCTGGAGTGCCTCTCCGTTGTCACCGTTGCGCAGTGCCATTTCGGCGAAAGAGAGCCGGAGTCGGGCGTCTTCCGTGGCGTGGTCGTCGCGGCCGGTGCGCAGATGCTCCGGCGAACACCCGAGTTTCCGGGCCAATGTGGTGAGCACCGCATCCGAGGGAGCCCTTTTGCCCGATTCGATGAGCGAGATGTAGCTCGCGGAGATATCCGTGGAGGCCAGATCCTGCTGCTTCAGGCCGAGCTCGACCCGAAGGTCTCGGATGCGCCTGCCCACCTGGACCGGAGATACGTCTTCGACATGATCCATTTGGCTTCCCAGGGTGAGCACATGACTTGAGATGTCATAGATCACAATACCAGCATGACTGAGGCACGCCAATGGTTGGGGAGGACCTCGTCCCGCCGATGGCCCAAAATGCCGTGCTCCAGCGGATGACCTTTCGGCGCCGGAGAGGAAATGGAAATTCCGGTTCTGCCTGTCGTTTCTTTGTAAAACCGCTCTTGACTTGATCTGTAATTCACGCTTGACTGTCGTTGTAAAGAAAAGAAAGCGGGAGAGGAGAGAAAAGTGATTCCGAAACACGTCATATTGCTTGTGGCAATGCTGCTGGTTGCCGGCCTCGCCGCCTCCGGTCTCTATGTCGCGGCAGGTGAGCCGTCGAAGGAACCGGTCAAGCAGTCCATGCAGAACGGTCCGAACGGCTGCTGCTGAGGCCGTCGGGCCAAGGTGGTCCTGCCCTTCGAGACATTTCCGTCCCGCGCCGAGTCAGCCCCCCGTGAGGGGGAAATGGCAGACAACCGACCGGCCGCCGTCGATCGGCGTCCGAGCCACCGCGGGGAATTCCCGTTCACAGCGCGACCGTTGACTCGGCTCCAATGACTCGAACACCGGGCAGCGTGGCCTGAACCGACATCCCGTACCGCTGTCGCCGGCAGCGGGCGGATCGCCGCGCAGCACCGTCGCCGAACGAACTCGCGCCACCGCGGGATCCGGCACCGGAACCGCGTCCAGCAAGGCTTTGGTGTACGGATGACAGGGTTGTCCGAACACCTCGTCCACCGTGCCGGTCTCGACGACGCGACCGGCATACATCACCGCGACCCGGTCGGCGATCTGCCGGACCATGGCGAGGTCGTGGGAGACGAACAGGCACGAGGGGCCAGGGTCCTCCTTCAGCCGGCGCAGCAGATCGAGGATCCCGGCCCGCACGGACACGTCGAGCGCGGACACCGGCTCGTCGAGCAACAGCAACCGCGGTTCCACGGCCAACGCCCGGGCGATGGCGATGCGTTGACGCTGCCCACCGGAGTACCGGTGCGGGAGGGCGGCGGCGTCGTCCGGGCGCAGGCCGACCAGCCGCAGCACCTCCGGCACCCGCGCGGCGATCCGCTCGGCCGGCGCCCGCTGCACCAGCAACGGCTCGGCGACGATGTCGCCCACCGTCATCCGCGGATCCAGGCTCGCCATCGGATCCTGGAACACGATCTGCAGCGCGCCCCGCAACCGCCGTTCCGCGTCCCGGGAGAGCGTGCCGGTGTCATGCCCGAGCACCTCGATGGTCCCGCCGTCCTGCGGCGCCCTGAGTGAGATCACCTCCAGCAGCGTGGTGGACTTCCCGCACCCGGACTCGCCCACCAGCCCCAGCGTCTCGCCCCGGCGCACCTCCAGATCCACCCCCTCCAGCGCCCGCACCGCACGCCCGCCACGCCGCCGCCGGCCGCCGGCGCCGGGCACCGGGAACGTCTTGACCAGCCCCCTGATCCGCAGCACCGGCTCCACCACGCCCCGCGCCACGGCCGCCCGCACGGGTATCGACGGCGGAAACAACTCCGCGGCACCCAGCCGCACGGCCTCCGCACCGCGCCGACAGGCGGCCAGGTGGGGGTCGTCGGGGGGCGATTGCCGCTGGTGGTGATCCGAGTGCTGTGCGTCGGCCCGCAGCCGCCGCCCGGGGTCGGCCAGGTCCATCGCGCCGTCGGCCGAAGGCTGCCGGTGGTCGCTCGGGCATCGCTCGTCCGGAGCCGGCCGCCGCTTCCGGTCGGTGGAGGGCCGTTCGTCGACGGGCACCCACGGCTCCTGGTCGGCCAGGCGCCCATCGCCACCGGCCAAAGGCCCCTCGTCGGCAGCCGGATGCTCAGGGCCGCCCGCCGCATCCCCCTCGTCACCCGTCAGTTCCGGCTCGTACGTCCGGCACTCCGGCTCGGCCAGCGGGCAGCGCGGCGCGAAGGCGCAGCCAGAGTCCCGGCCCCCCAGTGCCGGCGGAGCTCCCGGCATCGGGGTCGGGGCGACGTCCCGGTCGAGCCGGGGCACGGAACCGATCAGCCCGGCGGTGTACGGCATCCTGGGCCGCGCGAACAGCTCCCGCGTGCGGCCGTACTCCACCACCCGCCCGCCGTACATCACCGCCACCCGGTCCGCCGTGCCGGCCAGCACCCCCAGGTCGTGGCTGATCAGCAGCAGCGCCGCGCCCGTCTCGCGGCGCGCGGTGACCAGCGCCTGGAGCACCTGTGCCTGGACCGTGACGTCGAGCGCGCTGGTGGGCTCGTCGGCCACGATGACGTCCGGACGGTTCGCCATCGCCATCGCGATCATCGCCCGCTGCCGGGTGCCGCCGGACAGCTGGTGCGGATAGGCGTCGGCGACCCGGCCCGCCTCCGGCACCCCGACCGCGTCCAGCAGCTCCGCCGCCGCGCGACGGGCCGACTCCCGTCCCGGCCGCGGGCGTTGGTGGATGCGCAGGGCCTCGCCTATCTGGTCGCCGATCCGGTGCACCGGGGTGAAGGCGGCCAGCGCGTCCTGGAACACCATCGCGATGTGCCGCCCCCGCAGGCGGGCCAGCTCGCGCACCGGCAGCCCGACCAGCTCCCGCCCCGACAGCCGTACGGACCCCGTCGCTTCGAGGCCCGGGGGACACAACCCCAGCAGGGCCAGGGCGGTGAGACTCTTGCCGGCCCCCGACTCGCCCGCCAGGCCCAGCACTTCGCCCCGGCGCAGCAGCAGATCGACGCCCCGCACCAGGGTCAGAGCGGGGAAGCGCCGCGAGGCCGGGCGCCCGACCCGCAGCCCGCGCGCCTCCAGCAGCACCTCCCTTGAGGCCGTCCCGGATCCCGGCGCCGTCATGCCCGGCCCACCGCCGGACCGCTCTCCACGGCGGCGGGACCGACCCCGTTCGCCGCGCCCCCCACGCCGGAGGCATCCGCCGAACCGACCGGGTCGAACGCGTCCCGCAACCCCTCGCCGACCAGATGACAGGCCAGGACCAGCAGCACGAGCAGCCCGACCGGGAAGAAGAACATCCACGGATACGTCGTCGGCACGTCCGAGGAGTCGGCGATCAGCGTGCCCAGCGAGACATCGGGCGGCTGTACGCCGAAACCGACGTACGAAAGGCCCGTCTCGCTGATCACCGCCCCCGCCACCGCGACCGTGGCGCTGGTGGTGAGGAAGGACACCAGGTGCGGCAGGATGTGCCGGCGCACCACCGCGACCGGCCCGAGGCCCATGTACCGGGCCGCCACCACGAATTGACGCTCCTTCAGGGAGCGGGTCATGGCGCGCACCGCGCGGGCGGTGACCATCCAGCCGAAGGCCGCGAGCAGTCCGCCGTAGCCGAGCCAGCCCAGGGACCGCAGCCGCGGCGCGGCGACCACCAGGACCAGGAACGCCGGCACCACGAGCATCAGGTCGACCAGGAACATCAGCACCCGGTCCGGCCAGCCGCCCAGATAGCCGGCGCACACGCCGACGACCGTTCCGCCCGCCGTCGAGACGACGGCCACCAGGAACCCGATGAGCAGCGACTTCTGCAGTCCGCGCACACACTGCGCGAAGACGTCCTGCCCTATGCGGTTGGTGCCGAACCAGTGCTCGGAACCTGGCGGCACGCGCAGCGCCGTGTAGTCGACGGCCGAGTACGGCCAGCGCGTCAGCGCGGGTCCCGCGAAGGCGAGCAGCAGCAGCGCGCACAGCAACGCCGTGCCCGCGACCGCCGATGGCGAGCGGGTCAGCCGCCGCGGCATCCGTGCGCTACGCGGGTAGCTCATGCGAATCGGACCCGTGGGTCGAGCGCGGCGTGCAGCAGGTCCGCGCACAGCCCGGCCAGCAGGACGAGCACCGCGCCGAACACCTCGATCGCGACTACGGCGTTCACGTCGCCCCTCTGCACCGAGTCGAGGAACCAACTGCCCATGCCGTGCCAGCCGTAGATCTTCTCCGTGAACACCGCGCCGGTGAACATCGTCACGAATCCGAACGCGAAGACGGTGGTCAGCGGGATCAGCGAGGTGCGCAACCCGTGCCGCAGCAGGGCGCGTCCGGGGGTGAGTCCCTTGGCCTGGGCGGTGCGCAGATGCTCGGCGTCGAGCACGTCGAGGGTCGCCCCGCGCTGGTAGCGGCTGTAGAGGGCGACCGCGCCGAGGGAGACGGAGAGGGTGGGCAGGACCAAGTGCGCCGCCATGTCCCGCAGTTGGATCAGCGGCCCGCCGTCCAGGCCAGGGGTGCTCTCGCCGGTGTAGCGGATCACGCTGCGGCCCGTCGCGTCGTTGACCGCGATCGCGCCGGTCTGCAGCAACAGCCCCAGCACGAAGGGCGGCACCGACAGCACGGTGAACGACAGCAGCGTCAGCCCCCGGTCGGGCAGCCGGCCGCGCCGCACGGCCGCCCACACCCCGGCGAGCACCCCCAGTGCCGTGCCGGTCACCGTGCCCACCAGCAGCAGCCGGGCCGTCACCCCCACCCGGCGGCCGAACTCGGCGGTCACGGACGTCCCGTCGAGCGTGCGCCCCAGATCCCCGTGCAGAGCCCGCCACGACCAGTGCCCGAACCGCTCGACCACCGGCGTCCGCCGGTCCAGGCCGAGTTCGGCCAACCGCTGGTCGACCACCCGCTGCGGCGGAGGCGGTGTGCGCTCCTCGAAGTACGCGCGAGGGTCAAGAGCTGCCGAGGAAAGCAAATAGCAAAGGAAAGTTGACGTGACGAGCAATAAACAGTAGTTCGCCAGACGTTTTGACAGCATCGCCCACAATGCGACTCCCCCCGCGGCGCTTCACGGCCTTGACATGAGCCAATGTTAAACTTCCGAGCCGCTCGGGAGGGGCATCGAAATGACGAGATTCCCGGAACGAAGCAGATTCTTATGGACCGTTCAGGTGTGCATCGCGCTCGCCGCCCTGTTGGCCGGATGCACGTCGTCCGGCGGACCGAACGAACCTGACGACCGGGATTCCCGCGCGGCGGTTCCGGCGTACGACCGCACCGATGTCAACGCCCGCCCCCGCAGCGCACTTCGGGACGGCGGCACCCTCACCCTCTCCATGGTCCAGTGGCTCACCCAGTTCAACTACTTCCAGCTGGACGGCGCGTTGGACGACGCGCTCACCGTCGTCGGCCTCTTCGAGCCACGGCTGTTCCTGCGCGACGCGAAAGGCGTACCGCATCCGGTCCCCGACTACCTGACATCCGCCAAGGTGACCTCCACCGCTCCCCAGACGGTCGTCTACCGGCTCAACCCCAAGGCCCGCTGGTCCGACGGAACGGCCCTGGGCTGGCAGGACTTCGCCGCCCAGTGGCGCGCCCTCGGCCGCGGCGACCAGCGCTACCAGATCGCCGACCCGAGCGGCTACGAGGACATCGCGTCGGTCACCGAGGGCGCCGACGCCCACGAGGTCAAGGTCACCTTCAAGACGCCGTTCGCCGACTGGCAGCGGCTGTTCACCCCGCTGTATCCCGCCGCCGCGTTCAGCACCCCCGAGCAGTTCAACGACGGCTGGCGGACCGGACTGCCCGTCACCGCGGGCCCGTTCAAGGTCGGCTCGCTGGACACCACGGGCAAGACCCTGACCGCCGTACGCGATCCGAAATGGTGGGGCACCCGGCCGCTCCTCGACCAGGTCGTCTTCCGCACCCTCGACCCCACGACCGCCGTCCAGGCCTACCTCAACGGCGAGATCAGCGCCGTCAACGCGGCCTCCGGGGACGTGTACGACCGCCTCAAGGGCGCCTCCGGCACCGACATCCGCACCGGCTCCGCCTGGGACGAGGTGCTGGTCTCCTTCAACGGCGCGAGCGGCCCGCTGGCCGACCCCCAGGTGCGAAGAGTCGTGCTGCGGGCCGTCGACCGGAACGCGCTGGCGACGGTCGCGGGCGAAGGGCTGCCGATCGGAGTGCCGTTGCTCGGCAATCACTTCTTCATGACCAACCAGCCGGGTTACAGCGACAATTCGGGAACCCTCGGGCGCTACGACCTGAAGGAGGCCGAGCGAATTCTGGATGCGCGTGGATGGCACCGGAAGAACGGAAGCGGAACACGCGCCAAGGACGGGCAGGAGTTGAAGCTGCGATTCGTGCTCAGTCAGTCCACCACCCGCCTCGGGCTCGACCTCTCCCAGCTGATCCAGCAAATGCTCTCCCGGGTCGGCATCGCGGTGGAGATCCAGAAGGTTCCCGCCGACGACTACTTGTCGAAGTACCTCAACCGCGGGAATTTCGACATGGCGATCTTCCGTTTCATCGGCCAGACGTACCCCAGCTCGTTGTATTCGATCTACCGGCAGCCGAGCGGCAACCAGGCCTATGAGAACTACGGCCGGATATCCAGCCCCGGCATCGACGCCCTGCTGCGCGAAGCCGTGCACACGCTGGACCCGGTCCGCCGCGCCGGCCTGTACCGGCAGGCCGACGCCGAGATCTGGGCGGCGGCCCACGATCTCCTGCTCTACCAGCGCCCGCAGATCCTCGCCGTCCGCGAGGGCCTCGCCAACTACGGCGTACCGGGCCTGGGTGACATCGACTTCACCCAGGTCGGCTGGGCACGCTGACGGCCGCGGGCCGCCCCCATTCCCCTCGCACCGCGCTCAGTAGACGAGTCCGCCGTCGGCGCGGATGTTCTGTCCGGTCACCCAGGCCGCGTCCGGCCCGGCGAGGAACGCCACCACGGCGGCCACGTCCGCGGGCCGTCCCAGCCGGCCGAGCGGGGTGTCGGCGATCACGTGCTCGCGGATCTCCGCGGTGGTCGCGCCGCGCAGCATGTCGGTGTCGCTCGGCCCGGGCGAGACGGTGTTGACCGTGATCCCGCGCGGACCCAACTCCCGTGCCGCCACCCGTACGAACGCCTCGCCCGCCGACTTGCTGGCGATGTACACCGACTCCGGCACCCGCGGCCAGCGCGTGGTGACCGTCGACAGGCCGATGATCCGCCCGCCGTCCCCCATCCGCTGAGAGGCGAACTGCACCGCGAAATAAGGGGCCTTGGCGTTGACGGCCATCACCCGGTCGTACTCCGCCTCCGCGGTCTCGCCGATCGGCGTGAACGACGCCACGCCGGCGCTGTTCACAAGGATGTCGAGGCCTTCGGCGCCGATGGAGCGGAAGTGCTCGTCGGCCGTCGTGAACAGCCGCTCGATCTGGGCCACTTCCGCCAGTTCGGTCTGCACCGCCCAGGCGGTGCCGCCGGCCGCCGCGATCTCTTCCTCGATCTCGGTGGCGGCCTCCTTGTTGGTCGCGTAACTGAACACGACGGCCGCGCCGTCGTCGGCCAGTCGTCGCACGATCGCCCGGCCGAGGCCGCGCGAGCCCCCGGTCACGACCGCCGTACGGCCCGCGAGCACCTTGCCCGCGGCCGTCTGCGCCTGGTTCATACGAGCCTCCTGTGTCTCGCTGCACGAGCGAGGGCGTGAACGGGGAAACGAGGTGAGGACATCGGGAAAAGGACGGGACTTCGCCACGGCACCCCCGCGCGCCGCCCGGCCGCATCCGTCCGCCTCCCGCCTAGCCGACCGAGCCGACCTGACCGGGCGAACCGACCGAGCCGGCCGAACCCGGCGGGACCGCCCGGGGCCGGCGCAGCGTGTCGTAGCCCAGCGCCACCGAGGCCAGCGTGACGTGATGGTGCCAGCCCCGGAACGAGCGGCCCTCGAAGTCACCGAGGCCGAAGTCCTGTTGGAGCCGCGCCAGGCTGTTGCCGCACAGCGCCCGCAGTTGCGCGAGCGGCAGCACGTCGGCGATCCGGCGCGCGGGCAGGTTCGTCAGCCAGTAGGTGCGCGGGGCGGGCCTGCCGTAGGGCCAGTCGGCGATCAGGTGCCGAGGGCGCTGCGGCGGGCGTTCGGGCAGCGGGCGCCCGGCCGCGGTGCCAAGGCGCGCCTCGGCGAGCAGCAGCGCCGGCATGGACAGCACCTGGGACTGCCGCATCCGCGAGGTCGCCCGGTCCTGCCAGGCGATCGGCATCCGCTTGCGGTGCTGGACGGCGTGCCGGGCCAGCTCCGACAGCGTGCCGCGGCCGGGCGCCGAACCGGCGCACGGCCGCGGCAGTGTGACCGCCACGGTGGGCGCCACCTCCACCAGATAGGCCAGACCGCGCGCCTCGAGACCGTGCAGCAGCGGTGTCACATCGCCGTCGCAGCGCCAGTCCACCAGGACCGGCAGCGGCTCCAGGTACCACTCCTCCAGCATCTCGTCGATCGCTTCCAGCACATACCGCCAGCGCGGCTTGGCCCGCTCGTCCGGCGGCACGTGCGCCTGGGTGCGCAGCGCCTCGTCGCGGTCCCAGCGCTGCGGCAGCAGCAACTGCCAGCTCACCGGCACCCCGCCATACCGTCCGGCCAGCGAAGTGGCCAGCGCCAGCTGACAGTTGACGGTCCGCTCCAGCGAGGGTGCGTACTGCCGGGCCACGCCCACCGAACGGTCGCCGTTCTTGGTGAAGACGACCTCGTCGAAGCACCAGGCCTCCGCCTGCAGCGCCCGGCTGATCCGGTGGGCGAGCCGCTCCCGCACCGGACGGCACGGCCACGGGCTCTGGTTGACGAACTGCTGGATCTGCTGGACCGCCCGACGACCCAGCACCTCTTCGGTGATCCGGGCCGGCGTCTTGCGCCCGGGCACGTCGAGCAGGCCCCGGACGTAGACCTCGCCCCAGCGGCGCTGGTCGGAGCGGGACAGCGCGCCGAAGAGGTCCTGGCAGTAGGCGGAGAAGTCCACCGGCTCGTGCGGCACAGCCGTCTGCGCCGGCCGGTCCATGACGTACCTGGGGGGAAGCAGCGTCGTGGTCATGTCGGCTCAGTCCTCCTCGCCCTCGAAAAGGAAGGCGTCGGTGGCCAGCAGGGCTTCCCGTACCTCGGGCAGTACGGAACCCACGACCACGAAGTCGACTTCCAGACCCGCCTTGGTGCGCTGCACGAGCAGCTCGTTGACCGCGGGCCTGCACATCTCGGTCAGTTCGCCCAGGTGCAGTTCGACCCGGTGCGGCCCGGCCGCCATCACCTCGCCCAGCACGTGCCGGAAGCGGTCCAGCTCGACCGCGTCGACGGCTCCGGAGCAGCGCACGTGCGCGGTGCCGCCGGCCACCTCGCTGCGCACCCGCAGCCGCATCCGCGCCGGCTCCAGCTCGACCCGCACCCGCACCGGCTCGTCGCTCTCCGGCAGCTTCACGGTCAGCAGCTTGGCGTCGAAGTTGTGGTGCTCCTTGCCGTCGACCCACACCCGGGTCAGCTCCACCGAGCCGGTGGGCAGCAGGTCGGGCGCCACCCGCAGCTCCCGCTGCGGCAGATCGGCCGGGCGCGGCCGGAAGTGCAGGGTCAGCGGCTCGTGGCTGATCAGCAGCCCGGTGTAGGCCGCCGAGAGGTAGCACAGCTCCAGCGCGTGGTAGCCGGCCATGGAGTGCGAGCCCTTGAACCGCTCGGTGCCCACGAGGTACGGGATGCCGTCGGCCAGCACGTTGAAGTACACACCGCCGTCCTGGTGGTCCAGGAAGAAGGCGTTGTAGAAGGCGGAGGCCTCCCGGGCCAGCCGCAGCGACTCGGGGTCGTCGCCGGTGCCGGCGAGGATCAGATAGGCGAGGATCGCCTGCTCCTGCTGCCACCAGGCCTTGCGGTTGTGCCAGACCATGCGGTGGATGCCGCTGTCCGGGTCGGGCTTGCGCTCGACGACGTCGTACCAGCCGCCGCGCTGCTGGTCGCTGCCGACCGGCGGCATGATCTCGCCGATCCGGCGGGCCGCCTCGGCGTACTCGGGCTTGTCGTGCAGCGCCCGGATCCGGGTCAGGTTCCAGGCGATCTTGAGGTTGTGCCCGACCACGGCGCGGTCCTGCTGCCAGCCCCAGGTCTGGTCCGCGCTCCAGTCCTCGTGGAAGCGTTCCTGTACGAAGGGGCTGTGCGGCTCGTCCGGGAAGCGGGCCACGATGGTGTCCGCGGTCTCCTCCAGGAGCTCGGCGAAGTCCGTGCGCCCGGTGGCCAGATAGGCGTTGATCAGATACGCGGGGGCGTGGTCGCCGACCGAGTTCCAGTTCTTGCGGGAGCGGTTGTGGCCCAGGGCGTCGTCGCACGGGCTGAGGTTGATCGGGTCGATGTGCGAGAAGAAGCCGCCGCGCTCCTCGTCCCGGAAGTAGCGCTGGAAGAGCGCCACCGTGCGGTCGATGTCCTGGAGGATCCGCGGGTCGCCGGTCACCCGGTAGGTCTGGGTGGGCCCGGCCAGCGCGTAGATCTGCTCGTACATCGGGATGGCGTCGTAGTCGTCGCCGAACTCCGAGGCGTAGACCTTGCGCCGCCCGGTCGGGGTGATGTCCATGCCGTGGTACCAGTAGACGATCCCGTCGTGCTTGTCGTCCACGCGCATGTACTGGCGCAGGTACTCCGTGCCGCTCTCGGCCGCGTCCAGGAACCGGTCCTCGCCGGTCAGCAGGTACGCGGTCGACAGGCCGTACACCAGACGGGAGATGGTGTCGGTCTCCTGCCGCACGTTCTGCCCGGCGTGCTCGGGCAACTGGGCCCCGTCGAGCGTGAGTTGAGTGCGGTAGTGGCGCCAGTCGTAGTCGCCGTCGGGGAACTGGCCGCGCAGATAGAAGTCGGCGATCTCGGTGGCCTGTTGGACCCACCAGCGCGGGTGCTCGAAGACGTAGTGGCCGCGGCTCTCCTCGGCGAAGGTGATCTCCTTCACCTCGAAGCGCGAGCCGCCCTCCCACTCGTAGAAGACGCCGTACGCGAACAGGAATCGCCCGGTGCTGAGCATGTCCTGGGTCTGCGCGGTGGTGTCCTGGTAGGGGTCGCCGAGGTTGCGGACGATCCGGGAGACGACATTGCGTGCCAGGTGCGCGGTGAACTCGCGGCCGTCGGAGGTGCGCAGCCCGAAGCGGTGCTCGGTGGGGCTGAAGTAGGTGACGTAGCCGGCGACGGTGTCGGAGAGGATGCGGTGGTTGGCGGTGTCGGTCATCGTCAGGCGTCCTTCTCATTCGGTAAGGCGACCAGCAGGACGACGCTGCGGCCGTGTGCATGGATGACGTCCGCCTCGACGGGCTCCTCCTGACCGGGCGCGAGCAGGTCGCGCGCTCCGGCGCAGGCCGTGTCGAGGATCCGGAACCAGCTGTGGCCGGCGACCTCCGGCAGCTCGAAGTCCAGGCCCAGGTGGTACATGTTGAGGATCATGTGCAGGTCCGGGTCGCCCCCGAAGCCGCCCAGCGTCACGGCCAGGACGCGCGCGTCGGCGTCCTCCCAGCCGGGGCAGTGCAGCTGGGTGCCGTGCCAGGTGACGTCGGCCATGTCCCGGTCGTTGCGCCGCTCGGTGAAGAAGCGGGGTTCGCGGAAGGTCGCGAACCGTTTGCGCAGGGCGATGACCCGCTCCGTGAAGGAACGTATCTCCGTCTCCTTCTCGGCCTGGTCCCAGTTCAGCCAGGAGACTTCGTTGTCCTGGCAGTAGGCGTTGTTGTTGCCCTGCTGGCTGTTGCGGAACTCGTCGCCGGCCAGCAGCATCGGCACGCCCCGGCTCAGCATCAGGATCGACAGCAGGTTCTTGATCTGCCGCACCCGCAGCCGCTCGACCTCCTCGGAGTCCGTGGGGCCCTCGACCCCGCAGTTCCAGCTGAAGTTCTCGTGCGCCCCGTCGGCACTCGCCTCGCCGTTGGCGTGGTTGTGCTTGTGGTTGTACGAGACCAGGTCGTTGAGCGTGAACCCGTCGTGGCAGGTCACGAAGTTGATGCTGTTGGTCGGCAGCACCTGCTGCGGGAAGAACAGGTCCGCGGACCCGCCGAGCCGGGAGGCGATCTCCCCGACCAGACCGGCGTCCCCGCGCACGAAGCGCCGTACGTCGTCGCGGAACGGGCCGTTCCACTGTGCCCAGCGCTTCCCCGGGAACCGGCCGACCTGGTACAGGCCGCCGCCGTCCCACGGCTCGGCGATGATCTTCGTCTCGGCGAGCACCTGCGACAGCTCGATGGCCCACAGCGCGGGCGGCACCGCCATCTCGTAGCCCATCGGCCCGCGGGACATCTCCGAGGCCAGGTCGAAGCGGAAGCCGTCGACGTGGTGCTCGGTGACCCAGTACTCCAGGCACTCCAGGATGAACTTGGTGACCATCGGGTGGTTGGCGTTGACAGCGTTGCCGCAGCCCGTGAAGTCCATGTAGCGGCTGCGGTCCTGCGGCCACAGGTGGTAGTACGCCTCGTTGGCCGCGCCGCGGAAGCTGATCGTCGGCCCGAACTCGTTGCCCTCGCTGGTGTGGTTGAAGACCACGTCGAGGATGACCTCGATACCGGCCTTGTGCAGCGCCTTGACCATGTCCCGGAACTCGGTGATGTGTCCGGCGAGATGGGGCTGGGCGCAGTACCCGGTGTGCGGGGCGAAGAAGCCGTAGGGGTCGTAGCCCCAGTAGTTGCGCAGCGGGGTGCCGTCCGGGCCGATGCGCAGGGTCTGCGTCTCGTCGAAGTCGAAGACCGGCAGCAGTTCGACCGCCGTGACACCCAGGCGCTGGAGGTCGGGGATCCGCTCCACGACCGCCGAGAAGGTGCCCGGGTGGGTGGTGTGCGAGGTGGGGGACGCGGTCAGCCCGCGTACGTGCGCCTCGTAGATCACCGTGTCCGCCATGGGCGTGTTCAGCGGCCGGTCGCCCTCCCAGTCGTAGTCGTCGAGGTCGACGACCAGACTGCGCATGGAGTGCTCGACGTTGTCGCTCACGCCGACCGCGCGGCCGCGGTCCCAGCAGGTGTTGATGTTGGCCCGCGAGTACGGGTCGAGCAGCACCTTGCGGTGGTTGAAACGGCCGCCGGAGTGCGGGGTGTTGCGGGGGCCGTCGATCCGGTACGCGTACACCTGGCCGGGGCCGAGGCCCGCCACGTGACAGTGCCAGAAATGGAAGCTTCGGTGCTGCTCGGGGTGGAGCCGGATCACCCGCGAGGGGCGTGGGGCGTCACAGCGGTCGAAGAGCAGCAGATCGACCCTGGTCGCGTACTCGGAGAAAATCGAGAAGTTCACCCCGTCCGCGTCGACGCTGGCGCCCAGTGGCTGCGGGCGCCCGGGTGACACTCTCGACGTCGCCTCCGCTCGTGGCTCCATCGTCAGGCTTCCCTGGACCTTCACAGAGCTTCACCTCTTGTCACCTGAGTAGTCGAGCGTCAGTCAGGTCCCTTGCGAATCCGTCTGACGGTGGTTCCGTGACATGGCTGGCTGCACCCAAGTCAGTCAACAAGCCTTGTAAGGTTGAGTCAAGTGGCTTGTAAAACTGGTGGGGTACCCGCACAACTCGACAGGCGTGAGGGCAGGAGTCAGGGCGGGAGTGAGAGCGGACGCGGGGGAGGGCGCCGGGGAGGGGGCCCGGTGCCGGGAACGACAAGATCCCCCCGGCCGCTGAGCGGCCGAGGGGATCGGCTGTGTCCGAGGGGGGACTTGAACCCCCACGCCCGTTAAAGGGCACTAGCACCTCAAGCTAGCGCGTCTGCCATTCCGCCACCCGGACAAGGTGTCTGTCGCGCGGGACTGGCCGCAGCGACGAAGGAAACATTACCAGGCTTTCACGGGTCCCCGATCACCCCCTGACCAGCCCCTGACCGGCCCCCGGCCGCTCCCGCCGGTGTGTGAACCGCGTGTGACGGGCCGGGCCCGGCCTTGGGTCGCGGCCCCGGGGAGAGGGAGGATGAGGGGAACCACCAGCAGTGACAGCGGGAGGAAGCAGCGTGAGCGAGACGGACACGGCCAGGGTCGTCACCGGCGAGGACGAGGTCGTGGACCTCTGCCGTGAGCTGATCCAGATCGACACCAGCAACTACGGCGACCACTCGGGACCGGGCGAGCGCAAGGCGGCCGAGTACGTCGCCGAGAAGCTCGCCGAGGTAGGTCTCGACCCGCAGATCTTCGAGTCGCACCCGGGGCGGGCCTCCACCGTGGCCCGGATCGAGGGCGCGGACCCGTCCAGGCCCGCCCTGCTGATCCACGGCCACCTCGACGTCGTGCCGGCCAACGCGGCCGACTGGACCCACCACCCCTTCGCCGGCGAGGTCACCGACGGGTGCGTGTGGGGACGCGGCGCCGTCGACATGAAGGACATGGACGCGATGACCCTCGCGGTCGTCCGCGACCGGCTGCGCAGCGGCCGCAAGCCCCCGCGCGACATCGTGCTCGCGTTCCTCGCCGACGAGGAGGCGGGCGGTACGTACGGGGCGCGGCACCTCGTCGACAAGCACCCCCACCTCTTCGAGGGCGTCACCGAGGGCATCAGCGAGGTCGGCGGCTTCTCCTTCACCGTCAGCGAGGAGCGCCGGCTCTATCTGATCCAGACGGCCGAGAAGGGTATGCACTGGCTGAAGCTGACCGTCGCCGGCACCGCCGGGCACGGTTCGATGATCCACCGGGACAACGCGATCACCGAACTGTCGGAGGCCGTCGCACGGGTGGGCCGGCACAAGTTCCCGGTCCGGGTCACCAAGACGACGCGGGCCTTCCTCGACGAACTCGGCGACGCGCTCGGCACCCCGCTGGACCCGGAGGACATGGAGTCGACGCTCGCGCGGCTCGGCGGCATCGCCAAGCTCATCGGCGCGACCCTGAGCAACACCGCCAACCCCACGCAGCTGAACGCCGGTTACAAGGTGAACGTCATTCCGGGCGAGGCCACCGCGAACGTCGACGGACGTTTCCTGCCGGGGTTCGAGGAGGAATTCCTCACGGATCTCGACACGTTGCTCGGACCGAACGTCCGGCGCGAGGACGTGCATTCGGACAAGGCCCTGGAGACCGATTTCGACGGCCCCCTCGTCGCCGCGATGCAGTCCTCGCTGCTCGCCGAGGACCCCACCGCGAAGGCGGTCCCGTACATGCTCTCGGGCGGCACGGACGCCAAGTCCTTCGACGACCTCGGCATCCGCGGCTTCGGCTTCGCGCCGCTCAAGCTGCCCCCGGAGCTGGACTTCGCCGGGATGTTCCACGGCGTGGACGAGCGGGTGCCGGTGGACGGGCTCAAGTTCGGCGTGCGCGTCCTGGACCGGTTCATCGACGCGTCGTGAAAGGCCGGTCGACGCAGGTTGACGCCGGAATTCGACAGCCCGTACGGAGGTGACTGGGACGGGTGAATGTGCTCATAAGCTCGTAGCTCCATTACTCCCTCCTCGTTACAGGTGATGCGATCCGCTACTTGGGATCGCATTGCCAACAAGGAGGAATAATGATCAAGAAGGTCGTCGCCGCTGCGGCTGCCACTGGTGGTCTGGTTCTCGCGGGTGCGGGCCTGGCCGTCGCCGACTCGGGTGCCCAGGGTGCTGCCGTGCACTCCCCGGGCGTTCTGTCCGGCAACGTCGTTCAGGTTCCGGTGCACATCCCGGTGAACGTCTGCGGCAACACGGTCTCCGTGATCGGGCTGCTGAACCCCGCCTTCGGCAACACCTGCATCAACAAGTGACGTCGACCCCCTGAGGGTCGTGCACACCGGTCGGCTCCGGAGCGCGCGCCATGCGCTCCGGAGCCGACCGGTCTTTTTCGGACAAGGTCGACGGCAAGCTCGAAGGCAGGGATTCAGCAAATGCGACAGGTCACCCGCAAGGGCCTGATGACCGTGGCCGCCGCGACCGGTGTGATCGCCGCGGCCGGCAGTGGGTACGCCCACGCGGCCTCCGGCGCCACCGGCTCGAGTTCGGACTCGCCCGGCGTGCTGTCGGGCAACACGGTGCAGGCGCCGGTGCACGTGCCGGTCAACGCGTGCGGCAACACGGTCAACGTCGTCGGGGTCCTGAACCCGGCGGTCGGCAACAAGTGCGCCAACCGGAGCGGCGGCAGCGGCTCTTCGGGCGGCTACGGCGACTCGGGCAGCCACGGCGGTCATGGCGGGCACGGGGGCCATGGCGGTCACGGAGGCTCCGGCGGACACGGGGGCTCAGGGGGCTCGCACGCCGGCGGACACACCGGTGGCTCGCCCGGCGTGGGCTCCGGCAACACGGTCCAGGCACCGGTGGACGTGCCCGTGAACGTCTGCGGGAACAGCGTCGACGTCGTCGGAGTCGGCAACCCGGCCTTCGGCAACAACTGCGACAACGACGGCTACGGAGGCGGTGGCCACCAGGGCGGGGGCCACGGGGGCGGCGGCCATCACGGTGGCGGCCACCACGGCGGAGGCCATCACGGTGGGGGACACCACGGCGGCGGTCACCACACGCCTCCGACCGGAACGCCCGGCCAGCCGGGGAACCCCGGCACCCCCGGCACCCCTGGGAGTCCGGGTCACCCCGGCACTCCCGGTCACCCCGGCACCGGCACCCCGAGCACCCCGCCCGTCACGGGCCACGGGACGCCGGGCGGCTCCTCCTACGTCAACCAGCCGGGCGGCCAGTCGGTCACCCAGCCGAACAGCGGCGCGCAGCTCGCGCACACCGGCAGCGAACTGCCGCTGGGCCTCGCCCTCCCGGTGGGCGCCGGGGCGCTGCTCGCCGGCGCGGTCCTTTACCGCAAAGCGCGTGCGTCGGCGTAGTACCGCCCTCATGAACGCACTACGGAGCGGGCCCCGGCGTCACGGGGCCCGCTCCGTCTCGTCTCCGTCTCAGCTCACCACGTGGCCCGCACCTGGCGGATGATCCGCCGGCGCAGCCGTACCCTGCGGCTGCCGTCGCGCAGCAGACTCAGGCGGTCCAACTCCCAGTGTCCGTACTCGGCATGGTCCGTCAGCAGGCGAGTGGCGTCCTTGCGGGAAACCCCGCGAGGTACGTACACGTCGACAAATTCGTATTCCGGCATCGCATCTATTGTGCGGGCTGGGGCCCGGTACGGATAGCGTCTGCACTATGTCTGATGCTGCGCAGCCCACCGCTGCCGAGGTACGAGCCGCCGCCGAGGCGGTCAAGACCGCGCTCGACCGCCACCTGGCCGCGGTCGAACGCCGGTCCGGGGAGGACGACCCGGCCGTCTACGAGGCGTTCAACCAGCTGGCGACGGCCGCCGAGGCGTACGACGAGCTGCTCTACGACCGTTATGACGAGGTCACACCGTTCGAGATCCCCGGTACGGAGGACGCGTTGCCGCCGTACACGGGCCCCGAGGAGCCCAATGCCCTCAGTGTGCTGATCCGGCGCGACTACGCCGTGGTGGAGCCGCAGCGGCTGCTGGCGCAGGCGCAGCGGGTCGAGGCGGCGGACGAGGACAGCATCGGCGTGGAGGCCTCGGGCACCGTGAACGGCGCACTGGGCATCCTGTTCGGCGAGTTCGAGCCGGACGAGATCGCCTCCCGGCACAAGGAGTTCGGCCTGGAGGAGGGTGACTCCACGCTCTGGGTGACGGCGACGGACGAGGCGCCCGAGCCCGGCGAGTGGCTGGAATCGCCCTTCGAGCAACTGGATCCGCAGCGGGTGGTCTGCCGCTTCGACGTCAGCGCGGTCTTCGACGACGAGATCGACGGGATCGGCGCCCACGGCACGCACGGCGTGGACGACGTGGACGACGAAGATCTCGACGAGCTGGACGCCGAGCTCGAAACGGACGAGGACCTGGAACCGCTGGACGCGGAGCCCGACGTAAGACGCTGACGGCACGACCGGCCGTACGAAGACGGCGGCGGTCCCGGGCTCCTCGTGCCCCGGGACCGCCGCCGTTCCCGTCGCGTGTCTCAGCCGGCGGCGGCCACCGGCACCTGCGGGGCCAGCAGGACCGGCAGCCGGGTCGTGCGCGGCTTCGGCGGCACCTCGGACACGGCCCGGGCAAGGGCCTGCTCCACCCCGTGGACCACGGACAGATGACGGTCCGCCCGGCCGAACGCCGTGTAGACCCACGGGCGGCTGAGCGCCTGCGCCGCGTCCCCGGGCAGCACCACGACCACCGCCGGCCAGCGCGCCCCCACGGCCTGGTGCGCGGTCAACGCCCACCCGTGCCGCACGGACTGCTCCACCCGCTCCTTCGGTACGACGACGGGGGCGCCCGAGACGGACAGGTGCAGCCCCTCGGCGTCGGCCGTCACGACGTGACCCGGCACCGAGCGTCCCGGCTCGGGGGAGTAGGCGATCCGGTCACCGGGGTCGAACCCTCCGAAGCGGCCGGGACCGGGGTTGAGCCGCTCCTTCAGCGCCGCGTTGAGCGCGCGCGTGCCCGCCGCGCCGCCGTGCCCCGGCGTGATCACCTGCGTCTGCTCGGCAGGTACGCCGATCGCCCGCGGCACCGAGTCGGCGACGAGCTGCACGGTCCGGTGCACGGCCTCGCCCGCGTCCCGCACCGGCACGATCACGACCTCCTTGCCGGGCGCCTCGACCTGGTTCAGCTCGCCGATGCCGACACCGGAGACCAGCTCACCGAGCGGACCGGGATCCGGCACCCGCGAGGCGACCGACGGACAGACCCGCGCGGCCAGCAGATCGGCGAACACCCGCCCGGGCCCCGCCGACCACAGCCCCGCCGGATCACCGGCCAGCACCAGCCGCGCCCCGTCCGGCAGCGACTCGACGAGCAACGCGGCGCTCTCGACGTCCAGTTGGGGCGCGTCGAGCACGACGAGGAGATCGAGATCCAACGCGCCCTCACCGTCCCGCCCGGGCCCTTCGGCCCCGGAGAGCAGACCGGCGACGGTGGCGACGGGGCTGTCCGCCGCGCCGTCGTCCGCCGCTGAGCAGCCAGTTGGGGGTTCGATCGACGAACTGCCGTCCGAGGCAGAGCCGTTGGGACTCCCGGCACCCGTCAGACGCCCCGCGAAACGGTCCCGCCCGATCACGGAGTGCGCCGCGGCCCAGGCGCGCAGACCGAGGCCCGTCGCCGTGCGGAGCAGCGCCGCCGGTTCGACGAGGGATGCCTCGCCACCGGTGTGGAGCACCAGGGCGTGGCCCGCGACCGCGCGGAGGAGTTCGGCGGTCGAACCCTTCGCCGCACCGGCGGCACGCTCCCACTCCTCGGCCGAACCGTCCTCCTTCGGCACCGAGTTGATCACCCGGGCCAGCCCGTCGGCGAGGCTCTCCTCGGCGAGCGCGTACCGCTCAAGACCGATCAGAACCCGGACCGGGCGCTCCGCAACCTCACCGTCCTCGTCGTCTCCCTCGCCCTCGTCGTGCCCTGCCGAAGCCGAAGCCGAAGGCGGCACCGGCGCGGTCGGGTCGAGGGCGTCCTCGAAGACCAGCGCCTCGCCCTCCGCGACACTGCTCTGCACGGCCGCCTCCGGATCCGGCACGCCCCACTGGGCGAGCGCGGCGGTGAGCGCCGGCATCTCCAGCGCCGTGTGCCCGGCCAGCGCCGCCTGCTCCAGGAGCCGGCCGGTGAGCGCCCGGCCGCGCCGCTCGTCGTCCGGACCGCACTCCGCGCCGAGCAGCGCCCGCGCGAACCCGTCCGCCTGCTCGGGGCGCACCGCGCCGACGCGCAGCAACAGCCAGGGGTCGGCGCGCAACTGTTCCTCCGCGCCTTCGCCGAGCGCGGCGGCGACCTGCGGGGCGAGCGTGTCCGGGGCGCCGCCCTCGGTCAGCACGCGGCGTACGCCGTCGACGGACCCGGCCCCCGGGGACGCGGGCACGGCGGAGGCTGGCGCGGGCTGCGGACGACGTACCGGCTCGGCGTCGGGCCGGCGCGGGGCCGGCGGTTCCCGCAGGGCCACGGCGACGGGCTTCTCGCCACTCTCCACGGCCCGCACGGCGGCCAGCAGATCGGCGGCCGTCCCGCTCAGCTTGGTGCCGGCCGCGATGGGCCCCTGCTTCTCGGCCTTGCGCCGCTCGATCCGCTCCCGCTCGATCCGCTGCGCCGCCAACTCGGCCTCGGCCTCGGACTTCTGCCGGGCGGCCTCACCGTCGGCGTCGGCATCGTCCTTGCCCTCGGCCGCACTTCCTTCGCCGGCCGCACCTTCATCACCGGCCTCGCCGTCACCGCCCGCCGATTCGGCCTCCTCACCGGAAGCCTCCGAGACGCCCTCGACGGAAGCCCCCGATTCCCCTTCGGAAGAGGTCTCTTCCCCCGAGGCACCCTCCACCGCGCCTCCCGGCTCGACGCCCCCCGGTGTCCCCGGCTCCGTTTCCTCCGTGGTCTCCGGTTCCGTGCTCACAGCGTGCTCCAGTCGTGATCGGGATAGCGGTGCACGGGCGCCGACACATCGTCGAGCGCCCGGCAGATCTCGTCAGGAAGACTAAGGGCCTCCACTGACAATGCCGCCGTGAGCTGCTGCGCGTTGCGCGCGCCGACGACGGGCGCGGTCACGCCGGGCCGGTCGCGGATCCAGGCCAGGGCGACCTGAAGGGGCGTCACGGCGAGCCCGTCCGCCGCGGTCTGCACGGCGTCCACGATGCGGCTCGCGGTGTCGTCGAGGTACGGCTCGACGAACAGGCCCAGATGCTCCGAGGCGCCGCGCGAGTCCGGCGGGACGGCATCGCCCCGGTACTTGCCCGTGAGCACCCCGCGCCCCAGCGGCGAGGACGGCAGCAGGCCGATCCCCAGGTCCAGCGCGGCCGGCAGCACCTCGCGCTCGACCCCGCGCTGCAGCAGCGAGTACTCCATCTGCGTGCTCGACAGCCGGGTGCGGTTGCCCGGCGCGGCCAACTGCCAGGTCGCCGCCTTCGCGAGCTGCCAGCCGCAGAAGTTGGAGACACCGGCGTAGCGGGCCCGGCCGCTGCTCACGGCCAGGTCGAGCGCGTGCAGGGTCTCCTCCAGCGGGGTGTAGGGGTCGAAGGCGTGGATGTGCCAGACATCGACGTAGTCCGTGCCGAGGCGGGCCAGTGAGGCGTCCAGCGCGGCCAGCAGATGCCCGCGCGAGCCGTCGAAGCGCCGGTCCGGGTCCGGCACGCTGCCCGCCTTGGTGGAGATGACCAGGTCCCGCCGGGGGACCAGCCCTTCTATGAGGCGTCCGAGCAGGTATTCGGCCTCGCCGTCGCCGTACACGTCGGCCGTGTCGACGAGTGTCCCGCCCGCTTCCCAGAAGGTCTTCAGGACGTCCGCGGCGTCGTGCTCGTCGGTGTCCCTGCCCCAGGTGAGTGTGCCGAGTCCGATGCGGGACACGCGAAGGCCGGTACGGCCGAGATGCCTCTGCTCCATGAACGCCGACATTACTGGCCATGGATCGAGCTGTGGGGGCCTGTGGACAACGGATTGGCGACACGGCACCCGCGTTGATGTGGGCCGACCGACACGACCGCCACCTGCCCCGATCCGCGCCCGCGCGCTAAGGTCAGCCGGCAAGGGACGTTACTGATCGGTAAGGGGAATCGGCCATGCAGCTCGGGATCAACCTCGGCTACTGGGGTGCCGGAATGGACGGGGACAACCTCGCGGTCGCCCAGGAGGCCGACCGGCTCGGGTACGCCGTGTGCTGGGCCGCGGAAGCCTACGGGTCGGACGCGGCCACTGTGCTCTCCTGGGTCGCCGCCAAGACCGAGCGGATCGACATCGGCTCGGCCATCTTCCAGATCCCGGCCCGTCAGCCGACGATGACCGCGATGACCGCCGCGACCCTCGACTCGCTCTCCGGCGGCCGCTTCCGGCTCGGTCTCGGCGTCTCCGGGCCGCAGGTCTCCGAGGGCTGGTACGGCGTCAAGTTCGACAAGCCGCTGGCACGCACGCGTGAGTACGTCGAGATCGTCCGCAAGGCGATGACTCGCGAGCGCCTGTCGTACGACGGCGCGCACTGGACGCTGCCGCTGCCCGACGGCCCCGGCAAGCCGCTCAAGCTGATCGTGCACCCGGAGCGCGAGCACATCCCGCTCTACATCGCCGCGATCGGCCCCAAGAACCTCGAACAGACCGGTGAGATCGCCGACGGCGCCCTGCTGATCTTCCCCTCCGCCGAGCACCTGGAGGAGACCGCGATCAGCCACCTGCGCGCGGGACGCGAGAAGGCCGGCCTGACCCTCGACGGATTCGACGTCTGCCCGACGCTCCCGCTCGCCCTCGGCGAGGACAAGGACGTCACCACGCTCGCCGACGCCTTCCGCCCCTACACCGCGCTGTACGTCGGCGGCATGGGCAGCCGCAAGCAGAACTTCTACAACCAGCTCGCGCGGCGCATGGGCTATGAGGAGGCCGCCGTCGAGGTCCAGGACAAGTACCTGTCCGGGGACAAGCAGGGTGCCGCGGCCGCGGTACCGCACGACCTGATCGACAAGACCACGCTGCTCGGTTCCGTGGAGCGCATCGCGGACCGGATGAAGGAGTACGCGGCGGCCGGCGTGACCACCCTGACGCTGTCGCCCGCGGGCTTCACGCTCGACGAGCGGATCGCCGCCCTGAGGGCCGGCACGGAGGCCCTGGAGCTCGCCGGACTGGCGTAGGGCCCGTGCGGCACACGTGCACGCGTGTCGGCCTCGCGCAGGAAGTTCTGCGGCCGTGGTGGGGGCTCGGGGGTCTCCCCGCCACGGCCGTCACGAGGAACAACGCGCCGGGGCCCACGCGGTTACGCCCTCCGGGGACCCGTGCTGTTACGCCCGGAGATGACCCCGGGAGTCCTCCTTTTGGCGGAGTTGTCCGACACAGCTGTTGCAGCACCTCTGGCGCCGCATTTGACTCGTTCTTTGCGGATTCCCGCGATTTCCGCGGTGGCACGCGAACCCGCAGAGAGGTGTCCACGATGCTTTCGGCCAAGAGCCTTTTCCAGGAGATCCTCGACGACGACGAGTCCTTCGCCCTGTTCTGCTCCATCGCGGCCAGCGGTGAGTCGCAGGGCGGCTGGGAGAACGCGCGCATCGCCGCGCTGGTACCGCCGGACGAGCGCGCCCTCGCCCCCAAGATCGCCCGGCACGGCGCGGACGAGGACAAGCACGGGCGGATCTTCAACGCCCTCATGAAGAAGCGCGGCCTCGAACCGGTCCCCGTCCCGCCCGACACCGACTACACGATGCTCCTGGAGAAGCACGGCATCGGTCTCGCCCACGAGAAGCTCAAGGGCGACGAACCGCTCACCGTCCAGGACATCGTCACCTACCTCGCCCACAGCCGGGTCACCGAGCAGCGCGCCTCCGAGCAGATGGAACTGCTGCGCAGGCACTTCGCCGACCACCCCGAACTCGGCCGCGCGGTGAAGATGATCTCCAACGACGAGGACAACCACCTCGCCTACTGCCACGAGGAACTCCTGCGCTTCGCGCACGCCGGACACGGCCGCGCGATCCAGCGCACGCTGCGGGAGTGCGCGCTGGCCGAGATCCGCGTCTACCGGGACGTCAGCCTCGCCGTGATGGACCGCATGGGCCGCATCCTCGACTGGCCCCGGCCCAAGTCCGCGGTGCTCGCGGCCGGCATCCACGCCGTGTACGCCTACGAGCGGACCGCGGGCTGGCGCCGGATGGTGAGCCTCAGGACGCCCGAACGGCGCAACGCGCTCGGCGGCCCCGCCACCGCGGCCCCCGAGTTCGCCTGACCCCGGCCCTTCACCCACTCCCGCCCTACAACCAGCCCCGTTTCTTGAACTGCCGGTACAGCAGCACCTCCAGGGCGGCCATGACCGCGATGACGGCCGGATAACCCCACAGCCAGTGCAGCTCGGGCATGTGGTCGAAGTTCATGCCGTAGATCCCCGCGATCATCGTGGGGATCGCGGCCATGGCCGCCCACGCGGAGATCTTCCGCATGTCGTCGTTCTGCCGGACGCTCATCTGCGCGAGATGCGCCGACAGGACGTCCGAGACCAGCCGGTCCAGGCCCTCCACGGACTCGTTCACGCGCGTGAGGTGGTCGTTGACGTCCCGGAAGAAGGGCCGCGCCTTCTCGTTGATGAAGGGCACCGACAGACCGGACTGCCCGAACCCCGCCAGCCGCGTCAGCGGCAGCGCCAGCGGCCCGGTCGCCCGGCGGAACTCCAGCACCTGCCGCTTGAACGTGTAGATCCTGGACGCCGTGTTGCGCGAGCCCCCGAGATCCGGCGAGAACACCTCCGCCTCCAGCTCCTCCAGGTCGGTCTGCAGCTCGGTGGCGACCTCCAGGTAGTGGTCGACGACGTTGTCGGCGATCGCGTACAGCACCGCGGTGGGTCCCTTGTGGAGCATCTCGGGCTCGTGCTCCAGCCGCTCCCGTACGGCCTTGAGCGGGGAGCCCTCGCCGTGCCGGACGGTCACCACGAAGGAGTCGCCGAGGAAGACCATGACCTCGCCGCTGGAGACCCGGTCGCTCTCCTGCTCGTAGACAACCGGCTTGAGCACCAGGAACAGCGAGTCGTCGTAGACCTCCAGCTTGGGTCGCTGATGTGCCTTCAGGGCGTCCTCGACGGCGAGGGGATGCAGCCCGAACTCCTGGGTGACCAGGTCGAATTCCTGCTCCGAGGGCTCGTGCAGCCCGATCCACACGAAGCCGCCCCTGGCCCGCGCCTCGGCCAGGGCGTCCGAGAGGTCCGCGGGGCCTTCCGTACGTTGTCCGTCGCGGTAGATGCCACAGTCGACGATCACGGAGCGTATTCTCCCGTCGCTCGCACTCCACCGCATCCGGTGGTGTGCCTACCCTGGGCCGCATGCCCACGTTGATCCTGGTCCGGCACGGACGTTCCACCGCCAACACCGAAGGGGTGCTCGCCGGCTGGACGCCCGGCGTCGCGCTCGACGAGCGCGGGGCCGCGCAGGCGGCCGCGCTGCCAGGCCGCCTCGCCGAGCTGCCGCTCTCCGAGATCGTCACCAGCCCGCTGCAGCGCTGCCAGGAGACGCTCGCCCCGCTGCTGGCGGCCCGCCCGGACGTCACCGTCCACACCGAGGAGCGGATCGGGGAGTGCCACTACGGCGACTGGTCCGGCCGCAAGCTCGCCGAACTCATGGACGAACCCCTGATGCAGGTCGTCCAGGCGCACCCGACGGCCGCCGCGTTCCCCGGCGGCGAGTCGATGCGGGCCATGCAGACCCGCGCCGCCGAGGCGGTACGTGAGTGGAACGCGCGCGTGGAGCGCGATCACGGCCCCGACGCCGTGTATCTGATGTGCTCGCACGGCGACATCATCAAGTCTCTTGTTGCGGACGCACTCGGACTTCATCTCGACCTCTTCCAAAGGATCTCCGTTGAACCGTGTTCCATCACCGCGATCCGTTACACACGCCTGAGGCCCTTTCTCGTGCGCCTCGGTGACACCGGTGATTTCACCTCCCTGGTGCCGCGCGAGGAGCCGCCGGCCGACGACGCCCCGGTCGGGGGCGGTGCGGGCGCACCGTGATCGTCGGGCGCAGTAGGGTGAAGCGGTCGCAATAGCGCCGGTCCCTTTGTCGATCCCCGATTCCAGGAGACAGGACGTGTCCCGTCAGGTGTTCCTCTACGACCCTCCGGACCGCTTCGTGGCCGGTACGGTCGGACTGCCCGGACGCCGTACGTTCTTCCTCCAGGCCACCGCAGGCCCCCGGGTGACCAGCGTGGCCCTGGAGAAGACGCAGGTCGCCGCCCTCGCCGAGCGCATGGAAGAACTGCTCGACGAGGTCGTACGGCGCAGTGGCGGCAACGCCCCGGTTCCGGCCGTGGTGCCCACCGAGATCTCCGACTCCGCCCCCCTGGACACCCCCGTCGAGGAGGAGTTCCGGGTCGGCACCATGGCCCTGGCCTGGGACGGCGAGGGCGAGCGCATGATCGTCGAGGCGCAGGCCCTGGTGGAGCTGGACGCCGACTCCGAGGAGGACCTCGCCGAGGCCGAGGAGCGCCTCCTCCAGGACGAGGAGAACGGCCCCCCGATGCTGCGGGTCCGGCTGACCGGCGCGCAGGCCAGGGCCTTCACCAAGCGCGCCCTGGACGTCGTCAACGCCGGGCGGCCGCCGTGCCCGCTGTGCAGTCTCCCGCTCGACCCGGAAGGACACGTATGTCCGCGCCAGAACGGATACCGCCGCGGAGCGTGAGCACGGCAGAGCTGCTGACCCGGGGCGAGCTGACGGTCCGCGGGCAGATCAGGGAAGCGTCCAACGCGGTGCTGTACTGCGCCGTCTCCCACGAGGGGGCGGAGGCCACCTGCGTCTACAAGCCGGTCCGCGGTGAGCGTCCCCTGTGGGACTTCCCCGACGGCACGCTCGCCCAGCGCGAGGTCGCCGCGTACGAGGTCTCCGAGGCCACCGGCTGGGGCCTGGTGCCCCTCACCGTGCTGCGCGACGGACCCTTCGGTGAGGGCATGTGCCAGCTGTGGATCGAGGGCGAGGCGGGTTCCGACCTGCTGGCCCTGGTCGACACGGAGGAACCGGCGCCGGGCTGGAAGGCGATCGGCCTCGCGGAGGTCGGCGAGGGCGAGACCGCGCTGCTCGTGCACGCCGACGACGAGCGGCTGCGTCGGCTCGCGGTCCTGGACGCGGTCATCAACAACGCCGACCGCAAGGGCGGGCACCTGCTGCCCACGAGCGGCGGCCGGCTCTACGGCATCGATCACGGCGTGACCTTCAACACCGAGAACAAGCTGCGCACCCTGCTGTGGGGCTGGGCGGGGGAGCCGCTGACCGCAGAGGCCGTCGACGTCCTCAAGGGCCTCCAGGAGGCGCTGGGAGCGTCGGGAGCGCTCACCGAGCGGCTCACCGGACTGATCACCGCGGCCGAACTCGACGCCACCCGCGCGCGCGTGGACGACCTGCTGACCTCAGGCAAGCACCCCGAGCCCAGCGGCGAATGGCCGGCCATCCCCTGGCCGCCCGTCTAGCGCCCCCTCGCACACCACCTCCCGCTGCACAACGGGCCGTACCGCGCAAGAAGGCCTTACCGGCCTTCCGGCCCGGTCCGGTTCGTATACGGAACATCCGTCCGGTTAGGCTCATGACATGCATGCCTGGCCCGCTTCCGAGGTCCCCGCCCTGCCTGGTCAGGGCCGCGACCTGAGGATCCACGACACCGCGACCGGCGGCCTCGTCACCCTCGACCCCGGTCCCGTCGCCCGTATCTACGTCTGCGGCATCACGCCCTACGACGCCACCCACATGGGACACGCGGCGACCTACAACGCGTTCGACCTCGTGCAGCGCGTGTGGCTCGACACCAAGCGCCAGGTTCACTACGTCCAGAACGTGACCGACATCGACGACCCGCTCCTGGAGCGGGCCCAGCGCGACGACGTCGACTGGACCGCCCTCGCCGAGCAGGAGACGGCCCTCTTCCGCGAGGACATGACCGCCCTGCGGATGCTGCCCCCGCAGCACTACATCGGCGCGGTCGAGGCGATACCCGGCATCGTCCCGCTCGTCGAGCGGCTGCGGGACGCCGGCGCGGCCTACGAACTCGAAGGCGACGTCTACTTCTCCGTCGAGTCCGACCCTCACTTCGGCAAGGTCTCGAACCTCGACGCGGCCGCCATGCGGCTGCTGTCCGCCGAGCGCGGCGGCGACCCCGAGCGACCCGGCAAGAAGAACCCCCTCGACCCGATGCTGTGGTTGGCCGCCCGCGAGGGCGAGCCCAGCTGGGACGGCGGTTCGCTCGGCCGCGGCCGGCCGGGCTGGCACATCGAGTGCGTCGCCATCGCCCTCGACCACCTCGGCATGGGCTTCGACGTCCAGGGCGGCGGCTCCGACCTCGCCTTCCCGCACCACGAGATGGGCGCCTCGCACGCCCAGGTGCTGACCGGCGAGTTCCCGATGGCCAAGGCGTACGTGCACGCCGGCATGGTCGCGCTCGACGGCGAGAAGATGTCCAAGTCCAAGGGCAACCTGGTCTTCGTCTCCGCGCTGCGCCGCGCAGGCGTCGACCCCGCCGCCATCCGGCTCGCCCTGCTCGCCCACCACTACCGCGCCGACTGGGAGTGGACCGACCAGGTCCTTCCCGAGGCCGAGGCCCGGCTGGCCCGCTGGCGCGCCGCCGTCTCCCGTCCCGACGGCCCGCCCGCCGAGCGGCTCGTCGAGGAGCTCCGCGAGGCCCTCGCCAACGACCTCGACGCCCCGGCCGCGCTCGCCGCGGTCGACCGCTGGGCGGCCCTGCAGCGGGACCGCGGCGGCAGCGACGAGGGCGCCCCCGGTGTCGTATCGCGTGCGGTGGACGCCCTGTTGGGCGTGGCGCTCTAGCAACGGGTCGGCAGACAGGGGCGGTTCCTCGCGAGCGGGGAGCCGCCCCTTTGTCATCTCAAGCAGCAGGAGTGCGTCAAGCACCCGGGCGCGTCACCCCGTCACGACCAGCCCGACGATCTCGTCGTCCGAGAACCACACCCGGACATCGGGCCGTCCGCTCGCGAAGGCGGAGTGCACCGCCTGGCGGATCTCGGGGGAGGGGCGGTTGAGGCTGCGCCAGGCGCCGGCCACGAACAGGCGGAGCCTGGGCGGGAGTTCGGGCGGGTACGGCAGCAACTCGTCCCAGTACCTCTCGGCTTGGCCGGAGCCGACGGCGTGCGGCAGCAACTGGCCGACCGCCGCCTTGATGTCGGGCCGGTTGCCGATCCGCTGCGATGCGGGCCGGCCCGGCGCGTCCTGCTGCGGGGAACCCGAGGCCCGTAGGACCGCGCGGGCCCGTTCCGGGGTCATCGGTGGCCGGGCTGCGGCCTTGAGCATGCCCTGCAGCGCGGCCAGCGCGCCGGCCACCACCGGGGACGCGGCGGAGGTACCGGAGAACCTGTCCGTGTACCAGGCGATCTCCTCGGGCCCGCCCTGAAGGTCGCCGGGCCCCTCCCAGGAGCCGCCGGTGGTGGTGACCTCCTGGCCCCAGCCCTGCGCGTCCACGCGGGCGCCGTAGTTGGAGAACGCCAGGCGTGACCGGTCCGGGCCGTGGTCGCGCCCGTGCGTGCCGGGCGGCGGCGCGCCCGCGCCGACCAGGACGGCCCCGGAGGAGCGGTGGACGGGGTTGAACGGGTTGCGCCACCACTCGGGGAATTCGTCGGGGCGGCGCTCGTACAGCGCGTCGTCGAGCGACTCGCCGCCGTTGCCCGCCGCTGCCACCACCAGGACGCCTCTGGCGGTCGCGTAGCGGACGGCCGCGTAGTCGTCCGGCCACCACTCGATCGCCAAGTAGCCGCGCTGGTCCTCGCGTTCGGCGTACTCGAAGCGCGGTCCGGGGCGGTGGAGTTCGACCAGTACGAGGTCTCCCGGGCCGAGCCGGTCGGCCGCCGCGCGGATCGCCGCCGCCGTGCCGATGCCCTGGACGGACGCGGCGGCGGTGACCGCCTCCGGCACGATCCCCGTGACCCCGGACTCGCCCCGGTCGCCGCCGATCACCCCGATCGCGGCGGTGCCGTGGTTGCGCCACGCGAGGTCGGCCAGCGGGGTGCCGATCACGACCCCGGCGAGCCGCCGCCCGGCCAGATCCTCGTGCCCCAACTGCCAGGCGCCTTCCACGTCGATGACGGTCACCCCCTGCCCCGACCCGCCGGGCCGCTGCCAGGCCCAGTGGGCGTCCGTCCCCTCGGGCGCCGGGCGCAGATAGCCCTGCCGGCCGGTGAAGTCGGGCGTGACCGGGGTGTCTGCCGTGAGGCCGCGGTCGTCGTCGGCCACCGTGGCGGGCACGGCGCCGGGCTTCACGTAGGCCGTCGCTATCCCCGGCAACGCGGCGATCCGCGCCCGCAGTTCACGGGCGCGCCCCTCGCCGCCGCGCAACCGGTAGAACTGCGCGAGGTCGGGCCCGTCGTCCGCCGCGTCCGTCGTCCGGAGGCGCACCTCGCTGCCGAACAGCGGCTCCAGCACGAGCCGTTCCTCGGCGAGGAACAGATCGAGCGCCGACACGTCGACGTCGACGGCCGAGCGGACGCCCTCGGCCCCGGCCCGCAGACCGGCCTCCGGCCGGGCGACGACGATCAGCTCCGGCTCGGCACCCCGGTACGCGAACCCCGCTCCGTCGGGCCCCGGCCCCCAACCCTCGCCCGGATCCCCCGCCCGCTGTACCTGCTCGCTCATCGGATGCGGCCCCCTTCCCCCGTCACGTGAAGACCCTCGTGTACCTGAAAAAGCTCGTGAAGACCCACGGCACATGAAGAAGGGCGGTGCGCATCGCGCACCGCCCTCTCGTTCATTCCTCCGAGGAATCGTCGTCCTCGGTATCCGGTTTGGGTGGTTTCGGTGGCCGGGTGCGCCCGCTGGGGTTGTCCCGCCGGTACGTGCCCGGTGCCGGACCGTCCCCGCCCTCCGTGGCGTGCCCGCCGGCACCGCCCGGACCGGAACCGTCCCGGCGCCGCAGATACCGTTCGAACTCACGGGCGATCGCCTCGCCCGACGCCTCCGGCAGCTCCGCGGTGTCCCGGGCCTCCTCCAGCGTCTGGACGTACTCGGCGACCTCGCTGTCCTCGGCGGCCAGCTGGTCCACGCCGACCTGCCAGGCGCGCGCGTCCTCGGGCAGTTCGCCCAGCGGGATGCGCACGTCGATCAGGTCCTCCAGGCGGTTGAGCAGCGCCAGCGTCGCCTTCGGGTTCGGCGGCTGCGACACGTAGTGCGGTACGGCCGCCCACAGACTCACCGCCGGTACGCCCGCGTGCGTGCAGGCCTCCTGGAGGACGCCGACGATGCCCGTGGGGCCCTCGTACTTGGTCTCCTCCAGGTCCATCCGCTGCGCCAGGTCCGCGTCGGACGTGGTGCCGCTGATCGGGACCGGACGTGTGTGCGGGGTGTCACCGAGCAGCGCGCCGAGGATGACGACCAGCTCCACGCCCAGCTCGTGCGCGAAGCCCAGCAGCTCGTTGCAGAACGAACGCCAGCGCATCGACGGTTCGATCCCGCGCACGAGCACCAGGTCACGCGGCTTCTCGCCGCCGATCCGGACCACCGAGAGGCGGGTCGTCGGCCACGTGATCTTGCGTACGCCGGCGTCCATCCACACCGTGGGGCGGTTCACCTGGAAGTCGTAGTAGTCCTCGGCGTCCAGCGCCGCGAACACCTCGCCCTTCCACTCCCTGTCCAGATGTGCGACCGCGGCGGAGGCGGCGTCACCGGCATCGTTCCAGCCCTCGAACGCGGCCACCATGACCGGGTCGATCAGCTCGGGTACCCCCTCGAGCTCGATCACCCAGGCCTCCTTCCGACGTGCCCTCGCTTGACCACCCAACCTTACGGCGTGCGGCGGGGGCGCCCGCAGCCCCCTTGCACGGGGGAGTGAACGGATCACTGCCCCGTCCGAGCCGCTCGAACACCCAAGATCGCCACCCGCGGCCACCCCGGCGCCCCAGGGCCCGTCCGGCCGACCTCGTCGCCCCGTGGGCGCTCACAGCGAGGCGCGCAGCCACTGCTCCACGCTCGCGATGTGCACCGTCGCCCACGAGCGCGCCGCCTCCGCGTCCCGGTCGTGCAGGGCGGCCAGGATCGCCCGGTGCTCGCGCAGGGTGCGGCTGACCGCGTCCTCCTGGGTGAGGCCACGCCAGATACGGGCCCGGGTGGTGGGCCCCGACAGTCCGTCGAGCAGCGAGCAGAGCACGGAGTTGCCGGAGCTCTGCACGATGCCCCGGTGGAAGTCGAGGTCGCAGGCGACCAGCTCCTCCACCGACGGCGCGTCGCCCAGCTTGTCCAACTGGGCGGAGAGCGCGCCCAGTTGCTGCTCGCTGATCCGGGTGGCGGCCATGGCGGTGGCGGCCGGCTCCAGGATCCGCCGAACGGCCAGGAACTCAAGGACCGTGTCGTCGCGGTGGAAGTCGACGACGAAACTCAGCGCCTCCAGCAGGAGTTGCGGGTCCAGGCTGGTCACGTACGTGCCGTCGCCCTGGCGCACGTCCAGGATGCGGATCAGCGACAGGGCGCGCACGGCCTCCCGCAGGGAGTTGCGCGACAGCCCCAGCTCGGCGGCGAGTTCGCTCTCCTTGGGGAGTCGGTCCCCGGGGCGCAGCGCGCCGGAGACGATCATGCCCTTGATCTTCTCGATCGCCTCGTCGGTGACTGCCATGCCCGGCCTCCAAGTCGTCCCCGCATGCCTGTTGAGACATCCGATGTCTTACGCCATTATGGCGGTTCAGTGGGCTGAACGGGACGCCGAATGCGCAGGTGGCCCCCGATCGGGTCGCCGTTCAGGCCCCGTTCGACTCCGCCAGCAGCCGCAGCGCCTCCAGGGACACCACCGCTCCACGCTCGACGCCCGCCGCGACGACGTCCCGGTGCGGGTCGTACCCGCCGGTGGCGTCCTCGTCGACCAGCTCGTCGGCATTGGCCCCGTCGATGACGACGACCCCGCCGGCCACGAGCCCGCGCAGCGACGCCGTCACCAGCAGCGCGGACAGCTCCATCTCGATCGCGGCAAGGCCGGCGCCCTGGTAGGAGAACAGCGGGATCAGCCCTGGCTGGAAGGCCGCCCGCGTCCACACGATCCCCCGGTGATGCGGGGCACCCGCCTCGCGCGCGGCCCGCTGCAGGGCCAGCACCGCCTCGGGGGAGGCGTACGCCGGATACTCCGGCGGCAGCAATTGCTGCGTCACCCCGTCGTCCCGCACGGCCGCCTCCGCGATGACCAGGTCGCCGTCACCGATCCCGGGCTTCATCGCCCCCGCCGTACCGAACCGCAGAAAGGTCCGCACCCCCGCGTCGGCCAGCTCCTGGAACAGCAGAACCGCCCCCGGCGCCCCCACCCCGTGCGAGGCCACGGTCACCCCCAGCCCCTTCCAACTCCCGCGGAACACGCGGTACTCGCGGTGGTACGACACCTCGACGGCACCGTCCAGCAGCGCGGCGACGAGCGCGGCCCGCGCAGGATCACCGACCACCAGGGTCCAGGGGGGAAGCCCGGTGCGGGGGACGCGGGTGATGGGCAGGAGGTCCTGAGGCATGAGGGAGGCTCCAGAGAAAGAAACGGTGAGGCTTTGACGCCGGTCAGGGCAGCACCCTAGGGGCGCGGGGCTGTTATCGATATGCGGCTCCGCCGCGTGAGCGCGACCAGCCACAACGAACCCGCACCCGGCAGAAAAGGGCGGCCCCCACGACGAGGAGCCGCCCTTCCCACACCAACGTCACTTCTTGTCGAGCAGATCCTGAACCTTCGCGCGTACCTCGTCCGTAGCCAGCCCCCGAATCGTCAACGTCGTACGCCTGCGCAGCACGTCATCCGGCGTCTCGGCCCACTCGTTGTCCCGCGCGTACACGACCTGCGCCCAGATCTCCGGCGCGTCAGGATGTACCCGCTCGCCCAACTCAGGGCTCTCGTTCGCCAGCCGGGCGATGTCGAAGGCCAACGATCCGTAGTGCGTGGCGAGATGCTTCGCCGTGTCCGCGGCCATACGAGGACCAGGCGCCGGATTGTCCACCAGCAACCGGTGCGCGACAGCACGGGGGTTGGCCACACCAGGCAGCGGCAGCTTCTTCGGCAGCGACGAGATCGGTTCGTAGTCGTCACCCAGCGGAGCGCCCGGCAGCGACTCCAGCTGCTTCATGACGGTACGGCCGATGTGCCGGAAGGTCGTCCACTTGCCGCCCGCGACGGACAGCATCCCGCCGCGGCCTTCCGTGACGACGGTCTCGCGCTTGGCCTTGGCCGTGCTGCCCGGCCCGCCCGGCAGCACGCGCAGGCCCGCGAAGGAGTACGTGATCAGGTCGCGGGAGAGCTGCTGGTCCCGGACCGAGAACGCGGCCTCGTCCAGGATCTGGGATATGTCCTTCTCGGTGACCGAGACGTCGGCGGGGTCGCCCTCGAACTCCTCGTCGGTGGTGCCGAGCAGGAGCATGTCCTCCCACGGCAGCGCGAAGGTGATCCGGTACTTGTCGATCGGGGTCGCCAGCGCGGCCTTCCAGGGCGCGGTGCGCTTCAGGACGAGGTGCGCGCCCTTGGAGAGGCGGATGGAGGGGGCCGCGTCCGGGTCCTCCAGCTTGCGCAGGTGGTCGACCCACGGGCCGGTCGCGTTCAGCACCAGCCGGGCGTTCACGCCGAACTCGTCGCCGGAGACGCGGTCGCGCAGCTCGGCGCCGGTGACCCGGCCCCGGGTGAAGCGCAGGCCGGTGACCTCGGCGTGGTTGAGGACGACCGCGCCCGACTCGACGGCCGCGCGGACCGTCATCAGCGCCATGCGCGCGTCGTTCATCTGGTCGTCGCCGTACACGGCCACGGCCTTGAGGTTCTCGGTACGCAGCTCGGGCACGTCCTGCGCCGCCTTGGCGGGGGAGAGGAGGTGGCCGACGCCGTCGCCGAACGCGGAGAGCGCGGAGTAGGCGAAGACGCCCGCCCCGAGCTTCGCCGCGCCGTGCGGCCCGCCCTTGTACACGGGGAGGTAGAAGGTGAGCGGGTTCGCCAGGTGGGGGGCCACCTGGCGGGAGACCGCACGGCGCTCGAAGTGGTTCTCCGCCACCAGCTTCACCGCGCCGGTCTGCAGATAGCGCAGACCGCCGTGGAGCAGCTTGGAGGAGGCGGAGGAGGTGGCGCCGGCGAAGTCGCCGGCGTCGACCAGGGCCACCCGCAGACCGGACTGCGCGGCGTGCCAGGCGGTGGAGATGCCCAGGATGCCGCCGCCGATGACGAGAAGGTCGTACAACGCCTTGGCGAGCTGCTCCCGGGTCTCGGCGCGGCTCGGGTTGGAGCCGGAGGCCGGGCGCGTGCCCAGGGCAGGCACGGACTGCAGGGTGGACTGACTGGTCATGTCGGGTTCTTACTCCTCGTCAGAGCTGTTGAGGGGGTGCTCAGCTCTCGTCGTCGAGCCAGCCCATGGTCCGCTCGACGGCCTTGAGCCAGCTCTTGTACTCACGGTCGCGCTTCTCCGCGGCCATGTTGGGGGTCCACTCGGCGGCCCGGCGCCAGTTGGCGCGCAGGTCGTCGGTGCTGGTCCAGAAGCCGACGGCGAGACCGGCGGCGTAGGCGGCACCGAGGCAGGTGGTCTCGGCGACCATCGGGCGCACCACGGGGGCGTCCACGAAGTCGGCGAGGGTCTGCATCAGCAGGTTGTTGGAGGTCATGCCGCCGTCGACCTTGACGGCCGCGAGCTCGACGCCGGAGTCCTTGGTCATGGCGTCGGTGATCTCACGGGTCTGCCAGGCCGTGGCCTCCAGGACGGCGCGCGCGAGGTGTGCCTTGGTGACGTACCGGGTCAGGCCGGCGATCACACCGCGGGCGTCGGAGCGCCAGTACGGGGCGAACAGACCGGAGAAGGCCGGCACGAAGTACGCGCCGCCGTTGTCCTCGACCGAGAGCGCGAGCGTCTCGATCTCGGCGGCGGTGGAGATCAGGCCCATCTGGTCGCGCATCCACTGCACCAGCGAACCGGTGACGGCGATGGAGCCCTCCAGGGCGTAGACCGCCTTCTGGTCGCCGATGCGGTAACCGACCGTGGTGAGCAGGCCGTTGTAGGAGTTGACGGGCTTCTCGCCGGTGTTCATCAGCAGGAAGGTGCCGGTGCCGTACGTCGACTTGGCCTCGCCCTCGGCGAAACAGGTCTGGCCGAACAGGGCCGCCTGCTGGTCGCCGAGCGCCGAGGCGACCGGGATGCCGCCGAGCAGGTCGCCCAGCTTGCCGCCGGTGACCTCGCCGTAGACCTCGGCCGAGGAGCGGATCTCCGGGAGCATGTTCAGCGGGACGCCGATGGACTCGGCGATCTTCTCGTCCCACTGCATGGTGTGCAGGTTCATCAGCATGGTGCGGGAGGCGTTGGTGACGTCGGTGACGTGCCGGCCGCCGTTCACCCCGCCCGTCAGGTTCCAGATGACCCAGCTGTCCATGGTGCCGAAGAGGATGTCGCCCGCCTCGGCGCGCTCGCGCAGGCCCTCGACGTTGTCGAGCAGCCAGCGGGCCTTGGGCCCGGCGAAGTAGGAGGCCAGCGGGAGGCCGGTCTCGCGGCGGAAGCGGTCCTGGCCGACGTTGCGGCCGAGCTCCTTGCAGAGCGCGTCGGTGCGGGTGTCCTGCCAGACGATGGCGTTGTGGACGGGCTCACCGGTGTTCTTGTCCCACAGCAGCGTGGTCTCACGCTGGTTGGTGATGCCGATGGCCTTGATGTCGTCGCGGGTGATGCCGGCCTTCTGGATGGCCCCGGCGACGACCTCCTCGACGTTGGTCCAGATCTCGGTGGCGTTGTGCTCGACCCAGCCCGGCTTCGGGAAGATCTGCTCGTGCTCCTTCTGGTCGACGGAGACGATACGGCCGTCCCGGTCGAAGACGATGCAGCGGCTGGAGGTCGTGCCCTGGTCGATGGCCGCGATGAACGGTCCGGCGGTGTGCGCGTCGGTCACTGTGTGCTCCTGGGGTTCCGTGGGTGGAGGGCGGCTGTCTTACGGCGCGGTGCTGATGAGCGAGTACGGCTCGGTGCGGCTGTGCACTCGATGCTCTTAAGCAAAGGCGACGTTGTAGATGCCTGCAGCGATCGCGCCTCCGATCAGCGGACCGACCACCGGGATCCAGGCGTAGCTCCAGTCGGAGCCGCCCTTGTTGGGCAGCGGCAGGAGGGCGTGCACGATGCGCGGACCCAGGTCACGGGCCGGGTTGATCGCGTACCCGGTGGGGCCACCGAGCGACAGACCGATGGAGACCACCACGAACGCGGTGATCAGGGCGCCCAGGGTGCCCAGGCCGTCGCCGTTGCCGTTCAGGCCCTGCGTGAGGATGGCGAGGATCAGGACGACCGTGCCGATGATCTCCGTGGCGAGGTTCTGCACCACGTTACGGACCTCGGGGCCGGTGGAGAAGATGCCCAGGACCGGTCCCGCGCCCTTCTCCTGCGCCTCGACGGCCTTGGCGGACGTGGCCTGCGCACCCGGACCGCCGACGATCTCCCTGTCGGTCAGGTGCGCCTGGAACTGGCCGTAGTAGGCCACCCAGACCAGGGTCGCGCCGATCATGGCGCCGAGGAGCTGTCCGCCCCAGTAGACCGGCACGTTGTCCCAGCCGCCGTCCTTGATGGCGAGGGCGAGCGTCACGGCCGGGTTGAGGTGGGCACCGGAGAGCGGTGCCGAGATGTACACGGCCGTCATGACGGCGAAACCCCACCCGAAGGCGATGGCGAGCCAGCCGGCGTTACGTGCCTTGGAGGCCTTCAGCGTGACGGCGGCGCACACGCCACCGCCGAGCAGGATGAGTACGGCGGTACCTATGGTCTCGCCGATGAAGATGTCGGAGCTGGACACCCGCGACTCCTTTGTCCTTCGTCCAGGGGACCGAACCCCGGGTCCCTCCGGGAGTTCGAGCTGCTCTCGGGGTGAGAGCGTTACCGGCCCTTGGCGTTGTCACACTCTAACGCGTATTGCCGGTAGGTGTTCGACAATGTCGACCGATGGACGGGAGTCTCGCTCCGGCGTTACGCGTGCGTCAAGGGTTGTGTTGTCCAAACCGCGATCGTTATGGATTGCTGTGGGCCGTCGATCTTGGCGTGGGGCACCTGTCAAGTGTCGCCCCATATGTCCACTTCAGGGTATGGCTGAAGCCGGAACACCGAAATGGCGTTCCGGCAGCTCACACCGACTTCTCAGAACCGGCCGCCACCAAGGTCGCGGGAGACCGAGCGGGCGCAGTCCCGCACCGCCGCGATCAGCTCGGGCCGCAGCGCGCCCGGCTCGTCGGGCCGGCACACCCGCTCCACCGCGCCGGCGATGCCCACGGCACCCACCGGCATGCGCCGCCGGTCGTGGATGGGGGCGGCGACCGAGGCCACGCCCTCCCAGGTCTCCTCCACGTCGGCCGCGTAGCCACGCGCGCGGGTGAGGTCGAGGATGTGCTCGAAGTCCGCCGCCTCGGACACCGTGCGGTCCGTGAAGGGCTTGCGGTCGGCCTCCAGCGCCTCGCTGTGCGCCACCGGGTCGTACGCCGCGAGGACCTTGCCCAGGGCCGTGGAGTGCAGCGGCTGCATGGCACCGATCTCCAGCACCTGCCGGCTGTCGTCGGGCCGGAAGACGTGGTGCACGATCAGTACGCCGTGCTGGTGAAGGACGCCGAGATAGACGCTCTCGCCGCTGGACCGGGCCAGGTCGTCCGTCCACACCAGCGCCCGCGCCCGCAGCTCGTGCACGTCGAGGTAGGTCGTCCCCAGCCGCAGCAGCTCCGCGCCCAGCTGGTAGCGCCCGGAGGTGTCGTCCTGCTCGACGAAGCCCTCCTGCTGCAGGGTGCGCAGGATCCCGTGCGCGGTCCCCTTGGCGAGGCCCAGCGACGAGGCGATGTCCGAGAGGCCGAGCCGCCGCTCGCCGCCCGCGAGCAGGCGCAGCATCGCGGCCGCCCGTTCGAGCGACTGGATGTTCCGTGCCATCGCCGTCCTGCCTCCGTCCCCTCGACCGTCCGGTGTGCTTCGTAGCCGCCACCGTTCGGCAATGTCGAACACTACCGGTCCATGCCGACCTCCCGCCAACAGTCCGTCGGTTCCGGTCGCGTCACTCGTATGTCACCCGCGCGTCACTCGTATCCCACAAGTGGCGCGCCGGTCATCCTCGTCCGTCCCGTGGACTCTCCGTCCACGGGGCGGCGGACCCGGTTACCCTGGCGAGGTGCGCCCACCGCGGAGAGTTCCACGGACCGCGCAAAGCCGACAGCCGTCGCACCTAAAGGGAGCCCTTTCATGGCCTCGTCGCCACTGACCCCTTCCGCCGACAGCCGGACCCGTGTGTCCGCGCTCCGTGAGGCGCTGGCCACCCGAGTGGTGGTCGCCGACGGAGCGATGGGCACCATGCTGCAGGCCCAGGACCCCACTCTTGAGGACTTCGAGAACCTCGAGGGCTGCAACGAGATTCTGAACATCACCCGGCCGGACATCGTCCGTTCGGTTCACCAGGAGTACTTCGCTGCCGGCGTGGACTGCGTCGAGACGAACACGTTCGGTGCGAATCACTCCGCGCTTGGCGAGTACGACATCCCCGAGCGCGTGTACGAGTTGTCCGAGGCCGGTGCCCGCATCGCCCGCGAGGTCGCCGACGAGTTCACCGCCGAGACCGGACAGCAGCGCTGGGTCCTCGGCTCCATGGGACCTGGCACCAAGCTGCCGACGCTGGGCCACGCCCCGTACACGCTGCTGCGTGACGCCTACCAGCGGAACGCCGAGGGCATGCTCGCCGGTGGCGCCGACGCGCTGCTCGTCGAGACCACCCAGGACCTGCTCCAGACCAAGGCCTCGGTGCTGGGCGCCCGGCGAGCCCTGGACGCGCTCGGCGTCAGTGTCCCGCTCGTCGTCTCGGTGACCGTAGAGACCACCGGCACCATGCTGCTGGGCTCCGAGATCGGCGCCGCGCTCACCGCCCTGGAGCCGCTCGGCATCGACATGATCGGCCTGAACTGCGCGACCGGCCCGGCGGAGATGAGCGAGCACCTGCGCTATCTCGCCCGCCACTCCCGCATCCCGCTGTCCTGCATGCCGAATGCCGGCCTCCCGGTCCTTGGCAAGGACGGCGCCCACTACCCGCTGACGCCCCCGGAACTCGCCGACGCCCAGGAGACCTTCGTACGCGAGTACGGCCTTTCTCTGATCGGCGGCTGCTGCGGTACGACCCCGGAGCACCTGCGCCAGGTCGTCGAGCGCGTCCGGGGTATGGTGCCGGCCGAGCGCCACCCACAGCCCGAACCCGGCGCCGCCTCCCTCTACCAGACGGTCCCGTTCCGTCAGGACACCGCCTACATGGCGATCGGCGAGCGCACGAACGCCAACGGCTCGAAGAAGTTCCGCGAGGCCATGCTGGACGGCCGCTGGGACGACTGTGTGGAGATGGCCCGCGACCAGATCCGCGAGGGCGCCCACATGCTGGACCTGTGCGTGGACTACGTCGGCCGCGACGGTGTCGCCGACATGGAGGAGCTGGCCGGCCGCTTCGCCACCGCCTCCACGCTGCCGATCGTGCTCGACTCCACCGAAGTCCCGGTCATCCGGGCCGGGTTGGAGAAGCTGGGTGGCCGCGCGGTCATCAACTCCGTCAACTACGAGGACGGCGACGGCCCCGAGTCCCGCTTCGCGAAGGTGACCAAGCTCGCCCAGGAGCACGGTGCCGCGCTGATCGCGCTGACCATCGACGAGGAGGGCCAGGCCCGTACCGTCGAGACCAAGGTCGCCATCGCCGAGCGGCTCATCGAGGACCTGACGACGAACTGGGGCATCCACGAGTCGGACATCCTCATCGACACCCTGACCTTCACCATCTGCACCGGTCAGGAGGAGTCCCGCAAGGACGGCATCGCCACCATCGGGGCGATCCGCGAACTCAAGCGCCGCCACCCGGACGTGCAGACCACGCTGGGTCTGTCGAACATCTCCTTCGGCCTCAACCCGGCCGCCCGCATCCTGCTCAACTCGGTCTTCCTCGACGAGTGCGTCAAGGCGGGCCTGGACTCCGCGATCGTGCACGCGTCGAAGATCCTGCCGATCGCCCGGTTCACCGAGGAAGAGGTGCAGACCGCCCTCGACCTCATCCACGACCGCCGCGCCGAGGGCTACGACCCACTGCAGAAGCTGATGGCCCTGTTCGAGGGCGCCACCACCAAGTCCCTGAAGGCGGGCCGCGCCGAGGAGTTGGCCGCCCTCCCGCTGGACGAGCGGCTCAAGCGGCGGATCATCGACGGCGAGAAGAACGGCCTGGAGACCGACCTCGCCGAGGCGTTGGAGACCCGACCCGCCCTCGACATCGTCAACGACACGCTCCTGGACGGCATGAAGGTCGTCGGCGAGCTGTTCGGCTCCGGCCAGATGCAGCTGCCGTTCGTGCTCCAGTCCGCCGAGGTCATGAAGACCGCGGTGGCCTATCTGGAGCCGCACATGGAGAAGTCGGACACCGAGGGCAAGGGCACCATCGTGCTGGCCACCGTGCGCGGCGACGTGCACGACATCGGCAAGAACCTCGTCGACATCATCCTGTCCAACAACGGCTACACCGTCGTCAACCTCGGCATCAAGCAGCCGGTCTCCGCGATCCTGGAGGCGGCCGAGGAGCACCGGGCCGACGTCATCGGCATGTCAGGGCTCCTGGTCAAGTCCACGGTGATCATGAAGGAGAACCTGGAGGAGCTCAACCAGCGGGGCATGGCGGCCGACTTCCCGGTCATCCTCGGCGGCGCCGCCCTCACCCGCGCCTACGTCGAGCAGGACCTGCACGAGATCTACGAGGGCGAAGTGCGCTACGCCCGGGACGCGTTCGAGGGCCTGCGCCTGATGGACGCGCTGATCGGCGTCAAGCGCGGTGTGCCCGGGGTGGCGCTGCCCGAGCTGAAGCAGCGCCGGGTGCGCCCGGCCGCCGCCGCCGCGGAGGTCGAGGAGCGGCCCGAGGAGGGCCACGTCCGCTCCGACGTCGCCGTCGACAACCCGATCCCCGAGCCGCCCTTCTGGGGCACCCGCGTCATCAAGGGCATCCAGCTCAAGGAGTACGCGAGCTGGCTGGACGAGGGCGCGCTGTTCAAGGGCCAGTGGGGCCTCAAGCAGGCCCGCACCGGCGACGGTCCGACGTACGAGGAACTGGTGGAGACCGAGGGCCGGCCCCGGCTGCGCGGCCTGCTGGACCGGCTCCAGACGGACAACCTCCTCGAAGCGGCCGTCGTCTACGGCTACTTCCCGTGCGTCTCCAAGGACGACGACCTGATCCTCCTGGACGAGCGGGGCAACGAGCGCACCCGCTTCACCTTCCCGCGCCAGCGCCGCGGCCGCCGGCTCTGCCTCGCCGACTTCTTCCGGCCGGAGGAGGCGGGGGAGCCCGACGTCGTCGGCCTCCAGGTCGTCACCGTCGGCTCCCGCATCGGCGAGGAGACGGCCCGGATGTTCGAGGCCAACGCCTACCGCGACTACCTCGAACTGCACGGCCTGTCCGTCCAGTTGGCCGAAGCGCTCGCCGAGTACTGGCACGCGCGCGTGCGTTCGGAACTGGGCTTCGCCGGTGAGGACCCGACCGACGTCGAGGACATGTTCGCCCTGAAGTACCGGGGCGCCCGCTTCTCGCTCGGCTACGGCGCCTGTCCGAACCTGGAGGACCGGGCCAAGATCGCCGACCTGCTCCAGCCGGAGCGCATCGGCGTCCACCTGTCCGAGGAGTTCCAGCTCCACCCGGAGCAGTCCACGGACGCGATCGTCATCCACCACCCCGAGGCGAAGTACTTCAACGCACGTTGATCGGACAAGTCGTATACTGGTCGGTCCACCGCAGGCCGGTCGCCTCTCTGTGAAAAAGAGGCGGCCGGCCTGATCGTCCCTCAAGGAGGTGCGCCAGGATGACCAGTACGGTCCCCGCGCTCGGAACCCGTACGGCCGAAGGCTCAGCCCTGCAGGCCGTACTCCTCGACATGGACGGCACCCTGGTGGACACCGAGGGCTTCTGGTGGGACGTCGAGGTGGAGATCTTCGCCCGCCTCGGCCACCAGCTGGACGACTCCTGGCGCCATGTCGTGGTCGGCGGCCCGATGACCCGCAGCGCCGGCTTCCTGATCGAGGCCACCGGCGCCGACATCACCCTCGCCGAGCTGTCCGTCCTGCTGAACGACGGGTTCGAGGACCGCATCGGACACGCCCTGCCGCTGATGCCGGGAGCCGCCAGACTGCTCGCCGAACTCTCCGAGTACGAGATCCCCACGGCCCTCGTCTCGGCCTCGCACCGGCGCATCATCGACCGCGTGATCGCCTCGCTCGGCGCCCATCACTTCGCGCTGACGGTGGCCGGGGACGAGGTGCCGCGCACCAAGCCGCACCCCGACCCGTATCTGGCCGCCGCGGCCGGCCTCGGCGTGGACCCGGCCAGATGCGCCGTCGTCGAGGACACGGCGACCGGCGTCGCCGCGGCCGAGGCGGCGGGCTGTCACGTAGTCGTGGTGCCCTCGGTGGCCCCCATCGGCCCGGCCGCGGGGCGCACGGTGGTGTCCTCCCTGGAAGACGTCGACCTGGCATTTCTGCGCGGAGTGATCACCGCTCGATGACGGAAATGCGTCGGCCGTTCACCCAGCGTGCAACATCGATACGGCGGTAATTCCCCGAGCCCGCGTGCGGAGGAATTGGAATCGCGGCGGATGGCCGAATTCCGGTACCCGCCAAGGTCATTGGGAATGTGAGGTTCCCCACCTTCCCGAGGGTCGACAGTCGGGGTGGCGTGTGCTGTTCACCCCGTTTCGGGCGTCGCCGACGTGCCCTTGTGTCCCGATTGATGGAACGCTGCACTAATCATTCCGCCGTCGGGTTTTCGGTCTGTCCGCAACCGGTTTCGCTGCGTGATGGGGGCTCAACTCCGGTGACAGTGAACCCGCATACTGGTGCGGACTAATCTCATCGCGAGAACATCGCCCTTACCCCGTGATCCGCCCGCAACACCCCTGCATGCCGGGTACACGGATTCGACAGCCTGGAGAAACTCGAGCATGAACCGCAAGACTTTGGTGCTGCCGGCCGTGGTCGGTCTGCTCGCGCCCGTGCTCGCCGCCTGTGGTGGGTCCGACAGCGGGAGCGGCGGCGGCGACGCGATCGCCGTGGGCACTACGGACCGGTTCATCGCCACGAAGGACGCGCCGGCACCGTTCGACCCCGCCTACGCCTACGACGTCGGCAGCTGGAACGTGCTGCGCCAGACCGTGCAGACGCTGATGATGCAGCCGAAGGGCGACGGCGACCCGGTACCCGAGGCCGCCCAGAGCTGCGAGTTCACCGACAGCGGCAACGAGCGCTACGCCTGCACCCTGCGCGACGGACTGAAGTTCGCCAACGGCGACAAGGTCACCGCGGCCGATGTGAAGTACTCCATCGACCGCGCCCGCGCCATCAAGGCCGACTCCGGCGTCTTCGCCCTGCTGTCCACCATCGACACCGTCGAGACGCAGGGTGACAACGAGGTCATCTTCCACCTCAAGACCGCCGACGCCACCTTCCCGTACAAGCTGTCGACCCCGGTCGCCGGCATCGTCAACCCCGACGACTACGAGAAGAACAAGCTGCGCGACGGCTTCGAGGTGGACGGCTCCGGCCCGTACACCCTGTCGACCGATGTCAAGAACGACGAGGTCGTGAAGGCCACCTTCACCAAGAACCCCAACTACAAGGGGTCGTTGAAGGTCAACAACTCCAAGGTCGACATGGTGTCCTTCAAGGACGCCGACAGCATGGGCACCGCCCTCGACAAGGGCGACATCCAGGTCATGACCCGCACCATGACGCCGCAGCAGATCGAGAAGCTGTCCGCGAAGACCGACGGCAACGTCGACCTGGTCGAGATGGCCGGCCTGGAGATCCGCTACCTGGCCTTCAACACCAACGCCCCGACGGTGAAGACCAAGGCCGTCCGCGAGGCGATGGCCCAGCTCATCAACCGCGCCGAGCTTGTCTCCAAGGTCTACGGCTCCCAGGCCGAGCCGCTGTACTCGCTGGTTCCGGCGAGCGTCACCGGACACTCCAACTCGTTCCTCAACAAGTACGGCGACCCGAGCGTCTCCAAGGCCAAGGCCCTGCTGACCGGCGCCAGCATCACCACCCCGGTCAAGCTGACCCTGCACTACACGACCGACCACTACGGCTCGGCCACCAAGAAGGAGTTCGAGCAGCTCCAGACGCAGCTCAACAGCAGCGGACTGTTCGACGTCACCATCAAGGGCGCGGCCTGGGACACCTTCGTCCCGGCCGAGCGCAAGGGCTCGTACGACGTCTGGGGCATGGGCTGGTTCCCCGACTTCCCGGACGCGGACAGCTTCATCGCGCCGTTCCTCGACAAGGACAACTTCCTCAACTCGCCGTACGCGAACGCCAAGATCATCGACAACCTGATCCCGGAGTCCCGCCGCGAGGCCGACCGGCTCGCCGCCGGCACCAGCCTGACGGAGATCCAGGACATCGTCGCCGACGACGTCCCGATCCTCCCGCTGTGGCAGGGCAAGCAGTACGTCGCCGCCCGCGACGACGTCACGGGCACGGCCTACGTGCTCAACTCCTCCGCCACCCTGCAGCTCTGGGAGCTCAGCCGCGGCGTGAGCGGCTGACGCCGACCTGAGCGAGACACGAACAGAGGGGCCGTTTCCTCCCGGGAGGAAACGGCCCCTCTGCTTCGTGCCTGCGACCGCTGAGTACGAGGTGTCTCGTACGCAGCCCTACTGCGCGCCCGGACGAACCAGCCCGCTCTCGTACGCGTACACCGCGGCCTGCACCCGGTCGCGCAGCCCCAGCTTGGTCAGCACATGCCCGACGTGCGTCTTGACGGTGGTCTCGCTGACGAACAGGTCGGCCGCGATCTCCGCGTTGGACAGACCGCGCGCCACCAGCTTCAGCACCTCCACCTCGCGCTCGGTGAGCGTGTGCAGGGTGTCCGGCACGGGCTCGTCCCCGGAGGGCAGGTGGGTGGCGTACTTGTCGAGCAGCCGTCGGGTGATGCTCGGCGCGAGCATGGCCTCGCCCGCGGCCACCACCCGGATCGCCTGCACGAGTTCATTGGCCGGGGCGTCCTTGAGCAGGAAACCGCTGGCGCCCGCGCGCAGTGCCTCCACCACGTACTCGTCGAGGTCGAAGGTGGTCAGGACCAGCACCTTCGCCGGGCCGTCCCGCCCCGGTCCGGTGATCTGCCGGGTCGCCTCCACGCCGTCCATCCGGGGCATCCGGATGTCCATCAGGACCACGTCGGGCTGCAGGGCCCGGACCTGGTCGAGGGCCTGCAGGCCGTCTCCGGCCTCGCCGACGACCGCGAGGTCCTGCTCGGCTTCCAGAATCATCCGGAAGCCGGTACGCAGCAGCGGCTGGTCGTCGACGAGTAGGACGCGGATGGCCACGTAAGTCTCCTTCGCTAGTCCGGCCCCATTCTGCCCTGTTGGACGGCACCGGACTCGGGCGCCCTCACCGGCAGCGGATAGGGCGGGGGAGTCCCGCCGAATTCCGGACAGTGCGCCTGATGATCGCACCAGCCGCACAGCTTCGTCGGACGCGGTCGCCACTCGCCCGTCTCCGTCGCCAGCCTGATCGCCTCCCACAGCGCGAGCAGCTTGCGCTCCACCCGCTCCAGGTCGGCGGGGACGGGATCGTAGGTCAGCACGTCCCCGCTGCCGAGGTACACCAACTGGAGCCGACGCGGGACGACCTGCTTCAGCCGCCACACCACCAGGGCGTAGAACTTCATCTGGAACAGAGCGCCCTCCGCGTACTCCGGGCGGGGCGCCTTGCCCGTCTTGTAGTCGACGATCCGCACCTCGCCCGTGGGCGCCACGTCGACCCGGTCGATGATCCCGCGCAGCTTCAGCCCCGAGTCCAGCTCCGTCTCGACGAACAGCTCCCGCTCGGCGGGCTCCAGACGCGTCGGGTCCTCCAGCGTGAACCACCGCTCGACCAACTGCTCGGCCTCACCCAGCCAGCGCGCCAGCCGCTCCCCGTCGGGGTCGTCCGCGAACAGCTCCACCACCTCGGGCCTGCTCTCGCGCAGCCGGTCCCACTGCCCCGGGACGAGGGACTTGGCCCGCGGCGCCGTCCGCTCCGTGGCCGGCGCGTCGAAGAGCCGCTCCAGCACCGCGTGCACCAAGGTGCCCCTGGTCGCCGCCTCGCTCGGCTTCTCGGGCAGCCGGTCGATGACACGGAACCGGTAGAGCAAGGGGCACTGCATGAAGTCGCCGGCCCGGGAGGGGGAGAGGCTGGCGGGCGCTATGGCGACGGGGGCCACGACGGCGTCCGGGCCGCCGGCGCCGATCACGTCGACGGTCTCCCCGCTCCCACTCGCGGTCCCGCTCCCGACCGCCACCGCGCTCGCCGACTCGACCGCCACCGTCCCCGCCGACTCGGCCGCGACCGGTGAATCCCCCTGCGGGGCACCCCCGCTGAGGGCCGGCGCCGTGTCCTCCGTGCTCGTCTCCATGCCTCCAGACCTTACGGCCCGCCACTGACAGTGACCCCGCGATGGCCGCAACGGCTGCGACAGGTGGGGAAACTCAGGGGGTGCCGGGGCGGAACGCGCCGCGACTGCCGCATACCATCGACCCGAGACCCTTCCGGCCGACAGGCTCGGAAGACGCTTCGAACGAGGGGACATCGTGGACGAGAGCGGCGGGAGCGGGCAGCCGCGGTCCGGCACCGACGAGTCGGCCGACCACCACGCGAGCCCTGCGGCCCCGGCCGGCCCGGCCGACGACCGCCCCACGGACCTACGCCGTCCCGTCCCGTCCCGCGACAAAGCCGACGCCGAGACCGACGCCCCGAGCGAACCGGCCTCTGCCGAGGGCGACCCCACATCGGGCGTCAGCCGCGACGGCAACGCTTCCACGCCCCTCGACCCCGCTCCCGTCCCGGGCACACCCGCCGAGGCTGTGCCGGTCTCGGGGGGCGGTTCCGATGACGGCGCTTCCGTGTCCGGTGACCGTCCCCTCTTCTCCGGCGCGCACGCCGAAGCGTCCGGTGAGCGTGCGCTGACGCCTGACGGCAGCTCCTCGGCTTCCGGTGGCAGCCCCTCCGCGGCCGGAAGCAACCCCTCCACCTCCGGTGGCAGTCCCTCCGCGGCCGGAAACAACCCCTCCGCCTCCGGTGGCAACCCTTCCGCCTCCGGTGGCACCCCCTCCGCAGCCGACGGCAGTCCTTCCGCGGCCGACGGCCACGCGCCCGTGCCCGACGAGCCCGCCGCGGTGCCCGACGACCGTGAGCCCGCACCCGGCGAGACCCCCGCGACCGGCGGCCACCCCGAGGCCCCTGCCGACGTCCCGACGGCGATTCCTGCCTACCCGCACGACGACGACCACCCCACCACCCCCACGCCCGTCGCCGACGGCAACCGCAGGCTTGCCCGCTCCGGTGGCGCCAAGCAGCGTCCGCCGCAGCGCCCCGAACCCCGTGGCGGCCTGCTGATGGGACGGCCCTTCGGTGTGCCGGTCTACGTGGCGCCCAGCTGGTTCCTCGTCGCCGCCCTGATCACCTGGGTGTTCGGCGGCCAGCTCGACCGCGTGCTGCCCGAACTCGGCGCCGCCCGCTACCTTGTCTCCCTCTTCTTCGCGGTCGCCTTCTACGCCTCGGTCCTCATCCACGAACTGGCCCACACGGTCGCCGCACTGCGCTTCAAACTCCCGGTCCGCCGCATCCAGCTCCAGTTCTTCGGCGGCGTCTCCGAGATCGAGAAGGAAGCCGAGACCCCGGGCAGGGAGTTCGTGCTGGCCTTCGTCGGCCCGCTCCTCTCCCTCGTCCTGTCCGGCATCTTCTACCTCGCGATGCAGCCCGTGGAGCCCGGCACCGTCCCCGGCGTCCTGCTGGCCGGCCTGATGGTCTCCAACCTCATCGTGGCCGCCTTCAACCTCCTGCCGGGCCTGCCCCTCGACGGCGGCCGCATGCTGCGCGCCGTCGTCTGGAAGATCACCGGTCGCCCGATGAGCGGTACCATCGCCGCCGCCTGGGTCGGCCGCGCCCTCGCCGTCTCCGTCCTCATCGGCCTCCCGCTGCTCACCCAGTCCGGCGCGCTCGGCTCCACCGCCGAGGACAACGTCGGCATGGACACCGTCACCGACGCCCTGCTCGCCGCGATCCTCGCCGCGATCATCTGGACCGGCGCCGGCAACAGCCTGCGGATGGCCCGACTGCGCGAACACCTCCCCGAACTGCGCGCCCGCAACCTCACCCGCCGCGCCGTCCCCGTCGAGACCAACACCCCGCTCTCCGAGGCCCTCCGCCGCGCCAACTCCGCCGGCGCCCGCGCCCTGGTCGTCGTCGACCCCGAGGGCACGCCCCTCTCCCTCGTCCGCGAGGCCGCCATCGTCGGCGTACCGGAACACCGCCGCCCCTGGGTCGCCGTCAGCGGACTGGCCCAGGACCTCACCGACGGCATGCGCGTCTCGGCCGAACTGGCCGGCGAGGACCTCCTGGACGCCCTGCGCGCCACCCCGGCCACCGAGTACCTGGTGGTCGAGGAGACCGGCGAGATCTACGGCGTCCTGTCGGCGGCGGACGTCGAGCGCGCGTTCGTGAAGGCGATGGCCCGGCCCAACTGACACACCCGCTTTAGGAGAGCGGTGCTCCATCCCGTGGTCGGCCGACGCCCTAAACGCCGGTAGGGTGGTCACATGTCCGAACCGACCGGTGCCGCCCGCAGGCGCGGGCCCTTCAAGGTCGGGGACCAGGTTCAGCTGACCGACCCCAAGGGCCGCCACTACACGTTCACGCTCGAGGCCGGAAAGAACTTCCATACCCACAAGGGTTCTTTCCCGCACGACGAGCTGATCGGCGCACCCGAGGGCAGCGTTGTCCGCACCACCGGTAACGTCGCCTACCTCGCGCTGCGCCCCCTGCTCCCCGACTACGTCCTGTCCATGCCCCGCGGGGCAGCCGTCGTCTACCCGAAGGACGCGGGGCAGATCCTCGCCTTCGCCGACATCTTCCCCGGCGCGCGCGTCGTGGAGGCCGGCGTCGGCTCCGGCTCGCTCAGCAGCTTCCTGCTGCGCGCCATCGGCGACCAGGGCATGCTGCACAGCTACGAGCGCCGCGAGGACTTCGCCGAGATCGCCCAGCAGAACGTGGAGCGCTACTTCGGCGGCCCGCACCCCGCCTGGCAGCTCACCGTCGGCGACCTCCAGGACAACCTCTCCGACACCGAGGTCGACCGCGTCATCCTCGACATGCTCGCCCCCTGGGAATGCCTGGAGGCCGTCTCCAAGGCACTGGTCCCCGGCGGCATCCTCTGCTGCTACGTCGCCACCACCACCCAGCTCGCCCGGACCGTCGAGACCATCCGCGAGATCGGCAGCTTCAACGAGCCGAGCGCCTGGGAGTCGATGATCCGCAACTGGCACGTCGAGGGCCTGGCCGTCCGCCCGGACCACCGGATGATCGGCCACACCGGCTTCCTGCTCACCGCCCGCCGCCTCGCGGACGGCGTCGAGCCGCCCATGCGCCGCCGCCGCCCCGCCAAGGGCGCCTACGGCGAGGACTACGACGGACCCAACGCCGACGGCGGCGCCGGCCGCTGAGGCGGTCCGTGCCGCAGTCAACGAACGGGCGCCGCGCCCCAGTTCCCGGACCGACCCGGGAACTGGGGCGCGGCGCCTTCGTATTGACGCCTTCGTCTCTTACCGATGTCTTCGCCTCGGCGCCTTCGCATCGACGCGCCGCCCCCTCCACCCGCCCCCGGCAGGCTCCGGCGCACGACCCCTGACCCCGCCGTTCCCCCGCACTGTGACGTGTGGCACGATGCAGGCCACCCCCACCGGCACAGCCCTCACAGGAGACACTCCTAGTGCAGCAATCCGCCGTCCCGGAACTGGCACACACGCACACCCGTCCGATCCACTGGGTCGCCACCGCCACGGCAGTCGCCGGCGTGATAGCCCTGTCCTCGGTCCTGCAGCCCAACTCCGCGACGGCCCAGACGGCCGCCCCGGCGGCGAAGGCCACGCACGCCACCGCACCGGACCCCGCGGGCGTGCGCTTCCCGCTCAGCTGCGGCCCGGTGAAGGCCGTGGTGCGGGAGAAGGCCACCGGAGACCTCGACGGCGACGGCAGCCCCGAAACGGTGGCCGTGGTCCACTGCGACTCCGCGATGGGCACCCCGCCCGACGGCGTCTACGTCCTCACCCACGCCGCGGACGGCGGCAAGCCCCGCCTGGTGGCCACCCTGGTCGACCCCAAGGACGGCAACACGGTGAGTGACTTCTCGGTGCGCGACGGAGCCGTCCTCGCCACCCTGTTCGGCTACTCGTCGAAGGACACGCCCCGCTGCTGCCCGGACATCAAGGACAGCGTGAAGTGGCAGTGGAAGAACGACTCGTTCGTCCGCTCGACACCCGCCGGTGCCCAACGCGTGTGACCCACGTCACCAGAGCCGGTGAGAAATCAGGCAGACGTGACATAACGCGCGCGGATCATCACTGCGCGTCCGGACCGAAGACCTCGACCCTGTCCGAAACTCGCCGTACATGGATGCACTCGCCCGGACACTCCTTCGCGGAGTCCACCACATCCGTGAGAAGCGGCAACGGAACGGGCGTTGTCGCACCCGGGGCCTGCAACAGTTCCTCGCCCGCGCCCCGCACATAAGCCAGTCCGTCGATGTCCAGCTCGAAGACCTCCGGCGCGTACTGCACACAGATGCCGTCGCCGGTACACAGGTCCTGGTCGATCCAGACTTCCAGAGCCTCACCGCCGCTTCCGGCCTCCTGCTGCACGCTCATGTCTCCTGCCGTTTAGATGTCGAGCCGACGGGAATCAGGCCAGCTCTGACGGGTGTTGAACACTTCGACCCTACCTCCGGCGGCTTCCCAATCATGTTCGGTGGGTATTCCCCTGGCGTGAGGGAGAGCGCAAGGGTGAAGATCGGACACACCTCGACAGTCTTTGTGATCTAGGGGTTTCAATCGACACCCACCCAGGTAGGGTCTGGAAGCGTCCAGCTCCCCTTGGAGGAGGTGAGGACCGTGGCAGCCCACGACGACGACATGAACCGCGGCATCCGCCCGGGACGAGGGTCCGACGACCCGGCCGGGCAGATTGCCTACCTTGAGCAGGAGATCGCCGTCCTGCGCCGCAAGCTCGCCGACTCTCCGCGACACACGAGGATTCTCGAAGAGCGGATCGTCGAGCTGCAGACCAACTTGGCCGGCGTGTCCGCCCAGAACGAGCGACTCGCCAACACGCTCCGTGAAGCCCGCGACCAGATCGTGGCCCTCAAGGAGGAGGTCGACCGGCTCGCACAGCCCCCGGCCGGCTTCGGTGTCTTCCTCGAGGCCAACGAGGACGGCACGGCCGACATCTTCACCGGCGGGCGCAAGCTCCGGGTGAACGTCAGTCCCAGTGTCGAGCTCGACGAGCTCAGGCGCGGCCAGGAAGTGATGCTCAACGAAGCGCTCAACGTGGTCGAGGCCATGGAGTACGAGAGCGTCGGAGACATCGTCACCCTCAAGGAGATTCTCGAGGACGGCGTACGCGCCCTGGTGCAGGGACACACCGACGAGGAGAGGGTGGTCCGGCTCGCCGAGCCGCTCCTCGACGTCGTCATCCGTCCCGGCGACGCCCTCCTGCTCGAACCCCGCTCCGGTTACGTCTACGAAGTCGTCCCCAAGAGCGAGGTCGAGGAACTCGTCCTCGAAGAGGTACCCGACATCGGCTACGAGCAGATCGGCGGTCTGGGCGGCCAGATCGAGATGATCCGCGACGCGGTCGAGCTCCCGTACCTCTACCCGGACCTCTTCAAGGAGCACGAACTGCGCCCGCCCAAGGGCGTCCTGCTCTACGGACCGCCTGGATGCGGCAAGACGCTCATCGCCAAGGCCGTCGCCAACTCGCTGGCCAAAAAGGTCGCCGAGGTCACCGGCCAGGCCGCCGGCAAGAGCTTCTTCCTCAACATCAAGGGCCCCGAACTCCTCAACAAGTACGTCGGCGAGACCGAGCGGCAGATCCGCCTCGTCTTCCAGCGCGCACGGGAGAAGGCCAGCGAGGGCACACCCGTCATCGTCTTCTTCGACGAGATGGAATCCCTCTTCCGCACCCGTGGATCCGGTGTCAGCTCGGACGTGGAGAACACCATCGTCCCCCAGCTGCTCGCCGAGATCGACGGTGTCGAAGGCCTGCAGAACGTGGTCGTGATCGGCGCCTCCAACCGCGAGGACATGATCGACCCCGCCATCCTGCGCCCCGGCCGCCTGGACGTGAAGATCAAGATCGAACGCCCGGACGCCGAAGCCGCGAAGGACATCTTCGCCAAGTACCTCACCGAACGCCTCCCGCTGCACCCCGACGACCTCGGCGAGCACGGCGGCAGCAAGACGACCACCGTCGAAAGCATGATCCAGACGGCCGTCGAGCACATGTACACGGAATCCGAGGAGAACCGCTTCCTGGAGGTCACCTACGCCAACGGTGACAAGGAAGTCCTCTACTTCAAGGACTTCAACTCCGGCGCCATGATCGAGAACATCGTCGGCCGCGCCAAGAAGATGGCCATCAAGGACTTCCTCGACGACAAGCAGAAGGGCATCCGCGTCTCCCACCTCCTCCAGGCCTGCGTGGACGAGTTCAAGGAGAACGAGGACCTGCCCAACACCACCAACCCCGACGACTGGGCCCGGATCTCCGGGAAGAAGGGCGAGCGGATCGTCTACATCCGTACCCTCATCACCGGAAAGCAGGGAGCGGACACCGGACGCTCCATCGACACGGTGGCGAACACCGGTCAGTACCTGTAGAAGACAGGGCGGCTGCGGGTGCCCTAACTGGGTACCCGCAGCCGACTGTTTTTCAGGCCACGACCGGAACAAAGGCGAGCAAGGCAATGACGAAAATGATCTCCCCACCAGCGCAAAGCCGTTCTAGGCTCTTCGGTACCGCCGAGTCGCGCAGTGCGGGGACGGGCACCGCACACGCACCGGAGCGCCAGCGGTACTTGAGCGACGTCCCCGACCGAGGACATCGCCGGGCAAGGAGGGCCGCATGACCGTACGGCGAGTAATGGGCATCGAGACGGAGTACGGCATCTCCGTTCCCGGTCACCCCAACGCCAATGCCATGCTCACCTCGTCCCAGATCGTCAACGCCTACGCGGCGGCGATGCACCGGGCCCGACGGGCCCGCTGGGACTTCGAGGAGGAGAACCCGCTGCGCGACGCGCGAGGCTTCGACCTCGCCCGGGAGGCCGCCGACTCGAGCCAGCTCACCGACGAGGACATCGGCCTGGCCAATGTCATCCTCACCAACGGCGCACGGCTCTACGTCGACCACGCCCACCCGGAGTACAGCTCCCCCGAAGTCACCAACCCCATGGACGCCGTCCTGTGGGACAAGGCCGGCGAACGCATCATGGCCGAGGCCGCCGACCGCGCGGCCCAACTCCCGGGCGCCCAGCCGATCCACCTCTACAAGAACAACACCGACAACAAGGGCGCCTCCTACGGCACGCACGAGAACTACCTGATGAAGCGGGAGACCCCCTTCTCGGACATCGTGCGCCACCTCACGCCCTTCTTCGTCTCCCGACAGGTCGTCACCGGAGCGGGCCGCGTCGGCATCGGCCAGGACGGACACGAGCACGGCTTCCAGCTCAGCCAGCGCGCCGACTACTTCGAGGTCGAGGTCGGCCTGGAGACCACCCTCAAGCGACCGATCATCAACACCCGCGACGAACCGCACGCGGACGCCGAGAAGTACCGCCGCCTGCACGTGATCATCGGCGACGCGAACCTCTCCGAGATCTCGACCTACCTCAAGCTCGGTACCACCGCCCTCGTGCTCTCCATGATCGAGGACGGCTTCATCGCGGTCGACCTGGCCGTGGACCAACCGGTCCGCACCCTCCACCAGGTCTCCCACGACCCCACCCTCAAGCGCCTGGTCACCCTCCGCAGCGGCCGCACGCTGACCGCCGTCCAGCTCCAGATGGAGTACTTCGAGCTCTCGCGCAAATACGTCGAGGAGCGCTACGGCTCGGACGCGGACGACCAGACCAAGGACGTCCTGGCCCGCTGGGAGGACACCCTCAACCGCCTGGAGAACGACCCCATGAGCCTGGCCGGCGAGCTGGACTGGGTCGCCAAGCGAGAGCTCATGGAGGGCTACCGGCGCCGTGACGGCCTCGACTGGGACGCCGCCCGCCTCCAGCTGGTCGACCTCCAGTACGCCGACGTACGGGCCGAGAAGGGCCTCTACAACCGTCTCGCCGCCCGTGGCCGGATCAAGCGGCTGCTGGGCGAGGAAGACGTCGAGCGGGCCCGTACGAAGCCCCCGGAGGACACGCGCGCGTACTTCCGCGGACGCTGTCTGGAGCAGTACGCGGACGACGTGGCGGCGGCCTCCTGGGACTCGGTGATCTTCGATCTGCCGGGCCGCGACTCCCTGCAGCGGGTCCCAACCCTGGAACCGCTACGCGGAACGCGAAATCACGTCAAGGAGCTCCTGGACCGCTGCCGCACGGCGGAAGACCTGGTCAAGGTACTTTCCGGCGGCTGAGCGGGTACTGGTGCCGTCTCCGCCCGACAGGGTGGAAAAGCCGGCGGCCGGGAATCATCGAGGTGGTCCCCGTACGTTGAGAGAACTGCGGGGCCGATGTCGGACCCTGCTTGTAGGGTCTGATCAAGAACGTCGAACCGAGCGGGGTGAGGGTTATGGCGACCAAGGACACCGGCGGCGGCCAGCAGAAGGCGACGCGCTCAACCGAGGAGGTCGAGGAGGCGCCCGAGGCGCAGGCATCCGAAGACCTCAAGGAGCGCCAGGAGAAGCTGAGCGACGACGTCGACTCCGTGCTGGACGAAATCGACGATGTGCTCGAGGAGAACGCAGAGGATTTCGTGAGGTCCTTCGTTCAAAAGGGTGGGCAGTAGGCGCCCATTTCCTTTGAATCGAAGGTTACGGGGGATGAGGGAAGCCGTAGAGGGTAGGCGTTGCTCGCGGTGCAAGGAGCAGCTCCCTCGATCGGCATTCGCCGGCAACAGATCGATGCCCGACGGTCTCCAGGCGTACTGCCGGGAGTGCTCTGCCGAGTACTACCGGCAGCGCCAGGAGGCCAAGGGGAAGAAGGTCCGCGAGAAGGTGCCGGTGCCATCCGGTCACAAGCGGTGCCCGCAGTGCGAGGTGGTGAAGCCGCATGCCGAGTGGGAACGCAACAGATCTTCGGCGGACGGTTGGTCGAGCTACTGCCGCGAGTGCCGTGCCGAGCGGAACCGGATCAGCTACTTCAAGCGCAAGTACGGTCTCGCGTCGGCGGAGTTGGACGCGTTGATCGCCGATCAGTTGGGCATCTGCTGCATATGCTTGGCGGCCCCTGCCGAACATGTGGATCACTGCCATCAGACGGGTAGGGTCCGAGGCGTACTGTGCTTCAGCTGCAATGCCGCACTGGGGCAGTTCAAGGATCGGCCCGATGCCATAAGGCGGGCTGCTGCTTACGTGGAAGGAATCGCGTGGAAGCCAACACTCGTAGCACCGGGCGTCTACCAGCTGCCTTCCTGACGCCGGGATCCTCGTCCTTCATGGACTTCCTGTCCGACCATCAGCCCGAGATGCTGCCGGGCAGGCGTCAACTGCCGCCCACGCAGGGTGTGATCGAGGCGCCGCACGGCACCACGATCGTGGCCGTGACCTTCCCGGGCGGTGTCGTGCTCGCCGGTGACCGCAGGGCCACCATGGGCAATGTCATCGCCCAGCGCGACATCGAGAAGGTGTTCCCGGCGGACGAGTACTCCGCCGTCGGTATCGCCGGTACGGCGGGCCTGGCCGTCGAGATGGTGAAGCTGTTCCAGCTGGAGCTGGAGCACTTCGAGAAGGTCGAGGGGGCGCAGCTCTCCCTGGAGGGCAAGGCGAACCGCCTGTCGACCATGATCCGTTCCAACCTCGGCATGGCCATGCAGGGCCTGGCCGTGGTTCCCCTCTTCGCGGGGTTCGATGTGGACCGTGACCGGGGCCGCATCTTCTCCTACGACGTGACGGGTGGCCGCTCGGAGGAGCACGGCTTCGCGGCCACGGGCTCCGGTTCGATCTTCGCGCGCGGTGCCATGAAGAAGCTCTACCGTGACGACCTGAACGAGGCGGAGGCCACGACTCTCGTGGTCCAGGCCCTCTATGACGCGGCGGACGACGACTCGGCGACCGGTGGTCCCGATGTCGCGCGCCGGATCTATCCGATCGTCACTGTGATCACCGACGACGGCTTCCGTCGGCTCAACGACGAGGAGTCCTCCGAGATCGCCCGTTCGATCCTGGCGCGGCGCCTGGAGCAGCCGGACGGCCCGCGGGCCGCGCTGCTGTAGTCGGCGCCCGGTTTCAGCAAGGTGATCCTGTGAACTCGACGGAACCCTCCGAAGAAAGGGACGGATAGCCGGTGTCGACGCCGTTCTATGTCTCACCCCAGCAGGCGATGGCCGACCGGGCCGAGTACGCCCGCAAGGGCATCGCGCGCGGCCGCAGCCTGGTCGTGATCCAGTACGCCGACGGCATCGTCTTCGTCGGCGAGAACCCTTCCCGTGCGCTGCACAAGTTCAGCGAGATCTATGACCGGATCGGTTTCGCTGCCGCGGGCAAGTACAACGAGTACGAGAACCTCCGTATCGGTGGCGTCCGTTATGCCGATCTGCGGGGTTACACCTACGACCGGGACGACGTGACCGCCCGCGGTCTCGCCAACGTCTATGCCCAGACGCTGGGCACGATCTTCTCCAGTGCGGCCGAGAAGCCGTACGAGGTGGAGCTGGTGGTCGCGGAGGTCGGCGACACGCCCGAGGGTGACCAGATCTATCGGTTGCCGCACGACGGTTCGATCGTGGACGAGCACGGTTCGGTCGCGGTCGGTGGCAACGCCGAGTTGATCAGCAATTACCTGGATCAGCGTCACGAGGAGGGCATGACCCTCGCGGAAGCGCTGAAGCTGGCGGTGCAGGCTTTGTCCCGTGAGTCGAACGGCACTCAGCGGGACATTCCCGCGGAGCGTCTGGAGGTCGCGGTTCTGGACCGTACGCGTCCGCAGCAGCGCAAGTTCAAGCGGATCGTGGGCCGTCAGCTTTCGCGTCTGCTGGATGCGGACGGTTCGGCGACGGCCACGACGGATGACGCGTCCGACGAGGAGCCGGAGGAGACCTCCGAGGAGGAGTGACACCGTCGCCACCCCGTCCACTGTGTGCCCCGGCCGTCGTCACGGCCGGGGCACAGGGCGTTCAGGGGGTGCTGGGGGGCGCTGTGGAGCCTCGTACGACCAGTTCGACGGGGATGTCGCCCGCGTCGGGTGTGCGGCCTTCCAGGACGGCCAGCAGGGCGCGCATGCCGTGTTCGCCGAAGAGTTCGGCGTCCAGCCGTACGGTGGTCAGCTCGGGGTCGAGGGCGGTGGCCAGGGCGAGGTCGTCCAGGCCGGTGACGGAGAGGTCGTCGGGGACGCGCAGGCCCAGGCGCCGGGCGGCCTTGTAGGCGCCGGCTGCCAGCTTGTCGTCGTCGCACACCAGTGCCGTGGGTCGGGGTCCGGGCGCGGCCAGGGCGGTCGAGGCGGCGGTGAGGGCGTCGTCGATGGAGATCGGCGCGTGGACGGTGCGTACGGATGTGCCGGGCACTGCGCCGACCCGGGCGGCCAGTTCACGCCCGCGTACCTCGAAGGTCCACGAGGGTACGTCGGCGGCGAGGTGCAGGAAGTGGCGGTGGCCGAGGTCGAGCAGGTGTTCGGCGACCTGACGGACGCCGTCGGTGATGTCCAGGTTCACGGTGGCCGCGCCGAGGCTGCCCTCGGGGTCGCTGTCGAGCATCACCAGGGGCAGCTGGTCGCCCCTGATGGCGGTGAGGGCGTCGGCGGCCATGGAGGAGGCGATGACGCCGTCCAGGGCCGCCTGGGCGGACGCGAAGGGGTCTCTGGCGGGGCCGATGCCCTCGGGGGAGGGGTAGAGGACCACGCCGAATCCGTGGTCGGCGGCGACGCGGGCGGCCCCGGTGTAGACGCCGGCGAAGAACTCGGTGGTCAGCGCGGGTACGACGAGGAGCACGGTGCGGGTGCGGCCCAGGCGCAGGTTGCGTGCGGCGAGGTTGGGTCGGTAGCCGAGGTCGCGGGCGGCTTCCCGGACGCGTTCGGCGGTGGTCTCCGAGACCCGGCCGCGCCACTTGTCGCCGAGTACCAGGGAGACCGCGGCCTGGGAGACGCCGGCGGCCTGGGCGACGTCTCGGCTCGTGGGGCGGGTGCTGCCTGGTGACACCGGCGGGTCGCTCCTTCGGCTGGTCCTTCGTCTGGACTGGTGAACAGCGCACATGGTACGTATGAGAGAAGGAGTTATACGTAAAACTTCGGCGTTGCGGGTGAGGGGAAGCGGACATGGCTGCGGGATACGTGGAGATCCTCAGGGCTCGGCATGCCGCCCGCCTGCTCGCCGGCACGCTCGTGGGCCGGCTGCCGTGCGCGGTCGCCGCGATCGCCATCGTGCTGTTCGTCCGCTCCGAGGGCGGCACCTACAGCCTCGCGGGCGGGCTCGCCGCGGCGTACGGGGTCGCCAACGCCGTGGGGCAGCCGTTGCTGGGCCGGTTCGTGGACCTGTACGGGCAGCCGCGGGTCCAGCTGCCGGCCGCGCTCGTCTCGGCGCTCGCGATGTCCGCCTTCGCCTTCACCGGCACCGACCCGTTGGCGCTCGCCTACGCGTGCGTGGCGCTCTCCGGGCTCTTCACGCCTCCTCTGGAGGGCGGTCTGCGGGCGCTGTGGTCCTCGGTCCTGCCCCGTGAGGGTCAGGTGCAGACGGCGTACGCGATGGACGCGGTCGCCCAGGAAGTCATGTTCACCGTCGGCCCGCTGCTGGTGACCCTGTGCGTGTCGCTGTGGTCGGCGCAGGCGGCGCTCGTGCTCATCAACGTCGTCGGGGTGCTGGGCGCGCTCTCGGTGGTCGTGTCGCCGCCTTCGCGCGCGTGGCGGTCGGCGCCGCGTGAGGCGCACTGGCTGGGCGCGTTGCGCTCGCCCGGGCTGCTGGTGCTGCTCGGCGCGTTCCTGGCCGTGGGCATCGCGCTCGGCTCCATCACGGTGGCCGCCGTGTCCTACGCCGACGATCACGGCGGGGACGCGGTGTACGGGTGGCTGATGGCCGGCATCGGTCTCGGCGCGCTCGTCGGCGGCACGGCGTACGGCGCGCGGCAGTGGAGCGGGCCGCCGGAGCGTCGACTGCGGGTGCTGGTCGCCCTTCTGGCGGTGTGTTACCTGCCGCTCGCGCTGACGCCGGGTCCGGTCGCCATGACGGCGCTCACGGCCGTCGCGGGGCTCTTCCTGGCGCCCTGTCTCGCCTGCGCGTTCGTCCTGGTCGACCGGCACGCGCCGCGCGGGACGGTCACCGAGGCGTTCTCCTGGATCGTGACCACGTTCACCGTGGGTTCGTCGGTCGGAACGGGCCTGGCGGGCCCGGTCGTCGAGTGGGGCGGGGCGGTGTGGGGCTTCGTCGTGCCGGGTGCCGCGGGAGCCGTGTCGCTGCTGGTTCTGCTGGCCACCGGACGGGTCCTCGCAGCTCCCGCAGGGGGCGCGGTCGTTGCGGCTTCATCGGAAAATGATCCAAACCGTGCGGTCGAACCCCGTTTCAGCTCAGGGGATCGGGCGTAATGTTCAGTCATGGACCGCCGCATTTTCGGGCTGGAGAACGAGTACGGCGTCACATGTACGTTCAGGGGACAGCGCCGCCTGTCTCCCGACGAGGTGGCGCGGTACCTCTTCCGCCGTGTCGTGTCATGGGGCCGAAGCAGCAATGTCTTTCTGCGGAACGGCGCCCGCCTCTATCTCGACGTGGGATCACATCCGGAATACGCGACACCGGAATGTGACAACGTGACCGAACTGGTCACCCACGACAAGGCCGGCGAGCGCATTCTCGAAGGACTCCTGGTGGACGCGGAACGACGCCTGCACGAGGAAGGAATCGCGGGCGACGTCTACCTCTTCAAGAACAACACCGACTCGGCGGGCAACTCCTACGGGTGCCACGAGAACTATCTCGTCGCCCGGCACGGGGAGTTCTCCCGGCTCGCGGACATCCTCATTCCGTTCCTGGTCACCCGCCAGCTCCTGTGCGGGGCGGGCAAGGTGCTGCAGACCCCGCGCGGCGCGGTGTACTGCGTGAGCCAGCGGGCCGAGCACATCTGGGAGGGCGTCTCCTCGGCGACGACCCGCTCCCGGCCCATCATCAACACGCGCGACGAACCGCACGCGGACGCCGAGCGCTACCGCCGCCTGCACGTCATCGTCGGCGACTCGAACATGTCCGAGACCACCATGCTGCTCAAGGTCGGCGCCACCGACCTGGTGCTGCGCATGATCGAGGCGGGCACCGTGATGCGCGACCTGACCCTGGAGAACCCGATCCGGGCGATCCGCGAGGTCAGCCACGACATCACCGGCCGGCGCAAGGTGCGCCTGGCCAGCGGCCGGGAGGCCTCCGCCCTCGAGGTGCAGCGCGAGTACTACGAGAAGGCCGTGGACTTCGTCGAGCGGCGTGGCATCCGCACCGGCGTCGTGGACCAGGTCCTGGAGCTGTGGGGCCGCACCCTGGACTCGATCGAGGCCGAGGACCTCGACCGGATCGGTACCGAGATCGACTGGGTCATGAAGTACAAGCTCATCGAGCGGTACCGCGCCAAGCACAACATGACCATGTCCCACCCGCGCGTCGCGCAGATCGACCTCGCCTACCACGACATCCACCGGAGGCGGGGTCTTTACTACCTCCTGGAGCGCAAGGGCCAAGCGGCCCGGATCTGCAACGACTTGAAGATCTTCGAGGGCAAGTCCGTGCCCCCGCAGACCACTCGGGCCCGACTGCGCGGCGACTTCATCCGCCGAGCCCAGGAGCAGCGCCGGGACTTCACTGTCGACTGGGTCCACCTCAAGCTCAACGACCAGGCGCAGCGCACGGTGTTGTGCAAGGACCCGTTCCGTTCCGTCGACGACCGGGTGGAGAAGCTGATCGCGGGAATGTGAGAGATGTGAACAACGCGTTCCGGTGACGGACCGGAACGCAACACGGGCGCCGCACGTTTCCAGTGCGGCGCCCTTCTCACGCCGTAGAGTTGCGCGCACGCCATCATCAAGATCGACCGATACGAGGCCTTCACCGTGCGCCGACGCTCCCTACTCATCGCCGTACCCGCAGGACTGGTCACGCTCGCCGGATGCGGTGACGACGACAAGTCCGACTCGAGCAAGGCCAGCGACAGCGCCTCGCCCTCGCCCACCGATTCGGCGTCCGCCTCCGCGCCTCCGCCGCCGAAGATCGTCGACGGTCCGCTGCCGGCCATCACGGCGGGCACGAAGTTCGGTGAGAAGCCGACCGTCGCCAAGGGCACCGGCGACCCGTCGAAGCAGCTCGCGGTCAAGACGGTCATCGCGGGAGGCGGCAAGACCGTCGCGGAGAACGACTTCATCCAGGCCCACTACCTCGGCCAGATCTGGTCCACGGCGAAGGTCTTCGACAACTCCTACGACCGCAAGACGCAGTTGATCATCCAGCTCGCCCAGGGCGGCATCATCGACGGCTGGCGCTACGCCCTGACGGGCAAGAAGACCGGCAGCCGCGTCGAGTTCTCCGTGCCGCCCACCTGGGGCTACGGCACCGAGGGCAACTCGCAGGCGGGCATCAAGGGCACCGACACGCTGGCGTTCGTGGTCGACATCCAGGACACGTTCAACGGCAAGAGCTCCGCCAAGGGCACCGACGTTCCCCAGAGCGACGCCAAGCTGCCGAAGGTCGGCACCAACACCGACGGCAAGGCGCCCTCCATCGACATCCCCAAGGGGGACGCGCCGACCAAGCTCGTGGCGGAGTACGTCATCGAGGGCGACGGCGACGAGGTCGCCGCCAACTCCAGCGTGCTCGTGCAGTACAAGGGCGTCCTGTGGGACACGGGCAAGGAGTTCGACTCGACGTACAGCCGCAGTGCGCTTACCTCGTTCTCCCTGGAGCAGGTCGTCAAGGGCTGGGCGCAGGGTCTGACCGGCAAGAAGGTCGGCAGCCGCGTCCTCATCGTCATTCCGCCGAGCCTGGGTTACGGCGACAGCCCGCCGGCCGGCAGCGGCATCAAGAAGGACTCCGTGCTGGTCTTCTCGGTGGACATCCTGGCCAAGATGTAGCACCGACGGGGTGTAAGACTGTGTGTGTTGCCTTTTCGCAGACAAAGCAGGAGCTAGAGACGTGAGCATCGAGAAGCCCGAGATCGACTTCCCGGGCGGCGAGCCCCCGGCGGACCTGGAGATCAAGGACATCTGGGAGGGCGACGGGGAGGTGGCGCAGGCGGGCCAGACCGTCACCGTCCACTACGTCGGCGTGGCCTTCAGCACCGGCGAGGAGTTCGACGCCAGTTGGAACCGCGGCACCCCGTTCCGCTTCCCGCTGGGCGGCGGCCGTGTCATCAAGGGCTGGGACCAGGGCGTCCAGGGCATGAAGGTCGGCGGCCGTCGCCAGCTGACCATCCCGGCCCACCTCGCCTACGGCAACCAGAGCCCGACCCCGGCGATCAAGCCCGGCGAGACCCTGATCTTCGTGGTCGACCTGGTCGGCGTCTGATCGACGGATCCGACCGGACCCGATCAGCCGGGGCCCATGCCCGTCCGGGCATGGGCCTCGGCTTTTGCCGTGCCACCGCGGGGCGGTACGGTCATCGTCCGTAAGCACCATAGGGAGGCGAAGGGCGTCGATGGCCATTGCCAAGGCAGAGCGGCTGATGAACCTGGCGCTGTGTCTGCTCGGGACGCGGCGGCCGCTCAGCAAGCGTGAACTGCGCGAGTCCATCGAGGCCTATCTCGAAGCCGGCAGCGACGACTCCTTCAACCGGATGTTCGAGCGGGACAAGGACGATCTGCGCGAACTCGGCCTGGTCATCGAGACCGTGGAGAACCTGGACGGCGAGATGGGCTACCTGGCCCGCCGCGACAGCAACCGCCTGCCGCCCATCACCCTCGACGCCGAGGAGGCCGCCGCGCTCGGCCTCGCCGCCAAGGTCTGGCAGCAGGCCCGACTCGCCGGCGCGGCCAGCGGCGCCCTGCAGAAACTGCGCGCGGCCGGTCTGCCCGAGGACGTCGATCCCTACGAGGCGCACGGCGCCCTCGAGCCCCGTATCCCCGTGCACGAGGCGGCGTTCGAGCCGCTGATGCTCGCCTGCCGCGACCGCCGCCCGGTCGTCTTCGACTACCGCAAGGCCACTGCCGCCCACCCCGAGCCCCGGCACGTGGAGCCGTGGGCGCTGGAGTGCTGGCGCGGCCACTGGTACCTGGCCGGCTGGGACCGCGACCGCAGCGCCGAGCGGGTCTTCCGGCTCTCCCGGATCACCGGCCGGGTGCGCAGCCGCACGGGACAGTTCACCGCCGAGATCCCCGACGTCGTCACCGTCCGGGAGACCGTGGCGAGTTGGGCGGGGGAGAACGCCGACCGGTCCGCGCTGATCCGGCTGCGCACCGGATCCGGTTACCCCCTTCGGGCGAAGGCCACCTCGGTGCGGGAACTCGGCGACGGCTGGGACGAGTTGGAGATTCCGTACGGGCACGGGCTGGACGCCTGGCTGGTGGAGTTCGGGCCGGACGTGGTGGTCCTTGAGCCGGCCGAGCTGCGCGCGGACGTGGTGGACCGGCTGCGCGCCGTGGCCAAGGGCTGAGGGGGAGCGGACAACACAGTGGCAGGCAAACCGGTCAGGCCAGCGAGCGCCATCGACCAGACCCGGCGGATGCTCTCGCTGGTGACCTATCTGCGGGAGCGGCCCGGCGCACGCGTCGAGGACGTCGCCCGCGCGTTCGGGATCACCGAGGACGAGCTGGTCTCCGACCTCGACGTGCTGCCCATGTGCGGCACCAGCTTCCGCGGCGGCGACCTCCTCGACATCGACACCGACGGCGACCGGATCTGGTGGCACAACCCCGCCGCCCTCGGCGAGGAGGCGGCCGAACCGCTGCGGCTGGCCGCCGACGAGGCGACCGCGCTGCTGGTGGCGGGCCGGGCCGTGTCCACCCTGCCGGGGCTGCGCGAGAGCGACCGGCAGGCGCTGCTGCGGGCCACCGCCAAGGTGGAGACCGCGGCCGGCGAGGCCGCGGGCGCCAGCTCCCGCCTCTCGGTCACCTTCGAGGCCGAGGGTGGCGTCTTCGCGGACGTCGACCGGGCCATCTCCGAGCGCCGCCGGCTGTGGATCCGCTACTACTCACCGGCTCGCGACGAGCTGACCGAGCGCGAGATCGACCCCATCCGCCTGGTCAGCGTCGGGCACACCTACGTGGAGGCGTGGTGCCGGCGCTCCGAGGCGCGCCGCACCTTCCGGCTCGACCGGGTCGCCGAGATCCGCATCCTGGACGAGCCGTCCGCGCCGCCCGAGATGGAGCTGCGGGACCTGTCGGAAGCGCTGGTGCAGCCGGCCGCCGAGGACCCGGAGGTCGTCGTGGAGGTGGGCCCTGGCGGGCGCTGGGTCGCCGAGTACTACCCGCACGACAGTGCGGATGAGCTTCCGGACGGCGGGCTGCGTATCACTCTGCGTACCCCCGACCCGACCTCTCTGCGACGCCTGGCGCTGCGGCTCGGGCGCGACGGCCGCATCGTCTCGCCGCACGACCTCGCCGACAGCGCCCGCCAGGCGGCCCGGGAGGCGCTGGCGGCGTACGACGGCGTCGAGGCACAGGGCCCGCAGGGCGCCGGCACGGTTCACGACGGGACCTTCGACCAGCACCACGACAGGCAGGAGCAGGAGCTTTGAGCGAGTCGTCGATGTCCGGTGTGCAGGACATGAGTGTGCAGGACATGGGTGTGCAGGGGATGTCGGTCGCGTCGGCCTTCGCGGGGATGAGAAGCGTCTCTCCGGTGACGTTCCGGGCCGGCTGCCCGGAGTGCCGGGGCAGTTTCGAGCTCACCGCGAGCGACCTGCGCCTGGCCATCGGTGCCACGAGCCGCACCACCTTCTACTCCTTCACCTGCCCCGACTGCGACTCCCTGGTGCGCAAGCCCGCGGGGGAGCGGATCGTCGAGCTGTTGACGGGCGGCGGGGTCAAGACCCTGCGTCTGCACTCCGCCCACCAGACCCTCTAGGCTCGCCTCCATGTTCTGGCCGATGTTCGCGGTAGCGGTGGGATTTCTGGGCCTCGCGGTCCTCGGAGTACTGGCGGTTCGGGTCTTCCTGGAGGCGCGGCGCCTGGGACTGCAGGTGACGGACGCCGCACGCCGGATCAACCGGGCCGCGGAGGACCTGGAGAAGGCCGCGGTGAGCACCGCGCGCACGGTCGACTCTCTGTGAGCCGCACTGTGCGGGGCGTGTGAGTCCCGCGCCGGAGGCGTTTTGGGTCACTTCGGCCTGTCACCCTTGCCACTGCGGCAGGTACGCTGCTGGTCGCGGCCCGGCGAACGAGGCGCGGACCGCGGACCGGGAGTACGCACGGGGATTGCCTCACGTTTACCCCTGAGCGTTACGATCGCTGTCAGCACGGTTGATCGGACAGATGTCCGACCGATCGGACAGCACCCCCACCCAGCCGCCTCGGTGAGAAGGTAAAGACTTATGTTCGGAAGGCTCGGAGCCCCCGAGATCATTCTCATCCTCGTCGTCATCATCCTGCTCTTCGGCGCGAAGAAGCTTCCGGACATGGCCCGTTCGCTCGGCAAGTCCGCGCGCATCCTCAAGAGCGAGGCCAAGGCGATGAAGGACGAGGGCAACAACAGCTCCGCCACCGCCCAGGCGCCCACCACCGGCGAGCAGACCCAGGCGCCGCGCACCATCCAGGCCTCTCCCGGAGACGTGACCAGCTCGCGCCCGGTCACCGAGCCGACGGATACCACGAAGGCCTGATGCCGGGCCGGTGACCTCCGGCCCGCCGCACGAGATGGGAACGTGGGTTGCTGAAGCCTGCCCGCAAGAAGGAGAGGGACCCCGAGGGGCGGATGCCCCTCGCGGAACACCTTCGTGAGCTCCGCAACCGGCTCGCGAAGGCGATGCTGGCCATCGTTGTCGTCACGGCCGTGGCTGCCTTCTTCTACAACGACATCGTCAACATCATCACCAAACCGGTGCTCGACTCGGTCGGCTGCGGCCAGACCTTCGAACAGTTGGCGAAATCCAGCGACAAGACCCACCAGTGTGCGCAGATCACGATCAACGGTCTGCTGACGCCGTTCACACTGGCTCTGAAGGTGTCGCTGATGGCCGGCGTCGTGCTGGCCTCCCCGGTGTGGCTCTACCAGCTGTGGGCCTTCGTCGCCCCCGGCCTGCACCGCCACGAGCGCAAGTACGCCTACGCGTTCGTCGGCACCGGCGTCCCGCTGTTCCTCGGCGGCGCCTACTTCGCCTACCGGGTGCTGCCCACCACCGCGAAGGTGCTCATCGGCTTCACGCCGAAGGACGTCAACAACCTGCTGCCGCTGGACGACCTGCTCGACCTGGTCACCCGCATGGTGCTCGTCTTCGGCCTCTCCTTCGAGCTGCCGTTGCTGCTGATCATGCTCAACCTCACCGGCGTGCTCACCGGCAAGCGGATGCTCGGCTGGTGGCGCGCGATGATCATGGGCATCACCGTGTTCGCGGCCGTCGCGACCCCGAGCACGGACCCGCTGACCATGCTGGCACTCGCCGGACCGATCTGGGTCCTGTACTTCGCCGCGGTCGTCTTCTCCCTGGTCAACGACCGGCGCAAGCGTCGCCGCGAGGCCGAGGGCCCGGACGACGACGAGGCCTCCGACCTGGACCTCACCCCCGAGGACATCGGCGAGATCGAGACCGTCTCCGCCAGCCGCGCACTGCCCGAACAGGCGAGCACGGACCGGGTCAACGGCTATGACGACGTGACCTGACGACCCGTTCGTCACCCTCACCGCGGATCGCGGCCGGGGCGCCCACCGGGCGCACCCGGCCGCTTTCGCGTTGCGGGCGGTGCCCGCCGGTCGCCGTGAGCAGTTCCCGTTCCGTCGCTGAGCTGCGGGGATCCGGGGTTTGCCAGGGGTGGATACGGATAATGATCGTCCTGTTGTCAGTGGGGCCCGGTACGCTCGAAAGCACGATGACAGAGGACCTCTCACCGGCCGAGCGGTACGCGGCTGCCCGCAGTCGCGCTGCCGAGCAGGCCACCGCGCTCGCCGACTTCCGCGAGATGTACGACTTCGGCCTCGACCCCTTCCAGATCGAGGCCTGCAAGGCGCTCGAAGCCGGCAAGGGCGTGCTGGTCGCGGCTCCCACCGGCTCCGGCAAGACGATCGTGGGCGAGTTCGCCGTCCACCTCGCCCTCCAGCAGGGCAAGAAATGCTTCTACACGACACCCATCAAGGCGCTGTCGAACCAGAAGTACGCCGACCTGTGCCGCCGCTACGGCGTGGACAAGGTCGGCCTGCTCACCGGCGACAACAGCGTCAACTCCGAGGCACCGGTGGTCGTGATGACCACCGAGGTGCTGCGGAACATGCTGTACGCCGGCTCGCAGACCCTCCTCGGCCTCGGCTACGTGGTCATGGACGAGGTGCACTACCTCTCCGACCGCTTCCGCGGCGCCGTATGGGAAGAGGTGATCATCCACCTGCCGGAGTCCGTGACCCTGGTGTCCCTGTCGGCGACCGTGTCGAACGCCGAGGAGTTCGGCGACTGGCTCGACACCGTCCGCGGCGACACCGAGGTGATCGTCTCCGAGCACCGGCCCGTGCCGCTGTTCCAGCACGTGCTCGCCGGACGCCGGATGTACGACCTCTTCGAGGAGGGCGAGGGCAGCAAGAAGGCCGTCAACCCCGACCTCACGCGGCTGGCCCGCATGGAGGCCCAGCGCCCGTCCTACCAGGACCGCAGACGCGGCCGCGCGATGCGCGAGGCCGACCGGGAGCGGGAGCGCAGACAGCGCTCACGGGTGTGGACCCCGAGCCGCCCCGAGGTCATCGAGCGCCTCGACTCCGAGGGCCTGCTGCCCGCCATCACGTTCATCTTCAGCCGCGCCGCCTGCGAGGCCGCCGTGCAGCAGTGCCTGTTCGCCGGGCTGCGGCTCAACGACGACGAGGCGCGGGAGAAAGTGCGCGCCATCGTCGAGGAACGCACGGCGTCCATCCCGAACGAGGATCTGCACGTCCTCGGGTACTACGAGTGGCTGGAAGGCCTTGAGCGCGGCATCGCGGCCCACCACGCGGGCATGCTGCCGACGTTCAAGGAGGTTGTGGAGGAACTGTTCCTGCACGGCCTCGTGAAGGCCGTGTTCGCGACCGAGACCCTCGCGCTCGGCATCAACATGCCCGCGCGCTCGGTGGTGCTGGAGAAGCTCGTCAAGTGGAACGGGCAGGAGCACGCCGACATCACCCCCGGCGAGTACACGCAGTTGACGGGGCGCGCCGGCCGGCGCGGCATCGACATCGAGGGCCACGCGGTCGTGCTGTGGCAGCGGGGCATCAGCCCCGAGCACCTCGCGGGCCTGGCCGGCACGCGTACGTACCCGCTGCGCTCCAGCTTCAAGCCGTCGTACAACATGGCGGTCAACCTGGTCGAGCAGTTCGGCCGGCACCGCTCGCGCGAACTCCTGGAGACGTCCTTCGCGCAGTTCCAGGCCGACAAGTCGGTCGTCGGGATCTCGCGGCAGGTGCAGCGCAACGAGGAGGGCCTGGAGGGCTACAAGGACTCCATGACCTGCCACCTCGGCGACTTCGACGAGTACATGACCCTGCGCCGCGAGCTCAAGGACCGCGAGAACGAACTGGCCAGACAGGGCGCGGTCGAGCGGCGGGCCGAGGCGGCGGTGGCGCTGGAGAAGCTCAAGCCCGGGGACGTCATCCACGTCCCGACCGGCAAGTACGCGGGCCTGGCGCTGGTGTTGGACCCGGGGCTGCCGGCCGGCCGGTCCAACGGCCACCGCGGCTTCGAGCACCACGACGGGCCCCGCCCGCTGGTCCTGACCGCCGAGCGGCAGGTCAAGCGGCTCGCGTCGATGGACTTCCCGGTGCCGGTCGAGGCGTTGGAGCGGATGCGCATCCCGAAGTCCTTCAACCCGCGCTCACCGCAGTCCCGTCGGGACCTCGCCTCCGCGCTGCGCACCAAGGCCGGGCACATCCCGCCGGAGCGGGCCCGCAAGAAGCGCGCCCAGGCGGCCGACGACCGTGAGATCGCCCGGCTGCGTACGGCGATCCGGGCGCACCCGTGCCATGGGTGCAACGACCGTGAGGATCACGCGCGTTGGGCCGAGCGGTATCACCGGCTGATGCGGGACACCTCGCAGCTGGAGCGGCGGATCGAGGGCCGGACGAACACGATCGCGCGGACCTTCGACCGGATCGTGGCGCTGCTGACCGAGCTGGACTATCTGCGGGGCGACGAGGTCACCGAGCACGGCAAGCGGCTGGCGCGGCTGTACGGCGAGTTGGACCTGCTGGCGAGTGAGTGTCTGCGGGCCGGCGTGTGGGAAGGGCTCGGTCCCGCCGAACTCGCCGCGTGCGTTTCCGCGTTGGTGTACGAGGCGCGGGTCGGGGACGATGCGATGGCGCCGAAGGTGCCGTCGGGTAAGGCCAAGGCCGCGCTGGGGGAGATGGTGCGGATCTGGGGGCGGCTCGATGCCCTTGAGGAGGACTTCCGGATCAGCCAGACCGAAGGGGTCGGACAGCGGGAGCCCGATCTTGGGTTTGCCTGGCCTGCGTATATGTGGGCTTCGGGCAAGGGGCTGGATGAGGTGCTGCGGGAGGCGGAGATGCCGGCCGGGGACTTTGTTCGGTGGTGCAAGCAGGTGATCGATGTACTGGGGCAGATTTCGGCGGCATCCGCGGCAGAGGGGTCGACTGTGGCGAAGGCTGCGCGTAAGGCGGTTGATCAGTTGTTGCGGGGGGTTGTGGCCTACTCGTCTGTGGGGTGACCTGTTCGTTGGCGGGTGCGGGTTCGCCGTGGCTGGTCGCGCCCACGCGGCGGAGCCGCACATCGATACAGCCCCGCGCCCCTGGCGGCGTTGCCCCTACCCCCGGTTTAGAAATGAGCGCCAACCTCCATACCTGGTGATGTCCTCGGCGTTCGTCAGTGCCGCCGGTTCGCACAGGAAGCCGGGGACAGCAGTGCCGTCCGCCAACTCCACGCTGCCCAGCGTCATCGGGCGGGGGAGGGCGGTCAGTAGGCGGCCCAGGCCTTCTGCCGGTAGGCGCCATACCTCTGTCTCGATCGCCGCTCCTCCCTCCTCACCCACGTGTACCAGGCCCGGCTTCGGTGGGGTCGTCGCGAGGGCGTGCAATCGGTAGACCGGGGCCGTGGTGGTCGTGCGGTCCAAGCGGGCACCCAGGGACAGGAGTTGGGGGTTCAGGGGCTGGCCCGTCAGGTGGGCGCCCACTACCGCGATACGTGTCTCCGGTTCCAGCAGGCGCGCGATGCTGCCCAGGCGGTCCTCCGTGAAGGCCGGGCCGATCAGCATGACGCCGTACGGGAGGCCGTTGACCTCGCCCGACGGGACGGACAGCGCTGACAGGTCGAAGAGGTTGGTGGAGTTGGTGAAGCGGCCCAGGCGGGCGTTGGTGCCCAGGGGGCCGGCGGCTACCTCGGCCAGGGTTGGGTGGCCTGGGGTCGTCGGGAGCAGCAGGGCGTCCGCGTCGGCCAGTTCGGTGAGGGCCCGGGTGCGGAGGGCGGCCAGGCGGTCTAGGTCCGTGTACAGGCGGTGGGCCGGGATGTCGCGGGCTCGGGTGATGATGCCGGTGACCGTGGGGTCCAGGCCGTCGACGCCGTCCGCGATCGCCTTGTCGATAAAACTCCCCACGGCCGTGTAGCGCTCGGCCACGAACGCGCCCTCGTACAGCATCGCCGCCGCCTCCGTGAAGGCGCTCAGGTCGAGGGTACGGACGTCCGCGCCCGCTGCCCTCAGCCGGGCCACGGCAGCCTCGTACGCCTCCGACCAGCCCTCGTCCAGTTCGCCCAGTTGGCCGGGGGAGGGGATCGCCACGCGCCAGGGGCCCGGGGGGCGCTGGGGGAGCGGGGGGAGGTCCCGGGTCGGTGGGGAGGTCATGAACGCCAGGGCTTGTTCGGCCTCCGGGAGGGTGCGGGCGAAGACCGTCACGCAGTCCAGGGACGCGCAGGCCGGGACCACGCCCTCCGTCGGGACCAGGCCACGGGTCGGCTTGATGCCGACGATGCCGTTGAAGGCGGCCGGGACCCGACCCGAGCCCGCCGTGTCGGTGCCGAGGGCGAAGTCGACGATGCCCAGGGCCACGGCGACCGCCGAACCGGAGCTGGAGCCGCCGCTGATCCGGGTCGGGTCGACGGCGTTGCGGACGGCCCCGTGCGGCGAGCGGGTGCCGACCAGGCCGGTCGCGAACTGATCGAGATTGGTCGTGCCGAGGACCACCGCGCCGGCCGCCCGGAGGCGGGCCACCACCGGAGCGTCCGACTCCGGGGTGTACGCGTACGCCGGGCAGCCCGCGGTGGTCGGAAGGCCGTGCACGTCGATGTTGCCCTTGACGGCGAACAGGCGGCCCGCGAGCGGGAGTTGCTCGCCGGATGCCAATCGCTCGTCGATCGACCGGGCCTCGGCCTCGACCTCCGCGGGGGGGCGCAGGTCGATCCAGATCTCCGGGCGGTCCACGGCCGCGATGCGGTCGTACGCGGCGCCGACCCGGGACACTGTGCTGGACATACGTGCTCCTCGACTATCGGTTCGTGGCCGGAGCGAGGACGACCAGTGCCGTCCCCGCCTCCACCTGGTCGCCCGGCCGGGCCAGGATCTCCGCCACCACGCCGTCGACCGGCGCGTGCACCCTGGACTCCATCTTCATCGCCTCCAGCGCGAGGAGCGGCTGTCCGGCCGTCACCTCGTCGCCGGGTTCTACGTTCAACTGCCATACGGAGGCCGCGAATTCGGCCTCTATCAGTCGGCCGCCCGCCGGCACGGTCACCTCGGCCTGCGGCGCGGCCGGTGCGGACGCGGCCTCGGCGCGGGCGAACTCGCCGGCCGCCTCCCAGGCGTCCCGCTCGGTGGCGAAGGCCGCCTGCTGCCGTGACCTGAACTCCGCTATGGAATCGGCCTGTTCGGCGAGGAAACCCTCGTACGCGGCCAGTGAGAAGGTGCCCTCCTCGATGCGCGGCACGAAGCGGCCGGAGGTGATGTCGGCCCGCAGGTCGAGGAGTTCGTCCGCCTCCACCGGGTACCACTTGATGCGGTCGAAGAACCGCAGCAGCCAGGGCGAGCCCGGCTCGAAGGCGCCCCGCTGCTGCCAGCCCGACCACACCTGGGTCGTACGGCCCACGAACTGGTAGCCGCCCGGGCCCTCCATGCCGTAGATGCAGAGGTAGGCGCCGCCGATGCCGACGGAGTTCTCGGCCGTCCAGGTGCGGGCCGGGTTGTACTTGGTCGTCACCAGGCGGTGGCGCGGGTCGAGGGGCGTGGCGACCGGGGCGCCCAAGTAGACGTCTCCCAGGCCCAGTACGAGGTATTCGGCGTCGAAGACCGTGCGGTAGACGTCGTCGACCGACTCCAGGCCGTTGACCCGGCGGATGAACTCGATGTTCCAGGGGCACCAGGGGGCGTCGTCGCGGACGCCCGCCATGTAGCGGGCGATGGCCTCGCGGGTGGCCGGGTCGTCCCAGGAGAGGGGGAGATGGACCGTGCGGGAGGGGACGATCAGCTGGTCCGTGGGTGGGAGGGCTGCCGCTGTCTCCCGTACGGAGGTGAGGAGTTCGTGTTGGGGGAGACGGGTGGGGTCCGTCTGGATCTGCAGGGAGCGGATGCCGGGGGTGAGGTCCGTGACGCCTTCGAAGTCGGCCTCCGACACCGCCTCCATCAGGGCGTGGACCCGCATGCGCTGTGCCAGGTCCAACTGCATGGGGCCGAATTCGACGAGGAGGTTGTCGTCGCCGCTGCGGCGGAAGGTGACGTCTCCGTCCCGGGCCAGGATTCCGCCGTCCACGATGTCGGGACGGGGGGAGCCGTCGACGTTCACCGGGCGGAAGCGGACCGTGTCGCCGGGCCTGAACTGGCCCAGTTTCCAGCGCTCTTGGCTGGTGACGGTCGCCGGGCAGACGAAGCCGCCGAGGGAGGGGCCGTCGGGGCCCAGCAGGACCGGCATGTCGCCCGTGTAGTCGACGGCGCCGACCGAGTACGGCGTGTCGTGGATGTTGGACGGGTGCAGGCCCGCCTCGCCGCCGTCGGTGCGCGCCCAGCGCGGCTTCGGGCCGACCAGGCGGACGCCCGTGCGGGCCGAGTTGAAGTGGACCTTCCAGTCGGCCGCGTAGAAGTCGTGGATGTCGTCCTCGGTGAAGAACTCCGGTGCCGCGTGCGGACCTTCGACGGCTGCCACGTCCCATACGGCGCCGAAGGCCGGGCGATCCGCGGGCGGTACGGGAGTGCCCTCGGCGAGTGTGCCGCCGTGCAGGACGTCACCCGTGCGCAGCGCCCGGCCGCCGTGGCCGCCGAACCGGCCCAGCGTGAAGGTGCTCGCGCTGCCGAGGAAGGCGGGGACGTCCAGGCCGCCGCCCGCGAACAGGACGTACGTCCGCAGGCCGTGCTGCGACGGGGTGCCGATCTCCAGGACGGCGCCCGCCGGAACGGTCACCGGCTCCCACTGCGCTACCGGCGCGCCGTCGACCGTCACCGGGGCCGGGGCGCCCGTCACGCACACCGTGGTGGCGTGCGTGAATCTCAACGTCGGTCCCTGGAGCGTGCATTCGAGGCCTGGCGCGCCCTCGGGGTTGCCCAGGGCCCGGTTGCCGAGCCTGAAGGAGCGGTCGTCCATCGGACCGCACGGGGGCACGCCGACCTGCCAGTAACCGGTGCGGCCGGGCCAGTCCTGGACCGTGGTGAGCGTGCCGCCGGTCACCACCTCGACGCGCGGGGTGGGGTCGGTCACCGCGGCAAGGGTGGCCGTGGAGTGCGTGGCCGCGCCGAAGTCCCGGTCGGCCAGTGCCGCCCGGACCAGGCCCAGGTTGGTCTCGATGCCGTCGACCCGGGTGCGGCCCAGCGCCTCGTCCAGGCGACGCAGGGCGTGCGCGCGGTCGGGGCCGTACGCGATGACCTTCGCGAGCATCGGGTCGTACGACGTCGTCACCTCGGTGCCGGTCTCCACCCAGCCGTCCACGCGGACGCCCGTCGGGAACTCCACCCGCGTCAACAGGCCCGCGCTGGGCCGGTGTTCGCGGGAGGGGTCCTCGGCGTAGAGACGGGCCTCGACGGCGTGACCGTGCGGTGGGCCCGGGTCGCGGACGACGTCGCGCTCGCCGCCGGCCAGGCGGAGCATCCAGGCGACCAGGTCGACGCCGTAGATCTCCTCGGTGACCGGGTGTTCCACCTGGAGGCGGGTGTTGACCTCAAGGAAGTAGGCCGCCTCGCGGGCGGCGTCGTAGACGAACTCGACGGTGCCGGCCGAGCGGTAGCCGACGGAGGCGCACAAGTCGCGGGCGGAGAAGGCGAGTTGGGTGCGGACGTGGTCGGGCAGGTCCGGGGCCGGAGCCTCCTCGACGACCTTCTGGTTACGGCGCTGCAGGGAGCAGTCGCGGTCGCCGAAGGTGACGACCTTGCCGTCGCCGTCGCCGAAGACCTGCACCTCGACATGGCGGGCGTGCTCCACCAGGCGTTCCAGGAAGACGCCGGCGGAGGAGAAGGACGCGGCGGCGACACGCTGCACCCGCTCCCAGGCGTCGGTCAGTTCGGCGGCCGACCGGCATGCCGACATGCCGATACCGCCACCGCCGCCGGTCGCTTTCAGCATGACGGGGTAACCGATCAGCGCGGCTTGGGCGAGCGCCTCGTCGAGGTCCGCCAACAGGCCTGTTCCCGGTGCCAGTTGTACCCCGGCCGCCTCTGCCGCCGCCCGTGCCGTGTGCTTCGCGCCGAACAACTCCAGCTGCTCCGGCGTCGGTCCGACGAACACGATCCCGGCGTCCTCGCAGCGCCGCGCGAAGGCCGCGTCCTCGGACAGGAAGCCGTAGCCGGGGTGAATGGCACCCGCGCCCGCGTCCTTGGCCGCCTTCAGCACCAGGTCGGCGTCGAGGTACGACTCCTTCGCGGGCGCCGGACCGAGCCGGACCGCCTCGTCGGCGAGCCGGACGTGCGGGGCCGAGCGGTCGGGGTCGGAGTACACGGCGATGGTGCGCAGGCCGAGTTCGCGGGCGGTGCGGATGATGCGGACCGCGATCTCGCCGCGGTTGGCGACCAGGAGGGTGTCGAAGGCGAGCGCGGTGTCGGAGGCGGGGTTCCTGTCGGGGGTGAGGCTCATGCCGGCGCTCCGGTGATCGTCATCTCCACCGCCGTCGGGTCGAAGCCGTTGCAAGGGTTGTTGATCTGGGGGCAGTTGGAGACCAGGACCAGGACGTCCCGATCCGCGCGCAGGGTCAGTTTCAGGCCCGGCGCGGAGATGCCGTCGACGATGCCGAGCGTGCCGTCCTGCTCGACCGGCACGTTCATGTACCAGTTGATGTTGGAGACCAGGTCCCGCTTGCCCAGGCCGTACTTGGCGCCCTCGGCGAGGAAGTTGTCCACGCATGCGTGCTGCGACCAGGTGTGGTGGCCGTAGCGCAGGGTGTTGGACTCCTTGGAGCAGGCGCCGCCGACCGTGTCGTGGCGGCCCACCTCGTCATCGGTCACGGTCATGAGCGGGGTGTGCTCGTTGGACATGAGCACGCTGCCGGTGGTGAGGAAGAGGTTGCCCTGGGCCTGGATGGTGTCGGGCGCGCTGTAGCGGACCGACGTGTCGTGGGCGTCGTAGACGAGGAAGTCGACGGCCTGGTTGCCGTGCAGATCGGTGATGGTGAGGGTGCCGCCCGCACGGACGATCGCGGACCAGGCGGCGCGGGCCGGCACTTCCACGGTCTTCACGGGTGTCTCCACGGTCGTCATGCGAGCCCCCTCGCGGCGAGGAAATCGGCGGTGTTCAGGAAGGCGCGGCGGCCCTCGGGGGAGGCGTCCCACAGCGGGTCGCCCGGCGTGGTCGGCGCGGCGCGCCAGGCGAGCACCTCCAGCGGGGTGCTGACGTACTCGGGGCGCGGGTCGGCCGGGTGCGGCACGTTGGCGATCAGCACGGTGACGTCCTGCTCGGCGCGCAGGGTGACGCTGCCGCCGGGGCCGGTGGAGCCGGTGAAGTCGAGGGAGCCGTCCTCGGCGATCCGCACGCCCTGGAAGAAGGAGAGCGAGGGTGGCAGATCGCGGGGTTCGAGGCCGTTCTTCGCGGCGGCCAGCTTGAACAGTTCGCGTCCGGCGGGGGACGGGGACTGCGGGGTGCCGTCGCCGTACCGCTCGGTGTTGCGGACCAGGGTGGAGGTACCGCACAGGGCGTCGTGGCGTCCGGAGGTGTCGGTGACGACGCTCGCGAGGACGCGGCCCTGGTCGGACAGGAGCAACTGCCCCTCGCCGAGGTAGGCGTTCCACTGGACCTTCACCGTGTCGGCGACGTTGAGCCGCTCCCAGGGCCGGTCGGCCGCGTACAGCAGCAGGTGCGCGCAGGCGTCGCCGTGCAGGTCGGTCAGGCGCAGTTCGGTGCCGCGGGCCAGCACGCGGTGCGTGTAGTTGCCGCCCGCGACCGTCTCGGCCCACACCAGGTGGCCGGCCGCGCAGGGCGGGTCCGGCCAGTCGGCGGCCGGCACGACGGGCATGGCCTCGGCGCGGCCGCCCTCCTGGGCGCGGGCGTGGGCGCGGGCTCCGTACGTGGTACCTGTCGCCATCGCGTGACCTCCGACTCCGGGGTTGGCTCTGTGGGGGTGTCTGTGCTGCGCGGCTATTTCTGTCGCTCGACAGAAATTAGGAGGCGGGCGGGTCGCCGGGATTGCCCGCGCGTTGCCGCTCGGTTACCGAGCCCTCACCAAGATCGCCCCGAGCCTGCCGCGGGGCGCCGTGTGCGAGGATCGAAACCATGGGAGCGACAGGTGGACGCCGGGTCGGCCGGCCGCGCGCCGCGCAGCGGCCGGACAGTGGCCTCCAGCCGCGCGACGAACTGCTCACCGCCGCCGCCGAGTTGTTCACCACCCGCGGGTACGCCGCCACCACCACCCGCGCGGTCGCCGAGCGCGCCGGCATGCGGCAGGCGTCGATGTACCACTACGTCTCCGGCAAGGAGGAACTGCTCGCCGAGCTCCTGGAGTCCACGGTCACGCCCTCGCTCACGTACGCCCGTGAGCTGCTCGCCGACGACGTGACCCCGGCCGGGGACCGGCTGTGGGAGCTGTGCCGGACCGACGTGGAGCTGCTGTGCGGCGGCCCGCACAACCTCGGCGGCCTCTATCTGCTGCCCGAGGTGCGCGCCGAGCGGTTCGCCGGATTCCATGCCGTGCGCGCCGAACTCAAGGACGCCTACCGGCAGTTGCTCGCGGCGACCGAGGCCGGGGGCGCGCTCGCCAAGAGCGAGCTGGATCTGCGTACGGACCTGTTGTTCGGGCTGATCGAGGGCGTGATCCTCGTGCACCGCTCGGACCCGGAGCGGCCGGTGTCGGCCTTTGCCGAAGCGACCGCCGACGCGGCTCTGCGCATCGCCGGAATCTGACCTTCACCCGTCACGGTGAGTGGTTTTCGTATGCCTGTACGCCGTGACCGAACGTGTGCGAATGACGTCTCTGCGTGTAAATGCAGCCGAGAGTACTCCTGTTGCGTGGGCGATTTCAGGTGCTTGCTGAATATGACACGGCGATGATCCGGTCGGACTAAGCTCGCCCGCAGCGCACCGAGTTGAGATGTATTCGTGCGCTTGTTCCCCATATGTGCGACTCCCCCCGTCGATTTGTTTCAGAGGGCCTACATGGTGAGTGTTCAATCCCCTCCCGGGCGCCGCGAACTTCCTTACGCGCGCGTGCTGTTGCTGCCTGCCATAGTGATGGCCGCCGCGACCGGAGCCGCCGTCGCCGTGGTGACCGAGCCGGCCCGCGCGGCCGTCGGCTGGTGCGGCGCCGTCGCCACGCTCCTGGTGATCGCGACGGCGGCCGAAGCGGTACGACGCGGCCGAGCACTGCGGAACCTGCGCGAGCAGAGCGGTCGTCACACTGCGTATCTGGAACGGCGGATCTCCCTGCACGAGCAGGAGATGCTCCGCTTCGCTTACGAGATCGCGCCCGCCGCGCTCCAGCTGATGCGGGCCGGGAATTCCCCCGGAGAGGTGATTCGCCGACTCGGTGACCTCGACCCCTCCTACGCCGAACTCCCCGAGGCACAGGTGCGGGTGCTGAAGACGGTGCTCGACATCATCGACCGCGAGGAGGCCCTGCGGGACTCCTCGCAGCGCTCCTTCGTCGACGTCGCCCGCCGCGTTCAGGCGATCGTCCACCAACAGGCGAAAGAACTCCGGGAGATGGAGGAGGACCACGGCCGCAACCCGGAGGTCTTCGACGACCTCCTGCGCATCGACCACGGCACCGCGCTGATCGGCCGGCTCGCCGACTCCGTCGCCGTGCTCGGCGGCGGCCGCCCCGGCCGCCAGTGGCCGGCCCCGGTGACCCTCTACAGCACGCTGCGCGGTGCCATGTCCCGCATCCTGGAGTACCGGCGCATCTCGCTGGACTCCATCGCCCACGTCAACATCCGCGGCGTCTCCGTCGAGCCGGTCATCCACGCCTGCGCCGAACTCCTCGACAACGCCACGCGCTACTCGCCGCCGCAGACCAAGGTGCACGTCACCGCCACCGAGGTGCAGACCGGCGTCGCCATCGAGATCGAGGACGCCGGCGTCAGTCTCAGCGAGGAGGCCCGCGCCAAGACCGAGGCCCTGCTGGAGCGCGCCAAGGCCGGCGTCGACCTCCAGGACCTCGGCGAGTCCCCGCGCCTGGGCCTCGCTGTCGTGGGCCGCCTGTGCAAGGCGTACGACATGCAGATCTCGCTGCGTTCCTCGGCGTACGGCGGTGTCCGTGCCGTCCTCATCGTGCCGCGCGTGATGATGACCACCGACCCCGCGCCCGGCCTCGCCCACGGCGTCGGCGCCACCGGCTCGCCCAGGCCCGAACTCGGCGCGATCGAAGGTCCCAAGCGCGCGCCGAAGAAGCGGCGCCCCACCAGTCCGCGCATCCCGGCCGGTGTGTCCATGGAGGACGAGGTCCCCGAGGTCACCGAATGGACCGCGGGCGGCCTGCCGCAGCGCCGCAGCCGGGTCAAGACCCCGATGCACGTGCGAATCGCCGAGCAGGCCGCCATCGAACGGGCCGAGCGGGAGGGCACCCCGACCGTCTGGTCCACGCCCAAGCCCGAGCCCGAGCCGGAGAAGAAGGACGAACCCGAACCCGGCCTGTGGGTCGAGGCGTTCTGGGACGGACTCAAGGGCATGCCGGACCCGTTCGACACCCCCCAGCCGACCAACGAGCCGGCCCGTGTTGAGGCCGACGACGAGAGGGACCCCAAGTGATCCAGCAGCGAGCCAACTTCGACTGGATGCTCAAGGATCTCGCCGACGGAGTACCGGGCATCGAGATGATCGTGGTGCTCTCCGCCGACGGCCTGCGCATCGCTCGCTACGGCGGCGATCCGGACGCGGCCGACCGCGTCGCCGCGGCCTGCGCGGGACTGCAGAGTCTGGCGGGTGCCGTGGCCCAGGAGATCCCGGACAGCGACGGCCGGATGAAGCTGGTCATCATCGAGATCAACGGCGGCTACTTCTACCTGATGGCAGCGGGCGCCAACGCCTACCTCGCGGTCCTCTCCGACGTCGTCGCCGAACCCGGGCTGATGAGCAACCGCATGCGCGACCTCGTCGTACGCATCGGAGCCCACCTCACCAGTCCGCCCAGGCGCAACGGGCAGACCGTATGACTCCTCCGCAACGCCGACGGCGATATCGCAAGGAAGAACCGCCCCGCAAACCCAAAGAGGTCATCGAGACCGAACAGGGTGACGAAAGCGCGCGGGGCGAAGAGGGCAAACAGGCCGACGGGAAGGCGCCGGAACGGCTGTACGTGGTCGCCGGACGGGACGGCGAGCGCGCCGACCTCGACCTGGTCACCCTCATCGTGGCGCACTCCGACCCGTCGCCCTCCTCCACGCCCGAGCAGACGACGATGCTCCGGCTCTGTTCCGCCCCGCTCTCGGTGGCCGAGCTCTCGGCGTATCTCAGCCTGCCGTTCAGTGTGGTGACCGTGCTGCTCACCGAGATGCTGACGGCCGAACTGGTGGTGGCGCGCGCCCCGATCGTCCGGCAGGCGCTCCCCGACCGTTCCCTTCTCGAAGCGGTGATGCATGGACTTCAAAGGCTCTGACACCGTCCCCGGCCCACGCACCGAGGACCACCTGCCGCACACGGCCCAGGCCGCGGCGAAGATCGTGATCGTGGGCGGCTTCGGAGTCGGCAAGACGACCATGGTCGGCTCGGTCAGCGAGATCAGGCCGCTGACCACCGAGGAGACCATGACGCAGGCCGGCGTCGGGGTCGACGACAACTACGGCTCCGAGACCAAGACGGCCACCACCGTCGCCATGGACTTCGGCCGCATCAGCATCACCGAGAAACTGGTGCTGTACCTCTTCGGCACACCGGGCCAGGAGCGCTTCTGGTTCCTGTGGAACGGCCTCTTCGAGGGCGCGTTGGGCGCGGTCGTGCTGATCGACACCCGCCGCCTGGAGGTCAGCTTCGACGTCATAGGGCGACTGGAGGAGCGCGGTGTGCCGTTCGTCGTCGCCGTCAACTCCTTCCCGGACGGCCCCCGTTACCCCGTCGAGGACCTGCGCACCGCGCTCGACCTGGCGGAGGACATCCCGATCATCGAGTGCGACGTGCGCCGCCGGGCCTCCAGCCGGGACGTCCTGATGACCCTCATGCGCTTCCTGCACTCGCTCGCCATGACGGGCGCGCTCACCTGACAGCCCGGTCCAGCCCGCCCCCCAGACAACGGATCCCCTTCGGAGCGACCACCGTGACGCCTGAATCCCACTCCCTCACCGGTACGGACGACCCCACGCTCGGACCGCCGCCCGGCTGTCCCGCCCACAACCGCGGCCCCGGGGGACTGCACCGGCTCTACGGCCCCGAGGCGGAGGACCTGGCCTCCCTGTACGAGCAACTGCGCGAGGAACACGGCCCGGTGGCGCCCGTACTGCTCCACGACGACGTGCCGATGTGGGTGGTGCTCGGCCACACCGAGAACCTGCACATGCTGCGTACCCCCTCGCAGTTCTGCCGGGACAGCCGCATCTGGTCCCCGCTCCAGGAGGGCATGGTCAAGCCCGACCACCCGCTGATGCCGCACATCGCCTGGGAGCCCATCTGCTCCCACGCGGAGGGCGACGAACACCTGCGGCTGCGCGGCGCGGTCACCGGCGCCATCTCGACCATCGACCACCGCGGCACCCGCCGGCACATCAACCGCGCGACGCAGCGCCTGGTCAACCAGTTCTGCGAGACCGGCCGCGCCGACCTCGTCAGCGACTTCGCCGAGCACCTGCCGATGGCCGTGATGTGCGAGATCCTCGGCATGCCCGAGGAGTACAACGACCGGATGGTGCAGGCCACCCGCGACATGCTCAAGGGCACCGAGACCGCGATCGCCAGCCACGGCTACGTCCTCGGCACACTGGAACGGCTGACCGCGCGCCGGCGCCGGCAGCCCGAGGAGGACTTCGCCAGCCAGCTCATCGGCCACCCGGCCAAGCTCACCGACGACGAGGTCACCAAGCACCTCTGGGTCGTCCTCATGGCCGCGTACGAGGCCACCGTCAACCTCATCGCCAACGTGCTGCGCATGGTCCTGACCGACCCGCGCTTCCGGGCCCAACTCAGCGGCGGCCAGATGACGGTGCCCGAGGCGGTCGAGCAGTCCCTGTGGGACGAACCGCCGTTCAGCACCGTCTTCGCCTACTACGCCAAGAGCGACACGGAGTTGGGCGGCCAGCGCATCCGCGAGGGCGACGGACTGCTCTTCGGTGTCGCGCCGGGCAACGTCGACCCGCGCGTGCGCCCCGACCTCGCCGCCAACATGCAGGGCAACCGGTCCCACCTCGCCTTCGGCGGCGGCCCGCACGAGTGCCCGGGCCAGGACATCGCCCGTGGCATCGCGATCACCGGTGTGGACGCGCTGCTGATGCGTCTGCCGGACGTCCAACTCGACTGCGACGAGGAGGACTTGACCTGGACGCAGTCGATCGCCTCGCGGCACCTGGTGGAGCTGCCGGTCTTCTTCGACCCGAAGCCGCCGCAGGACATCATGCAGAAGCCGGGCCACGCCCCGGTCCCGCCGCAGCGCGCCACCTGGCAGGTGGGCACCACGCAGTCCGAGCCGTCGACGCCGGTGGCCGCGGCGCCCGTCGTGGAGCCGCGACCGGTCGCACCGCCGCCGCCGCTGCCGACGCCCGCGCCGATGCAGGAACCCGTGCACGGGTCGAGCGTCTGGCAGCGGTTCCTGCGCTGGTGGCGCGGCGGCTACTGACATCCCGGTCGGGCTCCCCGTCCCGGTCGGTGGCTACGCACCGTCTCGGTCGTGCGGTTGCTCAGCGTCCCGGTCGGGCGGTTGCTCAGCGTCCCGGTCGGGCGGTTGCTCGGCGTCCCGGTCGTCCCAATCGCCGTACGAGGACCAGGCTTCGAGCGTGCGCGTGCTCCGCAGCCGGTGCTCCACCCCCGTGACCGGATCGGTGAACTCCAGGGTCCGCGCCAGCAGTTGGAGCGGGCGCCGGAAGTCACCGGGCGGCACGGGGTCGGCGACCTCGGGATAGAGCGGGTCGCCGAGGATGGGTACGCCGAGCCGGTTCATGTGGACGCGCAGCTGGTGCGTCTGGCCCGTGGCGGGCAGCAGCCGGTACCGCGCGATCCCGAACTCCGTGCGCCGCTCCACGAGTTCGACGCGGCTCACCGCGTTCGGCTCACCGTCGACCTCGTAGGCGGCCAGCACTCCTCGCTCCTTCACGATCCGGCTGCGCACGGTCCGAGGGAGTTCGAGCCCGGGATCGTACGGAGCCACCGCCTCGTACTCCTTGCGCACCTTCCTGTCGCGGAACAGCGACTGGTACGCGCCCCGGTCCTCGGGTCGCACGGTGAACAGCACCAGCCCGGCGGTGAGCCGGTCGAGGCGGTGCGCGGCACCGAGCGCCGGAATCCCCAACTCCCGGCGCAGCCGCGCCAGCGCGGTCTCGGTGACATGGCTGCCGCGCGGGGTGGTGGCCAGGAAGTGCGGTTTGTCGGCGACGACGAGGTGCTCGTCCCGGTACACGACGTCCAGCGCGAACGGCACGGGCACCTCGGCGGGCAGTTCGCGGTGGAACCACACGAACATGCCGGGCTCGTACGCGGTTTCCGGCGCCACGGCCCGCCCGTCGGTCCCGACGATCTCCCCCGCGTCGAACATCCCGTCGACGACCCCGACCCCCGCCCCGCTCAGCCGCTCGACGAGATACGCGCGCACGGTGGGCCAGGGGCCGTCCTGGGGCAGTTTCACGCGCACGGGGTCGACGCCCTGGCGTTGGGGGAGGGGGGAGGGCGGGATGCGGGGTTTGCGTTTCATCAGGGGGTCAGCGTACGAGGAGCGGGGGCGGCATCGGGGTCAGGCGTACGGGGGCCGGGCGGTGCGCAGGGGGCCCAGAGCCCGGTACGCGATCGGCAGGGCGAGCGCCACGAGGAGGCCGCTCGCCCGCAGGGGTCCGCGGTCTCCGGCGGGGGTGTCGAGGGCGGTCGCGGCCAGGAGGGGGCCGACGGCCGCGCCGATGTTGAGGGCGGCGGTGGCGTAGGAACCGGCCATGGTGGGGGCGCCCGCGGCCTCGTAGAGGACTCGGGTGATCAGGGTGGCGCCCAGCGCGAACGAGAGCGTGCCCTGCACGAGGACGAGGGCGAGCAGGGCGGCCGGCCGGTCGGCGAGTACGGCCAGAGCCGGCCAGCCGATGAGCAGCAGCGGTCCGCCGGCCGCCAGGACCAGGCCGGGGCGTCGGTCGGACAGGCGTCCGGCGAGGGTGACACCGGCGAGTGAGCCGACGCCGAAGAGGACCAGGACGACGGAGATCCACAGTCGGCCGAGGCCCGCGGTACCGGTCACGACGGGGCCAGATCTGCGGCTCCGTCGCGCTCCGTCCAGCGGTGTCCCGAGCTCTCACTCATCAGTAGTCAATATGGGCACACTTCCCCCATGCGTCGCACATGAGGACACATGATGCCGTCCTGCCCATCACGTCCTTGGGGGGACCATGACTGACGCCGCGCCGCCACCCATGCCCGACTTCCCGCCGTCGGCGCCCGAGCCGTCGGCTCCCAAAGTGTCGCGCACCCACCTGATCGTCATCGCCTCGGCCGCGGCAGTGATCGCCGCCGTCATCGGCACGGGCATCGTGGTGGCGCGGTCCGGAGACGCCGACGGCAAGCCGGCCTCGGCCGGGTCGACGTCCAGTGCCCCGGACGAGGACGCCGTGACCGTCGCCGAGGAGGAGCCGGACCCCTCGCCGGTGTACGACGAGGTCGCCGCCGAAGACTTCACGATCGAACTGCGCACCACGTCGCGGCAGTGCTTCGGGTCGGCCGGCTGCAATGTGACGGTCGAGCCGGATCTGACCTTCCTGGGTGACAGTGAGGACATCGACCCGGACGCCGTCTACGGGATCACCTATGAGATCCACGGCGACGAGTCGGGCCCGGTCATCGCGACGGCCGAGTTGTCGGACCGGACGAGTCTGAACTACACGCCGTCGGTGATCAGCACGGTCTCGTCGGGCACGAAGGTGTCCGTGGAGATCACCGGCGTCACGGCTCAGGGGTAGGGGGCGTCGCGGGTCCGGCCTGCAGAATCCGTACCCGCCACGCGTTCGCCACGCACCGTACGGGCCGTCCGGCCCGACCTGACACGGTGTCCGCTCATCTACGTATCAGAGGTCGCATCGTGTCCAACTCCGCATTGCCGCAGCCTGGTTCGCCGACATGGGGCGGAGGTCCACCGCCGAAGCAGCGGCGGAACTGGAAGCTCGTCGGCGGTGTCACCGCGGGCATCCTCGTCATCGGTGGCATCGGCTCCGCCTGCGACGACGACAAGACCGGCGGAAGCGGCAGTCCGACCACCCCGGCCACCGGCGGTAGCCCCACGGCCGTCGACGAGACCAGGACAGTCCCCGACTTTGTCGGTATGGGTCTTCAATCCGCCCAGGACACCGCGCAGGAGGCCGGGTTCTACGACCTGAAGAGCCACGACTCCCTGGGTCGTGACCGGCATCAGATCCTCGACCGGGATTGGAAGGTCTGCTCCCAGAACGTGAAGGCCGGCACCGGCGTGGCCACGGACACCAAGCTGGACTTCGGCGCGGTCAAGCTTGACGAGACCTGCCCCACCGAGGACCAGGCGGCACCCTCGGAGGCCGGCGGGACCATGCCGGACTTCAAGGGGAAGTCGGTCCAGGCCGCCCGTGACGCGCTCGACTCCAGTACCTCGATCACGGTCGATGACGCGTCCGGCGACGGGCGGCTCGTACTCATCGGCTCGAACTGGCAGGTGTGCAGCCAACAGCCGGTCGCGGGGGCGAAGTTGAGCGGGCAGCCGGTCGTGTTCGGCGCGGTGAAGTTCGGCGAGTCCTGTCCGTAGCGTCGTTGTCAGTGCTCGCGCGTAGCCTGGCGGCCATTCCATCCGTGCTCGCCGGCTGCTTGCGCTGGATGCTCCGATGCTCCGCCCGATGGACAGCGCCAACGGGCGGGGCATCGCGATGGCCGCAGAGTACGAGCGGGCCGGGGAGCTCAAGCGGATTCGACGGGCGCTCCCGCCACTGCCCCTTCCGGAACGGACGTCCCCCGTCGCGCCTTCACGCCCTGGTACAGGAACCCGAGCAGCACCGTGACCAGCAGGAATACGGCGGTGAACCACTGGAAGTACCAATGCCCACCCGCCGGGTCGTAGACCGCCGCCCGTGGCCACGCCAGGTTGATCGTCATCAGGAGGCCGTAGACCAGGGCGAGGGCGTTGATCGGGATGCCCCAGCGGCCGAGGGAGAAGAGTTTCGCGCCCTTCTCGTCGGTGCCGTCCGTCGTGAACTCGCCGCGTAGGCGGCGGAGGAGGAGCGGGCCCGTGACCATCGCGTAGGCCAGGTACAGCATCACGATGCAGGTGGTGCCGATGGCCAGGAAGGCCTCGGGGGAGGAGAAGTTGAGGAGGAGCAGGGCCGCTGCCAGGACGCCTACCACCAGGGCCGGGGCGCTGGGCATGCCCGTGCGGGGGTTGACCCTGGACAGGCGGGCGGCGAAGGGGAGTTGGCCGTCGCGGGCCATGGAGAACAGCATGCGGCAGGCCGCTGTCTGGATGGCGAGGGTGGCCACGGCGATCGCCACGACCACGTCGGCGAGCAGCACCTTGCCGAAGCCGTCGCCGAGGCTGCTGGTGAGGACGTAGCTCAGGCCGTCGACCGACAGGTGGCCGTCGGTGAGGCTGGGGGCGGCGAGCAGGCCGCCGAGAACGATCAGGCCGCCCAGCAGGCCCGCGGCGCCGAGCGCGGTGAGGATCGTGCGGGGTGCCGTGCGGCGGGGGTCGCGGGTCTCCTCGCTCATCTCACCCGCGCTGTCGAAGCCGATCATCACGTACGCCGCCGTGAACGAGCCCACCGCCAGTGCCCCGAACAGGCCCGACTGGGCAGCGCCCGTGGTGTGGAAGGTGATGCTCGGGGTGCGCTCGGAGTGGGTCAGCAGCAGGACGACGATGAGGATCGCGCCGATGATCTCGGCGGTCACGCCGACCCGGTTGATCAGGGACATCACACGGTTGTCGAGGATGTTCACCAGCGTGGTGAGGACCAGCAGGATCACGCCGAGCACGGCCGCGTTGGCCGCGCCGTCCGCCGAGGTCGGGGCGGGGTCGGTGCCGATCAGCTGGAAGCCCGACCAGATCGCCGGCAGCACCATCTGGAGCGCGAGAGCCGCAGCGGCGACCACCACGATCTGTCCGATCACCATGATCCAGCCGGCGAACCAGCCGAACGTGAGGTTCGACAGGCGCGAGGACCACTGGTAGATGGCGCCGGAGATCGGGTAGCGCGCGGCCAGTTCGGCGAAGCAGGCGGCCACCAGCAGCTGGCCGACCAGGACCACCGGCCAGGCCCAGAAGAAGGCGGGGCCGCCGAACGCGTACCCGAAGGCGAAGAACTGGAAGACGGTCGTCAGGACCGAGATGAAGGAGAAGCCGGCCGCGAAGGAGGCGTACCGGCCGAGGCTGCGGTGCAGCTCCTGGCGGTAGCCGAACTCGGCGAGGGAGTGGTCGTCGGGGGAGTGCGGCGGATCGGGGCGTACGTCGGAGGGGGCGGTTGTCGTCACGGCGGCACCTGCCTTCGGCGCGGGAGCGGAGAGTGGCGCGGGGTTCCTGTCGGCGACAGGGCGTGCGGAGTTCCTGTCAGGCGACAGAAATTAGGGAGGGGCTGTTTCGTACGCGTCACGCCGCCGTGTCCGCGGGGGGCCCAAGTCCTCACGCCCTTGCGGTGACACCGGAATCGCGATACATCGTGTATTGACGCCGCGGGCCACTCGCGATATGTTCGCTCACGGATATTCGGAAGCGAGGTGTTCTCCATGGCGGTGAAGCGCCGCAAGCTCAGCAACCCGCTCGCGCTCGCCGTGCTGGTCACCCTCTGGCAGAAACCCATGCACCCGTACGAGATCGCCCAGACCCTGCGCCGCCAGGGCAAGGACACCAGCACGAAGATCAACTACGGCTCGCTCTACACGGTCGTGCAGAGCCTGGAGAAGCACGGCTTCGTCGAGGTCACCGATGTGGAGCGGCAGGGCAATCGGCCCGAGCGCACGGTCTACGGGCTCACCGAGGCCGGGCGCACGGAGATGACCGAGTGGCTGTCGGATCTGGTGGCCGTCCCGGTCAAGGAGTACCCGATCTTCGAGACCGCGCTGTCGCTGATCGGGGCGCTGCCCCCTGACGAGGCGGTCCGGTTGCTCGAAGAGCGGCTGCGCAGCCTCGACTTGGAGGTGGCGAGCGGGCGGGCAGCGCTGGCGAAGCTCTGCGAGACGCTGCCGCGGATCTTCCTCGTGGAGGTCGAATACCAACTGCACATGGCCGAGGCGCAGGCGGAGTGGGTCCGGGGTCTCCTGGCGGAGATCGAGAAGGGCTCGCTGTCCGGCGTCGAGGGGTGGCGCCAGTTCCATGAAACGGGGGTTGTGCCACCGGAGTTCACGTAACGGAGAAGAACCCCGACCGAGCTGTTGCAGCAGCTCCGCCGGGGTCTCGAACCCCGAACCGACTCCACCGTGCGGCGAGCCAGGCTGATCGAGGTGCGGCACACCCAGGATAGCCCGGCGCTCTTCGCACGCGTGGACGGACGGATCGGTCCTCATCCGCATCCGCTCACTCAGGAGAGCTGTCGTCATGAGTCCCACCCCATCGGGTCCCACACATGGGAGTCCCACCCGCGCGCCCGCCGTCGAGGCGCGTCAGCTGATCAAGACCTACCCCGGCGATGTCACCGCCCTCAACGGCATGGACGTCACCGTCGAACCCGGCACCGTCTTCGGACTCCTCGGGCCGAACGGCGCCGGCAAATCCACCACCGTCAAGATCCTCACCACCCTGGCCCGCCCCGACTCGGGCACCGCCACCGTCGCCGGGCACGATGTGCTGCGCCATCCGGACCGGGTGCGCCGCGCGATCGGCGTGGTCGCCCAGAGCTCCGGCGCCGACCCCGTCGCCACGGGCCGCGAGAACCTCCAACTGCAGGGCAGGCTCTACGGGTTGAGGGGCGCCGGGCTCAACAGCCGCGTCGACGAGCTGCTCGACCGGTTCAGCCTCGCCGACGCCGCCCGGCGTCCCGTCAAGGGCTACTCCGGCGGCATGCGGCGACGGCTCGACGTGGCCCTCGGCCTGGTGCACCGCCCCGAGGTGCTCTTCCTCGACGAGCCCACCACCGGTCTGGATCCCGAGGCCCGCACCGCGATGTGGGACGAGATCGGTCGGCTGGCCGGCGACGAGGGGCTGACCATCCTGCTCACCACGCACTACCTGGAGGAGGCCGACCGGCTCGCCGAGCGCATCGCGATCGTCGACCGCGGCCGGGTCGTCGTGGAAGGCACCCCGGACTCCCTCAAGGGCGAACTCCGCGGTGACGCCGTTCACTTGGAGGTGCGCGAGGCGGTCGGTGAGGCCGGTCGTACGCTCCTCGGCGGTGCTCTGCGTCAAGTGCCCGGCGTGCACGAGGTGTTGGTCGACGGGCGCCGCATCAGCGTCCGTGCCGACGACGGAGCGGCCGCCGTACCCGCCCTGCTCGCGGCCCTGGAGCGGGCCGGGGTCGGCGTCGCCGCCGCGACCGTCGCCCGCCCCTCCCTCGACGACGTCTACCTCCGTTACGCGGGCCGCCGTTACGCCGAGGCCGACGCCGGAACCGACCAGCCCCTCGTCCTCGCCGGAGGTGCCCGATGAGCACGGCCGTCTCCCAGACCTGGTACATGACGCAGCGTCAACTCATGGTGTTCGCACGGCAGCCCGCGTTCGCCATCATCACTCTGATCCAACCGGTGATCTGGCTGTTCCTGTTCGGCGACCTCTTCAAGAACGTCGTCGAGCTGGGCGGCTTCGGCACCACCTCCTACCTCGACTACCTGGTGCCGGGCGTGGTGGTGATGAGCGCGCTCAGCTCCAACATGTGGGCCGGGATGGGCACGTTGGAGGAGATCCAGCGGGGCACCCTCAACCGCTTCCTGACCACCCCGGTCAGCCGGGCCGCCCTGATGAACGGCAACGTCGTCAACAACGGCCTGGTCACCGCGTTCCAGTCGGTCGTCATCGTGCTGCTCGGCCTGCTCGGCGGCGCCGACTACCCGGGTGGCATCGGTGGCGTGGCGATCCTGGTGGTCGCCTCGGTGCTGCTCGGCACGGTGTTCGGGGCGCTGTCCAACGCGTTGGGCATGCTGGTGCGGGAGCGGGAGTCGATCATCGGGATCAACACCTTCCTGCTGCTGCCGCTGACGTTCCTGTCGAGCGCCTTCATGGCGCCGGCCCAGATGCCGGGCTGGATGCGGCACGTCGCCGACTTCAACCCGCTCAACTGGGCGATGGTCGCGGGCCGTTCGGCGCTGTCCGAGGATCCCGACTGGGGTGACGTGCTCAGCCGCGGGGGTGCGCTGCTGGCGCTCGCGGTGGTGGCGGTGTGGCTGTCGATCCGGACGTTCAGGTCGTATCAGCGGTCGGTGTAGGCGAGTTGGCCCCGTCGGCACGGGCGCATGACGAAGCGGCGGCAACCCGAGAGGTGCCGCCGCTTCCAAGATGCCGGGCAGGGGACGTGTCACGCCGCGGACGACGCGCTGCCCTCCTGCTCCGCCTCGATGCGCGCGTTCCACTCCCGCTTGGAGGCCTGCCAGCCGTCCTCGTTGTGGCCGAGCCGCCAGTAGCCGGAGATCGACAGGTCTTCGCGAGGGATCTCCAGATCGCAGTGGAGGAGTTGGCGCAGTTCCTTGACGAAGTGCGCCTCGCCGTGGACGAAGGCGTGCACCCGGCCCTCCGGGAACGACAGTGCCCGTACCGCGTCGAGAAGGGGCTCGCCGATCGGCCGGTCGCCGCGGTGTAGCCAGACGACCTCCACATCGGAGTCGATCTTCTGCTCCTCCTCGGGGCCGGAGACCTCGACGAAGGCGTGGGCGACCGCGCCCGCGGGCAGCGCCTCCAGGGAGCGGGCGATCGCGGGCAACGCGCTCTCGTCGCCGACGAGCAGATGCCAGTCCGCCTCCGGGTTCGGCGCGTAGGCACCGCCGGGGCCCATGAAGCGCACCTTCTCGCCCGGTTGGACGTTCGCCGCCCACGGGCCGGCCAGGCCCTCGTCGCCGTGCACCACGAAGTCCAGCGTCAGCTCAAGATGTTCGGGGTCCCAGGCGCGGACGGTGTAGGTCCGGGTCACCGGCCACTGCTCGCGGGGGAACTCCGCGCGGATCCGCTCAAGGTCGAAGGGCTCGGGATAAGTGGCGCCACCGGTGGGGAACAGGAGCTTCACGTAATGGTCGGTGCAGGTGTCGGCCGCGAACACGGCCAGTTCCTCGCCACCGAGCACCACGCGCTGCATGTGCGGGGTGAGCCGTTCGGTGCGGACGACCTGCGCGGTGTGGGGCTTCCGCGGCTTCCGAGCCGGGCGTTCTGCCATGGCGTCCTCCCTGGTCCCTTGCTTAGGTAAACCTAAGTTAGCATCTCTCCCCTACTTAACACCTCCCGCATGAGAGGTTGCTGAGACCGACACGCAGAGCTTTGCCCTCCCGAAATGAGAGGGTGAGTCGCTGATATGAGAACCAGGCTTGCGGTATTGACCGTCCCGATCATGCTCCGGGGGCGGCGAGCGTCAGCTCCCGAGGGTGACCAGCAGCCGGTGCAGCGAGCCGCCAAGCCCCCAGCGCGCCGCCAGCGCGTCCAGTGCCGCCGGGTCGCGCGGGGAGTGCGGCAGGGCCGTGTCGACCTCGGGAAGCGGCACGTCGTCGGCGACCTTCACCACCGTCGGGGCCACCGCCACGTACGGGCGGGACTCGTCCAGGCGCTTGCGCTGCGACGGCGTGAGCTTCGCCTTCGGGTCGTCCACCGCCGCCATGATCCCGACCAGGTCCCCGAACTCGGCGAGCAGCTTCGCGGCCGTCTTCTCGCCGATGCCCGGCACGCCCGGCAGGCCGTCGCTCGGGTCGCCGCGCAGGGTCGCCAGATCCGCGTACCCACGGCCGTCGACGCCGTACTTCTCGCGCAGCACCGCCTCGTCGGTGAGCTGGAGCATGCCGACGCCTTTGAGTGGATAGAGCACGCGCACCCCCCGCTCGTCGTCGACCAGCTGGTAGAGGTCGCGGTCGCCGGTGACGATGTCGACCGGGCCCTTCGCGAGCGCGGTGAACGTGCCGATCACGTCGTCCGCCTCGTACCGGGCGACGCCCACGCGCGCGATGCCGAGCGCGTCCAGGACGTCCTCGATGATCGGGACCTGCGGCGAGAGCGTGTCGGGGATCTCCTCCGCGTCCGGTCCCGCCTCGACCTCCTCGGCGACGCGGTGCGCCTTGTAGGAGGGGATGAGGTCGACCCGCCACTGGGGGCGCCAGTCCGCGTCCATGCACGCCACCAGCTGATCGGGGCGGTGGTCCTTGACCAGGCGGTCGATGAATTCGAGGAGGCCGCGCACGGCGTTCACCGGCGTGCCGTCCGGGGCCTTCACGGACTCCGGGACGCCGAAGTAGGCGCGGAAGTAGAGCGAGGCGGTGTCGAGGAGCATCAGTCGTCCGGTCACGCCTCGCATCATGCCGCACCGCACTGACACTCACCCGTCACCGGGCCCCGCATGGCAGTTGTAAACGACGTGTGAACTGGCCCACTGGTGCGTTTGTCCCGCCCCGACCAGGGCAGGGGCCGCCTCGGAGCGATGCCGATTGCACATACGACTGTTTGCGGCCCGTCGTCTCCTGTTCCCTTGCCCCGAGAGACGAGAGGTACGCGTGTCAGCCACGCTAGAGGCAGAGCATCTCTACAAGGTGTTCGGCAGACGACCCGACGAGGCGCTGCGGCGACTTGAGGACGGAGCCGACCGGGAGGAACTGCGCGCGGAGGGCACCACCGCCGCCGTCATCGACGCCTCCTTCACGGTGGACCCCGGCCAGATCTTCGTCGTGATGGGGTTGTCCGGATCCGGCAAGTCCACCCTCCTCAGGATGCTCAACGGCCTCCTGGAGCCGACCGCCGGCCATGTCCGCTTCGACGGACAGGACCTGACCGCACTCTCCGACCGCGACCTGCGCGCCGTCCGGGCCCGGAAGATCAGCATGGTCTTCCAGCACTTCGCGCTCTTCCCGCACCGCAGCGTCGTCGAGAACGCCGCTTACGGTCTGGCCGTGCAGGGCGTGCCCCGCGCCGAGCGCGAGCGTCGCGCCGGCGAGGCGCTCGCCCTGTGCGGACTGGCCGGCTGGGAGAAGTCCTGGCCCGACGAGCTGTCCGGTGGCATGCAGCAGCGCGTGGGTCTGGCCCGCGCGCTCGCCACAGACGCCGACCTGCTGCTGATGGACGAGTCGTTCAGCGCGCTGGACCCGCTGATCCGCCGCGACATGCAGGACCAACTGCTCCAGCTCCAGCAGTCGTTGAAGAAGACGATCGTCTTCATCACGCACGACCTCAACGAGGCCATGCGGCTGGGCGACCGCATCGCCGTCATGCGCGACGGACGCATAGTCCAGACCGGCACGGCACAGGACATCCTCGTCCGGCCCGCCGACGACTACGTCGCGTCCTTCACCAAGGACGTCGACCGCTCCCGCGTGCTCACCGCCTCGGCCGTGATGGACACGGACGTGCGCGGCGACGAGGCCGACTGCGGCTGTGCGCGTGAGAGCGAGTGCCGGACCGTGACGCCCGACACGCCCTTCACCGAACTCTGCGCGCTCAGCGCCCTGTTGACGCATCCGGTGGCCGTCGTGGACGCGGAACGGAAACTCGTCGGAGTGGTCCGGCAGTCGCGCCTGGTCGGCTTCCTCGGCAACGAGGAGGTGGCCCGTGCCTAGGATCCCGCTCGGCGACTGGGTCAACGACGCGGTCGACTGGCTGCTCAACCACGTCTCCTGGCTCTTCGACTTCCTCAAGACCGTCTTCACGGGCACCTACGACGGCATCGACGCCGTTCTCCAGGCGCCTCAACCCCTGCTGCTGGCAGGCATCTTCGCCGTGCTCGCGTTCTGGCTGCGCGGCACGACCGCAGGTCTGCTCACCTTCGTGGGGTTCGCCTTCATCGACTCCCTCGAACTGTGGGACGACGCGATGGTGACCCTCTCCCTCGTGCTGGTCGCCACGATCATCGCGCTCGTGATCTCCGTGCCGGTCGGCATCTGGGCCGCGCGCTCCAACCGGGTCAGCGGCATCGTCCGGCCCGTCCTGGACTTCATGCAGACGCTGCCCGCGATGATCTACCTCATCCCGGCGATCCTGTTCTTCGGCACCGGCGCCTCCGCGGGCATCGTCGCGACCCTGATCTTCGCGCTCGCCCCCGGTGTGCGCATGACGGAGCTGGGCATCCGGCAGGTCGACAAGGAACTGGTCGAGGCGGCCGACGCGTTCGGCACCACGCCCCGCGACACGCTCCTGCGCGTCCAGCTGCCGCTCGCCCTGCCGACCGTCATGGCCGGCGTCAACCAGGTCATCATGCTCGGCCTGTCGATGGCCGCGATCGCCGGCATGGTCGGCACCGGCGGCCTCGGCGGCGACGTCAACGAGGCCATCGGCCAGCTCAACGTCGGCCTCGGCTCCGAGGCGGGCGTGGCGATCGTGATCCTCGCGATCTACCTGGACCGCATGACCAGCGCCCTGGGCACCCAGGTCTCCCCGCTGGGCCGCCGCGCCGCCGCCAAGGCCCGCGCCGCCCAGAGCGGCCTGAAGATCTGGTCGTACCGGCCAAGCCCGCAGATCGCCGTGGTCGGTGTCGTCGTCCTGGCCCTGGTGGCGGGCGGCATGGGCATCTTCGGCGGCAGGTCGGACGGCACCGCGGTCGCCGACGGCAACGATGTCGGCCAGGGCAAGAAGCTCAGCATCGGCTACATCCCCTGGGACGAGGGCGTCGCCTCCACCTTCCTGTGGAAGGAGATCCTGGAGCAGCGCGGCTACCAGGTCGACGCCAAGCAGTTCGACGCGGGCCCGCTCTACACCTCCCTCGCGCAGGGCAGCGTCGACTTCGAGACCGACTCCTGGCTGCCGACCACCCACGCGCAGTACTGGAAGAAGTACGGCAGCAAGCTCGACGACCTCGGGGCCTGGTACGACCGGACCTCCCTGGAGCTGAGCGTCCCGGCGTACATGAAGGACGTCAACTCCCTGGCCGACCTCAAGGGCAAGGCGTCGACCTTCGGGGGGAAGATCACCGGCATCGAGTCCAGCGCCGGCGAGATGGCCCTGCTCAAGAGCAAGGTCCTCAAGGAGTACGGCCTCGACAAGGAGTACAAGGTCGTCGACAGCTCCACGCCCGCCATGCTGGCCGAGCTCAAGCGGGCGTACAGCAAGCAGGAGCCGGTCGTCGTCACGCTCTGGTCGCCGCACTGGGCGTACAACGACTACAAGCTGAAGAAGCTCAAGGACCCCAAGGGCGCCTGGGGCAAGGGCGACGGGGTGCACACCCTCTCCCGCAAGGGGTTCGCGGACGAGAACCCGACCGTGGGCGAGTGGCTGAAGGACTTCAAGCTCACCGAGAAGCAACTCACCAGCCTGGAAGCCGAGATCAACAAGGCGGGCAAGGGCAAGCAGCAGGACGCGGTGCGCACCTGGCTGAAGGACCAGCCCGGTCTCGTCGACAAGTTGGCCCCGGTCCGGAACACCAAGGCCGCGGCCGAGACCAAGCGCGCGATCGACGTGGCCTGGTTCCCGTGGGACGAGGACATCGCCGTCACCTATCTCTGGAAGAACGTCCTGGAGACTCGCGGCTACAAGCTGAACCTCAAGCAGATGGACGTCGGTCCGGTCTACACGGGCCTCGCCTCCGGTGACCTCGACCTCAACTTCGACGCCTGGCTGCCGTACGCGCAGCAGAACTACTGGGACAAGAGCAAGGACAGACTCAAGGACCTCGGCACCTGGTACCAGCCGACCTCCCTGGAGGTCGCCGTGCCCTCGTACGTCAAGGGCATCACGTCCTACGAGGACCTCAAGGGCAAGGCCGGCCTCTTCGACGGGAAGATCATCGGTATCGAACCGGGCACCGGCGAGATGAACCTGCTCAAGACGAAGGTGCTGCCGGGCTACGGCCTGGACAAGGAGTACGAGGTCGTCGACGGTTCCACGCCCGCGATGCTGGCCGAGCTCAAGCGCGCCTACGCCAAGAAGCAGCCCGTCGCCGTGGTCCTGTGGTCCCCGCACTGGGCATACAGCCAGTACGACCTCACCAAGCTGAAGGATGACAAGAAGCTCTTCGGCGAGGGCAACACGATCCGCACCATCTCGAACGAGAAGTTCCCGGGCGAATACCCCCAGCTCACCAAGTGGATCAAGAACTTTCACATGAGTGAGGCCGAACTGGGCAGCCTGGAGAGCGAGATCAACGAGCACGGCCAGGGCCACGTGCAGGAGGCGGTCGCCGCCTGGCTCAAGGATCACCCGGACATGGTGGACCGGATGACCCCGCACTAGCCGCCGCTCGGACACCCCCGAGGGGTGGGCCTCCCCGCGCGTCCTGACAGCGTGTGGTGGGGTCCACCCCTCGGGCCGTCTCGGGAACACATATGCCAAGGGCTACCAGAAGAATCCGGCCAACCACATAGCGCTACATCCCTGCCCAGGCCTCACCCCGGTCACGGCGACACCGTGGACCCGACCGGTCGCTTCCGTGTCGATGGGCGGGAACATGCGGGACCTTTCGGGCATTGAACTATGCGGTAGGGGTCCCGTACGGGAACTCATCCACTGGCAAGAGTTGGCGCGTTGACCGCACGGAGTGTTTACGGGTATGTGACGGGCACATGAAACAGTTTGCCGAACCTGCGTAAGGTGCAGAGAACTCGTCAGGAGTACCGCACCCGGACGCCGACGAGTGAAGGAGGGAGCCGGAGCGATGGGCGACCACAAAGACGACCACAAGGGCCAGTCCCTGCGCGTGGGCGCGGCCGTGCGGCGACGCCGCCGTGCGCTGGAGCTCACCCTCGCCGTCGTGGCCGAACGCAGCGGCCTGTCCGTCCCCTTCCTGAGCCAGATCGAGAACGATCGCGCGCGGCCCAGCACGACATCCCTGGAGAAGGTCGCCGACGCCCTGCGCACCACCGCCGTCGAACTCCTCGCCGCCGCCGACCCGGCGTGCAGCGTCGACGTCGTCCGGGCCGAAGGAGCCGCCCCGGCGGGCGAACCGCAGATGCGTTCCCTGGTGCGGGGTCACCACCAGATGCACGCCACGGAGTTCGCCGGAGACCACGACGCGGGCCGTGAACTCCACTACCGCAACGACCAGTTGATGTACGTGGCCGACGGCGCCGTGGAGATCGAGGCGGAGGGCCGCGCCTACCGGCTCGGCCGCGGCGACACGCTGTACCTGACCGGCGGGGTGCGTCACCGCTGGCGGGCGACCGTGTCGGACACGCGCGTGGTCGTCGTCGCGGTGGCCGAGCACATCGAGGCCGTCCAGGACCGGCCGCGTCAGTGACGCCCCGCGTCGTCTCCCTGGTCCCCTCGCTCACGGAGGCAGTGGCCCAGTCCGTGCCGGGCGCCCTGGTCGGGGTGACGGACTGGTGCACACACCCCGCCGACCTCGCCGTCACCCGCATCGGCGGCACCAAGAACCCGAAGGTCGAGGCGATTCTCGCGCTCCGCCCCGACCTGGTGATCGCCAACGAGGAGGAGAACCGCGCACCCGACCTCGCCGCCCTGCGCGCCGCCGGCGTCGAGGTCCTGGTGACCGAGGTGCGGACCGTGCCGCAGGCCTTCGGGGAACTCGCCCGGGTACTGACGGCATGCGGGGCCGTGTCCCGCCCCCGCTGGCTCGACGAGGCACAGTCCGCCTGGACCGCCCTCCCCGCACCGCGGACCCGCACCACGGCCGTCGTACCGATCTGGCGCCGCCCCTGGATGGTGCTGGGCCGCGACACCTTCGCCGGCGACGTCCTGACCCGACTGGGCGTGGACCACCTCTACACGGCCCACCCCGAGCGCTACCCGACCATCCCCGTAGGGGAGTTGCGGGCGGCCCGCCCGGACGTGGTCGTACTCCCCGACGAGCCCTACCGCTTCACCCCCGACGACGGCCCGGAGGCGTTCCCCGGCCTGCCCTGCGCACTCGTCAGCGGACGTCATCTCACCTGGTACGGGCCGTCGTTGGCCGAGGCGCCAGGGGTGCTGGGCGCGGCCCTGCGAGCAGTTCGCCGCTGACCAGACCGCGCGCCGTGTGCACGGCGGCGGTGCCCCAGGCGGCGACGAGAACGACGTACAGACCGACCGCCAGCCAGTCGTATACGGGCAACCCCGTGTGCCGGCCCAGTGCTTCGGCGCCCGTGACACAGGTGCCCACCGGGAAGGTGAAGGCCCACCACGTCATCGCGAACCGCATCCCGTTCCGGCGCGCCCGCACCACATGCGCGGTCGCGAGCCCGAACCAGAGCAGCGCGAACCCCATCACGGGTACGCCGTACAGCACGGCGAACACCTCGAACCCCTCGGTGTACGGGGCCGGTACGACCCCGGGCGCCACGTCCGCGAACTTGCCGACGGCGGTGGTGGACTGCCCCAGCGGGCCCAGCACCAGGAACAGCGTCGGCGTGAGGGCGAGTGGCAGCGGCCCACCGGTGATCAGCCGACCGAAAACCACCGGCAGCATCATGAGCGTGGCCAGCAGGCTGACGCCGAACATGGCGAGACAGGCCAGCAGCAAGGTCTCCCGAGCCTGTCCGGCCGGCAGATGCGGCACGAGCAGCGGACCGAGCGCGGCCGACACCATGGGCGCGACGAGCGGCAACAGCCACACGGGCGAGGCGTCGGCCGCGTCCACCTTTTGCCGTACGGCCATGAGGTACGGGACGGCGACGGCGGACGCGAGCCCGACGACCGTACCGGCGCTGAAGAGCACGGCATCGAGAACGACCGCGTTGTGCGGCCCGATCCAGTCCCGCCCGACGGTCATGGCACCGCCGCCGACGGCGAGCAGGGCCATGGCGAGACAGCCGTAGAAGGGCGCCATCGCAGGGTCGAGGAGATGGGCCCGGGCCTGGTCGGCATGGTGGGTCCAGTGCAGGGCGCGGGCGATGAGCAGGGTCAGCAGTAGGGCGAGTGAGAGGGCCCAGACGGCCGCGCAGACGCCGCGCAGGCCGGGGATGCCGAGGGGCAGGGCCGATCCCGCGGTGGCGACGATGGCGGTGCCCATGACGGATGCGTACCAGTTGGGTCCGAGGTGACGGACGGTCCTGGCGTGCGGCGGGCGTGCGGTGGCACGCGTGAGGGGGTGGGCTGCGGTGACCATGCCTCCACGGTCTCGCCGGGTGGTGGCCGGTACCAGGGAGGACAGGTCTATGGGGGCATAAGCTGAGGTTATGAGCAAGGGCATGGACGACAGGGACGAGAGGGCTGAGATCGCCGAGACGGTGAGGTCCGCCGGGCCGCTCGCGCATCGGGTGCCGGATCTCGGGGCGCTGGAGTTGCTGCTGGCGGTGGCCCGGCTCGGGAGTCTGGGCGGGGCGGCGCGCGAGATGGGGATCACGCAGCCGGCGGCCAGCAGTCGGATCCGGTCCATGGAGCGGCAGTTGGGGGTGGCGCTGGTGGACCGATCGCCGCGGGGGTCCCGTCTGACCGACACGGGGGCGCTGGTCACGGACTGGGCCCGGCGGGTGGTGGAGGCGGCGGCGGCTTTCGACGCGGGGGCGCAGGCGTTGCGGGTGCGGCGGGATTCGCGGCTGCGGGTGGCGGCGAGCATGACGATCGCGGAGTACTTGCTGCCGGGCTGGCTCCTGGCACTGCACGCGCAGCGGCCGGACACGGCGGTGTCGCTGCTCGCGGGGAACTCGACGGTGGTGGCGGAGCGGGTGCTGTCCGGGGAGGCGGACCTTGGTTTCGTGGAGGGGGTCAGTGTCCCCGCGGGACTGGACTCGGCGGTCATCGCGCACGACCACCTGATCGTGGTGACGGCGCCGGGGCATCCTTGGGCTCGGCGTCGACGGGCGTTGGAGGCGGGGGAGTTGGCGGCGACGCCGTTGATCCTCCGGGAGGAGGGGTCGGGGACGCGGCAGGTGCTGGACGCGGCGCTGGGGGGTCTGGCCCGGCCGTTGATCGAGCTGTCCTCGACGACGGCGGTGAAGGCGGCGGCGGTGAGTGGGGCGGGGCCGGCCGTGCTGAGTGAGTTGGCGGTGGGGGAGGAGTTGGGTGTGCGGAGGTTGGTGCGGGTGCCGGTCGACGGCGTCGCGTTGGCGCGTTCGCTCCGCGCGGTGTGGCCGACGGGTCACCGTCCGGTGGGGCCGGCGAGGGATCTGCTGTCCCTGACCCGAACCTGACTTTTTTCGCCCCCGCCGCCCCTACCCGTCCCATCCTGGGGCTCCGCCCCAGACCCCGCTCCTCAAACTCCCCCAGAGGGGGGACCCCCAAGGGGCTGGATTGTGCGGACCTGGGCTTGATCTTTTTAGCCTGTCCGGCGTTTGAGGACGAGGCCGTTCAGGCCGAAGCGGGGGTCTGGGGGCGGCAGCCCCCAGAAGGATGGGACGGGTAGGGGCGGCGGGGGCGAGGAAGGCTATTGCGTCGCCGCCGCGACCAGCGCTCGCATCACCCTCACGTCCTCCCCCATCTCCGGATGCCACTGAACCCCCAGAACCCACCCGGAAGCCCGCGGCAGCTCAACCGCCTCCACCGTCCCGTCCCCGGCGTACGCGCACGCCACGAGCCCCGCCCCCAACCGATCCACCGCCTGGTGATGGAAGGTCGGCACGGACGTCTCCTCCGGGACGGCAGCCGCGTACAGCGTCCCCGGAACCGGCTTCACCGAGTGCCGGCCGAAGACCCCGGGAGTCTCCGCGTGGCCGTCGATGTGCTGGACCAGCGTCCCTCCGAGAGCGACGTTCAGCACCTGCATCCCCCGGCAGATCCCCAGCAACGGCACCCGCGCCGCGAGAGCCGCGTCCGTCAATGCCAGCTCCCACGCGTCACGCAACCGCGCCGCCGGCCCCGTACGAGCGTCCCGCTCCGCGCCGTACCGCGACGGCTCCACGTCCGGGCCTCCCGCGATCACCAGGCCGTCCAGACGGGACACGGCCGCCGCCGCGTGCTCCGGCGCGTCCGGCGGGAGCATCGCCGCCAGGCCGCCCGCCTGCTGCACAAGGCGCGGGTAGCCGGCCGGCAGCAGCGCCGCCTCCAGCTCCCACACACCCCAGCGCGCGCCGGACTCCAGATACGTACTCACGCCGATCAACGGCCGTCCGGTCACGGACCCTCCCTGAATGGTGCAGTGCTTTACCTTTAAATGCCTACGCCAAGAAGCCCCTGAGCAGCGCCGCAGTGCCCCCGCAGTGCTCCCGCATCATCTCCCGCGCCCCGTCCGCGTCCCCGTCCAGCACCGCCTCCACCAGCGCGCTGTGCTGGCGCTGGGAGTGCTCCAGGTTGCGGACGAGGAGCGGGATGCAGTCGAGCAGGTCGTTCACCGTGGCCCGTACCGCCGCGTACTGCGCGGTCAGCGTCGGCGAGCCGCACAGCTCGGCGAGGGTGAGATGCAGCATGGTGTCGAGGCGGCGGTAGTCGGCCAGCGGAGCGTCGTGCGTGCGGGCCAGTGCCTCGCGCAGCCGGTCCGACTGGTCCGCCGTCAGGCCGTGGGTCGCGCACAGGCCCGCCGCCCCCACCTCCAACACCTCCCGGAAGCGCAGTACGTCCTCTATGTCGACCTCGGTGCTCCGCCGGCGCAGTTCGTCCTCGCCCCCCGCATCCGACTTCGGCAGCACGAACGTGCCGCCGTACCGCCCCCGTCGCGACTCCACGAGCCCCTGGTCCTGGAGCACCTTGAGCACCTCGCGCAGGGTCACCCGGCTGATCCCCAGCCGCTCCGCCAGTTCCCGCTCGGCCGGCAGCCGCTCGCCCCCCGGCACCAGGCCCAGCCGTACGACCTGCAGGATCTGTTCCAGCGCCTCCTCGAAACCGTTCCCCGCCCGCACCGGCCGCAGCACCGGCGTCAATCGGTCCTCCAGGTCGCCCTCCGGATCCACCGACATCCCGCCGCACCCCCTTCCCAAGCAATGGTTCTCGGCAATACCTTATGGCTTCCGGCCCGGCCGAAGAAGCGCGAAGAAGCCGAAGGAGCTTTCCGTGGCAGACCGCACACCCCCGCTCGGCGTCGAGGAGCTGCACGCCCTCGTCGCGAGCGGTGAGATCGACACCGTCGTCCTGGCCTTCCCCGACATGCAGGGCCGGCTCCAGGGCAAGCGGTTCGCCGCCCGCTTCTTCCTCGACGAGGTCCTCCACCACGGCACCGAGGGCTGCAACTACCTCCTCGCCGTCGACACCGAGATGAACACCGTCGACGGATATGCCATGTCCTCCTGGGACCGGGGTTACGGCGACTTCGCCATGCACCCCGACCTGTCCACCCTGCGCCGGGTGCCCTGGAACGCCGGCACGGCCATGCTCATCGCCGACCTCGCCTGGAACGACGGCTCCCCGGTGGTCGCCGCCCCGCGCCAGATCCTCCGCCGCCAGCTGGAGCGCCTCGCCGAGCACGGCTTCACCGCCCAGGTCGGCACGGAGCTGGAGTTCATCGTCTTCAAGGACACCTACGAGCAGGCCTGGGACGCCAACTACCGGGGGCTCACACCCGCCAATCAGTACAACATCGACTACTCGGTGCTGGGGACCGGGCGGATCGAGCCCCTGCTGCGCCGGATCCGCAATGAGATGGCCGCCGCCGGGCTGACCGTCGAGTCCGCCAAAGGTGAGTGCAACCCCGGCCAGCACGAGATCGCCTTCCGCTACGACGACGCCGTGGTCACCTGCGACCAGCACGCGATCTACAAGACCGGCACCAAGGAGATCGCCTCCCAGGAGGGCGTGTCGATCACCTTCATGGCCAAGTACAACGAGCGCGAGGGCAACTCCTGCCACATCCACCTCTCGCTCGCGGACGCGGCCGGCAACAACGCCATGGCCGGATCCGGGTCCGACGGGATGTCCGAGGTCATGCGGTACTTCCTCGCCGGTCAACTCGCCGCGCTGCGGGACTTCTCGCTGCTCTACGCGCCCAACATCAACTCCTACAAGCGGTTCCAGCCGGGTTCGTTCGCGCCGACCGCGGTCGCCTGGGGATACGACAACCGCACCTGCGCCCTGCGGGTCGTCGGCCATGGCCGCTCCATGCGGTTCGAGAACCGGCTGCCCGGCGGGGACGTCAACCCCTACCTCGCGGTGGCGGGGCTCGTCGCGGCCGGGCTGCACGGCATCGAGCAGAAGCTGGAGCTGCCCGAACCCTGCGCGGGCAACGCCTACAGCGCCGACTACGCGCACGTCCCCACCAACCTCCGCGAGGCGGCCGAACTCTGGGAGAACAGCCCGATCGCCCGCGCCGCCTTCGGCGACGAAGTCGTCGCCCACTACCGCAACATGGCCCGCGTCGAGCTGGACGCCTTCGACGCCGCGGTCACCGACTGGGAGCTGCGCCGCTCCTTCGAACGTCTGTGAGAGGTCCCGAGTTGTCCTACGAGCCTGAGCTGACGGTCCTCAACCCGGCGACGGAAGAGGTCGTCGCGACCGTCCCCGCCGCCACCGTGGCCGACGTGGACGCGGCCGTCGTCCGTGCCGCCGCGGCCCAGGCGAAGTGGGCCGCGCTCCCGCCCGCCGACCGGGCCCGCCAGTTGCGCAGGTTCGCCGACGTGGTCGACCAACACGTCGAGGAACTGGCCCGGTTGGAGGTGCGCGAGGCCGGCCACCTGCTCGGCAACGCCCGCTGGGAGGCCGGCAACGTCCGTGATCTGCTCGCCTACGCGGCCGGGGGAGTGGAGCGGCTGACCGGGCGTCAGATCCCGGTGCCCGGCGGCCTCGACGTCACCATCCTCGAACCGCTGGGTGTGGTGGGGGTCATCGCCCCCTGGAACTTCCCCCTGCCGATCGCCGCCTGGGGCACCGCACCCGCGCTCGCCGCCGGCAACGCCGTCGTCCTCAAGCCCGCCGAGACGACCCCGCTCACCGCCCTGCGGCTGGCCGAACTCGCCCTGGAGGCCGGGCTGCCCGAGGGCCTGTTCCAGGTCCTGCCCGGTCACGGCCACACCGCCGGACGGGCTCTAATCGACCACCCCGGCGTGGCGAAGATCGTGTTCACCGGCTCCACCCGCACCGGCCGCGAGGTCATGGAGCGCTGCGCCCGCCTGGTCAAGCCGGTCACCCTCGAACTCGGCGGCAAGAGCCCCAACATCGTCTTCGCCGACGCCGATCTGCGGACGGCCGTCGACCCGTTCTCCTTCCTGGACAACTCCGGTCAGGACTGCTGCGCCCGCACCCGCATCCTGGTCCAGGAGTCGGTGTACGACGAGGTCCACGAACTGCTCGCCGACGCGCTGGCGAGTGTGGTGGTGGGGGACCCGGCCGACGAGAAGACCCAGATGGGACCGCTGATCTCGCGTCAACAGCTGGACCGCGTACGGTCGTTCGTGCCCGACGACGCCCAGGGCCTGCGCGGCAGCGCTCCCGACGGGCCCGGCTTCTGGTTCGCGCCGACCGTCCTCACCGGGGAGCGGCCCGACTCCGAGGCGGCCCGCGAGGAGATCTTCGGCCCGGTCGCCGTCCTGCTGCCCTTCACCGACGAGGCCGACGCGATCCGCCTCGCCAACGACACCCCCTACGGCCTCGCCGGCTCCATCTGGACCCGCGACCTCGGCCGCGCGCTGCGTGTCTCGCAGTCCGTCCGGGCCGGCAACCTGTCCGTCAACTCCCATTCCAGCGTCCGCTACTGGACCCCCTTCGGCGGCTACAAGCAGTCCGGCATCGGCCGCGAGCTGGGCCCGGACGCCCTGACCGCCTTCACCGAGACCAAGAACGTCTTCATCAGCACGGAGGGCCCCGCACAGTGACCGAACAGACTGTCTGCCGTCGACTCGTCGGCCGTACCGCCGTCATCACCGGAGCCGGCAGCGGCATCGGCCTCGCCACCGCCCGCAGGCTCGCCTCCGAGGGTGCGAACGTCGTCTGCGGAGACGTCGACGAGGTCGGCGGCAAGGCGGCCGCCGACGCGGTCGGCGGCCTCTTCGTGAAGGTCGACGTGACCGACCCGGAGCAGGTCGAGGCCCTCTTCAAGGCGGCCTTCGACACCTACGGCAGCGTCGACATCGCCTTCAACAACGCCGGTATCTCGCCGCCCGACGACGACTCCATCCTGGAGACAGGGCTTGAGGCCTGGAAGCGCGTCCAGGAGGTCAACCTCACCTCCGTGTACCTGTGTTGCAAGGCCGCGATCCCGTACATGCGGCAGCAGGGCAGGGGTTCCATCATCAACACGGCGTCCTTCGTGGCGCGGATGGGCGCGGCGACCTCGCAGATCTCCTACACCGCCTCCAAGGGCGGCGTCCTGGCCATGTCCCGTGAACTGGGCGTGCAGTTCGCGCGGGAGGGCATCCGCGTGAACGCGCTGTGCCCGGGGCCGGTGAACACCCCGCTCCTCCAGGAGCTGTTCGCCAAGGACCCCGAGCGGGCCGCCCGCCGACTCGTCCACATCCCGGTCGGCCGGTTCGCCGAGGCCGACGAGATCGCCGCGGCCGTCGCCTTCCTGGCCAGCGACGACTCGTCCTTCGTCAACGCCACCGACTTCCTGGTGGACGGCGGCATCTCGGGCGCGTACGTCACACCCCTGTAGGAACGTCCGGCCGCCGTGTACGCCCTCCGCCACCCGTCCTAGGGTGGCGGAATGAGCATGTCGCCCCCGCCCGGCTGGTACCCCGACCCGTCGGCCCCCCACCTGCAACGCTGGTGGGACGGCACGGGCTGGACCGAGCACTGGCACGCGCCCGAGGCCCCCGTGCCGGAGCCCGGCACGGGTAACGGCCGGGCGAAGGTCGTCGCGATCACCACGGCCGGGGCCGTGCTCGTCGCGGCGATCGTCACGGGCGCGTTCTTCCTGGGCCAGGACGACGACTCGGGCGGCGCGCAGGCCCAGACCGCGCCGACCACGGTCGCATCGACACCGACGAGCGACAGCCCGACACCGTTGCCGTCCCCGTCCGCCGCCGACCCGTCCGTCGTGGAGGACCAACTCAACGGCATCACCCTCCCGTTGCCCGACGGCTGGGTCGCGCCGCAGTACGTCAGCGAGGACGACGTCGTCATGACCACACCCGGCACCTACGACTGCCCTGGCGACACGGGCCTGTGCCGGCACGGCCTGGTCATCTCCCGCACGGTGACCGCCAACGCGGAGACGTCCCCCAAGACCCTCGCCGAGCAGGACATTTCGAAGGCGGCCGACGACGCCTACGACCGCGACGAACTCGGCCGGCGCCCGTACGGCGGCCTGAAATCAAACCAGTTGGTGAAATCGGGCCAGGTCGCGGTGGCCGGACGCGCCGGTTACCTCGTGCGCTGGCGCGTGCAGACCGCCAAGGGGCCCGGCGGATATGTCGAGTCCCTCGCCTTCCCCGCGAGCGTCGGCACCGAGTCACCGGTCCTCGTCCGCTTCGTCTTCGACGCGGGCCCGGACGGGCCGCCGCTCGCCGACATGGACCGGATCACGCGGGGCATCCGGTCCGTCGACGACGCGGGCACGGGCGGCGGCGTGGGCAGCAGTATCGGCCCGACGAACTGACCCGTACCGAACGGGAGTTGCCCTACAGGAACGTGTGGCCCTCGCCGCGATACGTCGGGACGGTCGCCGTCACCGCGTCCCCCTCGACGAGATGCAGCACGTCGAACCGCTCGCACAGCTCGCCGGCCTTGGCGTGCCGGAACCACACCTTGTCGCCGAGCAGCAGATCGTCGGCGGGCGGCCCGAGCAGCGGCGTCTGGACCTCGCCGGGCCCCTCCTGGGGGTCGTAGCGCAGCCCCTCCGGCAGGTACGGCACCGGGAGCCGGTCGGCGCCGGCCGCGCCGGAGGCCGGGTAGCCGCCGCCGAGCACCGTCACGACACCGACGCCGGGCCTGCGGACGACGGGCATGGCGAACAGGGCGGCCGGACGGCCGGTGAAGGACGTGTAGTTGTCGAACAGCCGCGGGACGTACAGCCCCGAGCCGGCCGCGATCTCGGTCACCGCGTCCTCGGCGGCGGTGGACTGCACACTGCCCGTGCCACCGCCGTTGACGAACTCCAGGTCGGGCACGACGGCCCGGACCGCGCGCACCACCTCGGCACGCCGCTCGGCCAGCTCCCGGCGGGCGGTGGCCTGCATCAGCCGGACGGCCCGCGAACGCATCGGCCGGCCCGCGACGGCGTCCCCGACGCCCGCGATATGACCTTCGTACGCCATGATCCCGACGACCTTGAACCCCGGGCGCCGCGTCACCGCCCGTGCCACGTCGGCGACTTGGGCGGGGGAGTGCAGCGGTGAGCGGCGGGCGCCGACCCGCACCCGGCCGCCGAGCAGCTTCAGCGAGGTGTCCAACTCCAGGCAGACGCGGATGACTTCGCGTCCGCCGCCGCGTGCCTCGTCGATCAGGCGGAGCTGGGCCGGGTCGTCGATCATGACGGTCACGGCGGCGGCGAGCTTGGGGTCGGCGGCCAGTTCGGCGAAGCCGGCGCGGTCGGCGGAGGGGTAGGCGAGCAGGACGTCGTCGAATCCGGAGCGCGCCAGCCACAGGGATTCGGCCAGGGTGAAGGACATGATGCCCGCGAAGCCGTCCTTCGCCAGGGCGCGTTCCAGCAGGGTCCGGCAGCGTACGGACTTGCTGGCGACACGGATCGGCTTGCCGCCCGCGCGGCGGATCAGGTCGTCCGCGTTGGCGTCGAAGGCGTCCAGGTCCACGAGGGCGAGAGGGGCGTCGAGATGGGCGGTGGCCCGGTCGTAACGGGCCCTGTCGGCGGAGCGCGCAGTCATGAACGAAGCCTGCCAGACAGGTTTACCGCAGGGTAGGGGGACGTTCCGGGCAGATGCCCCGGGGGCGGCGACTGGTTCCCGCTCCGCGCGGGTCAACCCGTAGAGTGACGCGCACGCATGGCGGAACGCGCCGGGTCACCACCGCGCCGGGATGTCGGTCCTTCCGTGCGGGTATGCGTGTCCGGGACGGACTTGCCGACGCCTTGACCGGGCGTTGAGCACGACGGCGACGGGGTGCGTAAGAGTAGTCGGCCCGGGCGCGAGGAAACGGGGGGTGCATGAGCACGGAAGCGCGGCACGCCTCCACCCCTCCGCACCGCACGCCCCCCGGCACGCCGGGAGAGCCCCCACCGCCTCATGAGGACGGCACCACGCCGTCTCCGGAGAACGTGAACGGCACGGCGCCTGCGGGAGCCGGGCCCGAGTCTGGGTCCAGGTCGTCCGACAGAGCTTCGATGCCGGGGGCGGGGAGCGCGTGGAGTGCCGCGGGCGGGGCTTCGGGGAACGAGTGGGGAGCGATGGACGGGACGTCCTCGGCCACGGAGGCCGGTGGATCGCGGGGATCACGTGGGTCCGCTCCGGGTCCGTCGGCCGGCGCGGGCGGCTCCGGCGGCGTCTGGTCGCCCTGGCGGGGAAGCCGGCCCTTCGACGCCTTCGCGGAACGTCCGGGTGCCAGGAACACGGTTGCGCGGACGGCGACGGGCGACACCGGGGGCGAATCACCTGACGGCGAGCCCGACTCCGCCCGGCCTTCGCCGCGCCACCGGGCTACCAGCACCGCGCGGTCCGCCCCGGACCGCCCCACGCCCGCCCCTTCACCGACCCACCCGAACTTTCCGAACCTGCGCTCCCCGCAGGACACGGGCGCTGCCCCCCTGCCCCCACCGCAGGCCTCGGCCCGCTTCCCGGACATCCCACCGCCACCCGCCGGCGAACCCCGCCGGGACGAGACGGGCACACCGTCGCGCGGTGAGGTGAGAGATACCTCCCCGCGTGGTGCCGATGCCGGGGACGCGAGGGACACGAGGGATACGAGCGTGCCGGGTCCGTCGACGCCGGGCAGCACCGCCCGGAACGCGGGCGCCCAGGGCAGGACGGCGCCGCCGGTCCCGGCCGCACCGCCGGCCCCCGCCGCGCCGCCGCGCCCGAGTCAGCGCCCCACGCCACCGTTCCGCCTGATGTACCCCACGCCGACCGAAACCGGCCAGGAGACCACGAGGCGCCTGCGCCCGCCCTCCCCGGACCCGTCGAACGAATCGACCCCCGGCCGCAACGCGGCCACCTCCGACCAGCCCCGCCGCCCCGCCGAGCCCACGTCAGGCACGAGGCCGTCGACCACGCCACCGGCTCCGGACACCCGCCTGGATCCCCCGCCACCCCCCAGCCCTCCCGACCGTCCCGCCCCGTCGGTCCCGGGCACCCGCCCGGGCTCCCCGTCGGCCGATCCGACCCGTACCTCCGGCCCGACCGCGCCTGTGGCACGCACCACCCGCCCGGGCTCCGCGTCGGCTGACGAGGCAGGCGTCCAGTACTCGCCCCCGTCTTCCCGTCAGGGTTCCGCGCCCGCGGACTCGGGCAGCCCCCCGGCTTCGGGTGACCGTCCCCGCTCTGCGCCGGCCGATGCTGCGCGTGCCCCGTACGCGCCCCCGTCTTCCCGCCAGAGTTCCGCGCCCGCCGATTCAGGCCGTCCCCCGGCTTCGGGTGGCCGTTCCGGTTCCGGGCCGGTCGATCCCGCGCGTGCGCCGTACGTGCCTTCGCGGCCCGGTTCCGCCCGTGCCTCGGGGCCGGGCGTGCCTCCGCGACCGGACGGGCGGCCGGGTGTCGCCCCCACCCGTACTCCTGGCTCAGCCGCCCCTCCGGCCCCGGCGCCGGACTCTGCCAAGGCCCCGCTTTCGGGTCTCGGTGCCCGCCCAGGATCCGCTCCCGTCTCCGACGTTCCCGCCGCACACCCGCCACGTTCGGCATCCACCGACACCCCGCCCCCACCCGTGCCCCCCGCGCCGACGGATCCGCCGCGAGCGGACGGGTCCGTCGGGGTCGCTCCCGATCCCGCTCTGAACTGGAGTGCGCCCGTCGCGCCAGGGGCCGGTAGGCCTGTGGTGTCGTTCGGGGAGCCCGAGGGGTACGACGAGCGCGTGCGGGCCCGGCCGTTGGGGGTGCGGATACCTCCGCGGGTCGCCGCCGTCGCCGTGTGCATGGTGCTCGGGCTCGGGCTCATCGGCGGGGCGGTGACGGGGAGTTGGCTGGTCGGGGACTCGGGGGACGGGAGTACTCAGGACACCTTCAGCGCGGCCGCCGGGCTGTGGCACAGCGTGCCCGTCGACCGACTGTTCCCGACCACCGTGCAGGGGCAGGGCGCCGGGCCCGGCGGTGCCGACCGGACCTGGACCCGGATCGCCGTCGCCCCGGACAGCGGCTGTCGGAACGCCTTCGACCCGCTGCTCAAGAAGGTGCTCGCGCCCGTCGGGTGCCAGCGGCTGCTGCGCGCCACCTACACCGACGCCACCCAGAGCTTCGTCACCACCGTGGGACTGCTGTTCACCAACGCCGACGCAGTCGGCATGAAGTCCCTCGCCTCCCGCTTCCAACGCGAGGGCCTGGGACGTCGTACCGACCTGATGCCCCTCCCGTACGCCGAGAAGGGGACCGTCGCCGCGGGGTTCGGCGGCAAGCAGCGCGCCTCCTGGACCGTGTCCGTCCTCACCGACGCCCCCGTCGTCGCCTACGCCGTCTCCGGCTGGTCCGACGGCCGGACCGTCGACACCCCGCAGCCCGCCGAGGAAGCCATGAAATCCGGCGCCACCACACCCCCCGCCCAGGCCGGCCTGGGCCACGAGGCCCAGGGCCTCGCCGACCGGATCGAGCGTGCCCTGCGCAAGGACGTGAGCAGCCCCGCCTCGGAGCAGCCCTCATGACGCGCCGCACCAGGGCCGGGGCGCTGAGCGTGCTGCTCGCCGCCTCCCTCGCCCTCATACCCTCCACCGCCGCCCACGCCGACGGCATCCGTGCCCAGCAGTGGGCCCTCGACGCCCTGCACACCCAACAGGCCTGGCAGACCACCAAGGGCGAGGGCATCACCGTCGCCGTCCTCGACACCGGCGTCGAGACCGACCACCCCGACCTCGTCGGCAACGTGCTCCCGACCCAGGACATGATCGGCTTCGGCGCCAAGGAGGGCGACCGCGCCTGGGCCCGGCACGGCACCGCCATGGCGGGCATCATCGCCGGCCACGGACACGGCCCCGGCAACGGCGACGGAGTCCTCGGCATCGCCCCCGAGGCGAAGATCCTCCCCGTCCGCGTGATCCTGGAGGACGGCGACTCCGCCCGCGCCAAGGCCCGCAGCACCCGCGGCAACGCCCTCGCCGAAGGCATCCGCTGGGCCGCCGACCACGGCGCCGACGTCATCAACCTCTCCCTCGGTGACGACTCCGCCTCCGCGCACCCCGAACCGACCGAGGACGAGGCCGTCCAGTACGCGCTCAAGAAGGGCGTGACCGTCGTCGCCTCCGCCGGCAACGGCGGCGAGAAGGGCGACCACGTCTCCTACCCGGCCGCCTACCCGGGCGTCATCGCCGCGACCGCCGTCGACCGCTACGGCACCCGCGCCGCGTTCTCCACCCGCCGCTGGTACGCCACGGTCAGCGCCCCGGGCGTCAACATCGTCATCGCCGATCCCGACCACAAGTACTACGAGGGCTGGGGGACCAGCGCCGCCTCCGCCTTCGTCTCCGGAGCCGTCGCCCTCATCAAGGCGGCCCACCCGGGACTGACCCCGGCCCAGGTCAAGAAGCTCCTGGAGGACACCGCCCGCGACGCCCCGACCGGCGGCCGCGACGACTCCCGCGGCTTCGGCATGATCGACCCGGCCGCGGCCATCAAGGCGGCCGGCGCGCTCGAACCGGAGGGCCTCAAGGCCGCCTCGTACGGGGAGAAGTACTTCGGGAAGGGACCGGACGCGCCCAAGTCCGATGGCAACACCAGTAGTTGGGCGGCCCCGCTGGCCGGAGGCGCCGGCGGCCTGTTGCTCGTCGCGGGGGTTGTCGTATGGCGCGGGCGGCGACCCCGGCAGGAGGACTTCGAGGGCCGGGAGGCCTTCTAGTCTCCTCTAGACCCGGGGTGCCGGCGACGTCGAGGTGTCCTCGGCGAACACCGACACCGTCGCCTTCGCCGCCGCCTCGACCAGCGAAATCCCCTTCGCCTGCGTCGAGTTGCCCTTCGAGAGCACGGCCACCAGATAGTCGTGGCCGTCCGTCGCCGTCACGCGCCCGATGCTGTTGATGTCCCACAGACCGGTGGTGCTCCGGGCCAGCCAGCCGTTCTTCAACGCCCACTTGGAACCGTCGGCCGCGGCCGACACCCCCCAGTGCTGATCGACGGCTATCTCACCCATCAGCCCCCGCACATACGTCCGCGACGCCTCGCTCAGCTCCGAGTCGTCCCCGAACACCTGCCGCAACAAGGTGAGTTGATCGGCGGCCGTGGTCTGGGTCAGCCCCCACAACGCCCCGTCGCCGCCCTCGGTGTCGGTGAGCCCCAGCTTCTTGTTCGCCTTGTCCAGTCCGCCGGCCTTCCCGATGATGTCCCACAGCGCGGACGCGGAGGCGTTGTCGCTGTTCTCGATCATCGTGGTGGCGTACGCCTTCTCCTGCGCGGACAGCCGCGTCCCCGCCTCCTGGTGCTGGAGCAGCAGCGCCGCCAGGATGTCGACCTTGACGATGCTCGCCGTGTCGAAGGAGCCGTCCCCGTACGTGGCGCTGTCGCCGGAGTCCACGTCCAGCACCGCCACCGACACCTTCGCGTCGCCCGTGACGGCCACGGACTTCATGGCCTTCGCCAGCAGGGCGTCGAGATCGACCGTCGGCTCCGCCACGGGTTCCACCGATTCCTCCCCGTCCGCCGAGGCCGAGGAGGTGGCCGACGGCAGCGCCGTCGACGATACGGGGCTCGTACCGGTGTGCGCCTGGGCCTTCACGTAGACGGTCCCCGCCGCCGTACCGCCGACGATGGTGACGGCGGCGAGGGCGGTGTAGAGCAGGGGGCGCGTCCGGGACGGGCGGGCACGGCGGCCGCGGGCTCTGGAGGACTCCATGCCCGCGATGGTCGTCCCGGTGACTGTGCGGGCCGTTAGACGCACGTTAGAGGTGTGTCAGGGATATCTGAGAAACCGGTGAAAGCGGTGTCGGCCAGGTTTCCGGGCCCGCACAAGCCCAGCAGCATCCCCCCTATAGGGTCGATGACCGTGGCGAACAAGAACATTCCCGACCCCGGCTTCTCCGACGACGACGGCTCCGCGGACCCCCGGCTGAGCGCGGCGCTAGCGGCCTGGGCCGAGGACCGCGACGCCGTGGGACCCGTCCTGGCGGCGTTGAAGGACGCCCGACTGCTGGTCCCTGTCGTCGCCGTGCTCGGTGAGGTCGAGGAGGACGAGAACGGGCTGCGCCGCGAGAAGACCAGCGACATGGCGGTGCCGACCCTGAAGGCAGGCTCCCGCACCGCCCTGCCCGCCTTCACCTCCACCGAGACGCTGGCCCGCTGGGACCCGGAAGCGCGCCCCGTCGCCGTACCCCTGCACCAGGCGTTGCAGGCCGCCGCGCACGAGAAGGCCGACACGGTCGTGCTGGACCTCGCGGGACCGGTGCCGTACGAGCTGACGGGGGCCGCGCTGCGGGCGCTCGCCGAGGGGCGTACGACGGCCGACCCGCTCGCCGATCCGGCCGTACGGGAGGCGGTGCGCACCGCGGTCGCCGCCGAGTCCGGCGTGCTGCGCGCCCACCTCGGGCCCGGACAGGCCGACGGCACCCTGGCCCTCGTACTCGACCCGGCCGCCGCCCCGGCCGAGACCGCCCGAGCGGTCGCCGAGCGGCTCGCCGCCTCGGAAACACTCAGGGCCCGCCTGGTCCGCGGCCTCGACCTGGCACTGCTGCCGGCCGGGGCGACGCCACCGGGCGAGCCCTTGTACGTACGAGGGTGAAGAGGTTCTTACGAGGGTTAAGGGGTTCCAAGGGGAGGGCGCGGGCTAGCCGTAGATCGGGCCCGTGTACTTCTCGCCCGGGCCCTGGCCCGGCTCGTCCTTGACGAGCGATGCCTCGCGGAACGCCAGCTGGAGCGACTTCAGGCCGTCCCGCAGGGGCGCGGCGTGGAAGGAGCTGATCTCGGTCGCGCTCGCGTCCAGCAGACCGGCCAGCGCGTGCACCAGCTTGCGGGCCTCGTCCAGGTCCTTGTACTTGTCGCCCTCCTCGGTGAGACCGAGCTTCACCGCGGCGGCGCTCATCAGGTTGACGGCGACCGTCACGATCACCTCGACGGCGGGGACCTCGGCGATGTCACGGGTCATCTCGTCGAAGCCGGGGGACTGCGGGCCCTCGGCGGAGTCGGCGGAGAAGTCGGCAGGGGAGTCACTCATAGGCCTCACCCTAGAGCGCGGCGCACGCCGATTCGCACCACCCCCTGGTAGCTGCTAACCTTGTGTGACGACCGGCCGGACGCTTATGTGCCCGGCCCTCAAGTGGAGGCTCCGATCTCCCACCCAGCTGTCCTCCGGGACGGCGGGTCACCCCGGTCAGGCGGCCGCCATCGTTCCGTACGGACGATGGAGTCGCCCGAGAGTGCGCCCCGCGATCCCTCGCGGCGGTGCTCCGGTAGTGCTTGGAGCCCCGCCTTGTGATCGTCCGGGGCATTTTTTGTGCTTCGGCGCGGTTAGGTCTGTCACAAGACAAACGCGGCTGTCCGCCAGACCGCCGTGTGGTGCTAACCGAGGAGGATCCATCAGCGCCGAACCCCGCATCAACGACCGGATTCGCGTTCCCGAGGTGCGACTGGTCGGTCCCAGTGGCGAGCAGGTCGGCATCGTGCCGCTTGCTAAGGCCCTGGAGCTTGCGCAGGAGTACGACCTGGACCTGGTCGAGGTCGCGGCGAACGCCCGTCCGCCCGTGTGCAAGCTCATGGACTACGGGAAGTTCAAGTACGAGTCGGCCATGAAGGCCCGTGAGGCGCGCAAGAACCAGGCGCACACGGTCATCAAGGAGATGAAGCTCCGGCCGAAGATCGACCCGCACGACTATGACACCAAGAAGGGTCACGTCGTCCGGTTCCTCAAGCAGGGCGACAAGGTCAAGATCACGATCATGTTCCGTGGTCGCGAGCAGTCCCGGCCCGAGTTGGGCTACCGACTGCTGCAGCGTCTCGCGGAGGACGTTCAGGACCTCGGGTTCATCGAGTCGAACCCGAAGCAGGACGGCCGAAACATGATCATGGTTCTCGGTCCGCACAAGAAGAAGACCGAGGCGATGGCCGAGGCCCGTCAGGCGCAGGAAGCCCGCAAGGCAGAAGCGAAGGCCAACCCCGGCAAGTCGCAGAACGCCGCGGAGAGCGACCTCGCCGACGACGAGCTCGCCGAGGAATCCGTCGAGGCTCCGGCCGAGGCGACCGCCGAGGCGTGATCCCGGGGACGCGAGTCCCCAGGACGTAACCGATACACACGACGCTCCACCGTGCCCGGTTTTCACAACCGGGCACCGGAGTGCCACCGACGAGGAGACAACGGCGCTATGCCGAAGAACAAGTCGCACAGCGGTGCCAGCAAGCGCTTCAAGATCACCGGCTCCGGCAAGGTGCTCCGTGAGCGCGCCGGCAAGCGCCACCTGCTCGAGCACAAGTCGTCCCGCGTGACGCGTCGCCTCACCGGCAACGCCGAGATGGCCCCGGGCGACGCCAAGAAGATCAAGAAGCTTCTCGGCAAGTGACGTACGCGGCGCTCCGGTTGAGCGCCGTACGTCTGGACCGGGACCCCATCGATTCCGGGCCGTGTGAGTCCAACCACGGCCCCGCTACAAGGAGTTAAAAAGTGGCACGCGTCAAGCGGGCAGTCAACGCCCACAAGAAGCGCCGGGCGATCCTCGAAGCCGCCTCCGGCTACCGCGGTCAGCGTTCGCGCCTGTACCGCAAGGCCAAGGAGCAGGTCACCCACTCGCTGGTCTACAACTACAACGACCGCAAGAAGCGCAAGGGCGACTTCCGTCGGCTGTGGATCCAGCGCATCAACGCCGCTGCCCGCGCCAACGGCATCACGTACAACCGCTTCATCCAGGGTCTGAACGCGGCGAACATCGAGGTCGACCGCAAGATCCTCGCCGAGCTGGCCGTCAACGACGCCGGCGCGTTCGCCGCGCTGGTCGAGGTCGCGCAGAAGGCTCTGCCGAGCGACGTCAACGCGCCCAAGGCTGCGTGATCGCTGCGCTGGCTCTGGCCGGCGTCACTGTGTGGACCCGTGGGTTTCTGCCTGCGGGTCCATTGCGTTGAGTGGTGTGGGTTTGTTCGGCACCGCCGTTGACCGCCGTCGTGGTTGATCGCCGTTGCGGCGGAGAAAAGATCGCGGCGGATTCGCGAACGCGACGGATTCGCGAACGCGGCGGAGAAAAGTACGCGGAAAGTGAGTTGGATGTCCCCCGTCAGTCCTGACCTGATCTCTCCCCGTTCCCCCCGTGTCTCCGCCGCCCGGCGGCTGGCCAAGCGGAATTTTCGGGGGAAGGAGCGGCTGTTTCTCGCGGAGGGGCCGCAGGCCGTGCGGGAGGCCGCCGGGTTCGGGGACACGCTGGTCGAGTTGTTCGCCACCGTCGAGGCCGCGGAGCGGTACGCCGACATCGTCGGTGAGGCACGGGAAGTCGGCGCCCGGGTGCATCTCGCCGATGAGCAGGTCATCGCCGACATCTCAACCACCGTCACCCCGCAGGGACTTGTCGGGATCTGCCGGTTTCTCGATACGCCCTTCGACGACATCCTCGCCGCGCGGCCCAAGTTGGTCGCCGTGCTCGCCAACGTCCGGGATCCCGGAAACGCCGGCACCGTCCTGCGGTGCGCCGATGCCGCCGGGGCCGAGGCCGTCGTACTGACCGATGCTTCTGTCGATCTCTACAACCCGAAGGCCGTACGCGCTTCCGTCGGGTCTCTCTTTCATCTCCCCGTCGCCGTCGGGGTGCCCGTCGAGGAGGCCGTGGCCGGGCTCAAGGGGATCGGGGTGCGCATTCTCGCCGCCGACGGGGCCGGGACCGACGATCTCGACGACGAGCTGGATCAGGGCACCATGGGCGGGCCGACCGCGTGGGTGTTCGGGAACGAGGCGTGGGGGCTGCCGGAGGAGACCCGGGTGCTCGCGGACGCCGTGGTGCGCGTTCCGATCCACGGGAAGGCCGAGAGCCTGAACCTCGCCACCGCCGCCGCCGTATGTCTGTATGCGTCGGCCCGTGCACAGCGCGCCTCCGGAGGGTGCCGCTCCGTCACCGAGAGCTAGTAGGGTGACCAGCTCGGGAGCCACCTGCGCCGGTTGAAAGGCGGGATACGGGGATATGAGCGTCGGCACGAGCAGGGCGCGGGGAGCACGTGACGTGCGGCCCGGACCCGTGTCCTCGCACGGCGGCCCCGCGGGACTCGGCATCGACCCCGACGATCTGCCCGACGGACTCGTCGTCGCCGACGAGCACGGCCAGGTCATCTGCTTCAACGCGGCGGCCGAGCGCATCACCGCCGTCCGCGCCGAGGACGCCCTGGGCCGGCGGCTGGAGAAGGCCCTGCCCTTGGAGGACCTGGAAGGCCGCCGCTGGTGGCAGCTGACCGATCCCTACGGCGGCCTCGCCACCCGGGTCCGCCAGCCCGAGCGCAACCTTCTGCTGCCCGGCGGACGAGAGGTGCTGGTCTCCGCGCGGTACGTGCGCGACGAGCCCACCGGACCCGTCCAGCGCTTCGTCGTCTCCCTGCGGGACACCGAGGCCCGCCGTCGCACCGAGCGCAGCCACGCCGAGCTGATCGCGACCGTCGCCCATGAGCTGCGCTCCCCGCTCACTTCGGTCAAGGGCTTCACCGCCACCCTGCTGGCCAAGTGGGAGAGGTTCACCGACGACCAGAAGCGGCTGATGCTGGAGACCGTCGACGCCGACGCCGACCGCGTCACCCGGCTCATCGCCGAGCTGCTCGACATCTCCCGGATCGACAGCGGCCGCCTGGAGGTGCGCCGCCAGCCCGTCGACATGGGGGCCGCCGTCGGCCGTCACATCCAGGCCTACGTCGCCGCAGGTCAGCCCGCCGACAAGTTCCTGCTGCGGATCGAGCAGCCGCTGCCCGCCCTGTGGGCCGATCCGGACAAGGTCGACCAGGTGCTCAGCAACCTGCTGGAAAATGCCGTGCGCCACGGCGAGGGAACCGTCACCATCGACATCACGCCCTCGGCGTCCCCGCGCGAGCGGGAGGACGCCGCCGGCACGTCGGTCACCGTGGGCGACGAGGGCACCGGCATCCCGGAGGAGTCCATGAACCGCGTCTTCACCCGCTTCTGGCGGGGCAGCAAGCGCGGTGGCACGGGCCTCGGGCTCTACATCGTCAAGGGCATCGTCGAAGCCCACGGCGGCGCCATCACGGTCGGCCGCGGCCCCGGCGGCGGCGCCGAGTTCCGATTTACGTTGCCCGTGGGCACCCCGGCGTATCTCCAGTAGCCGCCGACGAGGCCCCACGGGCGCGGTCACCTGTCTCACCCCCGTTAGACTCGGCCTTTGGCACCTTTGCGTCCCCGTTTCAGGTTTCAGGGACGACGCGTCCCCCCGAGTCGGGACGGGGACCATCCGCCAGCCAACCGGAAGCACGGGAAGAGATGTCGGCACCGAATAAGTCGTACGACCCTGTAGAGGTCGAGGCCTTGAAACCGGAAGAGATCGAGCGCATGCGGGACGAGGCGCTCGCCGCCTTCGCCGCCGCCGGTGACCTCGACGCGCTCCAGGAGGCCAAGGTCGCCCACACCGGCGGCACCTCCCCGCTCGCCCTCGCCAACCGCGAGATCGGCGCGCTGCCCCCGCACGCCAAGGCCGCCGCCGGCAAGCTGGTCGGCCAGGCCCGGGGTGCGGTGAACAAGGCGCTCGCCGCCCGCCAGGCCGAGCTGGAGGCCGAGCGCGACGCGCGCGTGCTGGTCGAGGAGGCGGTGGACGTCACGCTGCCCTACGACCGCGTGCCGGCCGGCGCCCGCCACCCGCTGACCACCCTCTCGGAGCGCATCGAGGACGTCTTCGTGGCCATGGGCTACGAGGTCGCCGAGGGCCCCGAGGTCGAGGCCGAGTGGTTCAACTTCGACGCCCTCAACATCGGCCCGGACCACCCGGCCCGCGGCGAGGCCGACACCTTCTTCGTGCAGGGCCCTGACGGTGGCACCGAGTCCGGTGTCGTGCTGCGCACCCACACCTCGCCCGTGCAGATCCGTTCGCTGCTGGAGCGTGAGCTGCCGGTCTACGTGATCTGCCCCGGCCGCGTGTACCGCACCGACGAGCTGGATGCCACCCACACCCCGGTCTTCCACCAGGTCGAGCTGCTCGCCATCGACGAGGGCCTCACCATGGCCGACCTCAAGGGCACCCTGGACCACATGGTCCAGTCCCTGTTCGGCGCGGGTATGAAGACCCGGCTGCGGCCGAACTTCTTCCCGTTCACCGAGCCGTCGGCCGAGATGGACATGCTCTGCTACGTCTGCAAGGGCGAGTCCGTCGGCAACCCCGACCGCCCCTGCCGCACCTGCTCCTCCGAGGGCTGGATCGAGCTGGGCGGCTGCGGCATGGTCAACCCCAAGGTGCTGACCGCCTGCGGTGTGGACCCCGAGAAGTACAGCGGATTCGCCTTCGGGTTCGGCATCGAGCGGATGCTGATGTTCCGCCACAACGTCGAAGACATGCGAGACATGGTCGAGGGTGACGTCCGGTTCACCCGGCCGTTCGGGATGGAGATCTGATGCGGGTCCCGCTTTCCTGGCTGCGGGAGTACGTCGACCTGCCGGCGACCGAAACCGGCCGTGACGTCCAGGCCAAGCTCATTTCGGCGGGCCTGGAGGTCGAGACCGTCGAGCACCTCGGCGCCGACCTCAAGGGTCCCCTCGTCGTCGGCCGGGTGCTGACGATCGAGGAGCTGGAGGGCTTCAAGAAGCCGATCCGGTTCTGCACCGTGGACGTCGGCACCGCCAACGGCACCGGTGAGCCGCAGGAGATCGTCTGCGGTGCCCGGAACTTCGCCGTCGGCGACAAGGTCGTCGTGGTCCTGCCGGGCGCCGTGCTGCCCGGCGGCTTCGCGATCGCCGCCCGCAAGACCTACGGCAAGACCTCCCACGGCATGATCTGCTCCAGCGACGAGCTGGGCATGGGCGACGACGGCACCCACGGCATCATCGTGCTGCCGCCGGAGACCGAGGTCGGCAAGGACGCCATCGAGCTGCTCGAACTGGTCGACGAGGTCCTGGACATCGCCGTCACCGCCAACCGCGGCGACTGCCTGTCCATCCGCGGCGTGGCCCGCGAGACCGCCGTCGCCTACGGCCTGCCGCTGCGCGACCCGGCGCTGCTCGACGTGCCCGGCCCGAACGCCTTCGGCTACCCGGTGAAGGTCGCCGACCCGGTCGGCTGCGACCGCTTCACCGCCCGCACGGTCACCGGGCTCAGCCCGGAGGCCCGCTCGCCGATCTGGCTCCAGCGCCGGGTGCAGAAGGTCGGCATGCGCCCGATCTCGCTCGCCGTCGACGTCACCAACTACGTGATGATGGAGCTCGGCCAGCCGCTGCACGCCTACGACCGCGGCCTGGTCCACGGCACCATCGGCGTCCGGCGCGCGGAGCAGGGCGAGAAGCTCGTCACCCTCGACGGTGTCACGCGCACCCTGCACGCCGAGGACCTGGTCATCACCGACGACCGCGGGCCCATCGGGCTCGCCGGCGTCATGGGCGGCGCCAACACCGAGATCGCCGACCACGAGGACACCGAGAACGCGACGAGCGACGTCGTGATCGAGGCCGCGCACTTCGACGCGGTGTCGATCGCCCGTACCGCCCGCCGCCACAAGCTGTCCTCCGAGGCGTCCCGGCGCTTCGAGCGGGGCGTCGACCCGCAGGCCGCGGCCGCCGCCGCGCAGCGCACCGTCGACCTGCTCGTGCTGCTCGCCGGCGGCACCGCCGAGGCCGGCGTCACGGAGATCAGCGCGCCGTCCGCGCCGCACACCATCGCCGTCCCGGCCGACCACCCGGACAAGGTCGCGGGCGTCGACTACGGCCGCGAGACCGTCGTCCGCCGGCTCCAGGAGATCGGCTGCGATGTCTACGGGCAGGACGAGCTGATCGTCACCGTGCCGTCGTGGCGGCCCGACCTGGTCGCGATCAACGACCTGGCCGAAGAGGTCATCCGTCTGGAGGGCTACGAGAACCTGCCCTCCACGCTGCCCCGGCCCCCGGCCGGGCGCGGTCTGACCCGCAGGCAGCGGCTGCACCGCCGGGTCGGCCGGGTGCTCGCCGGTGCCGGATACGTCGAGGCGCCGAACTACCCGTTCGTCGGCGAGCAGGTCTTCGACCAGCTCCTGCTGGCGGCCGACGACCCGGCCCGCCGTGTCGTCAGGCTCACCAACCCGCTCAACGACGAGGAGCCCGCGCTGCGTACGTCGCTGCTGCCGGGCCTGCTCGGCGCGCTGCGGCGCAACGACGGCCGGGGCGGGCACGACCTGGCGCTGTTCGAGACCGGGTTGGTCTTCCACCCGGCCGAGGAGCAGCGCACCGCGGTGTCCCTGCCCGTGGACCGGCGTCCCACCGACGAGGAGATCGCCGAGCTGAACGCGGCGCTGCCCGAGCAGCCGCGCCATGTCGCCGTCGTCCTCGCGGGCGCCCGCGAGCAGGCCGGCTGGTGGGGCAAGGGCCGGCCGGCCGACTGGGCCGACGCGGTCGAGGCGGCCCGCACGGTCGCCCGCGAGACCGGCGCCGAACTGGTCGTCCGCCAGGGCCAGTACGGTCCGTGGCACCCCGGCCGCACCGCCGAACTCGTGGTCGTCACCGACGGCGTCGAGCAAGTCGTCGGCCACGCGGGCGAGTTGCACCCGCGCGTGATCAAGGCGCTGAGCCTGCCCGCGCGCACCAGCGCCATGGAGCTGAACCTGGACGCGCTCGCGGCGGTCGGCGACGACACCCCGCAGGCGCCCCGGATCTCCTCCTTCCCGGTCGCCACGCAGGACGTCGCGCTCGTCGTCGCCCGCGAGGTGCCGGCGGCCCAGGTCGAGGCCGCGCTGCGCGAGGGCGCGGGCGAACTCCTCGAATCCATCCGGCTGTTCGACGTCTACGAGAACGACGAACAGCTCGGCGCGGGCAACAAGTCGCTGGCGTACGCGCTGCGGTTCCGCGCGGCCGACCGGACGCTGACCGTGGACGAGGCCTCGGCGGCCCGGGACGCGGCGGTCGCCCTCGCGGGCGAGCGGACGGGAGCGGTACTGCGCGGCTGACGACCGCGAGGGTGGCTGCGACGGTGGCTTTTCGGCTCAGAGCCGTGACCATGGCCATGGCCTGACCGGCCACCCTCGGTCACGTCACTCATACGGGTGACAATTCCGGGCGATCTGGTCCTCCCGGGCCATGCGGTCGACAGAATCGGACCGGCCTTTCGGGGCCGGTCCGTCTGCGCTGTCAGGGCCTGAATGGGGGGCCATCGGCATGATCCGCATCAAGGCTGGGGTGTCCCGCCGGGCCGTCCGCGAGGAGGAGCCGAGGCCACTTCGCCGGGTTCTCGCGCTGGGGCTGCCCACGGTCTGGGGCGCCATGGCGATCACGTACAAACTGGCCTGTCCGCTCGCCCAGCAGAACGGGATCGGGGCGCGGATCGTCACCAGCGCGGTCTTCTTCGCGGTCGGCACCGGGCTGATGGTCCACGTCCGGCAGGCGTTGATGCGTGAGCTCAGGGCGGTCCGCCGGGTCGCGGGCGCCGCCCAGAGCGCCCTGCTGCGACCGCTGCCCCCGCGCATCGACGGCCTGAACGTCGCGGCCGCCCAACTCGCCACGGACCGCGGCGCGGTGGTCGGCGGCGACCTGTACGAGGTCATCGCCACCGAGCACGGGGTGCGTGTGGTCATGGGTGATGTACGGGGCCACGGGATCGGCGCGATCAGCACCGTCGCCGCCGTGCTCGGCTCGTTCCGCGAGGTCGTGCACGATGAACCCGAACTCGGCTGCGTCCTGCGGAAGTTGGACCGGGCCCTCGCCCGCCACCTGCGCGAAAGAGCCCGCGCCGAACACCCCTCCGCCGGCCTCGAACCGGACCACCCGGTCGCCGAGGAGTTCGTCACCGTCCTCCTCCTGGAGATCCGCCCCGACGGCGAGATCCGAGCCCTCAACTGCGGCCACCCCTGGCCGTACCTCCTCAGCGGCCCCCGCGTCGAACACCTGACCTGTGTGGACCCCCTCCCACCCCTCGGCCCCTTCCCCCTCCCACCGGAACTCCCGGTCCTCCACTGCGGCCCCCTGCTCCTGGACGAAACCCTGTTCCTCTACACAGACGGAGCCGAGGACGCGAGAAACGCCCGGGGCCGTTTCTTTCCCTTGCGTGACGTTCTGGCCGAGAGAATTCGTGAACACCCGTTGGTGGCCCCCCAGTTACTACTCGGCACGGTCTTCACAGCCCTACTCCGCCACACCGCAGGTGCTCCTGCAGACGATGTCGCATTACTGGCACTCCAGAACGACCGCCAACGCCAACGCCCCCAAGGGGCGCGGGGAACTGCGCGACCAGCCACATCGAGCCCGCAGCCGACAACACACCTCCAATCAAACGGCGCTTAGTCGAACCCCCGAGCCCCGGCAGGGTCGCCGCACTATTGAGGGGGAGCCGGCGACCCCGCAGGCCTCTGGCGAGGCACTCCAGTCAACCGACCGGCGACTCTCCGCGACAGAGCGCGCACCCTGAGGATCCGAGCACTCCATTCGCACCCCGTGTGAACGGCCCCGCACTACTCTGTCCGCACCGAGGCACCCGGGGGGCATCCATGCAGCCCAACACTCTGCTAGACGCGATCCTCGACGAGGCGGGCATCTCGCACGCCGGCCTCGCCGCCCACGTGAACCAGGCCGGCCGCTCCCGCGGACTCGCGTTGCGGTACGAACACACCGCCGTGGCAAGGTGGTTGAAGGGCCAACGCCCCCGCGGCCAGGTCCCCGACCTGATCTGCGAAGTGCTCGCACAGCGCCTGCACCGGCCGGTGACCCTCGACGACATCGGCCTCGGCGTCCCCGGCGAACCGTCCACCCCGCACGGCACCTCCCTCTCCGGCTTCGTCGAGCGGGCCACCGCCCTGTGGCGCTCCGACGAGCAGCAGCGACCGCACATACTGGGCGCCCCCGCCGTCACCGGCACACCCGCCGTGATGCCCGTGTGGGAGTGGGAGAACCCGCCCGAGGACACGGACGTCTCCCGCGGCGGCCGGCACCGGGTCACCGCCGGCGACCTCGACATGCTGCGCGCCGCCCGCACCCACTACGAGCAGATGTACCGCAAGGCCGGTGGCATCGCGACCCGCACCCGGATCGTCGGCTTCCTCAACGCCGAGGCCGCACCGCTGCTGCGCGGCAGCTACACCGACGCGATGGGCCGCCAACTGCACCGCGCCACGGGCGGGTTGGTGGCGATCGCCGGCATCTGCGCGTACGACTCCGACGCGCACGGCCTGGCCCAGCGCTACTTCCACCAGGCGCTGCGGCTCGCGAAGGCCAGCGGGGACCAGGGACTTGGCGCCTACGTCATCGCGCTGCTGGTCAACCAGGCGCTGTTCATGCGGGAGTACCGCCAGGCCGTCGCCTTCGCCGAGGCCGCGCTGCGGGCCGCCGGCAAGCACATCACCCCGGCGCTCGCCTCCGACCTGTACGCGATGCAGGCCAAGGCGTACGCGCACCTGGGCGACAGCACGAGCGCCCTGTCCTGCATCCGGCGTGCCGAGAAGGCCGCCGAACGCATCCGGCGCGGGTACGAACCCGACGAGACGGGCTATGTCCAGCCGGGCCTGGTCAACGTCCAGGTGGCGGAGGCGCTGCTCAGCCTCGGCGAGCTGGTGGCGGCGGGCGAGCACGCGGAGGCCGCCGTCGGTGAGCCGGCGCACGACCGCGGCCGGGTGCACCGGCTCGCCATGCTGAGCACGATCGAACTCCGCCAGGGAAATGCCGAGAAGGCGGTGGCCGCGGCCGTGCAGATGGCCGAACAGGTCCGCGGAATGGAGTCCCAGCGTCTGCGCGACAGACTCCGCGCGGTGCGCGAACACCTGGTGCGCAGCGGCGGTTCGGGCACCGCCGAGGCCGCCGAACTCATCGACGGGGCGCTGCGCGTACCGCTGTAGACCCGGCCCATGATCACCGACACGTCTTCGTTCCTGCTGCGATATTGCCACTTACTCGACGGAAGGTGGCAGAACCGTGCAGTGGACGAAACAGAGCGAACAAACCGTGTACTCAAATCGCTGGTTCAGCGTCAACCTCGCGGATGTCGAACTACCCGACGGCCGGCATCTCGATCACTTCCTGATCAAGCTGCGGCCGGTGGCCGTGGCCACGGTCGTCAACGAGGCCAATGAGGTCCTCCTGCTCTGGCGGCACCGCTTCATCACCGACAGCTGGGGGTGGGAACTCGCGGCGGGCGTCGTCGAGGACGGCGAGGACCTCGCGTACGCGGCCGCCAGGGAACTGGAGGAGGAGACCGGCTGGCGACCGGGACCCCTGCACCACCTCATGACCGTGGAGCCCTCCAACGGACTCACCGACGCCCGGCACCACATCTACTGGTCCGACGAGGGCGAGTACATCGGGCACCCCGTGGACGACTTCGAGTCCGACCGCCGGGAGTGGGTCCCGCTCAAGCTCGTCCCCGACATGGTCGCCCGTGGGGAGGTCCCGGCCGCCAACATGGCGGCCGCGTTACTGCTGTTGCACCATCTCAGGCTCGGCCAGGACACTCTGCGCTGAACCCCCCATCCGGTCCTGGCCGTTCAGTGTCCCAGGGCCTGCCAGACCGTCACGACGAGCGCGCCCACCGCCGTCAGCGCCGCCACCGCGGGCAGCGGCCAGCGGGAGTGTTCGAGGGCGACGATCCGCGCGCTCAGGTCGTCCATCTCCTTGTCGGTCTCCTCCGTACGATGAGTGAGCAGCGCCAACCCGCCCTCGACACGCGCGTAGGCGACGTCGAGGCGGCGGCGTAACTCTGCGAGTTCTCCATGGACCACGGGATGCTCGGGGTCGGCGGTCACGAGTCCGCTCCTTTCCGTAGTCGGAACATCCCTTGCATGCGCATGAAGAGTCAACTCGCCTGGTGGGCCCGGAGGGAGCGTGTGCGCGCGGCATATGCGGGCCCGGTCCGCACACGGTGTGTGAATGACGTGGGCCCGGCACCATCCCGGTGCCGGGCCCATTGACATCGCTCTTCGTAGTCAGGCGTAGGCGTAGAACCCCGAGCCCGACTTCCGGCCGAGCCGGCCCGCGTCCACCATGCGCTGGAGCAGCGGGGGAGCGGCGTACAGCGGCTCCTTGTACTCCTCGTACATGCTGGACGCGACCGAGGCGACGGTGTCCAGGCCGATCAGGTCGGACAGCTTCAGCGGGCCCATCGGGTGGGCGCAGCCCAGCTCCATGCCGTTGTCGATGTCCTCGCGGCTGGCGATGCCCGACTCGAACATCCGGATCGCGGACAGGAGATAGGGGATCAGCAGCGCGTTGACGACGAAGCCGGAGCGGTCCTGGGCGCGGATCGCGTGCTTGCCGAGCACCTTCTCGGCGAAGGCCTGGGCGCGGGCGAGCGTGCCCTCGGAGGTGGTGAGCGCCGGGATCAGCTCGACGAGCTGCTGCACCGGGGCCGGGTTGAAGAAGTGCACGCCGATGACCTGGTCCGGGCGCGAGGTGGCGACCGCGAGCTTCACCAGCGGGATCGAGGAGGTGTTGGAGGCCAGGATCGCGTCCGGGCGGGTCACCACCTGGTCGAGCACCTGGAAGATCTCCGTCTTCACCTGCTCGCTCTCCACGACGGCCTCGATCACCAGGTCGCGGTCGGCGAACTCGCCGAGGTCCGTGGTGAAGCTCAGCCGTGCCTGGGTCTCCGCCAGCTCGTCCGCGCTGATCTTGCCGCGTTCGGCCGCCTTGGCAAGGGAGTTGAACAGCCGGGTCCGGCCGATCTCCAGGGCCTCGCCGGTGGTCTCGGCGACCTTCACGTCAAGACCGGCCCGGGCGCACACCTCGGCGATGCCCGCGCCCATCTGACCGCAGCCCACGACTCCGACGCTCGCGATGTCTCCCGCCGGGATGTCCGTCACATCGTCCCCTTCGCTGATCTACGCGTGCGGCAGGGCGCCTTTGGTTCGGTGCCCTGCTCCGATCGTGCACGTTACCCGTAAGTATCGATGATCGATCGCGCGGGGACGTGCATCCTGGGCGGCGGAGACGATCCGTGACCGCACGGATCCGCCGGGTATGGGGGTGTTGTGAAGATGGGACGACTGTCTCGCCGGACGTTCGCACTGGCCGCGCTGGCGACCCTGGCGGCGGCGCCGGACGCGAGCGCCGTACCGGACGTCCGCCACCGGCGGTGGGTGGACCCTGAACTGCGCGGCGTGTGGGTGGCGACCGTGGCCAACCGGGACTGGCCCTCCCGCCCCGGCATGACCGCGGTCGAGCAGCGCACGGAGCTGATCGCCCAGCTCGATCTCGCGGTGCGCAACCGCCTCAACACCGTGATCTTCCAGGTCCGTCCGACCGCCGACGCGATGTGGCCCTCGCCGTACGAGCCCTGGTCGCAGTACCTCACCGGGACCCAGGACAAGGACCCCGGCTGGGATCCGCTGGGGACGGCGGTCGAGGAGGCGCACGCCCGCGGCCTGCAACTGCACGCCTGGTTCAACCCGTACCGCATCGCCAACCACACCGACCCCACCAGGCTGGTCGCCACCCACCCCGCGCGCAAGCACCCGGACTGGGTGGTCGTCTACGGCGGCAAGCTCTACTACAACCCGGGGCTGCCGCAGGTCCGCGCCTTCGTGCAGGACGCGATGCTCGACGCGGTCGTCAAGTACCCCGTGGACGCGGTGCACTTCGACGACTACTTCTACCCGTACCCGGTGGCCGGCCAGACCTTCGACGACGACGCGGCCTACGACCGCTACGGCGCGGCGTTCCCGAACCGGGCCGCCTGGCGGCGCGACAACATCGACAAGCTGGTGCGCGAGACGGCGGCCCGGATCAAGAGGACGCGGCCGGGAACGCAGTTCGGCATCAGCCCGTTCGGCGTGTGGCGCAACCTCGCCACCGACCCGCTCGGCTCGGACACGCGGGCGGGGGTGCAGACGTACGACGATCTGCACGCGGACACCCGCAAGTGGGTGCGGAAGAACTGGATCGACTACATCTGCCCGCAGCTGTACTGGAACATCGGCTTCGCCGCCGCCGACTACGCCAAGCTCGTGCCCTGGTGGGCGGACGTGGCGCGGGGCAGCGGGACCCGCCTCTATCTCGGCGAGGCGCTGTACAAGGCCGGTGACCCCGCACAGCCCGCGGCCTGGCAGGACCCCGCCGAACTGTCCCGGCACCTCACCCTGGCCGACCGCCGCGAAGAGGTCGACGGGCATGTGTACTTCGCCGCCAAGGACGTGGCGGCGGACCGGATCGGGGCGATGGCGCGCGTGGTCGCCGACCACTACCAGCAGCGGGCGAAGGCCCCGCGCTGAGCCGTTCTTCAGGGGCGAGGGGCCCGCGTCGGGCTACTGCAGCGTCTCCTTGTGCCGGATCTCCGTGTCGGGGCCGGGCGAGCACACGCCCTCGTGGCCGTCCTCGAAGCGGACGCGGTAGGGCGGGTTGCCCTCCGCACCGAGCACCTCGACGATCTCGCCGATCCTGTCGTGTTGGCCGACCACCCTGCCGTGCTGGACAAGCCGGTCACCGATGGTTGCACGCATCTGTCGGGTCTCCTCACCTGTGTGGGAGCAGCGGTCCGGGGCTTCGAGTCTACGGCGCGGGGCTCCCGTCGGTACCTGCCCGTACGTGCCTCTCAGCCCCGGGACCGCTGGGTGACGGCGATGCAGACGAGCACCGCGGCGGCCGTCACGGGAGCGGCCACCGGGAGGTGTTCGCCCAGCAGCAGTACCGACCACACCAGCGTCAACAGCGGCTGAGCGAGCTGGAGTTGGCTGGCCTTCGGGATGCCGATCGCGGCCATGCCCCGGTACCAGACGACCAGGCCGAGGAACTGCGAGCCGGCCGCCACCCACAGCAGTCCGGCCACGCCGTGCGCGGTGAGATGCACCGGCTCGAACGACAGGGCCACGGCCGCGCCCGGCAGGGTGAGCGGCAGGCACAGCACCAGCGCCCAGCCGATGACCTGCCAGCCGGGCATGACCCGGGCCAGCCGCCCGCCCTCGGTGTAACCGGCCGCGCAGACCAGGAGCGCGCCGAAGAGGTACAGGTCTGCCGTGGTCAGCGCGCCGCCGCTCTGCTGCACGGTGAAGGCGATCACCGCGGCGGCGCCCGCGAGGGCCGCCGTCCAGAAGGTGCGTGAGGGGCGGGTGCCCATGCGCAGGGCGGAGAACAGCGCGGTGGTGAGCGGGAGCAGGCCGACGACCACGGCCGCGTGCGCGGTGGTCGAGGTCTGCAGGGCGAGCGTGGTCAGCAGCGGGAAGCCGATGACGACACCGGCGGCGACGACGGCCAGGCCAGCCCAGTGCCGGCGCTCCGGCACCCGCACGCGGAGCACCAGGAGACAACCGCCCGCGATGAGCGCCGCGAGCACGCTGCGCACGGCGACCAGCGCCCAGGGGCCGAAGCTCTCCAGGCCCCAGGCGGTGGCGGGGAAGGTCAGGGAGAAGGAGACGACACCGAGGGCGGCCAGCAGGGTGCCGGCGGCGGTCGACTCGGTGGCCGGGGGACCGCTGACCGCTATCCCGTTCGTTGCGGTAGTGCTACTCTGTGCTCTCATGCACGAGCGTAGCAGTGTCGGTGAACTGGCGAATCAGCTGCGGCAGGAACTCAACCGTTACTCGCCGGGTGGAAAGCTCCCGTCGAGCCGCAGTCTCGTCGAGCGGTTCCGGGTCAGCCCGGTGACGGTCTCGCGGGCACTGGCCCAGCTGGCCGCCGAGGGGCTGGTGGTCACCCGGCCGGGAGCCGGTGCCTTCCGGGCCGCGGCGCGGGCCGCCGCCGCTCCCGCGGGGGACACGTCCTGGCAGGAGGTGGTGCTGAGCGCGGACAGCGCTGCCGACCTCGTACCGCGCACGGTGGACGCGTCCGGCGTATTGGCCACGCTCGCCGCTCCGCCGCCCGGGGTCGTCGAGTTCACCGGCGGCTATCTGCATCCCTCCCTCCAGCCGGAGCGCGCGATGGCCGCCGCGCTGTCCCGGGCGGGCCGGCGCCCCGGCGCGTGGGGGCGGCCGCCGGTGGAGGGGCTGCCGGAGCTGCGCGAGTGGTTCGCGCGTGACATCGGCGGCGCGGTCACCGCGGCCGAGGTGCTCGTCACCTCCGGCGGTCAGTCCGCGCTGACCACGGCGCTGCGCGCGCTCGCCCCGCCGGGCGCGCCCGTCCTGGTCGAATCACCCACCTACCCGGGCATGTTGGCGATCGCCCGGGCGGCGGGCCTGCGCCCGGTCCCCGTCCCGGTGGACGCGGACGGCGTCCGCCCGGAGCTGCTCGCCGACGCCTTCCGGGCCACCGGCGCGCGGGTCTTCGTCTGCCAGCCGCTGTTCCAGAACCCGACGGGCGCGGTGCTCGCCCCCGAGCGCCGGCCCGAAGTCCTCCGGATCGCCCGCGAGTCCGGCGCGTTCGTCATCGAGGACGACTTCGTACGGCGGCTCGTGCACGAGGACGCGGGACCGCTGCCGAGTCCGCTCGCCGCGGCCGACCCCGACGGCGTCGTCGTCCACGTCGGCTCCCTCACCAAGGCGACCTCGCCGAGCTTCCGGGTGAGCGCGCTGGCCGCCCGTGGCCCGGTCCTGGAACGGCTGCGCGCCATCCAGATCGTCGACACCTTCTTCGTCCCCCGCCCGCTCCAGGAGGCGGCCCTCGAACTCGTCGGCTCGCCCGCCTGGCCACGTCATCTGCGGGCGATCTCGGGGGAGTTGAAGACCCGCCGCGACACGATGACCGCGGCGCTCAGCCTTGAGCTGCCCGAACTGGCCCTCCCGCACATCCCGTCGGGCGGCTACCACCTGTGGCTGCGGCTGCCCGAGGGCCTGGACGAGTTGGCCTTCACCGCGGCGGCCCTGCGCGCAGGCGTCGCCATCACCCCGGGGCGGCCTTACTTCAGTGCCGAACCTCCGGCGGCGCACGTCCGGTTGAGCTTCGCCGCGGTGGCGGGGGTGGGGGAGATCGTGGAGGGGGTACGGCGGTTGCGGACGGCCTGGGACGAGGTGCGCTAGGGGGCGGGCACCGGTGCGGCGATGGACTCCAGCGAGTCGAGCAGCTCGGCCGTCAGCCGTACCGCTGGTTCCGTCCACCGCCGTCAGCAGGTGCCGGCCGCCACTGGCAACGCCCGTCCGCCCACCGAAACCCGCTCGACAGCCCGCCCCCGACCTGCGAATCTCCCGCCATGACCGACACCCCTGGCCTCCCCGACGGCTACGAGATCTCCACCGACCGTGACCGCATCGACGTCGACCGCGTCCACCGCTGGCTGTCCACCGACGCGTACTGGGCCCTCGGCCGGCCGCGTGAGAAGCAGGACCGGGCGATCGAGGCGTCGCTGAACTTCGGTGTGTACGAGGCGGCTTCGGGCGAGCAGGTGGCGTACGCCAGGGTGCTCACCGACCGCGCGACCTTCGCCTGGCTGTGCGATGTGTACGTCGACCCCTCGGTGCGCGGCAAGAGCATCGGCACCGCGCTGGTCGCCGCCGTCCGCGACCACCTCCAGCCGTACGGCCTGCGCCGCATCCTGCTCGCCACGGCGGACGCGCACGGGGTCTACGAGAAGGTCGGCTTCCGGGCCCTGCCGCACCCCGAGCGATGGATGGCGCTGCTGCTCCAGCCGGAGGTTTGAGGCGATTGTCCGCCAGGTCCACACCGTGAAGTGAGGCCTCGCGTACTTTGGGTAACGCCCGGCCGACACCCCTTGACCTGCGTACTTTCCAGACTGACGATCACGGCATGCAACTTCGGGTCACGTTCGTCGCCGCCGCGCGCAGTTCCCCGTTGCTCGCCGAACGCTTCGAGGACGACCGCCCACTGGACCAGGCCGGATGGGGCGAGGTACAGCGCGCCGCCCACGACCTGGTCCCGCTCGCGGTCGCCGAACTGCGCTACTGCTCGCCCACCCCGCGCAGCCGCTCCACCGGCGAGGGCCTCGGCTACGCCCCGCTCGTCCAACTCGCCCTGCGCGACTGCGACATGGGCCGCTGGCGCGGGCTGACGCTGGGCGAGGCGATGGCCCGGGAGCCGGCCCTGGTGGACGCGTGGCTGGCCGACCCGCGCTCGACACCGCACGGCGGCGAGTCCCTGCTGGACTTCATCTCCCGCGTCGGCAACTGGCTCGACACCCGGCCCGTCGAGGACCGCGGCCGTATCGTCGCCGTCGCCGAGCCGTCCGTCATCCGCGCCGCGCTGGTGTACGTCCTGAAGGCGCCCCCGGCGACGTACTGGAACATCGACGTGCGCCCCCTGTCGACGGTCACGTTCACGGGCCATGCGGGGCGCTGGAATCTCCGCTTCGACGGAGTGCCGACGCAGCAGTCACAGGCGTAGAAGTCACAGGCGTAACAGTCACGGGTGCAGGACTCACGGACGTAGCCGGCGTTCAGTTCTCGCGGTCCTCGCGCGCGTAGTCCGTGATCAGCACCAGGTCCTTGGCCGGACCGCCCACCCGCCACACGGTCCGCCAGTGGTCCGCGTCCAGGACCGTGAACTCGCCCCGGTAGAGGTCGGCCGCGCACGGATGGTCGGCGATGTACCGCCCGCTGCTCAGGTCCAGTTGGTGAAAGGGCCGCCCGTCGGCGAAGCGCACGTCCGCCGTCCCCGGCGCCGCCCCCGGCAGAAACCTCAACGTCCGCTCGGCGGGCCGCGCGACGCCCTGCCAGGTGAACGTGCCGGACTCCTCGTGCAGCAACCCGCCCTGCGGCAGGCCGCGTTCCGGCAGCTCGCCCTCCGACAGAGGCTCCACGCGCGGCGCCCCGAACACGGTGACCCCCTCGAAGCGCCCCTCGTCCCCGCTCACCAGATCCCGCACCGACCGCTCCACACGCCACCGCCCGGCCAGATGCGCCAGCACGTCCGGCACGGGCCAGAACCCGCCCACGCTCAACGCCGCTTCCGCAGTCGGCGCAGCCATTCCGGGGACTCCAAGGGGTCCTTGCGCCCCGCCTCCGCCCGGATTTCCTGGTACGCGACGTGACTCGTGGCGCGAAAGGCCTCCTCGTACGCGGCCAGCGCCCCGCCGACACCCCCGCCGCCGGAGCCGCGCCGCCGGATCCACCGTGCGGCCCAGGTGAGGAACCCGAGGACCAGGGCCAGACAGCCGGCGGCGATCAGATAGGGCCACAGCGCATGCATGTCCTCGACCTTACGTCGCCGCATTTACGTCTCGAAAGTTCTCGATCCCGGGCCCCATTGACGCGCTCATGCCCCTTCCCTATCTTCCCGTTCGAAGTGTTGACCAACGTCCGAAATGTCGAACGCCTCGAAAACCTTCACGAGCCGCGGAGTATCCATGTCACGCACCGCCCGCACCCGCCTGAGACTCGGCCTGGGTGCCAGTGCCTTCCTGCTGGCCGTCGGCCTGATCCCGGCCGCTCCCACCCCGGCCCACGCCGACGACGTCACCGACTACGCGATCACCGTCGACCCCGCAGCCAAAGGGCCGAAGATCGACGACACGATGTACGGCGTCTTCTTCGAGGACATCAACCGCGCCGCCGACGGCGGCCTGTACGCCGAACTCGTGCAGAACCGGTCCTTCGAGTACTCCCCCGACGACAACAGGTCGTACACCCCGCTGACCTCCTGGACGGTCGCCGGTGCGGCGCAGGTGGTGGTCGACGACGGGCGGCTCAACGCTCGCAACCGCAACTACCTCTCCCTGGGTGCCGGTTCGTCGGTCACGAACGCCGGCTACAACACCGGCGTCCACGTCGAGGCGGGCAAGAAGTACGACTTCTCGGTGTGGGCGCGGGCGGAGTCGGGTGCCGACCTGAGTGTCGCTCTCGGCGACGGGGACGGGTCTCTCGCCACTGCCCGCCCGGTCGTTGTGAAGGGTGGCTGGGCCCAGTACAAGGCGACCTTCACCGCCACCCGCACCAGTTCCACCGGCCGTCTCACCGTCGCCGCCTCCGACGCCGTGGCCCTCGACATGGTGTCGCTCTTCCCGCGCGACACCTACCGGCACGAACCCAACGGCCTGCGCAAGGATCTCGCCGAGAAGATCGCCGCCCTGCACCCGGGCTTCGTGCGCTTCCCCGGCGGCTGCCTGGTCAACACCGGTTCCATGCGGGACTACAGCGAGGCCTCCGGCTATCAGCGCAAGCGCTCGTACCAGTGGAAGGACACCGTCGGCCCGGTCGAGACGCGCGCCACCAACTCCAACGTCTGGGGCTACAACCAGAGTTACGGCCTCGGCTACTACGAGTACTTCCGCCTCGCCGAGGACATCGGCGCGATGCCGCTGCCCGTCGTGCCCGCACTGGTGACCGGCTGCGGCCAGAACCAGGCGGTCGACGACGACGCGTTGCTGCAGCGGCACATCCAGGACACCCTCGACCTCGTCGAGTTCGCCAACGGCCCGGTGACGTCGAAGTGGGGGAAGGTCCGCGCCCGGATGGGGCACCCCAAGCCCTTCCACCTCACCCACATCGAGGTCGGCAACGAGGAGAACCTGCCGGTCGAGTTCTTCGCCCGCTTCGAGCAGTTCCGGGCCGCGATCGGCGCCAGGTACCCGTACATGACGGTGATCTCCAACTCCGGTCCGGACGACTCGGGTTCGACCTTCGACACCGCCTGGCGGCTCAACCGGGACGCGAACGTCGACATGGTCGACGAGCACTACTACAACAGCCCGCAGTGGTTCCTGCAGAACAACGACCGCTACGACTCCTACAGCCGCACCGGCCCGAAGGTCTTCCTCGGTGAGTACGCCTCTCAGGGCAACGCCTTCAAGAACGGCCTCGCCGAAGCCGCCTACCTGACCGGCCTGGAACGCAACGCCGACGTCGTGAAACTCGCCTCCTACGCACCGCTGTTCGCCAACGAGGACTACGTGCAGTGGCGCCCGGACATGGTGTGGTTCAACAACCACGCCTCCTGGGGCTCGGCCGACTACGAGGTCCAGAAGCTGTTCATGACCAACGTCGGCGACCGGGTCGTCCCCTCCACGGCCACCGGCACCCCCTCGCTCACCGGCCCGATCAGCGGCGCCGTCGGCCTGTCGACGTGGAACACGACCGCCGCGTACGACGATGTGCAGGTCACCGACGCGGCCGGCAACACGCTGCTGAGCGACGACTTCTCCGGCGGTGCCGGTCAGTGGACCCATACGGGCGGCGGGAGTTGGGCGGTCCAGGACGGGCAGTACGTGCAGACCACCGAAGCCGCCGAGAACACCATGGTCTCGGCCGGTGACCCGGGTTGGCACGACTACGACCTGCGGGTGAAGGCCACCAAGAAGTCCGGCAGGGAGGGCTTCCTGGTCGCCTTCGGCGTCAAGGACACCGGGAACTACTACTGGTGGAACCTGGGCGGCTGGAACAACACCCAGAGCGCGGTCGAACAGGCCGTGGACGGCGGCAAGTCGACGCTGATCTCCAAAGCGGGCAGCATCGAGACCGGCCGTGCCTACGACATCGACATCAAGGTGCGGGGCCGCCAGGTCACCCTCTACCTCGACGGCCAGGAGTGGGGCAGCTTCACCGACGACAAGCCGGCCGAGCCGTTCCGGCAGGTCGTCACCAAGGACCACAGCACCGGTGATCTGATCGTCAAGGTGGTCAACGCCCAGGCGTCGGCGGCCCGTACGGCGATCGACCTGGGCGGCGCGAAGGTCGCCAGGAAAGCGCGGGTGACCACCCTCGCCGCCGCGCCGGACGCGGTGAACACCGAGACGGCCACTCCGGTCGCCCCGGTGACGTCCACCTTCGGCTCGGTCGCCGAGAACTTCTCGTACACGTTCCCGGCGAACTCCGTCACCTTCCTGCGGATCAGGCAGAAGTAGCGCTCTCACCGTCCGTGGGCTGCTTGCCGATCGGCAGCAGTCCGCGTTCGGCGAAGACCTTCTTCGCCACGAAGGTCGCGTTCAGGGCCTTCGGGAAGCCGCAGTAGCCGGCCGAGTGCAGCAGCGCCTCGACGATCTCCTGCGGTGTGAGGCCCACGTTGAGGGACGCGTTGACGTGGACCTCCAGCTGGGACTCGCAACCGCCCAGTGCGGTGAGCATGCCCAATGTCACCAACTGGCGGTCGCGCGGGGGGAGTCCGGGCCGGGAGTAGATCTCCCCGAAGCCCCAGGCGACGATGTGATGGGCCATGTCGGGGCTGATGTCCTGCAGCGAGTCGATGACCCGCTGGCCCGCCTCCCCGTCGATCGCCCGCAGGATCTCCAGGCCGTGGGCGAAGCGTTCGTCAGGCGTGCGGTGCTGCTCTGCGTCGGTCGTCATGCCCTCGACAGTAAGAGCCGGAGCGGTGGGTTCATCACCGAATAATGCGGAGGGAGTTTTTAATTTGCCGAATGTTCACTTCCTCTTCGGTAAGGCCGTGACCGCTCCCCGAATTCGCTCCACCACTTTTCATCGACGGAACAACCGAACGGAAACTCCGACCGTCTAAGTCGGCGAATCAATGACGTGCGGGGGCAACGAAGATGGATCGCTCAACCCTGTCCACAGGCATTTCCTGTGGCGTGAAACGGACCATCTTTCCGGCCGGGCTCAGGCAGCGCGCGGCTCTGCTCGCCGCGCTTCTCACCGTCGCCGTGTTCTGCGCCGCGGACGCCGTCGCCCGCAGCTACCCCTTCGGCTCGAACACGCGGAGCGTCAACGACCTGGGCAACCAGTACGTCCCCTTCCACGCGCACCTGTGGGACCTGCTGCACGGCCGCGCCGACGGCGGCCTCCTCATCAACTGGCAGTCCGGGTACGGCGCGAGCTTCCTGCCCGACCTCGGCACCTACCTCAGCAGCCCGTTCGCCCTGCTCGTCGCCGTGTTCCCGCGCGATCGGATCGACCTCGCGGTGTACGTCGTCACGGTGTCGAAGACGGCCGCCGCGGGCGCGGCGATGGCCTGGCTGCTGCTGACACTGCGCCCCGGCCGCTGGTGGGCGGCGTCGCTGCTCGGTGCCTCGTACGCCCTGTGCGGGTGGAGCGTGGCCGTCGCCTCGTACAACCCCATGTGGCTGGACGGGTTGGTCGCGCTGCCGCTGTTCTGTCTGGTCGGCGAGTGGACGCTGCACCGAAGGCACCCGCTGCTCGGCGTCCTGGTCGTGGCCCTGGGCTGGATCGCCAACTTCTACACCGCGTACATGGCCACGATCGGCGCGGGCCTGGTCCTGCTGCTCCAACTCTGGCTCTCCGGACTGCCGTTGCGGCAGAAGTTCGCCACGGCGGGCCGCGCCGCCGCCACGGTCGCCCTCGGCGTAGGCCTGGCCGCGCCACTGGTCACGGTCGTGTACTTCGGCACCAAGCATGCCTACCCGGGCCGGGTCGTGCACTTCACGCCGGTGCCCACGAAGGACCTGCTGGCCCGTCTGCTCCCGACGACGTACAGCTTCGGCACCCCCGCCCTCTACGTGGGCATCACCGCCCTGGTGCTCCTCCTCGCCCTGCCCTTCCACCGCACGGTCCCGCGCCGGGTGCGCGGCGGCTGGACGGTCCTGGTCGCCGCGGTGGCGCTGTCGCTCCAGTGGGAACCCACCCACCTGGTCTGGCACGCCTTCGCCACCCCGCAGGGCAGCGCCTACCGCCAGGCCTTCGTGCTGTGCGCGCTGATGGTGATCGCCGCCTGGCACGCGCTCTCGTACGGCCCACCGGACCCGCGCGCGCTCGCGGCCGCGGTCGGACTGCTGGCCCTGATCACGGCGATCGCGAGCCGCAGCGCCTTCGTCCGCCCGGTGACATGGCCGGTGCTGGGGCTCGCGGTCGTGGGAGCGGTGGGCGGACTCGCGCTGCTGGGCTGGCTGGACGGGAGGACGGATGTCCGGGATCGAGGCCAGGGACGGGCGGGCGAAGTCGCCGCTGCGGAGACCCGGGTCCCGGCGGGCGAGCGCCCCCGAGCCGGAGACAGGGGCGGCCCCGCGGACGCACCGGCTCGATCCGACGGCTCCGGCCTCGCCGACGACCCGACGCCGGTCGGCGACCAGTCCCCGTCGGGCTTCCAGGCCGGTGTCGAGGACACCGTCCCTTTGGACGACCGGGCTCGTGGGGAGGTCCGGGGGAGGGCGAAGGGGTTCGCTCGCGCAGAGGTCCGCGGTTCCGCGGAGGGGCCGGCTCGACCGGACGGGTCCGGCCTCGCCGACGGCCCGGTGACGGGCGGCGACCAGCCCGCGGCGGGCTTCCCGGCCCGCGTCGAGGACACCGTCCCTTTGGACGACCGGGCTCGTGGCGGGGTCCGGGGCGGGACGAAGGGGTTCGCTCGCGCAGAGGTCCGCGGTTCCGCGGAGGGGCCGGCTCGGCCGGACGGTTCCGGCTTCGCCGACGGCCCGGTGACGGGCGGCGACCAGCCCACGGCGGGCTTCCCGGCCCGCGTCGAGGACACCGTCCCTTTGGACGACCGGGCTCGTGGC
>NZ_JBIVQP010000008.1:374770-618633 GCF_044755245.1 Streptomyces sp. NPDC092369
GTTCGCTCGCGCAGAGGTCCGCGGTTCCGCGGAGGGGCCGGCTCGGCCGGACGGTTCCGGCTTCGCCGACGGCCCGGTGACGGGCGGCGACCAGCCCGCGGCGGGCGTCCCGGCCGGCAACCAGCCCGCGGCAGGCTTCCCGGCCGGCGTCGACGGCACCGCTGCCTCGGACGGTCGGGAGCGATCGATTGCCGATCGCATCCGAGCCGCCGCCCGACGCCCCGCCCCGCCTTCCGGCGGAGACCTCCCCGCGCTGCCCGCCCGCCGCCGGGCCCTGCTCGCCGGCCTCGCCCTCGTCCTGCTCTTCGGCGGGCAGTTCGGCGAGGCCGCCGCGACCTCCGTCGTGGCGAGCAGGCTGCGGCTCGGCTCCATGGACGACTACGCGCCCTGGGGGGACCGTCAGGAGACGCAGGCCTCGCTGATCGCGCGTGCGGACGGTTGGCCCGACTACCGCACCGACCCGGGCCGTGAGCAGACCGTCGGCAACGACGCGCTCCTGGTCGGCGGCCAGGGTGCCCAGTACTACAGCAGCCTCACCGCAGACGTCCTCAGCCGCACGCTCACCGCGCTCGGCGACGGCTGGACCTCCCGGGGCCGCAGCCTGCAGAGCCTCGACAACTCCGTCACCGACGCGGTCTTCTCCGTCGGTGCCCGGGTGCACAACCCGCCCGACCCGCACCAGAACTGGTTCGCGCAGGACGGCTCCGGCTCCACGGTGACCCGCGAGGACGTACCGCCGCTGGTCACGGTACGACCGTCCGACGCGTCCTCGCGGGCGGACTTCGGGGCATCCCCGTACCGCAACCAGGAGTTGGTGCTCGGCGCCCGCGTCTACACCGTCCCCGATGTCACCGTCCGCACGAGCAGCGGCAAGCCGCCGCGTGCCGGAAACGCGGCCCACCCCGGGATGCTCGTCGACGTTCCCGACAGGGGCAGCGCCAACAGGCCTACGATCACGGCCAGTTGCCCGGCCGGCAGCCAGGTCTATCTGTGGGCGCCGCACTACGCGGGCGCCGCGCGGTTGGGCGACGGGCCAGCCGGGCGGTTCCGGTCGGACGCGCCCGGCACCAAGATCGCCGCGATGCAGCCGCTCGGCACGGCTCCCGCTTCCGGGCGACTGAAGATCGAACTGACCCCCAGCCGGCCGAGCCGCGTCCCCGAAGGCGCGGTCGGCTGCCTGGACACCGCCCGGCTGCACACCGCCGTCGAGCATCTCAAGGCCACCGGCGCCACCACGGTGAGCGTGGACGACGGCACGATCAAGGCCCAACTCCCTGTCGGCAGCACCGGAATCGCGGTCGTGGCGGCTCCCCGTATCGCCGGCTGGCGCTGCGCCGCCGGCGACCACTCCGCCGCACCGGCCAAGGCCTACCACGGCTTGATCGCCGTACCGCTGGACGGCTCCTCGACCACTCTGATCTGCACTTTCCACCCGCCAGGGCTGCGCCTTGGCAGCGCGGTCGGAGGAGCTTCGCTGCTCACCCTGATCCTGCTCGGCGTCCTCGGCGCCGTCCGCCGCCGACGGGCCGCTCGGCCGCAGGACCCGGAGCCCGCGACCACCAGACACCTTGACCGGGCGAGCGCATGACCCGCGCTCGGCGACCGTTTCCCAGGGGGGAAAGTCCATGCTGATCTCGATCGTCGCACCCTGTTACGACGAGGAGGACGTCATAGAGAGCTTCCACGACCGGATCCAGAAGGTCGCGGAGGAACTCCTCCCGCTCGGCCACGACATGGAGTTCGTGTACATAGACGACGGCAGCCGCGACCGCACGCTCATGGTCCTGGAGCGGCTGGCCGGGCTCGACAAGCGCGTGCGGTACGTCTCCTTCAGCCGCAACTTCGGCAAGGAGGCGGCGCTGCTCGCCGGTCTGCGCCACGCCTCCGGCGACTGTGTCGTCGTCATGGACGCGGACCTCCAGCACCCGCCCGAACTCATCAGGCGCATGGTCGAGTTGCGCGCCGAGGGCTACGACCAGGTCATCGCCCGCCGCACCCGCACCGGCGACGGAGTGGCCCGCACCCTCACCGCCCGCCTCTACTACCGGTTCGTCAACCGCCTCATGGACGTCGAACTCGTCGACGGCGTCGGCGACTTCAGGCTGATGTCCCGCCGGGTGGTGGACGCGGTCGTGGACCTCACCGAGTACAACCGCTTCTCCAAGGGCCTGTTCGCATGGGTCGGCTTCCCCGCCACGACCTTCGACTACGAGAACGCCGCCCGCGAGGCGGGACGCACCTCCTGGTCCTTCAAGGGCCTGCTCAACTACGGCCTCGACGGGCTGCTCTCCTTCAACAACCGCCCGCTGCGCGCCGCCCTCTACCTCGGCATGGGCCTGCTGCTCTGCGCCGGCCTCTACACCGGCTGGATCGTGGTCGCCGCCCTCGTCCATGGCGTCCAGACCCCCGGCTATGTCACGATCATCACCGCCGTCACCGGCGTCGCGGGGGTGCAGATGATCATGCTCGGAGTCATAGGCGAGTACACCGGCCGGATCTACTACGAGGTGAAGGGGCGCCCGCACTTCCTGGTGAAGGCGAGCAACGTGGAGCGGACGACGGACTGCCCGTCGGACGGCAGGACGAAGGACCTCATTCCGTGATGGAGAGTTCCCTGAAGCCCAGTTCCCCATCGTCGAGTTCCCCGCCGTCGAGTTCTCCGGGATCACGGGGTCTGCTGTCGCGCCAGATGATCGTCTTCGCCGTGATCGGCGTGGTGAACACGGGCACGTACTACGGCCCCTACCTGGTGTTCCTCACGCGTTTCCCTTATCTGGTGGCCCATATTCTCGCGACGGCCATCAGCATGACCGGATCCTTTTTCCTGAACGCGCACTTCACCTACCGGACCCGTCCGACCTGGCGGAAATTCCTGCTCTTCCCGCTCACCAACGCCGCCAATTTCGTGGTCACGACAGCGGGCGTCTACATCCTCGTCGACCTGCTGCACCTCGACAGCCGCTACGCCCCGCTGCTCGCCTCGCTGGCGGCGATCCCGGTGACGTTCGTGGTCTCCCGGCGGATCATGCTGCCGAAGGCGGAAGCGGACGGGATTGCATAAACGTGCAGCGAAACGTATAGTCATGCCATCCAGGAGGAGGATGACATGGCGGTACGTGCGGCGGTGGCCGGGGCGAGCGGATACGCGGGCGGCGAGCTCCTGCGACTGCTCCTCGCGCACCCCGAGGTCGAGATCGGCGCCCTGACCGGCAACTCCAACGCCGGACAGAGACTCGGCGCGCTCCAACCGCACCTGCTGCCGCTGGCCGACCGGGTCCTCGCGGAGACCACCCCCGAAGTCCTCGCCGGACACGACGTCGTCTTCCTCGCCCTGCCCCACGGCCAGTCCGCCGCCGTCGCCGAACAGCTCGGCCCCGACGTGCTCGTGGTCGACATGGGTGCCGACTTCCGGCTCAAGGACGCGGCCGACTGGGAGAGGTTCTACGGCTCCGCGCACGCCGGCACCTGGCCCTACGGCCTGCCCGAACTGCCGGGCGCCCGCGCCGCGTTGGAGGGGTCCAAGCGCATCGCGGTGCCCGGTTGCTACCCGACCGCCGTCTCCCTCGCCCTCTTCCCGGCCTACGCCGCCGGGCTCGCCGAGAGCGAGGCCGTGATCGTCGCCGCCTCCGGTACGTCCGGCGCGGGCAAGGCGGCCAAGCCGCATCTGCTCGGCAGCGAGGTCATGGGGTCCATGTCGCCGTACGGCGTCGGGGGCGGCCACCGGCACACCCCCGAGATCATCCAGAACCTCGGCGCGGTGGCGGGGGAGCGGGTCGCCGTCTCCTTCACGCCCACCCTCGCGCCGATGCCCCGCGGCATCCTGGCCACCTGCACCGCGAAGGCGAAGCCCGGCGTCACCGCCGAGGCCGTCCGCGCCGCCTACGAGAAGGCCTTCGCCGACGAGCCCTTCGTCCACCTGCTCCCCGAGGGGCAGTGGCCCGCCACGGCGTCCGTCTACGGTTCCAACGCCGTTCAGGTGCAGGTCGCGTACGACGAGGCCGTGGGACGGATCATCGCGATCAGCGCCATCGACAACCTGACCAAGGGCACCGCGGGCGGTGCCCTGCAGAGCATGAACCTCGCCCTCGGGCTCGACGAGTCCACCGGGCTGACCACGATCGGAGTCGCGCCGTGAGTGTGACGGCAGCACAGGGATTCACGGCCGCGGGCATCGCCGCCGGGATCAAGGAGAACGGCAACCCCGACCTGGCCCTCGTGGTCAACAACGGGCCCCGCCTCGCCGCCGCGGGCGTCTTCACCTCCAACCGCGTCAAAGCCGCGCCGGTGCTCTGGTCCGAGCAGGTCCTCAAGGGCGGGCAGGTCTCCGCCGTCGTCCTCAACTCCGGTGGCGCCAACGCCTGTACGGGCCCGAAGGGCTTCCAGGACACGCACGCCACCGCGGAGAAGGTCGCCGACACCCTCGGCCTGAGTGCTGCCCAGGTCGCCGTCGCCTCCACCGGGCTCATCGGCCTGCTGCTCCCGATGGACAAGCTCCTCCCCGGAGTCGAGGCCGCCGCCGCCCAACTCTCCCCGCACGGCGGCGAGAAGGCCGCCATCGCCATCAAGACCACGGACTCCGTCCACAAGACCGCCGTCGTGACGAAGGGCGGCCAGGACGGCAAGGGCGGCTGGACCGTCGGCGGAATGGCCAAGGGCGCCGGCATGCTCGCCCCCGGCCTCGCCACCATGCTGGTCGTCCTCACCACCGACGCCGACGTCGAGAGCGACGTACTGGACAAGGCCCTTCGGGACGCCACGCGCACGACCTTCGACCGGGTCGACTCCGACGGATGCATGTCCACCAACGACACCGTGCTGCTGCTCGCCTCGGGTGCCTCCCAAGTCACCCCGGACCACGCCGAGTTCGCCGCAGCCGTACGCGCCGTCTGCGACGACCTCGGGCAGCAGCTGATCCGGGACGCCGAGGGTGCCAGCAAGGACATCAAGGTCGAGGTCGTCAACGCCGCGAGCGAGGACGACGCCGTCGAGGTGGGCCGTTCCATCGCCCGCAACAACCTCCTCAAGTGCGCCATCCACGGCGAAGACCCCAACTGGGGACGGGTGTTGTCCGCGATCGGGACTACCAGGGCCGCCTTCGAGCCGGACCAGCTGAACGTGGCGATCAACGGCGTCTGGGTCTGCAAGAACGGTGGTGTCGGCGAGGACCGGGACAACGTCGACATGCGCTACCGCGAGGTGCACATCGTCGCCGACCTGGCCGCGGGTTCCGAGACCGCGACGATCTGGACCAACGACCTCACCGCCGACTACGTCCACGAGAACAGCGCGTACTCGTCATGAGCAACCAGACCCGCAAGCACACCGCGCTGCCCAAGGCCCAGATCCTCATCGAGGCGCTGCCCTGGCTGGTCCGGCACAACGGCAGGACGGTCGTCATCAAGTTCGGCGGCAACGCCATGATCGACGAGGACCTGAAGGCCGCCTTCGCCCAGGACGTCGTGTTCCTGCACCACGCCGGTCTCAAGCCCGTCGTCGTGCACGGCGGCGGCCCGCAGATCAGCGCCGCCCTCGACAAGCACGGCATCGTCAGCGAGTTCAAGGCCGGCCTGCGCGTCACCACCGAGGACGCCATGGACGTCGTACGCATGGTGCTCGCCGGACAGGTCCAGCGCGAACTGGTCGGGCTCCTCAACCAACACGGGCCGCTGGCCGTGGGGTTGACCGGCGAGGACGCGCACACCATCACCGCCACCAAGCACCGGCCCGAGATCGACGGCGAGTTGGTCGACATCGGGCGGGTGGGCGAGATCACCGCGATCGACACGGGCGCGATCGAGGCACTGCTCGCCGACGGCCGGATCCCGGTCGTCTCCTCGATCGCCCGCTCCGAGGACGACGGACATGTCTACAACGTCAATGCTGATACGGCGGCTGCGGCACTCGCTGCGGCACTGGGCGCCGAAACCCTCATGGTCCTCACGGACGTCGAGGGCCTCTACGAGGACTGGCCGCACAGCGACGAGGTGATCAGCCGCCTCACCGCTTCCCAACTGGAGAAGCTGCTGCCGGAGTTGAGCTCCGGCATGGTGCCGAAGATGGAGGGCTGTCTGCACGCCGTGCGCGGCGGAGTCACCACCGCCCGCGTCATCGACGGCCGGGTCCAGCACTCGATCCTGCTGGAGATCTTCACCGACGAGGGCATCGGCACGATGGTCGTGGCCGACGAGCAGGAGGGGGACGCCGAATGACCGCCAACGAAGAGTTGACGGAGCGGTGGCAGGGCTCGCTCATGAACAACTACGGCACCCCGCGGCTGCCCCTCGTGCGCGGCGCGGGCGCCAAACTGTGGGACGCCGACGGCAAGGAGTACGTCGACTTCGTCGGCGGCATCGCGGTCAACGCGCTCGGCCACGCCCACCCGGCGATCGTCGAGGCCGTCAGCCGGCAGATCGCCTCGCTGGGCCACGTCTCCAACCTCTTCATCGCCGAACCGCCCGTCCTCCTCGCCGAACGGCTCCTCCGGCTCTTCGGCCGGGACGGCAAGGTCTACTTCTGCAACTCGGGCGCCGAGGCCAACGAGGGCGCCTTCAAGATCGGCCGGCTGACCGGCCGGCCGCACATGGTCGCCACCGAGGGCGGCTTCCACGGCCGCACCATGGGCGCCCTCGCGCTCACCGGCCAGCCCGGCAAGCGGGAGCCCTTCCTGCCGCTGCCGGGTGACGTCACGCATGTTCCCTACGGCGACGCGCAGGCACTGGCCGCCGCGGTGACCGAGCGGACCGCGATCGTCGTCATCGAACCGATCCAGGGCGAGAACGGCGTCGTGGTACCTCCGCCCGGCTACCTCAAGGCGGCCCGCGCGATCACCGCCGCCACCGGATCGCTGCTGGTCCTGGACGAGGTGCAGACCGGCGTCGGACGTACCGGCCAGTGGTTCGAGTACCAGGCCCACGACGGCGTCCTGCCCGATGTCGTGACCCTGGCCAAGGGACTCGGCGGCGGGCTGCCGCTCGGCGCCACCGTCGCCTTCGGACGCGCCGCCGAGCTGCTCCAGCCGGGTCACCACGGCACGACCTTCGGCGGCAACCCCGTCGCCTGCGCCGCCGGACTCGTCGTCCTCGACACGATCGAGAACGAGGGGTTGCTGGAGAACGTCAAGCGGCAGAGCGAGAAGTTGCGGGACGGAATCGAGTCACTCGGCCATCCCGTGATCGGCCATGTCCGGGGCGCGGGCCTCCTCCTGGGTATCGTGCTCACCGAGCCGCTCGCGCCCAAGGTGCAGCAGGCGGCTCAGGAGGCCGGCTTCCTGGTGAACGCGCCCGCCCCCGACGTCGTACGGCTGATGCCACCGCTGAATCTGCGCGACGACGAGGTGGACGCGTTGATCGCTGCGCTGCCCGGCGTCCTGGACGAGGCACACGGGGACGGATGATCCGGGAATGAGACGACGACGATGAGTCAGGCGCAGGACGACGACGTACAGCATGCCGGGCCCGCCGTGCCGCAGACGCGGACCGCACGGCATCGGCGGATCGTGGACATCCTCAATCGGCAGGCGGTGCGGTCGCAGAGCCAGCTGGCCAAGCTGCTGGCGGACGACGGCCTGACGGTCACTCAGGCGACGTTGTCCCGGGATCTCGACGAGTTGAACGCCGTGAAGATCCGTAACACCGAGGGTGATCTCATCTACGCGGTGCCCAGTGAAGGGGGTTTCCGTACGCCCCGGGCGCCGTTGGGGGAGTCCGCGAAGGAGGAGCGGATGCGGCGGCTCTCCTCTGAGCTGCTGATCTCCGCGGAGGCTTCGGCGAATCTTGTTGTTCTGCGAACGCCGCCGGGTGCTGCGCAGTTCTTGGCGTCGGCGATCGATCAGGCCGAGCTGCATGACATTCTCGGGACCATCGCCGGTGATGACACGTTGCTGTTGATCAGCCGGGAGGCTACGGGGGGTCAGGCGCTCGCGGAGCATCTGCTGAGGTTGGCTCAGAACGGGCATTGAGGTTGCTCGTCGGGTGCGGGCCCGTCGTGGCTGGTCGCGCAGTTCCCCGCGCCCCTTAGGTGCGTGCAGTTAACCCAGTCGAGATGCCAAGCCCCCTGTGCATCTCACCTCGTCGCCCGCCGTGATCAGCAGGGCCTCCACGTCCGGCAGCGACTCCAGCCACCGTAGGCCCTGTCTCGAACCCATCGCGAAAGCCGCCGTCGCCCAGCAGTCCGCCCACGTCAGTTGGGGGGCCACGACCGTCACCGCCACCAAGTCCGAGATCGCGGAGCGGCCGGTGCTGGGGTCGACTATGTGCGTGCCGCGTTCCGCCGTGCCCGACGTGGCTACCGCCAGTTCGTCCATGCCGGCGGCCGAGATGACCGCCGCGAGGCCGCCGGGGCGGATCGGGTCCGACACGCCTACGCGCCAGGGGCGTTGGGGGCCGGGGACGCCGAGGAGCTGGACGTCGCCGCCGCCGTTGACGCTGACGCCCGTCGCGCCGGCCGCCCGGATGAGGCGCGCCGCGCGTTCCGCGGACCAGCCCTTGACGATGCCGGTCGGGTCGAGCCGGCCCTGGTACGTCGTGCTGAACCAGCCGTCGCTCAACCGCCCTGCCTCGGCGCCCAGTTCGAGGACCTCGGCCACCTCGGGATCGCACTCCGCGAGGGTCAGCTCGCCGCGCGCCAGCCGGGAGAGCTGGCTGTCGTCGCGGTAGGTGCTGAACACCTCGTCGACCCGGTGCAGTCCGGCGACGGCCTCCTCCAGCGCCGCGCGCACCGCATCGGCCTCCCCGCCGCGGATGTCGAAGGAGAAGACGGTCCCCATGACCTCCTCCGCATGACGTACCGCGGCGGGAGCCGCTGCCGGTTCGGCCACTGCCTCAGCCACCGGCCTGGTCCAGCGCCGACTGCAGGGACTGCTTGTAGCCCGCGCTCGTGTACGTGGCGGTCGACACCGAGTCGATGTCCGCGCTGCCCTTGGCGACGGCTTCCTGGTTCAGCTTCGGGATGGCCAGCGCCGTCTTCTGGTCGCTGGTGCCGCCCTTGGGCGCCTGCACCGCCTCGGCCTTGGTGATCTTGCCGCCTGCGACGGTGATGCGGACCTGGACCGCGCCGTACATCGTCTGCGCGACGGCCCCCGTCACCGTCTTCGCCTGCGTGGAGCCGGAGTCGGAGCCCGAGCCGGTGCCGGGGGAGGACCCCGTACCGCCGCCCTGCGCGTTGCCGGCCGCCTTCATCTTGTCGATGGCCGACTGGAGGGACTGCTTGTAGCCGCCGCTCGTGTACGTGGCACTGGACACCGAGTCGATGTCCGCGCTCTGCGCGGCGACGGCCTCCTGGTTGAGCTTCGGGACGGCCAGCGCGGTCTTCTGGTCGCTGGTGCCGCCCTTGGGGGCCTGGATCGCCTCGGCCTTGGTGATCTTGCCGCCTGCGACGGTGAGCCGTACCTGGACGACGCCGTACTCGGTCTGGGCCGGGTCCCCGTCGACGGTGCCCGCGCCGGGGGCCGCGGCGCCGCCCTGGGGCGACTCCTGGGCCCCGGCCGTCTGCTGCGGGATCACACCGGCCGCCGCGGCGTCCGGGTCGGACGCCGGCTTCAGCGACAGCAGCAGCACCACGCCCGAGACGGTGGCGGCGGTGGCCAGCACGACACGCCGGATGGGATGACTCTTCCTCATCGGTTCAAAGCTCCTGAAGTCCCGTCGCTCACATCTCGAACGACTCGTGATGGATGCGGCGGGCGGGCACTCCCGCGCCGCGCAAGGCTTCGTACACGGACTGCGCGAACCCGGGCGGGCCGCACATGAACACGTCGTGGTCGTCGATGTCCGGCAGCTTCTGCTTGAGCCGCTCCGCCGAGATGTCGGGGCGCTCGCCGTCCGGGCTGTTGACCGCGTACATCAGGCGGGCGCCGCGGTCGTTGGCGATGGCCGCCAGCTCGTCCCACAGGGCCAGGTCCTGGGTGGTGTTGGCCCGGTACAGCAGCGTGATGTCGCCGGAGGCGCCGGGCAGCGTCTCGAACAGCGCCCGCATCGGCGTGATGCCGACCCCGCCCGCCACCAGCAGCACCTTGCCGCGGCTGCGGCGCTGGGCGGTCAGTGCGCCGTAGGGGCCCTCGGCCCACACCTTGGTGCCGGGCGTCAGCTCGCGCAGCCGCGCGCTGTGGTCGCCGATCGCCTTCACCGTGATCCGCAGCATGTCGGGGCGGGGCGCCGCCGACAGCGAGTACGGGTGGGAGGAGAACCGCATGCCCGGCGCCAGGAACCGCCAGCGGAAGAACTGCCCCGCCTGCGCGCCCATCCGGTGCAGCTTGCGCCCGCTGATGAGCACCGACACGATGCCCGGCGTCTCCTCGATGACCGCCTCGACGCGCATGCGGTGGCGGAAGTTCAGCCGGATCGGGGCGAGGATGCGGTACCAGAGGACCAGCGCGGTGACCGCCCCGTACAGCACGTACCAGAAGGTCTTGGCGGTCGGCTCGACGGCGAAGTCGTTGCCGGTGGAGATCTGGTGCCAGAAGGTCAGGAAGACCGCCGCGTACGTCAGCAGGTGGACGTGGTACCAGGTGTCGTACGGGATGAGCTTGCGGATCCCGCCGACCGAGATCAGGCCGATGAAGAACAGCAGGCCGGTGCCGATGGCGGCCTTGCCCATGTCCGGCAGCTGGTTCACGGAGTCGATCGTCTGCTGGACGATGTCGCCGAGCGACTTGCCGGCCTGCAGCGCGTATCCCCACATCGTGAGGAACACGTGCGCGAGCACCAGACAGACCGTGTAGCGGCCTGACATCGCGTGCCAGCGGGCCACCCGGTCCGATCCCACCCGGCGTTCCAGGGCGGGCACCCGGGCCATCTGCAGCACGACGAGCGCCATCAGGTAGCCGGCCAGCAGGCCGGTGATCCGGCCCGCGTTGAGGATCCTGCTGTTGTTGTCGGCGATCGACGGTGTGTTGTGCCACCACAGCCACAGCACGCCGACCGCGCCCGCGAACACCGCGAGCAGCAGGACGGTCGCCGGGGAGCGGCGCGGACGGATGCGGCGCATCGTCTGGCGGCGGGCGGCACGGCCGCCTGCGAGCGTGGTGGTCACGTTTCCTCCGGGAACGGGGGCAAGGGGGTAGGCGTGGTCCCTTGGCCCTGAGATACGTGCCGTGACGCCCGTGTGTTCAGCCGTCCCCGGAGTCTCCTACGACTCAGTAGCGGGTGATCGCCGTGCTCCCGCCCGTCGTGCCGATCGCGATGTGCGGCTCGCTCCAGGGCCGCACCCAGGTGAGGATCCTGCGCATCGCGTCGCCGGGCACCGACACACAACCGGCCGTCGCCCCACGCCCGTTGACGTGGAGGAAGATCCCGGCGCCGCGACCCCGCACCCGCTGGTGGTAGTTGAAGCCGACGACGAGCGCGTGGGCGTACTGCGTGGTGTAGGAGGCGAGTTGCTCGGACTCGGAGGCGCGGCAGTCCTTCGGACGGGGTTCGGTCCAACGGTTGTAGAAGACCGAGGAGTTGTCCTCGCACCACCACGAACTGGCGTGCACCGCGCGGTACTTGTAGGTCGAACCGGTCGGCTTGGCCTTGATGCCGAAGGCGAAGGGCAGGTCGTACAGACCGGTGGGTGTGGTGTTGGTGCTCTGCTTGCGGGTCGTGCCTTCGACGAGCCCCTTCGCCCCGAAGCGGGCCGCGGCCGAACCGGCCTTCACCCACTGCCCGTTGCGCAGGTCCCACCACGTCACCGTCCCGGTGGTGGACCCGGTCGAGGAGGCCACGGCGGTGATCAGCTGGCTGCCGCCCCCGGTGTCGGCCATGCGGGCCGGCAGCGGCGGGGCGGCGTCGGGCGCCGCGGCGCCGAGCACGAGGAGGGAGGCGGAGACCAGGGAGCCGGCGGCGAGAGCTGAGCGCATGGCTCAGACCGTAGAGGGCGGCAGCGGCAACGGCAGCCCGGGTAGGCCATCCAGGCTCGTGGCGATGTGGTCCTTCTTGGTGAAGTACGCGCTGAGCGAGTCGTCGTCCTCGCGCGCGAAGCGCTTGCGGTGCAGGTCACGGTCCTCGTCGTACGACATGTAGGGCACCGCGTATCCGCAGCTGTCCCGGACGAGTTCGGCCGTGACGACGATGACCGCGCGCAGCCCGTGCTGGGTGGGGTCGATGTCCGGGAAACGGGTGAGGAGTTCCTTGAAGCGGGGGTCGTCCCGGAAGACCGGTTCGCCGCGGCCGTGCACCCGCACGATGTTCGGCGGGCCCTGGAAGGCGCACCACATCAGGGTGATCCGACCGTTCTCGCGCAGGTGCGCGATCGTCTCCGCGTTGGACCCGGCGAAGTCCAGATAGGCCACCGTGAGTTCGTCGAGCACCACGAAGGAACCCTTGAGGCCTTTGGGGGAGAGGTTGACCGTCCCGTCGCCGGACAGGGGAGCGGTCGCGGTGAAGAAGAGGGGCTGCGCCTCGATGAAGGTGCGCAGTCTGCCGTCTATGCGTTCGTATGTCTTTCCCACGTCAGCCGATTATGAACGCAATTCTTTCGACTGTCTAAGGAATTGTCGGGTTCGTATGCGTCATGACGCGTACAGGACCCCGCCGTGGCCACCCCGGCCGGCGCTCACTCGGGGCGGCCACAGCGCCTGTCACGTCACTGGGTGAGCGTGCAGGCGGCCAGGGAGTCCAGTCCGGCCGGCTTCTCGGCGGTGCGGCCGATGGAGATGGCGATGCGGTCGATGGTCGAGGTCCGCTTGTCGGCCAGCGGGCCCAGGATGGCGTTCTGGACGAAGTTGGCGCCGCCCTGGCCGACGGTGTCGACGAGGCGCTTGTTGGCTTCGTCGATCTGGGTCTGCAGGAGGGCGAGGTTGCGGTCGACCTCGGCCTGGGCGGAGGCCGGGATCGCCGGCAGCTGCGAGGCGACGTCGGGGCAGCTGATCGTACCGACGCCGGTGTTCTCGGCACCGCCCGCCGCGTCGTCCGCCGGTGCGGCCGTCTCGCTGGGCGCGGCGGACACGTCGTCGCCGGCGCCCGTGTCGTCACCCGTGCCCGTGTCGCCGCCGTTGTCGGCGACGCCCCCGGCGTTCAGGGCGCAGGGCGCGAGCGCGTCCAGTCCGGTCGGCTTCTCGGCGGTGCGGCCGATGGCGGTGGCGATGCGGTTGACGGTGGCGATCCGCTTGTCCTCCAGCGGGCCGAGGATGGCGTTCTGGACGAAGTTGGCGCCGCCCTGGCCGACGGTGTCGACGAGGCGCTTGTTGGCTTCGTCGATCTGGGTCTGCAGGAGGGCGAGGTTGCGGTCGACCTCGGCCTGGGCGGAGGCCGGGATCGCCGGCAGCTGCGAGGCGACGTCCGGGCAGCTGATCGTGCCGGGGTCGGCCAGCGTCCGGGCGCTGTTCCCGTTGCTCTTGGACGACTCCCCGGCCAGTGCGGAACCGGCGATCACCGCGCCGGACAGCACCAGTGCGGCAGCACCGCCGATGAACGCGACGCGGCGCTTGTTGTACTTCGGAAGGGCCCTGGACATGGGGATGCCTCACTCAAGTCGGGGGTGTGTCGGGAGTGTTCGGTGTTTACAAACGCGGCGCCTGCGTTCGGCGAGAGGTACGGGCAAGCGGTTTCTGATGTTCAAGGAACCTGCAAAATTCCTGCCGCCCCACCTCGCCCGCACTCCGACCCGGCCCTCGCCGGACGTCTCCCGCACTCCGGATTGACGAACCATGCAGAGTGCTGCATACTCATGCATGTCAGCGAATGCACTGTGAGGAGAAACCCGTGACCGAGCGCGTCGTACTCGCCTACTCAGGCGGATTGGACACCTCCGTCGCCATCGGCTGGATCGCCGAGGAGACGGGCGCCGAGGTCATCGCCGTTGCGGTCGACGTCGGCCAGGGTGGCGAGGACCTGGACGTCATCCGCAAGCGCGCCCTCGCGTGCGGTGCGGTCGAGGCCGAAGTGGCCGACGCCAAGGACGAGTTCGCCGAGGAGTACTGCCTCCCGGCGATCAAGGCCAACGCCCTCTACATGGACCGCTACCCGCTGGTCTCGGCGCTCTCCCGGCCGACGATCGTCAAGCACCTGGTCGCCGCCGCCCACAAGCACGGCGCCACCACGGTCGCCCACGGCTGCACCGGCAAGGGCAACGACCAGGTCCGCTTCGAGGCCGGCATCGTCGCCCTCGCCCCCGACCTCAAGTGCATCGCCCCGGTCCGCGACTACGCGATGACCCGTGACAAGGCGATCGCGTTCTGCGAGGCCAAGAACCTCCCGATCGCGACCACCAAGAAGTCCCCGTACTCCATCGACCAGAACGTCTTCGGACGCGCCGTCGAGACGGGCTTCCTGGAGGACATCTGGAACGCCCCGATCGAGGACATCTACGAGTACACCCAGAACCCGGCCGTCCAGCGCGACGCCGACGAGGTGGTCATCACCTTCAAGGCGGGCGTCCCGGTCGCCCTCGACGGCAAGCCCGTCACCGTCCTCCAGGCCATCCAGCAGCTCAACGAGCGCGCCGGCGCCCAGGGCATCGGCCGCATCGACATGGTCGAGGACCGCCTGGTCGGCATCAAGTCCCGTGAGGTGTACGAGGCTCCGGGCGCGATCGCCCTGATCACGGCCCACCAGGAGCTGGAGAACGTCACCGTCGAGCGCGAACTCGCCCGCTACAAGCGGCAGGTCGAGCAGCGCTGGGGCGAACTGGTCTACGACGGTCAGTGGTTCTCCCCGCTCAAGCGCGCCCTGGACGGCTTCATCGACGAGGCCAGCCAGCACGTCAACGGCGACATCCGCCTCACCCTGCACGGTGGCCGCGCGGTCGTCACCGGCCGGCGCTCGGAGTCGTCCCTGTACGACTTCAACCTCGCCACCTACGACACCGGCGACACCTTCGACCAGGCCGCAGCCAAGGGCTTCATCGACATCTACAGCCTGTCGTCGAAGATCGCCGCCAAGCGGGACCTGGCCTGACACCGACGGGTGCCTCACGCACGCTGACCTGACAGCCGCCTCCTCACCTGAAAAGGTGGGGAGGCGGTGGCACATCCACCCCCCGTTCCTTCCACCCCCTCCGAGGAGTACGAGCAAGTGAGCAGCAACAGCGGTGACGTACGGCTGTGGGGCGGCCGTTTCGCCGACGGTCCCGCCGAGGCCCTGGCGAAGCTGTCCGCGTCCGTCCACTTCGACTGGCGGCTCGCGCCCTACGACATCGCCGGGTCCCGCGCCCACGCGCGCGTGCTGCACAAGGCGCACCTCCTCACGGACGACGAGCTGACCCGGATGCTCGCGGGCCTGGACCAGCTCGAAGCGAACGTCGCCGACGGCACCCTGGTCGGCACGATCGCCGACGAGGACGTCCATACGGCCCTGGAACGCGGCCTGTTGGAGATCCTCGGCGCCGACCTAGGCGGCAAGCTGCGCGCGGGCCGTTCCCGCAACGACCAGGTCGCGACGCTCTTCCGCATGTACCTGCGCGACCACGCCCGGACCATCGGCGGCCTGATCGCCGACCTCCAGGACGCGCTGATCGGGCTCGCCGAGGCCCACCCGGACGTGGCGATGCCCGGCCGCACCCACCTCCAGCACGCCCAGCCGGTCCTGTTCGCCCACCACGTCCTGGCCCACGTCCAGCCCCTGTCCCGGGACGCGGAACGCCTGCGCCAGTGGGACGAGCGCACGGCGGTCTCCCCGTACGGCTCCGGCGCCCTGGCGGGCTCGTCCCTCGGCCTGGACCCGGAGTCGGTGGCGAAGGACCTCGGCTTCGAGCACGGCTCGGTCGCCAACTCGATCGACGGCACGGCCTCGCGTGACTTCGTCGCGGAGTTCGCCTTCATCACCGCGATGATCGGCGTGAACCTCTCCCGGATCGCCGAGGAGGTCATCATCTGGAACACGAAGGAGTTCTCCTTCGTCACCTTGCACGACGCCTTCTCCACGGGCTCGTCGATCATGCCGCAGAAGAAGAACCCGGACATCGCGGAACTGGCGCGCGGCAAGAGCGGCCGCCTGATCGGCAACCTGACGGGCCTCATGGCCACGCTCAAGGCGCTCCCGCTGGCGTACAACCGCGACCTCCAGGAGGACAAGGAGCCGGTATTCGACTCCATCGACCAACTCGAGGTCCTGCTCCCGGCGTTCACCGGCATGATGGCCACCCTCACCGTCCACCGCGACCGCATGGAGGAACTGGCCCCGGCCGGCTTCTCCCTCGCCACCGACATCGCCGAGTGGCTCGTCAAGCAGGGCGTCCCCTTCCGGGTGGCCCACGAGGTCGCGGGCGAGTGCGTCAAGGTCGCGGAGGCGGAGGGCATCGAACTGGACGGCCTGACGGACGAACAGTTCGCGAAGATCTCCGCCCACCTGACGCCGGAGGTCCGGACGGTCCTGAACGTGCCGGGCGCGCTGGCGTCGCGTAACGGCCGAGGCGGAACGGCCCCGAGCGCAGTGGCGATCCAACTGGCGGAAGTGAAGCAGGACGTGGCGGCCCAGCAGGAATGGGCCACGGCCAGGAAGAAGTAGGCCTGGGCAATCTGCCCCCAAGGGCCGCAGGCGCTTTGGGGGCGCGGGGAACTGCGCGAGCAACCACAACGCGCCCGCACCCGCGAAACCACCGCATCCACCCGAGCTCTGAAGCGAAGGTCATCACGGGTTACGTTGGTCAGCAGCCGTACCGGAGCCGACCGAAACGGAGCCCGCGATGCCCTTCGCCCGACTGGCCACAGCGACAACCCCCACCTGCCACATCGGCTTCGGCCTCGCCGCAGTAGGTCGCCCCGGCTACATCAACCTGGGCCGAGAAGAAGCCCTCGGAGAGAACCGTGGCGTCGACGCCATGCGCCGCCGCACCCACGAACTCCTCGACGCCGCGTACGCGCAAGGCGTCCGCTACTTCGACGCCGCCCGCTCCTACGGCCGCAGCGAGGAGTTCCTCGCCGACTGGCTGCACGCGAGGCCCGACATCGACGACGTGGTCGTCGGAAGCAAGTGGGGCTACACCTACACCGCCGGCTGGACCACGGACGCCGAGAAGCACGAGGTCAAGGACCACTCCGTCCAGACCTACGACCGCCAGCGCGGCGAGACCGCCGAACTGCTCGGCGACCGCCTGGACCTCTACCAGATCCACTCCGTGACCCCGGACAGCCCGGCCCTGACGGACAAGGAGCTGCACGCCAAACTGGCGGAGGCGGCCGCCCAGGGCATCACCATCGGCTTCTCCACCAGCGGCCCCGCCCAGGCGGACGCCATCCGGGCCGCCCTCGCCGTGACGGTCGACGGCGAGCCCCTCTTCCGTACCGTGCAGTCGACGTACAACGCCCTGGAGACCTCGGCGGCCCCGGCCCTCGCCGAGGCGCACGACGCCGGTCTCACGGTGATCGTCAAGGAGGGCATGGCCAACGGAAGGCTGGCGGAGCCGTACGCGCCGGACGCGCTGAAGGCCGTGGCCCGAGAGACCGGCCTCGGCGCGGACGCGGTCGCCCTGAGCCTGGTCCTGCGCGAGCCCTGGGCAGGCGTGGTCCTCTCCGGCGCCGCGACCGTCGGCCAGCTCGCGTCCAACCTGCACGCGGCGGTCGTGGACCTGGACGAGGACCAGCTCTCCCGCCTCGCGACGCTCGTCGAGGACCCGCAGTCGTACTGGGAGAAGCGCGGACAGCTGCCTTGGCACTGACAAGTCCCTCGTGACCTGGTGACCAGTTGACCTGATGACCACCCAGCCATGAGACAGCCATGCCCGTCATGAGACAGGAATGTCTCATATGGTTTATGGTTGTCTCATGGCTCTCGATCGCGACCACGTACTCCGCGCCGCCGCGGCCCTGCTGACCCGTAAATCCACCGCGACCATGGACGAGGTCGCCAAGGCGGCCGGGATCAGCCGGGCCACGCTGCACCGCCAGTTCGCTGGCCGCGACGCGCTCGTACGGGCGCTGGAGGCGCTCGGTATCGCCGAGTGCGAGGCCGCCCTGGAGGCGGCGCGGCTGGACGAGGGCCCCGCCGAGGACGCCGTACGGCGGCTCGTCCGCGAGGTCGAACCGGCCGCCGGTCTGCTCGCCTTCCTCTACACCGAGAACCAGCTGTTCGAGGGCGAGGAACAGCACGGGGGCTGGGCCCGGATCGACGACCGCATCACCGCGGTGTTCCGGCGCGGCCAGCACAGCGGTGAGTTCCGTATCGACCTGACGCCCGCCTGGCTCACCGAGGCACTGTTCGGCCTGCTGGCCTCCGGTGCCTGGATGGTGCAGAGCGGCAAGGGCGCCCCCAAGGACTTCACGCGCATGATCGCCGAGCTGCTGCTCGGCGGCGCGCTGCGCAGAGACGACACACGCAGAGACGACACACGGAGAGAGGAATCATGACCAGCACCCTGCAGCCGGCGTCCACGACCGAGGCGGTGAAGCGCCCGGGCCGCTGGCTCGCGCTGTCCGTCCTCGTGCTCGCCGTGCTGCTGGTGGCCGTCGACGCGACCGTCCTCGGTCTCGCGACCCCTTACATCAGCGAGGACCTGAAGCCGTCCGGCACCCAACTCCTCTGGATCGGCGACGTCTACTCCTTCGTGATCGCCGGCCTCCTGGTCTCCATGGGCAGCCTCGGCGACCGCATCGGCCGCAAGCGCATCCTGCTGCTCGGCGCCACCGCCTTCGGCGCGATATCGGTCCTCAACGCCTACGCGTCCACACCGGAGTTGATGATCCTCGCCCGCGCCCTGCTCGGCGTCGCGGGCGCGACCCTCATGCCGGCCACCCTCGCCCTGATCCGCAACCTGTTCCACGACCCGCGCGAGCGGAGCCTGGCGGTCGGTATCTGGGGCGCAACCGCATCCGCCGGTACGGCAGTCGGCCCGGTCGCGGGCGGCTTCCTGCTCGAACACTTCTGGTGGGGCTCGGTCTTCCTCATCAACCTGCCCGTGATGACGGTCCTCGTCCTGGTCGGCATCAAGATGCTCCCCGAGTCGAAGAACCCGAACCCGGGTCCGTGGGACATGATCAGCGTCGCGCTGTCCCTGGTCGGTGTGATCGGTGTCGTCTACGCGGTCAAGGAAGCGGCGACACACGGCTTCGAGTGGCACTCGCTCGCCGCGGGCGCGGTGGGCGCGGCGGCCCTGTACTGGTTCGTGCGCCGCCAACTCACGCTTCCCGCACCTTTGTTGGACATGCGTCTGTTCCGCAACCGCGGCTTCAGCGCGGCCGTCCTGGCCGACCTGCTGACCATCCTCGGCCTGTCCGGGCTGGTGTTCTTCCTCTCCCAGTACCTGCAACTCGTCCAGGGCAGGGGCCCGTTCGAGGCGGGCCTGGCCGAAATCCCCGCGGCGGTGGGGGCGGTGGCGGCCGGTCTGATCGCGGGTCGCGCGGCCCGGCGCTTCTCGGTCCGCTCGGTCGTCGCGGGCGGCCTGGCGGCGGTGGGTCTGGCACTCGCCGTACTCACGACGCTGGGCCAGTCGACCGGCTACCCGATCCTCGGTGCCGCGCTGCTGGTGGTGGGCGTCGGCGCCGGCTTCTCCTTCACGGTGACGGCCGACGTCATCCTCTCCTCCGTACCGAAGGAGCAGGCGGGTGCGGCCTCAGCGGTCTCGGAAACGGCGTACGAACTGGGCGCGGCCCTCGGAATCGCCGTACTCGGCTCGATCGTGACGGGCGTGTACCGGGGCTTCGCGTCTCCGGCGGGCACGCCGAGCGGGGCGCATGAATCGCTGGGCGGAGCGGTCGAGGCGGCGAACAGTATGCCGACCCAGACAGCTCGGGAAATGCTGACGTCAGCCAGAGGGGCCTTCGTCGACGGCCTCAGCCTGGCATCCGGGGTAGGCGCAATCGTCCTACTGGCAACGGCGGTCGCAGCATGGTTCATGCTTCGGGGCCAACGGCTCGAAAGCCAACCTTCTTAAGGGGCGCGGGGCTGTCACGCAGCCTTGGCCTTCGTGGCGTACATGTCCACGTACTCCTGCCCGGACAACCGCATGACCTCCGTCATCACGGAGTCCGTAACAGCCCGCAGCACATACCGATCCCGGTCCATCCCCTCGTACCGGGAGAACTCCATCGCCTCACCGAACCGAACAGTGACCCGCCCGGGGCGGGGAATCCCCGCACCCCCCGGCTGCAACTTGTCCGTGCCGATCATCGCGAACGGAACGACGGGCGCGCCCGTCATCATCGTGAGCCGGGCGATGCCCGTGCGTCCCCGGTACAGCCGGCCGTCGGGCGACCGCGTGCCCTCGGGGTAGATCCCGAAGACCTTGCCCTCCTCCAGGATCCGGCGCCCGGTCATCAGCGCGGCCACACCACCGTTGGCGCCGTCCCGGTCCACCGGGATCATGCCGACGCCGGTGAAGAACCAGGCCATCAGGCGGCCCTTGAAGCCCTTGCCGGTGACGTACTCGTCCTTGCCGATGAAGAGCACCTGCCGGTCGCAGACCAGCGGAAGGATCATCGAGTCGATGAACGTGAGGTGGTTTCCGGCCAGGATGACGGGCCCGTCGCCCGGGATGTGCTCCACGCCCTCGACCTGTGGGCGGAACATCAGGCGCATGATCGGTCCGAGCAGTGCCTTGATGAGCGCGAAGCGGGACAACGGGCCCTCCGGTGTCAAGGGGTTCGATATGAGTCTGTGCAGGTCGGGACGATACTCGCGGTTCGACCGGTCGTGCACATCGGGGACCGCCGGTTCACCGAGGTCTTACGCACTGTTGACCCGCGTTTACCTGCGGTGGCGCCCAGTTGGCAGTCGGTAACCGGGACGGAACGATGTGACGGAGGTCGCGTACCTCGAACGGAGATTCCTATGCGGGGAATCCCCGGCGATCCGGACGACGTCTCCCGATGCGACATCCCGCGTCACCCGCGTGTTCCGGCCGGGGTCTCCCTCGCGTCATGTCCACGACCCTACGATCGGCGCGCAGAGACAACTAGATCAAGCCGAGGTCAGGGAGTCGCTCATGGGAGCGCAGGAGAACGAGCAGTCAGGCGGTACCGGGCGACGGGCGCTCCTCGGTGCGGCGGTACTCGGCGCGGGCGGGGCCGTCCTCGGTCTGTCGGGCACCGCGAGCGCGACGGGTGCCGGGCACGGGCACGGCGGCGGACCGAGCAGCCTGCCCAAGCCGACGATCATCGGTCACCGGGGCACCAGCGGCTACCGCCCGGAGCACACCTTCGGCTCGTACGACCTGGCCCTGGACATGGGCGCCGACATCGTCGAGGCCGGCGACCTGGTCCTCACCAAGGACGGCCACCTGGTCTGCCGGCACGAGCCGGAGATCGGCGGCACCACGGACGTCGCCGACCACCCCGAGTTCGCCTCCCGCAAGACCACCAAGTCGCTGGACGGCGTCCCCACCACCGGTTGGTTCACCGAGGACTTCACGCTCGCCGAGCTGAAGACCCTGCGCGCGATCGAGCGCATTCCGGCCAACCGCCCGCACAACACGCTCTACAACGGCCGCTGGGAGATCCCCACCTTCGAAGAGGTGCTCAGGTGGCAGGACGAGCAGACCCGTAAGCGCGGCAAGCAGGTCTTCATCTATCCCGAGATGAAGCACCCCACCTACTTCCGCAAGCGCGGCTTCGAGATCGAGAAGCTGCTCGCGAAGACCCTGCGCAAGCACGGCAAGGACCGCAGGAACTCGCCGGTCCTCATCCAGTCCTTCGAGCCGACCAGCATCCAGAAGATCAGCAAGCTGGTCGACAACAACCTCGCGGTGCTGCTGTCCGGCACGGGCACCCGCCCCTTCGACTTCATCGACCAGGGCGACCCGCGCACCACCGACGACCTGGTCAAGCCGAAGGGCCTGCGCGAGATAGCGACGTACGCGCAGGGCCTGGGCCCGACGCTCGACCTGATCATCACGAAGAACGCCGACGGCAGCCTGAACAAGGAGACCACCCTGGTCGCCGACGCGCACAAGGCGGGCCTGATCCTGCACCCCTACACCATGCGCAACGAGAACCCCTTCCTGCCGCTGGAGTACCGCAAGGGCTCGGACGTCGACGCCTACGGCGACGCGTTCGGCGCCTTCAAGCGCTACTTCGCCACGGGTATCGACGGCGTCTTCACCGACAACGCCGACACCGGGCTGCTGGCCCGCGCGGACTTCCTCAAGGGCTGAGCCGCGACAGAACCACGGCCGAGTCGTTCGTCAACAGCTGAGCGCGAAGCCCCGATTGGGGTGACAGTCGGCCGCCCGGGCAACCCATCGCCCGGGCGGCCGCGTCGTGCCGCATATGACGCACAATCTCGTAGCCACCCTGCGCCCGCTGCTCGCCGCCGAGGCCTCCGCCGAGGCATATGCCTCCGGAACCGAACCGAGCGACCTGGAGCAGGCCGTGTGGCTCCGCCTCCTGGAGCGCCTCGACTCCGACGGACCGCCCCGCGACCCGCAGGGCTGGCTGCGCCGGGCCGTCCGCTCCGAGGTCCGCCGCACCCGCCGTACGCACCGCATCGAGCGGCCCTACGAAACCGAACCGGCCGACGAGGCCGCCCGGGACCCCGAGCACCTCGCCCTCACCTCGGCCCGTCACCGCGCCCTGCGCGACGCCGTGCGCCGGCTGCCCGGCCGCTGCCCCCGGTTGCTGGAGGCCCTGCTCTCCCCGAAAGACCTGACATACCGGGAAATCGCCGGGGAGTTGGGTATCTCACAGGGAAGTCTCGGCCCGGAACGCTCCAGATGTCTTGGATGTCTCCGTCGTTTGCTCGCGCCGGAGGTTGCGGCACCCGAAGCACGGGGATAGGAGTGAGAACTACAGGCGATCAGGTGAGCGGGAGGCGTGCGCACATGGGCATGAGCGTGACCATCTCGGTGGCGACCGAGCAGGATGCAGAGCAGATCTTCAAGCTCCAGTACCTGAGCTTCCAGAGTGAGGCGGCGCTGTACGGCAACTACCGCATCGACCCGCTCGTCCAGACCCTGGACTCGGTCCGCCAGGAGGTGGCCGCGGACTGCGTCTTCGTGGCCCGGCTCGGCGAGGAAGTGGTCGGCTCGGTGCGCGGCCGGATCACCGAGGACGGCTCGGCCGCCATCGGCAAGCTCTGCGTCCACCCCCGCCTCCAGGGCCACGGCATCGGCGCACGCCTGCTGCGCGCGGCGGAGGGCGCCCTGGTCGAGGAGCGCGGCGCCACGAGGTTCCGCCTCCACACGGGCCACCGCAGCGAGGGCAACCTGCGGCTGTACCGCCGGGTCGGCTACGAGACGGTCGGCACCTCCCAGGGCGCCGACGGCGTACCGATGATCGTCCTGGAGAAGAAGGCGGAGGCGTACGCCACCACCGCCTGAAGCGCTCCTACGGCTTGACGGCGCGGTTCTTGCGCAGCCAGTACAGCGCGGAGATCGGCAGCAGTACGGGGATGAAGACGTACCCCATGCCGTAGTCCGACCAGACCGTGGCGTCCGGGAAGGCCGAGGGCTCGACCAGCGTCCAGGTACCGACGATCAGCACACCCGCGAGTTCGGCGGCGCAGCACACCTGTGCCGCCTTGCGGGCCGTCTCACCGCCGCGGACCAGCGAGTACGTGATGAAGCCGTACACCAGACCGGCGAGCGCCGACAGCGAGTAGGCGAGCGGCGCCCGGTCGAACTCGGTGGCGATCTGGTAGACGGAGCGCGAGACCGCGCCGACGACCATCACGCCGTAGAACCAGACGAGCAGCATGCCCGGCCCGCTGACGAGCCGAACGGGTCGTTCGGCCTTCTCGTCCAGGTTCTCTTCCACGGTGGTCAACTCACCCTCCCCAGATGTCGTAGAGCCGCACTTCGAGGACGGCCAGCACCACACCGCCGGCGGCGACCGTCACCGAACCCCAGCGGGTGCGCTCCGCAAGGGACATGAAGCCGGCCGCCGGGACGCACGCGAACGCGCCGATCAGATAGGCGACGAAGATCGCCGTGCCCTGCTCCGGCTTCTCGCCCCGCGCCAGTTGCACGATCCCGACCACCAGCTGGACCACGGCCAGGAACGACACCACGGCCATGCCGATGAAGTGCCAGTCCTTCGTCGGCTGATCGCGGTAGGCGGCCCACCCGCACCAGGCGGCGAGCAGCAGCGCGGCGACACCGGTCACCAGCGTCAGGGCATCAAGCATGCCGCGACCCTATTACGGGCCAAAAGGCCCGATGCCGTCGCCCCCGCCGTGCGACGTAGGGTCGGGAACATGAAGATCCACGCCGAGGCCCTCCTGTTCGACAACGACGGCACGCTCGTCTCCTCCCTCGCATCCGTACGCCGTTGCTGGACCGGCTGGGCGCGGGAGTACGGCATCAGCGCCGAGGCGTTCGGGGGCGTCGAACTGCACGGGCGCACGGCCGCGGAGATAGCCGCCGATCTGCTGCCCGCCGACGTCGTGCCGGCGGCCGTCGCGCGGATCGAGCAGTTGGAGGTGGAGGACGTGCCCAACGGGGGTGTCCACCTGCTGCCCGGCACGAAGGCGTTCCTCGACTCCCTGCCGCCCGACCGCTGGGCCGTCGTCACCTCCGCCACCCGCCCCCTCGCCGAGGCCCGGCTCGATGCCGTCGGCATCCTGCCCAAGACGCTGATCACCGCCGACGACGTCACGCGCGGCAAGCCCGACCCCGAGCCCTACCTCCGCGCCGCCCGCGAACTCGGCGTCGACCCGGCCCGCTGTGTCGTCTTCGAGGACGCCCCGGCAGGCCTGCGCGCAGGCCGCGCGGCCGGCATGACCACCGTGGCGTTGACCACAACCCACCAGGCCCACGAGCTCACCGCCGACCTCGTGGTGAACGACCTCTCGGCCTTGTCCGCGCTGGTCGTCGCCGGGGCAGTGGAGATCTCGGTACGCGGCTGAAAGGTGTCCGTGGCCGTCCAGCATGCGGACAGCGGCATTTGGTAAGGACCATACGTCTGCTTTACTGATCACATGACCACGACGAGCGAACGCACCCTTGCGACCGAGGCGACCCTGACGCCCGGTGCTCGTTGTATGTGTCGAATGTGCGCCTTCTAGAGGGCCCCTCGCACCACCCCCTGAGACTCGCGCCCCGAAGCGAGCCGCTGCGGCATGTCCGTACGTCGTCGAACGCCGTACGTGACCACCCTGCCCCGCGCACCCCCTTGTCTCCCGTACCAGGGCACACCCACGCCCGCGTACTCGACAGTGACGGAAACCCCAGTGATCACGACATCAGGCCTCACGAAGGTCTACCGCTCGCGCGGCCGGGAGGTCACCGCCCTGGACGGCGTCGATCTCCACGTCCGCGAAGGCGAGGTGTACGGCGTCATCGGCCAGTCCGGCGCCGGCAAGTCCTCGCTCATCCGCTGCGTCAACCTGCTGGAGCGCCCCACCGCCGGGACGGTGACCGTCGCCGGACAGGACCTGACCGCCCTGGCCGGCCGCGGCCCCCGCGCCGGCCGGGAACTCCGGCAGGCGCGCAGCCGTATCGGCATGGTCTTCCAGCACTTCAACCTGCTGTCCTCGCGGACGGTCCAGGACAACATCGAGCTGCCGCTCGAGATCCTCGGCAAGTCGGGGAAGGAGCGGTCCGCCAAGGCGCTCGAACTCCTCGACCTGGTCGGGCTCGCCGACAAGGCGAAGGCCTACCCCGCCCAGCTCTCCGGCGGCCAGAAGCAGCGCGTCGGCATCGCCCGCGCCCTGGCCGGCGACCCCAAGGTGCTCCTGTCCGACGAGGCGACCAGCGCCCTCGACCCGGAGACCACCCGCTCGATCCTCCAGTTGCTGCGCGACCTGAACCAGCAGCTGGGTCTGACCGTCCTGCTCATCACGCACGAGATGAACGTCGTGAAGTCCATCTGCGACTCCGCCGCGCTCATGGAGCGGGGCCGCATCGTCGAGTCCGGCACGGTGAGCGAGCTGCTCGCGACCCCGGGCTCCGAGCTGGCCGCCGCGCTGTTCCCGGTCGAGGGCGAGGCCACCGGCGCCGACCGCACGGTCGTCGACGTCACCTTCCAGGGCGAGGCCGCCACCCGGCCCGTCATCTCCCAGCTCTCGCGCACCTACAACATCGACATATCGATCCTCGGCGCCGCCATCGACACCGTCGGCGGACTCCAGGTCGGCCGCATGCGCATCGAACTGCCCGGCCGCTACGAGGACAACGTCGTGCCCATCGGCTTCCTGCGCGAACAGGGCCTGCAGATCGACATCGTGGGCGAGCCCCAGCTCGTGAAGGAAGGTGCCAAGTGACCTGGTCCGAGATGCAGCCGCTGCTGTCCCAGGCGTGTTGGGACACCCTCTACATGGTCGGCTGGTCCACCCTCATCGCCGTGCTCGGCGGGCTGCCGCTCGGCGTCCTGCTCGTCCTCACCGACCGGGGCGGCCTGCTGCAGAACGTCGTCGCCAACAAGGTCGTCGGACAGGTCGTGAACGTCGCCCGGTCGATGCCGTTCATCATCCTGATGGTCGCGCTGATGAGCTTCACGCGGGCCATCACGGGGACGACCATCGGCCGCGAGGCCGCCATCGTGCCGCTCGCCATCGGCGCCATCCCCTTCTTCGCGCGCCTGGTCGAGACGGCTGTCCGCGAAGTGGACGGCGGGCTCGTGGAGGCCGTGCAGTCGATGGGCGGCAACACCTGGACGATCGTGCGCAAGGTCCTCGTACCGGAGTCGCTGCCCTCACTGATCTCCTCCACCACGACCACGATCGTCGCCCTCATCGGCTACTCGGCCATGGCCGGCACGGTCGGCGCCGGCGGCCTCGGCGACATCGCCATCCGCTACGGCTACCAGCGCTTCGAGACCCAGCTGATGTGGATCACCGTCGCGATCCTCGCCGTCGTCATCTCGCTCATCCAGTTCGCCGGCGACTACGCGGCCCGCTCACTGCACCGGCGCGCCGGTCAGTCCGGACCCGCCCCCAGGCTCCGGCTGCTCAAGGCGTCCACCGCGACGAGCAAGACCGTCTGAGCCACCCCACCCAGAACGCCCCGCACACCCAACGCGGGGTCGCTGCACCCTGAAGGAAAGGCACTTTTCGTGCGTAACACCGCAAAGATCACCACCGCTGTCCTCGCCGCCGGAGCCCTCACCCTCGGGCTCACCGCGTGCGGTTCGGACAAGGACTCCGCGGGCTCCTCGTCCGACTACAGCGGCCCGCTGGTCGTCGCCGCGAGCCCGACCCCGCACGCCGAGATCCTCAACTACGTCAAGGACAACCTGGCGAAGAAGGCCGGACTCGACCTGGAGGTCAAGGAGTTCCAGGACTACATCGTCCCGAACACGGCGACCGAGGACGGCTCGGTGGACGCCAACTACTTCCAGAACCAGCCCTACCTCGACGACTTCAACAAGAAGCGCGGCACCCACATCGTGCCCGTCGTCACGGTGCACCTGGAGCCGCTCGGCCTCTACTCCCACAAGGTCAAGAGCGTCGACGCCCTCAAGAGCGGCGCGACCGTCGCCGTCCCCAACGACGCGGTGAACGAGGCGCGTTCGCTGAAGCTGCTCGCCGCGAACGGGCTCATCACCCTCAAGGACGGCGCCGGCAACGAGGCGACCCCGCAGGACATCGCCAAGAACCCGAAGAACCTCAAGTTCAAGGAGGTCGAGGCGGCCCAGACCGCACGCTCCCTGGACGACGTGGACGCCGCGGTGATCAACGGCAACTACGCGATCTCCGCGGACATCAAGCCCGCCAAGGACGCCCTCGTCCTGGAGTCCGCGAAGAACAGCCCCTACGGCAACTTCCTCGCGGTCAAGGAGGGCAACGAGAAGGACCCGCGGGTGAAGAAGCTCGCCACCCTCCTCACCTCCCCCGAGGTCAAGAAGTTCATCGAGGACAAGTACGACGGCTCCGTCATCCCGTCGTTCTAGTCGCGTATCGCCACGCACCGGGTCCACTCCCTCACTTGGGGTGGGCCCCGTGGTGCGTTTCGGTGGCGACATGCTGCATGCTGGGCAGTTCAGCAGGCCCTGCATGTTTTCCGAAGGTTACGGAGCGGCGCATGACTAGCACCTTCCCCAACATCTCCATCAGCACGGAGCGGTTGGTGCTGCGTCCCCTCGACGAGGACGATGTGCCCGCACTGGCCGAGATGATGAACGACGAACAGGTCGGCGCCTGGACCGACGTGCCACAGCCGTACACGGAGGACCGCGCCCGCGCCTGGATCACCGAGTACGCGCCCACCGAACGCGCGTCGGGCCGCGGACTCGACTTCGCCGTCACCGAATTCCTCACCCAGCGTCTGGTGGGCGTCATCCAACTCGCCAAGACCGACTGGCATGTTCGCTCCACCGAACTGTCGTACATCGTCGGCCCGTGGGCCCGCGGCGAGGGCTACGCCTCGGAGGCCGCGCTCGCCACCGCCCAATGGCTGTTCACCGACCAGAAGTTCGAGCGGATCGAGCTGCGCACGGCGGCCGACAACACCGCCTCGCAACAGGTCGCGCAGAAGATCGGCTGCATCAGCGAGGGCGTCCTGCGCGGTGCCTGCATAGCGCATGTCCGCGCCGAGGACGGCACTTGGAGCGATGTGCGCACCGACTTCATCGTGTGGAGTCTGCTGCCCGAGGACCTCGACGGCGCCGGCGAGCAGCTCGCCGACACCAGCGGTTTCACCTCGTACACCGACTGGAACTGAACCCTCGGGGCACGAGGGGGACAGCACCCCCGGCGGCGGCACCTGACACCAGGTACCCTCACGGAGCCCGACCTGCGTAAACCCCCTGGAGACTGACGACAATGGCCGACCGCGTCACGGTGATCGGCTGGGACGGCTCGCCGCCGACCGCCGCGGCCCGCTCCGCCCTGGGCGCCGCCACCCTGGTCGCCGGCTCCGCCCACCACCTCGCGCTTCCCGAGGTACCGCCCCGCGCCGAACGCATCCGCCTCGGCAGCGTCGCCCTCGCCGCCCGCCGCATCGCCGCCCACCGCGGCTCCGCGGTCGTGCTCGCCGACGGCGACCCCGGGTTCTTCGGAGTCGTACGCACCCTGCGCGCACCGGAGTTCGGCCTGGAGGTCGAGGTCGTCCCCGCGGTCTCCTCCGTCGCCGCCGCCTTCGCCCGGGCCGGCATGCCCTGGGACGACGCGCAGGTGGTCGTCGCCCACCGCCGCACCCTGCGCCGCGCGGTGAACGTGTGCCGCGCCCACGCCAAGGTCGCCGTCCTCACCTCGCCGGGCGCGGGCCCGGCCGAACTCGGCCTGCTCCTGGAGGGCGTGCACCGCACCTTCGTCATCTGCGAGGAACTCGGCACCGACCGCGAGCAGGTCACCGTCGTCACCTCCGACAAGGCCGCCGACCACTCCTGGCGCGACCCGAACGTCGTCATCGTCATCGGCGGCTCCGCCGGACCGGGCGTCGACGGCGAGGGCGGCGGCTGGCTCGCCGGTCGCGACCCGGGCACCGAACCCCGCGGCTGGGTACTGCCCGACGAGTCCTACGGCGGTCACCTCGGCGAGGGCGAGACGGATCTGCTGCGCGCCGCCCAACTCGCCCGCCTGGGACCGCGCGTGGGCGACCTGGTGTGGGACATCGGCTGCGGCAGCGGCGCCTTCACCGTCGAGGCCGCACGGGCCGGCGCCGCCGTCATCGCCGTCGACCGCGATGTGGCCGCCTGCGCCCGCACCGAGGCCGTCGCGCGCGGCTTCGGAGTCCAGCCGCAGATCATCCACGGCACCGCCCCGCACGTCCTGGAGAACCTCCCCGAACCCGACGTGGTCCGCGTCGGCGGCGGAGGAGCGGCCGTGGTCTCCGCCGTCGTCGACCGCCGCCCGCAGCGCATCGTCGCGCACGCCGCCACCCGCGACGCGGCCGAACTCCTCGGCCGGGACCTGACGGAGCACGGCTACCGCGTCGAGTGCGCCCTCCTGCAGTCCGTCGAACTGGACATCCGCGCGTGGACGGAGAAGGAGCGGAGCGTCGCGTTCCTGCTCAGCGGCGTGCTCCCGGAGCGCACCACGTGAGCCCCGTACCGCCCCAGTGATCCTGTTTTATTCCGTCCCGGTGATCCTGTAGTCGTACCGCGCGCGGTAGGCTGGCCGACCGTTGTACCGCATCGGGTGGCCCGGCACTTCGTTCGTCAATGTCCGGAAAACGCGCCCGTTTTGGGATGGGGTGTGGTACGGCACAACCGGGGGACGCGCAACGTGGCGCAGTCCACAGCGGCCCGTCGCGGATCAAGCTGCCAAGGCGGGGCAACGGCCGCGACAATGCCACTGAATGGCTTTGTCGCCTTTTACGGACGGGTCGTTCGTGCCGCTGGACAGGCACGCTCGTTCTTCACTGCGGGGGCGGTCGGTGCGCCGTCCCCGGTGGGCTGGACGTAGAAGCACTAACCGATGGGCGAGGGGTACGCATGACGGACACCGGCCAGGTCCCGGGCGAGGGACTGCCGGAGAGCGCAGGCATGGTGGAACAGCCGGGCGTCCCCCCGCACGGCGCGTACACCTACCTCTCCGAGACCACCGCCGAGGACGAAGACCTGTTGCTGCTCCCGGGCGCGCAGAGCCCCTGGGGCAACGAGGTCGCCCCGCCGGCACCCGAGCCGGTCGTCGAGACCGTCCACGAACCCGGCCCGCACGAGACGGCGGGCCGTGACAGCGGCTCGGTCGACCTCAACGGCGTGCGCCTGCCCGACCCGACGCCCGCGTCGGCCCCGGTCCAGCCGCGCCGCCCCCTGCACCTCGGCCCGCCCACCCCCAACGCCTCCGCGAGCCCGGTCCGCTCCCTCGCCGACCGCGGCCCCACCGGAGCGCCGGTGTGGCAGTCCGCCCCGCCGACCCCCGCCGGCCCGGAGTACCTCGAAGCCTCCCAGCCACTGAGCGACCTGCCCCCGCAGGGCGCGAGCCCCTGGGGCGCCGCCCCGTCACAGGCGGCGGTCCAGACGCCGGTCCAGACCTCGGCCATCACCGAGGCACCGGCCGCCGAAACGGTTGTTCCGCCCCAGCAGCAGAGCCCCGAGCCGGTGGAGGTGTCCGCTGCCGCGCCCGCACCGGTGGCCGTCGCCGAGCAGGAGCCGGCATACGACCCCCAGGCGGCGCCGAACCTTGAGCCGAACGGCGATGCCGGATACGGCGGTTCGGGTCCGGAGGCCGGGGGAGCGGACTACGAGCACGGCCTTCAGCACGGCCAGGTTCCGGTGGGCATGTCCGCCGCGGAGGGCGGACAGAGCGCCGGCGCCGGGTTCGGCGCGGACGGTGGCCAGGGTGCCGAGAGCGGATTCGCCGCGGAGAACGGACAGGGCGTCGAGCCCGCGTTCGTCGTAGCGGGGGACCAGGGCTCCGCGGACAGCCTTCCGGGAGTTCCCCTCGCGCCCGTGGCGGACGGGACGCCCGGCCTTCCCGCCGACTCCGTGCCGCAGTTCGAGCAGGCCGACGTTCCGGTGGAGCCCGTCGGTCCGGACGCGGCGGCCGTCGAGGCGGCCTGGGCCGGCGCGGATGCCGGAGAAATCGTCGGTACGTTCCCGGAGACGGGGCACGTGGCGGACGTGACGCCCGACGCCGAACCCATCGCTGAGGCCGAGCCCGTCGGTCCGGACGCTGCGGGGCAGGTCCCGGAGAACATCCCGGCGTCCGACAACGGGCAGTTCGTCGAGGCCGCCGCACCCGAGCCGGTGCAGGCTTTCGAGGTGCCGCCGACTGAGGCAGTGCCGCCGCCGGCACCGGACCCCGAGGCCGCCATGGCATTCGAGGCCCCCGAGCCCCAGGTCGCCCACGACGACTCCGCCGTCCACGCGGTCGCCGTCGAGCCCGCTCCGGACGCCGTGGAACCGACGGCACTCGCCCCCGTCGGGGAGCAGACCCCGGAACCGACCGAGCCCGATCTCGTCGAAGCCGTCCAGGTCCTCCCGTTCCCCGAGCCCGCGGACACGACGCCGGCCCCGCACGACACGGCAGCGGCCCCGCAGCCGACGGAAGTCGCCGCTCCGGCCGCCGACATGGCCGTATCCCACGAGCCGTCCGTCCAGCCGGTGGACCCCGAGTCCACCCCTTGGAACGAGCCCGCGCAGCCCGCGATCCCGGACGCCGAACCGCACGGCACGCTCGCGCCCAACCCGGTGCCGCCCCTCGCGGTCGTCGCGTCGGCCGCCACGGACACCCCCTCCGACGCCCCTGCGGAAGCGCCGGAAGGTCATGCGACCCTCGCCCCCCAGGGGCCGGTCACCGGCAACGCGCCCGAGTCCGCTGCCCTTCCCCCGGAGGTGGCGCCGGAACAGCCCGTCGGCCAGTTCGTCCCCGTCGAGGGCTCGGTGCCGACCACTCCGCACCTCGCGCCGACCCCGCCGCACCCCCTCACCCTCCCCGCGGAGGAGGAGGCCGTCGGCACGGTTCCCGCGCCCCGGGAGGCCGACCCCGACGTCGTACAGCAGGCGGAGGACCTGGACACCAGGGCCGCCGAGCAGGAAGAGAGCACGGCCGCAGTGGCAGAAGCACGACAGTCCACCGGCCCGGCCGCGCCCGCCTACGACGACGCCGAGCGCGAGGCCGTGCTCAAGGTCATGCGTGAGCGGCGCGACATCCGCAACGGCTTCCGCAGCGACCCCATCCCGCACGACGTGCTGCTGCGTGTCCTGGAGGCGGCCCACACCGCGCCCTCCGTCGGCCACTCGCAGCCCTGGGACTTCGTCGTCATCCGCTCCGCCGAGACGCGCGGCGCGATGCACGAACTGGCCCAGCGCCAGCGCGAGGCGTACGCCAAGTCGCTGCCGAAGGGCCGGGCGAAGCAGTTCAAGGAACTGAAGATCGAGGCCATCCTCGACACCCCGGTGAACATCGTCGTCACCGCCGACCCGACCCGGGGCGGCCGGCACACCCTCGGCCGTCACACGCAGCCGCAGATGGCGCCGTACTCCGCCGCCCTCGCGGTCGAGAACCTCTGGCTCGCCGCCCGCGCGGAGGGCCTCGGCGTCGGCTGGGTCAGCTTCTTCGACGAGCGTGAGATGGTCCGCGCGCTCGGCCTGCCGGAGCACCTTGAGGTCATCGCCTACCTCTGCGTCGGCTATGTCGACGAGTTCCCGGAGGAGCCCGAGCTGATGCAGGCGGGCTGGTCCAAGCGCCGCCCGCTGTCGTGGGTCGTGCACGAGGAGACGTACGGCCGCCGCGCCCTGCCCGGCGAGGACCCGCACGACCTGCTCGGCGAGACCGTCTCCCAGATCCGCCCGCTGGACGCCAAGGCGCTCGGCGAGGCCTGGGAGCGGCAGAAGCGGATGACCAAGCCGGCCGGCGCGCTCGGCATGCTGGAGATCATCTCCGCCCAGCTGTCCGGGCTGTCCCGGCAGTGCCCGCCGCCCATCCCGGAGCCCGCGGCCGTCGCGATCTTCGCCGGTGACCACGGGGTCCACGCCCAGGGCGTCACCCCGTGGCCGCAGGAGGTGACGGCCCAGATGGTCGCCAACTTCCTCGGTGGCGGCGCGGTCTGCAACGCCTTCGCGACCCAGGTGGGCGCCGAGGTCTGCGTGGTGGACGTCGGCGTCGCGTCCGAACTCCCGGCCACACCCGGCCTGTTGCCCCGCAAGGTCCGCGCGGGTACGTCCGACATGACGACCGGCCCCGCCATGACCCGCGAGGAGGCCAAGCAGGCCATCGAGGTCGGCATCGAGACCGCCCGCGACCTGGTCGCGGCCGGCAACAAGGCGCTGCTCACCGGTGAGATGGGCATCGCGAACACCACCGCGTCCGCGGCCCTGATCGCGGTCTACACGGACACCGACCCGGCCGAGGTCACGGGCCGTGGCACCGGCATCAACGACGAGACGCTGGCCCGCAAGACCGAGGTCGTCCGCCGCGCCATCGAACTCCACCAGCCGGACCCGGCCGACCCCATCGGCGTACTCGCCGCGATCGGCGGCTTCGAACACGCCGCCATCGTCGGCCTCCTCCTCGGCGGCGCGTCCTTGCGTACGCCGGTGATCCTGGACGGCGTCAGCGCGGGCGCCGCGGCCCTGGTCGCCCGCGCCATCGCCCCGGAGGTCCTCGCGGCCTGCATCGCCGGCCACCGCAGCGCCGAACCGGGCCACGTCGCCGCCCTGAACAAACTCGGCCTCCGTCCCCTGGTCGACCTCGACCTCCGCCTCGGCGAGGGCACAGGCGCGCTACTGGCTCTGCCGCTGGTACAGAGCACGGCCAGGGCGATGCACGAGGTGGCGACGTTCGATTCGGCGGGGGTAACGGAGAAGTAGGGGCGGCAGGTTGGCTGACCCGGGGTGCTACTACTCCGGGTCACTCCCGTACGCAGCCTCGGTTGCGCACCCGGCACCAGAGCTCAGCCACCGCACACCCGAGCCGCCGCGAATCTCCCCGCCCTCTAAAATCTGCACGTCAGGGCATCCGCATCGCACCACCGCCACACCAGGGAGCCGCACCCCCATGGCCGAACACCCCGCCTATCCCGTAGGCCTCCGCCTCACCGGCCGCAGGGTCGTCGTCCTGGGTGCGGGCCAGGTAGCCCAGCGCCGCCTCCCCGCACTCATCGCGGCCGGCGCCGACATCCTCCTCGTATCCCCCGAAGCAACCCCCTCCGTGGAGGCGATGGCGGACGCGGGCGAGATCACCTGGCAGCAGCGCCCGTACGCGGAAGGCGACCTCGCCGACGCCTGGTACGCCCTCATCGCCACCAGCGACCCCGAGGCCAACACCGCCGCCTCCGCCGAAGCGGAGCGCCACCGCGTCTGGTGCGTCCGCTCGGACGACGCCGACCAGGCCACCGCCTGGACGCCGGCCACCGGCCACAGCGAGGGCGTCACCGTGGCCGTCCTCACCACCGACGCCCGCGGCCGCGACCCCCGCCACACCGCCGCCATCAGGGACGCGGTCGTCGCGGGCCTGCGCGACGGCACCCTCGTCGCCCCCCACCACCGCACCCGCACCCCCGGCGTCGCCCTCGTCGGCGGCGGCCCCGGCGACCCGGACCTCATCACCGTCCGAGGTCGCCGCCTGCTCGCCGAGGCGGACGTGGTCATCACCGACCACCTCGGCCCCCGCGACCTCCTGGCCGAACTCTCCCCGAGCGTCGAGGTGATCGACGCGGCGAAACTGCCCTACGGCCGCTTCATGGCCCAGGAAGCCATCAACAACGCCCTGATCGAACACGCCAGGCAGGGCAAGTCGGTCGTACGACTGAAGGGTGGCGACCCGTTCGTCTACGGCCGGGGGATGGAGGAGGTCCAGGCGCTCGCCGAGGCCGGCATCCCGTGCACGGTCGTCCCCGGCATCTCCAGCTCGATCTCGGTCCCGGGCGCGGCCGGCATCCCGGTCACCCACCGGGGTGTCGCGCACGAGTTCACCGTGGTCAGCGGACACATCGCCCCCGACGACGAGCGCTCCCTCGTCGACTGGCCGGCCCTCGCCCGGCTGACCGGCACGCTGGTGATCCTGATGGGCGTCGGCACGATCGGGAAGGTGGCCGAAACGCTCGTGGCGCACGGCAAGTCCCCCGATACGCCGGTCGCCGTGATCCAGGAGGGCACCACGGCAGGTCAGCGGCGCGTCGACGCGACCCTCGCGACGGTCGCCGAGACGGTCCGTACGGAGGAAGTGAAGGCCCCGTCGGTCATCGTCATCGGCGAGGTCGTGGACGTGGGCCCCAAGAGGCACGCGTAACCACGGGTAACCCAACCCCGTTCCAGCCGTTGGCACCACACCCAGGACAAGGCAGTATCACCCTGTGGCCGATCTCATCACCGTTGAGGATCCCGACGACCCGCGCCTGCGTGATTACACGGGCCTGACCGACGTAGAGCTGCGCCGTAAGCGCGAACCGGCCGAGGGCCTGTTCATCGCCGAGGGCGAGAAGGTCATCAGACGGGCCAAGGACACTGGTTACGAGATGCGCTCGATGCTGCTGTCCGCGAAGTGGGTCGACGTCATGCGTGACGTCATCGACGAACTCCCCGCCCCCGTCTACGCGGTGAGCCCGGAGCTCGCCGAACAGGTCACCGGTTACCACGTGCACCGCGGCGCGCTCGCCTCCATGCAGCGCAAGCCGCTGCCGACGGCAGCCGACCTGCTCCAGACCACCCGGCGCGTGGTCGTCATGGAGTCGGTCAACGACCACACCAACATCGGCGCGATCTTCCGCTCGGCCGCGGCCCTGGGCATGGACGCGGTCCTGCTCTCACCGGACTGCGCCGACCCGCTCTACCGCCGGAGCGTCAAGGTCTCCATGGGTGCGGTCTTCTCGGTTCCGTACGCCCGTCTCGACACGTGGCCCAAGGGCCTGGAGTCGGTCCGCGAGGCCGGCTTCACCCTCCTCGCCCTCACCCCCGACGAGAAGGCCAGATCCCTCGACGAGGCGGCCCCGCACCGGATGGACCGCGTCGCCCTGATGCTCGGCGCGGAGGGCGACGGCCTCTCCACGCAGGCCCTGGTGGCCGCCGACGAGTGGGTCCGCATCCCGATGTCCCACGGCGTCGACTCCCTGAACGTCGGCGCGGCGGCAGCGGTCGCCTTCTACGCGGTGGCCACCGGCCGCCCCGAGGCGTAGCCGATGGCACGGCGCGAGGCGATCGTGGCGGTACTGCGCCGCGACGGCCGAGTCCTGGTCGTCCGGCGCGGCCCCACCGTCGCCCGGCCCGGCTACTGGCAACCCCTCAGCGGCAAGCTCGAACCGGGGGAGACCCAGCAGCAGGCCCTGGTCCGCGAGGTCCACGAGGAGATCGGCCTGACCGTCTCCCCGGGCGCCAAGGTCTGGGAGTCACTCACCGACGACGGCCACTTCCGCCTGCACTGGTGGACCGCCGAGAACTCCACCGACGAGCCCGTCCCCGACGGCGACGAGGTCACCGAGGCCCGCTGGGTCACACCGGAGGAGTACCTCGCGCTGAGCCCGGTCTTCGAGGCCGACCGGGAGTTCTTCGAGCGGATCCTGCCGACCCTCTGACACCCCATCGGGGCCGACGCCCTATTGAGACGCCCGGTCCGCGGGCGGCTGCTCCTGCCGTACGACATCCCGGTCCCCGCCGAGCCCCCTTGACGGCCCCTGACACCCCTGCGCGGCGGCGATGCCGAGCGCCACGAGCAGCGTCACCACGACGAACACGAACAGCCGCTGTCTCAACAGCCGTGGATTGGCGGGCCGTCGACCCGTACCCGTGTTCCTGGGCCCCGGCCGCCCAGCACCGCTGCGCGGCGCGGGCCGGCTCCCACTGCCGTTGCCGGAACGCGTCGTGTTCCGCGCCGGAGGCGTGTTCCGGCTCCCCGCGCGGGACGACGACGGACCGCCACCGCCCGCACGGGACGCACCGCTGCCCCGAGAAGGAGCGTTGCCCCGCGGCCCGGCCGAACCCTGCGAGCCCGCCGGATTGCCCTGCCCCCCATGCCCCGACTGCGAGCCCTGCTGTCCCCCCTGCGAACCCTTCGTCCCCTGCGAAGGCCGCCGCTGGACGGCCCGCTGCTGGTCCGGATAGGTGTCCGAGAGCCGCCCGGTGGGCCGGTCCGCCTCGCCGGCGCGCGGCGCGGGCGGCCGGACGTCGCCGAGCCCCTGGGTCTCGCGGGCGGCGATCTCCTTGAGGCGGAGCGACAGTTGGAGGGTGCTGGGCCGGTCCTGCGGGTCCTTCGCCAGACAGGCCCGCACCAGCGGGGCGAGCGCGTCCGGGACGCCGTGCAGCTGGGGCTCCTCGTGCACCACGCGGTACAGCATCACCTCGGAACTGCCGTGCCCGAAGGGCGAGTCACCCATCGAGGCGTACGCGAGGGTCGCGCCGAGGGAGAAGACGTCGGTGGCCGGCGTGACGGCGGCCCCCCGCACCTGCTCGGGCGCGAGGAAGCCGGGCGAGCCGACGGCCGTACCGACGTGGGTGAGCGTCGAGGCCCCGGTCGCCCAGGCGATGCCGAAGTCGATGATCCGCGGCCCCTTGGGGGACAGCAGGATGTTGGAGGGCTTGAGATCCCGGTGCACCACGCCGGCCTCGTGCACGGCGACGAGCCCCTCCGACAACGCGGCGCCCACCGCGGCCACCTCGGCCGCGCCGAGCGACCCCTCGTCGGCGACCTTGTCGTGCAGCGAGGGCCCGGGCACGTACTGCGTGGCGAACCACGGCCGGTCGGCGTCGAGATCGGCGGCGACCAGCCGAGCGGTGCACCCGCCCCTGATCCGTCGCGCGGCGGAGACCTCACGGGCGAACCGCGAGCGGAACTCCTGATCCTCCGCCAGATCGGGCCGGATCACCTTGAGCGCGACCCGCTGCCCCTTCTTGTCGGAGCCCAGATAGACAACGCCCATCCCACCCGCGCCGAGCCGTCTGTGAAGCCTGAACGAGCCGACGACACGCGGGTCCTCGCGCCTCAGGCGCATCATCGCCATGTTCATCCCCGCTGCCCGGTCCGTGTGACGAGCGACAGCTTACGTTTCCACGGCCGCCCGCGCGCAGAGGCCGCGCCCTCTCGCCCAGATGGATTGTCAGTGCCGGGTGGGAGACTTGAAGAGTGGTCAGGGACCGCGTGAACAGCGGGACTTCGCCCGCGCTGTGATCCCAACCACCCGCCACAGAAGGGGGATTGAGTGCGTGAAGGGTGATCGCGTGGAGATAGTCGTGGACGCCGGGGACACGACAAGGACATACGAGGTGGTAGCGAGCAGGGCGGGCCGTCGGGTCGAGACGGCGGTGCGCCGAGGTGTCGTGGAAGTGAGCGAAGTCACCCGCAGCGGTTCCGTGGTCCGCACGGCCCGTTTCATGGCGACCCGGGTGCTGGCCCTGGTCGAACAGCCGGTGCCCAGGGAGGACAGCTCGGAGAAGGCAGGGCACACCGGACAGCCCCTCCGGGAAGACCCTGAGACCTAGGACTCCGTCTCCACCCAGGGGAGTAGTTCCCAGGTCACGGCTCATCCTCCGGGAGGCCCGGGAATCGGTACGAGGGCATGACGTGCGCCAGGGGCCGGACGCCTAGATTTGAGGTCAAGCGGCGGGTGCAGCACTCGTCCCCCGAGGTCAGACACCCGCCGCTGCCAACGACAACTGAGTTCGGTCAGGAGAGGGACCATGGCCTACACGGCACCGCGGGCACAGATCCGCACGCTGGAGCGCAAGGCGCACACCGCTTTCCGCCCCCGCCGTCAGGGCCGCCGCCACCCGCTGGTGGCGACACTCATGGCCCTCCCTCTGGCCGCGCTGCTGCTCCTCGTCTTCGACGGCTGGGAGACAGTGGCGACACAGGCGTCGTCCGTGGGCGTGATGCTGGGGCGCTGAGCGGCGACCCCAGGCCCGGAAGAGCGGTCCGGGCGGGGACATCCACCCATGAAACCCCGTGGGGACGGGGGTGCGGCGGACGGCAAAACGCCGGCGCAGCTGGGGAGCTGCGCCGGCGTTGCTTTGCCCGAAAACGCCACGACGCGTTCTTCTGGCTTTCGAGCCAGCCGGAGTTCAAAACCGAGCCTTCGCCATCCCGAACCCCCACCCACCCCGAGGTGGCTGCGCCTCTTGCACACCGGTCCGCATCATCCAGCCCGTCCGGCGTTTGAGGACAAGGCCCGTTCAGGGCCGTGGCGGGGTCTGGGGGCGCAGCCCCCAGTGGGGTCGAAGGGGCAAAGCCCCTGGAGGATGGGACGGGTAGGGGCGGCGGGGGCGAAAACCGTACGCTCGTGCAACAGCCCCACCCACCCCCAGGGAGCCCCGTGCCCACCACCCCCCTGCTCACCGAACTCACCACCCGAGCCAGGGCCACGGCACACACACGCACCCCCACCTGCCCCTGCCTCCGCGGAAGCGACCGCACGGAAACCCTCGCCGACCGCCCCGACGCCACAGTCGTCCGCCACGCGGACACCGTCGCGAAGGCCCACGCCCCGGCCACCCCCCTCCCCGACCTCACCACCCGCCTCGCCACAGCCGCCCACCTCCCCGGCGTCTTCCTCCCCCCACTCCTCCCGGCCCCCGTCGACCTGCACGGCCGCCTGGTGACCTTCTGGCCGTACGGCACCCCCGTGGACCCGAAGGACCCCGACGCGGCCCCCTGGGAAGCCGCGGCAACCCTCCTCGCCCACCTGCACCGCACCCCCTTGGTATCCCTCGCCCCCACCCCACGCACCCCCCTGCCCCCCATGCAAGGCCCCGCCAAAGCGGCCCACGCCGTAGCCCGCCTCCGCGCCGCCGCCGAGGCCACCGCCGCCGAAAGCCCCGCCGTACCCCCCGTCCTCGCCGCCTGGTCCACCCTCCCCACCTGGGCCCGCGCCGAGACCCCCATGCCGGACCGCACCACCCTCTGCCACGGCGACCTCCACCTCGGCCAACTCGTCCGCCACCCGGCCCCTGACGGCCCATGGCTCCTCATCGACGTCGACGACCTCGGCACCGGCGTCCCCGCCTGGGACCTCGCCCGCCCCGCGGCCTGGTACGCCTGTGGCCTCCTCCCACCCGACGAGTGGACCCGCTTCCTCACCGCGTACCGCGTCGCCGGCGGCCCCGCCGTCCCGCCCGACGGCGACCCCTGGCCCGCCCTTGACGTCCCCGCCCGCGCCCTCACCGTCCAGACGGCGGCCCGCGCGATCGTCAAGGCGACCACCGAGCACCGCCCCCTGGACGAGATCGAGATGTCCGTGATCGACGCATGCGCCCGAATGAGTTCGACCCCACCGGAGTTGACCCCCGGTTTCCCGAAGTAGGGTGCAACCGACCGCCGCCGGACGGAGTCTGTCCTGGCGAAACGGGAAACAGGTCCGACGGGCGAGGAGTTGAGCCGGCCATGCAGTGTCCGAAGTGTCATGGGTCGATGCAGACGTACAACCGCAACGGCGTTCAGATCGAGCAGTGCAGCAACTGCCGCGGGATCTTTCTCGACTACGGCGAGCTCGAGGCGCTGACCCGCGTGGAGTCCCAGTGGCAGCAGCCCGCCCCGCCGCCCCCGGGCCCGCAGGGCTACCCCGCCCCGGTCGCACCCGCCTGGGGCGCCCCGCACGGCGGCGGTCACGGCGGAGGCCACTACGGCGGTCACGGCGGTCACCACCGACACAAGAGCTTCGGCCACATGCTGTTCTCCAGCTGACCGGAACCACACGCACGCACCACGAAGAAGCCCCCAACCGTCCGAGACGGCTGGGGGCTTCGGTGTGTGGACGATACTGGGATTGAACCAGTGACCTCTTCCGTGTCAGGGAAGCGCTCTCCCGCTGAGCTAATCGTCCTCGGGACCGTGACCCGGAGATCACGAGTACTGCGTGCGCGATACTGGGATTGAACCAGTGACCTCTTCCGTGTCAGGGAAGCGCTCTCCCGCTGAGCTAATCGCGCGGGGTCGAAGCCTCACGGCTCCAGAAGCCGGAAGGCTCCAGTGGACGATACTGGGATTGAACCAGTGACCTCTTCCGTGTCAGGGAAGCGCTCTCCCGCTGAGCTAATCGTCCTTGGAGGTGGAGACGGGATTTGAACCCGTGTAGACGGCTTTGCAGGCCGTTGCCTCGCCTCTCGGCCACTCCACCAGGAGTGCGGGGGTCGGGAAGATCCCCCATTTCCTGCGAGCGGACGACCAGGTTCGAACTGGCGACCTCAACCTTGGCAAGGTTGCGCTCTACCAACTGAGCTACGTCCGCTTGTCGTTTCCGGTTCGCGTGCGCGGCCCGGCGACGTGTTGAACTCTAGCGGATTCCGGGGCCAGTACAAAAACGCGTTTGTGCAGCGTGCTGCGCTGCGCCCGCTCACGCGCGTGGCCTGGGCATCCTCGGGGACACGGCCGGGCCACCTCCCCGACACCCGCCATAGACTCGACCGCGTGCTCGACCTCCCGCCCCTCGCCCGCTTCGGTGACCGCGTCGCCACCGGGCTCCTCGACGTCACCGACGACCCCGCGGCCCTGGACTCGACCGGTTTCTGGGCCGTCGCCGCGGACTTCGAGGGCCGTCTGACCTGCGCGCGCTTCAGCGACGTACGAGAGGAGCCGGTGCCCGCGCCGGTGCCGGGGCGGTGGCGGGGGCCGGCGGTCGGTGACTGGACGTCGTCGCTCGACCGCGTCGCGTACACGGCGGGGGTGCGTCGGATCCGGGAGCACATCGCGGCCGGTGAGGTCTACCAGGCGAACCTGTGCCGGGTGCTCGCCGCGCCCGTCGCCGCCGGCGCCGACGTGGACGCCCTGACCGCGCTGCTGGCCCGCGGCAACCCGGCGCCGTACGCAGGAACGATCCGGCTGCCGGAGCACGGTGTGGAGATCGCCACCGCGTCCCCGGAGTTGTTCCTGCGCCGAGCCGGACGGATCGTCGAGTCCGGGCCGATCAAGGGCACCGGGCGCACCGAGGCGGACCTCCTGGAGAAGGACTACGCCGAGAACGTGATGATCGTGGACCTGGTCCGCAACGACCTCGGGCGGGTGTGCGCCACCGGCAGTGTGACCGTGCCCGACCTGTGCGCGGTCGAGAAGCACCCGGGGCTCGTGCACCTGGTGTCGACGGTCCACGGCGAGCTGCGCGACGGCGCCGGCTGGCCGGAACTGCTCGCCGCCGCCTTCCCGCCCGGCTCGGTCACCGGCGCGCCCAAGTCCAGCGCCCTGCGGATCATCGACGCCCTGGAGACGGCACCCCGCGGCCCGTACTGCGGTGGCATCGGCTGGGTCGACGGGGACCGTGGTACGGGCGAACTGGCCGTCGGGATCCGTACGTTCTGGATCGACCGGGCGGCGGGGGAGCTCCGCTTCGGCACCGGTGCCGGCATCACCTGGGGTTCCGACCCCGAGGGGGAGTGGCGGGAGACCGAGCTGAAGGCGGGCCGGCTGCTCGCGATAGCGTCGGGGGCGTACGAGGTGAGTGGAGAGGGACTGACGTGAAGATCTGGCTCGACGGCGGGCTCCAGGACATCGAGTCCGCCCGCGTCTCCGTCTTCGACCACGGACTGACCGTGGGCGACGGCATCTTCGAGACACTGAAGGCGGTGGACGGCAGGCCGTTCGCGCTCACCCGGCACCTGGACCGGCTGACCCGCTCCGCGCGCGGCCTCGGCCTGCCGGACCCGGACCACGACGAGGTCCGCCGCGCCTGTGCCGCCGTGCTGGCCGCGAACCCGATGCCGCTCGGCCGCCTGCGGATCACGTACACGGGCGGCCACGGCCCGCTCGGTTCGGACCGCGGCGACCGCGGCCCCACCCTCGTCGTCGCGCTGGGCGAGACCACCCGCCGCGCCGACTCCACGGCGGCCATCACCGTCCCGTGGACCCGCAACGAACGCGGCGCCCTCACCGGCCTGAAGACCACCTCGTACGCCGAGAACGTCGTGGCCCTGGCCCGCGCGCACCGTGAAGGCGCGTCCGAGGCGCTGTTCCCCAACACGGTCGGGCAGCTCTGCGAGGGCACCGGTTCGAACGTCTTCGTCGTCCTGGACGGCGAGATCCACACCCCGCCGCTCGCCTCCGGGTGCCTCGCGGGCGTCACGCGCGCGTTGGCGGTCGAATGGACCGGCGCCAAGGAGACCGACCTGCCGCTCGACGTCCTGCAGCGGGCCGACGAGGTCTTCCTCACCTCCACCCTGCGCGACGTCCAGGCCGTGCACCGCGTCGACGACCGCGAACTCCCGGGCGCACCGGGCCCGGTGACCGCGAAGGCCATGCGCATCTTCGACGAGCGGTCGGGCGACGACCAAGATCCGTGAGCCGAATAAATTGGGCAGACGTCGGCGGCGACTGCGGGTAGAACTCCCTTGATGACCACCACCCTGCGGCCGACCGAGCCGCTCCAGCGCGCCGTCGACGGGACGCGTTCACGCCACTACCAGGTGTGCGTGAACAGCCGTCCCGTCGGCACCCTCCACCTCGGCACCTCGCCCGCCTTCGGTGACGCGGTGGCCCGCATCGTCGACCTGCGCATCGAGGAGCCGGACCGCCGTCGGGGCCGCGGCACGGTGGCCGCGCTGGCCGCGGAGGAGGTGGCGCGCGGCTGGGGCTGCCGCCAGATCGAGATCAGCGTGGCCGCGGACGCGGAAGCGGCCCTGCGGCTCGTCAAGGCGGTGGGCTACGTCCCGCGCAACCGCGGCATGCGCAAGCCGCTCGGCGACACCCCGCCCGCCCTGCCCGCAGGCAGCCACGGCCGACCCATGACCGAGGCCGACTTCGAGGCGTGGCACGCGCACGAGTCGGAGGCGTACGCGCGCGTGTGGATCGACCGGGGCGTCCCCGAGGCCGAGGCGTACGCGAAGGCCCGGCGCGACCACGAGACCCTGCTGCCGCGCGGGCTCGCCACCGAGAACATGCTGTTCAGCGTCCTCGAACACGAGGGCACACAGGTGGGCACCCTGTGGGTGGCGCTGACGCCGGACGGAGCCTTCGTCTACGACGTCGAGGCCGACCCCGCCCACCGCGGCCGCGGACACGGCCGTTCGCTCATGCTGCTCGCGGAGACCCAGGCGATCGCCGCCGGCCGCCGCACCCTCGGCCTCAACGTGTTCGCCGACAACACCCCGGCCGAGCGGCTGTACGAGTCCCTCGGCTACGAGACGACGCGGTACGCCCTGTACAAGTCACTGCTGTAGGCACGAGCCGCGGCCGGAGCCGCCGGTCAGGCGTCCTGCTGTCCGGCCAGCAGTCGGTCCGCGATCTCCTCGATCCGCTCGCGCAGCCCCTCCTGGCTCTTGCCGCCGTCCAGGCGCACCCCGCCGATGATGTACGTCGGGGTGCCGGTCACGCCGATCGCCTTGCCCTCGGCCTGGTCGGCGTCGACGATCAGGATGTGCCGACCGTCGATCAGCGCGGTGTCGAACTCCTCGGCGTCCAGACCGAGTTCACCGGCCACCTCGACCAGGAAGGGTTCTCCCTTACGGTCCAGCTCCGCGACCCGCTCCAGCACGGCCTCGACGTACGGCCACCCCTGACCCTGCTCCAGCGCCTCCTCCGCGGCCTGCGCGGCGGCGAAGGCGTGCTGGTGCTTCTCCGCCGGGAAGTGCCGCAGCCGCAGCTCCAGCCGGTCGCCGTAGCGGGCCCGCAGGGCGCGCAGATCCGTCAGGGCGGCACGGCAGTCGGGGCACTGGAGTTCGCACCACACCTCGAGAACGGGTGCGGCGGGCAGTTCGGGGGAGGAGTCACTCATGGCCACAGTCTTCCAGCCCGGGCCCGCACGCCCCAATCGGACGTCGGGCGGCCCGCCATCGAAATACCTGATGGGGCACCTCGCGGTGGGCCCGGGACCGGCACCTGCGGATGAGCCGACCCGGAGATGTCCCTGATGTCCGGCCGGAGCATGGCCCCGCGGGGGTCGGGCGGTGCAGGATGGAAGGGACGAAGCGACCGCGCCCGACCGAGGCCCGCCAGGAGGACCGGATGATTGCCGAGACAGTCTGTTCCGCCGTGTCCGCGGCCGGCCTGGGCATCGCGGCGGTCACCGCGTACCGCAAGCGCTTCCTCTCCGCCGCCCGTATCGCGGCCTACTCGCTCGTGCCCGTCGGCCTGGTGATGACCGGTGTCGTGGGGTGGGTGGCGGACACCGCGTTCAGCCCGACCGCCTGGGCCGGCTTCGTGGTGCTCGGTGCCTCGTGGCTGCTGTTCATGGGGACGCGCGCCGTGGAGCGCCGTCGCGGCGGCACCCGCAAGGAGCGCAGGGCGGCCCGGGCCGCGCAGCAGTCCGAGGCGCCGGTCGCCCCGAGGGCCTCGGCACCCTCGCTGGGTCCGAGCACCCGGGCGTCCACCCGTCCGGCGAACGCGCCCCGCGCGAACGCGGGCGCGGGGGACGATTTCAGCGACATCGAGGCCATCCTCAAGAAGCACGGCATATGAATCGCGCGGCGGCGCATATGTCCGGTGCATGACGACTGAAACGACACAGTGGATCACCTCGCTGTCCGGAAGTGATCACGACCCGAAACGGACAACACGGAATTCGGCGAACTCCCAGTCATTCCGGGCGTGTTGATCGCGCGGGGGGTGCGGTCTAGGACATCATCGCCGCGAGATGCTGGACACGCCCCAGAGGGAAGCCGCGCCGCCGGAGAACGAGCCGCGTGGATGCCTCTTCGCCCTTTCCCAGCCACCGCTGATGATCTTCCTTGCGGTGATCGGGTGTCTGCTGCTCATGGCTGCGCTGCACGACCTGCTGTTGCTGTGAGCCGTACCCGTGGTTCCCGACGTCACCCGTCGGGGACCACGACGACACCACCCTCGGTACCCACGGCCGGCTCGATGTCAGGGCCGGCTCAGCCCGCCGCTTCCTTGCGACGCGCCCGGTACGCGGCCACGTGCAACCGGTTTCCGCAGGTGCGGCTGTCGCAGTAGCGGCGCGAGCGGTTGCGGGAGAGGTCGACGAAGGCGCGCCGGCAGTCCGGTGCCTCGCAGCGCCGCAGCCGCTCCTGCTCACCGGCGACCACGAAGAAGGCCAGCGCCATCCCGCAGTCCGCGGCGAGGTGGTCGGCGACGGAGGCGCCGGGCGCGAAGTAGTGCACATGCCAGTCGTAGCCGTCGTGGTCCGTCAGGCGCGGGGTGGTGCCCGCGGCGGCGACCAGCTCGTTGATCTGCCGGGCCGCGGCGCGGGGGTCCGCCTCGGCGAAGACCGCGGCGAACCTGCCGCGGATCCTGCGCACCGCCGAGAGGTCGAACTCCGACAGGATCCCGACGTCGCTGATCTCGTGGTTTCGCACGAACTCCTCGAGAGCCGCGGTGTCCGGCAGCCCCTCCGGGGTCGCCTCGTCCTCCGGTGCGGTGTTCACCAGGTCCACCACAGTGTCTAGGGCGCACCGGGTGTCGTGGGTGATGAGCACGTTTCGCTCCCTGGCCTGGGGGTCGGGCACACACCCGCCGTTGCTGGCCGATGGTAATGGCTCGGCCGGTCGAGGCACGGGTTCCGGCCCCTCACCCTTCGTGCGGGAGCCCTTCCCGCCGGAGTTCCTCGCGCCCACGCACCGGCGCCGTCACCGCGAGGGATCGCGGTGACGGCGCCGGTGCGCACGGTATGCGGATGTCGAAGCCCGAGCCGTCTCCCCGAGTCGACGGCGCCGGGCGGCTTTGCGGGGCCGCGGGCCTAGCTCTCCGCCAGGATGTGCGAGAGCTCTTGATCGAGATCGAAGTGCCGGTGTTCCGTGCCGGGAGGCACGGCGGCGTCGGTTCGCTTCAGGAAGGACTCCAGCGCTCGCGCCGGGGCCTCCAGGAGGGCCTCGCCCTCCGGGGAGCTCAGGGCGATGCACACGACGCCCTGACCGTGGCTGCGCGACGGCCAGACACGGACGTCGCCGGTGCCGGTGGGCCGGTGGAGGCCTTCCGCGAGGAGGTCGCGGGCGAACACCCACTCGACGGTCTCCTCGGCTCCGGTGTGGAAGGTGGCGTGCACGGCGTAGGGGTCGGCCGTGTCGTACCGCAGGCCTGCGGGGACAGGCAGGGATGACTCGCTCGACACAACGAGGCGCAGGTGCAGCTCGCAGCTGACCGTGGTGTTCATAAGCGCCAGGGCCTTTCGCTCAGTGTGCGCTCGGGGATTCGCACGTCGGCGAAATCGACATGCCACCTACGGTGCCGTTGTAAACCCCTCTGAGTGTTTTGCGTGCCTTTACGTAACTCTTCCGGCCGAGAGCCTGTTCGCACGGTACGACCATTCCGGTGACCGGTTTCCGTCCGGTAGGGTTTGGCCGTATGGATACGGGGAGTGACGAGCCCGGCGAGGTCGCCGTGGCATCGGACGGGAACGGCGCGGACGTGACGAAGACGGACGCCACAGACGGTGAGCGGGGCCTCGGCTCCAAGGCGCCGGAGTTCGTGAAGGCGCGCCGCGTCCTGCATCTGAGCTGGCAGGTCGGCATCTTCGTGATCGGCCTCGCGGTCGTGGCCGCCGGCATCGTGATGCTGCCGCTGCCGGGACCCGGCTGGGTCGTGATCTTCGGCGGCATGGCGATCTGGGCGACCGAGTTCGTCTGGGCCCAGCTGGTGCTGCGCTGGACCAAGCGCAAGGTCACCGAGGCGGCCCAGAAGGCCCTCGACCCCAAGGTGCGGCGACGCAACATCATCCTGACCTCGATCGGCCTCGTGATCATCGCGGCCCTGGTCGGCGTCTACCTGTGGAAGTTCGGCTTCGAGATGCCCTGGAACATCAAGGACCAGTGACCGGCGCGGAGGCTCCGCCGCGGCTCACCGACGGTCAGGGTACCCCCTGACATGGGGTAATCTTCTTCCTGCGTCCGGGCGATTAGCTCAGTGGGAGAGCGCTTCGTTCACACCGAAGAGGTCACTGGTTCGAACCCAGTATCGCCCACCCGGAGACGGCGGCCCATCTGCTTCAGTGCAGGTGGGCCGCAGTCGTGTGCGCGTCCGTACGGCCGTCCCTGATGCCCTCTCAAACACCTGCTCCAGGGCGTTTTCCCAGAGAGCCGCCTCCCGTTCGACCCGTCGGTCGCACGCCTCCCACCTGCGGCGGCGTCACGCCGGCCGCCTCCTCCCGTCGCTGAGCCCTCTGCCGCGCCTTACCGGCCGTTGAGAAATTCCTGTCCGAATCGTTGACGCGCCCCTGGACCCTCCGTACCTTGTGCCAGCAAGCGCTTACTTGAAACGATTCACGCGAGCAGCAACGATGCCGGGGAGGGGCCCGACTGTGGGAACCAGCAGGAATGTCGAGAGACGTACGATCCTCAAGGCCGCCGGAGCTTCGGCGGCCGCGCTCGGGCTGGCGGCGACGACGGGCTGCGGCGGGGAAAGCGGTTCCGGAGACGGGAATGTGACGCTCCGTTATGCGTGGTGGGGCGGCGAACCGCGCACCATCGCCATCAAGAAGACCATCGCGCTCTTCGAGAAGAAGTATCCGAAGATCAAAATCAAGCCCGAATTCACCGACTACGAGGCGTTCTGGGAGAAGTTCCAGACGCAGGCTTCCGGTGGGAATCCGCCGGACGTTTTCCAGAATGCGGTCGGCTTTCTGCGCAAGTACGACAAGCGCGGAGTTCTCATGGACCTCAAGACGCAGGCGGACTCGGGGAATCTGAGTCTGGAGAACTTCCGCAACGGAGTTCTGACAGCCGGTCAGGCCGACGGAAAACAGCTCGGTGTGCCCGTCGGCGCCAACACCATGGCGCTCGTCATCGACCTCAAGGCCTTCAAGAAGGCGGGCGTGACGGCGGAGTTCGGCTGGACCTGGGACGACTACTTCGACACCCTCCAGACGATCCAGGACAAGCTGAAGATCGCCGGGGACACCGGCTACTTCAGCATCATGTACCTCTACGACCTCTACCTGCGCCAGCACGGCAAGGCCTTCTTCACCGACTCCGATCTCGGCTTCACCGAGGACGACCTGACCCAGTGGTGGGCCGACGGCTACAAGCGCGTGAAGTCCGGGCTGGTCGCCGACCCGAAGAAGATCGAGCAGGTCAAGCCCAAGTCCGGCCTCTCGGCCGGCCTGGCCGCGTCCGAGTTCACCTGGGACAACTTCTCCATCCGCTACGAGGGCGAGGGCGAGTCGGACTACGGGCTCGCGCCGATCCCCACGACGGACGGCAAGGACACCGGCCAGTACCTCGGTTCGCTGATGCTCAGCGCCTTCGCCGGCACCAAGCACCCCAAGGAAGCCGCCCAGTTCATCGACTTCATGGTCCACGACCCCGAGGTCGGAAAGATCATGGGCTACGACCGCGGCATCCTCGCCACCACGGAACAGTACGACGCGTTCAAGCCCACCGACGCCAACAACAAGGGCGTCGCGGCCTACGAGACCGAGGTCGCCGACGCCGGTGTGCTCGGGAAGATCACCCCGCACCCCTCCGGCGCCGACGTCATCGAGGCCGCGTTCCTGCGCCTGGGCGGCGAGGTGGCCCAGGGCAAGTCCAAGCCGGCCGACGCCGCCAAGGCGCTGTTCGGCGAGGCCAAGGCCGCGTTCGCGGGCTGAGGGGACATACCGCCATGACGCTCGTCAAGGAAGCGCCCGTGCGCCCGGCCGGGAAGCGGGCCGCGCCGCCCGTCGCCGGGCGGCGCGGGCGGCGGCGCGAGAACCTCGCCGGTTACCTCTTCATGTCACCGTGGATCGCGGGGTTCCTGCTGCTCACCGCGGGGCCGATGATCGCGTCGCTGTACTACGCGTTCACCAGCTACAACCTGTTCACCCCGCCCAAGTGGGTCGGCCTCGACAACTTCACGACCATGTTCCAGGACCCGCGCTGGCAGAAGTCGGTCGAGGTCACGCTGAAGTACGTCGTCGTGGCCACCCCGCTCAAGCTGCTGCTCGCGCTGGGCGTCGCGCTGCTGCTCGCCCAGAAGCGGCGGGGGGAGGGGCTGTACAGGGCCGCCTTCTATCTGCCCTCCCTGATCGGCGCCAGCGTCTCCGTGGGCTTCGTCTGGCGGGCGCTGTTCTCCGACGACGCCGTCGTGGACCGTACGCAGAAGATCTTCGGGGTCGACGTCGGCGGCTGGATCGGCAACCCGGACTACGTCCTGTACTCCCTGGTGGCGCTGAGCATCTGGCAGTTCGGGGCGCCGATGGTCATCTTCCTGGCCGGGCTCAAGCAGGTCCCGCGGGAGCTGTACGAGGCCGCCGAGGTGGACGGGGCAGGACCGCTGCGGCGGTTCTGGAACATCACGCTGCCGATGATCTCCCCGGTGCTGTTCTTCAACGTGCTGCTGGAGTCCATTCACGCGTTCCAGGTGTTCGGCTCCGCGTACGTCGTCTCCGACACCCGGTGCGGGCCCGCCGACGCCACGCTCGTCTACACCTGTTACCTCTACCAGAAGGGCTTCAAGGAGGCCCAGATGGGCTTCGCCTCCGCGATGGCCTGGACGCTGGTGGTCGCGGTCGCGCTCGTCACGGCGGTCCTGTTCTGGTCGCAGAAGAAGTGGGTGCACTACGAGGAGGCCGCCAAGTGACCAGTGCAACCAGCCCAGTCGTACGCACCGGCAGCGAGCGGCGGCGCACCGGATCGCTCGTGTGGCACGTGGGCGCGCTCCTCCTGCTCGCGGTGGTCCTGTACCCCGTGATCTGGGTGCTCGGCGCTTCCTTCAAGCCGAGCAAGGACATCATCGCCGGCCTCGACCTGCTGCCCGCCAAGCCGATCTGGTCGAACTTCTCCGGGCTCGCCGACGGTATCTCCGGCATCTCCATCAGCAGCTTCTTCGTCAACTCGCTGATGTACGCGGTCCTTGCGGTGGTCGGCGTCGTCGTGTCGAGCTCGCTGACCGCCTACGCCTTCGCCAAGATCCGGTTCGCGGGGCGGAACCTGCTCTTCACGCTGATGATCGGCACCCTGCTGCTGCCCTACCACGTCCTGCTCATCCCGCAGTACGTGATGTTCCGCAAGCTCGAACTCGTCGACACCCTGGTGCCGCTCGTGGCGGGTAAGTTCCTTGCCACCGAGGCGTTCTTCGTCTTCCTGATGGTGCAGTTCATGCGAGGGCTGCCGCGGGAACTGGACGAGGCGGCGAAGCTCGACGGCTGCGGCCATCTACGGACCTACTGGTCGATCGTGCTGCCGCTGTGCCGGCCCGCCGTCATCACCGCCGCCATCTTCACCTTCATCAACGCCTGGAACGACTTCATGGGGCCGTTGATCTACCTCAACACCCCCTCCAAATACACCGTTTCGCTCGGCCTGATGATGTTCCGCGACCAGGAGGGCGTCTCCAACTACGGAGGCATGATCGCGATGTCGCTCGTGGCGCTGGTGCCGGTCATCGCCTTCTTCATGGCCTTCCAGCGCTACCTCATCGACGGCATGGCGACCTCCGGACTGAAGGGCTGAGGCGGTACCCATGGCCCAGGCGCGAGTGAAAGCACGCAAGGAATCGGCGCTCGCCGAACGGTTCGCGGTCTTCGCCGAATGCCTGCTCACCGGGGTGTGGATCGCCGTGGCGTCGCTGGGAGTTGTCACCTACCCGGCGGCAATCGCCGCCGGGGCACGGCACCTTCGGCGGCGGACGTCCCATCAGGTCGGCGGCTGGCGGGAGTTCGTGGATGACGTCCGTACGGCGGTGCGCGGGGGATGGGTCGTCGGGCTGGTCGGGTGGGTGGCGCTCGGCGCGGTCTGGGTGGACGTCCTGGCCGCGCGGGCCGGGATTCCCGGTGGGCGGCTCGTCGGAGCTGTCGGCATCTTCGCGGCGATCGGACTCGCCGTGGCCCTGCTGCGGGCGGCGGCCGTATGGACGCCGGGTGCCGCCTGGCGGGGGCTGCTCGCGGACGCCGGCCGGCGGACGGTGCTGGATCCCGCCGGATCCCTCCTGGTCGTCTGCGGGCTGGCCGTCGTCACGCTGACCGCCCTGTTCGTCGCGCCGCTCGCGGTGCCTGTCCTGGGAGCCGTGGTCGCGGCGGCCGTCGCAGTGGAGGAGCGCCGTCGGCGCCGCTGACGGACGGTGCCCTCGACCGGAGTCGGTGCCCTGAGCGCCGTTTCTCGATCTGTCATGCCCCTGACTAGTTGTGGAGAGGAAGGTCATGTCCCCCATCCCTCGCAGGTCCCTTCTCAAGGCGGCCGCCGTCGCCGGAGCCGCCGCGCAGTTCAGCTGGGCGCTGGGCGCCAGGGACGCGCAGGCCGCGCCCGCAGCCGAGGCGGCCGATGCCGATCCGGTGACCCTGGACTGGCTGGAGGACGGCGGTCTCGGTGCCGCCCCGGGTTCCACCGTCGGCGTCCCCTGGCCGAAGGGCGCGTACCCGGCCGACCAGACCTTCGCGCTGACGGACGCGGACGGCAAGGCCGTGCCCGTGCAGTCGTGGCCGATCGCCTACTGGCCGGACGGCTCCCTCAAGTGGACGGCCCACGCGCTGAGTTCGGGTGCCGGCAAGCTCACCCTCACCGCCGGTGCGACGAGTGCGCCCGAGAAGAAGGTCACCGTCGACCGGAGCGGCGGCACCATCGACGTCTCGACCGGCGTCATCGACGTGAAGATCGGCAAGTCGGGCTCGACACTGGTGAAATCGGTCAAGCGCGGCTCGACGGAGATCGCCAGGAACGGGCGGCTCGTGCTGCTGCGCCAGCCCGAGATCGAGGACGGCGACCAGGGCACGGTCAAGTACGAGCGCTTCGAGAGCGCCATCGGTGCGGTGACCGTCGAACAGGACGGCCCAGTGCGGGCCGTGGTCCGCATCGACGGCAAGCACCGCAAGGGCGGCCGGAGTTGGCTGCCGTTCTCCATCCGGCTGTACTTCTACGCCGGTGCCGACTCCTTCCGCATGGTGCACACCATCACCTTCGACGGGAAGCAGGAACCGGGCAAGGCGAGTGGCGACTTCATCCGCGGGCTCGGCGTCCGCTTCGGCGTGCCGATGCGCGACGAGGCCTACGACCGGCACATCCGCATCGGCGGCGAGGGCACCGGCCTGCTACGGGAGGCGGTCAAGGGGATCACCGGACTGCGCCGCGACCCGGGCGCTGCCGTACAGGCGGCGCAGTACGCGGGCCAGAAGCTCCCCGACCCGGCCACCTGGGACCAACGAGTCACCACCCGCCTGCAGTACATCCCCGAGTGGGGCGACTACACCCTCTCCCAGCTCTCCGCCGACGGCTTCACCCTGCGCAAGCGCACCAAGAAGGGGCACGGCTGGATCGGCGCCGGCGGTGGCGGGCGGGCGTCCGGGTTCGGGTACGTCGGCGGCGCGAGCGGCGGATTCTCCTTCGGACTGCGGTACTTCTGGGAGAAGCACCCCGCCCAGCTCGACATCCGCGACGCCCAAACCGACGAGGCCGAGGTCACCCTCTGGCTCTGGTCACCCGAGGCACAGCCCATGGACCTGCGCTTCTACCACGACGGCATGGGCCAGGACACCTACGCCGAACAGCTCCAGGGCCTGGAGATCACCTACGAGGACTACGAACCCGGGTTCGGCACCCCGTACGGCATCGCCCGCACCTCCGAACTCCTCTTCTGGGCCAACGAGTCGACCCCGTCGGCGGAGGTTCTGGCTCAACAGGTCGAGGCCGTACGGGTGCTGCCGCAGCTGGCCGCCCCGCCGAAGCAGCTCATCAAGGCCAAGGTCTTCGGCCCGGGTCTCTACTCCGAGCCGGACCGTTCCACACCCGCCAAGGCGAAGATCGAGGACCACCTCGACTTCCTCTTCACCTACTACAAGGACCAGGTGGAGCAACGCCGTTGGTACGGCTTCTGGGACTACGGCGACATCATGCACACCTATGACACCGTCAGACACCAGTGGCGGTACGACATCGGCGGCTACGCCTGGGACAACTCCGAGCTCTCGCCCGACCTGTGGCTCTGGTTCGCGTACCTCCGCTCGGGCCGCGCCGACATCTTCCGGTTCGCGGAGTCGATGACCCGGCACACGGGTGAGGTGGACGTGTACCACCTGGGGGAGTGGGCGGGCCTCGGTACCCGGCACGGTGTGCAGCACTACGCCGACAGTGCCAAGCAACAGCGCATCGCCAACACCACCTACCGCCGCTACTACTACTTCCTCACCGCCGACGAGCGGGTCGGAGACCTCATGCACGCCAACGTCGACTCGGACGAGACGTTTCTCGTGCTCGACCCGATCCGCAAGATCCGTACGGAGCCGTACACGCCTGACCGGCACGCTCTGTCGATCGGGTTCGGGACGGACTGGAGCGGGCTGGTGTCGGCGTGGTTGACGGAGTGGGAGCGCAAGGGGCCGAAGTGGGAGAAGGCGCGGGCGCGGGTGCTGTCCACGATGTCGACGATTGCTGCGCAGCCCAATGGGTTTGTGCAGGGCAGTGGGTTGTACGACCTCGACACCGGCCGGTTCGCGATTGCCGCCGCGCCTGTTGTCTCCGTGTCCCATCTCTCGGCCGTGTTCGGTCTCAATGAGTTGTGCGCCGAGTTGATCGACCTGGTGGACATGCCTGCGTTCAACGAGGCGTACTTCGACTACTGCCGGTACTTCAATGCCAGTAAGGCGGAGCAGGCCGCCCGTTATGGCTCCAACTTCGGAACTCTGCTGCTGTTCCAGGGGCATTCGCGGCTCGATGCGTACGCGGCCGTCCAGACGGGGGATGCTGCGCTGGCCAAGCGGGCGTGGGCGAAGTTCTACGGGTCCGACGGGTACACGGAGTCCTCGCCGTGGAAGACGGAGGAGTTGAGGGGGCCGGTTGCTCTGGTTGCCGGTAGTGAGGCGCGTTGGGTGTCCACGAATGACACGGCGTTGTATGGGCTTGCCGCGATCGAGAATCTGGCGCTGCTCGGGGACAGGATGCCTTCGTAGTCGGGTGCGGGGAACTGGGCTGGAGAGCTCAGCTAGTTCATCCTGCCCAAGGACTCTCGTACCTGGCGGACGTTCCTGATCCGCCGTTCGTATGTCGCACCCAGGGCCAGCAGGAGGAGGCCGGCCAGGGCGGGAGGCGCCCAGCGGGGGAGGGCGCCGGTCAACTGGACCAGGTACGGGGCCAGTTCGTGCAGGGTGACCAGGGTGAGGACCGAACCGCCGAGGATCAGTGGGGCTTGGAGGCGGTGGCGGGCGCCCAGCAGGGTGAGGAGGAGCGCTGCGGTGCCCAGCAGCAAGGGGCGCAGCCATTCCGGATCCGTCCAGGCCGCGGCCAGGCTCGGCAGGAGGGTCGCGGCGAGGCCGGGGCCGTACGCCGTCCAGGACTGTGTCCGCGGATCGCGGCTTCGCCGCAGGTGGCCGACCAGCAGGGCCGGGACGGTGATCGGGAGCGTGTACGCCTCCGGCACCCCGATGCGCCAGGCGAGCAGGCGCACCCACGCGGCCAGGACGAACAGGGCGACGGACGCGTAACCGACCGAGCGGCGGTCCGGGCGGATCGCCACGCCCGCGGTGATCACCGCGCTCAGGCCGAGCACCAGGGCGAGCATCGGCGGGTCGACGGCGGCCAGCCCCAGCGCGAGCAGAGCGGCCACCGCACCCGTCACCTCGATCGGCACGGTCGCGGGGGAGCCGCCCAGTCGCGCGGCGAGAAGTGCGGCGGCCACAGAGACCACCAGCACCAACAGCGCGATGTGCTGCGGCTGCCAGCCGGCGGCGGCGCCCGTCGCGACCGCCAGCGCGGCGGCGTGGACGAGAGCGGTCGGTGCCATGACCGGCGTGAGGTGCCTGAGTTGCTTGAGCCAGGAGGCTCCCGCGAACAGTGACGTGAGCGCGGACAGGACGGTCAAGGTCGCCGTCTGCGAGGCGAGTGCGGTGAACGAGAGGGTGAGGGAGGTGAGCAGCGCGAGGAGGGCGAGGAGCAAAGTGTTTGGCCGCGTGGCTGGTTGGGCGGGCGGCTGGTCCGCTGCCTGTTCCGGTTCGCGTCCGCGTATCCACGCGAGGGCCGCGAGCGTCCCCACCGTCGTGCCGCCCTGGATCAACAGCGCACCGGTATAAGGCAGTTCGAGCACCGCCGGGAGGACGAGGATCGTTGTCCATGCCAACGTCAGGGCGCCGATCGCGGCCCGTGGGCGCCAAGCCGTGTCGCGTACCGCCAGCAGCAGTACGGCGGCGACGACCGCGAGGATCACCGGTACCGCCACCGCGTGCGACGGCCACGGGGTGTCGAGGGTCAGCGCGGCGCGTGCGTCGGAGGGAGCCCCGGACCAAGCGCGGGCCGTCCAGGAGGCGGGGCCGAGGAGGGTGAGGGCGACCAGGGGGACGGCCCAGAGCAGGGCCAGGGCCTGGACGCCGGCGGAGGCCAGGGCGAAACCGCGCCGCACCTGTTCGGGGAGCGAGGTCCGCCAGGTCGCCAACAGGGCGACACCGCACAGGAGATGAGCCGGCACCGTCCAGTCGGCCGGCAGGGACACGCGCAGGATGCCGCCGGCCGCGGTGACCAGCAGCAGGCCCGACACCCCGGCGGCACTCGCGGCGGTGACCGGCTGTCGCAGGCGCCATGCGGCGCCGAGCGCGATCACCGCCGCGAGGACGAGGAGCGCCGCCGCACGGGCGGCGGCGCTCGGGCCGGCTGCGTTCCAGGAGAGCCAGCCGGCCGCCCATGCGCCGAAGCCGCCCATCGCGCAGGCACTGATGGTGGCGACGAGACGGACGGACTTGGCGGTGTTCCACAGCGCCACGATCGTGTCGAGACCGGCCGTCACCAGTAGCGCGGCCGTGATGCCGTACGGACCCGCGTCCACCGCGATCGCCCAGAGGAGGAGCGGGAGTTGGGCTGTGAGCAGGGCCGAGGGGACGGGCAGGCGCAGGGGGGCCGTCACGGTGAGGAGCCCGTACGCCGTCCACAGCGTCGCCAAAGCCGTCGCCGCGAGGGCCGCGTACGCCGTGCCGTCGGTGCCCGTGAACACCACCTCGTGCAGGGCGTACGCGTCGAGCACTGTCAGTGCGAGGCCCAGGCCCGCCACCGACTCGGCCGTCGACCGCAGTCCGCGCTTCAGCAGCGCCACCGGTGTCCCGAGCGCGGCCAGCGTGACCGCGCCGAGCACCAGGGACCGTCCGGCGATGCCCATGTGACCCCAGCTGACCAGCGTGAACGCGATCGCCGCGATGGTGAGGAGCACTCCGCCGAGCACGAGCAGCACGTTCTGGACGCGCGGTGCGGAGGCCTCGGGGCGGGGCGGTGCGAGGGGTGCTCGGGGGACGGGCTGTTGGAGTGCGGTGACCAGCCAGGCGCGACGCATCAGCAACTGGGCCCGGCGGGCGTCGAGTTGGCGCAGCTCCATGTCGAGGAAACGGAGTTCCTCGGTCGGCGGCGGGAGGGATGTCATGCCTTGGAGTGTGGTGCGGGTCACGTCACGCGGCATGAGCGCACGTACTCAGAACGTACTCAGATTCCGCCCGGGCGCCCTGTGTGCGGGCAGACTCTCCCCATGGACTGGTCCCACTACCGCTTCCGCAGCCTGTGGCCGCTGCCCGCGTCCCCGGCCCGGGTGTACGAGGTCCTCGAACAGGCCGAGGACTATCCGCGCTGGTGGCCCCAGGTGCGCGAGGTGACCAAGGTCGACGACATCACCGGCACCATCCGGATCCGCGCCCTCCTCCCGTACGACCTGACCTTCACCGCGCGTGAGGCGCGGCGCGATCCGGTGGCCGGTGTGCTGGAGATCGCCATGTCCGGGGACCTGGAGGGCTGGGCGCGCTGGACACTCGGCGCCGACTCCGCCGACCCGGGTGCCACGCTGGCCCGCTACGACCAGGTCGTCGACGTGCGCAAGCCGTTGCTCAGGCACCTCGCCGTACCCGGACGACCGCTGTTCCGCGCCAACCACCGGCTGATGATGCGAGCCGGACGGCGGGGCCTCGCGGCCTACTTGGAAGCGGTTTGAAGGAAACCCGCGGAGGCCTGTATTGTTCAGTGCGTTCCCGGGCGATTAGCTCAGTGGGAGAGCGCTTCGTTCACACCGAAGAGGTCACTGGTTCGAACCCAGTATCGCCCACCGCCGGGAAAGGCCGGTCCGCATCGCGCGGACCGGCTTTCTTCATGGTGCCCTCAGGCCGCGGCCGGCAGATCCGGACGCAGCGGCCACGACGTGTTCACCAACTCCGGGGTGCCGCTGCGCGCGAACCACGCCTGCAGGCCCCGCGCCTGCGCCGCGTGCCACGTCATCTGCAACGTGTGCAGCTCGGCGGGGGTCAGGCGCTCCAGTCTGGCCGTGAAACGACGCCCGAGGGCGCGTACGAGATCCAGTGAGGCCAGCGCGTCCGCGCCCGCGTCGTGGGCGCCCTCCAGCGTGACTCCGTAGTGCGCGCACAGGTCCGTCAGGGTGCGGCGGCCCTTGCGGTAGCGGTCCAGGTGTTTGTCCAGGACGCGTGGGTCGAGCACCCGCAGCGGGGTCGCCTCGAACCAGTGGTCGAGCGAGGACGCCCGATGGCGGCGCAACTCGCGGTCCAGCAGGGTCAGATCGAAGGGGGCGTTCATCACCACCAGCGGACGGCCCGCCGAAGCCTGCTCGGCCAGCACCTCCGCTATCTCGTACATCACCGGCGCCGGCCAACGGCCGTTGCGCTGCAGATGCTCGTCGGTCAGCCCGTGCACCGCGGTCGCCGCCTCCGGCACCGGCACGCCCGGGTTGATCAGCCAACGGGACACCCGGGGGCGGGTGCCCGGGGCGTCCTGGACGACCACGGCGGCCGACACGATCCGGTCGGTCTCGACGTCGACGCCCGTGGTCTCCGTGTCAAAGGCGGCCAGCGGCCCCTCGTACCAGCACGTCATGCCTACACAACTCCTCGTTCACCCACGGCAGCTGACGTCCCGTCTTCTGCCAGTTTGGTGATACCCGGGCTGTTTGCGCGGTACGCCGCAAGGACACAACAGGAGTACGGGTCTTTGCTGTTCAGCGGCCCAACAGGGGGATTCACTCGGCTTGGAAGGCTGTTGGTCATGGCGATAGCGCAGCCCGAGCGGAGCGGGCTGCTGCCCGAACGCACGGGCCCTCATCGCGGCACACTCGCCACCACCGCCTGCATGGAGACACTGCAGGTGGGGTATCTGCACGCCGTCGCCGCGGCGGCCGGTTGCTCGCTGTCGCAGCCGTTTCCGGACAACGGCATCGACTGGCACGTCAGTCACGGCTCGCCCGGACACACGGTCGACGACGAGGTCACCATCAAGGTGCAGTTGAAGTGCACGTACCAGATCGCACCCAACCCACCGGGCCGCTTCTTCTCGTTCACGCTGGACAACGAGCATCTGCGCAAGCTCGCGCGCACGCCCGTCTCGGTGCACAAGATCCTGGTCGTGATGCTGGTGCCGAGATCCCAGGACGACTGGCTGCGCGCCAGCCACGACCGGCTCGATCTGCGGCACTGCTGCTACTGGGTCAACCTGGCCGGGCACGCGATCACCGGCCGGACCCGGACCACCGTGCGCGTACCGACCTCACGCATCTTCGACGACCGCGCGCTCTGCGAGATCATGACGCGGGTCGGGACGGGAGGCAGACCATGACCCACCGCCCCCTGGAGGAGCCACTCCGACCGGTGAGGCCGCACCCCGACAGCAGTTCGGCTGAGGTCTGGCACCGTCCCCCCGAGCCCGACCAGGTCGACCCGGCCGTGCTCAGCGCCCTGTTGCGCCGGCACGGCTGGCAGCGCCGCGGCGGAGCCGCCGGGCGCTACGGCCGCTGGACCCCGCCCGGACCGGGCGGCGGCGGCACCAGCCTGCTCGTGCCCGAGAGCCGCGCCTTCCCCGACAGCGACGACCTGCTCGGCGAGGCGCTTCTCGCGCTGACCCGCAGCGGTACGCCCTCCGCGCGCGAGGTGCTGGTCGGGCTCGCCGTGCCCAGCGACGAGATCCGCTGGTGGCGTGACGTACCCACCGGCCCCGCCGACTCCACGCCCTGGACCGTCGAGGAGCAACTGCGCGCCGCCGCCCGCCAGATGCTCCTCGCCGGCGCACTCGCCACACGCGCGCGTGCCGGTTACTACGGCGCCCGGCACCGCCGAGCCGCAGCCGCGCTCCTGGAGAGCGTCCTGGTCGGCTCCGCGGCCGGCGGCGGCCGACTGACCGCATTCGTGCCCGTCGGCACGGCCCGCCCGCTCGCCATAAGCCTCCACCAGGCCCTGTACGCCGCCCGCGAGGCCATCGACTACCAGCGGGCCACCGGTGGCATGGACGCCTTCGACGGGGCCGTCGAGGCGGGCGTCAGCCGTGAACTCACCGAGGCGCTGATCGCCCTCGTGCGCGGCACCGAGGGCGCCCGGATCGCCGTCGAGTGGGCACCCGCCGCCGGCGTCCCCGCGGACTGCGCGGCCGGTGTCGAGCCCGTCGAGTTCTCGCCGGGCGACCTGCCCGTGCTGCGCGAGGCGGGCGCCCGCTTCCTGCGCGACGAACCGTCCGTGCCCGTCCGCATCACCGGCACAGTGGTCCGGATGCGCAGATCGGGGCCGCGCGGCGAGGGCAGCGTACGGCTGCGCGTGATCGCCGGCGCCGAGGTCCCGCACCTGCGCGTCACCCTGGACGAGGAGGACTACCGCATCGCCGGGCAGGCCCACCTCGTAGGACTCCCGGTGCGCGTGCACGGGCGGCTGGAGAGCCGGGGCGGGTTCCGGCGGCTGAGCGGCGCGGGCGGGGTCGTACCTGTACAGGTGGACGAGGCGGAGCGGGACCGGCTGATGAAGTCCCTCCAGGACAACCTCGACTTCTTCGAGGAGGCGTGCAGCGGGGACGACTGCGGCTGAGCGCGGGGCCTCCGGCGGACCGGCCCGGATTGTGGGAGGCGGCGCTGATCGGTGCGGGCGGTTGCTGATCGGTGCGCCGGCTGAGGCGTGGGACGGCCGGTCGGGGGGTGGAGGCGGAGGCAGGGCGGCGAGGGGACGGGATTCCTCCGCCGAGGGCGTGTGCGCCGGTCGGGGCGGGGGTGGGACGGTCCGCGGGAGGGTGTGCCGGGTCCGGCGACGCTTGGTGATCGGCGGGACCGGTCCTGGGACGGCCGTTTCGCGGTGGGTGGGTCGGGGTCGGTACGATCCCCTATTGCGCGCGCTCCTGGTATGGCGCCGCACCCACCTTCAGTCAGGAGAGACCGGTGTCAGACGTCCGTGTGATCATCCAACGCGATTCCGAGCGGGACGAACGCGTGGTGACGACGGGCACTACGGCCGCCGACCTCTTCGCGGGCGAGCGCTCCATCGTCGCCGCGCGCGTGGGCGGCGAGCTGAAGGACCTCGCCTACCAGCTGTCCGACGGTGACGAGGTCGAGGGCGTCGAGATCTCCTCCGAGGACGGCCTCAACATCCTGCGCCACTCCACCGCGCACGTCATGGCGCAGGCCGTGCAGGAGCTCTTCCCGGACGCCAAGCTGGGCATCGGCCCGCCGGTCAAGGACGGCTTCTACTACGACTTCGACGTCGAGAAGCCGTTCACACCCGAGGACCTCAAGGCCGTCGAGAAGAAGATGCAGGAGATCCAGAAGCGCGGGCAGCGCTTCTCGCGGCGCGTGATGACCGACGAGGACGCCCGCGCGGAACTCGCCGACGAGCCGTACAAGTTGGAGCTGATCGGTCTCAAGGGCTCGGCCTCGCACGACGACGGCGCGGACGTCGAGGTCGGCGCCGGCGAGCTGACGATCTACGACAACCTTGACGCCAAGACCGGCGAGCTGTGCTGGAAGGACCTGTGCCGCGGTCCCCACCTGCCCTCCACCCGGAACATCCCGGCGTTCAAGCTGATGCGCAACGCGGCCGCCTACTGGCGCGGCAGCGAGAAGAACCCGATGCTCCAGCGCATCTACGGCACCGCCTGGCCCACCAAGGAAGAGCTGAAGGGCTACCTCGACTTCCTCGCCGAGGCCGAGAAGCGCGACCACCGCAAGCTCGGCTCCGAGCTGGACCTCTTCTCGATCCCCGAGCAGATCGGCTCCGGCCTCGCCGTCTTCCACCCCAAGGGCGGCATCATCCGCCGCGTGATGGAGGACTACTCGCGCCGCCGGCACGAGGAGGAGGGCTACGAGTTCGTCTACACCCCGCACGCCACGAAGGGGAAGCTCTTCGAGACGTCCGGGCACCTGGACTGGTACGCCGACGGCATGTACCCGCCCATGCAGCTCGACGAGGGCGTGGACTACTACCTCAAGCCCATGAACTGCCCGATGCACAACCTGATCTTCGACGCGCGCGGCCGCTCCTACCGTGAACTGCCGCTGCGCCTCTTCGAGTTCGGGACCGTGTACCGGTACGAGAAGTCGGGCGTCGTGCACGGGCTCACCCGCGCGCGTGGCTTCACGCAGGACGACGCGCACATCTACTGCACGCGTGAGCAGATGTCGGAGGAGCTCGACAAGACGCTCACCTTCGTCCTCGGCCTGCTGCGGGACTACGGTCTGACCGACTTCTACCTGGAGCTGTCCACCAAGGACCCGGAGAAGTTCGTCGGCTCCGACGAGGCCTGGGAAGAGGCCACGGAGACCCTGCGTCAGGTGGCCGAGAAGCAGGGGCTGCCCCTGGTGCCCGACCCGGGCGGCGCCGCGTTCTACGGACCGAAGATCTCCGTCCAGACCAAGGACGCGATCGGCCGGACCTGGCAGATGTCGACGATCCAGCTCGACTTCAACCTGCCCGAGCGCTTCGACCTGGAGTACACCGGTCCCGACGGCGCCAAGCAGCGCCCGGTGATGATCCACCGCGCCCTCTTCGGCTCGATCGAGCGCTTCTTCGCGGTGCTCCTGGAGCACTACGCGGGTGCCTTCCCGGCCTGGCTCGCGCCCGTCCAGGCGGTCGGCATCCCGATCGGTGACGGTCACGTCGAGTACCTGGAGAAGTTCGCCGCCGCCGCCAAGAAGAAGGGGCTGCGCGTCGAGGTCGACTCCTCGTCCGACCGCATGCAGAAGAAGATCCGCAACGCCCAGAAGCAGAAGGTGCCCTTCATGGTCATCGCGGGCGACGAGGACATGTCCAACACCTCGGTGTCCTTCCGCTACCGCGACGGCTCGCAGGAGAACGGCATCCCGTTCGACGAGGCCATCGCGAAGATCCAGAAGGTCGTCGAGGACCGCGTTCAGGTCTGATCCCGCCCGCTCCAGGACGCCGTGGCCCTCGGGGAGTTCAGCTTCCCGGGGGCCTCTCGTCGTCCTCCCGCGAGAACACCTGGAGCAGCCAGGAGGCGAACGTGCCGGTCACCGCGCCGAGCAGGGCCAGGCCGATGGCCATCAGGCCGACCGCGATCAGCCGGCCCACCGGGGTCACGGGGGAGATGTCGCCGTAGCCGACGGTGGCCAGGGTCGAGCAGGTCCACCAGACGGCGTCCCCGAAGGTGCGCATCGTCGCGTGCGGCGCCCCGCGCTCCTGCTGGTAGACGGCGAGCGCCCCGGCGAAGCCGAGCAGCACCGTGGACAGACCGGCGTAGACGATCACGCGCGCGTGCAGCACGAGCCGGGGCCTGCCGTGCCGGCGCTGCACGGCCTCGTAGACCCGCACGACCCGCAGCGGGCGCAGCAGCGGCAGGATCAGCACCACGGTGTCCAGCCAGTGCGTCCGTACGAAGCGCAGCCGCTGTCCGCTCAGCCGCCACCGGACCGCGTAGTCGACGGCGAACAGCGCCCACGCGGCCAGCAGGACGGCCAGGCAGAGGTCCCGCAGGTCGTCCGGGAGATCCCGGGCGAGGACCTGGATCGCGTACGACGCGAGATACACCAGCGACGCCACCGCGAGGGGGACCTCCGTGCGCCGCTCCCAGCGGGCCGCGGTGCTGTCATCGACCTTCGCATCGTCCATCGGCCCAGCTTGGCCCGGCGGGGTTTTCGCGCAACCCCGGCGACACGCCGCGAACGGGCGACGCAATATGCTGCACTGCATGACGAGTGAGCCGGAGCAGCAGTTGGGAGTGGGGACGCGGGACGCCTTCCAGCGCCTGTGGACGCCGCATCGGATGGCCTACATCCAGGGCGAGAACAAGCCGACCGGTCCCGGCGCCGACGACGGTTGCCCCTTCTGCTCGATCCCGGCGAAATCCGACGAGGACGGTCTGATCGTCCGGCGCGGTGAGCACGTCTACGCGGTGCTCAATCTGTACCCGTACAACGGCGGTCACCTCATGGTCGTGCCCTATCGGCACGTCGCCGACTACACGGACCTCACCGACCCGGAGACGGCCGAACTGGCCGCCCTCACCAAGCAGGCGATGACCGCCCTGCGCACCGCTTCCGGCGCCCACGGCTTCAACATCGGCATGAACCAGGGCTCGGTCGCCGGCGCGGGCATCGCCGCGCACCTGCACCAGCACATCGTCCCGCGCTGGGGCGGCGACACGAACTTCATGCCGGTGGTGGGGCACACGCGGGTGCTGCCGCAGCTGCTGGCGGACACACGGAAGATGCTGGCGGACGCGTGGCCCACGGGCTGAGGTGACACCCGCGGGCCCGGGCGGGGTCGTCCCTACGCGTCGTAGAGATCCGCTTTCCTCGGGCTCGGGTCCTGGACCGCGCCGCTCAGGAACGCCGACCTCGCGCCGAACTTCTCCGTGTCCACGCCGTTCTCCGCCAGGACCCGGATCGCGGCCGCGTGCACGACCCGCAGGACCGGCGTGGCGGCGCGCAGCGCGTCGTCGGCCATGAAGCGGTGGCGCCAGGGCTGGTCGGCCCAGGCGTGCCGCAGGCCGAACGGCTCGGGCAGCACCATCGTGCCGCCGAGGTGGTTCAGCAGCGGCGGGTACCAGGTGATCGGGGCGCGGACGGCGAGCCGTACGACCTCGTTCGTGGGGACCAGGGGCAGCTTCACCGTGCGGGTCTCCCACCGCCTGACCGACCGCTGGACGCTCCTGGTCGGGGCCTCGGGCTTCCCCATGAACAACGGATTCACCGGGCCCAGCGCGTGCCCCGTCACCTCGATGCGCAGCGTCTCGTGCAGCACCGTGACGGTGATCATCATCGTGATGATCAACTGGCCGTCCCACAGCGTCCATTGGACGCCGAGGTAGTGCCGCTCCCCGCTGCCGAACTGCTGCTTGTTGCAGATGTCCTGTATCGAGTGGGTCCGGTGCTGGAAGGCCTCCACGTCCGCGGACTGCTCGGTCCGGGACACCGCCTTCGCGCCCTCGCCGATCGGCGTGACGATCCAGTGCCGTATCGAGGGCGGCGGGAAGCCGCCCGTGTTGAGCGGGCCCCGCTCCAGCATGCGCAGCTGGTCGTGGATCGCGCGTATGACGTCCCAGCTGCGGAACGGGTGGATCTCGCGGGCCGGGTCGGCCGGGGTGAGGTCCTCGGCGAGCTGCCAGCTGCCCCAGCGGGTGCCCATGCCGAGGATGCCCTTGGGGCCGGCGTAGAAGACGCCGTTGGACCGCTGCTCGGCGCTGAGCCTGGCGAGCGACTGGCGCAGCTGCTCGGCCTGGGTCTCACCGGGGCTGGTCGGCACCGCCTCGGGGACCTGGGCGCCGATGCTGCCGCCCGCGAGCAGGCTGTCCCAGCGCCCCCGCAGGTCCTTCGCCGCGCTCTCGCAGATCTGCTTGGCCCAGAACCAGCCGAGGACGGGAACGACCACGCACGCACGCGCGTACCAGGCCCAGAAGCCAGTGAAGGGCATCTTGACCAGGAAGATGACGGCGAGGGCGCCGACGCCGACGAGCAGGGTCGTGGCGAGGGCCGAGGCCCGCTTGTTGCTGTTCTTGTCGATCACCGAGCGGATCTGGAAGACCAGCAGCCAGACCAGCAGCCCGGGCAGGAACAGCAGCCCGCAGAGCACCATGACCGTGGACAGCCGCTTGTCGCGCTCACGGCGGAGCCGGTACGCGGCGAGACAGTGCTCGACGACGACCTGGGGCTCCATGCCGAAGGACTGGATGAGCGGCTTGCGGTCCGGCCCGATCATGCGGTCGATCACGGCCCTGGAGAACGCCTCGCCGAGATTGGGCTTGAAGAGCCCGGTGGACCATTTCTGGCCCTCTTTGAGGGTCGTCTGGTGCCACTCGTTGTCGGCCTTCTTGATCTCCTCGATCGGACTGTCCCGGTAGGCGGCGGACGCGAGGGCGAACGTCGCCGTCTGGCTGCCACCGCCCGACAGAGGCACCTGTGGCCCGAAGGCGTCCTCGTAACCGGTCCCGACTGTCATCTACCGCCCCCGATCGCCGCCGGTGTCGCTCCTGCGGCCTTCCCGACTTCCGTGCTCCGCACACCTGTTGATCAGGTCATCAGCGTATCCGCAGGCAATGACATTAGTCGGCGGACGGCCGAAGCCGCCCGCCGAGACGGAGGGAAACGTTCCGCAACAGCCGCCGGAACAGCGCCCGGTGACCGTTCGCCGGGCGCTTCCGGCGTCAACTACGAGGCGTCGCGGGTGTCTTCACGGAGCCTCTCGGCGATCTGCTGGGGCATCGGCTCGTGCCGGGCGTACGCCCGGTTGAAGCGCGCGGTGCCGTGCGAGAGCGAGCGCAGATCGACGGCGTACCGCCCGATCTCGATCTCCGGCACCTCGGCCCGTACGAGGGTGCGTCCGCCGCTGGTCTGTTCCGTGCCCAGCACCCGGCCGCGCCGTCCGGACAGGTCGCTCATGACCGCGCCCACGTAGTCGTCGCCGACCAGGATCGTCACCTCGGCCACCGGCTCCAGCAGATGGATCCCCACGTCGGAAGCGGCTTCCCGCAGCGCGAGTGCGCCGGCCGTCTGGAAGGCCGCGTCCGAGGAGTCCACGGAGTGCGCCTTGCCGTCGAGGAGCGTCACCCGGACGTCGATGAGCGGGTAGCCGGCCGCCACGCCCCTGGCCGCCTGGGTGCGTACCCCCTTCTCCACCGAGGGGATGAACTGGCGTGGTACCGCGCCGCCGATCACCTTGTCCACGAACTCGATGCCCGAACCGCCGGGCAGCGGCTCCACCTCGATCTCGCAGATCGCGAACTGCCCGTGCCCGCCGGACTGTTTGACATGCCGGCCGCGCCCCGCCGACCGGCCGGCGAACGTCTCCCGCAGGGAGACCTTGTGCGCCACGACGTCGACCTGGACGCCGTATCGGCTGCGCAGTCGTTCCAGTGCCACGTCCGCGTGGGCCTCGCCCAGACACCACAGCACCACCTGGTGGGTGTCCGGGTTCTGTTCGAGCCGCATCGTCGGGTCCTCGGCGACCAGCCGGGACAGACCCTGCGAGAGCTTGTCCTCGTCCGCCTTGCTGTGCGCCTCGATGGCGAGCGGCAGCAACGGGTCGGGCATCTCCCACGGCTCCATCAGCAGCGGGTCGTCCTTGGCGGAGAGGGTGTCGCCGGTCTCCGCGCGGCTCAGCTTCGCCACGCACGCGAGGTCACCGGCGATGCAGTGGGTGAGGGTGCGCTGCTGTTTGCCGAAGGGCGCGGACAGGGCGCCGACGCGCTCGTCGACGTCGTGGTCCTCGTGGCCGCGGTCGGCCAGCCCGTGCCCGGAGACGTGCACCGTCTCGTCGGGGCGCAGGGTGCCGGAGAAGACCCGTACCAGCGAGACCCGGCCGACGTACGGGTCGGACGCCGTCTTCACGACCTCCGCGACCAGCGGCCCGTTCGGGTCGCACGGCTTCAGCTCGCGCGGCTTGCCGGCGACCGTGGTGACACCGGGCGCCGCGCGCTCCAGCGGGGTCGGGAAGCCGCCGGTGACCAGTTCCAGGAGCTCGACGGTGCCCAGGCCCTGCCGGGCGCCGTCGGCCGCGGGGGCGGCTGCCAGGACCGGGAAGAACACCCCGCGCGCGACGGCCCGCTCCAGGTCCTCCACGAGTGTCTTGAAGTCGATCTCCTCGCCGCCGAGATAGCGGTCCATGAGGGTCTCGTCCTCGCCCTCCGCGATGATCCCTTCGATCAGCCGGTTGCGGGCCTCCTCGATCTCGGGCAGCTGCTCCGGGCCCGGCTCGGACTCCTTGCGCTCCCCGGAGGAGTAGTCGAACAGCTTCTGCGACAGCAGCCCGATCAGTCCGGTCACGGGCGCGTGCCCGTCGGGCCCCTCCGGGCCGTGCAGCGGCAGATAGAGCGGCAGCACGGCGTCGGGGTCGTCCCGGCCGAAGGCCTGCGCGCAGATCCGGGTCATCTCGTCGAAGTCCGCCCGGGCGGACTCCAGATGCGTGATCACGATGGCCCGCGGCATGCCGACCGCCGCGCACTCCTCCCACACCATGCGCGTCGAGCCGTCCACGCCGTCGGACGCCGAGACGACGAAAAGGGCCGCGTCCGCCGCTCGCAGACCGGCCCTGAGTTCCCCGACGAAGTCGGCGTATCCGGGGGTGTCGAGAACATTGACCTTGATGCCGTCCCATTCGACCGGCACCAGGGAGAGCTGCACCGAGCGCTGTTGCCGGTGCTCTATCTCGTCGTAGTCGGAAACGGTGCCGCCGTCCTCGACGCGGCCCGCCCGGTTCACTGCCCCCGCGGTGAGCGCGAGAGCTTCCACCAAAGTCGTCTTGCCCGATCCGGAGTGGCCGACCAGCACCACATTCCGTACGGACGCGGGGTGGTCGGCCGCTGTTGCCCTGCCGGCGGCTCCGGGGTGTGCGTTCGCCTTGTCGCCCATGGCCTTGCCTCCCGTGCACGGTGAGGTCACTGTGGGCGCGGACATGCGGGGGCCGCGTGCGGTGGCGGCTCCGGTGACGCCCGCGGTGCTTCGAGCTTTCCACTACCGTCACGGTGCGTCCATACAGCGGACGCGATCCCGCCGCATGCTGTCGGTCATGGGCCATCCACGGGATCCGCGGACCGGGCGTCCGGGTGCCCGGACGTCGTACACGCGCACGCGTGGCTACGATGGGCCAGCCGGTGGCCAGCAGGGGCCGCGCGGCCACACCGACCCTCGGGAAGGCCATGCTGAACAAGTACGCGCGTGCTTTCTTCACGCGTGTTCTCACGCCGTTCGCCTCGTTCCTGATCCGGCGGGGCGTCAGCCCCGACGCGGTCACACTCCTGGGCACCGCCGGAGTGGTCGCGGGCGCGCTGGTCTTCTACCCCATGGGCGAGTTCTTCTGGGGCACGGTCGTGATCACGCTCTTCGTCTTCTCCGACCTCGTCGACGGCAACATGGCCCGCCAGCTGGGCCGCTCCAGCCGCTGGGGCGCCTTCCTGGACTCCACGCTGGACCGGGTGGCCGACAGCGCGGTCTTCGGCGGCCTGGCCCTCTGGTACGCGGGTGGCGGAGACGACATCGCCCTGTGCGCCGTCTCGATCTTCTGCCTGGCCAGCGGCCAGGTGGTGTCGTACACCAAGGCGCGCGGCGAGTCGATCGGTCTGCCGGTCGCCGTCAACGGGCTGATCGAGCGGGCCGAGCGCCTGGTGATCTCGCTGGTCGCGTGCGGTCTCGCCGGTCTGCACACATTCGGTGTCCCTGGCATCCAGTACCTGCTGCCGGTCGCGTTGTGGATCGTCGCCGTCGGCAGCCTGGTCACGCTGATTCAGCGGGTGGTCACCGTCCGGCGCGAGTCGGCGGAGGCGGAGGCGCAGGCCGAGGCGGCCGAGCAGGAGAGCGGTGCGGCCACGTGAGTGCGCGGGACCGGCTGACCGACGGGCTGTACGGCCTGGGCTGGGGCACGGTCAAGAAGCTCCCCGAACCGGTCGCCGTCCGGCTCGGCCGCACCATCGCCGACCTGGCCTGGAAACGGCGTGGCAAGGGCGTGCAGCGGCTTGAGAGCAACTACGCGCGCGTGGTGCCCGACGCGAGCCCCGAGCGCCTCGCCGAGCTCTCGCGCGCGGGCATGCGCTCGTACCTGCGCTACTGGATGGAGTCCTTCCGGCTGCCCGCCTGGAGCGCCGACCGGGTCAAGAACGGCTTCGACCCCAAGGACGTCCACCACCTGACCGACGGGATCGCCTCCGGCAAGGGCGTCATCCTCGCGCTGCCCCACATGGCCAACTGGGATCTCGCCGGCGCCTGGGTCACCACCAAACTGGAGACGCCCTTCACGACGGTCGCCGAGCGCCTCAAGCCGGAGACCCTGTACGACCGTTTCGTCGCCTACCGCGAGGGCCTCGGCATGGAGGTCCTCCCGCACAGCGGCGGCACCGCCTTCGGCACGCTGGCCCGGCGGCTGCGCGACGGGGGCCTGGTGTGCCTGGTCGCCGAGCGCGACCTGTCCTCCTCCGGCGTGGAGGTGCGGTTCTTCGGCGAGGCCACCCGGATGCCCGCGGGGCCGGCCCTGCTGGCGCAGCAGACCGGCGCGCTGCTCCTGCCGGTGACCCTTTGGTACGACGACTCGCCCGTGATGCAGGGGCGCGTCCATCCACCGATCGCGGTGCCGGAGACAGGCAACCGGGCGGAAAAGACGTCTGTCATGACACAGGCGCTGGCGGATGCCTTCGCCACGGGGATCGCCGACCACCCGGAGGACTGGCACATGCTGCAGCGCTTGTGGCTGAAGGATCTCGACCCCGGGAAGAAGCCCTCGGACACCGGGGCGGACAAGCCCGCGGATGCCGAGAAGGGGACCTCGTGAGGATCGGCATCGTCTGCCCCTACTCCTGGGACGTGCCCGGCGGCGTCCAGTTCCACATCCGCGACCTCGCCGCGTACTTCATCCGCCTGGGCCACGAGGTCTCGGTCCTCGCGCCCGCCGACGACGACACCCCGCTGCCGCCGTACGTCGTCTCGGCGGGCCGCGCGGTCCCGGTGCCGTACAACGGCTCGGTGGCCCGCCTCAACTTCGGCTTCCTGAGCGCCGCGCGGGTGCGCCGCTGGCTGCACGACGGCGAGTTCGACGTCATCCACATCCACGAGCCGACCTCGCCCTCGCTCGGCCTGCTGGCCTGCTGGGCGGCCTCCGGTCCCATCGTGGCCACCTTCCACACCTCCAACCCGCGCTCGCGGGCCATGATCGCCGCGTACGCCATCCTCCAGGCGGCCCTGGAGAAGATCAGCGCGCGCATCGCGGTCAGCGAGTACGCCCGGCGCACGCTGGTCGAACACCTCGGCGGCGACGCGGTCGTGATCCCCAACGGCGTGGACGTCGACTTCTTCGCCCGCGCCGAGCCCAAGCCAGAGTGGCAGGGGGACACGATCGGCTTCATCGGCCGCATCGACGAGCCCCGCAAAGGCCTGCCGGTCCTGATGCGCGCCCTGCCGAGGATTCTCGCCGAGCGCCCGCAGACCAGGCTCCTGGTGGCCGGCCGGGGCGACGAGAAGGAGGCGGTCGAGTCCCTTCCGGCCGAACTCCGCCCGCGCGTCGAGTTCCTGGGCATGATCAGCGACGAGGACAAGGGCCGCCTTCTGCGCAGTGTCGACCTCTACGTGGCCCCCAACACCGGCGGCGAAAGCTTCGGCATCATCCTCGTGGAGGCCATGTCCGCGGGCGCCCCGGTCCTCGCCTCCGACCTGGACGCCTTCGCCCAGGTCCTCGACCAGGGCGCCGCGGGCGAGCTCTTCACCAACGAGAACCCCGACTCCCTGGCCGAGGCCGCGGTCCGCCTCCTCGCCGACCCGGCCCGCCTGGCCGAACTCCGCACCCGGGGAAGCGCCCACGTACGCCGCTTCGACTGGTCGACAGTCGGCGCGGACATCCTCTCGGTGTACGAGACGGTGACACAGGGCGCGGCGGCGGTGGCTGCGGCGGACGAGGAGGGGCGCGGGCCGGGGCTGCGGGCGCGGTTCGGCTTGGCGCGGGACTGAGGCGGACGGCTCGGCGCCGTGGGCAACGGTCTTGCGGCGAGGCGGACTTCCGGACGCTGGTCGGCATCTTTCAGCCCGCTGGGGGTGCCCCCTCTGGGGGAGCTTGAGGACGAGGCCGTTCAGGCCGAAGCGGGGGTCCGGGGGCGGCGGCCCCCGGAACGACGGCCACGCCAAGACCCCGCACGCCGCCGTGACACCCCGCACGTCACAACGCTGAACCCGCAGAGCGTAGGGTGCGGCGCGTGAGCGCTACCTTGATCTGGATCCTCGTCGTTCTCGTGGCGATCGGCCTCTACCTGAGCTGGACGGCCGGCCGCCTCGACCGGCTGCACGCCCGGATCGACGCCGCCCGCGCGGCACTTGACGCCCAGCTGCTCCGCAGGGCCTCCGTGGCGCAGGAGTTGGCGACCTCCGGTGTCCTCGACCCGGCCGCCTCGATCGTCCTGTACGAGGCGGCGCACGCGGCGAGGCAGGCCGAGGAGGAGCAGCGGGAGGTCGCCGAGAGCGACCTGAGCCAGGCGCTGCGGGCCGTCTTCGCGGAGGCCCAGCAGGTCGAGGTGGTGCGCGAGGCACCCGGGGGAGACTCGGCGGCCCACGAACTCACCGAGGCCGTACGCCGCGTGCCGATGGCCCGGCGCTTCCACAACGACGCCGTCGGCGCGGCCCGCCGCCTGCGCGACCACCGCAAGGTCCGCTGGTTCCACCTGGCAGGACACGCCCCGTTCCCGATGGCGTTCGAGATGGACGACGAGCCGCCGGCGGCACTGGTGGACCGGGCCGCGTAGCCGACTTCGCCGGTCCCCGAGCGGACACTCGCGCGACCTCCGCACCCGAAAAGGATCCACCGCCTACCCATTGGCCCTTGCAGTGGACTGGTCCACTCGCGTTTCCTCGGTGGTGCAGAAACCCTCTTTCACCGAGTGAGGTCACCCGTGTCCAGCACGTTCTCCGAAAACCAGACCCCCGAGACCGGCACCGCGCGCGTGAAGCGCGGCATGGCCGAGCAGCTCAAGGGCGGCGTGATCATGGACGTCGTCACGCCGGAGCAGGCGAAGATCGCCGAGGACGCGGGCGCCGTCGCCGTCATGGCCCTGGAGCGGGTCCCGGCCGACATCCGCAAGGACGGCGGCGTGGCCCGGATGTCCGACCCGGACATGATCGAGGGCATCATCGAGGCCGTCTCCATCCCGGTCATGGCGAAGTCCCGCATCGGCCACTTCGTCGAGGCCCAGGTGCTGCAGTCCCTCGGCGTCGACTACATCGACGAGTCCGAGGTCCTCACCCCGGCCGACGAGGTCAACCACTCCGACAAGTGGGCCTTCACCACCCCGTTCGTCTGCGGTGCCACCAACCTGGGCGAGGCCCTGCGCCGCATCGCCGAGGGCGCCGCGATGATCCGCTCCAAGGGCGAGGCCGGCACCGGGAACGTCGTCGAGGCCGTCCGCCACCTGCGCCAGATCAAGAACGAGATAGCCCGCCTGCGCGGCTACGACAACAACGAGCTGTACGCCGCCGCCAAGGAACTGCGCGCCCCGTACGAGATCGTCAAGGAGGTCGCCGCGCTCGGCAAGCTCCCGGTCGTGCTGTTCTCCGCCGGTGGTGTCGCCACTCCCGCGGACGCGGCGCTCATGCGTCAGCTCGGCGCCGAGGGCGTCTTCGTGGGCTCCGGCATCTTCAAGTCGGGCGACCCGGCCAAGCGCGCCGCCGCCATCGTGAAGGCGACCACCTTCTACGACGACCCGAAGATCATCGCGGACGCGTCCCGCAACCTCGGCGAGGCCATGGTCGGCATCAACTGCGACACCCTCCCCGAGGCCGAGCGCTACGCCAACCGCGGCTGGTAGTCACGTAGATGAGCGACACAGCCCCTGTCATAGGCGTCCTGGCCCTCCAGGGCGACGTCCGGGAGCACCTGATCGCCCTGGCCGCGGCCGACGCCGTGGCCAGGCAGGTCAGGCGCCCCGAGGAACTCGCCGAGGTGGACGGTCTCGTCATCCCAGGCGGCGAGTCCACCACCATCTCCAAGCTGGCCGTCCTCTTCGGGCTGATGGACTCCCTGCGCGCACGCGTGCGTGCCGGTCTGCCCGTCTACGGCACCTGCGCCGGGATGATCATGCTCGCCGACAAGATCCTCGACCCGCGCTCGGGCCAGGAGACGATCGGCGGCATCGACATGATCGTGCGCCGCAACGCCTTCGGACGTCAGAACGAATCCTTCGAAGCGACGGTCGACGTGAAGGGCGTCGAGGGCGATCCTGTAGAAGGCGTCTTCATCCGCGCCCCCTGGGTCGAGTCGGTCGGCGCCGAGACCGAGGTGCTCGCCGAGCACGACGGCCACATCGTCGCGGTCCGCCAGGGCAACGCGCTCGCCACGTCGTTCCACCCGGAACTGACCGGCGACCACCGCGTGCACTCCCTGTTCGTCGACATGGTGCGCGCGAACCTGGCTCCGGGGTCCTAGTAGGATTCCTGGGGTTCGTAAAGAGTTGGGTTACGCGAAGGAGACAGGCAGATGTCCGGCCACTCTAAATGGGCTACGACGAAGCACAAGAAGGCCGTGATCGACGCCAAGCGCGGCAAGCTCTTCGCGAAGATGATCAAGAACATCGAGGTCGCGGCCCGCACCGGAGGTGCCGACCCCGCCGGTAACCCGACGCTGTTCGACGCCATCCAGAAGGCCAAGAAGAGCTCGGTCCCGAACAAGAACATCGACTCCGCGGTCAAGCGCGGCGCCGGTCTCGAAGCCGGTGGCGCCGACTACGAGACGATCATGTACGAGGGTTACGGCCCGAACGGAGTCGCGGTGCTCATCGAGTGCCTCACCGACAACCGCAACCGTGCCGCCTCGGACGTCCGTGTCGCCATGACCCGCAACGGCGGGAACATGGCCGACCCCGGCTCCGTCTCGTACCTCTTCAACCGCAAGGGCGTCGTCATCGTCCCCAAGGGCGAGCTGGGCGAGGACGACGTCCTCGGTGCCGTGCTGGACGCGGGTGCCGAGGAGGTCAACGACCTGGGGGAGACCTTCGAGGTCATCTCCGAGGCCACCGACCTGGTCGCGGTCCGCACCGCCCTCCAGGACGCCGGGATCGACTACGACTCCGCCGACGCCAACTTCGTCCCGACCATGCAGGTCGAGCTCGACGAGGACGGCGCCCGGAAGATCTTCAAGCTGATCGACGCCCTGGAGGACAGCGACGACGTGCAGAACGTCTTCGCCAACTTCGACGTCAGCGACGAGGTCATGGAGAAGGTCGACGCGTAGCGCTGCCGCGAGCTCAGCGGTATCGGCGGGCCGGATGGGACACACGTCCCCCGGCCCGCCGCTGTTGTCGGTGGCAGCGGATAGCCTGGCGTGAAGTCAAAGATCACGTTCGGCCGCGAAGAGGCGAAGGGGGGGGCACGGTGCGGGTACTCGGGGTGGACCCCGGTCTCACGCGATGCGGTGTCGGTGTCGTCGAAGGCGTCGCGGGCCGGCCGCTCACGATGGTGGGCGTCGGTGTCGTACGGACCCCGTCGGACGCCGAGTTGGGCCTGCGCCTGGTCGCCATCGAGCAGGGCATCGAGGCGTGGCTGGACGAACACCGGCCCGAATTCGTCGCCGTGGAGCGGGTGTTCAGCCAGCACAACGTCAGCACGGTGATGGGTACGGCCCAGGCCAGCGCCGTCGCCATGCTCTGCGCCGCCCGCCGCGGCATCCCCGTCGCCCTGCACACCCCGAGCGAGGTCAAGGCCGCCGTCACCGGCAGCGGTCGCGCCGACAAGGCACAGGTCGGCGCCATGGTGACCCGGTTGCTCAGGCTCGACGCGCCCCCGAAGCCCGCCGACGCCGCCGACGCCCTCGCGCTCGCCATCTGCCACATCTGGCGCGCCCCCGCCCAGAACCGACTCCAGCAGGCCGTCGCCCTGCACGCGGCCACAGCGGGCAAGGCGGCCACGGCCGTCCAAGCAGCCCGAGCCGCCCAAGCAGCCCGAGAATCGAACGCCCCGAAAGGCCGCCCCGCATGATCGCCTTCGTCAGCGGCACGGTCGCCGCACTCGCTCCCGATGCCGCGGTGGTCGAGGTGGGCGGTGTCGGCATGGCTCTCCAGTGCACGCCGAACACGCTGTCCACCCTCCGCCTGGGCAAGCAGGCCAAGCTCGCCACCTCCCTCGTCGTCCGCGAGGACTCGCTGACCCTGTACGGCTTCGTGGACGACGACGAACGCCAGATCTTCGAGCTGCTCCAGACCGCGACCGGCGTCGGCCCCCGCCTCGCCCAGGCCATGCTGGCCGTGCACACCCCGGACGCCCTGCGCCGGGCGGTGGCCACGGGCGACGAGAAGGCGCTCATGGCCGTCCCGGGCATCGGCAAGAAGGGCGCGCAGAAGCTGCTGCTGGAGTTCAAGGACCGGCTGGGCGAGCCGATCGGCGCCGCGGTGGTCGGCGCCCCGATCAGCAGCGGCTGGCGCGACCAGCTGCACGCCGCCCTGATCGGCCTCGGCTACGCCACCCGCGAGGCCGACGAGGCGGTCGCCGCCGTGACCCCGCAGGCGGAGGCCGCCGAGGGCGTGCCCCAGGTGGGCCAGTTGCTCAAGGCCGCCCTCCAGACCCTGAACCGCGCCCGCTAGGAGACCGTCAGTGAACTGGGACGACACCACCGACGAGACCGCCCCCGAGCGGCTGGTGGGCTCGGTCGCCGACGGTGAGGACCAGGCCGTCGAGGCTGCCCTGCGCCCCAAGGACCTCGGCGAGTTCATCGGCCAGGAGAAGGTCCGCGAGCAGCTGGACCTGGTCCTGCGCGCCGCACGCGCGCGGGGCGCCACCGCCGACCACGTGCTGCTCTCCGGCGCCCCCGGCCTCGGCAAGACCACCCTGTCGATGATCATCGCGGCCGAGATGGGCGCCCCGATCCGCATCACCAGCGGCCCCGCGATCCAGCACGCCGGCGACCTCGCCGCGATCCTGTCCTCCCTCCAGGAGGGCGAGGTCCTCTTCCTGGACGAGATCCACCGCATGTCCCGGCCCGCCGAAGAAATGCTGTACATGGCGATGGAGGACTTCCGCGTCGACGTCATCGTCGGCAAGGGCCCCGGCGCCACCGCCATCCCCCTGGAGCTGCCCCCCTTCACCCTGGTCGGCGCCACCACGCGCGCGGGACTGCTGCCGCCCCCGCTGCGCGACCGCTTCGGCTTCACCGGGCACATGGAGTTCTACGAACCCCTCGAACTGGAGCGCGTCATCCACCGCTCGGCGAACCTCCTCGACGTCGAGATCGACACCGAGGGTGCCGCCGAGATCGCCGGCCGCTCCCGCGGCACGCCCCGTATCGCCAACCGCCTGCTGCGCCGGGTCCGCGACTACGCCCAGGTCAAGGCCGACGGCGTGATCACCCGGGACATCGCCGCCGCGGCCCTCGCCATCTACGAGGTCGACGTACGCGGCCTCGACCGCCTGGACCGCGCCGTCCTGCAAGCTTTGCTCAAGCTGTTCGGCGGCGGGCCGGTCGGCCTGTCCACGCTCGCCGTCGCGGTGGGGGAGGAGCGCGAGACGGTGGAAGAGGTCGCCGAACCCTTTCTCGTACGCGAAGGGCTGCTGGCCCGGACCCCGCGCGGGCGGGTCGCCACGCCCGCCGCCTGGTCACATCTCGGCCTCACCCCGCCGCAGTCGGTGCAGGCGGGAAACGGACAACAGGACCTGTTCGGGACGTGACGGCATCGTGACGACCCGGCATTGGCCCGGTCAGGAACCCAGGTGCCATGCTGAGCGTTGTTCCATGCGCGCGGACTCGCTTAGACTCCGCCGATGCCGCCTTTGTCGGCGGTATGCATACCCCCATCCATGAGGCCGCTCCCCGTCGCGGTCGTGCGAAGGAAATTCCGTCCCGTGAATATCGTGACCCTTCTCCCGTTCATCGTGCTCATCGGGGCCATGTTCCTGATGACCCGCTCGGCCAAGCGCAAGCAGCAGGCGGCCGCGTCCATGCGGAACGAGATGCAGCCAGGCTCCGGCGTCCGCACGATCGGGGGTATCTACGCGACGGTCAAGGAAGTGAACGAAGAGACGGTCCTCCTCGACGCCGGTCCGGGCGTCGATCTCCTCTTCGCCAAGAACGCCATCGGTGCCGTCCTGTCGGACGACGAGTACAACCGCATCGTCCACGGCGTCGAGCACGACCTGAAGTCCGACTCCGACGTCGTCCCTGACGACGCCTCCTCCCTCACCGAGACCGACGACTCCGCCGACGAAGCTGCCGCCGCCTCCGACGACAAGTCCGTCGACCTCGGCAAGAAGGACGCGCCCGAGGAACCGGCCGACGAGATCGTGACCGCCGAGGCGAAGTCGGACGAAGAGCCGAAGAAGAAGGACGGCGAGTCCGAGGCGAAGTAGCCGCGCCAAGGGGCGTGCGGACCGTTCCCGCACGCCCTGGAGCACGCGCAGCTCGCACGGGATCCCGACACCATGTCATGGCCGCCCGCCCGCAGATCCGGCGCGCGGCGGCCCGAGAGGGAGTACGAGAAGGTGGCAGCACCTAAGAAGGGCCGGAGCGCGAGTGCCCAGAGCAAGCCAGGGCGTTCGCTGGCCCTCATCCTGATCGCGATCGTGGCGCTCACCGGAGGGATGTTCGCCTCCGGGCACACCACTCCGCGCCTCGGTATCGATCTGGCCGGGGGCACGAGCATCACTCTCCGGGCGGTCCCGGAGAAGGGCCAGGAGTCCGCGATCAACAAGACCAACATGGACACCGCGGTCGACATCATGAACCGCCGTGTCAATGGTCTCGGTGTCTCGGAAGCGGAGGTTCAGACCCAGGGCGACCGCAACATCATCGTCAACATCCCCAAGGGCACGAACTCCGAGGAAGCCCGCCAGCAGGTCGGTACCACGGCCAAGCTGTACTTCCGCCCGGTGATCGCCACCGAGGCCTCCGCCGGCGCGACGCCGAGCGCCTCGCCCAGCGCGTCCAGCAGCGCCTCCGGCAGCCCGTCGAGCTCGAGCACTCCCAAGGCCACCGGCTCCTCGTCCGCGTCGAGTTCCGCTAGCCCCTCGGACTCCGCCACCTCGCAGGGCCGTGCCGTCACCGACGCCCTGAAGGCCGACGAGACCCCGTCCGCGAGCGCCAGCTCCTCGGCCTCCTCCAGCGCCTCCCCGTCGCCGAGCGGCAGCAGCGCCGCCAGCGACGCGAACGCCAAGCTGGAGGCCCAGTACACCGCGCTGGACTGCTCCAAGAAGTCGGTGCAGAACACCGCGGGCAAGAGCGCCAAGGCCACCGAGTCGACCGTCGCGTGCGGCGAGAACGACGGCGTCTGGTTCAAGTACCTGCTCGGCCCCGCGGCCGTGGACGGCACCGAGGTCAAGAAGGCCCAGGCCATCTACAACACGACCACGGCCGCCGGCTGGCAGGTCACGATGGACTTCACGGGCAGCGGCTCCAAGAAGTTCGCCACGATCACCGGCCAGCTCGCGCAGAACCAGCAGCCGCAGAACCAGTTCGGCATCGTCCTCGACGGCCAGGTCGTCTCCGCTCCGAGTGTCAGTTCGTCCATCGCGGGCGGCAGCGCGGAGATCTCCGGCAGCTTCACCCAGGAAGAGGCCCAGAGCCTCGCCAACATGCTGTCGTACGGCGCCCTGCCGCTGACCTTCAAGGAGGACAGCGTCACCACGGTGACCGCGGCCCTCGGCGGTGAGCAGCTGCACGCCGGTCTGATCGCGGGCGCGATCGGCCTCGCGCTGGTCGTGATCTACCTGCTGATCTTCTACCGCGGCCTCTCGGTCATCGCCATCCCGTCGCTGCTGGTCTCCGCGATCCTCACCTACGTGATCATGGCGCTGCTCGGCCCGGCCATCGGCTTCGCGCTGAACCTGCCGGCCGTCTGCGGTGCGATCGTCGCGATCGGTATCACGGCGGACTCGTTCATCGTGTTCTTCGAACGCATCAGGGACGAGATCCGCGAGGGCCGATCGCTGCGTCCCGCGGTGGAGCGGGCCTGGCCGCGAGCCCGGCGCACCATCCTGGTCTCCGACTTCGTGTCGTTCCTCGCCGCCGCGGTGCTGTTCATCGTCACCGTCGGCAAGGTCCAGGGCTTCGCGTTCACGCTCGGTCTGACCACCGTGCTCGACGTCGTCGTGGTCTTCCTCTTCACCAAGCCGCTGATGACGCTCCTGGCCCGCCGGAAGTTCTTCGCCAACGGCCACAAGTGGTCCGGCCTCGACCCGAAGGCCCTGGGAGCCAAGGCGCCGCTGCGCCGCACCCGCCGTCCCCACGCCCCCGTCGACCCGAAGGAGGCGTGAGATGTCGAAACTCGGCAGCCTCGGCGCCCGACTGCACCGCGGCGAGGTCGGTTACGACTTCGTCGGCAACCGCAAGATCTGGTACGGCATCTCGATCCTGATCACCATCACGGCCATCCTCGGCCTGGCGGTGCGCGGCCTGAACATGGGCATCGAGTTCCAGGGCGGCGCGGTCTTCACCACGCCCAAGCACATGACCGTCTCGGTGAACCAGGCGGAGACCTACGCCGAGGACGCCTCCGGTCACGACGCGATCGTGCAGAAGCTCGGCGACGGCAGCCTGCGCATCCAGATCGCCGGCATCGACACCGACAAGTCCGACGGCATCAAGACGCAGCTGTCCAAGGACCTCAAGGTCCCTTCCGAGAACATCGCCGCGGACCTGGTCGGCCCCAGCTGGGGTGACCAGGTCGCCAACAAGGCCTGGGAGGGCCTGGCGATCTTCATGGTGCTGGTCGTGATCTATCTGGCCATCGCCTTCGAGTGGCGCATGGCTCTGGCGGCCCTGGTCGCCCTGATCCACGACATCACCATCACCACCGGTATCTACGCCCTCGTCGGCTTCGAGGTCACGCCGGGTACGGTGATCGGTCTGCTGACCATTCTCGGTTACTCGCTCTACGACACGGTCGTCGTCTTCGACAGCCTCAAGGAGCAGACGAAGGACATCACCAAGCAGACCCGGTGGACCTACAGCGATGTGGCCAACCGCTCGATCAACAGCACCCTGATGCGGTCCATCAACACCACGGTGGTGGCGCTGCTGCCGGTCGGGGCCCTGCTGTTCATCGGTGGCGCCTTCCTCGGCGCGGGCATGCTGAACGACATCTCGCTGTCGCTGTTCGTCGGCCTCGCGGCCGGTGCGTACTCCTCGATCTTCATCGCCACGCCGCTCGTCGCCGACCTCAAGGAGGCGGAGCCGCAGATGAAGGCGCTCAAGAAGCGCGTCCTCGCCAAGCGGGCGCAGGCCGCCGCCGAGGGGGAGCAGGCCCAGGCGCACGACGACGCGGCCACGGCGTACGACGACGAGCCGGAGGACGCCGCGCACGCGGTCGTCGGGCCGCGCAACCAGCCCGCCTCCCGTAACCGCGGCCGGGGCAGGCCGTCCGGGAAGCGTCGATGACCGACATCCAGGAGCTGCTGCTCAGCCGTATCCGCGATGTGCCGGACTACCCGGAGCCGGGCGTGATGTTCAAGGACATCACCCCGCTCCTGGCGGACCCGGCCGCCTTCACGGCGCTCACCGACGCGCTGGCCGAGATCGCGGAGCGCGTCGGCGCGACCAAGGTCGTCGGCCTGGAGGCCCGCGGCTTCATCCTGGGTGCTCCGGTCGCCGTCCGGGCGGGCCTCGGCTTCATCCCCGTACGCAAGGCGGGCAAGCTCCCCGGAGCGACCCTCGCGCAGTCGTACGAGCTGGAGTACGGCTCGGCGGAGATCGAGGTGCACGCCGAGGATCTGAGCGCCGGCGACCGCATCCTGATCGTCGACGACGTCCTCGCCACCGGCGGCACCGCCGAGGCGTCGATCCAGCTCATCCGCCGCGCGGGCGCCGAGATCGCGGGCCTGGCGGTCCTGATGGAACTCGGCTTCCTGAACGGCCGGGCCCGCCTGGAACCGGCCCTCGCGGGCGCCCCACTGGACGCGCTCCTGGTCGTCTGACCCCAGCAGTACTGGCAGCAACACGAACGGCCGTCCCGGTCCTCCGGAACGGCCGTTCGCATGTCGACCTCCGGCGGTTCGACCGTCCGCCCACCTCGGGTTGTCCGATGCGGTACGGCCTCCGAGGCGCGGCACACGCTCGTGCGGGGCGGCCCCGCCGGCACGCGTCCGCGCGAGCGCATGACGAGAGCACCCCGCTCCGGGCAGGAGCCCCAGTGGGCCCGGCCTTCGGGCGCCCCCGGCAACGGTTGCCTGGTGGGCGCAACCCGAGGCGTGCGGACGACCGCGCCGACGCGATGACTCCGTCCGATGGGGTGCGCGCCCAAGCCGCCGCAGGCCCCCGCGGTCACCCCCAGGACACCACTCGATCACCCCGAAGCCACCCCTCCGGAATCCGGCGGGAGCCCCTCGTGTTTCAGGGGTAGACGGCCCTCACATCGGGCTGAAGGCGATCCTGGGGCGCAGGATCGCTACCATGGGGTCTCCGGAGCCTGACCGGGGGACCCGGATCGCGCACGAGGAGTCCTCTTGCCAGACGAGGCCCAACACCTGACCGCCGCCAAGCCCGAGTCCGCCTCGGCAGCCGCGGCCAAGCCTGCGCCGACGGAGCCGCACGCGAAGAACGACTCCCGCGGGACGGTCGAGCACGCCCAGTCCGGCCCCGTGGACAAGTCGGCCGAGCAGTCGCGCCCCAAGCCGCCCCCCGCACCCGAGCCCACCCCGGCCGGGGCGACGCCGTCGGCCGAGCCCGCGGTCCGCCCGAACACCGGCCAGCCCGCCCGTTCCGGCGGCTCCTCCAACCGCGTCCGCGCCCGCCTCGCCCGTCTCGGAGTGCAGCGCTCCAACCCGTACAACCCGGTCCTGGAACCGCTGCTGCGGATAGTGCGCAGCAACGACCCGAAGATCGAGACCGCGACGCTGCGGCAGATCGAGAAGGCCTATCAGGTCGCCGAGCGCTGGCACCGCGGGCAGAAGCGCAAGAGCGGCGACCCGTACATCACGCACCCGCTCGCCGTGACCACGATCCTCGCCGAGCTGGGCATGGATCCGGCGACCCTCATGGCCGGGCTGCTGCACGACACCGTCGAGGACACCGAGTACGGCCTCGACCAGCTCCGCCGCGACTTCGGCGACTCCGTGGCCCTGCTCGTCGACGGCGTCACCAAGCTGGACAAGGTCAAGTTCGGCGAGGCCGCGCAGGCCGAGACCGTACGCAAGATGGTCGTCGCCATGGCCAAGGACCCGCGCGTCCTGGTCATCAAGCTCGCCGACCGGCTGCACAACATGCGCACCATGCGCTATCTCAAGCGCGAGAAGCAGGAGAAGAAGGCGCGCGAGACGCTGGAGATCTACGCGCCGCTCGCCCATCGCCTGGGCATGAACACCATCAAGTGGGAACTGGAGGACCTCGCCTTCGCGATCCTCTACCCCAAGATGTACGACGAGATCGTGCGGCTCGTGGCCGAGCGGGCGCCGAAGCGTGACGAGTACCTGGCCATAGTGACCGACGAGGTGCAGCAGGATCTGCGCGCCGCACGCATCAAGGCGACCGTCACGGGCCGGCCGAAGCACTACTACAGCGTCTACCAGAAGATGATCGTCCGCGGTCGCGACTTCGCGGAGATCTACGACCTGGTGGGCATCCGCGTCCTCGTGGACACGGTCCGCGACTGCTACGCCGCCCTCGGCACCGTGCACGCGCGATGGAACCCGGTCCCCGGCCGGTTCAAGGACTACATCGCGATGCCCAAGTTCAACATGTACCAGTCGCTGCACACGACGGTGATCGGCCCCAACGGCAAGCCTGTCGAGCTCCAGATCCGCACCTTCGACATGCACCGCCGGGCCGAGTACGGCATCGCCGCGCACTGGAAGTACAAGCAGGAGGCCGTCGCCGGTGCCTCCAAGGTGCGTTCGGACGCGCCCAAGAGCACCGGCAAGGAGGACCACCTCAACGACATGGCGTGGCTGCGCCAGTTGCTCGACTGGCAGAAGGAGACCGAGGACCCGGGGGAGTTCCTGGAGTCCCTGCGCTTCGACCTGTCCCGCAACGAGGTCTTCGTCTTCACGCCGAAGGGCGACGTGATAGCGCTGCCCGCCGGTTCCACCCCGGTGGACTTCTCGTACGCGGTCCACACGGAGGTCGGCCACCGGACCATAGGAGCACGGGTCAACGGAAGACTCGTACCCCTCGAATCCACCCTGGACAACGGCGACTTGGTGGAGGTCTTCACCTCCAAGGCGGCCGGGGCGGGGCCGTCCCGCGACTGGCTCGGCTTCGTCAAGTCACCGCGTGCCCGCAACAAGATCCGCGCCTGGTTCTCCAAGGAGCGCCGCGACGAAGCGATCGAGCAGGGCAAGGACGCCATCGTCCGCGCCATGCGCAAGCAGAACCTGCCGATCCAGCGCATCCTGACCGGCGACTCCCTGGTCACGCTGGCGCACGAGATGCGCTACCCGGACATCTCCGCGCTGTACGCGGCGATCGGCGAGGGCCATGTCTCGGCGCAGAACGTCGTGCAGAAGCTCGTCTCCGCGCTCGGCGGCGAGGAGGCCGCGACCGAGGAGATCGACGAGTCGGTCCCGCCGACCAGGAGCCGCAGCCGCAAACGCCGTTCCAACGCCGACCCGGGCGTCATCGTCAAGGGCGTCGAGGACGTGTGGGTCAAGCTGGCCCGCTGTTGTACCCCGGTACCCGGCGACCCCATCATCGGTTTCGTCACGCGGGGTAGTGGCGTATCGGTTCACCGCAGCGACTGCGTCAACGTGGAGTCACTGTCCCGCGAGCCCGAACGCATTCTCGAGGTCGAGTGGGCGCCCACCCAGTCCTCGGTCTTCCTGGTCGCCATCCAGGTCGAGGCCCTGGACCGCTCCCGGCTCCTGTCGGACGTCACCCGCGTCCTGTCCGACCAGCACGTCAACATCCTCTCCGCGGCCGTCCAGACCTCCCGCGACCGCGTCGCCACCTCCCGCTTCACCTTCGAGATGGGCGACCCCAAGCACCTGGGGCACGTCCTGAAGGCGGTCCGGGGAGTGGAGGGCGTCTACGACGTCTACCGGGTGACGTCGGCGCGCAGCAGGTCGTAGCGCAGGTACGCAGGCAACACGAAAGGGCTCCCGTACGGTCACGTACGGGAGCCCTTTCGTTGTGCGCGAGGCCCTTGTGCGCGAGGCCAGTGCGCGGGAGGTGCGTCAGCCGTCAGCCGCCGAACTCCTGCAGGCCCTTCAGCGCCTGGTCCAGCAGGGCCTGGCGGCCCTCCAGCTCGCGCTCCAGCTTCTCGGCCTTGGAGTTGTTGCCCTGGGCGCGTGCCTGCTCGATCTGGCCGCGGAGCTTGTCCACGGCCGCCTGGAGCTGGCCGGTCAGACCCGCGGCACGCGCGCGTGCCTCCGGGTTCGTCCGGCGCCACTCGGCCTCCTCGGACTCCTGGATCGCCCGCTCGACGGCGTGCATCCGGCCCTCGACCTTCGGCCGCGCGTCGCGCGGGACATGGCCGATGGCCTCCCAGCGCTCGTTGAGCGAGCGGAAGGCGGCGCGCGCCGCGCGGAGGTCCGTGATCGGGAGGATCTTCTCGGCCTCCTCGGCCAGCTCCTCCTTGAGCTTCAGGTTCTCCGTCTGCTCGGCGTCCCGCTCGGCGAAGACCGAGCTGCGGGCGGCGAAGAAGACGTCCTGGGCACCGCGGAAGCGGTTCCACAGATCGTCCTCGTGCTCGCGCTGGGCACGCCCCGCGGCCTTCCACTCGGACATCAGCTCGCGGTAGCGCGCGGCCGTGGGACCCCAGTCCGTGGAACCGGACAGCCCCTCGGCCTCGCCGACCAGCCGCTCCTTGGTCTTGCGGGCCTCCTCGCGCTGCGCGTCGAGCGACGCGAAGTGCGCCTTGCGGCGCTTGGAGAAGGCCGACCGGGCGTGCGAGAAGCGGTGCCACAGCTCGTCGTCCGACTTGCGGTCGAGGCGGGGGAGCCCCTTCCAGGTGTCCACCAGCGCGCGCAGCCGCTCACCGGCGGCCCGCCACTGGTCGGACTGCGCGAGCTGCTCCGCCTCGGCGACCAGCGCCTCCTTGGAGTTGCGCGCCTCGTCCGACTGCTTCGCCCGCTGCTGCTTGCGCTCCTCACGACGCGACTCGACAGTTTCTACGAGCTTGTCGAGCCGCACCCGCAGCGCGGCCAGGTCGCCCACCGCATGGTGGGCGTCCACCTGCTCGCGGATGTGGTCGATGGCGGCCTGAGCATCCTTGGCGGACAGGTCGGTGGTCTTCACTCGCTTCTCGAGGAGGCCGATCTCGACAACCAAGCCCTCGTACTTGCGCTCGAAGTAGGCCAGCGCCTCCTCAGGGGAGCCCGCCTGCCAGGAACCGACGACCTGCTCGCCGTCGGCCGTACGCACGTACACGGTCCCCGTCTCGTCGACGCGGCCCCACGGGTCGCTGCTCACAGCGCCTCCTCCACATGATGCCTGCGTGGGGCGTCAGCGCCCCCGGGCATCGTCCACAGTTTCGTCACGGCCAACATAGGCGACCGGCGGGTTGCCTGTCCGCATCCCGCGCGACCGAAGTTTCGCACCTCGGGGCGGGATGCGGTCGGGATGGGATCAGGACGCGATCAGGATTTCGTGACCGTCGCCTTGTTGATCACAACGGTAGCGTTCGGGGCTCCGTCACCCGCTCCGGTGTTCTCTCCGGCGGCGGCGATCTTCTTCAGGACCTTCATCCCGGAGTCGGAGATCGTGCCGAAGGGCGTGTAGCTCGCCGGCAGCTGACTGTCCTGGTAGACCAGGAAGAACTGGCTGCCGCCGGTGTGCTTCTGACCGGTGTTGGCCATCGCCACGGTGCCCGCGGGGTAGATGCCGCCCTTGAGCGATTTGTCCTTCAGGTTCTCGTCCGGAATGGTGTATCCGGGACCGCCGCTGCCGGCCGCCGTCGGGTCGCCGCACTGCAGCACGTAGATGCCGTTGGTGGTGAGCCGGTGGCACTTCGTGTGGTCGAAGAAGCCCTTGCCTGCGAGGAAGTCGAAGGAATTCACCGTGTGCGGGGCCGCCGACGTCTTCAGCGCGATGCCTATGTCACCGCACGTCGTCGCGAGGTTCATCGTGTACTTCGCCGACTTGTCGATGGTGAGGGCCGGCTCCTTCTTCCAGCTCAGCTTCTTCACCGAGCCCGCGGCCGGCTTCTCGCACGGATCCGCCGGTGCCTTGCTGGACGCCGCGGCACTGGGAGTCGTCTCCGAACTCGCGTTGGCCTTGTTGTCGTCGTCCTTCAGGACTCCGGTCGTGTAGAGGGCGACGCTGCCGATCAGGATCACGCCGAGCACCGACGCGATCACCGAGTTGCGCATGCGCGCCTTGCGCCGCGAGGCCGTGCGCCGCTGCTGCTGCCGCAAGAACTTCTCCCGGGCTAGCTGCCGCTTCCGCTGTTCCTGGGTGACCACGGGGTTTTCTCCTCATGCGTCTCGTACGTCTACTGGGACGCGTGCGTCTTGTTGTGCCGACCGCCTGCGTGTGTCCCGTACCGTATATGGGTTCGCTGAGGATTCGGCAGCGCCGGTAGGCTCTGACGGCAGGTGCCGCCTCTTCCGAGCGCACCCGTATCGACACAACGAAGGACGATCGTGCTCATTGCCGGGTTCCCCGCCGGGGCCTGGGGGACGAACTGTTATCTCGTCGCCCCCGCCGCCGGTGAGGAGTGCGTGATCATCGACCCGGGCCACCAGGCCACCGCGGGAGTCGAGGAGACGCTCAAGAAGCATCGGCTCAAGCCCGTCGCCGTCGTCCTGACCCACGGCCACATCGACCACGTGGCCTCGGTCGTCCCGGTGTGCGGCGCGCACGGCGTACCCGCCTGGATCCACCCCGAGGACCGCTACATGATGGCCGACCCCGAGAAGGCGCTCGGCCGCACCATCGGCATGCCACTCATGGGCGAGCTGACAGTGGGGGAGCCGGACGACGTCAAGGAGCTGACCGACGGCGCGAAGCTGGAACTGGCGGGCCTTGAGCTGTCCGTCACGCACGCGCCCGGCCATACGAAGGGGTCGGTGACCTTCGGTATGCCCGAGTCGGCGGACATCCCGCCGGTCTTCTTCTCGGGCGACCTGCTGTTCGCCGGCTCCATCGGACGCACCGACTTTCCCGGTGGCTCCATGGACGACATGCTCGAATCGCTGGCCCGCGTGGTCCTGCCGCTCGACGACGCCACCGTGGTGCTGCCCGGTCACAACGAATACACGACCATCGGCCAGGAGCGCGCCACCAACCCGTATCTGCGGCAGGTGGCCGCCGGCCTCGGGAGCGCGGACGCTCCCCGACGAGGAATGTGACGAGAGACCTCCCGTGAGCACCTTTCAGGCCCCCAAGGGCACGTACGACCTGATCCCGCCGGACAGCGCCAAGTACCTGGCCGTCCGTGAGGCGATCGCCGCGCCCCTGCGCAACTCCGGCTACGGCTACATCGAGACCCCCGGCTTCGAGAAGGTCGAACTCTTCGCGCGCGGTGTCGGCGAGTCCACCGACATCGTGACCAAGGAGATGTACGCCTTCGAGACCAAGGGCGGCGACAAGCTCGCCCTGCGCCCCGAAGGCACCGCCTCCGTACTGCGCGCCGCACTTGAGGCCAACCTGCACAAGCTGGGCAACCTCCCCGTCAAGCTCTGGTACTCGGGCTCGTACTACCGCTACGAGCGTCCCCAGAAGGGCCGTTACCGCCACTTCTCGCAGGTCGGTGCGGAGGCGATCGGTGCGGAGGACCCGGCGCTGGACGCCGAGTTGATCATCCTGGCCGACCAGGCGTACCGCTCGCTGGGGCTGCGTGAGTTCCGCATCCTCCTCAACAGCCTGGGCGACAAGGAGTGCCGTCCGGTGTACCGGGAGGCGCTGCAGACCTTCCTCCGGGGCCTCGACCTCGACGAGGAGACCCTCCGCCGCGCGGACATCAACCCCCTGCGCGTCCTGGACGACAAACGGCCCGACGTCCAGAAGCAGTTGACGGACGCGCCGCTGCTGCGCGACTACCTGTGCGACGCCTGCAAGGCGTACCACGAGGAGGTCCGCGAGCTGATCACGGCGGCGGGCGTGAGCTTCGAGGACGACCCCCGGCTGGTGCGTGGCCTCGACTACTACACGCGTACGACCTTCGAGTTCGTCCACGACGGGCTGGGCTCGCAGTCGGCGGTGGGCGGTGGTGGCCGCTACGACGGACTGTCGGAGATGATCGGTGGCCCGGCGTTGCCGTCCGTGGGCTGGGCGTTGGGCGTCGACCGCACGGTCCTGGCCCTGGAGGCGGAGGGCGTGGAGCTCGAACTCCCTTCCACGACCAGTGTGTTCGCGGTGCCGCTGGGCGACGAGGCTCGTCGGCTGCTGTTCGCCAAGGTCACGGAGTTGCGGAAGGTCGGGATCGCGGCGGACTTCTCCTACGGGCACAAGGGCCTCAAGGGCGCGATGAAGAACGCGAATCGCAGTGGCGCGCGCTTCACTGTTGTCGCCGGCGAACGCGACCTCGCCGAGGGCGTGGTGCAGCTGAAGGACATGGAGTCCGGGGAGCAGACGGCGATCGGAGTGAACGAGATCGTGGCCGAACTGGAGTCGAGGCTGGGCTAGGACCTGCCTCTTTCGCCCCCGCCGCCCCTACCCGTCCCATCCTTCTGGGGGCTGCCGCCCCCAGACCCCCGCTTCGGCCTGAACGGCCTCGTCCTCAAACGCCGGACGGGCTGAGTGGTGCGGACCGTGGCCTTCAAGCGCCGGTCCGCTCAATCCAGCCCCTCCGGCGTTTGAGGAGCGGGGTCTGGGGCGGAGCCCCAGGATGGGACGGGTAGGGGCGGCGGGGGCGAAGGAACTCAGTCCAGCAAGCCGTACCGCATCGCACACGTAACCGCCGCCGTCCGGTCATCGACCCCCAGTTTCCCGAAGGCCCGCAGCAGATGGGTCTTCACCGTCGACTCCCCGATGAACAACCGCCGCCCGATCTCCGCGTTGGTACACCCCTCCGCCACCAACCGCAGCACCGCAACCTCCCGCTCGGACAACCGTGGCCGCTCCGGCCGCACCCGCAACCGGTCCACCAACCGCGCGGCCACGGACGGCGCCAACACCGTCTCCCCGCGCGCCGCAGCGCGAACCGCCTCCGCCAACTGAGCCCGCGGCATGTCCTTGAGCAGATAACCCGCCGCCCCGGCCTCCACCGCCCGCAGAATGTCGCGGTCCGTCTCGTACGTCGTCAGCACGATCACCCGGCACGACAACCCCGTCTCACTCATCCGCACGATCGAGTCCACGCCCCCACCACCGGGCATCCGCAGATCCATCAGCACGATGTCGGGCCGCAGTTCGGCCGCCAACGCCTCCGCCTGCGGACCGCTCGCCGCGTCGGCGACGACTTCGAGGTCCGGCTCGGCGCTGAGCATCGCGCGCAGACCCTCCCGTACCACGGGATGGTCGTCGGCCAGGATGATCCGGATCGTCATGGAGTGCTCCTCGGAAGAGCAACCGGCAGGACCACCGTCACCGTCGTGCCGTCACCAGGCGAACTGCGGATCCGGGCCCTCCCGCCCACCTCCGTCGCCCTCGCCCGCAACCCGGCCAGGCCGTAGCCCCCGCACGGCACGCCCGCGTCGAAACCGCAGCCGTCGTCCCGGACGGACACCGTCACCGTGTCCTCCGCGTAGGTCAGTGCTACACCCACTTCCGCCGAACTCCCCGCGTGCTTGCGGGCGTTCGCCAGTGCCTCCTGGCAGGAACGCAGGGCCACCACCTCGGGGGCGGCGGGCAACGCGCGGACCGGACCGGTCACTTCGAGCGTCGCCTCGTGGCGGGCCGCGAGGCGGCGCAGTGCGTCGGGGAGGGACGCGCCGGCGAGGTCGGCCGGTGCGCCGCCGGCCACCAGGGCGCGGGCTTCGGCGAGGTTCTGGCGGGCCGTCTCGTCCATCAGGGCGAGATGGCGGCGGGCCTGCGGGGCGTCGTGGTCCAGTTCCGCCTCCACGGCCTGGATCAGCATCAGCAGGCTGGTGAAGCCCTGCGCGAGCGTGTCGTGGATCTCGCGGGCCATGCGTTCGCGCTCCGCCAACGCGCCGTGCGCCGCCGAGAGTCGGGAGACCTCGTGGCGGCTCGCGTCCAGCTCGGCTATCAACTCGGCCCGCTCCCAGCTCTGTTCGATGATCCGGACGATCCAGCTGCCGACCACCACCGAGAAGACGAAGGTGACCACGGCGAACAGGGAGTTGGCGAACAGGTCCTCGATGCCGGGGTGCCACAGCAGTGCCCAACCCGCCACCGGCGCCAGGTTGATGAGCGTCACGGCCACCAGCGTCCAGCGCATCCGCAACGTCATGAAGCACTGCGGGACGAGCGCGAACGCCATCAGGCGCGTCTCCCCGACCAGGACCGCCGACGGCAGGAACAGCGCGATCGCCCCGGCGAGATAGCGCAGCGCCTGCCGCTGGTCGGGCGGATCCTCCTGGAGCAACCGGCGCCCCACCAGGGCGTACCAGGGCACCAGCGGCACGAGCAGCGCCGCCGCGACCGCGCGGACGGGCAGGGCCGGATGCGCCGCGGCGAGCACGAAGGCGAGGGTGGCCGCCCAGGCGACCGCGAAGTACGCGTCCCAGAGCCGGATCGTCCGGTCCCAGGCGTGCTCGTCGCGGGCCACGCCCGGGCCGGTCATCCGTCGCGCCGGGTCTTCCAGCGGAAGGTCAGCAGACACAGCACCAATCCTCCGACGCACCAGGCCGCGAGCACCAGCGCGATCCGCCCGAACTCCCAGCTCCCGGCCTGCTCCAGGACCTGTGCCGAGTCGGGCAGGAAGACGCCCCGCAGCCCCTGGCACAGCCACTTCAGCGGGAACAGGGCGCCGACGTTCAGCATCCAGTCCGGGATGGTGTCGATGGAGATGTACACCCCGGAGATGAACTGCAGGACCAGGAAGGGGAGTACGACCACGGAGCTGGCGCTCTTGGCCGACTTCGGCACCGAGCTGATCGCGATGCCCAGCAGCGCGCACCCCGTCAGACCGAGCACGAAGATCCAGCCGAAGTCGAGCCACCTGGTCGCGTCCGACGGCAGGTCGACGTCGTACAGGGTGGTGCCGACCAGAAGCAGGACGGCCGTCTCCAGGATCCCGGTGAACAGAACCAGCCAGATCTTGCCCAGGAAGTACGAGGCCGGTGGCATCGGCGTCCCGCGCAGCCGACGCAGCACCTTCTCGTCCCGTTCGACGGCGATCGAGATGCCCAGCGACTGGAAACTCGTGGACATGATCCCGGAGGCCATCATCGCGGGGACGTACAACTGCGAGGCGGTGACGCCCGATCCGCGCACGTCGTCGTGGAAGATCGACGCGAACAGGAACAGGAACACCACCGGGAACGCGAACGTGAACACCACTTGGTCGCGCTGCCGGAAGAACTGTCTGATCTCCAGCCCGCCTCGCCTGATCCCCAGTCCCCACGTTCCGGGCAGGCGTCCGGCGGGCGCGTCGGTCCGGGTCCGTACGGCTGTCGTGGTCATCGTCCGTCCTCCTGTCCGGTCAGCCGGAGGTAGACGTCCTCCAGCGTGGGGCGGGCCACCGTGAGGCCCGGGATCTCGCCGTCGAAGCGGTGCGTGAGCGCGGCGACCGTCCTGGTGGGGGTGTCCGTGTGCTCGCTGCGCGCGGTGCCGTCGGGCTCGATCCAGCCGACGGTCGCGCCGGTGCCGTAGTGCTCCCGCAGGGTGGCCGGCTCGCCCTCGGCGACGACCCGGCCCTCGGCGATCACCGCGAGCCGGTCGGCGAGGGCCTCCGCCTCCTCCAGGTAGTGCGTCGTGAGAAGGATGGTGGTGCCCTCGCCGGACAGCTTGCGGATCAGGTCCCAGAACTGCCGCCGGGCCGCCGGGTCGAATCCGGTGGTCGGCTCGTCCAGGAGCAGCAGCTCGGGGTCGCCGATCACCCCCAGAGCCACGTCGAGGCGGCGGCGCTGTCCGCCGGAGAGGGCCTTGATCCGGGCGCCCGCCTTGGCCTCCAGGCCGACCAGTCCGATGACCTCCTCCGGGTCGCGCGGCCTCGGGTAGTAGTGGGCGAAGTGCCGCACGGTCTCGCGGACCGTCAACTCGGCGGGCGCGGATTCGTCCTGCCAGACGATTCCGACACGCGATCGCCACGCGCGCGTGCCGCTCGCCGGGTCCGCGCCCAGCACGGACACCTCGCCCGCGTCCCGCGCGCGGTTGCCCTGGAGGATCTCCACGGTGGTGCTCTTGCCGGCGCCGTTGGGTCCCAGCAGGCCGAACACCTCGCCGCGCCGGATGCCGAGATCGATGCCGTCGACCGCGATCACGTCCCCGTACCGCTTGCGCAGGCCTCGAACGTCCACGGCGAGTTCGTCCGCGTGTGCTGTCATGCCGTACAGCGTCGTCCGGAATCGAACGCTCAGGGACGACCGTGCGTACCTCCTTATGTCCACCGAACGGTGGACAGAGGCCTCCGTGCGGCACAATGGCACCTGCCTGAAGAAGGTCCAACTCTCAAGCAGATGGAATCGGCGTGATGAGCAAGACGACAGTCAAAGACGTCTCCACCGAGCCCGAGCCTTCCGAGGAAAGCGCCTCGGCGGGACCGCGCACGGAGGGCGGCAGCCGTGCCCTCGCCCTGCTGCTGATCATCACCGGCGCGGCCGGTCTGCTCGCCGCGTGGGTCATCACGGTCGACAAGTTCAAGCTGCTGGAAGCCAAGGTGGCGGGCACGTCCTTCACCCCCGGCTGCAGCCTGAACCCGGTCGTCTCCTGCGGCAGCGTCATGGAGAGCAAGCAGGCGGAGGCCTTCGGCTTCCCGAACCCGATGCTCGGCCTGGTCTGCTACGGCATCGTCATCTGCGTCGGCATGAGCCTGCTCGCCCGGGCCCGCTACCCGCGCTGGTACTGGCTGACCTTCAACTTCGGCACGCTCTTCGGTGTGGGCTTCTGCACCTGGCTGCAGTTCCAGTCCCTGTACCGGATCAACGCGCTGTGCCTGTGGTGCTCGCTGGCCTGGGTCGCCACGATCATCATGTTCTGGTACGTGACCTCGTTCAACGTCCGCAAGGGCTTCCTGCCGAGCCCGGGCTGGCTGAAGTCGTTCTTCGGCGAGTTCACCTGGGTCCTGCCCGTCCTGCACATCGGCATCATCGGCATGCTGATCCTGACCCGCTGGTGGGACTTCTGGACCAGCTGACGGGGACGGGTACGGACCGTCCGACGGCCCGGACCCGACTGTCAGTGCGGTGAACTAGGGTTTCAGCGTGGAGCCCGACCTGTTCACCGCAGCAGCAGAAGAACGCCAGGAGAAGGACCCGACCGGCAGCCCCCTGGCCGTTCGGATGCGCCCGCGCACCCTCGACGAGGTGGTGGGCCAGCAGCACCTGCTGAAGCCGGGCTCGCCCCTGCGCCGACTGGTCGGCGAGGGCGCCGGCGGCCCGGCCGGGGCGTCGTCCGTGATCCTGTGGGGACCGCCGGGCACGGGCAAGACGACTCTGGCGTACGTCGTCTCGAAGGCCACCAACAAACGCTTCGTCGAGCTGTCGGCGATCACCGCGGGCGTCAAGGAGGTCCGCGCGGTCATCGAGGGCGCCCGCCGCGCCACCGGCGGCTACGGCAAGGAGACCGTCCTCTTCCTGGACGAGATCCACCGTTTCAGCAAGGCCCAGCAGGACTCCCTGCTCCCCGCCGTCGAGAACCGCTGGGTGACCCTGATCGCGGCGACCACGGAGAACCCGTACTTCTCGATCATCTCCCCCCTGCTCTCCCGCTCCCTGCTGCTGACCCTCGAACCCCTCACGGACGACGACCTGCGCGCCCTGCTCCGCCGCGCGCTGACCGACGAGCGCGGCCTCAAGGGCGCCGTCACCCTCCCCGAGGACACCGAGGAGCACCTCCTGCGCATCGCGGGCGGCGACGCCCGCCGCGCCCTGACCGCGTTGGAGGCAGCCGCCGGGGCCGCCCTCGACAAGGGCGAGGCGGAGGTCGCCCTGCAGACGCTGGAGGAGGTCGTCGACCGGGCCGCGGTGAAGTACGACCGCGACGGCGACCAGCACTACGACGTCGCCAGCGCCCTGATCAAGTCCATCCGCGGCTCGGACGTCGACGCGGCCCTGCACTACCTGGCCCGCATGATCGAGGCCGGCGAGGACCCCCGCTTCATCGCCCGCCGCCTGATGATCTCGGCGAGCGAGGACATCGGCCTGGCCGACGCCAACGCCCTGCCGACAGCGGTGGCCGCCGCCCAGGCCGTCGCGATGATCGGCTTCCCGGAGGCCGCGCTGACCCTCAGCCACGCCACCATCGCGCTGGCTCTGGCCCCCAAGTCCAACGCGGCGACGACAGCGATCGGCGCCGCCCTGGACGACGTACGCAAGGGGCACGCGGGACCGGTGCCGATGCATCTGCGGGACGGGCACTACAAGGGCGCGGCCAAGCTCGGGCACGCGCAGGGGTACGTCTACCCGCACGACCTGCCGGAGGGCATCGCCGAGCAGCAGTACGCACCGGAGGAGCTCAAGGACCGCGAGTACTACACCCCGACCCGGCACGGCGCGGAGGCGCGGTACGCGGACGCGGTGGAGTGGACCCGCAAGCACCTGGGTCGAAAGCGGTCCTGAGCACCCTGTAGAATCCCTCGAAGTGCCGAGTTCCGCGCAGTCAGAGCGGGACAACCGGCCGGAGACCCGGTCCCTCGTGGACCGGCTCCAGGAGCGTCGCGCACCGTTGAACGGTGTCGCGGGCAGCCCACCACCACTCGTCGCAGGATGGGACCGGTCGGTGGGCCACTCGCGTGCTGCACAGAGTGCCCAGATCAGGGGAGCGGCTGCCCACTCCGTCCGTCAGGACGAGGCGGGTTTCCCCGGCTGCGGATGCGACCTCCCACGACTCTGACAAGCCGAACACAAGAAATGAGAGACAGTGGCGAATCAGTCCCGCCCCAAGGTCAAGAAGTCGCGTGCCCTCGGCATCGCGCTGACCCCGAAGGCCGTCAAGTACTTCGAGGCCCGCCCCTACCCGCCGGGTGAGCACGGCCGTGGCCGCAAGCAGAACTCGGACTACAAGGTCCGTCTGCTGGAGAAGCAGCGTCTGCGCGCGCAGTACGACCTCTCCGAGCGTCAGCTGGTCCGTGCCTACGAGCGTGCCTCCAAGGTGCAGGGCAAGACCGGTGAGGCCCTGATCGTCGAGCTCGAGCGCCGTCTCGACGCCCTGGTCCTGCGTTCGGGCATCGCCCGCACCATCTACCAGGCCCGTCAGATGGTCGTGCACGGCCACATCGAGGTCAACGGTGGCAAGGTCGACAAGCCGTCGTTCCGTGTCCGTCCCGACGACGTCGTGATGGTCCGCGAGCGCAGCCGCGAGAAGACCCTGTTCCAGGTCGCGCGTGAGGGTGGCTTCGCCCCCGACGGCGAGACCCCCCGCTACCTCCAGGTGAACCTCCGCGCCCTGGCCTTCCGCCTGGACCGCGAGCCGAACCGCAAGGAAGTTCCGGTCATCTGCGACGAGCAGCTCGTCGTCGAGTACTACGCCCGCTGATCACCGGCAGGCGGTAGCACCACCTCAGCCCGCCGTCTCCCCGCCCTTGTGGGCGCGGGAGGCGGCGGGTTCGTGCGTCTGCACCCCCGCCGGGGCCCGCAGCACCGGCCCCCGGGGCGCGGGCAGCCCGTCCAGCGGCCGCTCCAGCGCCCGGGACACCGCCGCCTCCCGCACCAGCCGAGCCCCTTCCCGTACGCACTCCTCGTACCGTGCGTCGCCCAGGCCCTCGCGGGCCTTCGCCTCGCACAGTTCGTGCGGGGCGTTGTAGTACGCCGAGCCGAACAGCGGCAGGCCCACCGAGCGCCACATCCGGCCGGCCGCCCCTTGCAGCACCGCGGCCTCGGCCGCGTCGCCCTGCACCGCCGTGACCAGGGCGAGCAGTTCGACCGCGAGCACCGAGCCGAGCAGGTCGTGGAAGGCGTGCGCGCTGCCGAGGCAGTCGGTGAGCAGGGCGCGGGCGCGGATCAGGTCGCCGTCGGCCCAGGCCGCGTACGCCAGGACGTACAGCGCGTAGGCGCGGGTCCAGCGCTCGCCGTGGTCCTCGCAGACCCGGCGCACGTCCTCGCACAGGCCCACCGCGCCGGCCAGATCGCCCTGGAACGCCAGCGACATGGCCAGCTCGACCTGGCCCATCAGGACACTGCTGTTCAGCTCGCCGATCTCCTGGTAGCGGTCGAGCGCCGAGCGCAGCAGCTTCTCCGCGCGGGGCATGTCGTCGGTCACCAGGGCCAGACAGCCCGTGCGGTGTTCCGCGTACGCCACCGCCGTAGGACTGGCGGAGAGTTCCGCCTCCTCGCGGCACTCCTGGAGGGCTGCCAGAGCGGGCACCCGGTCGCCCTGGAGGATCGCCACGTAGCCGAGCACCCACAGGGCCTTGAGGCGGGAGTCCTCGTGGCCGGAGTCCAGCCGTACGACCTGCTCCAGCCAGTGCCGGCCCTCCGAGAGACGGCCGCAGCCGGCCCAGTAGAACCAGAGCGAGGCCGCGAGGTACTGGCCCAGGTGCGCCTCCTCCGGCTCGGTGAGGCAGTGTTCGAGGGCGCTGCGCAGATTCGGCAGCTCCGCCTCCACGCGCACGGCGACCTCCGCCTGGCGCGGTGAGAACCAGTCCAGTTCGCACCAGGTGGCCAGGCCCAGATACCAGTCGCGGTGCCGGCGCCGCAGCCGGGCCGCGTCCCCGGTCGCCTCCAGCCAGTCGGCGCCGTAGGCCCGGACGGTGTCGAGCATGCGGTAGCGCAGACCCGAGGGCGTGTCCTCGCGCACGATGACCGACTGCGCGAGCAGTTCTGAGAGCACGTCGAGGACGCCGTCGGCGACCAGGCCGTGTCCGCCGCACACGTACTCGACGGCCTCCAGGTCGAACTGCCCGGCGAAGACCGCGAGCCGTGCCCACAGCAACCGCTGTTCGGGCGTGCACAGTTCATGGCTCCAGCCGATCGCCGTCCGCAGCGTCTGATGGCGCGGCAGCGCGTCGCGGCCACCGCCGGTCAGCAGGCGGAACCGGTCGTCGAGCCGGGCCAGCAGCTCCTCGGGAGGCAGTGCCCGCAGCCGTCCCGCGGCCAGCTCGATCGCCAGCGGGATGCCGTCCAGGCGCCGGCACAGCTCCCGTACCTCCGGCCCGTCCGCCGTCTCCAGCCCCTGCTGCGCGGCCCGGCGCAGGAACAGCTCCACCGCCTCGCGCTCGTCCAGCGGCGCCAGCGGGAAGACCCGCTCGCCCGCCACGGCCAGCGGCCTGCGGCCCGCCGCGAGCACCCGGAGCCCGGGCACCTCGCGCAGCAGCTCGCCCACCAGGCCGGCACAGACGTCCACCAGATGCTCGAACCCGTCCAGGACCAGCAGGAGTTGACGCTCGGCGAGATGCGCGAGCAGCGTCTCGCGCGGGGGCCTGGTCGTGTGGTCGGTGAGGCCGAGGGCGTCCACGACGGCGTAGTCGACGAAGTCCGGATCGCTCACCTGCGCCAGCTCGACGCGCCACACCCCGTCCCGTGGCGCGCGCCGAGAGGCCGCCCGCACCGCGAGCCGCGACTTGCCGACCCCGCCGGCCCCGGTCACGGTGACCAGCCGCGCGCCGTCCAGAGACCGCGCCAGTGCGGTGAGTTCGGCCGTGCGGCCGACGAAGGCGTCGAGCTCCAGGGGGAGATTGCCGGTCACAGGGGTACCGCCTGGCTGAGAACCTCGCATGGGACACGGAGCGTACTGAACCGTAATCACTCCGTACAATCGCTTCCCGCAACTCTTGCCCTCGCGGCCCGGAATCCGGTACAGAGCGGCATCCCCGGCGCGATAGGCTCGGTCACGACTTTCTCGATGTTCAGGCACGTTTCAGGGAGCGGGTGCACGCGGTGTCCGGTGGAGAGGTGGCCGGGATCCTGGTGGCCGTCTTCTGGGCGATCCTGGTCTCCTTCCTCGCCGTAGCGCTGGTGAGGTTGGCCCAGACGCTCAGGGCGACGACCAAGCTGGTGGCGGACGTGACCGATCAGGCGGTCCCGCTGCTGGCCGACGCCTCCGCGGCGGTGCGCTCCGCGCAGACGCAGATCGACCGGGTCGACGCGATCGCCACCGACGTCCAGGAGGTCACGTCGAACGCGTCGGCGCTGTCCACCACCGTCGCCTCCACCTTCGGCGGCCCCCTGGTCAAGGTCGCGGCCTTCGGCTACGGCGTCCGCCGCGCCCTCGGCGCCCGCCGGGACGACGTGCCCGCGCCCGCCAAGGCGTCCAGGCGTACCGTGATCGTGGGCCGCACGGTCCCGGGCACGCGGCGGGGCAAGCGAGACCTCCGCGGAAAGAGGGACTGAGACCAGCGATGTTCCGTCGTACCTTCTGGTTCTCGACCGGCGTCGCCGCCGGTGTCTGGGCCACCACCAAGGTCAACCGCAAGCTGAAGCAGCTGACCCCCGAGAACCTGGCCGCCGCCGCGGCCAACAAGGCGCTCGACGCGGGTCACCGGCTCAAGGACCGGGCGGTCGGCTTCGCGCTCGACGTCCGCGACAACATGGCCCGGCGGGAGGAAGAGCTGGGCGAGGCGCTGGGCATCAACGCGTCCCCCGAACTCCCCGCGCCCCGGCGCTACGCGGCGATCGAGAACCGCAGCGCCACCAAGTACATCGAAGCCCCGACGTCCTCGCCGACGAACACCTCGTCGACGAAGAACCCGTACAACCGGAATGAGGACCACTGATGGAGTCGGCAGAGATCCGCCGCCGCTGGCTGAGCTTCTACGAGGAGCGCGGCCACACCGTCGTCCCTTCGGCGTCGCTCATCGCGGACGACCCGACTCTGCTCCTGGTCCCCGCCGGCATGGTCCCCTTCAAGCCGTATTTCCTCGGTGAGGTCAAGCCGCCGTGGGCGCGTGCGACCAGCGTGCAGAAGTGCGTGCGCACGCCCGACATCGAAGAGGTCGGCAAGACCACCCGCCACGGCACCTTCTTCCAGATGTGCGGCAACTTCTCCTTCGGCGACTACTTCAAGGAAGGCGCCATCAAGTACGCCTGGGAGCTGCTCACCAGCCCTCAGGACAAGGGTGGTTACGGCCTGGAGCCGGAGAAGCTCTGGATCACCGTCTACAAGGACGACGACGAGGCCGAGCGCATCTGGCACGACGTCATCGGTGTGCCCAAGGAGCGCATCCAGCGCCTGGGCATGAAGGACAACTACTGGTCCATGGGCGTCCCCGGACCCTGCGGCCCGTGCTCCGAGATCAACTACGACCGCGGCCCCGAGTTCGGCGCCGAGGGCGGTCCCGCCGTCAACGACGAGCGGTACGTGGAGATCTGGAACCTCGTCTTCATGCAGTACGAGCGCGGCGAGGGCATCGGCAAGGACAACTTCGAGATCCTCGGGGAACTCCCCAGCAAGAACATCGACACGGGCCTCGGCCTGGAGCGTCTCGCGATGATTCTGCAGGGCGTGCAGAACATGTACGAGATCGACACCTCCATGGCGGTCATCAAGAAGGCCACCGAGCTGACCGGCGTCGAGTACGGCGCCGCGCACGACTCCGACGTCTCCCTGCGCGTGGTCACCGACCACATGCGGACGTCCGTGATGCTCATCGGCGACGGCGTGAGCCCCGGCAACGAGGGTCGCGGCTATGTGCTGCGCCGCATCATGCGCCGCGCCATCCGCAACATGCGCCTGCTGGGCGCCACCGGCCCGGTCGTCCTCGACCTGATCGACACCGTCATCGGGATGATGGGCCAGCAGTACCCGGAGCTGGTCACCGACCGCGAGCGCATCGAGAAGGTCGCCGTCGCCGAGGAGAACGCCTTCCTCAAGACGCTGAAGGCCGGCACCAACATCCTCGACACCGCCGTCAGCGAGACCAAGTCCGGCGGCGGCACCGTCCTCGCCGGCGACAAGGCGTTTCTGCTCCACGACACCTGGGGCTTCCCGATCGACCTCACCCTCGAAATGGCCGCCGAACAGGGCCTCTCGGTGGACGAGGACGGCTTCCGCCGTCTGATGAAGGAGCAGCGGGAGCGCGCCAAGGCCGACTCCCAGGCCAAGAAGACCGGCCACGCCGGCACTGGCGCGTACCGGGCGATCGCCGACGCCTCGGGGGCCACCGACTTCATCGGTTACACCGAGACCGAGAGCGAGACCACGGTCGTCGGCATCCTGGTCGACGGCGTCTCCTCGCCGGCCGCCACCGAGGGCGACGAGGTCGAGATCGTCCTCGACCGCACCCCCTTCTACGCCGAGGGCGGCGGCCAGATCGGCGACACCGGCCGCATCAAGGTCGACACCGGTGCCGTCATCGAGATCCGCGACACCCAGAAGCCGGTCCCGGGCGTCTACGTCCACAAGGGCGTCGTCCAGGTCGGCGAGGTCACCGTCGGCGCCAAGGCGCTCGCCTCGATCGACGGCCGCCGGCGCACGGCCATCGCCCGCGCCCACTCGGCCACCCACCTCACCCACCAGGCGCTGCGCGACGCGCTGGGCCCGACGGCCGCGCAGGCCGGTTCCGAGAACCAGCCCGGCCGCTTCCGCTTCGACTTCGGTTCGCCCTCCGCCGTTCCGACGGCCGTGATGACCGACGTCGAGCAGAAGATCAACGAGGTGCTCGCCCGCGATCTCGACGTGCGCGCCGAGGTCATGGGCATCGACCAGGCCAAGAAGGAAGGCGCCATCGCCGAGTTCGGCGAGAAGTACGGCGAGCGCGTCCGCGTCGTGACCATCGGCGACTTCTCCAAGGAGCTGTGCGGCGGCACGCACGTGCACAACACCGCCCAGCTCGGCCTGGTGAAGCTGCTCGGCGAGTCGTCGATCGGCTCTGGTGTCCGCCGTATCGAAGCCCTCGTCGGTGTCGACGCCTACAACTTCCTCGCGCGCGAGCACACGGTCGTCGCGCAGCTCCAGGAGCTGATCAAGGGTCGTCCGGAGGAGCTGCCGGAGAAGGTCTCCGCGATGCTCGGCAAGCTGAAGGACGCCGAGAAGGAGATCGAGAAGTTCCGCGCCGAGAAGGTGCTGCAGGCCGCCGCCGGCCTCGTCGAGTCGGCCAAGGACGTGCAGGGTGTCGCGGTCGTGACCGGGCAGGTCCCGGACGGCACGACCCCGGACGACCTGCGCCGGCTGGTCCTCGACGTGCGCGGTCGCATCCAGGGCGGCCGGGCCGCCGTGGTCGCGCTCTTCACGGTCAACAACGGCAAGCCGCTCACGGTCATCGCGACCAACGACGGCGCCCGTGACCGCGGTCTCAAGGCCGGCGAACTGGTCCGCGCGGCCGCCAAGACCCTCGGTGGCGGTGGCGGCGGCAAGCCGGACGTCGCCCAGGGCGGCGGCCAGAACCCGGCCGCGGTCGGCGAGGCGATCGACGCCGTCGAACGACTCGTCGCCGAGACGGCCAAGTAGAAGCGGTCCGACGATGAGAAGAGGACGTCGGCTCGCGATCGACGTCGGGGACGCCCGTATCGGGGTCGCCTCGTGCGACCCCGACGGGATCCTCGCCACTCCGGTGGAGACGGTCCCCGGACGGGACATCCCCGCGGCCCATCGTCGGCTGCGGGAACTCGTCGAGGAGTACGAGCCGATCGAGGTCGTCGTCGGTCTGCCCCGCTCCCTCAAGGGCGGCGAGGGACCGGCCGCGGTCAAGGTCCGCACCTTCACCCACGAACTGGCCAAGGGCATCGCGCCGATCCCGGTCCGACTGGTCGACGAGCGGATGACCACGGTGACGGCCAGTCAAGGGCTGCGTGCCTCCGGAGTGAAGGCCAAAAAGGGACGCTCCGTCATCGATCAGGCCGCCGCTGTGATTATTTTGCAGCAAGCACTTGAATCCGAACGGGTGTCAGGTAAAGCACCCGGCGAAGGCGTCGAAGTGGTCATCTGATCGCGATACGGTAACGTTCCGCGCGATGCGATGGTTTTCGAACAGCCACCGCACAGCAAGAGGCGAAACGGAATCCGGCCCACCAGCCGCGTGCCGCGCCGTCCGTCGGCTCTAGGGGATCGATGACTGAGTATGGCCGGGGTCACGGCTCCGAACCGTGGCATCCCGAGGACCCGTTGTTCGGGGACGGTGGATGGGAGGGACAGCAGGCCCAGTCGGGCCAGCAGTCCTACGGCGGCCAGCCGCAGCATTATTCGGACCAGCAGCAGCCCCAGCAGCAGTACGGCGAGTGGGGCGACGGCGGGCAGAACGCCTACGGTCAGGCGCAGCAGCAGTATCCCCAGTACGACCAGCAGCAGTACGACCAACAGCAGTATGCCCAGCAGCAGTACGACCAGCAGCAGTACGAACAGCAGTACGGCGTCCAGGGGCAGCAGCAGAACTACGCGGGTCACACCCAGCAGCCGTACGACAACAGCGGCCGGCCCCAGCAGCAGCCCTACGACAACGGAGCCTGGGGTTCCGGCACACACGTCCAGTACACGGACCCCTCCGATCCCTACGGTCAGCAGGCCGCCTCGTACGGGGGCGAGCAGCCCGACTACTACGGCACGCCGGACGCGTATCCGCCGCCCGAGCCGCCCAGTCGCAGGCAGCCCGAGCCGGAGCCGAAACCCGACTGGGACCCCGGACCCGACCAGGGCGAGCACGCCTTCTTCGCGGGCGGCGGTGGCGATGACGACGAGGAGCCCGACGACGAGGCCGACAGTCGCCGCGGCCGGGGCGAGCGGAAGGGCAAGGACGGCAAAGGCAAGAAACGCCGCAGCGGCTGCGCCTGCCTGGTGGTAGTGCTGGTGTTCGGCGGCGGACTCGGCGGGGTCTCCTACTTCGGGTACCAGTTCTACCAAAATCGTTTCGGCTCGGCGCCGGACTACGCGGGTGACGGCACCAGTAAGACGGTGAGCGTCGAGATCCCGAAGGGCGCGGGCGGCTATGAGATCGGCCGGCGGCTGAAGGAGGCGGGTGTCGTCAAGAGTGTCGACGCGTTCGTCGCCGCCCAGTCGCAGAACTCCAAGGGAAAAACGATTCAGGCAGGCGCCTATCTGCTGAAGACGGAGATGTCCGGCGAGAGCGCCGTCGCGATGATGCTCGACCCGAAGAGCCAGAACAACGTGTTGGTTGCCCCGGGGCTGCGCAATATTGCCGTCTACCAAAGAATCGACGAGAAACTCGATCTGAAGTCCGGTACCACCGGGAAAATCGCCGGAGAGAAGTACAAGACTCTCGGGCTTCCTGACTGGGCGAACGACAGTAGCAAGATCAAGGACCCGCTGGAGGGCTTCCTCTGGCCTGGCACATATCCGGCGGCCAAGGGTATGAAACCGGAAACGGTGCTCAAGGCGATGGTGACCGCCGCCGCCCAGAAGTACGACAGCTACCACCTGGAGGCCAAGGCCAAGGCCCTCGAGCTGGACAGCCCGTTGGAGCTGGTCACGGTCGCTAGCCTGGTTCAGGCCGAAGGCAAGACCGAGGACGACTACCGCAAGATGGCGGAGGTAGTCTACAACCGCCTCGATCTCGTGAATCCCGAGACCTACGGCTTCCTCCAGTTCGACTCGACCTTCAACTACGTGAAGAACGAGAGCAACATCGACATCTCCGAGAAGGAGATCAACACCAACAAGGACCCGTACAATACGTACACCAACAAGGGTCTACCTCCGGGCCCGATCGACAACCCGGGTGAAGTCGCGCTCAAGGCGACCTTGAATCCGACGAAGCAGGGTTGGTATTACTTCGTGGCGACCGATGGCGTCAGCAAGACAGAATTCGCCAAGACTCACGAAGAATTCCAGAAGCTCAAGGATAAATTCAATGAAAGCACGGGTAACTGACGCTCGACGGGCCGCCGTTATTGGCAAGCCCATCGCCCACTCCCTCTCCCCCTTACTGCATCGCGCCGCCTACGCGCAACTGGGGCTCACTGACTGGACGTACGACCGGTTCGAGCTCGACGAGGACGCCCTGCCTGGCTTCCTCGCCGAGCTGGGCGAGGAGTGGGCCGGGCTGTCGGTGACCATGCCGCTCAAGCGGGCCGTTATCCCACTGCTCGATAGGATCAGCGAGACAGCCGCCTCGGTTGACGCCGTTAACACGGTCGTCTTCGCCGAGGGTGGCTGCCGTCTCGGTGACAACACTGATATTCCCGGGATGGTTGCTGCCCTACAAGAACGTGGCATCGAGCAAGTCGACAGCGCAGCGATCCTCGGTGCTGGAGCCACTGCATCTTCGGCGCTTGCTGCGCTGTCTCGGATCTGTGTCGGTGAGGTGGTCGTGTATGTTCGCAACGCGGCCCGCGCTGCTGAGATGCGGCAGTGGGGCGAGCGCCTCGGTATAGACGTACGTGTCACTGACTGGGCGGACGTGGCCGAATCCCTGAACTTCCCACTTGTTATAGCCACTACCCCGGCTGGTGCAATTGACATGCTCGCTGCTAGCGTTCCGGACCGGCCGGGGGTCCTCTTTGACGTACTCTACGACCCGTGGCCTACGCCATTGTCTGCACGCTGGTCGATGCATGGAGGTGCTGTCCTCGGGGGACTCGATTTGCTTGTTCACCAAGCGGTGCTACAAGTGGAAAGAATGACGGGAAGTGCTGTACCTGTTGAGGTTTTTAGAGAGGTGGGCGAGGCGGCATTGGCCCGTTAAGGCCGAACCGTAATGGATCACTCATCGAATGAGTGATCCATTACGGTTCGAATTCAATCATCGGAACTTAGAAACCCGTGGATTCCTATAGTTCAGCAATGAGTGGAGGGGGTGACAGGCCGCGGTCATCGCGTGCTACGTTAGAATTAGGCCCACTCCGTGCATGAATTCAAGAGGTCGCTTCCCTCGAAACGGCCGACCTGTACCCCTAGGTCTCTGATTCCCTTGTCGGAATCTCGTGCTGTTGTGTACCAGGTGTAACCCGTTCCTTGCCCATCGTACCAATGATGCCAGGACCAGTTATGGCGATCTCCGTTGCTGTCTTTGGTAATAAGTCGGACTGCCACGTGATGTCCGTCTGCATTCATGTCGTCAACGCCAAGGGCTATGTCGACAGGTTCGGTAAGGCCACCTTCGAATGTCCCGGACATGGAGCCAAATGCGCCTGTAGTGAGGCAGTCCGCGTAGTAGTCGGCTGAGTCGGCCTGCGCCGTTCCCGTGGTGACTGCAACTCCCATTAGTAGGCAGCCAGCGAAGGTTAGTGTGAAATGTTTCCTCATCATTCTACTTCCTTCCGTCTTGTGTTGGATTTGTGAAAGGTGGAGCTGCTAAACGTGCATGCGGGGCAATCTGTGCTGTCGTGGATCTTTTCAAAGTCTTCATGCTGCCGTCAAGGAGGTGTCGGGTAGTGAAATGTGGGGATAAGTGCCATTATTCTTAATGTTTATATATCGTGTCTTATTTATAACGGGGGTGGATACTGTGCGTCCAGGGGCGCCTGGAATTTAGTTGTACAGGTAGCGGCTGGACACCGAGCAGATGCGAGGGCTCAAGCCCTGTGCCTGTCGGCACTATGCGCAAGGTGGGCAAGCACATGCGGGCGGCCCGTGGGTAGGCCACGGACCTGTCCGCTTGATGGACCGCGGGCCGGACCCGTCGTCCGGACGTGGGAGGATCGAGGACGGCGGTCCGGGCCGCGCACCTGGTTGCCGTCGCCGTACGCGAGGACGCGCGTACGCAGGCAGTACCAGGGCGCGAGCACTGAGGAGCATCGTTGAGCAGGCTGCGTTGGCTGACCGCGGGAGAGTCCCACGGTCCCGCACTTGTCGCGACGCTGGAGGGCCTTCCCGCCGGCGTGCCGATCACCACCGACATGGTCGCCGACCACCTGGCCCGGCGTCGGCTCGGCTACGGCCGCGGTGCCCGGATGAAGTTCGAGCGCGACGAGGTCACCTTCCTCGGTGGCGTCCGGCACGGTCTCACGCTCGGCTCACCGGTCGCGATCATGGTGGGCAACACCGAGTGGCCCAAGTGGGAGCAGGTCATGGCGGCCGATCCGGTCGACCCGGAGATCCTCGCCGGGCTCGCCCGCAACGCCCCGCTGACCCGCCCGCGCCCCGGCCACGCCGACCTCGCGGGCATGCAGAAGTACGGTTTCGACGAAGCCCGCCCGATCCTGGAGCGCGCCTCGGCCCGGGAGACCGCGGCCCGGGTGGCGCTGGGCGCGGTGGCCCGGTCGTACCTCAAGGAGACGGCCGGCATCGAGATCGTCTCGCACGTGGTCGAACTGGCCGCGGCCAAGGCCCCGCGGGGCGTCCTGCCCACGCCGGCCGACGTCGAGAAGCTCGATGCCGACCCGGTGCGCTGCCTGGACGCGGACGCGTCGAAGGCGATGGTCGCCGAGATCGACCAGGCCCACAAGGACGGCGACACCCTCGGCGGTGTGGTCGAGATCCTGGCCTACGGTGTGCCGGTGGGCCTCGGCTCGCACGTCCACTGGGACCGCAAGCTGGACGCCCGCCTCGCCGGTGCCCTCATGGGCATCCAGGCCATCAAGGGCGTCGAGATCGGCGACGGCTTCGAGCTGGCCCGGGTGCCCGGTTCGCAGGCGCACGACGAGATCGTGAACACCGACGAGGGCATCCGACGGGTCTCAGGGCGTTCCGGTGGCACCGAGGGCGGCCTGTCCACCGGTGAACTGCTGCGTGTACGCGCCGCGATGAAGCCCATCGCCACCGTGCCGCACGCCCTGCGGACCGTCGACGTGGTCACCGGCGAGGCCACGCAGGCCCACCACCAGCGGTCCGACGTGTCCGCGGTGCCGGCCGCCGGCATCGTCGCCGAGGCGATGGTCGCGCTCGTCCTCGCCGACGCGGTCGCGGAGAAGTTCGGCGGCGACTCGGTCCCCGAGACCCGCCGCAATGTGCGCTCCTACCTCGACCACCTGGCCATCCGGTGAGCCCCGCGCCCGTGGTCGTGCTGGTGGGCCCGATGGGGGTCGGCAAGTCGACCGTCGGACAACTGCTGGCCGAGCGCCTCGGCGTCGGCTACCGGGACACCGACGAGGACATCGTCGCCGAGCAGGGCCGGACCATCGCCGAGATCTTCGTCGACGGGGGCGAGCCCGCCTTCCGCGCGATCGAGAAGCAGGCGGTGCGCCGGGCACTCGCCGAGCACGACGGCGTCCTCGCCCTGGGCGGCGGCTCGGTCCTCGACGAGGACACCCGCGCGCTGCTGGCCGGGCAGCGGGTCGTCTACCTCTCGATGGACGTCGAGGAAGCCGTCAAGCGCACCGGCCTGAACGTCGCCCGCCCCCTCCTCATGATCAACCCGCGCAAGCAGTGGCGCGAACTGATGGAGGTCAGGCGGCACTTGTACGAGGAGATCGCCACCGCGGTCGTGTCCACCGACGGCCGTACGCCCGAAGAGGTCACCCAAGTCGCCCTGGACGCACTGGAGTTGAAGGAAGCATGAGCGAGGCAGTGACCCGGATCCAGGTCGGCGGCACAGCGGGCAACGAACCGTACGAGGTCCTGGTGGGCCGTCAACTCCTCGGCGAACTGGCCGGGTTGATCGGCGAGAAGGCCAAGCGCGTCGCAATCGTGCACCCCGAGGCGCTGGCCGAGACCGGCGAGGCGCTCCGCGCCGATCTGGCCGAGCAGGGCTTCGAGGCCGTCGCCATCCAGGTGCCGAACGCGGAGGAGGCCAAGACCGCCGAGGTCGCCGCCTACTGCTGGAAGGCGCTCGGCCAGTCCGGCTTCACCCGCTCCGACGTCATCGTCGGCGTGGGCGGCGGGGCCAGCACCGACCTGGCCGGATTCGTCGCCGCGACCTGGCTGCGCGGGGTGCGCTGGATCGCCGTACCGACCACCGTCCTTGCCATGGTGGACGCGGCCGTCGGCGGCAAGACCGGCATCAACACCGCCGAGGGCAAGAACCTGGTGGGCGCCTTCCATCCGCCGGCCGGCGTGCTGTGCGACCTGGCCGCGCTGGACTCCCTGCCGGTCAACGACTACGTCTCCGGACTCGCCGAGATCATCAAGGCGGGCTTCATCGCCGACCCGGTGATCCTGGACCTCATCGAGTCCGACCCGCAGGCGGCCCGCACCCCAGCGGGCCCGCACACGGCCGAGCTGATCGAACGCTCCATCCGCGTCAAGGCCGAGGTGGTCTCCTCGGACCTCAAGGAAGCGGGCCTGCGCGAGATCCTCAACTACGGCCACACGCTGGGCCACGCGATCGAGAAGAACGAGCGCTACAAGTGGCGGCACGGCGCGGCCGTCTCTGTCGGCCTGCACTTCGCCGCCGAACTCGGCCGTCTGGCAGGGCGGTTGGACGACGCGACGGCCGACCGCCACCGCACGATCCTCGAATCGGTCGGGCTGCCGCTGCACTACCGCTACGACCAGTGGCCCAAGCTCCTGGAGAACATGCGGGTCGACAAGAAGTCCCGCGGCGACCTGCTCCGCTTCATCGTGCTGGACGGCCTGGCCAAGCCGACCGTCCTGGAGGGCCCCGACCCGGCCGTACTGCTCGCCGCGTACGGCGAGGTGGGCGAGTAGGTCCACTGGAGCGCCGTCCGTCCGAAATGCCGATCTGCCCTTGTGGGCATGGGCACTTCGGACCGCCCCCGGCCGTTCACCAAACGGCGGCCGGGGAAGGTACCGTTCGGTAGGGAGTGGGGGTCGGCCCCCTCGCCAGCGCCCATCGCCTGCGGCGAGTGAGCCGAAGGGGTGCAGCGCCCCGGAGGCGAACTGAGCCAAAAAGAGTGAGACGGAGTGGCACCGGATGCAGCACGCAGTGGGTTCTCCGCTGCCGCCGCCCCATCAGCCGGGGCACGGACCGGCCGCCGGCTGGTCGCCGGCCGCGCACCACCCGGGTCACCCGGGCCCGCACCAGAGTTCGGCCCCCGTGCCGCCACCGCCTCAGGCCCCGGGCTATCCCGGAGCCCCTCCGGCCATGGCCCCGCCGCCCGCACCGCCCCAGGCCCCGACTCCACCGCCCCTCGTCCCGGACACCACCGGCCACGTCCCGCTGCCGCCCGGCGGCCCGGTCGCGATGCCGAGCGTCCCGCCGACCGCCACGGCGGGCGCGGACCCGACGTCCACCACCCTCGCCGTTCTGCTGATCGGCCCCGCCGGCGCGGGCAAGACGAGCGTCGCCAAGTACTGGGCGGACCACCGCCGGGTCCCCACGGCCCACATCAGCCTCGACGACGTACGCGAATGGGTCCGCTCGGGCTTCGCCGACCCGCAGTCCGGCTGGAACGACCACTCCGAGGCGCAGTACCGCCTGGCCCGCCGCACCTGCGGCTTCGCCGCCCGCAACTTCCTCGCCAACGGCATCTCCTGCATCCTCGACGACGCCGTCTTCCCCGACCGCCCGGTCGTCGGCCTCGGCGGCTGGAAGCGCCACGTCGGCCCCGGCCTCCTCCCCGTCGTCCTGCTCCCCGGCCTCGAAGTAGTCCTGGAACGCAACGCCGAGCGCGCCGGCAACCGCCGCCTCACCGACGAGGAGGTCGCCCGCATCCACGGCCGCATGGCGGGCTGGTACGGCTCGGGCCTCCCCATCATCGACAACTCCCAGTTGGACGTGGCCCAGACGGCCGCGGTCCTGAACGACGTACTGGCAAGATCAATAGCAAGCCCCCCGAACTGGTAGACGCAGGGGACTTTGCCAACCCAGGGGCGCGGGGAACTGCGCGAGCAACCCCCACCGGCCGTCAGTCGGGACACAACCGGTCCCCCCGCGTCCCCCGAACGGCACTCCTCCAACCGGCACAAATCACCCACCGCTCCTACGCTCATCTCATGTCAGAGATGTACGCAATCCGCCGAACCCGGCTCAGGGAACAATGCAACGCCGCCGGCAACACGGCAGCGCTCATCTCCCGCCCGGCCAACGTCCGCTACCTCGCAGGAGCGTCCCCGCAGGGGTCCGTCCTGCTCCTGGGGAAAACAGAAGACCTTCTCCTCTGCACCGGCCCGCCGGACGAAAGACCCACTGACGGCCGCCCCGACGAGACGATCCGCGTACAGAGCCTCCCGAGCAGCGCAGGCGACCCGGCCGTCGCGGCCGCGGGTCTCGCCAAGACCCAGGGCGCGGAATCCCTCGCGGTGGAGGAACACCACCTCACCGTCGCCAGACACCGGGAGATCCGCTCGGTAGCCCCCCGCATCCGCGTCGCAGACCTCGGCGGGGCCGTGGAACAGCTCCGAGTGGTCAAGGACGAGGAGGAGATCTCCTGCCTCCGCATCGGCGCGGAGATCGCCGACCAGGCCCTGGGCGAACTCCTGGAATCCATCCTCGTGGGCCGCACCGAACGCCACCTCGCCCTGGAACTGGAGCGCCGACTGGTCGACCACGGCGCCGACGGCCCCGCCTTCGCCACCTCCGTCGCGACCGGCCCCAACGCCGGCCGGCGCACACACCTGCCCACCGACCGCCGCGTCGAGGAGGGCGATTTCCTCTCGGTCTGCCTCGGCGCGAGGTACCGCGGCTACCGCTGCGAGATCGGCCGTACGTTCGTCATCGGGACCTCGCCCGCCGACTGGCAGATCGAGCTCTACGACCTCGTCTTCGCCGCCCAGCGCGCCGGCCGCGAGGCTCTGGCGCCCGGCGCCGCCTACCGCGATGTGGACCGGGCGGCCCGTCAGGTACTGGACTCGGCGGGGCATGCGGAGGGGCTGTCGGCGCTGATGGGGCACGGGGTGGGGCTCGAAATCGACGAGGACCCGCAGTTGGCCCCTGCGGCCATGGGTAAACTGGACGCTTGCGTGCCGGTCACCGTCGAACCGGGGGTCCACCTCCCGGGCCGGGGCGGTGTCCGGATCGATGACACGCTCGTCGTCCGCCCCGAGGCGGACGGCGGACCCGAGCTACTCACCATTACGACCAAGGAGCTTCTAGCGCTGTAACGCGCGTGCCCCGTGGTCGTCCACGTCAGTCCAGGAGATTCCGCAACCGTGGCTTCCACGAACGACCTCAAGAACGGCCTGGTGCTCAAGCTCGACGGAGGCCAGCTCTGGTCCGTCGTCGAGTTCCAGCACGTCAAGCCCGGCAAGGGCCCTGCCTTCGTGCGCACCAAGCTCAAGAACGTGCTCTCCGGCAAGGTCGTCGACAAGACGTTCAACGCCGGCGTCAAGGTCGAGACGGCCACTGTCGACAAGCGCGACATGCAGTTCTCGTACATGGACGGCGAGTACTTCGTCTTCATGGACATGGAGACCTACGACCAGCTCATGGTCGACCGCAAGGCCGTCGGCGACGCCGCCAACTTCCTGATCGAGGGCTTCACGGCCACCGTGGCGCAGCACGAGGGCGAGGTGCTCTTCGTCGAGCTGCCGGCCGCCGTCGAGCTGGTCGTCCAGGAGACCGAGCCGGGCGTCCAGGGCGACCGCTCCACCGGCGGCACCAAGCCCGCCACGCTGGAGACGGGCCACCAGATCCAGGTCCCGCTCTTCATCACCACCGGCGAGAAGATCAAGGTCGACACCCGCACGAGCGACTACCTCGGCCGGGTGAACAGCTAACCGTGGCTGCTCGCAACACGGCCCGCAAGCGCGCCTTCCAGATCCTCTTCGAGGGCGACCAGCGCGGCGCCGACGTCCTGACGGTCCTCGCGGACTGGATCCGACTCTCCCGGGACGACACCCGGCAGCCGCCGGTGAGTGAGTACACGATGCAGCTCGTCGAGGGCTACGCCCAGCACGAGCGGCGTATCGACGATCTGATCGCCCAGTACTCGGTCGGCTGGACGCTCGACCGGATGCCGGTCGTGGACCGCAACATCCTGAGGCTCGGCGCCTATGAGCTGATCTGGGTCGACGAGACCCCGGACGCGGTCGTCCTCGACGAGATGGTGCAGCTGGCGAAGGAGTTCTCGACGGACGACTCGCCCGCGTTCGTCAATGGCCTGCTGGCCCGCTTCAAGGAGCTGAAGCCCTCGCTGAGGCGGGACCAGGCGTAGGTCCTCCGGGCGTAGCGCCCACCACGAACGCCGGGAGCCCGCAGCGCGCCTGCTGCGGGCTCCCGGCGTTCGTGCGCCCAAGGGGGTGGGTGATGACGTCGTAGGGCGGCTGCGGGCCGTGTGTGGCTTGTCGCGCCCGCGCGGCGGAGCCGCATATCGACACAGCCCCGCGCCCCTGGGGAGCCGGCCTCACGTCTCCCGAGACGTGAACGGCGATGGAGCACGGACAAAAGAACGCCGGGGTGGCCGGAACCCCAAAGTTCCGGCCACCCCGGCGGCACGTTTCTGCTCAAGCGCTGTACGGCTCAGTTCTCCTCGTGGGAGGCCACCGCGCGCCGGGCGTCCGCGTCCAGGACGCCCCAGCTGATCAGCTGCTCGGTGAGGACCGAGGGGGACTGGTCGTAGATGACGGCGAGTGTGCGCAGGTCGTCCTGGCGGATCGACAGCACCTTGCCGTTGTAGTCGCCGCGCTGGGACTGGATCGTGGCCGCGTACCGCTGCAGCGGGCCCGCCTTCTCGGCCGGCACCGTGGCCAGCCGCTCCAGGTCGAGGACCAGCTTCGGCGGCGGCTCGGCGGCGCCGCCCGGGGTCGTGCCCGGCAGCAGCTCCTGCACCGGCACACCGTAGAAATCCGCCAGCTCGGCGAGGCGCTGCACGGTCACGGCACGGTCACCGCGCTCGTACGACCCGACCACGACCGCCTTCCAGCGTCCCTGGGACTTCTCCTCGACACCGTGGAGGGAAAGGCCCTGCTGGGTGCGGATGGCCCGGAGCTTGGCCCCGAGCTGTTTGGCGTATTCGCTGGACATATAGCTCCCCGGACACTGGATCGACGCGACCGATGGTGTTTCCGAGCCGCGCGTCTGGTAACTCACTGTGAGGTTACGCAGCGTGACTCTCGCCCGTCAAGCCGAATGGTCCACACCGCCTCTTCTGGGGAACCCGTGGTTGATTACGCCAGGGGGGTGATCAGGGACGTCGTCCGGGCCTGCTACCGTGGATGGCGCAAATCCGACGTCCTTTAACGTCCGTCCCGTGAGGCGGAGAAGGAGGTCCGTTTCATATGGACAAGCAGGACAAGCGCGACACGCATGCCTCCGATGCCCGGCCCGTGCTCGAAGGGCCCGACATCGCGCGGGTGTTGACCCGCATCGCCCACGAGATCGTCGAACGCGCCAAGGGCGCCGACGACGTGGTGCTCCTCGGCATTCCGACCCGAGGCGTCTTCCTCGCCCAACGGCTGGGCGTCAAGCTGGAGGAGATCACCGACCGCAAGATCCCGGTCGGCGCCCTCGACATCACCATGTACCGCGACGACCTGCGCATGCACCCGCCGCGTGCGCTGGCCCGCACGGAGATCCCCGGTGACGGCATCGACGGCCGCCTGGTCGTCCTCGTCGACGACGTGCTCTTCTCCGGCCGCACCATCCGCGCCGCCCTCGACGCCCTGAACGACATCGGGCGCCCGCGCGCGGTGCAGCTCGCGGTCCTGGTCGACCGCGGCCACCGCGAACTGCCCATCCGCGCCGACTACGTCGGCAAGAACCTCCCCACGTCGTTGCGGGAGACGGTCAAGGTCCTGCTCGCCGAGGAGGACGGTCGCGACACCGTGCTGCTCGGCGCCAAGCCGGCCGCCCCGGGCGCGTCGCAGTAGCACTCCGGTCTCCCGCCGGAGTGCGCTCACGCATGCCCGTACGCCCGAAAACTCCTGAATTGCCTTACGGAGCCTGACAGATGCAGCGTCATCTCATCTCGGCCGCCGACCTCACCCGCGACGACGCCGTCCTGATCCTCGACACCGCCGAGGAGATGGCCCGGGTCGCCGACCGGCCGATCAAGAAACTGCCGACCCTGCGCGGCCGTACCGTCGTCAACCTCTTCTTCGAGGACTCCACGCGCACGCGTATCTCCTTCGAAGCCGCCGAGAAGCGCCTCTCCGCGGACGTCATCAACTTCACCGCCAAGGGCTCCAGCGTCTCCAAGGGCGAGTCCCTCAAGGACACCGCCCAGACCCTGGAGGCCATGGGTGTCGACGCCGTCGTCATCCGGCACGGCGCCTCCGGAGCGCCCTACCGGCTCGCCAACTCCGGCTGGATCGACGCGGCCGTCATCAACGCCGGTGACGGCACCCACCAGCACCCCACACAGGCCCTCCTTGACGCCTTCACCATGCGCCGTCGCCTCATCGGGCGGGACGCCGGGATAGGGCAGGACCTGGACGGCAAGCGGATCACGCTCGTCGGCGACATCCTGCACAGCCGCGTCGCCCGCTCCAACGTCGACCTGCTGCACACGCTCGGCGCCGAGGTCACCCTCGTCGCCCCGCCCACCCTGGTGCCGGTCGGCGTCGAGTCCTGGCCCTGCGAGGTGTCGTACGACCTCGACAGCACGCTCTCCAAGAGCGACGCGGTGATGCTGCTGCGCGTCCAGCGCGAGCGCATGAACGCCGCCTTCTTCCCGACCGAGCGCGAGTACTCGCGGCGCTACGGCCTGGACGGCGACCGCATGGCGAAGATGCCCGAGCACGCCATCGTGATGCACCCCGGTCCGATGGTCCGCGGCATGGAGATCACCGCCGAGGTCGCCGACTCCGAGCGCTGCACCGCGATCGAGCAGGTCGCAAACGGAGTCTCCATCCGGATGGCCGTTCTGTACCTGCTGCTCGGCGGCAACGAACCCGCCGTCGCCCATGCCCGCACCATCGAGGAGAAGTAGGACCCATGAGCAAGATCCTGATCCGTGGTGCGAAGGTGCTCGGCGGCGAGGCGCAGGACGTCCTGATCGACGGCTCGGTCATCGAGGCCGTCGGCCAAGGGCTGTCCGACGAAGGCGCCGAGGTCGTGGAGGCCGAGGGCAAGGTGCTGCTGCCGGGCCTGGTCGACCTGCACACCCATCTGCGCGAGCCCGGCCGCGAGGACTCCGAGACCGTGCTGACCGGCACGCGTGCGGCGGCCTCCGGCGGCTACACGGCCGTCTTCGCCATGGCCAACACCTTCCCGGTCGCCGACACCGCAGGCGTGGTCGAGCAGGTCTACCGGCTCGGCCAGGAGCACGGCTACTGCGACGTGCAGCCCATCGGAGCCGTCACCGTCGGACTGGAGGGCCGCAAGCTCGCCGAGCTGGGCGCCATGCACGAGTCGGCCGCAGGCGTCACCGTCTTCTCCGACGACGGCAAGTGCGTCGACGACGCCGTGATCATGCGGCGCGCGTTGGAGTACGTGAAGGCCTTCGGCGGGGTCGTCGCCCAGCACGCGCAGGAGCCGCGGCTGACCGAGGGCGCCCAGATGAACGAGGGCGTCGTCTCCGCCGAGCTGGGCCTGGGCGGCTGGCCGGCGGTGGCCGAGGAATCGATCATCGCCCGCGATGTCCTGCTCGCCGAGCACGTCGGCTCCCGCGTCCACATCTGCCACCTCTCGACCGCCGGCTCCGTCGAGATCGTCCGCTGGGCCAAGTCCCGCGGCATCGACGTCACCGCCGAGGTCACCCCGCACCACCTCCTGCTCACCGACGAGCTGGTGCGCAGCTACAACCCGGTCTACAAGGTCAACCCGCCGCTGCGCACCGAGCGGGACGTGCTCGCCCTGCGCGAGGCGCTCGCCGACGGCACGATCGACATCGTCGCCACCGACCACGCCCCGCACCCGCACGAGGACAAGGACTGCGAGTGGGCCGCGGCCGCCATGGGGATGGTGGGCCTGGAGACCGCGTTGTCGGTGGTGCAGGAGACCATGGTGGACACCGGGCTCCTCACCTGGGCCGGGGTGGCCGAGCGCATGTCCGTCAAGCCTGCCGAGATCGGGCGGGCCAAGGGGCACGGCCGTCCCGTCTCGGCTGGTGAGCCCGCCAACCTCACGCTCGTCGACACGGCATACCGTGGGTCGGTGGACCCCGCGGGCTTCGCCTCGCGCAGCCGGAACACGCCGTACGAGGGGCGTGAGCTGCCGGGCCGTGTGACGCATACGTGGCTCCGGGGCAAGGCCACGCTCGTCGACGGGAAGCTCACGTGACATCTGCAACTCTGCTCGCCGCCGCATCGCTCGCCGCCGAGAAGAAGTCGGCCGACGTCACCGACTGGGCCGCCCGGATCGGCTGGCTCGTCGGCCTCGGCCTCTTCGTCGCGCTCGTGTACTGGCTGATGCGCGAGGGCTGGAAGTGGCGCGGCACGCTCCAGGGCGACCTGCCCGAGCTGCCCGCCCGCCCGTCGCCCACCACCACCCTCAACGGAGGCGGCAAGCCGCCACAGCCTGGAATGCCGGACGAACCCGGCCCGGCGAAACTGACCATGAGCGGCCGCTACCACGGCTCCACCACCGCGGGTCAGTGGCTGGACCGCATCGTCGCGCACGGCCTGGGCACCCGCAGCCGGGTCGAGCTGACCCTGACGGACGCGGGCCTGGATGTCGTACGCCCCGGGGCCACCGACTTCTTCATCCCCGCCGAGGCACTGCGCGAGGCCCTGCTCGGCAAGGGCATCGCCGGGAAGGTGCTCAGCGAGGGCGGTCTGCTGATCGTCACCTGGGCGCACGGCGACAAGCTGATCGACTCCGGGTTCCGCTCCGACCACGCGGCGGAGCACGCCGAGTGGGTCGAGACTCTGAACAACATGATCAACAAGACGGAAGGCGCACGATGACGACCTCCATCCAGGGAGCGGCCTCGCAGAGGCACAAGGCAGCTCCCGCCGTACTCGTCCTGGAGGACGGCCGGATCTTCCGCGGCCGTGCCTACGGGGCCGTGGGGGTGACCTTCGGCGAGGCCGTCTTCTCCACCGGGATGACCGGCTACCAGGAGACCCTCACCGACCCGTCGTACGACCGTCAGATCGTCGTCGCGACCGCCCCGCAGATCGGCAACACCGGCTGGAACGACGAGGACGACGAGTCGGCCCGCATCTGGGTCTCCGGCTACGTCGTCCGCGACCCCGCGCGCGTGCCGTCCAACTGGCGGGCCAAGCGCTCCCTGGACGACGAACTCGTCGCACAGGGCGTGGTCGGCATCTCCGGGATCGACACGCGCGCGTTGACCCGCCATCTGCGCGAGCGCGGCTCGATGCGCGCCGGCATCTTCTCCGGCGAGGCGATCGTCCCCGACACCGAACTGGTCGCGCAGGTGCAGGCCCAGCCGCAGATGAAGGGCGCCTCGCTGTACGAGGAGGTCGCCACCAAGGAGGCGTACGTCGTCCCCGCGGTCGGCGAGAAGAAGTTCACCGTCGCCGCCGTCGACCTCGGCATCAAGGGCATGACCCCGCACCGCATGGCCGAGCGTGGCATCGAGGTGCACGTGCTGCCCGCCACCGCGAGCGTGGAGGACGTCTACGCCGTCGAGCCGGACGGTGTGTTCTTCTCCAACGGCCCGGGCGACCCGGCCACCGCCGACGGGCCGGTCGCGCTGATGACCGCCGTCCTGGAGCGCCGTACGCCCCTGTTCGGCATCTGCTTCGGCAACCAGATCCTCGGCCGCGCCCTCGGCTTCGGCACCTACAAGCTCAAGTACGGCCACCGCGGCATCAACCAGCCGGTCCAGGACCGGACGACCGGCAAGGTCGAGGTCACCGCGCACAACCACGGGTTCGCCGTGGACGCGCCGCTCGACCAGGTCAGCGAGACGAAGTTCGGCCGCGCCGAGGTCTCCCACGTCTGCCTGAACGACAACGTCGTGGAGGGGCTCCAGCTGCTCGACCAGCCCGCCTTCTCCGTCCAGTACCACCCAGAAGCGGCGGCGGGCCCGCACGACGCGGCCTACCTGTTCGACCGCTTCACGTCTTTGATGGAGGGCCAGCGTGCCTAAGCGCACCGATATCCAGTCCGTCCTGGTCATCGGCTCCGGCCCGATCGTCATCGGCCAGGCCGCCGAGTTCGACTACTCGGGTACGCAGGCGTGCCGCATCCTGCGCGCCGAGGGCCTGCGCGTCATCCTGGTGAACTCCAACCCGGCGACGATCATGACCGACCCCGAGATCGCCGACGCCACCTACGTCGAGCCGATCACCCCGGAGTTCGTCGAGAAGATCATCGCCAAGGAGCGCCCCGACGCCCTCCTGCCCACCCTGGGCGGTCAGACGGCCCTCAACACGGCCATCTCCCTGCACGAGGCGGGCACGCTCGACAAGTACGGCGTCGAACTGATCGGCGCCAACGTCGAGGCCATCAACAAGGGCGAGGACCGCGACCTCTTCAAGGGCGTCGTCGAGGCCGTCCGCGAGAAGATCGGGCACGGCGAGTCCGCCCGCTCGGTGATCTGCCACTCCATGGACGACGTCCTGAAGGGCGTCGAGACGCTCGGCGGCTACCCGGTCGTCGTGCGCCCCTCCTTCACCATGGGCGGCGCCGGCTCCGGCTTCGCGCACGACGAGGAGGAGCTGCGCCGCATCGCGGGCCAGGGCCTCACGCTCTCGCCGACCACCGAGGTGCTCCTTGAGGAGTCCATCCTCGGCTGGAAGGAGTACGAGCTGGAGCTGATGCGCGACAAGAACGACAACGTCGTGGTCGTCTGCTCCATCGAGAACTTCGACCCCATGGGCGTGCACACCGGCGACTCGATCACCGTCGCCCCGGCGATGACGCTGACCGACCGCGAGTACCAGGTGCTGCGTGACGTGGGCATCGCGATCATCCGCGAGGTCGGCGTCGACACCGGCGGCTGCAACATCCAGTTCGCGATCGACCCCGTCGACGGCCGGGTGATCGTCATCGAGATGAACCCGCGCGTGTCGCGCTCCTCCGCACTCGCCTCCAAGGCGACCGGCTTCCCGATCGCCAAGATCGCCGCCAAGCTCGCCGTCGGCTACACCCTCGACGAGATCCCGAACGACATCACGGGCGAGACCCCGGCCTCCTTCGAGCCGACCCTCGACTACGTGGTCGTGAAGGCCCCGCGCTTCGCCTTCGAGAAGTTCCCTTCGGCGGACTCGACGTTGACGACCACCATGAAGTCGGTCGGCGAGGCCATGGCCATCGGCCGGAACTTCACCGAGGCCTTCCAGAAGGCGCTGCGCTCGCTGGAGAAGAAGGGCAGCCAGTTCACGTTCGTCGGCGAGCCCGGTGACAAGGTCCAGCTCCTGGAGGAGGCCGTACGGCCCACCGACGGGCGGATCAACACCGTCATGCAGGCGATCCGCGCGGGCGCCACCCCGGCGGAGGTCTTCGAGTACACGAAGATCGACCCCTGGTTCGTCGACCAGCTCTTCCTCATCAAGGAGATCGCGGACGAGCTGGCCGCCGCACCCAAGCTCGACCCCGAACTGCTCGCCGAGGCAAAGCGGCACGGCTTCTCCGACCAGCAGATCGGCGAGATCCGCGGCCTGCGCGAGGACGTCGTGCGCGAGGTCCGGCACGCGCTCGGGATCCGTCCGGTCTACAAGACGGTCGACACCTGCGCCGCCGAGTTCGCCGCGAAGACGCCGTACTTCTACTCGTCCTACGACGAGGAGAACGAGGTCGCCCCGCGCGAGAAGCCGGCCGTCATCATCCTGGGCTCCGGGCCCAACCGCATCGGCCAGGGCATCGAGTTCGACTACTCCTGCGTCCACGCCTCCTTCGCGCTGTCCGACGCCGGGTACGAGACCGTGATGGTCAACTGCAACCCGGAGACCGTCTCCACGGACTACGACACCTCCGACCGCCTGTACTTCGAGCCGCTGACGCTTGAGGACGTGCTGGAGATCGTCCACGCGGAGCAGCAGGCGGGACCGATCGCCGGTGTCATCGTGCAGCTCGGCGGCCAGACCCCGCTGGGCCTGGCGCAGGCCCTCAAGGACAACGGTGTGCCGATCGTCGGCACCCCGCCGGAGGCCATCCACGCCGCCGAGGACCGCGGTGCCTTCGGCCAGGTGCTCGCGGAGGCGGGCCTGCCGGCTCCCAAGCACGGCACGGCCACCACGTTCGTCGGCGCCAAGGCCATCGCCGACGAGATCGGCTATCCGGTCCTCGTCCGCCCCTCCTACGTCCTCGGCGGACGCGGCATGGAGATCGTCTACGACGAGACCCGGCTGGAGTCCTACATCGCGGAGTCGACCGAGATCAGCCCCTCCCGGCCGGTCCTGGTCGACCGCTTCCTCGACGACGCCATCGAGATCGACGTCGACGCCCTGTACGACGGCGAGGAGCTCTACCTCGGCGGTGTCATGGAGCACATCGAGGAGGCCGGCATCCACTCCGGCGACTCGGCGTGCGCCCTGCCGCCGATCACCCTGGGCGGCTTCGACATCAAGCGCCTGCGGGCCTCGACGGAGGCCATCGCCAAGGGAGTCGGGGTGCGTGGACTGATCAACATCCAGTTCGCGCTGGCCGGCGACATCCTCTACGTCCTGGAGGCCAACCCGCGCGCGTCCCGCACGGTTCCCTTCACCTCCAAGGCGACCGCGGTACCGCTCGCGAAGGCCGCCGCCCGCATCTCGCTGGGCGCCACCGTCGCCGAGCTGCGCGCGGAGGGGCTGCTGCCGGCCAACGGCGACGGCGGTGAGCTCCCGCTCGACGCGCCGATCTCCGTCAAGGAGGCGGTCATGCCGTGGTCGCGCTTCCGCGACATCCACGGGCGGGGCGTCGACACGGTCCTCGGCCCGGAGATGCGCTCCACCGGCGAGGTCATGGGCATCGACTCCGTCTTCGGCACGGCGTACGCCAAGTCGCAGGCGGGCGCCTACGGTCCACTGCCGACCAAGGGCCGCGCCTTCATCTCGGTCGCCAACCGCGACAAGCGCTCGATGATCTTCCCCGCGCGTGAACTGGTCGCGCACGGCTTCGAGTTGCTCGCCACCTCCGGCACGGCCGAGGTCCTCAAGCGCAACGGCATCAACGCCACGATCGTGCGCAAGCAGTCCGAGGGCACCGGCCCAGGCGGCGAGAAGACGATCGTCCAGCTCATCCACGACGGCGACGTCGACCTCATCGTCAACACCCCGTACGGCACCGGCGGCCGCCTGGACGGCTACGAGATCCGTACGGCGGCCGTGGCGCGGTCGGTCCCCTGCCTGACGACGGTCCAGGCGCTCGCCGCCGCCGTCCAGGGCATCGACGCCCTCAATCACGGTGACGTGGGCGTCCGTTCGCTCCAGGAACACGCCGAACACCTGACCGCGGCCCGCGACTAGCAGCCCGAGGGGGACACCGGAAACGGTGTCCCCCTCTTCATGAGGACACCATGTACAAGATCTTCTTCAATCTCGTCTTCAAACGGATGGACCCGGAGCAGGCCCACCACCTCGCCTTCCGCTGGATCCGCCTCGCCGTCCGCGTCCCGGTGCTGCGCACCTTCGTCGCCGCCGCGCTCGCGCCCCGCCACAAGGAACTGCGCACCGAGGCCTTCGGGCTGCGCATGCACGGCCCCTTCGGGCTCGCGGCCGGCTTCGACAAGAACGCGGTCGCCGTCGACGGCATGACGATGCTCGGCTTCGACCACGTCGAGATCGGCACGGTCACGGGGGAGGCGCAGCCCGGCAACCCCAAGAAGCGGCTGTTCCGCCTCGTACCGGACCGCGCGCTCATCAACCGCATGGGCTTCAACAACGAGGGCTCGCTGGCCGTGGCGGCCCGTCTGGCGGCCCGTGAGCCGGTCTTCAGGACCGTCGTGGGCGTCAACATCGGCAAGACGAAGGTCGTACCGGAGACGGAGGCCGTCGGCGACTACGTCAAGTCGACCGAGCGTCTGGCGCCGTACGCCGACTACCTGGTCGTGAACGTCTCCTCGCCCAACACGCCCGGGCTGCGCAACCTCCAGGCCACCGAGGCGCTGCGCCCGCTGCTGAGCGCCGTGCGCGAGGCCGCCGACCGTACGGTCACCGTCCGCCGTGTCCCGCTCCTGGTGAAGATCGCGCCCGACCTCGCCGACGAGGACGTGGACGCCGTCGCCGACCTGGCCGTCGAACTCGGCCTGGACGGGATCATCGCCACCAACACCACCATCGCGCGCGAGGGCCTCGGTTTGAAATCCGAACCCGAGCTGGTCAAAGAGACCGGCGGCCTGTCCGGCGCTCCGCTGAAGGCACGCTCCCTGGAGGTGCTGCGCCGCCTCTACGCGCGCGTGGGCGACCGCATCACCCTGGTGGGCGTCGGCGGTGTCGAGAACGCGGAGGACGTCTGGCAGCGCATCCTGGCGGGCGCCACGCTGGTACAGGGCTACAGCGCGTTCATTTACGAAGGTCCCTTCTGGGGCCGCGCCCTCCACAAGGGCCTCGCCGCGCGCCTGCGCACGAGCCCGTACGCCACCCTCGCCGACGCGGTCGGCGCCGACGTGAGGAAGTCAGTATGAGCGTTCTCGAACCCTTCGGTGCGCGACTGCGCCGGTCCATGGACGAGCGCGGACCGCTGTGCGTGGGCATCGACCCGCATGCGTCCCTGCTCGCCGAGTGGGGCCTCAACGACGATGTGGCGGGCCTGGAGCGGTTCAGCCGCACGGTCGTCGAGGCGCTGTCCGAGCGGGTCGCCGTCTTCAAGCCGCAGAGCGCCTTCTTCGAGCGCTTCGGATCGCGGGGCGTCGCCGTCCTGGAGAAGACGGTGGAGGAGGCGCGGGCGGCCGGCGCGCTCGTCGTCATGGACGCCAAGCGCGGCGACATCGGCTCGACCATGGCCGCGTACGCCGAGGCCTTCCTGCGCAAGGACTCCCCGCTGTTCTCGGACGCGCTGACCGTGTCGCCGTATCTCGGCTACGGGTCGCTCTCGCCGGCGATCGAGCTGGCGCGCGAGAGCGGCGCGGGCCTGTTCGTGCTCGCGCTGACCTCCAACCCGGAGGGCGGCGAGGTGCAGCACGCGGTCCGCGCGGACGGGCAGGACGTCGGAGCGACGATGCTGGCCCACCTCGCGGCGGAGAACGCCGGGGAGGAGCCGCTGGGTTCCTTCGGCGCCGTCGTCGGCGCCACGCTGGGCGACCTGTCGTCGTACGACCTGGAGATCAACGGTCCGTTGCTCGCTCCGGGTGTGGGTGCGCAGGGGGCCACGCCCGCCGACCTTCCCGGGGTGTTCGGGGCCGCGCTGTCCAACGTCGTCCCGAACGTCAGCCGGGCAGTACTGCGGCACGGACCCGACACGAGCGCGCTGCGGGAGTCCGCGGATCGCTTCGCCGAGGAGATCAGGGTCACACTCACGGCCGTATGAGGCTTTCGCGACGGTCGTCGCGGGCGTTCGACCTGGTCGTCGGAGTCCTCCGATGAGTGGCTCGACGGCGGTCCGGGAAGCGCTTGAGCCTGAATACATCCTCAAATCCAGGGCACTATGTCCTAAATGTCCGGCCTGGCGGAGGCTGACCAGGACTTTTCCGCTGTTCTCGCTGACTCTGGCGTACTTGGCCGCTAGTCTCCGAGCAGAGTTAACGGGCAAGCGTGTTGCTCGTAGCTCCCCAGGTGTGGGGCGACTAGGTTCCTCACCGGTCCGTATCCGACAGTTCGACATCCGAGGTGACGTAGGCGTGGCTCTTCCGCCCCTTACCCCTGAACAGCGCGCAGCCGCGCTCGAAAAGGCCGCCGCGGCTCGCCGGGAGCGGGCCGAGGTCAAGAATCGACTCAAGCACTCCGGCGCCTCCCTGCACGAGGTCATCAAGCAGGGCCAGGAGAACGACGTCATCGGCAAGATGAAGGTCTCCGCGCTGCTCGAGTCGCTGCCCGGCGTGGGCAAGGTCCGCGCCAAGCAGATCATGGAGCGACTCGGCATCTCCGAGAGCCGCCGAGTGCGTGGTCTCGGCTCCAACCAGATCGCTTCCCTGGAGCGTGAGTTCGGCAGCACCGGCTCCTGAGTCCCGATCGCTGAGACGGGGAGTCCCGGGCAGTCCGGGATTGCTGGAATAATCGCTGCATGGCTGCAACATTCCGGGGGACGACCCCCGAGCCCCCGGACGTACGTCCGCGGCTGACCGTGCTCTCCGGCCCCTCTGGGGTCGGCAAGAGCACGGTCGTCGCCCATATGCGCAAGGAACACGACGAGGCCTGGCTCTCGGTGTCGGCGACGACCCGCAAGCCCCGCCCCGGCGAGAAGCACGGCGTCCACTACTTCTTCGTCACCGACGAGGAGATGGACAAGCTGATCGCCAACGGTGAGTTGCTGGAGTGGGCCGAGTTCGCCGGCAATCGCTACGGCACACCGCGTGCGGCCGTGCTGGAACATCTCGAGTCCGGCGTACCGGTCCTGCTGGAGATCGACCTCCAGGGGGCCCGGCAGGTCCGCGAGTCCATGGCGGACGCGCTGCTGGTGTTCCTGGCTCCCCCCTCCTGGGAGGAGCTGGTGCGCCGGCTCACCGGACGGGGCACCGAACCGCCCGACGTGATCGAGCGCCGTCTGGAGGCCGCGAAGGTCGAGCTGGCCGCCGAGCCGGAGTTCGACGTGACCCTTGTCAACACCTCCGTCGAGGACGTAGCACGCGAGCTGCTAGCCTTGATGGAAGTTGTGTGATCGTTTTTCCGATCTCATCCCATCTTTCGGAAGGCAGAGCGTGTCCTCTTCCATCACCGCTCCCGAGGGCATCATCAACCCTCCGATCGACGAGCTCCTCGAGGCCACCGACTCGAAGTACAGCCTCGTGATCTACGCCGCCAAGCGCGCCCGTCAGATCAACGCGTACTACTCGCAGCTCGGCGAGGGCCTCCTCGAGTACGTCGGTCCGCTCGTCGACACCCACGTCCACGAGAAGCCGCTCTCCATCGCCCTGCGCGAGATCAACGCGGGTCTGCTGACGTCCGAGGCCGTCGAGGGCCCCGCGACCTGAGACCCGTACGACATCTGCGGATAGTCGTATCCGCAGATTGCGACAGCTTTGTCCACAGGCCCGGCAGCGCGACTGTCGGGCCTGTGGTGTGTCATGGGGTTGTACGGTTTCCGAGCTCGGGGAGAGACGGTGGACAAGCCGAAGGTCGTGCTGGGGGTCAGCGGTGGCATCGCGGCGTACAAGGCGTGCGAGCTGCTGCGCAGACTGACGGAGTCGGGTCATGACGTCCGTGTCGTGCCCACCGCCTCCGCACTGCACTTCGTCGGCGCCGCCACCTGGTCCGCGCTGTCCGGGCACCCGGTCTCGACCGAGGTGTGGGACGACGTCCACGAGGTTCCGCACGTGCGCATCGGCCAGGGCGCCGATCTGGTCGTCGTGGCTCCCGCGACGGCGGACATGCTCGCCAAGGCGGCCCACGGCCTCGCCGACGACCTGCTCACCAACACCCTCCTCACCGCCCGCTGTCCGGTCGTCTTCGCACCCGCGATGCACACGGAGATGTGGGAGCACGCGGCCACCCAGGAGAACGTGGCGACGCTGCGCCGCCGCGGCGCCGTCGTCATCGAACCGGCGGTCGGCCGGCTCACCGGCGTCGACACCGGCAAGGGACGGCTGCCCGACCCCGCCGAGATCTTCGAGGTCTGCCGCCGCGTGCTGGCCCGCGGAGTCACCGAGCCGGATTTCGCAGGCAAGCACGTCGTCGTCAGCGCCGGTGGTACTCGCGAGCCCCTCGACCCGGTGCGCTTCCTTGGTAACCGCTCCTCCGGCAAGCAGGGTTACGCCCTCGCCCGCACCGCCGCCGCGCGCGGCGCCCGCGTCACGCTCGTCGCCGCGAACACCGGACTGCCGCACCCCGCGGGCGTGGACGTCGTCCCGGTCGGCACGGCGGTGCAACTGCGGGAGGCGGTCCTGAAGGCGGCCGCGGACGCCGACGCCGTCGTCATGGCCGCGGCCGTCGCCGACTTCCGCCCGGCTGCGTATGCGGCCGGGAAGATCAAGAAGAAGGACGATCACGACCCCGAGCCGATCGTCCTCGTACGGAATCCGGACATCCTCGCGGAGATCTCCGCCGACCGCGCCCGCGCCGGGCAGGTGATCGTCGGCTTCGCCGCCGAGACCGACGACGTGCTGGCCAACGGACGCGCCAAGCTGGCGCGCAAGGGCTGCGATCTGCTGGTGGTGAACGAGGTGGGGGAGCGCAAGACGTTCGGCTCCGAGGAGAACGAGGCCGTGGTGCTGGGCGCCGACGGCAGCGAGACCTTTGTGCCGCACGGCCCGAAGGAGGCCCTGGCCGAAATCGTCTGGGACCTGGTGGCACCGCGCCTTCGCTGAATGTTTCATTCGTCTCTCAGTCATCTCAAACCTCAACGACGAGGCGTGGCGACTCTGGCCAAGGCCGCTGGGTATTGGGCAGAATGCGCGTGCCGCAGGTCACAGCACTCCCGAGGCGCGAGACAGGGGGGCCGGTGGCCGAGCGCGACCGATAAACTGTTCTCGGACGATGCCGGGCGCAGCCTCCGAGCCCGTCCGCCAATGATCAGCCAGCAGCCGCTGCAACCCCAGGGAGCGTTGTGTCCCGTCGCCTGTTCACCTCGGAGTCCGTCACCGAGGGCCACCCCGACAAGATCGCTGACCAGATCAGCGACACCATTCTCGACGCGCTTCTGCGCGAGGACCCGACGTCCCGCGTCGCCGTCGAGACGCTGATCACGACCGGCCTGGTGCACGTGGCCGGCGAGGTCACCACCAAGACCTACGCGGACATCGCGACCCTCGTCCGCGGCAAGATCCTCGAGATCGGCTACGACTCGTCCAAGAAGGGCTTCGACGGCGCCTCCTGCGGCGTCTCGGTCTCCATCGGCGCGCAGTCCCCGGACATCGCGCAGGGCGTGGACACGGCCTACGAGAACCGGGTCGAGGGCGACGAGGACGAGCTCGACCGCCAGGGCGCGGGCGACCAGGGCCTGATGTTCGGCTACGCGACGGACGAGACGCCGACGCTGATGCCGCTCCCGATCTTCCTGGCGCACCGCCTGGCCAAGCGCCTCTCCGAGGTCCGCAAGAACGGGACCATCCCCTACCTGCGCCCCGACGGCAAGACACAGGTCACCATCGAGTACGACGGCGACAAGGCCGTCCGCCTCGACACGGTGGTCGTCTCCTCGCAGCACGCCTCCGACATCGACCTCGAGTCGCTGCTCGCGCCCGACATCCGCGAGTTCGTGGTGGAGCCGGAGCTGAAGGCGCTGCTGGACGAGGGCATCAAGCTGGACACCGACGGCTACCGCCTCCTGGTGAACCCCACCGGCCGCTTCGAGATCGGCGGCCCGATGGGCGACGCCGGCCTCACCGGCCGCAAGATCATCATCGACACCTACGGCGGCATGGCCCGCCACGGCGGCGGGGCCTTCTCGGGCAAGGACCCGTCCAAGGTCGACCGCTCCGCCGCGTACGCCATGCGCTGGGTCGCGAAGAACGTCGTCGCCGCGGGCCTCGCCTCCCGCTGCGAGGTCCAGGTCGCCTACGCCATCGGCAAGGCCGAGCCGGTCGGTCTCTTCGTCGAGACCTTCGGCACCGCCAAGGTCGACACCGACAAGATCGAGAAGGCCATCGACGAGGTCTTCGACCTGCGCCCGGCCGCGATCATCCGCGACCTCGACCTGCTCCGCCCGATCTACGCCCAGACGGCGGCGTACGGCCACTTCGGCCGCGAGCTCCCCGAGTTCACCTGGGAGAAGACGGACCGCGTGGACGCGCTGCGGAAGGCGGCGGGGCTGTAGGTCCCGCGGCACCCTTTCGAGGCCCGGTTTCCTTCGGGGAGCCGGGCCTCGGCGCGTTCCGGTCGGGGGCGGCCGGTCCGCCGATGTCAGTGCGGTTTGGTAAGAATGCAAGCGTGAGCAGCGAAGACGGGCAGGGGGGCGGCGGGGCCGAGGGGGCGCCGCCTGAGCAGCTTGCGTTGATTCGGGAGAGTGTGCGGAAGGCGGAGGTGCCGCGGGCCAAGCCGCGGACCTGGCGGGGGGCCGCGCTGGCCGAGGAGCTGCCGGTCGCGCGGGTGCTGGTCGACAAGGGGGTGCTGCATCTTGATCGGTACTTCGACTACGCGGTGCCGGAGGAGCTTGACGCCGACGCGCAGCCCGGAGTGCGGGTGCGAGTGCGGTTCGGGGCCGGGCGGCATCGCGTGCGGGACGGGCGGCGTGAGGGCGGCGGGCTGATCGACGGGTTCCTCGTCGAGCGGCTTGCCGAGTCCGATTACTCGGGACCTCTTGCCGCGCTGGCCCAGGTCGTCTCGCCTGAGCGGGTGTTGAGCGCGGAGTTGCTAGGGCTCGCTCGGGCTGTCGCCGATCGGTATGCGGGGAGTCTTGCCGATGTGCTGCAACTCGCCGTGCCGCCGCGCAGTGCGCGGGCCGAGCAGCGGCCGTCTCCCGAGCCGTTGCCGCCGCCTTCCGCGCCGGAGGCGGGCAGCTGGGGGCGGTACGAGCAAGGGGCCGCGTTCGTGGCTGCGCTCGCCTCGGGGGGTGCGCCGCGGGCCGTGTGGAACGCGTTGCCCGGACCCGAGTGGAGCGACGAGCTGGCGCGGGCCGTGGCGGCGACCCTCGCGTCCGGGCGAGGGGCACTTGTGGTGCTGCCCGATGGACGGGCCGTCGCCCGGGTCGACGCCGCGCTGACCGCGCTGCTGGGCGAGGGACGGCACGCGGTGCTCACTGCCGACGCCGGGCCCGAGAAGCGGTACCGGGAGTGGCTGGCGGTGCGGCGGGGGGCCGTACGGGCGGTGGTGGGGACGCGTGCCGCCATGTTCGCGCCGGTTCAGGATCTCGGGCTGGTCGCCATTTGGGATGACGGGGACGACAGCCACAGCGAGTTGCACGCGCCTCAGCCGCACGCGCGTGAGGTGTTGTTGCTGCGGGCCGCTCAGGACAAGTGCGCTTTTCTGCTGGGCAGTTGGAGTTGCACCGTGGAGGCCGCCCAGCTGGTCGAGAGCGGATGGGCGCGGCCCGTGGTCGCCGGGCGGGAACAGGTGCGGGCGGCCGCGCCGCTCGTGCGGACCGTCGGGGACGGGGATCTGGCGCGCGACGAGGCCGCGCGGGCCGCTCGCCTGCCGACCCTCGCTTGGCAGGCCGTCAAAGAGGGGCTGCGGCACGGGCCCGTGCTGGTCCAGGTGCCCCGGCGCGGGTACGTGCCCCGGATGGCCTGCGCCAACTGCCGTGCGCCCGCGCGCTGTCGGCACTGCGCCGGGCCGCTGGAGGGGCAGGAGTCGGGGGCCGCGCTGCGGTGCGGGTGGTGTGGTCGGGACGAGAACGCCTGGCACTGTGCCGAGTGCGGTGGGTTTCGGTTGCGGGCTCAGGTGGTGGGGGCCCGGAGGACCGCTGAGGAGTTGGGGCGGGCCTTTCCCGCCGTGCCCGTGCGGACCTCGGGGCGCGAGCATGTGCTGGACACCGTGCCGGGCGCTCCCGCGCTGGTCGTCAGCACCCCCGGGGCCGAGCCGGTCGCCGAGGGCGGCTACGCGGCGGCACTGCTGCTGGACGGTTGGGCCATGCTCGGGCGGCCCGATCTGCGGGCCGGCGAGGACGCGTTGCGGCGGTGGATCGCGGCCGCCGCGTTGGTGCGGCCGCAGGGGGTTGGGGGCGCGCAGGGCGGCGGCACTGTGGTCGTCGTCGCCGAGCCGACCTTGCGGCCGGTGCAGGCGCTGGTGCGGTGGGACCCCGTCGGGCATGCGGTGCGGGAGCTTGCCGAGCGGGCCGAGCTGGGATTTCCGCCGGTTTCGCGGATGGCCGCGGTCACGGGGAGCGCGGAGGCCGTCGCGGAGTTTCTGCGTACGGCTGAACTGCCGCGGGAGGCGGAGCTGTTGGGGCCCGTTCCGGTGCCGGGCGCTGCCGCTGGGCGTCCGCGGCGGGTCGGGGCGCCGCCGGTGGGGGAGCACTGGGAGCGGATGTTGATCAGGGTGCCGCCCGGGAGTGGGGCGGCTTTGGCGGCCGCGTTGAAGACCGCGCAGGCTGCGCGGATGGCTCGGGGGAGTGGGAGCGGGAGTGGTGGGGGCGGTGGGGATTCTGTGGTGCGGGTGAGGGTTGATCCGCCGGATATTGGGTGACGGGGAGGGGCGAGGGGGTGGGGGCGCCGGGGGAGTTCATTTGCATGCGTCTGCCGTCCCCGTGGTGCGTCTGCACTCCCCGGGCATGCGTCTGCCCTCCCGGGGAGTTCCGGGAGGGCAGGAGATAGACGTGGGTCAGCCGTTGCGCGGGCCGGGGAAGGCCGTGGGTCTGGCCTCGTCGCGCAGGACCGGCTCGCGCAGGACCGGGCTGCCCGCCGTCGGCTGGGTCGGCATCGAGCGGGCCGCGGGGACCGTCGGCACGGTGGGGATACCGGTGTTGACGCTCACCGGGCGGGCTCCCGCCGCCTCCGTGGTGCGCTCGGCCTCGGCGGCGGCCTGCGTCGCGGCGCGGCGCGCGCCGTAACGGCGGTGCACCGCCTGCTTCGTGACGCCCAGCGCGGAACCCACCGCGTCCCACGAGAAGCCGAGGGAGCGGTCGAAGTCGACGGCGGCCGTGACCAGGGTCTCGACGCTGTCCCGCAGCTCCTGCGCGAGGCGGACCGTGGGGGCGGGGGCACGGCCGTAGACGACGAAGCCCGTGGAGGGGCCGGAGCGGCGCGGGCGGTAGACGTTGCCCAACTGGGCGGTGAGCGTGCGCAACGCGTCCACCTGCCGGCGGACCCGCTCGATGTCCCGCACCAGCAAGTGCAGGCTGGCCCGAGCCTGGGCGTCGTGGGTTGCGTGGTCGGCCATGAACAAGCCTCTCGAACCGGCGTGAAAATGATCGGGCCGCGTGGTAGGCGGCCCGTTGTGGTCAACTCTTTCTTGACCAACGCGGGATCGCTCCGCGGGTCACGCAATGGGGGCGTGTGGGCATATGCGTACGCCCCTGGGGGTGGGTTTACGCCTCGGCCTTCGGCCATCGGGCGATCCTTCGCCCACCCGCGCACCACCCGTTTCCAGTTGGGCAAGAGGCGGGGGTCGCCTGAGGGGGCAGCGCCATTGGCGGCTGATCCGCCGTGGGCACCTGGCCTCGCCCCCTCGTCATAGACTGGGGTGTTGATCCGCCGTTCCTTCCTCCGTCCCGTCCCGTCCCGTCCCCGCCCGTCCCCGTCCGAGAGGCCCCCATCCACCCATGAAGCTTGTCTTCGCCGGTACGCCCGAGGTTGCCGTTCCCGCTCTGGACGCTCTTATCGCCTCCGGGCGACACGACGTGGCCGCCGTTGTCACGCGGCCCGACGCGCCGGCCGGGCGGGGGCGCAGGCTGGTGGCGTCACCCGTGGCGGAGCGGGCCGTGGAGGCCGGCATCGAGGTGTTGAAGCCGGGGAAGCCCCGGGACCCGGAGTTCCTGGAGCGGCTGCGGGAGATCGCGCCGGACTGCTGTCCCGTCGTCGCCTACGGCGCCCTGCTGCCCCGCGTCGCCCTCGACATCCCCGCCCACGGCTGGGTCAACCTGCACTTCTCGCTGCTGCCCGCCTGGCGCGGGGCCGCGCCCGTGCAGCACTCCATCATGGCGGGCGACGAGATCACCGGAGCCTCCACCTTCCTGATCGAGGAAGGCCTCGACTCCGGGCCCGTCTACGGCACCGTCACCGAGGAGATCCGGCCCACCGACACCAGCGGTGACCTGCTGACCCGGCTCGCCTTCGCCGGCTCCGGGCTGCTCGCCGCGACCATGGACGGCATCGAGGACGGCACCCTGAAGGCGGTACCGCAGCCCTCGGACGGCATCACCCTCGCGCCGAAGATCACCGTCGAGGACGCGGAGATCGACTGGGCCGCGCCGGCGCTCCGCGTGGACCGGGTCGTGCGCGGGTGCACGCCGGCGCCCGGTGCCTGGACCACCTTCCGCAACGAACGGCTCAAGTTGATCCAGGTGGCTCCGGCGACCGATCGGACCGACCTGGTGCCCGGGCAGCTCGACGTCGGCAAGAACAGCGTCCATGTCGGTTCCGGCTCGTACGCCGTCGAGCTGTTGTGGGTGCAGGCCCAGGGCAAGAAGCCGATGCGGGCGGCGGACTGGGCGCGTGGTGTGCGGATCTCCGACGAGGAGCGGCTCGGCCGGTAGCCGACGGCCACCAGCCCGACCATGACCGTCCGCCTGCGGTCGTAGGGTCAAGAATGTCCCGTCGACGTACCCTTGGTGCGTATCCCGCGCGCTGTCGTCGCGCTCTCGTCCTGATGTCCGGAGCACCTTTTTCGTGAGCGACACCTCCCGTCGGCCCCGTCCCAGCGGCAAGCCCTACCGGCGGCCCAAGAAGGACCCCGTCCGCATGATCGCCTTCGAGGCGTTGAGGGCGGTGGACGAGCGGGACGCCTACGCGAATCTCGTACTGCCGCCCTTGCTGCGCAAGGCGCGGGAGAAGGGGGACTTCGACGCGCGGGACGCGGCACTCGCGACCGAGCTGGTGTACGGGACGCTGCGGCGGCAGGGGACGTATGACGCCATCATCGCGGCTTGTGTCGACCGGCCGTTGCGTGAAGTCGATCCGCCTGTGCTCGATGTGCTGAGTCTCGGGACCCATCAGTTGCTGGGGACGCGGATTCCTACGCATGCCGCCGTGTCCGCGTCCGTCGAGCTCGCTCGGGTCGTGCTGGGGGACGGGCGGGCGAAGTTCGTGAACGCCGTGCTGCGGAAGGTCTCGCAGGACGACCTCGACGGGTGGCTCGCCAAGGTCGCGCCGCCCTATGACGATGATCCGGAGGATCATCTCTCCGTCGTGCACTCCCACCCTCGCTGGGTCGTCTCCGCGTTGTGGGACTCGCTGGGCGGCGGGCGGGCCGGGATCGAGGAGTTGCTGACGGCCGACAACGAGCGGCCCGAGGTGACCCTCGTCGCGCGGCCCGGTCGGTCCACCGTCGAGGAACTGCTCGGTGAGGAGGCCGCCGTGGCCGGGCGCTGGTCGCCGTATGCCGTGCGGTTGTCCGAGGGCGGTGAGCCGGGGGCCGTCGAGGCCGTGCGGGACGGTCGGGCCGGTGTGCAGGACGAGGGCAGCCAGCTCGTGGCCATCGCCCTCGCCAACGCCCCGCTGGACGGTCCCGACGAGAAGTGGCTCGACGGGTGTGCCGGGCCCGGTGGCAAGGCCGCGTTGTTGGGGGCTCTCGCCGCCGAGCGCGGCGCCATGTTGCTCGCCGCCGAGAAGCAGCCGCACCGGGCCGGGCTCGTGGCCAAGGCGCTGGCCGGGAACCCGGGGCCGTATCAGGTGATCGCCGCCGACGGGACGCGGCCGCCGTGGCAGCCCGGCTCCTTCGACCGCGTGCTGATGGACGTGCCCTGCACGGGACTTGGCGCTCTGCGGCGGCGGCCCGAGGCGCGCTGGCGGCGCCGTCCTGACGATCTCGAAGGGTTCGCGCCGCTCCAGCGCGCCCTGCTGCACACCGCACTGGAGTCCGTACGGGTCGGTGGTGTCGTCGGTTACGCGACCTGCTCGCCGCACCTCGCAGAGACCAGGGCCGTCGTGGACGACGCGCTCAAGCAGTGGCCGGACGCCGAACTGATCGACGCCCGCCCGCTGTTGCCCGGCGTACCGGACCTCGGCGACGGTCCCGACGTACAGCTGTGGCCGCATCTGCACGGGACCGACGCCATGTATCTGGCGCTCATCCGGCGGACCGGCTGAGCGTCGGCTGTCCGGCCCCTGCTCCACTGAGCGCCGGACAGCCCACGATCCCTGCGGTCATTCGGAGGTCTGGCCGACCCGTTCCGTCTCCGTCGGCGCGGGCGCGTCGTCGTGGGCCAGTCGGTGCGGCCACCAGATCTTCGGGCCGACGTCCAGGAACAGGGATGTGACCAGGACCGAGCGGACGATGAAGGTGTCCAGGAGGACGCCCAGGGCGACCGTGAAGCCGATCTCCGCGAAGGCCACCATCGGGAGCGTGCCCAGGGCGGCGAAGGTGCCGGCCAGGACCAGGCCCGCGGAGGTGATGACCGCGCCGGTGGCCGCGAGGCCCGTCACCACGCCCGGGCGGGTGCCCTGGTGGCCGGCCTCCTCGCGGATGCGGGTGGTCAGGAAGATGTTGTAGTCGATGCCCAGGGCCACCAGGAAGACGAAGACGAACAGCGGGAAGTCCGTCTGCTCGCCCGCGTAGTCGAAGATGTGCCGGAAGGCCAGGGCGCTGGCGCCGAGGGCCGCCGCGAAGGACAGCACCACCGTGCCGATCAGCAGCAGCGGCGCCACCAGCGCGCGCAGCAGCAGGCCCAGGATCAGCAGGACGACCACCAGGACCGCCGGGATGATCACCAGGTTGTCGTGCGTCGTCGCCGCCTCCATGTCGAGCAGCGACGCGGTGCCGCCGCCCACCCGGGCATCCGCGTCCGGCACCGCGTGCACGGCGTCCCGGACCCGGTCGACGGTGTGTTTCGCGGCCTCGCTGTCGGAGGGATCGGACATCGTCGCCTCGAACAGCACCTGACCCTCGTACGACGGTTTCGTGCCCGGTGGTACGGCGATGCTGTCGGGCACCACGCCCTTGGTGCCGGCGACCGCGGTGCGGACCTGCGCGGCCTGCGCCTCGTTGGAGACGATCACCAAGGGGTCGCCGGTGCCCGCCGGGAAGTAGCGCTCCGAGACCTTCTGGCCGGTGATCGAGTCCGGTGTGCCGGTGAACGCGTCCGCGTTGCTGATGCCCTCGGCGCGCAGTTGCAGCAGGCCCAGGGAGAGGGCGGCCAGGACGAGGGCCGTGGCGGCCCAGACGGCGCGCGGGCGGCGGGCGATGGAGCGGCCCATCCGGGCCCAGATGCCGCGCTCGGTCGGGTCGGCCGAGCCGAAGTGCGGGATCACCGGCCAGAAGATCCAGCGGCCGAAGATCAGCAGCAGGGCGGGGAAGAGGGTGATCATCGCGAGGAGGGCGACGGCCACGCCGATGGCGGCCACCGGGCCGAGGCCGCGGGTGGAGTTCATCTCGGCGGCCAGCAGGACGAGCATGCTGACGACGACGGTGGCGCCCGACGCGAGGACGGCCGGGCCCGCGCGGTGCAGGGCGAGCGCCATCGCCTCGTGCCGGTCCTCGTGGCGGCGCAGCTCCTCCCGGTAGCGGGCGACCAGGAGCAGGGCGTAGTCCGTCCCCGCGCCGAAGACGAGGACCGTCAGGATGCCCGCGCTCTGGCCGTTGACCGTCAGCCCCGCGTGCTGGGCGAGGAGATAGATCAGCGCCTGGGCGGTGAACAGGGAGACGACCACGCCGATCAGCGGTACGAAGATGAGCGTCAGGCTGCGATAGGTCAGCAGCAGCATCACGATCACGACGCCCATCGCCGAGAACAGCAGCGTCGAGTCGATGCCCTCGAAGGCCTTGGAGAAGTCGGCGGAGACGCCGCCGGGGCCGGTGACGTGCACGGAGAGTTCGCCCGTACTCTTGCCCGTCTGATCGCGGATGGAGTCGACGGCCGGGGCGATCTCCTCCCAGCCCTTCTCGTCCATCGTGATCGGGATGTAGATCTGGGCGGCCTCGGGCGCGGACTCGTTGTTGTAGACGGGGCCGCGGACCTCGGAGCCGCGGATGCCGTGCGCGGTCAGCTTCTTGATCTGGTCCGCGTCCTGCGCGATCTTGTCCCGGTCCTGCTCGGTGAGCCCGCCCTCGCGCGCGTAGACGACGACGGCCGGGATCTGCTCCGGCCGGAAGCCGTTCGAGGTGTTGAGGACCTTGGTCGACTCCGCCGAGCCCGGCAGCCAGGAGGCCGCGTCGTTGTCCTGGGCGTCGGTGAGCTTCGAGGCGAGCGGCGCCGCGACCACCAGCACCACCAGCCACAGGGCCACGATGACCCACTTGCTGCGGTGGCCCGTCACGAAGCCGATGAACCCTTGGCGGACATGGCGCCCATGGCCCTTGCCGTCCGTCTTCGGGTCCCTGCCCGAGTTCGTGTCCGTGGTGGCGTCCGCGTTTGTGTCTGTGTTTCCGTCCGTCATGGCGACCCCCGTCGACCTACGTCGTGCCGATCGGCGGCCCAGCATGGCACGCGCGGTCCCGGTAGGACATCCGATGAACGTCCTAGGTCCGGACCGGCGCGAACAAACGTGCCCGGACATGGCAGGCTTGGGGCATGGCCGCGCAGATCAACCCCAGCATCCTGTCCGCCGACTTCGCCCGCCTCGCGGACGAGGCGCAGGCGGTCGCGGGAGCCGACTGGCTCCATGTCGACGTCATGGACAACCATTTCGTCCCGAACCTCACGCTCGGCGTGCCGGTCGTAGAGTCGCTGGCCCGTGCGACGGACACCCCGCTGGACTGCCATCTGATGATCGAGGCCCCCGATCGGTGGGCACCTCAGTACGTCGAAGCGGGGGCCTCTTCCGTCACCTTCCACGTCGAGGCGGCCGCCGCGCCGGTGCGGCTGGCCCGGGAGATCCGGGCCAAGAGTGCCCGCGCTTCCATGGGGCTGAAGCCCGCGACGCCCATCGAGCCGTACGAGGACCTGCTCCCCGAGCTCGACATGCTGCTGATCATGACCGTTGAGCCGGGCTTCGGCGGGCAGGCGTTCCTCGACATCATGCTCCCGAAGATCCGGCGAACCCGCGAGTTGATCAGCAAGCACGGTCTGGAGCTGTGGCTGCAGGTCGACGGCGGGGTCTCCGAGTCCACCATCGAGCGCTGCGCCGAGGCCGGCGCCGATGTCTTCGTCGCCGGCTCGGCGGTCTACGGCGCGTCCGACCCGGCCGCGGCGGTACGTGCACTGCGCACCCAGGCGGAGGGGGCGATCGCCCAGGCGTCCTGGGCATGCGACCACTGAGCCACAGGACGGTGAACAGCTACGTGAACGGCGCCCATCAGGGCGGATCAAGTGCGCCGGATCTGCAAGGATGAACGGCGAATCCAGAGTGTGAACAGCAGTGAGGAGAACGCCGTGTCGGGTATGTCGGCGGGCCGGTCAGCCGTGCGGATGGGACCCGCTGAGCTGGTGCAGGCGGCGGCCATGGCCCGCCGCTTCTACCTCGAGGGCAAGTCCAAGATCCAGATCGCGGAGGAGTTCGGCGTCAGCCGCTTCAAGGTGGCCCGGGTACTGGAGACTGCCCTCGAACGAGACCTCGTACGCATCGAGATCCGTGTCCCGGCCGAACTGGACGCCGAGCGCTCCGACGCGCTCCGCGCCCGCTACGGCCTGCGGCACGCCGTCGTGGTCGAGTCCCCGGCCGAACCCGACGAGTCGCCCGACCCCGAGAACCTCGGCGAGGTGGCCGCCGAACTGCTCGGCGAGCTGCTGAACGAGGGCGATGTGCTGGGCCTCGCCTGGGGCCGCTCCACCATCCACATGGCCGCGGCCCTGGACCGGCTGCCGCCGTGCACGGTGGTGCAGTTGACGGGTGTGTACGACGCCGGGACCGCCGAGCGCGGCTCGGTGGAGGCGGTCCGCCGCGCGGCCCAGGTCGCCGGCGGCGACGCCCACCCGATCTACGCGCCGATGCTGCTGCCGGACGCGGCCACCGCGGAGGCGCTGCGCCACCAGACCGGCATCGCCCGGGCCTTCGAGTACTTCGACAAGGTCACGGTCGCCTGCGTCTCCATCGGCTCCTGGGAGGCCGGCATCTCGACGGTGCACGACATGCTCAGCGACGAGGAGCGGGGCCACTACGCCTCCCTCGGTGTCGCCGCCGAGATGTCCGCGCACCTCTTCGACGCGCAGGGCCGTCGGGTCGGACGGGACCTCGGCGAGCGGTGCATCACGGTCAAGGCGGACCAGCTCCGCCGTATCCCCGAGGTCGTGGCGATCGCGGGCGGGGCGCGGAAGGCTGCCGCGATCGACGCGGTACTGCGGTCCGGGCTCGTCACCAGCCTGGTGACGGACACGTCGGCGGCGGACGTGTTGATGACGTCGGGACCGACCCCGAAGTCGGCGCTCAGCCGGACGGATCCGGATGGACCCTGACAGGGGCTGACGCGGGTCACGAGGCAGGTCGTGAGGGGACGGGCGGGGTGGCATCGGTGAGATGCCGCCCCGCCCGTCCCCTGTCTGCCGCTGTGCCTGCTCGTCGGCCGGGAGTTCAGCCCTGGTGGCAGTCGTGGTGGTGGTCCTGGGGGCGGTCCCGGATGATCTGTTCGACGATCCCCGTCGCCTGTTCCGGGTGTTCGTCGAACCAGGTCCCGAGATGTTCTTGGACGGCGTCTCCGACGCAGGTGCGTACGGGCGGGTTGCTGAGCAATGTCCGCGTGGCGCCGCGGAATTCGACTTGGTCGAGCTTCACCGACACGACCGCCGAGAGGTGCGTGCCTACGCGCTCGGCGCCGGGGCCGGGATCAACTGCCGTCAGCAGCTCCCGCTTTCGCGCGTAGGCCGAGACCGCGGCCGCCACACCGTCGTAGAAGCCCTCCACGTGCGTGCCGCCCTCGTGAGTGGCGAGGCTGTTGGCGAAGCTGTGTACCGACTTCTGGCGGCTGTGCCAGGCGAGGGCGACCTCCATCGTCCCCGCCATCCGCGGGTCCTCCCGTTCGAAGCCGATGACGTCCGGAGATGCGCCCAGCCCATCCGTGGCGAGAGCGGCCACGAAGTCCCGTACGCCGTCCGGGAATTGGAACCGAACCGCCCGGGTTCCTCCCCCCGGACGTTCGTCGGTCAGTGAGATGTCCAGACCCCGGTTGAGGAAGGTCACCTGTCGCAGACGCTCCGCCAGTACGGCGAACGCGCAGTGCGTCGTCTCGAAGATCTCGGCGTCGGGCCAGAAGGCGATGGTCGTCCCGCTTCCGGTCGCCGGTCCCACGGTCGTGGGCGGGGCGAGAGGGACACCGCGCGCGTACTCCTGGACCCGATGGGTCCCCTCGCGCCGCACCTCGGCCGTCAGTCGGCTCGACAGGGCGTTGACGACGAAGAGCCCCACACCGAGAGGGGCCAGGAACACGATGTGCCGGCCGCTGGGCTCGGGCCCGGTGCGCAAGCTGGTCAGCAGGCTTTCGAGGCCGAGTTCGCCGGTGACTCCGTCGCCCGGGTCCTCGAAGGGAACTCCGGGCCCGTCATCGGCGACCCGCACCCCGCCGTCGGCCGTGAGCGTGACGTCGATACGGCCGCCTCCCTTGGCCAGTGCTCCGTTCACCGCCTGGCCGACGGCATCGAGCACCATCTGCTGCAGGCCCCGTTCACCGGTCGACCCGACATACATCCCAGGCCGTTTGCGTACGGCTTCCAGCCCCTCGAAGACCTCGATCTGGGCAGCGTCGTACCTCATGCCATCCCCACTCATGTAAACCCCTCCCATGGCGTCCGGCAGATGTCTCCACCCTAGGAGAAATTCATGAAAACACCAGGTCAGAGCAGTTCTGGTGAGGTCGTGGGCGGGCAGGTGAGGGCTCGTCAGAGGGCGCCCGGAACAGGGCGCGCGTACAGCGTCCGTCGTCCGTCCGGGGGCCCGCCGAGGCCGCGTACGACCCCGTTCCGGGCGCCGCTGAGGCCTCTGATTTTGCCCAGCACGCGGGTTCGAGTTGTCGCCGATGACGGTGGCGGACGGGCCCGGAGGTGCGTTCTGGGGCTTCGCGTACGTAAGAACAGTCACCGGGCCACCGCCCGGCTCGACGCAGGGAGAGTTCATGTACGGGGAAGAGGCCGCGAAGACCCACTTCGCTCAATGGTTGCTGTGCCGTGCCCGGTCGGCCGGGTACGACGTCGAGGCCACCGGTATGCGCGCGACGCTCCTGATCGTCACGTCGCTGGCGCTGTCCGGTGGCCTGGACGACGCGATCACGGCGAGCATGGCGGCGGGACTCGCCGTCACTCCGCAGGAGCTGACCGACGCCTACACCGACGAGATGCACGAGTTCCTGCGCTCCAGACGGGAGTTGGAACTCGCGGACCTGCGGTCCCATCCGGACCTGGCGGGCCTGGAGGAGACGCTGGACAGGATCGAGCGCACGGCGTAGGGCTTCGCCCCTTGTGCCGTGTCTTCAGTCCCGGGACGCAGGGCCGAAGGCAGGGGTGCGGGGCCGTGTGCCGGGATACAACTACTCCGACGATCACCACAACTCGTTCAGGGTGGTTCTGAGATGACGGAGGCGGTACTGAGATGGCGGAACTGACGGTCACGCTCGACCTCGAAGGGGTCACCGACAAGGCGGGCCTGATGGACCGGTGCGCCCGCGCCCTGGCGCTGCCCGACTGGTTCGGCCGCAACTGGGACGCCCTCGCCGACAGCCTCTCCGACCACACCGTCTGGCCCGACGGAGCCGTCGAGCAGGGGCTCCTGATCGTCGTACGGAACTGGCGACCGTATGCCGAGGCGCGGCCCGGTGAGTGGCGGACCGCGGTCGACGTGTTCGGCGAGGCGGTGGACCGGACGGCGGCGCTTTCCGTGGTGCTCGCGCTCGGTGGGGCCTAGTCGCTTTCGACGGGCGAGCGCTTGGAGGTTCCTCCGAATGCGGCGCTGACCTGCCTGGATGATGCTCCCGGGCATCGCATCGCGCCCACCGTGGGACAATGAAGTACGTGCTCTTCCCCCTGGCTGACCTGTCCGGGGACCACCTCTGATCGACTGGGATGTGCGGCACGTGCGTTTCCTCAATGACATCCAGCCCCCGTACGACCTGACGTACGACGACGTCTTCATGGTGCCCCGCCGCAGCGCGGTCGGCTCGCGGCAGGGCGTGGACCTCGGCTCCCCGGACGGCACGGGCACCACGATCCCGCTGGTCGTCGCCAACATGACCGCGATCGCCGGCCGGCGCATGGCCGAGACCGTGGCCCGGCGCGGTGGGCTCGTGGTCATTCCGCAGGACATCCCGATCGAGGTCGTCACCGACGTCGTCTCCTGGGTGAAGAGCCGCCACCTGGTCCTGGACACCCCGATCCGGCTGACCCCGCACCAGACCGTCGCCGACGCGCTCGCCCTGCTGCCCAAGCGCGCGCACAACGCCGGTGTCGTCGTCGACGACAGCGGGCGGCCGGTCGGTGTCGTCACCGACCAGGACCTCACCGGCGTCGACCGCTTCACCCAGATCGGCCTGGTCATGTCCCGCGACCTGCTGCTGCTCGACGCGGACATCGACCCGGGCGAGGCCTTCAACCGGCTCGACGCGGCGAACCGGCGGTACGCGCCCGCGGTCGACAAGGACGGCCGGCTCGCCGGCATCCTCACCCGCAAGGGCGCCCTGCGCGCCACGCTCTACACGCCGGCCACCGACGCGAACGGCAGGCTGCGCATCGCCGCCGCCGTCGGCATCAACGGCGACTTCGTGCAGAAGGCCAAGCAGCTGCTGGACGCGGGCGTCGACACGCTCGTCATCGACACGGCCCACGGCCACCAGGAGTCGATGATCAGCGCTATCAAGCAGGTACGCGCCCTGGACCCGCAGGTCCCGATCGCGGCCGGCAACATCGTCGCCGCGGAGGGGGTCCGGGACCTGATCGAGGCGGGCGCCGACATCATCAAGGTCGGGGTCGGACCGGGTGCCATGTGCACCACCCGGATGATGACCGGCGTCGGCCGGCCCCAGTTCTCCGCGGTCCTCGAGTGCGCGGCCGAGGCGAAGAAGTACGGCAAGCACGTATGGGCCGACGGCGGTGTCCGCCACCCGCGTGATGTCGCGATGGCACTGGCCGCCGGGGCATCGAACGTGATGATCGGCTCCTGGTTCGCGGGCACGTACGAGTCGCCGGGCGACCTCCAGCAGGACGCGAACGGGCGGCTCTACAAGGAGTCGTTCGGCATGGCGTCCGCGCGGGCCGTGCGCAACCGCACCTCGGACGAGTCGGCGTACGACCGGGCCCGCAAGGCGTTGTTCGAGGAGGGCATCTCCACCTCCCGCATGTTCCTCGACCCGGCCCGCCCGGGCGTCGAGGACCTGATCGACTCGATCATCGCGGGCGTCCGCTCCTCCTGCACCTATGCCGGCGCCGGCTCCCTGGAGGAGTTCGCCGAGAAGGCGGTCGTCGGCATCCAGAGCGCGGCCGGCTACGCGGAGGGCAAGCCGCTGCACGCCAGCTGGAGCTGAACCGAGTCCGTTGCCGACGGCTCCTGTTGAGACCGTCCTGGTTGAGGCGGCCCCTGTCGTACGGCGGGGGCCGTCCCTGTGTCCGGGGCCGGGCGCTCTCGTCAAGTCGCCTTGACGTCGAGATGCTCGAACTGCTCGCGCTGAGTGCGTGCCGGGGACGCTGACGGGTGCCGGCCGAGGTAGGCGGTGCCCGGGTGGGCTTCGGCGTCCGGACGGCCACCGGCTCGTGTTCTACTTCGTATACGGCCATCGCCGCGTCACCCACGGCCGTCGCCGCTCCCGTAATCGCGTCACCCGAAAAGTGATCAACCCACTGTGCTGAACGATCTCGACGAACGCATCGTGCACGCCCTCGCCGAGGACGCCCGTCGCTCCTACGCGGACATCGGGCAGCTGGTCGGCCTGTCGGCGCCCGCCGTGAAGCGCCGGGTGGACCGGCTGCGCGCCAGCGGCGCCATCACCGGCTTCACCGTGCGGGTCGACCCGGCGGCGCTGGGCTGGGAGACCGAAGGGTTCGTCGAGATCTACTGCCGGTCCAACACCTCGCCGGAGACCATCCAGCGTGGCCTGGAGCGCTACCAGGAGGTCGTGGCGGCCTCGACCGTCACCGGTGACGCGGACGCCGTCGTGCAGGTCTTCGCCTCCGACATGCGGCACTTCGAGCGGGTCCTGGAACGGATCGCCGGGGAGCCGTTCGTCGAGCGCACCAAGTCGGTGCTGGTGCTGTCACCGCTGCTGCGCCGCTTCTCGTCGGGCTCGCCCACGTAGTGCTGGGAGCAATTCCCGGACGGATCCGCCCGGCGTGTCTACCATCGGTGACATGACCTGGCGACATTGATCCACCAGCCGTGCCTCCCGAGGGCCGCCTCGGACGCCGTACCTCCGGCATCCGATCCGTCCCTGCGGGAAGGCCTCATGACACTCTCACCTGCGCGTGTGCCCGTCGGCACCGGCGTCCGCCGGCTCACGGCCACGCTGTACGGCTATGCGTTCCTGGACGACTTCGTCCTGCTCTACCCGGTGTACGCGCTGCTGTTCAGCGACACCGGACTGTCCGTCTGGCAGATCTCGTCCCTCTTCGCCCTCTGGTCGCTGACCGGCGTGTTCCTGGAGGTGCCCTCGGGCGCCTGGGCCGACGCCGTGTCCCGGAAGCTGCTGCTGTGGCTCGGTCCGCTGCTCACCGCGGCCGGCTTCGCCCTGTGGGTGCTCACCCCCTCGTACTGGGCCTTCGCCCTCGGCTTCGTGCTGTGGGGCGCGCGCGGAGCACTGGGTTCCGGCGCGCTGGAGGCGCTTGTCTACGAGGAGTTGGAGCGGGCCGGTGCGGGCGATCGGTACGCCCGGATCATGGGCCGGGCCCGGGCGGCGGGTCTGGTCGCGGTGATGGCGTCGATGGGGCTCGCCGGTCCGGTGTTCGCCTGGGGCGGCTACCCGGCCGTGGGCGCGGCGAGCGTGCTGGCCTGCGTGGCGACCGCGGTGACGGCGACGCGGTTCCCGGAGCACCGGATCATCTCCCGCTCCGGAGAAGGGAGTTGGGCCGCGACCTTGCGTTCCGGGCTCGCCGAGGTCCGTAAGGACCGGTCGCTGCGCGGGGCACTGCTGCTGATCCCCGCGGTGGGTGCCGTCTGGGGGGCGCTCGACGAGTACACGCCCCTGCTGGTGCGCGACACCGGCGTCGCGGAGACGACGGTGCCGTATCTGTTGCTGCTGATCTGGACCGGGGCCACGGCCGGGAGCCTGCTCGCCGGACCCTTCGAGCGGCTGGGTACGGCGGGATTCGCGTCGGTGCTCGCGGGTGCCGGGATCGCCCTGGCCGCGGGGGCGCTGACGCGGACGACGGTCGGTCTCGGCCTGGTGGCGGTCGCCTTCGGCGGCTTCCAGCTGGCGACCGTGCTGGCCGACGTCCGCCTCCAGCAGCGCATCGGCGACGACGCCGGCCGGGCCACGCTGACCTCGGTCGCGAGCCTGGGCACCGAACTGGGCACGGTCGCCGTCTACGCCGGGTACGCGACGATCGCCACCGGCGCCTCCAACGGCACCGCGTTCGCGCTGTTCGCCGTGCCGTATCTCGTGACGGCTGCGGTGCTGGCGGCCGGTCGGTCGTCGTGGTCCCGGCGGACGGGCCGCCAGCTTGTGCGACGATTCACTACCGGTGAGTAGGAACAGTCGGTAACGTCATCGGCAAGGAATTCCGCACTTCGCGGGCAGCCGGTTCCGTCGGCGCTGGTGCTGTTGCCCGAAGGGGTGTTGGCTGAGGGCGAGGACGGCATGGCTCGGTCTCCCCGCGTGGCCCTCGCGGCCCCGCGCGAGGAGAACTCCGAGAAGGTACGCGCACCGCCCTCGGGGCCTTGCGACGGGTCTCGCCCGAGGCCGCCGAGGCTTGCCCCTGGACTCCGACCCCACGTGGCGAACCGAGAACGAGAAAGGCAAGGACCCCGCCGATGCCCCGTGACCGGAGCCCCGACCGCGCCATCAGCCGCGCCACCCCCGCCGACACCCCGGGCACCGGCCTCGGCTGGCTGCTCGACGACCTCGTCGCCCGCACCGGCCAGGTCCGTCAGGCCGTGCTGCTCACCGCCGACGGCCTGCCCCTGAGTGCCTCGGACGGCATGCGCGCCCGGGACATCGAGCACCTCGCCGCCATCTGCGCCGGCTTCCACGGACTGGCCGGTTCGGCGGGGGAGCGGTTCGGGGCGGGCGAGATCCGCCAGACCATGGTGATGCTCGACGACGCCTACCTCTTCATCACCCCGGCCGGCGACGGCAGCCGACTGGCCGTGCTGAGCGAGGCACAGACGGACGTCGGTCAACTCGCCCACGAGATGGGCCTCCTGGTCCGCCGCGTGGGCCGGCACCTGGCCGCCGCCGTACGATCCGCCGAGGCCCCGGCCGGCCCGTGACCCCACCGTGAGAGACGAGCGCTGGTACGAGGGCGAGACCGGGGCCCTGGTACGCCCTTACACCGTCACGCGGGGCCGCACCCGCCCCTCCGACCGGCATCACATCGACCTGATGTCGCAGGTCACCGTGGTGCCCCCGGTCGGCACGGCACCGGGCCTCGACCACGTGGGCGCGTGCCTGCTGGCCCTGCTCCACCGCGGCCCGCGGCCCGTCGTGGAACTCGCCGCCGACGCCGACCTGCCGCTGACCGTCGTACGCGTCCTGCTCGGCGATCTGGCCGAGACCGGTCTCGTACGGATCGATCCTCCCCGGCCGGCGTCGACCGTGCTGCCGACCGACGACCCCGAGCTGCTGCGGGAGATCGTCGAGCGGTTGCGGGAGATCTAGGGAGTGCGCGTGCCGGACCCGGGGGACCGGGTCTAGAACTGCGGCTCCCATGGCACGACCGTGAAGTCACCCGTGCCCTGCTTCACCTTCTCGAAGGGGGCCGAACTCACGCACTTGGGCAGGTCCTTGGGGCCCAGGTCCTCGGTCGTGGCCCAGCTGTAGCCGAGCCGGTCGCGGTGGCCGAGGTCGTGGACCGAGATGCCGACCCGCGTGCCCTTGGCGTCGGGGAGGTTCGTGTCGGTGACGATGCCCGAGACGACGGCCACCTTGCCGCCGGTGACCAGGCAGTCGACCTTCGCCTTCGCCCAGGCGCCGTCGCCGTTCAGGTAGTGGCTCCACTCGAAGGTGCCGGTGGCCTTCATCGGGTCGGCGTCGTCCTTCGCCGCGAGGTGGGCGTCGAAGGAGAAGGTGATGTCGTCGCCGAGCGAGCGGTAGAGCTTCGCGGTACCGGTGAGGGCGGCGGCCTCGCGCTGCGGCCTGCCCTCGGCTCCCGAGGTGACGGCGGATCCCGCCGCCACGGCGGAACCCGTCAGACCGACGGTGAGCAGGAGCGCGACCCCGAGCACGGCGACCTTCGTACGACGCTGCATGACGGACCTTTCTGCAGGTGAAGCGGACGGTCACCACTCTCCCGGCGCCGCCTCGCCGTCACATCGCGCGCGAGTAGGCACCCCGCCTCCGCCGTCCGGCGGGGAACCGGCCGTGACCTGCGCCTCAAGGAGGACCGGAGGTGGTCCCGGGGGCGCGCAACGAATCTCCGCCGGACGGGTGGCCCGCGCAACGAACCGCTCACCGGCGCGCAACGGCTCCTCCTTGTCGCTCGGCCACCCGCGCCCGTACCGTCTAAGTGGGTCCCATTGGTGGCCCTTCCATCTTTTCCGGCACTTCGCCCCTCTCGTCCTGGTGAGGAACACGCATGCGCACCGCCCTGCTCCAGAGCTCCGGCCGCCCCGGCTCGATCGTCGAGAAGCTCAGGGTCCTCGACGAGGCCGCGGGCCGGGCCGCCGCCGCGGGCGCCGAGCTGCTCACCGCGCCGGAGATGTTCCTCACCGGGTACGCGATCGGCGACGACATCGGCCGCCTCGCCGAACCCGCCGACGGGGACTCGGCCGACGCGATCGCCGAGATCACCGGTCGGCACGGTCTCGCGATCGCCTACGGCTACCCCGAGCGGGACGGCGAGAGCGTCTTCAACTCCGCCCAGCTGATCTCCGCCGACGGCACCCGCCTCGCGAACTACCGCAAGACCCACCTCTTCGGCCGCTTCGAGCGCGACCACTTCACACCGGGCGAACAGCCGGTCGTCCAGGCCGAGTTGGGCGGGCTGACCGTCGGGCTCATGATCTGCTATGACGTCGAGTTCCCGGAGCCCGTCCGCGCCCACGCCCTCGCCGGCACCGACCTGCTGCTCGTCCCGACGGCGAACATGCACCCGTTCCAGTTCGTCGCCGAGTCGATGATCCCGGTGCGGGCCTGGGAGAACCAGATGTACGTGGCGTACGTCAACCGGATCGGCGAGGAAGGGGAGTTCGACTTCTTCGGTCTCTCCACGCTGGCCGGACCCGACGGGGTCGCCCGCGCCCGCGCGGGCCGCGGCGAGGAGCTGACCTTCGCCGAGGCCGACCCCGCCGTCCTCAAGACCTCCCGCGAGGCGAACCCGTATCTGACGGACCGCCGCCCCGGTCTCTACGGGTCCCTCAGCTGACGCGCCGGCTTTCTCTCCCTCTCCCCTCACGTTCTTTTCGCGCAAGGAGTCCCCACCCCATGACGTCCACGGTGCCCAACGCCGTCGAGCACACCGACGAGCGACAGCAGCCGCCGATCACCATGTTCGGGCCGGACTTCCCCTACGCCTACGACGACTTCCTGGCCCACCCGGCGGGCCTCGGCCAGATACCGGCGACCGAGCACGGCACCGAGGTCGCGGTCATCGGCGGCGGCCTGTCCGGCATCGTCGCCGCGTACGAGCTGATGAAGATGGGCCTCAAGCCGGTCGTCTACGAGGCCGACCGGATCGGCGGACGGCTGCGCACCGTCGGCTTCGACGGCGTCGGCACCGAGGAACTGACCGCCGAGATGGGGGCGATGCGCTTCCCGCCCTCCTCCACCGCGCTCCAGCACTACATCGACCTGGTGGGTCTTCGGACCCGGCCGTTCCCCAACCCCCTTGCGGAGACGACCCCTTCGACCGTCGTCGACCTCAAGGGCGAGTCGCACTACGCCGAGACGGTCGCCGATCTGCCGCAGGTCTACCGCGATGTCGCCGAGGCGTGGAACAGGTGCCTCGAAGAGGGCGCGGACTTCTCCGACATGAACCGCGCCCTGCGCGAGCGGGACGTGCCGCGCATCCGCGAGATCTGGGCGAAGCTCGTCGAACGGCTCGACAACCAGACCTTCTACGGCTTCCTCTGCGACTCCGAGGCCTTCAAGTCCTTCCGGCACCGCGAGATCTTCGGCCAGGTCGGCTTCGGCACCGGCGGCTGGGACACCGACTTCCCCAACTCCATCCTGGAGATCCTGCGGGTCGTCTACACCGAGGCCGACGACCACCACCGCGGCATCGTCGGCGGCTCCCAGCAACTGCCCGTCAGACTCTGGGAACGCGAGCCGCAGAAGATCGTGCACTGGCCCTACGGCACCTCGCTGGCGTCCCTGCACGTGGGCGGCGAACCCCGCCCCGCCGTGACCCGGCTGCACCGCACCGCCGGCAACCGGATCACGGTCACCGACGCCAACGGCGACATCCGCACCTACCAGGCGGCGATCTTCACCGCCCAGTCCTGGATGCTGCTCTCCAAGATCGCCTGCGACGACTCGCTCTTCCCGATCGACCACTGGACGGCGATCGAGCGCACGCACTACATGGAGAGCTCGAAGCTGTTCGTGCCTGTCGACCGGCCGTTCTGGCTCGACAAGGCCGTCGACGACAGGGGAAACCCGACCGGCCGCGATGTCATGTCGATGACCCTCACCGACCGGATGACGCGCGGGACCTACCTCCTGGACGACGGTCCGGACAAGCCTGCGGTCATCTGCCTCTCGTACACGTGGTGCGACGACAGCCTCAAGTGGCTGCCGCTGTCGGCGAACGAGCGGATGGAGGTCATGCTGAAGTCGCTCGGGGAGATCTATCCGAAGGTCGACATCAGGAAGCACATCATCGGCAACCCGGTGACGGTCTCCTGGGAGAACGAGCCTTATTTCATGGGCGCGTTCAAGGCCAACCTGCCCGGCCACTACCGCTATCAGCGGCGCCTGTTCACGCATTTCATGCAGGACCGGCTGCCCGAGGACAAGCGGGGCATCTTCCTCGCCGGCGACGACATCTCCTGGACGGCGGGCTGGGCCGAGGGCGCGATCCAGACCGCGCTGAACGCGGTGTGGGGCGTCATGCACCACTTCGGCGGCGGGACGGACGCGACCAACCCGGGTCCGGGTGACGTGTACGACGAGATCGCGCCGGTGGAGCTGCCGGAGGACTGAGCGGGGCCGCGGCGCCCGGCCTCAGTCGGGCAGCGGCGTGAGCATCATGCGCCCGGCGAAACCCACCGCCGCGTCCAGCCGCTCGGTGAACTCCTCGGCCACATCGGGCAGTCCGCGCAGCGCCCACAGGGCCCGTGCCGCCGTCCAGGTGGCGTCCCTGGCACGGTCCAGACTCCACGAACCCAGCAGATGGGTGAGCGGGTCGGCGATCTGGAAGAGGTCGGGGCCCGGCATCAGATCTTCGCGGATGCGCTCCTCCAGCGAGACGAGGAGATCACCCACGCGGTCGAACTCGTCCTCCACCTCGGCGGGTTCGCAGTCGAGGCTACGACACGTGTCCACCACGGCGAGCGCCAGATCGTGGCCGATGTGCGCATTGATGCCCGCGAGGGCGAACTGCAGCGGGCGTACGCCGGGATGCCGGCGGAGCTGGAACAGCGGCCGCCAGCAGGCGGGCGGCCGCCGGTCGTCCGTCGCCGCCTCCACGGCCGCCAAGTACCGCTCCGCGAACCGCACGTCCAGCGTGATCGCGGCCCGCGCGTCCGTGAAGGCACCGGCCTCGATCCGCCGGTCGACCGCCTCCGTCACGGCCAGGTAGACGCGGTTGAAGACCGCGATCCCGTCCCGCTGCGGAAGAGCCGCGTCCAGGGCGCGCATGCGCGAGACGACGACGTCCACAGGTGTGGTGATCTGTTCCAATTGCGGCATGGGGGAAGGGTCCCAGTCATACGCTGACCGAAGTGCCGGCGGGACCGACGCTTCCCCAGAACGGGGGAACGCACCCGCCGTGGGGAGGGGACACACCACCGTGTCAGGCTTGCGCGCCCAGCGGCTGGCCGAGCGCAGGGCCGAGCACCGTCGCGCCGCCCGCCGCTCCGCGATGCTCGCGGTCGCCTCCGTCGTGGTCGCCGTCGGCACCGCGACCGGCATGCTGTCCGCCCTCGACGACGGACGTGGTGCGGACCGGGCCGGATCCGACGTGACCGCTTCCCCGAGCCTGGAACGCCTGCCCGTGGTGCCGTCCCCCTCGACGAGCGGCACCTCGGCCGCTCCCTCGCCCAAGAAGGCACGCCCGTCCGCGAGTTCCGCCCCGAGGAAGACGAGGAAGGAGCCGAGCGTCCCCGTGGCCGAGGGCCTCTACCGTCACCCCGAGTCCCAGGTCCTGGACTGGGTCCGAGCCAACCCCTCCGACCCGCGCACACCGGTCATCGAGTCGCGCATCGCCGACCGGCCGGCCGCGGTCTGGTTCACCGACTACTCGCCGGACACCATCCCCGCCCGGGTCCGCGCGGTCACCTCGGGCGCCGCCGGGCAGGACCGGGTGCCGGTCCTCGTGTCGTACGCGATACCGGACCGCGACTGCGGAGGTGCCTCCCAGGGCGGGGCGCCCGACCTCGACGCGTACGACGCCTGGATCGACGCCTTCGCGCGGGGGCTCGGCTCCGCCGAGGTCATCGTCGTCCTGGAACCGGACTCCATAGCCCAGGCCGACTGCCTCGGCGCCGGTCAACGGGCCGACCGCTTCGCCTCGTTGGCCCGTGCGGGCCGCGTCCTCAAGGCGGCCGACCCCCAGGCGCGGGTCTACTTCGACGCAGGGCACTCCGGCTGGAACCCCGCCGGCAAGCAGGCCGAACTGCTCCGCCAGGCGGGCGCCGCCTCGGCCGCCTCCTCCGACGGCGTCTTCAGCAACGTCTCCAACTTCCACACCACGTCGGCCGAGATCGCCTACGACCGACAGGTCCTCGCCGCGCTGGGCGGCCCCGCGAGCCTGGGCGCCGTCATCGACACCAGCCGCAACGGCAACGGCGCCCCGAACGACGGCGAGTGGTGCGACCCCGCGGGCCGCAAGATCGGTCGCGCGCCGACGCTCAGCACCGGCGAGGCCCGGATCGACGCCTATCTGTGGGTGAAGCTGCCGGGGGAGTCGGACGGCTGCAAGGGGAGCCCCGGAACGTTCAGCCCGTCGTACGCGTACGACCTGGCGTCCTCGTAGCGGACCGTCCTCGACGGATCGTCGTTCAGGTCGACATCGGCCATCTCCGTCCATGAATGCTGTCCGGACCATTGTCACGGGTATCCAGCAGTCCTACGCTCGCACGGTCCTACTCATGAATTCTGTTCACGTGTCTGAACCGATGCTCGATCGATCGGAGCGTTAGATGAGTGGAAGATCCCGTGCGGCCGTCGTTCTCGCCGCCGTGGTGACTCTCGCAGCCGTGCTCGTCCCCTCCGCACAGGCCACCCACGCCACCCATGCCGCCCCCAAGACCCCGGACACCGCCGTCCTCGACGGCGCCCGCCTCCAGCAGACGAAGCACCGCCTCGACCGAGGCGACTCCCAACTGCGCGGCTCCGTGCGGAACTTGACGGCCCGCGCCGACAACTGGCTGAACCAGGGCCCCTGGACGGTCGTCGACAAGCCGAAGCCCGCTCCCGGCGGGGATGTTCACGACTATCTGAGCCAGGCGCCCTACTGGTGGCCGTCGACGACCCCCACCGCCGACAACCCCTGGGGCTGCCCCTACGTCCAGCGCGACGGACAGCGCAACCCCGAGGTCGACACCGGCACCGACCGCCAGGACGTCGAGAAGGTCTTCGACTCGACGTACGACCTCTCGCTCGCCTGGTACTACACGGGCAAGAAGAAGTACGCCGAGAAGGCCGGACAGGTCCTGCGCACCTGGTTCCTGAACCCCGCCACGAAGATGAACCCCAACCTGAACCACGCCCAGTTCATCCCCTGCAAGTACGACGGCCGCGCGATCGGGATCATCGACTTCTCGCAGTCGTACACCAGCGTGGTCGACGCGCTCGCGCTGCTCGCCACCGGCGCCCCCGGCTGGACGAAGGCCGACCGCACCGGCATGACCCGCTGGAACTCCGACTTCCTCGACTGGCTGGTCGACAGCGACTTCGGCAAGCAGGAGGGAGCCGCGGCCAACAACCACGGCACCTTCTACGACATGCAGGTCGCCGCTCTCGCCTACGCGACCGGCGACACGGGTCTGGCCCGGCGGACCGTGCGCGACGCCGCCGCCAAGCGCCTCGACCCGCAGATCGCGGGCGACGGCAGCCAGCCGCAGGAGCTGGCGCGGACGCGGAGTTGGCACTACTCGACCTTCGACCTGGTCGCGTACACCCGGCTCGCCGCCATTGGGCGGCACGTCGGCGTGAACCTCTGGGCGCATCAAGGGCCGGACGGGCAGAGCCTGTTCAAGGCGGTCGACTATCTGCTGCCGGCCGCGACCGGAGCCGTGCCGTGGCCGCACCCGGAGCTGGAGTTCTACCGCTACGCGGCCAGCGACGTCGTGCACGCGGCGGCGGACGCGGGCGACAAGGCGGCGCAGAAGGCCGTACCGAAGCTGCAGGCGCCGCCCGGCGGTGACCTCTGGGCGCTGCGCCCGGCCGCGGAGCAGTTGGACTCGATAGCGGGCTGACCGGAGCCGGCCGGGTCCAGCGGGCCGACCTGGCCCTTCCGACAGGGGCTCCTGAGCGTCCGCTTAGGATGAAGTGTCCCCACCGCTTCATCCGTGACGCCCAGGAGCCCCGCCGTGACCGCCGACGCCTCGACCGCCCCCGCCCTGTCGCACGGCCGGCTCACCCCCGTCACCGTCCACTTCGACGACCTGGACGCCCTCGGCCTGCTCCACAACGCCCGCTACCCGCTGCTGGTCGAGCGGGCCTGGGGCGAGTTCCTGGAGGAGCACGGCTTCCACTACGCGGGCGACTGGGTGGCGGCCGGCGACGCCTGCAACGCGGTGAAGGAACTCCGGATCAGCTACGAGGCACCGGTCACCCGGCCGGGCACGTACGCCGTCCATCTGTGGCTGGACCGGCTCGGCACCACGGGCCTGACCTACGGCTTCCGCCTCTGCTCGGCCGACGGCTCGGTGACCTACGCCCGCGGCACCCGGGTCCTGGTCCGGCTGGACCCGGTCACCATGCGCCCGGCGCCGTGGAGCGAGGACTTCAGGGCCGCGGGTCGGGCACTGCTGCGCTCGGCCGACTGACCTTCGGCCGGTCCCGGTCGCCGGCCCGCAGCACCCCCGCGAACACGACGAGCCCGCTCGCCAGCACCGACACCAGCACGAACGACACCACCAGGCTCGACGCCTGCGCCACCCCGCCGATCAGACTGGGCGCGATCAGACCCGAGGTGTACGTGATGGTCGCGACGCCCGCGATGGCCTGACTGGGGTTCGGGCCGCTGCGTCCCGCGGCCGCGAAGCACAGCGGCACGACCACGGCGATGCCGAGGCCCATCAGCGCGAAGCCGGTCATCGCCACCGCCGGATGCCCCGCGACCACCACGAGCAGGCCGCCCGCGGCCGCGAGGAAGCCGCCGACGCGGACCGTGCGGACCGAGCCGAAGCGGTTGACCACCGCGTCCCCCACCAGCCGGGCCACCGCCATGGTGAGCATGAAGCCGGTCGTGCAGGCCGCCGCCAGACCCGCGGAGGAGTCCAGTTGGTCACGGAGATAGACCGCCGACCAGTCCAGGCTCGCGCCCTCGGCGAACACCGCGCAGAAACCGACGGCACCGATCAGCAGCGCCGACTTCGGCGGCAGCGCGAACCTCGGCGGCGGCTCCTCGTCCTCGGCCGGCTGCAGGTCGAGCACCCAGCGGCAGAACAGCGTGCCGAGCGCGGTGAGCGTGGCCGCCGCCAGCGCGAAGTGCACGCGCGCGTCCGAATCCAGGTGCGCGGCGAGGGTGCCGCCCGCCGAGCCGATCAGGGCGCCGGCGCTCCACATGCCGTGCAGCCCGGACAGGATCGACTTGCCGAGCAGCGCCTCGATCTCGACGCCGAGCGCGTTCATGGCGACGTCGGCCATGCCCGCGCTCGCGCCGTAGACGAACATCGCCAGGCACAGCGTGTACAGGTTCGGCGCGAGCGAGGGCAGGATCAGCGACAGGGTCCACAGGGCGAGCAGACCGCGCAGCGCGGTGCGGCTGCCGAAGCGATGGCTGATACGGCCCGCCAGCGGCATGGAGCAGGAGGCGCCGAACGCCGTGAAGGCGAGCGCGAATCCCAGCTGGCCGGCGCTGAGGTGGGCGTGCTCCTGGATCCACGGCACCCGGGTCGCGAACGAGCCGGTCACGGCGCCGTGCACGGCGAACACGGCGGCCACCGCGTACCGGGCCCGCCTCACCTCGTGCGCGTCGTATGCCACGTCGCTCATGCTCCGGTCCCTCCCAGGATCTCTACGGCTCCCCACCTGCGCCGCGTAAACTATCAGGAACCCTGCCTGATAGATAGGGCAATAATGGCCGCGGGCACTCGGGCCGAGTACCCGTCCCCACTGCCGTACGGCAGCGCCGATCTGGAAGGATCTCGGCATGCCCGCATCACCGAGCACCGCCCGGGCCATCAACGACCGGGTCGCCCTCCAACTGCTCCAGCAGGAGGGCCCGTTGACGGCGGGGCAGCTCAAGCAGCTGACCGGACTGTCCCGCCCGACGGTCGCCGACCTCGTCGAGCGGCTCACCGCCTCCGGCCTGATCACGGTGGTCGGCGAGGCGGGCGAACAGCGGCGCGGGCCGAACGCGAAGCTGTACGGGATCGTCACCGACCGGGCCCAACTGGCCGCCCTGGACGTGCGTACCGAGGGCGTCTGGGTGGTCGTGTCGGACCTGGTCGGCCAGGTCCTCGCCGAGGCGTCCGTGCCGATCGGCGACGACACCGGGACCGGCCCCGCCGTGGAACAGGCGGTCGCCCTGGTCGAGCGGGTGGTCAAGGAGGCCGGCGCCGACCGTCTGCACACCGTCGGCATCGGCGCCCCCGGTCTGATCGACCCGGTCACCGGCGAACTCCGCGACTCCTCGGGCCTGCCCGCCTGGCACCGCCGGCTGGCCACCGCCCTCCAGGAACGGCTTCCCGAGGCCCGCGTCAGCGTCGAGAACGAGACCAACCTCGCGGCCCTCGCGGAGCAGCGCGACGGAGCGGCCCAGGACCGCGACACCTTCGTCCTGCTCTGGCTCGGCCACGGCACCGGAGCGGCGGTCGTCCTGGACGGCACCCTGCGCCGCGGCGCGTCGGGCGGCACGGGTGAGATCGGGTTCCTGCCGGTGCCGGGGACGGCGGGGCTGCCGTCCGCCACGGACTGCGAGGGCGGCTTCCACACGCTGGCGGGGTCGTCGGCGATCGCCGAACTGGCCCAGGGGTACGGGGTGGTGGCGGAGTCGGGACCCTACGAACCGGTCGCGGCTGGGCTCGTACGCGCTGCTGTGACCGGCCGCGGTACCGATGCCGACCGTTTCCTCGACGCGCTCGCCGACCGTGTCGCCGTGGGCGTCGCCTCCGTCGTCGCGATCCTCGACCCCGGCTGCGTGGTGCTCGGCGGCGAGGTCGGGCAGGCCGGGGGAGCGGAGCTGGCGGGGCGGGTGGAGGCGCGGCTGCGCCGGATGTCACCGCTGCCGACGGAGGTGCGGGCCGGTGCGCTGGGCGGTGGGGCGGTGCTGCGCGGGGCGCTGCTGACGGCGCGGGACCGGGCGCAGGAGGAGTTGTTCGCGCCGGGGCGGTGAGCCGCGCGCGCCCTCGACCGTCCGTGATGCTCGAAGCCGTGGCGCGCGTTGGGAGGCCCGGCGACGGGCAAGGGCCGTCGTCACCGTCGCCGGACCGGTTCAGGGTACCTCGGAAAGGACTAGACCAAAGGGTTCCTCAAGGAATGCCCTGTTGAGAAGTCCAGCGACGTCGCCTGTGAGCCACCCCACATCGTTCGCCCGTATGGACCTGGATCAGGCGTGGCAGACTGGCCGTGTACCAGAAGCAGCGCACTCCGGGGTCGGTGAAAGTCCGAACCGGCGGTTACAGTCCGCGACCCGGTCACTTCCAGTGACCGGTTGACCAGGTGAAATTCCTGGACCGACGGTTAAAGTCCGGATGGGAGGCAGTGCGCGGCGGACGAGCACCATTTGTGTGCGCGTCGCCGTTTCTGGGCTCGCCCTGTCGGGCGGGTCCCTCTCGGCGTCGCCCCCGGTGTTCTCGTTCGCTCGATTCTGTCGTCATCGACAGGCCCCGGAGTCCGTGCCCGATGTGGCAGGAGGACCCGGGAAGTGTTCACCGGAATCGTCGAAGAGCTGGGTGAGGTCACCGCCGTCGAGAATCTCGGCGACTCGTCCCGCTTCCGTCTGCGCGGCCCCGTCGTCACCGACGGAGCGAAGCACGGCGACTCCATCGCCGTGAACGGGGTCTGTCTCACCGTCGTCGAGCACGAGGGTGACGAGTTCACCGCCGACGTGATGGCCGAGAGCCTCAACCGTTCCAGCCTCGGTGCCCTCGCCGTCGGCTCCCGCGTCAACCTCGAACGCCCCACCGCCGTGGGCGACCGCCTGGGCGGGCACATCGTGCAGGGGCACGTGGACGGCACCGGCGCGGTGCTGGAGCGCAAGCCGTCGGAGAACTGGGAGATCATCAAGATCTCCCTCCCCGCGGACCTGGCCAGGTACGTCGTGGAGAAGGGCTCCATCACCGTCGACGGCATCAGCCTCACCGTCGTCGACGCGGGCCCCGACTACTTCACCGTCAGCCTGATCCCCACCACCCTCGCCCTGACCACGCTCGGCCTCAAGCAGCCCGGCGACCCGGTCAACCTCGAGGTGGACATCGTCGCCAAGTACGTCGAGCGGCTGCTCGCGTCCAGCCAGGGAGCGGGCAGGTGAACTCCCTCAACTCCGAGGCCTTCGTCCTGTTCGGCCAGCACATCCTCTGGTCGGACATGATCGGCAACATCCTCGGCCTGATCGCCCTGGCCCTCGGCTGGCGGCGCAACCTGTGGAGCTGGCCGGTGCAGTTCGCCTCCGGCCTCATCCTCTTCGGCGCCTTCTACGGCCATCTGACCGGCAGCGCCGGCAAGCAGGCCGTCGTCGTGGTCGTCGCGCTGTACGGCTGGTGGCAGTGGAACCGCAACAAGGGCACGGGAGCCGACGGTCACATCGCCCCGCGGTTCGCCACCTGGCGCGAGCGCGGCGCGATGATCGGCGCCGCGGCCGTCGGCACGGTCGCGGTGGCCCTGCTCTTCAAGGCCTACCCGTCCCTGTCCTGGGACCCCTGGCCGGACGCCTACATCTTCGTCGGCACCGTCGTCGCCATGTACGCCCAGGCGCGCGGCATGGTCGAGTTCTGGTTCGCCTGGCTCCTCGTCGACCTCGTCGGCGTCCCCCTCAACTTCGCCAACGGCTACGCCTTCTCCGGCTTCGTCTACGTCATCTACGGCGCACTCGTCCTGTGGGGCATGCGCGACTGGTGGCTGCGCTCCCGCGACGGCGCGCGGCCCGTCCTGGAAGGAGCGCCGGCATGACATCGGCACCGATTCTCTACAGCACAGACGGCATCGAGGACTGGTCCCTGGACCCGGTCGAGCAGGCCATCGCCGACATCGCGGCCGGCCGCCCGATCGTGGTCGTCGACGACGAGGACCGCGAGAACGAGGGCGACCTCGTCGTCGCCGCCGAGAAGGTCACGCCCGAGATCGTCGCCTTCATGATGAGCGAGTGCCGCGGTCTGATCTGCGCCCCCATGGAGGGCGACGAGCTGGACCGGCTCAAGCTGCCGCAGATGGTCGAGGACAACACCGAGTCCATGAAGACCGCGTTCACGGTGTCGGTCGACGCCTCGGCCGTTCACGGTGTGACCACCGGTATCTCGGCCGCCGACCGGGCGACCACGCTTCGGCTGCTCGCGAGCGGCACGGCCCAGGCCGACGAACTCGTCCGCCCCGGCCACATCTTCCCGCTGCGCGCACGGGACGGCGGGGTGCTGACCCGCAACGGCCACACCGAGGCCGCCGTCGACCTCGCCCGCCTCGCGGGCCTGCGCCCGGCCGGCGCGATCGTCGAGATCGCGGGTGAGGACGGCCGGATGCTCCGCCTGCCCGAACTGATCCCGTTCGCCCGCAAGCACGGCCTGACGATCATCTCCATCGAGGACCTGATCGCCTACCGCCAGGCCGCCGAGCCCACCGTCCGCCGCGAGGCCGAGGTCCGACTGCCCACCAAGCACGGCGAGTTCACGGCGTACGGCTACCGCTCCACCGTCGACGGCGTCGAGCACGTAGCCCTCGTCCACGGCGAGATCGGCGAGGGCGAGGACGTCCTGGTCCGCGTCCACTCCGAGTGCCTGACCGGCGATGTCTTCCACTCCCTGCGCTGCGACTGCGGCCCGCAGCTGGAGGCCTCCCTGGAGCGCATCCAGGAGGAGGGCCGGGGCGTGGTCGTCTACCTGCGCGGCCACGAGGGCCGCGGCATCGGGCTGCTGTCCAAGCTCCGGGCGTACGAACTCCAGGAGCGCGGCCGCGACACCCTCGACGCCAACCTCGAACTCGGCCTGCCCGCCGACGCCCGGGACTACGGCGCCGGCGCGCAGATCCTGGAGGACCTCGGGGTGCGCAGCGTGCGGCTGATGACCAACAACCCCGACAAGACGGACGCGTTGCTGCGGCACGGCCTCAAGATCACCGGCCGGGAGCCGATGCCCGTACAGGCGGGCGAGCACAACCTCCGCTACCTGCGCACCAAGCGCGACCGGATGGGCCACGACCTGCCGTGGCTGGACGCGGCTCCGGCGGCACCCCTGTCCACCTGCAACAACCAGTAACAGCAACGTTTTTCGAGCCCGGCACGGACCGGCACAGAGGAGACGAGAGAACGTGAGCGGCAAGGGCGCACCGGACCTGTCCGTACGCAACGTCGGAGACCTGCGGGTCGCCGTCATCGCGGCACAGTGGCACGAGAAGGTGATGGACGGACTGGTGGACGGCGCCCTGCGCGCCCTGCACGACCTGGGCATCGACGAGCCGACCCTGCTCCGGGTCCCCGGCAGCTGGGAACTCCCGGTGGTGGCCAAGGTGTTGGCGGGCCGGGGCTACGACGCGATCGTCGCCCTCGGCGTCGTCATCCGCGGCGGCACCCCCCACTTCGAGTACGTGTGCCAGGGCGTGGTCCAGGGCCTGACCCAGGTCTCGGTCGAGACCGGCGTCCCCGTCGGCATGGGCGTGCTGACCTGCGACACCGAGGAGCAGGCCCTGGACCGGGCGGGCCTTGCGGGCTCCAACGAGGACAAGGGGCACGAGGCGGTGACGGCCGCGGTGGCGACGGCGGCCACTCTCCGCTCAGTATCTGAACCCTGGAGGTGAGTGCCGGGCACTTGCGCATAGGCTGAGCACCATCATGTCCAATAAGACGTTCGAGGAGCTCTTCACCGAGCTCCAGCACAAGGCCGCCACCGGCGACCCCGCCACTTCCCGCACCGCAGAGCTGGTCGGCAAGGGCGTCCATGCCATCGGCAAGAAGGTCGTCGAAGAGGCCGCCGAGGTCTGGATGGCCGCCGAGTACGAGGGCAAGGAAGCGGCCGCCGAGGAGATCTCGCAGCTGCTGTACCACGTCCAGGTGATGATGGTCGCCCGCGGAATCTCGCTGGACGACGTCTACGCCCACCTGTAAGTCTCCAGGCCCGCACGTCTCCTGGTTCCACGTAAACCCGTACAAAACCGTCACGCGAAGGAAGCCGACCTCATGCTGCGCATCGCCGTCCCCAACAAGGGTTCCCTCTCAGGACCTGCGGCGGACATGCTCCATGAGGCCGGCTACCAGCAGCGCCGCGAGTCCAAGGAACTGCGGATCGTCGACCCGGTCAACGAGGTGGAGTTCTTCTACCTCCGCCCCCGTGACATCGCGATCTACGTCTCCTCCGGCCGCCTCGACATCGGCATCACCGGTGGCGACCTGCTGATCGACTCCGGCGCGAGCGCCGAGGCGATCCTGCCGCTCGGCTTCGCCCGCTCCACATTCCGCTTCGCCTCCAAGCCCGGCGCCGCGAAGACCCTCGCGGACCTCAAGGGCAAGACGGTCGCCACCTCCTACGAGGGGATCGTCGCCAAGTACCTCGCCGACAACGGCGTCGACGCCTCCGTCGTGCACCTGGACGGCGCCGTAGAGACCGCCATCGAGCTCGGTGTCGCCGAGGTCATCGCCGACGTCGTCGAGACCGGCACCAGCCTGCGCAACGCGGGCCTTGAGGTCTTCGGCGAGCCGATCATGAAGTCCGAGGCGATCGTGATCCGGCGCACCGGCGCGGACGCCGACGAGGCCGCCGAGCCGAAGGTGCAGCAGTTCCTGCGCCGCCTCCAGGGCGTCCTGGTGGCGCGGACGTACGTGATGATGGACTACGACTGCCGCGTCGAGCAGCTGGAGAAGGCCGTCGCGCTGACCCCGGGTCTGGAGTCGCCGACCGTCTCCCCGCTGCACAACGAGGGCTGGGTCGCCGTCCGTGCCATGGTCCCCGCCAAGGAGGCCCAGCGGATCATGGACGACCTGTACGACATCGGCGCCCGCGCCATCCTGACCACGGCGATCCACGCCTGCCGGCTCTGAGGGACGTACGAGTCATGTCCGATCTGCCAGTTCTCCCCGTCACCTTCCGGCCGGGCCGTACGCGCGCCGTGCTGCTCGTCGCCGGTGCCGTGATCTTCGTGGTCATCACGACGGTCGCGATGCTCCTGGAGCAGCTCGGCCCCGGTGAGCGGCTGAGTTTCATCGTCACGGCCGCGCTGCTCTTCGGTGTGCTCGCGATGCTGGCCCGGGTGAAGGTCGTCGCCGACGAGTCCGGTGTGACCGTGGTCAACATCGCCAGCAGGCGCCGCCTTGCCTGGGCGGAGATCCTGCAGGTCAACCTGCGGCCGGGCGACCCGTGGGTGTTCCTCAACCTCAGTGACGGGACCAGCCTGCCCGCGCTCGGCATCCAGCCGGGCATCGCCAAGCAGCACGCCATCGCCGACGCGCGCGCCCTGCGGGCGCTCGCCGAAGCCCACTCGACAAGGGATCTGCCCTAGAGACCCATGTCTTGATTAATCTGTTGGCGGAGGCGTTTTCGTTGCGCCTCCGCCACTGATGTTCCCACCGGTCCTCAGAGGCCCCCTGCTACCCGAGGAGTGACTCCCTCCAGCGATGGACGGATCGTCCTGTAGTACCTGCGCCGCCCCCTCACGACATATCGAGGCGGCGGCATCATGACCATCCCCCTGCTGCTTCTCGGAGCGGCATTCCTGTTGATCCTCGCCAACGGCTTCTTCGTGGCGGCCGAGTTCGGCCTGGTCACGGTCGAGTCGACGGACGCCGAGAAGGCCGCGGCCGAGGGCGACCGACGGGCCCGCAGAGTCGCGGAGTCCCTCAAGGAACTCTCCTTCCAGCTCTCCGGCACCCAGCTCGGCATCACCATCACCTCCCTCGTCGTCGGCATGCTCGCCGAACCGGCGCTCGCGGAACTGCTGCACGGCCCGTTCACGGCCGTCGGCGTCCCCGAGGGCGCGGTGTCCGGGGTGGCGGTGGTCGTCGGCATGCTGCTGGCCTCGGCCGTGCAGATGGTGATCGGCGAACTCGTGCCCAAGAACTGGGCGGTGTCCAAGCCCATGCAGGTCGCGCGCTTCGTCGCGGGCCCGCAGCACGCCTTCGCACGGCTGTTCCGCCCGGTCATCTCCGCGCTGAACACCGTGGCCAACCGCCTGGTGCGGGCCCTGGGCGTCGAGCCCGCCGAGGAGCTGGCCTCCGCCCGCACCCCGGGCGAACTCGTCTCCCTCGCCCGCCACTCGGCCCAGGCCGGCACCCTCGAACAGGACACCGCCGACCTGTTCGTACGGACCCTGTCGCTCGCCGAACTGACCGCGCAGCACGTCATGACACCGCGTGTGAAGGTGAGCGCCCTGCAGTCGTCGGCGACCGCCGAGGACGTGGTCAATCTGACCCGCGCCACCGGCCTGTCCCGCTTCCCCGTCTACCGGGAGAAGATCGACGAGGTCGTCGGCATGGTCCACCTCAAGGACGCCCTCGCGGTCCCCGCGCACGACCGCCTGCGCACCCCCGTCGGCCGCATCGCCCGCCCGGCGCTGCTGGTCCCCGAGACCCTGCCGGTGCAGCCGCTGCTCAGTCAGTTGCGCAGCGAGCAGCCCATCGCGGTGGTCGTCGACGAGTACGGCGGCACGGCCGGCGTGGTCACGCTGGAGGACATCGTCGAGGAGATCGTCGGCGAGGTCCGCGACGAGCACGACGGACAGGACGTGCCCGAACTCGCCGCCGCACCGCCGGAGGACGGCAGGCCCGCCTGGGACGCCGACGGCAGCTGCCGGGTCGACATCCTGCAACGCATAGGCCTGGACGTGCCCGAGGGGCCGTACGAAACCGTCGCCGGTCTCGTCGCCGACCTGCTCGGCCGGATCCCGGCCGCCGGTGACCGGGCCGAACTGCCGGGCTGGCGGCTCACCGTGCGACGCGTCGGCCACTACCGCGCCGAGCGCGTCCGCCTGGTGCGGACCGGGTCGGTCGTGGAGGTCGCCCGATGAGCGTGCTCCAACTCCTGTTCGCCGGACTGCTCGTGCTCACCAACGGCTTCTTCGTCGGCGCCGAGTTCGCCCTCGTCTCCGTGCGCCGCAGCCAGATCGAACCGCTCGGCACGGCCAGGTCCCGCCAGGTCCTGTACGGCCTGGAGCGGCTGCCGCAGATGATGGCCGCGGCTCAGTTCGGCATCACCGTCTGCTCGTTGACCCTGGGCGCGGTCGCCGAACCGACGGTCGCCCACCTGCTGGAACCGGTCTTCGAGTGGGTCCGTCTGCCCGAGGGGATGATCCACCCGCTCGGCTACGTCATCGCGCTCGCCGCCGTCGTCTTCTTCCACCTCGTGATCGGCGAGATGGTCCCGAAGAACCTCGCGATGGCGGCTCCTGAGAAGGTCGCGCTGTGGCTCAGCCCCGGCCTGGTCGCCTTCGCCCGCGTGTGCCGGCCCATCACCGTCGCCCTCGGCGCCTGCGCCCAGGCCATCCTTCGGCTCTTCCACGTCGAGCCCAAGGACGAGGTCGAGGCGGTCTTCACCAGCGAGCAGCTCAACCGCCTGGTGGAGGACTCCGGTCAGGCGGGTCTGCTCGACCCCGAGGAGCAGGAGCGCCTGGAGGACGCCCTGGAGCTGGGCTCCCGCCCGGTGACGGACGTACTCCTCAAGCGCGAGTCCCTGATCACGGTCAGCCCGTCGGTGACGCCGGGCAGGATCGTCGAACTCACGGGCCGCACCGGCTACTCCCGCTTCCCGATCGCCGCCGACAACGGCGCCTTCATGGGCTACCTGCACGTGAAGGACGTCCTGGACCTGGAGGACTCGGACCGCGCGGTGCCGCAACAGTTGTGGCGCCCGATGACGACCCTACGGGCCGAACTCCCCCTGGACGACGCCCTGACGGTGATGCGCCGAGCGGCCACCCACCTCGCCCAGATCGCCGACACCTCCGGCAAGGTCCTGGGCCTGGTGGCCCTGGAGGACGTCCTGGAGCTACTGGTGGGCGAGGTGACGGACCCGGCGCACAGGGAGACTCCGGAGGTCAAGGTGACGGAGCCGCGAGCGAGCGACAACGCGGAGCAGGCTTCGACCACCGCCGACCCGGAGCAGGCCTTGGCGCGCTGAGGCAGGCGGTGCTGACCGACGCGGTTCCCCCGCACCCACCCAGGGGCGCGGGGAACTGCGCGACGGGCCCCCACGCCCCCGCAGCCGCGCATCACACAGAACCAATCGCGCTCTCGCGACCGTCACATCCCTGCAGGGTCCTGCGGCCCCCGTCCGGACAACACCTCTCCATACGCCTGCATGAGATCCGGCAGCCGCAACGTCGACAGATCATCACGCGTCAGCACACCCGGATACGTCGACAGCCGAAGATCCCGGTACGCGCAGCTCTTCTCGTAAAGGGTGCGCAGGAACCGCCCGTTGCCGAGTTCGTCGATCCACCCCTGATCCACCACATGCCCCGCGATGGACCGCAGCTCGTCAAGAGCCTCCTCGTCCCACACGTCCCCGTTCTCCGCGGCCAACACCTCGCCGATGGAGGTGAGTTCGAGGGGACGGTAGGACGGGAAGTCGACCCGCGTGGTGAAGCGCGACGACAGACCGGGGTTCGCGGCGAGCAGCCGGTCCATCCCCTCGGGATAGCCGGCCAGTATGACGACCAGGTGATCCCGGTTGTCCTCGGCGCGCTTCAACAGCACCTGCAAGGCTTCGTCGCCGTACGCGTCCCCTTTGCCGTAACCGGAGTTGGAGAGCGAGTACGCCTCGTCGACGAAGAGGACCCCGCCGATCGCCGAGTCGATCAGCTCGTTGGCCTTCACGGCGGTCTGCCCGAGGTACTCGCCGACCAGGTCGGCGCGCTGGGCCTCCACCAGATGGTCGCCGCCGAGCAGACCCAGCGCGTAGAAGACGCGGCCCAGGATGCGGGCGACCGTGGTCTTGCCGGTGCCCGAGGGCCCGGAGAAGACGAAGTGCCGCTTGGGCGGCTGGACCGGCAGGCCCTGCCCGGCACGCAGCCGGGCCATGTTCAACTGCGCCGACAGCGCTTTGACTTGGCGTTTCACGGGCTCAAGGCCCACCATGCGCTCCAGTTCGGCGAGCGCCTCCTCGAGTAATGCGGGGTCGGTCGGGCCGGTGGGCAGCGCCGACGACGTCGTGGCGTTCTTCTCCCGCACGGTCGGATCGATCACCGACGGCAGCGGACCGGTCGGCGGCAACTCCGGCTCGGACAGCCGCAGGTCGCGGCCCTCGGCGCCGAAGAGCGGGTCCAGGCTGTCCGGCCCCTCCAGCGCGTCCGCGCCGCCGGAGAGGGTGATCGCCGCGAGGTCGGTGGCCTCGTCGTACCCGTCGCCCTCGGAGATCGCCGCGAGCCGGGCCGAGGTGTCCATGAAGGCGGGGTCGACGCGGTGCACGGCCCGGTAGAGGGGGAGCGCGGCGGCCGAGCGGCCGGTGCCCTCGTGGGCCCGCGCCAGCCAGTAGCGCAGCTCCTTGCGCTGCGGCTGTTCGCTGCGACAGCGCATCAGCGCGGAGGCGAGCAGGGGCTCGGCCTGCCCGTACATCTCCAGACGGACCCGCGCCATGCCGCCGAACAGACCCGCCTCGATGCCGAGCAGGGCGTCGTCGATCAACGGGTCGGTGTGCCGGACGAGTTGCTCCCAGTCCTTGACCAGGTAGGCACGGCAGGCGTGCAGGAAGCGGACCTGGTGGTCGGCGTCCACCGGCGGCAGGCCCGCCAGGGCCCGGTCCAGCTCGGGGACATGCCGTCCGTCCAGCCAGTGCGAGGCGTGCGCGAGCAGCAGATCGCGCGGGCTCTCCAGCACGGGCTGCACCCACCAGCCCAGCCAGTACCAGGAGTTGAGGGAACGCCGGTGCCGGGCGCGCTGTTCGCCGAAGCGGTCGCGGTGCCGGAACATCCGCAGCAGCGCGGTCGTCGTGTCGGCGCGCAGCGCGTGCAGACCGAGCCATCCGTCGGCCATCCCGGGATCCATCCGCACCGCGGCCCGGAACTCCTCCTCCGCCTGCGGATAGGCGCCCATCGTGTAGGCATCCACACCTCGCAGCCAGGCGAGGTCGGCCGGGGCCTCGGGGCCCCGCGTGCCGAAGTCCATCACGTCCCCCACAAACCGTGCCCCCGTCGGTTGGCCGGCGGGCCGTTGCCCGTCGGCCTCCTTGATCGAACCGCCGTGCCGCGGACCGGAGTTGCGGTGCGCGCAGCCGTCCGAAGGTCGCACCGAGGGCATCGTACCTGCGCAGGTGTCGCCCGCCGTAGGGTGCCGCACAGGCCGTTTGTCGAGGTGGGAGCAGAGGGGGCGCATCGGGAACGGTCACCGTGCGTGAGCGAATTGCGCCGTACAGCGTCCGGATGGCGGGACGCGGGCAGAACGAAGCCCCCGATCACGGGGGAACAACCGGGGGCTTCGCGTTTCTGGGCGGCTTCGCATGGCCGCACATTCAGAACGTAAGTCCTGTACGGCCCCCCGGTCAAGCCGAGTTGAGGCACTCCGGCAAGTTGCCGAAGGGGCGTCTTCACAAGTTCAGCACACTGCGGATGGTCCGTCACCCAGCGTGATTTCCTGGTCCGGTCCAGCGGTGTTCCCCGGCCCCGGGAGCACCTCGTACCCCTTCACGCACTGCCGTACCAAGGCGTCGGCGAACGGTCGTGAAGGATCCTCGGCGAAATGCAGACGCTCCACCGTGACCCACTCGCCCCAGAAGTCCCGCTGTTCCTCCCCGTCCCTCCTGAGCCCCCGTGTCCACGACTCCTCGGAGGGCAACTCCATCCACAGCAGACACGCGAGATGCGGGCGCAGTGCCCGGCGGCCCGCACCGACGCCCTCGATCAGGACGACCGTGGCGGGCGGAAGTGCGCGGGGCGGTCCGAAGCGGCGGGCGTGCCAGTCGTAGGGGGTGTACTCGGCGCGCTCGCCGCGGCACAGCGGCTCGATCACCTGCGTCAGCAGTCGCCCGGTCCACGCGAACAACTCGTCGTGGCTGGCGATGTCGTCGAGGTGCAGCACCGGGGCGTCGTCGAGGGCGCGGCTCAACTCCCCGGTGAACGTGGTCTTTCCGGAGCCGGCGTGCCCGTCGACGCCGACCAGGCGGACCGGGCCGCAGGAGGCGGGAAGGTGACGGAGCCGGGAGGCGAGGTCGTGAATGGCTGTTCCTTGGCTGTGCGGTGGCGAAATGGGCCGATATGGGATGAGCGGTGGGCAGTGTCTCACGAGGGTGTTCGGGGCGGGATCCCGGGACGCTCACCCCACCGTGTTCCTGATGCGGTCACGCCAGCGGTCGAGACCAATATTGGTGGGCGTGCCATGGACGGAAGTGCTGGCAGGAGCGGTCACGTGCGGTCATAGTTGGCCCACAACCGTGCAGCGCACCGTGCATGGGACCAGCACCGAATCGGACACACGGGGGTCTCTCCACTTATGAGCAGAGCCGAACAGCCGTCCCGCAGAACCGTCCTGGCCGCCGCGGTCGCCGCGGCCGTGGTGGGCAGCGCCGGACCCGCGGTCGCCGCCGACGCGACCGACTCCGTGGACGCCGGCGACATCCCGGCCCGGCAGGGCCGCCAGGTCGACTACCGGGCCTGGACGACGTACACCGACTGGCGCGGCGGTACCGCCAAGGGGGCCCGGGCGCTCGCGGGCGCCCGTCCCGGCGTGGTGATCGCGGCCCCGGCCGGGACGACCGACTACACCGACCCGCACACCGGCACGACCGCCGCCTGGGAGTACGCGACCTGGACGTCCCCCGTCCACAAGCTCGCTGTCCCGGCCACCGAGGTGATCTCCTCCTGGAACGCGCGCACCCCGGCCGGCACCTGGATCCAGGTCGAGCTGACCGGGACCTACTCCGACGGCACGGCCACGCCCTGGTACGTCATGGGCCGCTGGGCCGCCGGTGACGGGGACATCAAGCGGACGTCGGTCGACGACCAGACCGACGGCAGGAGCACGGTCTGGACCGACACCTTCGCCATCGACGACGCCACCACCGGCCTGCGCCTGGTGTCGTACCGGCTGCGGCTGACCCTCTACCGCAAGCCCGGCACCCGGCTCACGCCCACGGTGTGGCGGCTCGGCGCGATGGGCTCCGACGTCCCGGACCGCTTCACCGTCCCTGCCTCGACCCCGGGCCTGGCCCAGGAGTTGATCGTCCCGCGCTACTCGCAGGAGATCCACGCCGGCCAGTACCCCGAGTACGACAACGGCGGCGAGGCCTGGTGCAGCCCCACCTCCTCGCAGATGATCATCGAGTACTGGGGCGGCCGGCTCACCCCCGAGCAACTGGCGTGGGTGGACCCGGCGTTCGCCGACCCGCAGGTGTGCCACGCGGCCCGCTACACCTACGACTACCAGTACGCGGGCTGCGGCAACTGGCCGTTCAACGCGGCCTACGCGGCCACCTTCAAGGATCTGCAGGGCGTGGTGACCCGGCTCGGTTCGCTCACCGACCTGGAGACGCTGATCGCGGCCGGCGTCCCGGCCATAACGTCCCAGTCCTTCCTCAAGGAGGAGCTGACCGGGGCGGGTTACGGGACCTCCGGGCACCTGATGACGGTGATCGGCTTCACGGCCGACGGCGATGTGATCGCCAACGACCCCTTCTCGGCCAGCGACGCGGCGGTGCGGCGCGTCTACAAGCGGCGGGAATTCGAGAACATCTGGCTGCGGACCAAGCGGTACAACGCCTCCGGCAAGGTCGTCTCCGGCACCGGCGGGGTCTGCTACCTCTACTTCCCGGCGGATCCCAGCCACCGCCAACGCAAGGCGCTCGCGGCGGTCGGCGTGCGCTGAGCGGACAGGAACGCACAGGAACGGACAGGCGCGGGGTGCTGGGAGACCGGCCCCCCGCGCCTGTCCGGAAACCAAACCCCGTGTGACCAAGCTCTCGGACGCAAAAGGGCTGATCAGTGGCAAGGTGGACGGATCGGTGGGGGAATCCACCGACGCATCCGACCTCAGCGAGAAGCCATGACGACACACTCAGCCACCGCCGCCCGAGCCCGCACCGGCGGTCCCAAGGACGACGGCCCGAAGGTCCTGGAGCACGTCATGGGCTGGACCCTCGTCGTGGTCGTCGCGATGCTCGTGGCCCAGCTCGGACTGCTGTGACCTGACACATACGACCTGCCATACTGCGGAAGTCCCACCGCCCTTTGGAAACAGGGTCGAATTTGAACATCAGCCACCACAGCGACGCCGTCCGACCGCGGGCGCGCGGCACGGAGCGCTCGCTGGCGCGCCGGGCCGAACTGATCGCCATCGGGCGGAAGTTGTTCGCCGACACGTCGTACGACGCGCTCTCGATGGACGACATCGCCCGGCAGGCGCATGTCGCCAAGGGGCTGATCTACTACTACTTCCAGTCCAAGCGCGGCTACTACCTGGCGATCATCCACGACTCGGTCGCCGACCTGATCACCTTCGCCGCGAGCGGACTCGAACTGCCGCAGGTGGACCGGGTCCAGCGCACGATGGACAGCTATCTGCGCTGGGCCGAGAACAACCAGGCCGCCTACCGCACGATCGTCAGCGGTGGCGTCGGCTTCGACGCCGAGGTGCACGCCGTCCGGGACGGGGTGCGCGAGGCGATCGTCGCGACCATCGCCGACGGGGCGTACGGCCGTACCGACATCGCGCCGCTGGCCCGTATGGGCCTGTTCGCGTGGGTGTGCGGTGTCGAGGGCGCCACCCTCGACTGGATCGACCGCCCCTCGCTGTCCCGCGAGACCATGCGCGAGATCCTGGTCAAGACGCTCGGCGGCGCCATGCGCGCCATCGAGGAACTGGACCCCTCCTACCCGGCCCCGGCACCCGCGCGCCGCGACACCTGACCGGGCCAACTGACAAAGGGGCGGCGGCCCGTGGCCGGACCACCGCCCTAAGTCACCCTTTGCTGAAGGTCAGTTGATGGCCTTGATCAGCTCACCGTTCGTGGTGTCCCCGCTCAGCTCCCAGAAGAAGGTGCCGCCGAGGCCCTGCTGGTTCTTGTACGTCATCTTCGTGCCGATGGTCGCCGGGGTGTCGTAACTCCACCAGTTGTTCCCGCACTTGGCGTACGCGGTGCCCGCCACGGTGCCGGTCGCCGGGCACTTGGTCTTGAGCACCTTGTAGTCGTCGATGCCCGCCTCCCACGTGCCGGTCGCCGGACCGGTCGCGGTGCCACCGGGCGCCGCCTGCGTGACGCCGGTCCAGCCGCGGCCGTAGAAGCCGATGCCGAGCAGCAGCTTCGAGGCGGGGATGCCGAGACCCCGGAGCTTGCTGATGGTCGCCGAGGTGTAGTAGTTCGCCTTCGGGATGCCCGTGTAGGAGTTCAGCGGGGAGTGCGGGGCCGTCGGTCCCGCCGCGTCCCAGGCGCCGAAGTAGTCGTACGTCATCGGGTTGTACCAGTCGACGTACTGGGCCGCGCCCGCGTAGTTCGCCGCGTCGATCTTGCCGCCGGCGGTGGCGTCGGCGGTGATGGCCGCGGTGACCAGGCTGGAGGAGCCGAACTTCGAACGCAGCGCGGACATCAGGTTCTTGAAGGACTCACGCCCGCTGGTGTCGCAGGACAGGCCGCAGGAGTTGGGGTACTCCCAGTCGATGTCGATGCCGTCGAAGACGCCGGCCCACTTGGAGTTCTTCACCAGGTCGTAGCAGGACTGGGCGAACGCGGCCGGGTTCTTGGACGCCTCGCCGAAGCCGCCGGACCAGGTCCAACCGCCGAAGGACCAGATGATCTTGAGGTTCGGGTGCTTCTTCTTCAGCTTCAGCAGCTGGTTGAAGTTGCCGCGCAGCGGCTGGTCCCAGGTGTCGGCGACACCGTCCACCGACTCGGCGGCGGTGTAGGTCCGGTCGGTCGCCGCGTAGGCGTCGCCCATGGCGCACTTGCCGCCGGTGACGTTGCCGAAGGCGTAGTTGATGTGCGTGAGCTTGGCCGCCGAGCCGGAGGTCTCGACGTTCTTGGCGAGGTACTTGCGGTCGTAGGTACCCCATTCGGTGAAGTAACCGACGACCTTGGACCCGGCGGCGGCCTGCGCCGCGGGCGCGGCGGGTTTCGCGGTGGCGTTGGTGGCGCCGGCCAGCAGCCCGGCGCCGAGGACCGCGCAACACGCGGCCGAGACGAGCGCCCGGAAGGGGGCGCGGGAGAAGTGCGGACGGTGCATCGGTGTCTCCTCCTGGGGGAGAGGGGAACGCACGGCGATTGGCATGAACGCGGTAAAGCGTTGGCAATGAACAGTAGGAGGACTAGACCAGTTCGGTCAATGGTGCGGACCAATCCGACGGTGGTACGGACCCATCCGGGGGTGCTTCGGCGGGGGTTGTCGGTGACGCGCGATAGTCTTGAAGTGAGCGGTCGTTAACTGGTGACTGGGTGCCTCCGATCGGGCATACTCACAGCGCACAGCCGCTGGTCAGCAGCTTCCGAGACCCGGAAGCGGAGCACCGGCCAGGCACCGAGTACGACCCGGCGACGCCGCGTCCACCCAAGACGCACGTCCGCCGATGTGCCCGAACAGGGAGGAGAGCGTCGACATGCCCGACCGCGCCCCGCAGCCGGTGGACCGGCAACTGCCCACGGACGAGGCCCGGGAGCTGATCTCGCTCGTCCGCGACATCGCGCAGCACGAGATCGCCCCGAAGGCGGCCCAGGAGGAGGACTCCGGCCGCTTCCCGCGCGAGGTCTTCACCCTCCTGTCGCAGTCGGGACTGCTCGGACTTCCCTACGACTCGGAGTACGGCGGCGGCGACCAGCCCTACGAGGTCTACCTCCAGGTCCTCGAAGAGCTCGCCGCGGCCCGCCTCACCGTCGGCCTCGGCGTCAGCGTGCACACCCTCGCCAGCTACGCGCTCGCGGCCTACGGCACCAAGCAGCAGCAGGTCGAGCACCTGCCCGCGATGCTCGGCGGCGGCCTGCTCGGCGCGTACTGCCTCTCGGAACCCTCCTCGGGATCCGACGCGGCCTCCCTGCGCACGAAGGCCGTCCGGGACGGCGACGACTGGGTGATCACCGGCACCAAGGCCTGGATCACGCACGGCGGCATCGCCGATTTCTACACGGTCATGGCCCGCACCGGCGAGGAGGGCGCCCGGGGCATCACCGCCTTCCTGGTGCCGGCCGACGCCGAGGGTGTCAGCGGCGCGGCGCCCGAGAAGAAGATGGGCATGAAGGGCTCGCCCACTGCGCAGGTCCACTTCGACGGGGTCCGGGTCGGCGACGAGCGGCGGCTCGGCGACGAGGGCCAGGGCTTCGCGATCGCCCTGGCCTCGCTCGACTCCGGCCGGCTCGGCATCGCGGCCTGCGCCATCGGTCTCGCCCAGGCGGCCCTCGACGAGGCGGTCGGATATGCCACCGGGCGCCGGCAGTTCGGGCGGCCCATCGCCGACTTCCAGGGGCTGCGGTTCATGCTCGCCGACATGGCGACCCAGATCGAGGCGGGCCGCGCCCTGTACCTGGCGGCGGCGCGACTGCGGGACGCGGGGCGGCCGTTCGCCAAGCAGGCGGCCATGGCCAAGCTGCACTGCACCGACACGGCGATGAAGGTCACGATCGACGCCGTCCAGGTCCTCGGCGGGTACGGCTACACCGCCGACTTCCCGGCCGAGCGCTACATGCGCGAGGCCAAGGTCCTGCAGATCGTCGAGGGCACCAACCAGATCCAGCGGATGGTCATCGCCCGCCACCTAGCGGGTCCGGAGACCCGCTGAACTGACCCGGGGTGACCGTCGGGGCGGCGAGCCTGACCCACTCCGGGTCGTACCGCCCCGGCAGGGTGCGGCCGCGGTCGGCCCAGGTGCGCAGCAGATCGCGGTAGATCGGCGGATCGAGGTGCTGCGGAGGCGCGGGCTGAACCGTTCCTGCGGGTGGCGGGACGTAGCTGCGACGCCGCCTCTCGGTCGCCGGGTAGGCGGGGCTCGTAGGGGTCATACCAGGGCAACGCGGGGTGACCGGACAGGTCACCGATGCGCGGAATCGAGCGTGAGTTCGCGACCCGTCGGGTGTCGGTCCTCGCGCTGAGTCCGGCCGGCCGAGACCAGGTCCGGTGCCGGTCCCCGCACCGAGTCTGGCCACCCGCGCTCATCTGACGTACCGTCAGCCCAGCCGTCCCCAGGGAGGTTTGGCGTGGCCGACGACCGCCCCGTACCGCTCGACGAGTACCCCGTGCACCAGGTGCCCCTCTCCATGAAGCACATGGCGACGGGTGACCGGAACGCCTACGACCGCTGCATCTTCCACGTCCTCGATCACGAGGGCCAGGCCCTGCTGATCCTGGGCCTCGGGGTCTATCCGAACGTCGGCGTGATCGACGCCTACGCGACCCTGCGCACCGGCGACACCCTGCACGCGGTCCGCGCCTCCGACGCCCTCGGCGAGGACCGCATGCGGCTCGAAGTGGGCCCGCTGCGCATCGAGGTCCAGGAGCCGCTCGGCCGGCTGCGGCTGGTCTCCCAGGACGACTCACTGTCGTACGACCTCACCTGGACCGCCGGCTTCCCCGCGCTCTGGGAACCTCACCACCTCCAACGCCGGGGCGACCGGCTCACGTTGGAGGGGCGGCGCTTTGTGCAGGCAGGGAGCGTGGAGGGCTTCGTGCGGGCCGGAGGGGAGGAGTTCCGGGTCACCGCGGGGGAGTGGACCGGTACCCGCGACCGCAGTTGGGGGGTGCGGCCGATACCGGGGGAGGAGGGCGGCCGGCTCGCCGAGGAGCATCCGACCGAGGGCTTCCACTGGATCTGGTGCCCGGTCCGCTTCGAGGACCGATTCCTGATGGTGATCGTCCAGGAGGACGCGGACGGCTACCGCACGCTGAACGACGCGACCCTCGTCCGCCCCGGCCACCGTGACCGCCAACTCGGCTGGCCGCAGCCGGAGATCACCTACCGCTCCGGCACCCGCCACCCCGAACGTGCCCTCGTCCACCTCGGCGACCCGCGCAAACCGCAGGAACTGGAGGTGGAGATCCTCACCTCGTCCCCGCTCGCCCTCGGCGCCGGCTACCCGCCCGCCGACGACTGGCAGCACGGCACCTGGCAAGGCCGCGGCTGGACCGACCGGCGCACCTACGACCTCACCGCGGCCCACCCGCTCGCCGGCTACGGGGTCACCGACCACGCGGCGCGCTTCCGGCTGGGCGGCCGGGTGGGACACGGCATCTTCGAGCACGGCTCGTTCGGGCGGCACGACCCGAGCGGGTTCGCGGACTTCAACTCGGTTGCTCCGTAAGGAGGTTGCGCCATGGCCACGGCACCTCGTCCGCGTACCAGCACCCGCGACCCGCAGGAGATCGGCCGCCGCCTCACCGCCTGGCTCGACACCCGGCTGCCCGGCGCCAAGGCGACCGGGGTCACCGTCCCCGCCTCGAACGGCATGTCCAGCGAGACCCTGCTCTTCGACATAGAGCACCCCGAACCGCCCTTCACCGCCTGCGCGTTGAGGCTGGCGGCCGACCCGGGGGCGTACACCGTGTTCCCGGTCTACGACCTGCCCCGCCAGTACCGCACGATGCGCCTGGTGGCCGAGCACTCCGACCTGCCGGTGCCGAAGGTGCGCTGGCTGGAGGAGGATCCGGGCCCGCTCGGGGCGCCCTTCTTCGTCATGGAGCGGGTCGAGGGGCGCGTCCCGCCGGACGTCATGCCCTACACGTACGAGGGCAACTGGCTGCACGCGGCGAGCGACGCCGAACGCGAGCACCTGGAGGCCGTGTCGGTGGGGTTGTTGGCCCGCCTGCACGACCAAGTCCCGCTAGCGGAGGCAGAGTTCCTCGCGCTCCCCGGCGAAGGCGACACCCTGCGCCGCCACGTCACGGCCCAACGCGCCTACTACGACTGGGTGGTGGCCGGGGTCGCCCGCTCACCTCTCATCGAGGCCGCCTTCGACCGACTGGAGGAACGGTGGCCCCGTGACCCCGGCCCACCGGTGTTCAACTGGGGCGACGCACGCATCGGGAACGTCATCTACGACGGTTTCGACCCCGTGGCCGTTCTCGACTGGGAGATGGCGGCCCTGGCCCCGCGCGAGGTCGACCTCGGCTGGACCGTCTATCTGCACCGCTTCTTCCAGGACCTGACCGTCGCCTTCGGACAGCCCGGCCTGCCGGAGTTCTTCCGCCGCGACCGCGTCGAGGCCCGCTATGGCCAACTCACCGGCCACACACCGCGCGACATGGATTTCCACACCCTGTACGCGGCGCTGCGGCACGCGATCGTCATGCTGCGCATCGCCTACCGGCAGGTGCACTTCGGCGAGGTGGCCGTCCCGGCGGACCCGGACACACTGATCCTGCACCACGGCAGCCTGCGAGCCATGGTGCAGGGCAGTTACTGGGATTGAGCGGGGCCGCGAAGGAGTCAGGCGGCCTGGCGGCGCATCACCGGCACGCGCATCGGGCGCGAGCCCGCGCCGCCGACGTGCGAGAAGGGCTGGGTCCGCCAGTCGAGTCCCTGAGGGAGCGTCAACAGCAGTGCCGTGTCCTGCTCCTGGAGCTCGGCCGACTCGTCGGCGGACCGCGCTTCGGACGCGCTGCGGCCGGTGCCGGCACAGACCGTCAGCCCGAAGGGGTTCCACGGCGACGCGCACAGCGCGTGCTCCGGCAGGACCTCCTCGTCCGCCAGCAGCGCGATCGGCTGCACGCAGTCCGGGCAGACCACCCGGAACATCTCGAACGTCTCGTACGCGTCGAGCTCGTCCACGTCGTAGTCGTCGGATTCGACGCCCTCCGGTTCGGTTTCGACGACCGACTGGAGGCGCTTGGGCGCGGTACGACCAGGGCGCTTAAGACTCTGCATAGGTTCTCCCCCTAGGGCTGGGCCGTGAAGGCGCTGCGGCCTCGACCACAGCAAGCACTTCCCGCCCCGTCTCGGCGGTAATCACGAGACCATCACGGAGAATCCCCGACGACTGTGGCGTTCGTCACATGCCGTCCGCAGGTGCCCGACGCGGCCGTTTTGTCCCTCGGGCGGCTCACAAGGCGCTCTCGGCCACATCACGAACCGGGTATGACCTGCGCCGCTCGGCTATCCCAGGAGATCAACGGCACTGTAGGTTCTTGCGCCATGGAGGAGCTGGACCGACAAATCGTGCAGCTGCTCGTCAAGGACGGGCGGATGAGCTACACAGACCTGGGCAAGGCCACGGGCCTGTCCACGTCGGCCGTGCACCAGCGGGTGCGGCGGCTGGAACAGCGGGGGGTCATCCGCGGGTACGCGGCGGTGGTCGACCCCGAGGCCGTCGGGCTGCCGATGACCGCCTTCATCTCGGTGAAACCGTTCGATCCCAGCGCCCCCGACGACATCGCCGACCGCCTGTCCGGCGTCCCCGAGATCGAGGCCTGCCACAGCGTGGCCGGCGACGAGAACTACATCCTCAAGGTCCGCGTCTCCACCCCGCACGAACTCGAGGAACTGCTCGCCCGCCTGCGCTCGCTGGCCGGCGTCTCGACCCGGACGACGGTGGTCCTGTCGACGCCGTACGAGGCCCGTCCGCCGCGCATCTGACCACCGCCGCACCGCGGTCCGGTGTTCCCGGTCGCCGGGCGACGGGTGACCTGCGTGCGAGGGCGTCGCGCCGAGGCGCGAGACTGTTCCCCATGAGTGAGCGCACCGACCCGCACCGCACCGTCCTGCTCCGCCGTGGCGAGGTCCACAGCCCCGCCGATCCCTTCGCGACCGCGATGGTCGTGGAGCGCGGCCAGGTCGCCTGGGTCGGCTCCGAGGGGGCCGCCGACGCCTTCGCGGACGGCGTCGACGAGACCGTGGACCTCGACGGCGCCCTGGTCACCCCGGCGTTCACCGACGCCCACGTGCACACCACCGCGACCGGCCTGGCTCTCACCGGCCTCGACCTGTCCGACGCGCCCTCGCTGGAGGCCGCCCTCGTTCGCGTACGGGACTTCGCCGCCGCCCGCCCCGACGACCGTGTCCTGCGCGGCCACGGCTGGGACGCGGCCCGCTGGCCCGGCGGCCGCCCCCCGACCCGCGCCGAGCTCGACGAGGCGACCGGCGGGCGCCCGCTCTACCTCAGCCGCATCGACGTCCACTCGGCGGTCGTGACCACCGCCCTGCTCGACCTCACCCCCGGTCTGGACGCGGCCGACGCCCCGCTCACCGGGGACGCCCACCACGCCGTCCGCGCCGCCGCGCTCGCCGCCGTCACCCCGGCCCAGCGCGCCGAGGCCCAGCGCGCCGCCCTCGCCCACGCGGCCTCCCTCGGCATCGGCTCGGTCCACGAGTGCGCCGGGCCGGACATCTCCTCCGAGGACGACTTCACCGGCCTGCTCCGGCTCGCCGACGAGGAGGCGGGACCACGGGTCGTCGGCTACTGGGCCGAGCAGGACGTCGAGAAGACGCGTGCGCTGGGCGCGGCCGGAGCGGCCGGCGACCTCTTCGTGGACGGCTCGCTCGGCTCGCACACCGCCTGTCTGCACCAGCCGTACACCGACGCCGACCACACGGGTGCGGGCTACCTGAACGCCGACGCCGTCGCCGCCCATGTCGTCGCCTGCACCGAGGCGGGCCTCCAGGCGGGCTTCCACGCGATCGGCGACGCCGCCCTGACCGCGGTCGTCGAGGGCGTCCGCGCGGCCGCCGAGAAGGTCGGCCTCGCCCGCATCCGTGCCGCCCGCCACCGCGTCGAGCACGCCGAACTGCTCACCCCCGAGACGATCGCCGGCTTCGCCGAACTCGGCCTCACCGCCTCCGTCCAGCCCGCCTTCGACGCCCTGTGGGGCGGCGAGGAGGGCATGTACGCCCAGCGCCTGGGCGCCGAGCGGGCGCGTGCCCTGAACCCCTACGCGGCCCTCCTGCGGGCCGGTGTCCCCCTCGCCTTCGGCTCCGACAGCCCGGTCACCCCCCTCGACCCGTGGGGCACGGTCCGCGCCGCCGCCTTCCACCGCACGCCGGAGCACCGGGTCTCGGTGCGCGCCGCGTTCACGGCGCACACGCGGGGCGGCTGGCGGGCCGTCGGGCGCGACGACGCGGGCGTCCTGGTGCCGGGCGCGCCCGCGGACTACGCCGTGTGGCGCACCGACGAGCTGGTCGTGCAGGCCCCCGACGACCGGGTCGCCCGCTGGTCCACCGACCCCCGCTCGGGCACCCCCGGCCTGCCCGACCTGACCCCGGGCCACGACCTCCCCGTATGCCTGCGGACTGTGGTCGGCGGCCGGACGGTGTTCGTAGGGCCGGGCGAGTGATCTCCCGGGGTGGCGCGGCTCGGATCTTGGGCCGCCGCCTCGACGCGCGACCTGCGCATCCTCTGCCCTGACCAGGCCATCAGCGGAGTAACAGCAGGTCAGACGGCTGTTGACAGGCGGCGGCAACGGGCCGGTAGGTTCGGCCGAGTCCACCACCGGACGCCCGACCGGGGAACGTCCGCGCACTCGTCGCGGCGCCGCTGGGTCAGGGACGGTGTGCCGCACCGGGGCACCGCCACTGGGAGCCAGGCTCAGTGCCCGCGCCGCAGCGAGGGAACGTTCCGGCCGGTCGGGGAGGTGTGACCCGGGTGGGGCCCGGACGCTCAGTAGACAACGGCTTTCGGTCGACCCGCAGCCAGCGGGCCCCAGGTCGGCCCGAAGGGCGCCGGGCCCCCATCCGCAGTTCGCAGGGAATCCACAGCTGACAAAAAACCCGAAAAGCCCATGCTTACCCAGCTTTTGTGGAAACGACACTGCCATACGAACGTTCTGTCACGTCATCGCAGGCGGCGGCCACTATGGTGGATGTCTGCGTACGGACACGAAGGGGCAGTAGTGAACGACGGCGACGGGACCCTCGCGGCATCGGACCGGGGGAGGCAGTTCGGGCCGCTCGGCACCGCCTTGGTGATCATCCCGACCTACAACGAGGCGGAGAACATCAAGGCGATCGTCGGCCGGGTGCGTGCCGCGGTCCCCGAGGCGCACGTCCTCGTGGCCGACGACAACAGCCCCGACGGCACCGGCAAGCTCGCCGACGAGCTGGCCGCCGTGGACGACCAGGTCCACGTGCTGCACCGCAAGGGCAAGGAAGGCCTCGGCGCCGCCTACCTCGCGGGCTTCCGCTGGGGTCTGGAGCACGGCTACGGCGTGCTGGTCGAGATGGACGCCGACGGCTCCCACCAGCCCGAGGAGCTGCCCCGGCTGCTCACCGCACTCAAGGGCGCCGACCTCGTGCTCGGCTCCCGCTGGGTGCCGGGCGGCCGGGTCGTGAACTGGCCCAAGAGCCGCGAGGCCATTTCCCGCGGCGGCAGCCTCTACTCGCGGCTCGCCCTGGACCTGCCGCTGCGCGACATCACCGGCGGCTACCGTGCCTTCCGCCGCGAGACCCTCGAAGGTCTCGGCCTCGACGAGGTCTCCTCCCAGGGCTACTGCTTCCAGGTCGACCTGGCCCGCCGCGCGGTCAAGGCCGGCTATCACGTCGTGGAGGTCCCCATCACGTTCGTCGAGCGTGAACTGGGCGACTCCAAGATGAGCCGGGACATCCTCGTGGAGGCGCTGTGGCGCGTCACCGCGTGGGGCGCGACGGAGCGGGTCGGCAAGGTGCTGGGACGCGACAAGAAGCAGCCCTGACGGCCGCACGACCGGGCAGGTAGGCACGGCGTACGGCTTCACAGGCTCGGTTGATCATCCACTTATCCCGTACTGAGCCGGGTCCAGGCACACTGGATGCATGACGACTGGTGCGCAGACCCCCATCCATCCGGCCCGGCCCCGGCGATCGCGGCTGCGGACCTACCTGCCGCTGGGCGTCGCCGTCTGGCTGGTGCTGGAGATCTGGCTGCTGACCGTGGTCGCGGGCGCCTCCAGCGGGTTCATCGTCTTCCTGCTGCTGGCCGCCGGCTTCGTGGTCGGCTCTGCGGTGATCAAGAAGGCGGGCCGACGGGCCTTCCAGAACCTGAACGAGGCCGTCCAGCGGGGCACCGCCCCGGCCAGCGGCGGCGGCAACGGCCTGATGATGCTCGGCGGCCTGCTCCTGATGATCCCCGGCCTGATCTCGGACGCGGTGGGTCTGCTCCTGCTGATCCCCCCGGTCCAGAAGGCCCTGAGCCGCCTGGCGGAGCGCACGGTCGAACGCAAGCTGAGCGCGGCCGGTGCGGGAGGTCTGGGCGACGCCTTCACGCAGGCCCGCATCCACCGCCCCGACGGCAAGGTGGTCCAGGGCGAGGTCATCCGCGACGAGCCAAACGACTCTTCGTCGGAGCAGGGCCCGAGGCGCCCGCTGACCGGCTGAGCGCCTCTTGTGGGGGTCGGGGCGAAGCGCTCGAACCCTCCCACCTGAACACAGACTGAGGGCGCCGTACGCAGACTTCGCGTACGGCGCCCTCAGTCACTAACTTACGTGCGCTTGTGTTCCCCGCTCGAACCCGTAGGGACTACGCCGACTTGCGGCTGTCCCTGGGGTGTACCGCGATATTCATCGCGCCGGATCGGAGAACGGCCAGACGCTCCTCGAGGACCTCTTCGAGCTCCTCTCGGGTGCGCCGTTCCATCAGCATGTCCCAGTGCGTACGCGCGGGCTTGGCCTTCTTCTCTTCAGGGCCGTCGCCGTCGACGAGGAGAGCTTGGGCCCCGCAGACCTTGCACTCCCACTCCGGCGGGATCTCCGCCTCGACCGAGAAGGGCATCTCGAAGCGGTGCCCCTTCTCGCATGCGTACTCCACGGCCTGGCGCGGGGCCAGGTCGATGCCGCGGTCCGTCTCGTAGCTGGTCACCACGAGGCGCGTGCCGCGAAGAGCTCGCTCACTCATGAATCGTGCCTCCCGGGCTTGTCGCCCACAGGACAGGTGTCGCTGTCGTCGTCATCCGGTCAACGTCCGGTCGGCGGTAAAGATTCCCGTTCCGGGTCCCGTTCCGGGTCATGCGTCACCGTCGTAGTCGCCCCTTGTTGTACCCACCAGTGCCCTGTTTGTCACATCTGCTAGCAGATGTCACCCAGCGTTTCGGCATCTTTGACGCGCAGTAACGGTACGCCTGGCAGGCCAAACGCGTACACTACCGCCCTTTCGCGTCGAACGCTAAATCCGCTCGGGAACAGGATTGCCCGCGTCGCCGATCGCCCGCCGTACCGGGACCCGTGCGAGCAGCACGAACCCGATGACGAAGAAGGCCACCAGGGAGATGATCGCGTCGCGATAACTTCCCGTCAGCTGGTAGGTGATCCCGAACAGAAGAGGGCCCAACCAGCTCATGCCCCGGTCGCTCATCTCGTACGCCGAGAAGTACTCGGCCTCCTTGCCCGGCGGGACGAGATGCGAGAACAGGGAGCGGGACAGGGCCTGGCTGCCGCCCAGGACGAGGCCGATGCCGGCCGCGAGGACGAAGAACCACACCGGCGCGCCGGCCGGCAGGAAGTACCCGGCCGCCAGCGTCACCGTCCACGCCACCAGCGAGCCGAGGATCGTGCGTTTGGCGCCGTACGTCCGGGCGAGTCGTCCCATGCCCAGCGCGCCCACGACCGCGAGCACCTGGACCAGCAGGACCGCGGCGATGAGCGTGGACTGGCCGAGGCCGAGTTCCTCGGAGCCGTAGACCGAGGCCTGGGAGATCACGGTCTGGATGCCGTCGTTGTAGACGAGGTAGGCCAGCAGGAAGGAGAGGGTCAGCGGATGGCGGCGCATGTGGCGGACCGTGGCGGCCAGTTGGCGGAATCCCGGGGCGGTCGGTTCGGTGCGTGGTCCGCAGCGGCGGTCGCGCAACCGGCTCAACGGGATGAGCGTGAAGGCACCCCACCACAGGCCGGCCGAGGCCAGGCAGATCCGGACGGCCGTGGTCTCGGAGACGCCGAAGGTGTCGTGCGCCAGATAGAGCACCAGGTTGGCGATCAGCACCAGTGAGCCGGCCGCGTAGCCGAAGGCCCAGCCCCGGGAGGAGACCGCGTCGCGCTCCTCGGGCGAGGCGATCTGGGGCAGGTAGGAGTTGTAGAGCATCATCGCCACGGACTGCGCCGCGTTCGCGACGATCAGCAGCAGCCCGCCGAGCAGATAGCGGTCGCCGTCCAGGAAGAACATGCCGGTGGTCGCCGCCGCGCCCACGTAGGCCGCCGTCCCGAGCAGCGGCTTCTTGCGCCCCGAACGGTCGGCCGCCGCGCCCACCAGGGGCATCACCAGCACGGCCACGATCACCGACAGGGACACCGAGTACGCGAAGAAGGACCCGGCGCGCACCGGTATCCCCAGCGGATGCACGAACCCGTCCGCGTCCGCCGCGTCCTTGGCGACCGACGTCAGATAGGGGCCGAGGAACACGGTGAGCACGCTCGTCGAGTAGACCGAGCAGGCCCAGTCGTAGAAGTACCAGCCGCGCTGCTCGCGCTGCCGGTCGAAGGCTTCCGCCCGCACGGTGTCGGCGCTCACCCGTGCCCTCGCTTCCCCGCTGAGGTGCGAAGGCTCGGCGGGGTGGTCCAGGGCCTCAGGCCCAGACGCCACGCTCTTCCATGACCTTGCGCAACGTGTCGATGTGATCGGTCATGATGCCATCCACTCCCAGGTCCAGGAGCCGGTGCATGCGATCGGGTTCGTTGACGGTCCACACGTGCACCTGCAGCCCGCGCGCGTGGGCGGTGCGGACGAAGCGCCGGTCGACGACCTGGACGCCGGACTGGGCCTCGGGCACCTGGGCGGCGATCGCGGAGCGGCGCGGCGCGGCGGGGACGCCCCAGGAGCGCAGCCGCAGATTGAGCACCCCGCGCGTGCCGTACGACGTCGCCAGGCGCGGCCCGGCCAGCCGCTGGGCCCGGATCACGCGCGCCTCGGAGAAGGAGCCGACGCAGACGCGGTCCCACGTGTTCGTGCGTTCGATCAGCTCCAGGAAGGGGTGCAAGGAGGCCTCGGCCTTGAGGTCCACGTTCCAGCGCGCCTCCGGGAAGGCCTCCAGGAGCTCCTCGAAGAGCGGCACGGGTTCCTTGCCCGCCACGCGCGCGTGGCTGACGTCCTTCCACATCAGGTCGCCGATGCGTCCGCCGCCGTCGGTCACCCGGTCCAGCGTCGCGTCGTGGAAGGCGACCAGCTTGCCGTCCGCCGTGGCGTGCACGTCGGTCTCCAGATAGCGGTAGCCCGTCTTCACCGCCCGCCGGAACTGCAGCGCGGTGTTCTCCAGACCGTCCGCCGCCCCGCCCCGGTGGGCGAAGGGGATCGGGCCGGGGTGGTCGAGGTAGGGGTGGCGTATCGGCGTGCTCACCGACGCAGTATCGCCCGCCGCGGTTGCACGCCGGCAACCACCGTGCTGCCGCCGGATGCCGAGGGAACGTCGAACAACCGCAGGAAGAGCTGGGCGAGCGGTCCGATCGACACCGCGTACAGGACCGTGCCGATGCCGACGGTGCCACCGAGGACGAAGCCGGTCGCGACGACCACGATCTCGATTCCCGTCCGCAGCAGCCGGATCGAGCGGCCGGTACGCCGGTGCAGTCCGGTCATCAGGCCGTCCCGCGGGCCCGGGCCGAGGCGGGCGGCGATGTAGAGGCCGGTGGCCGCGCCGTTGAGCAGGACGGCCGTCAGCATCAGGGGGATCCGTACGGCCAGGGAGTGCGCGTCGGGGACGAGGGCCAGCGTGCCGTCCATGGCGACGCCGACCACGAAGACGTTGGAGACGGTGCCGAGGCCCGGTCGCTGGCGCAGCGGGATCCACAGGAGCAGCACGGCCGCGCCGACGATGATCGACACCACACCGATCGTCAGGCCGGTGAGCTCGGCGAGGCCCTGGTGCAGCACGTTCCAGGGTTCGAGACCCAGGCCCGCCACCACGAGAAGCGCGGAGCTGGCCCCGTACAGGGCGAGCCCGACGTACAGCTGGATCAACCGTCTCGGGAGACGGCTCGTCGTGGACAAGGGGATCCTCCAGTGGTCCTAGTGGCCTGCTTCGTGTCACCCTGTGGCTTGGGTGGGGACATCATCCATGGCCAATTCGAGGAAGGTGGACTGGTTTCCATGGCGCAGTGGACCTCGGCGATGGGCGCGGCCCAGCTCGCCCGGCTGCTCAACTCCCAGCAGGACCGCCCCGCGGGCCCCGGCACCCGCCGGCCCCCGGCCTACCGGGCGCTGGCCGACGGCGTACGGCTGCTGGTGCTTGAGGGCCGGGTGCCGGTGGCCGCCAGGCTGCCCGCCGAGCGCGAGTTGGCGCTGGCCCTGTCCGTCAGCCGTACGACGGTCGCGGCGGCCTACGAGGCGTTGCGTGCCGAGGGATTCCTGGAGTCCCGGCGCGGTGCGGGCAGTTGGACCGCCGTGCCGGCCGGAAACCCGCTCCCCGCGCGCGGGCTGGAGCCGCTGCCGCCCGAGGCGCTCGGCTCCCTCATCGACCTGGGCTGCGCGGCCCTGCCCGCCCCCGACCCGTGGCTGACCCGGGCCGTCCAGGGCGCTCTGGAGGAGCTGCCTCCGTACGCCCACACGCACGGCGACTATCCGGCCGGGCTGCCCGCGCTGCGCGCGATGATCGCCGATCGGTACACCGCGCGCGGGATCCCGACGATGCCCGAGCAGATCATGGTCACCACGGGAGCCATGGGCGCCATCGACGCGATCTGCCACCTCTTCGCCGGCCGCGGCGAACGCGTAGCCGTCGAGTCGCCGTCGTACGCCAACATCCTTCAGCTGATGCGGGAGGCGGGGGCGCGCCTGGTGCCGGTCGCGATGGCCGAGGGGCTGACCGGCTGGGACCTGGACCGCTGGCGGCAGGTGCTGCGCGAGGCCGCGCCGCGCATCGCGTACATCGTCGCCGACTTCCACAACCCGACCGGCGCGCTCGCCGACGACGACCAGCGCCGCAAGCTCGTGGAGGCGGCCCGTTCCGCGGGGACGGTGCTGATCGCCGACGAGACGATGACCGAACTGTGGCTGGACGACGTCGAGATGCCGCGGCCTGTCTGCGCCTTCGATCCCGCGGGATCCGCGGTGATCACCGTCGGCTCGGCCAGCAAGGCGTTCTGGGCGGGACTGCGCATCGGCTGGGTGCGGGCCGCTCCGGACGTGATCCGCAGCCTGGTCTCCGCCCGCGCCTACGCCGACCTGGGCACGCCGGTGCTGGAGCAACTGGCCGTGAACTGGCTCTTCGGCACCGGCGGTTGGGAGCAGGCCGTACAGGTCCGGCGCAGTCAGGCGCGGGAGAACCGGGACGCCCTCGTCGCGGCCGTGCGACGGGAGCTGCCGGGCTGGGAGTTCGAGGTGCCCCGGGGCGGACTCACGCTGTGGGTGCGCACCGGCGGGCTGTCGGGCTCGCGGATCGCCGAGGCGGGGGAGCGGGTCGGGGTGCGGGTGCCGTCGGGACCCCGGTTCGGGGTCGACGGCGCCTTCGAGGGGTATGTGCGACTGCCGTTCACCGTGGGGGGCGCGGTCGCGGACGAGGCGGCGACACGGCTCGCCGCCGCCGCGAAGCTGGTCGAGAGCGGGGGCTCCGGTACGGGAGAGGCGCCCCGGACGTTCGTGGCCTAGAGCGTGCGAAACGGCTGAGCCCCGGGCGACCGAATGTCACCCGGGGCTCCGACCGGCGATCCGCTACGAGCCCTCCGTCGCCATGATGTCCGCGGGCACGGACTCCACAGCCGTCGGCTCCGGGGCCGCTTCCACTGCCTCCGAGTCCGCCGGTGTCGTCCGCGGCGGCAGCAGCGCCAGCACCGCCTGCCGGTCGGCGTCGCTCGTCGCGTCGTCGTAGGGGTCCGGGGTCGCCGGGACCTGGAGGCGGTGGACCGGGCCCGTGCCGAGGCGGGCGTAGCCGCGGCCCGGCGGGACCTGGGTGACCGGCGTGGTGTGCGGCGGGGCGCCCAGGACCGCTTCCAGCTGGCCGGCGGTCGCCGGCCCGAGGACCACACGCGCGCGGGTGTGCTGCCGTACCGGCTCGCTCAGCGCGTCCGCGCTGTCGAACTGGTCGGCCACCACCACCGTCACATTCGCCGCGCGGCCGTGCCGCAGCGGCACCTGGAGCAGGGACTGGGGGTCCCTGTGGGCGTCGGTGGCGGCGAGGTGGGTGAAGGCGCTCGGGTGGTCCAGGAGGATCCACAGCGGGCGCTTGGTGTCGTCCGGCGGCGGGTGGCCCGCCTGCCGGGCGCGGTTCAGCGCGATCAGCCGGCGCTCCGTCTCGTGGGCGGCCCACTCCAGGCTGGCCAGCGCCCCGGCGAGCCCGCACTCGACCGCGAGCACGCCGTCGCGGCCGGTCAGGCACGCGTACTCGCCGGTGCCGCCGCCCTCGACGATCAGGACATCGCCGTACTGAAGGGCCTGCAGGGCGATGGAGCGCAGCAGCGTCGAGGTGCCGCTGCCGGGCTGGCCGAGGACCAGGAGGTGCGGCTCGGTGGAGCGGATGCCGGTGCGCCAGACGACCGGGGGGACGTCACGCCGCTCCTCGCCGTGGGTGAGCGGGAGCGTGCGCTGGACCTCTGAGGGGTCGGTGAAGCCGAGGACCGTCTCGCCCGGTGCCGTGACGAACCGCTGGGCGGCGATGTCGGTGGGCAGCGGGGACAGGACGGAGATGGTGAGCTGGTTGCCCTCCTCGTCCCAGGCGAAGCGGTACTCGCGGCCGCGGCCCGACTTGGCGTGCAGCAACTGCTCGATCCGCGCGCGGGAGTCGGGTTCGCCGTCGGTGAAGTACGCCGGGTAGCGGACCGTGAGATGGGTGACACGGCCCGACCCGTCGAACTCGTAGGCCGGGAAGGCCTTCTCCCACTCGCCGCCGTGGGCGAAGAGCGGGGCGGGGTCCTCCGGGATCGAGAAGTACGGGACCAGGGCCTCGTACAGGGACTGGAGGCGCTGGGTCTGCGACTCGTCCGGGCCGTCGGGCTCCGGCTCGGTGCGGTCGCGGCCGTGCCATGCTGCCGCCGCCATCAGGGTGATGACGGCGAGCAGCGGACCGTACGGCACCAGCGCCACGACCAGCACCACCGACGCCACCAGGAACAGCAGCGGCCCGCGCCTGTCCTTGGGGGTGTCGGCCCATCTGCGCCGCCCGGCCGCCGCCAGCCGGCGCAGACCGCGGGAGACCGTGATCAGCGGATGGAGGACATCGGTGGCGCTGTCGGCCGCCGTCCGGGCCAGCTCCCGGCTCCGGGCGATCTGCGTGCTGCCTGTGCTCAGGATGCGGGGGAGGGGGCGCCGGGCCACTGCTGTCTCCTGAAGGTGCGTACGGACGGAGGGAACGGCGTCAGAACTTGATGCCGCCGAGCAGACCGGCCAGGCTCTCGCCGCCGGCCTTGATGCTCGGGGCGATCGCCGTACTCGCCAGGTAGAAGCCGAACAGGGCCGACACCATGGCGTGGGACGCCTTCAGGCCGTCCTTGCGGAAGAAGAGGAAGACGATGATGCCGAGAAGGACCACGCCTGAGATGGACAGGATCATTTGGGATCTCCTGGTTCGCGGGGACAGTCACCATGAGTACTTCCAGGCTCACAGGATGTATCCATACGATAAAAGGTGCAACTAGGTGAATTTCGGCGAATTTCCCCCGGATGGCGGAGCGCTTCGGGGGCGTTGAACAGGGCACTTGCGTCCGACCGGGTCTGCCGTGATCTTTACCTCGGGCACTTCGGGTCATGTACGCCGTGAGCCAGTACCCTGGCGATTCACCTGAACGGTTGTATGAGAGGCGGACCGGCCGATGACTGAAGCCCCCGACCCCGAGGTCGTGGAGCTGGCGACCAAGATCTTCGATCTGGCCCGACAGGGGCAGACCGAGGCGCTCGTGGCGTACGTCGACGCGGGCGTTCCGGCCGATCTCACCAACGACCGCGGCGACTCCCTCGTGATGCTCGCCGCCTACCACGGGCACGCGGAGGCGGTACGCGCGCTGCTCGCCCGGGGCGCGGAGGCCGGCCGGATCAACGACCGGGGACAGACCCCCCTCGCCGGAGCGGTCTTCAAGGGGGAGACGGAAGTGATCGAAGCCCTCCTGGAAGGTGGCGCCGACCCCTCCGAGGGCACTCCGTCGGCCGTCGACACGGCCCGGATGTTCGGCAAGACAGAACTGCTCGAGTTGTTCGGCGCACACTGATCCGCATGCTCTGACCAGCGAAGGCACAGACAACGGGGGAGGCGGTACAAGGCCGCCGAAATTTCGGTCGCGGCAGGCCGAAGTGCCGGGTCATCATGACGTCGTGATTCACGGACGCGATGGCTGGGCAGGTGATGCCGCACCGCGCGGGCCGTGATGCGGCCCGCATGGGCCACCGACGAGAGGCAGAGGAAGATGGTCTACAGCAAGCAAGAGACGGCGGGCGCTCCGACGTTGTGTCACGCGGCCAGGTAATGCGTGCTCCCCGGTTGCGTCGACGCTTGATGTGAGGCTGTTTCCCATGTTCGAACCGGTCATAGCGCCCAGCGGAACCCTGCTCGGCCTCCTTCAGAGGGGCCGTGGCGACGGCACGCTGCACGCGCTCACCGCACCGCGCGCCGAGGCGCTCGCGGCTCTGAACCACTGTGTGCTGCGTGATCCCCGCCACGACTGGCAGGCGGAGAACCGCTCCCTGTACTACGCCCGTCTCTACCTCGACCTCAACGGCGAGCTGGACGAGATCGAGGCGCACCTCTTCGACGTCGAGGACGTCTTCGACACCGAGGAGTCACGCACCGGCCTGGCCCTCGCGGTCCTCGGCCATCTCGCCTCCTACGGCAGGCTGGACGCGCTCGAACTGCTGCGCAGGTACGCCGCCTCCGGCTCCAACTGGGCCTGGGCCCTGGACGAACTGGCGCTGCGCGACGACGACGCCGGGCTGCGTGCCCTGGCCGCGCCCGTGCTGGCCCGGTTCGCCACCGACGCCGAGGGCGAGGCCGAACTCGCCGCCGTCGTCCGCGACGCCTTCGAGCCCCGGCCGTGGCGGTTGTGGGCCGAGGATCCGCGCGAATCGGTCGCCACGCGCGTGCGTGCCGCACAGGAGGCAGGGTGCTTCGACCGCTGGCAGCGGCAGATGCGACCTGGCGGGCCCCGTCCGGGGTGGAGCGTGCAGGCGGTGTTCGAATGGGCCCAGCAGGGCCTCGAACGCGGCACCGAGCTGCACATCCCGGCCGCCCGCTGCCTCATGGCCGTCGCCGGGCCCGAGGACCGGCCCGAGATCCTTGCGGCCGCCGTGGACGGTACCGACGGAGCCCGCTGCACCGCCGTGCGGTACCTGGCCGACAGCAACGACCCCGACGCGTTCGACCTGATCGAGCGGGCCGTGACCACCGGTGCGTCGACCGTCGTGGAGGCCGCCGTCGCCGCCTTCGAACGGATGCGCAGCGTCGCCGCCGTCGACCGTGCCCGCGGCTGGGCCCACCGGCCCGATCCGCTGGGCGCCGCCGCGGGCCGCATGCTCGCCTGCCGGGGCGGCGTCGAGGACCGGGACCTGGTCCTGGGCGCCCTGCGCGAGGCCGTACGGGGCGAGGGCCCCGACGCCCCGACCCTGTGGACCCTCGTCGACGGCACCGGCCGGCTCGGCATCGCCTGCGCCGCCCCCGTCCTGCGCCACATCTATCGCGAGACCGCCTCCTCCCAGCTCCGCGGGCGCGCCGCCCGCGCCCTCGCCGCCACCGATCCCTCCTTCCCCGCAGGCTTCGCCGTGGAGTGCCTCTGGGACTGCGAGGAGACCACCCGGGAGATCGCCGCACGGCACGCCGAGACCGGTGACACCCGCGTCGTCGAGCAACTGCGCAGACTCGCCGCCGACCCGGCCGAGGAGGCCGAGGTCCAGACCGCCGTACGCAGCCGGATCGGACCGGACGGACCCGCCGTTTGAGCCATCTCCCACGGGGAGAACGGGCATCGGCGCGGGCTCCGGATGAACGAGAGGTGACCCGCGGGTCAGCCGGGCGTGGACGCGGTCCGACCTGCTCGGGCGTGGCGTGCAACGCTCATGGGACGTTTGCATTTCGTAAAGATCCACTTTGACGCGTCCACGTCCAGCGCGGCGACAACACGGGTATGCGTGTCGTCATCGTGACCGAATCCTTTCCCCCCGACGTGAACGGCGTGGCCCACTGCGCGCTCCAGACCGCCCGGCACCTCGTAGATCGCGGTCACGCCCCCGTCGTCGTCGCCCCGGCCCCCGCGCCCGGCAACCGGCCCGACGCCTCGGCGCCGTGCCCCGTCGTCCATGTCCCCTCCCTCCCGCTCCCCGGCTACCCCCAGGTGCGCGTCGCCCTCCCCAGCCGACGCCTCGCCGCCACACTCGTCGAGCACCGTGCCGACGTGGTCCACCTGGCCAGCCCCTTCATCCTCGGCGTCCGCGGCATGGCCGCCGCCGCCCGGCTCGGTATCCCCGCCGTCGCCGTCTACCAGACCGACCTCGCCGGCTACGCCCGCACCTATGTGGGCGCGGGCGAGGCCGCGGCCTGGCGTCGCATCCGCTCCGTCCACTCCGCCGCCGACCTCACCCTCGCCCCCTCCAGCGCCGCCCTGCACGACCTGGAGGCACACGGCGTGCCCCGGCTGCGGCTGTGGCAGCGAGGCGTGGACACCGTCCGCTTCCGCCCCGACCTGCGCGACGAGGCGATACGACGCGAACTCGCCCCCAACGGCGAGCTGATCGTCGGCTACGTCGGTCGGCTCGCACCGGAGAAGCAGGTCGAACTGCTCGCCGGGGTGTGCGCTCTGCCCGGCGTCCGGGTCGTGGTGACCGGCGACGGACCGAGCCTGCCGAATCTGCAGGAGCAGCTGCCCGGCGCCGTCTTCCTAGGTCGCCGCACAGGCGATGAACTCGCCAGGATCTACGCCTCCCTGGACGTGTTCGCGCACACCGGGCCCTTCGAGACCTTCTGCCAGACCGTGCAGGAAGCCATGGCGAGCGGCGTGCCCGTGGTCGCCCCCGCCGTCGGCGGTCCCCTCGACCTGGTCGACCACGGCCGCACCGGGTTCCTGGTCCCAGCGCGCGACGCGGACGCCGTGACGCGGGCGGTGGCCTCCCTGGCCGCCGACCCCGGACTGCGGACCTCCTTCGGCGCCGCCGCGCGCACCACCGTCGAGGGCCGCACCTGGGCAGCCGTCGGCGACCAGCTGATCGACCACTACGGGGCCGTCCTGGCCGCGCGCAAGACGGTGGTGGCGGCGTGAGCTCCCTGCGCATCGTGCGCCTCGCGAACTTCGTCGCCCCCTCCTCCGGCGGCCTGCGCACCGCGCTGCGCGAGCTGGGCAAGGGCTTCAAGGAGGCCGGGCACGACCCCGTACTGATCGTCCCCGGCGAGCGGGCAGACGACCGTGAGACCGAGCAGGGGCGCGTGATCACCCTGCCCGGTCCGCTGCTGCCCGGCACGGGCGGCTACCGCGTCCTGACCGACAAGCGGCGCGTGGCCCGGCTCCTGGAGGAGCTGGCCCCCGACCGCCTGGAGGTGTCCGACCGTACGACCCTGAGGTGGACCGGCAAGTGGGCGCGACGCGCGCGCGTGCCCGCCGTGATGGTCTCCCACGAGACCGCCGACGGCGTCCTGCGCACCTGGGGCCTGTCCGAGTCGGCGGCCCGGCGCGCCGCCGACGCCCTCAACGTCCGTACGGCACACACGTACTCGCGCGTGGTGTGCACCACCGAGTTCGCCGAGCGCGAGTTCGTCCGGATCGGCGCCCGCAACGTCGTACGCGCCCCCCTGGGCGTCGATCTGGTCGAGCGGCATCCCTCGCTGCGGGACCTCGGTCTGCGGGCGCGGTACGCGCGCGTGGACGAGACGCTGCTCGTGACGTGCACCCGCATGTCCGTGGAGAAGCGGCCCGGCACCGCCCTCGACGCCCTGGAGTCGCTGCTGCGGCGCGGCCGGAAGGCCGTGCTGGTGGTCGCCGGGGACGGGCCGCTGCGGACGCGGCTCGAAGAGCGGGCGCGCGAGCGGAGGCTGCCCGTGACCTTTCTCGGACACGTCTCGGACCGGGACGCGCTGGGTGCGCTGCAGGCCTCGGCCGACGTGTGCCTGGCGCCCGGGCCCGCCGAGACCTTCGGGCTCGCCGCGCTGGAGGCCATGGCCTGCGGCACGCCCGTGGTGGTCAGCACGTCGTCCGCGCTGCCGGAGGTGATCGGCTCCGCCGGCGCCGTCGCGGCCGACCGCGGGGACGCCTTCGCGGACGCCGTCGACATGCTTCTCGAACTGCCCGAGAGGCAACGGCGGGAAGCCGCACGCGCGCGTGCGGAGTGCTTCGGCTGGCACACGGCCGTGGACGCCTTCCTCGCCGCGCACGACGCGGCGGTGCCGGTACGGCCTTACGCGCCCGGGGGCGCGGCATGAGAACGGTGCGTTTCGTGGCCCTCGGTGACTCGCTCACCGAGGGCGTGGGCGATCCCGTCGGCGACGGGTGGCGCGGCTGGGCGGCCCTGCTGGCCGACGGGCTCGCCGAGCGCGGGGTGGGGGCGGAGGAGGCGGACGGGACGACGAAGTCCACGGAATCCCTTGAGGCCCCGACCTCCGTGGAGTTCACCAACCTCGCCGTCAGCGGGGCGCAGACGCGGGAGGTGCTGGAACAGCAGACGCCGGCCGCGTTGGCCCTGCGCCCCGATGTCGTCTCGGTGGTCATCGGCGTCAACGACACCCTGCGCTGCACCTTCGACATCCACGCCGTCGCCGAACGGCTCGACACGGTGTACGCCGCGTTCACCGAGCGGGGCGCGGTCCTGCTCACGGCCTGTCTGCCCGACCCGGGCGTCACGCTCAACCTGCCGGGCGCGTTGGCGCGTCCGCTGGCCCGGCGGCAACGCGCGGTCAACACCGTGGTCCACGCGCTCTCCGAGCGGTACGGAGCGGTCCATCTGCACGCGGCCGAGGGCGCCTGGCTGATGGACCGGGCGATGTGGAGCGCGGACCGGCTGCACCCGGGCGAGCGGGGACACCGGCAACTGGCGCTGCGCTTCCACGCGTTGCTGGCCGAGGCGGGCCTCGCGACGGGCACCGCGCCCTCGCCCGAGCCCGAGTTCCCCGACCCCACCACGTCGGCGAGCCTGCTGTGGCTGGCCACCGCGGGCACCGGCTGGGTGGCCCGCCGCTGCACCGACCTGCTGCCGCAACTCCTCAGGCTCGCCGCCGACGAGATGCGCCACCGCGCCCGTGGCACCAGCGCCCGCCTCGACCTGCGGACGGCGGCAGCCGTGTCGTCGGCCCTGGCAGCGCTGTCGGTGGGGGAGCAACGGCAGCCGGACATCGCGTAGGGGCACCGGCGGGTCGCCTCTGGTCTGCCTGAACGACGACCCTGGCCTCCCCGCTCAGCGCCTCCGTACGGTCACGAAGCGGACCGGTGTGCCCGGTGCCGCCTGGGCCGCGGGTGGCAGGTCGGCCGGGTGGACGACCGCGATCACCGGGTAGCCACCGGTGGTCGGATGGTCGGCGAGGAAGACGACCGGACTGCCGTCGGGCGGGACCTGGACCGCGCCCAGGACCATGCCCTCGCTGGGGAGTTCACCGGGCCGGGCGCGCTCCAGGGCGGGGCCTTCTGTACGGAGGCCGATGCGGTTGCTGGACGGGGAGACCCGGTAGGTGCGCGAGGTGAAGGTGCGTACGGCGACCGGGGTGAACCAGTCGTCGCGCGGCCCCGGAGTCACCCGCAGGACCAACTCCTCCGGGGGAGCCGGCTGCGGGGCGACGTCCACGCGTGCGTAGTGGCCCTGCGGATCGCCCAGGGGCAGCACCTGGCCGTCCGCGAGCGGTGGTGGGCCGAGGCCGGAGAGCAGGTCGGTGGAGCGGCTGCCGAGGACCGCTTCCACGGCGATGCCGCCGCGGACCGCGAGGTAGCTCCGTACACCTCGGATCACCGTGCCCACCTCCAGGACCGCGCCGGCCGGCACGGGCACGGGCGCTCCCCAGGCGACCGGTCGACCGTCCACCTTGAGCGCGCACGGGGCGCCGGTGACGGCCACGGTCACCGTCGAACGGGGGCGTACGGCACAGCCGTTGACGGTGGTCTCCAGGACGGCCGCGCCGGGCGGGTTGCCGACCAGCCGGTTGGCGAGGGCCGCCGCCGGGGCGTCCAGGGCGCCGGAATGGGGCACGCCGAGGTGGGCGTGCCCCGGACGCCCCCGGTCCTGCACGGTCGTGAGCGCCCCCGCCCGTACGACGAAGAGCGCGCTGTCCGTCATCAGGGCCCCACCGGGACGAACCGCACGCGCGTGCCCGGCGACAGCAGCGCGGCCGGCACGCGCGCGTGGTCCCACAGGACGACGTCGGTGCGCCCGATCAGCTGCCAACCGCCGGGCGAGGAGCGGGGGTACACGCCCGTGTACGCGCCTGCCAGCCCGACCGAGCCCGCCGGGACGGCCGTACGGGGCGTCGCCCGGCGCGGGACGTCGTAGCGCGGCGGCAGACCCGTCAGGTAGCCGAAGCCGGGCGCGAACCCGCAGAAGGCGACGGTGAATTCGGTGTCCGCGTGGATGCGGACCGCCTCCCGCTCGTCGACGCCCCAGAGCGCGGCGACATCGGCCAGGTCCGGGCCGTCGTAGCGCACCGGGATCTCGATCGCCGCACGCGCGCGTGGGGGAGCGGGGGGTACCTCGGACGCGGCCAGTTCGGAGGCGAGGCGGGCCGGGTCGTCCAGTCCGTCGAGCAGGACCGTGCGGGCGGCGGGGACGATCTCGCGGACCGACAGCGCGCCCTCCGCGCGGCGGCGCAGCAGTTCCGCGTGCAGCGCCTGCGCCTCCTCGCCGGAGGACACCTCGACGAGCAGGGCGTGGTCGCCGACGGGCAGCGCCCTCATACGAAGGCCTCCACCCGCACGCCCGACGACTCCAGGCGCGCCCGAACCTGCCGGGCCAGCTCGACGGCCCCCGCCGTGTCCCCGTGCACGCACAGAGAACGCGCGCGTACGTCGATCCGGTTCCCGGAGCGAGAGGTGACCACGCCATCGCGGGCCAGGCCCACCGAGCGCTCCACGACCGCCGCCGGATCGGTCACCACGGCGCCCTCCTCGCCGCGCGGCACGAGCGTGCCCTGATCGGTGTACGCGCGGTCGGCGAACGCCTCGGTGACCGTCGGGAGCCCGGCCTCGGCCGCCAGGTCGAGCAGCCGGGAGCCGGGCAGGCCGAGCACGGGCAGCGTGGCGTCGGCGAGGCGCACGCCGGCCACGACCGCGCCGGCCTGCTCCTCGTCGTGCACGGCTCGGTTGTAGAGCGCGCCGTGCGGCTTGACGTACGCCACGCGCGTGCCCGCCGCCCGCGCGAAGACCTCCAGGGCGCCGATCTGGTACGCCACTTCGGCCGTGAGCTCCTCGGACGGCACGTCCATCGCGCGCCGCCCGAACCCCGCGAGATCCCGGTAGGAGACCTGGGCGCCGATCCGCACCCCCCGCCCGGCGGCCAGTTCGCACACCCGGCGCATGATGACCGGGTCCCCGGCGTGGAATCCGCAGGCCACGTTGGCGCTGGTGACGACGGACAGCAACTGCTCGTCGTCGGTCAGCCGCCAGTGGCCGAAGCCCTCGCCGAGGTCGGCGTTCAGGTCGATCGCGGTCATGTGTCCATTCTCTTCTCAGGCCACGCGGTACTGCTCGTCGCGGGCGTCGGTCAGCAACATCTGCCCCGGTGCGTGGGTGATGGCGAAGGGCGGACGCGAGGCCATCACGGCCGCCTGCGGGGTCACTCCGCAGGCCCAGAAGACCGGGATGTCGTCCGGTTCGGCGGCCACCGGGTCACCGAAGTCGGGGCGGTCGAGGTCGCGGATGCCGAGCCCCGCGGGATCGCCGCAGTGCACGGGGCTGCCGTGCACCGCCGGGAGCAGGCTGGTCTCCCGGATGGCCGCCGCGAGCCGCTCGGGTGGCACCGGCCGCATGGACACCACCAGCGGCCCGTGCAGCCGTCCCGCCGGGCGGCACTGCCTGCCGGTCACGTACATCGGGACGTTGCGTCCCTGCTCGATGTGCCGGATCGGCACGCCGGCCTCGCCGAGCGCCCACTCGAAGGTGAAACTGCACCCGATCAGGAACGACACCAGATCGCCGCGCCAGTACGCGCGCACGTCCGTCGGCTCGTCCACCAACTCGCCGTCGCGCCACACCCGGTAGCGCGGCAGATCGGTGCGCAGGTCCGCGCCGTCCGCGAGGACGGTGGTGAAGGAACCGGCGTCGGTGACGTCCAGCACCGGGCAGGGCTTGGGGTTGCGCTGACAGAACAGCAGCATGTCGTACGCCCAGTCCGCGGGCACCGAGATCAGGTTGACCTGGGTGTGGCCCGCCGCGACCCCCGAGGTCGGCCCGGTGAGCCCCTTGCGGAAACGGGCCCGGGCGCTTTTGGGGCTCCACGCGTGCGCGTGCTCGTCGACGAGGGTCAGCGGACGGTCTTCCGTGCGGTTCACGCGAGTTCCCGCCCCTTCGTCTCCGGCAGGCCGAACAGGGCCAGTGCCGCGATGCCGTAGCCGATCGCGCCGAACACCAGCGCGCCGCCCACGCCCCAGCTGTCGGCCAGGAAGCCGACCGTGGTGGGGAAGACGGCGCCCACGGCGCGCCCGGTGTTGTAGGTGAAGCCCTGGCCGGTGCCCCGTACCGCCGTCGGGTACAGCTCGCTCAGGTAGGACCCGAAGCCGCTGAAGATCGCCGACATGCAGAACCCGAGCGGGAAGCCGAGCACCAGGAGCAGGCCGCCCGCGCCGTCCGGGATGTTCGCGTACGCCAGGATGCAGACCGCCGAGAGCAGGGCGAAGAGCCAGATGTTGCGCTTGCGGCCCAGCCGGTCGGTGAGATAGCCGCCGGTCAGATAGCCGAGGAAGGCGCCGGAGATCAGGAACGTCAGATAGCCGCCGGTGCCGACGACCGACAGGCCGCGCTCGGTCTTCAGGTAGGTCGGGACCCAGGTGGCCAGCGTGTAGTAGCCGCCCTGGACGCCGGTGGAGAGCAGCCCGGCGAAGATCGTGGTGCGCAGCAGGCCGGGCTTGAATATCGCGGTGAACGAGCCCTTCTCGGTGCTCTGTTCGCGCACGGCCACCGCCTGCGGGGCGTCGTGCACGCGGCGCCGCATCCAGATCACCAGCAGCGCGGGCAGCGCGCCGGTCCAGAACATGATCCGCCAGGCCAGGTCGTCGTCGGCGAACGAGAACACCAGGGTGTACACGATCGCGGCCAGTCCCCAGCCCACGGCCCACGAGCTCTGGACCGCGCCGAGGGTGCGCCCGCGGTGCTTGGCGCTCGCGTACTCGGCGACGAGGATCGCGCCGACCGCCCACTCGCCGCCGAAACCGAGGCCCTGGAGGGCCCGGAAGACCAGCAGGGTCTCGTAGTTGGGCGCGAAGCCGCAGGCCACGGTGAAGACGGCGTAGGTGATCACCGTGATCATCAGGGCCTTGACCCGGCCGACCCGGTCCGCCACCACGCCGGCCAGGGCGCCGCCGACCGCGGACACCACGAGCGTGACGGTCGTGAAGAGGCCGGTCTGGCCGCTGTCCAGGCCGAAGTACGCGGCCAGCGCGACCATGCTCAGCGGGAGCGTGAAGTAGTCGTACGAGTCCAGGGCGTAGCCGCCGAAGGCGCCCGCGAAGGCGCGGCGGCCGCGCGGCCCGAGGGCGCGCAGCCAGTCCAACGCGCCGTCGTTCTCGGTGAGTTCACCGGCGGGTGGGTCGGTGGTCAGGGCCTGGGGTGGAGGGGTCGTGCTCATGGGCACCTCGCAGTGGGAGGACGGGAGGGTGCGTGGCTGAGCCGTGCGGTGAGAAGCACCGTAGAGGATTGTTCAACGATCCTTCAAGAGCCGTGTTGTTTCGTTCTCGTGTCTGCGGTTGAATTCCGGGCATGGCAGAGCAGTTGAGCGAACTGGCCGACGACCGCGCCCTCCTGGGCCGCACCAGCACGGCCGAACGGGTCTCGGACATCCTCAGAAGCCGCATCGCCGAGGGCTATTTCCCGCCCGGCACCCGGCTGTCGGAGGACAGCATCGGAGGCGCGCTCGGGGTCTCGCGCAACACCCTGCGTGAGTCGTTCCGGCTGCTCACCCACGAACGCCTGCTCGTCCACGAGTTGAACCGGGGTGTCTTCGTACGGGTCCTGAGCGTCGAGGACGTCGAGGACATCTACCGCACCCGCGCCCTCGTCGAGTGCGCCGTCGTCCGCGGCCTCGGTGAGCCGCCGTACGGCCTCGACGCCCTCGCCGCGGCCGTCGACGAAGGGCGGACGGCGGCGCGCGAAGGTGACTGGAAAGCGGTGGGCACGGCCAATATCCACTTCCACCGCGAACTCGTGGCCCTGGCCGGAAGCGACCGCACCGACGAACTCATGCGCAGCGTCTTCGCCGAACTGCGCCTCGCCTTCCATCTCGTGGACGACCCGCGCCGCCTGCACGAGCCGTACCTCGCCCGCAATCAGCAGATCCACGAGGCGCTCCACGGCGGCGACAGGGCCGAGGCCGAAAAGCTGCTCTCGGTCTACCTCAGTGACTCGCTGGAACGCGTCGTCGAGGTGTACCGGCGACGGGTCGGCGCCGAGAACGCTCCGTAGTCGACGAGTCACCCGGTGATACCGGTGAGGTGATCCGAGTCGTTTGGGTCGATGTCAGACCGAGGACCTAGTCTGTGCACCGTGACTTCGCCTGCATCGACGGACAGCGTTCCGCCCCAGCTCAGCGCGGGGCCGCGCCCCGCACCGGGCCCGGCCGCCGACGAGGGACTGGCGCGGCGGCTGCGCGCGCTCGCCTGCACCGCCCCGCTGCACGACCTCGACGTGCGCAAGGCCAATCTCGCGGGCGAGTACTCGGTGTACGGCATGGCGGAGGTGGCCCTGGCCGCCATCGACCTGGTCACCCTGAACATGGACTTCGACACCGGCGCCGACCACGACCAGATAGTGGCCAGGCTCATCCCGCGCATCGCCGCCCAGGCACCCCAGCGCCCCGTCGCCGAGCACGAGCGCGTGGCCCGCTGGGTCCTGGAGAACCTGATCAACGTCGGCAGCGTCGACCGCGGCTTCCGCGCGATGTACGGCACCTTCACGCCGGAGGGCAACTACGTCCGCCGCGACTACGACTTCAAGCTGATCGAGGAGGTGCCGGGCCCCGGCGGCACGGTCTACCTCCGCACCACGGACGAGGCGGTCAACGTCCTGGTGGGCGCCCTCGACACGGACGTCACCAGCGCCCAGATCGCCGCCGAGGTCAAGCTGGAGGTCCTGATCAACCGGGGCCGGCTCGCCGACGCCCAACTCGCCGCCGAACAGGCCCGCTACCGGACCGTGCAGTACTCGGAGACGCTGCGCCGCGCCCTGGACGCCACTCGGCGCAACGTGCGCGCGGTGGACTGGCTCAACTCCGTGCCCGACATGATCGCCGAGGCCCTCGACCACGTGGCCGACCGCTACCGCCACGAGAACGCGATCCTCACCAACATCCGCAAGGCGCGCGACGAGACCGAGGATGCCGAGCACAAGCGGCGCGCCGCCGAACTCGTCGACATCGTCAAGGACTGCATCCGCCGTCACACGCAGTTGCAGTCGCGCCTGCTGGAGGCGGGCCCGCTGTTCCGCGCCGAGCAGGACCGCCAGGCGTTCGGGACGCCGATGGTGTCCTCGGGGATAGACCTCTACGGGCATCTCGTCGCGCCCGTGCTGCCGTTGCCGCTGGAACAGGCCGTCCGGGTCACGGACGCCTTCTTCGCGCGGGGGACCGGGCTGCGTACGCCGGCGTCCGTGCGGGTCGGTGACCTCGTCGACATACTGCTGACGCCGCCGGTGGAGCGGGAGCACCTCGGCGCGGAGATGCCGGAGCCGGACCTCATCGCCACCCCGGACGACAGCCGCTTCAGCGAGGAACAGCTCGCGGTGGCCAAGGAGTTGCTGGACCTGCCCGCGGACGCGCCGCGCCGGCTGTCGGGGCTGCTCGCCGAGGCACGCCGCCAGGATCCGGAACTGCCGTATCTGGTCGCGCTGTTGGCCGTCCACGCGGCCAGCCCGGCGGTCGGCACCGCCTACCGGCAGGGCGAGGAGAAGCTGTTGTTCGCCGTGGACGACGGCACGGAGCTGGACGACCCGGAGTTCGGCGGGGCCGACCTCATCGTCGGCACGGCCCTGCTCGACTCCGCGGGGATGGCGGCGGACAGGACGGAAGCGGCATGAGCCGGACCGGAAACCGTATGCGTACGCACGAGCAGGACAGCGACAGGGGGGTACCGACCGTGAGCGAGATCGCCGACCGTAGTGAGACGGACGTCGCCGCCGCACCGGCGAGCGCCGCCGTCACGCCCGCCGACGCCGCCGACGCGGCCCGGCTCGTCGCGTTCGGGTTGCAGCCCAAGACGCAGCCCGCGCGCGACCAGGAGTACGCGGAACTGCTGCGCCGCTACCGCGAGGACCCGCCGTTCGCCCGGCTCGCGGACGCCGTGGCCGCCGGGCTCGGCCTGGTGGTCCTGGAGGTGTCCCCGCGCGCGGGGATGGCGGTGACCGCCGCCGAGGACTCGGTGTTCGCCGTGCGCATGGGCGACTACGCGCGTCGCACGTCCGCGGACGGCAGCGACCGGTTCCTGCACGGCCTGGCCCATCTCGCCCTCGCCGCCATGGCGTTCCCGCGGCCCGAGGACCTCGCCGACGACGGGTACATCGGGCGCGTGACGGTCAACGGCGTCGACACCTTCGTACGACAGGCCTGCCGGCGTCTTGAGGAGCGGGCCGAGGAGCACGGGGAGAACACCGACCCGGCGTCCGACGCGCCCGGACTGGAGGCCGCCTGGCGGGTCTGGGCCAGACGCAGCGCCGCCGGCGCCACCAAGGACGCGCGCAGACTCGCCGGTTCGACCACCGGCATCGTCGGCAAGGCCGCCGCGTTCCTCACCGACTCCGGCTTCCTCCAGCGCACCGGCGACGACCACGGCGGCACCTACCGCACCACGGCCCGCTACCAGCTACAGGTACGGGACATGGCCGGTACCGCGGCCCTGGCCGAGCTCCTCGAACTGGGCGTCGTCCCGGTGACCGACGGCACCCCCACCCTGCTGCCCGCCGAGGACACCGACGCGTCGGAGCTGGTGGCCGACGCCGGACTGCCGTTCCACTCCTGAACCCCCCTGCCCTGCCGAAGACTTACGAGAGTCCGCCATGTACGAGCTGTCCAGGGTCCGCCTCTACTCGATCGGACCCGCCGGTGCGCGCTACGCCGACACCGTGCTTGACCTGCGGGGTGTCGGCGAGCCCGTGCCCGACCCCGCGCCCACCCAGGCGGAGTTCTTCGCGGACGAGCCCGTCGGCCCGCCCCGCCGCCCCGCGCCCGCCGGCGTGCTCTTCCTGGAGAACGGCGGCGGCAAGTCGGTCCTGCTCAAGCTGATCTTCTCCGTGATGCTGCCGGGTCACCGCAACACCCTGGGCGGCGCCAGCTCCGGCGTGCTGCGCAAGTTCCTGCTCGCCGACGACTGCGGGCACGTCGCGCTGGAGTGGCAGCACACGCTGACCGGCGAGTGCGTCGTCGTCGGCAAGGTCAGCGAGTGGCGGGGGCGTCAGGTCTCCAACGACCCGCGCAAGTTCGCCGAGGCCTGGTACTCCTTCCGGCCCGGTCCCGGGCTGAGCCTCGACAACCTGCCCGTCGCCGAGGCGACTTCCGTACGTCCGCCCGTCGAGGGCGTCTCCGGGGCGCAGGGGCGCCGGCGCACCATGAAGGGCTTCCGGGACGCCATCACCGAGGCGACCAAGGCGTATCCGCACCTGGAGGTGCACTGGGAGGAGATCCACGACCGCTGGATCGAGCACCTCGGCGACCTCGGTCTGGACCCCGAACTCTTCCGCTACCAGCGGGAGATGAACGCCGACGAGGGCGAGGCCGCAGGCCTCTTCGCGGTCAAGAAGGACTCCGACTTCACCGACCTGCTGCTGCGCGCGGTCACCGACACCCGGGACACGGACGGCCTGGCCGACCTGGTCGGCGGGTTCGGCAACAAGCTGGGGCGACGGGCGGAGCTCATCGCCGAACGCGAGTTCACCGCCGGTTCGGTCGACCTGCTCGGGCGGATCGTCGAGGCCGCCGAGGCGCGCTCACGCGCACGTGACATCCACGCCGCCGCCGAGCGCCGCACCCGCACGCTGGCACGGCGGCTGTCCGCGCGAGGCGGACAGGAGCGGGTACGGGCCGCCGAACTCGCCCAGCGCGTCACCGAGACCGCGCACACGGTCACCCAGTCGGAGGCGGCCCGGGAGCGCAGCGCGCTGATCGCCGCCGAACTCGCTTACCGCAACGCCTCGTTGGCGCTCGCGGTGGCAGAGAAGTCGGCCGCCGCGCAGAAGCGCGAACTGGCCGACGCGCGCACCCTGCACTCCGCCTGGCAGGCCGCCGAGGCCGTGCTGCGTCACCGCGCCGCCGCCGACCGCGTCGCGCGCGTGGCCGCCGCCATCCAGGAGGCCGAACGGGACGCGGCCCCCGCACTCGCCGCCCGCGCCAAGGCCGCGGTGGATCTCGTACGGGCCCTGCACGGGGCCGCGGAGAGCGCCGAGAACCTCGCCAACGAGGAGGAGGAGCGGTCCGGATCGCTTCAGGAGGTCGGCGAGTCGGCGCACCGGGACGCGACCGCCGCCGCGACCCAGGCGCAGCGTGCCCGCAGCGAGGTCGGGCATCTGCGCCAGCGGCTGAGCGAGGTCGAGCAGGAGACCGCCGAGGCAGTGCGGGCCGGCTGGCTCGACGACAGCGCGCCCGACGCCGACCCGGCCCGCGCCGCCCTCGCGGCCAGCGATGCCGAGAAGTCGGCCGTCACCGCCTGGGACGCGGCCCGGGAGGCCTCCCGCAAGGCCACCGAGCACGCGCGCGAGGCGGCCTCCGCCGAGTCCCGCGCCGAGCTGACGGCGGCCCGCGCGGCGGACGCGGCGACGGCCGCCCGACGGTCGTACGAGGCAGAGCGCCGGATCGCCGAGGCACTGGCCGCCGAGGAGCGTCTCGCCGAGCTGCTGAGCCTGTCCGGCACCGGACCGCGGACCGCGGTCCCGCACCCCCGGCACGAGGTGGAGGACGCCGAGGCGGCCTTCACGCCCGAGGAACTGGACCGGTTCGCCGACGAGTTGCGCGAACTGCTCGACGACTCCGTCTCAGCCGCCGAGCGGCAGCTCTTCGAGCTGCGCACGGCCGCCGCCGACGACTCCCGGATCCTCGGCGCGCTCGGTGACGGCGGGCTGCTGCCGCCCGGGCCGGATGTCCTGGCCACCGTGGAGTTCCTCGGGGAGCGCGGCATCCCGGCGCTGCCCGGCTGGCGCTATCTCGCCCAGGCCGTCGACCCCGCCGACCACGCGCGCGTGCTGGCCGCCCGCCCCGAGCTGGTCGACGGCGTGATCATCACCGATCCCGACACGCACGCCCGTGCCCGTGACGCCCTCGGCGACGCCGCGCTGCTGCCGCGCTCGGCCGTGGCCGTCGGCACCGCAGCCGCCCTGCTCGCGCCGACGCCGCCCGACGACGGCACTCCGGGTGACGTCTTCCTCGTACCGCCGAACCCGGCCATGCACGACGAGCACGCCGCCGACGAGGAGCGGCAGGCGTTGCGCGGGCGGGCGACCGAGCGGGACGAGGAGATCCGTACGCTCGCCGCGCGGCTCGGCAAGGACCGGGAGCTGGCGGCGCGGCTCGCCTCCTGGCGCACCGGCTGCCCGGCCGGCCGGCTCGTGGAGCTGGCGCAGGCCTCGCACGACGCGGCCGTGTTCGCCGAGGAGGCCGAGGCCGAGCTGGCCGAGGCGCGCACCGCGCGGGCCGAGGCCGACGAGGCCGCCGCCGAGACCGGGCAGGTCCGGGACGAGCGGCAGGAGGCCGCGCAGAAGGCCCGGCGCGCCGCCGACGCCCTCGCCGGGCTCGCCTTCCGGCTGCGGGAGCGGGCCGGCTGGCAGGTCAAGGTGCGTGAACTGGCCGACGAGGCGGCCGAGTCGGAGGCCCGCGCCCAAGCCTGCCTGGAGCGCGCCCGCGCCGCCGACGAGGACCGGCGCGCCGCCCAGCGGGCCGCCGACGACGCCCGCCGCACCGCCCGCGCCCTGCGCGCCGAGCGTGCCGAGGTCGCCGGCGCGCCCGACGACGTACCGGAAGGCGACTCCGACGACCCCAGCGCGTCGCTGCCCGCCTTCCGCGAGGCCTACCGGGCCGCGTCGCAGCTGTACGAGAAGGTCGGCGTCGGCGCCGATCTGCGGGCCGAGCAGTCCCGCGCGGAGAGCGACGAGAGTGCCGCCCGCACCGACCTGGACCGGTTGAGCAACAAGGTACGCACGCGTGCGGCCCAGTTGCTCCAGTCGCCGGACGGATCCGACGGGCCCTCCCGGCAGGCAGCCGTCGCCCGGGCCGAGGAGTTGGTGCAGCTCCTGGAGACCCGGATGTCCACCGCGAGCGAGCAGCTCGGCCGGCTGCGGGGCGAGGCCGAGCGGCACGCGCCCGAGGACGGCGAGACCCACACCGAGCTGACCGAGGAGCTGCAGCCGCGCGACGCCGAGCACGCCCAGGCGCTCCTGCGCACGGCGACCGCCGAACTCGCCACGCGCGCGGAGACGTTGACCCAGGCCCGGGAGGCGCACGCCGAACTCCTCGACGCCCACCGGGCGGCCGAGGACGGGGCCGGCGGTTTCGAGGAGGTCGCGGCGATGCTCCGCGACCTGCTGCGCGAGCACACCTCCGACGACGAGCAGGAGGAGCCGGAGCCGTATCCCGGCACCCTGGAGGAGGCCCGGCACTCCGCCGCCGAGGCCCGCCGGTCGCTGCGCGGCTGCGCCGCCGACCTGTCCGCCGCCGAGTCCGGGGTGCGCGAGGCCAGCGACATCCTCGTTCGGCACGCCAACGCCACGCGCTACGAGCAGGTCCGGACCCCCGCGCGCCAGCAGATCCGCGAGCTGCCCGCGTCCTCGCTGCCCGAGCACGCCCAGAAGTGGGCGGACGCCTTCGCGCCCCGACTGCGGGTGCTGATGGACGAGTTGGCGCAGCTGGAGCGCAACCGCGACTCGATCGTGGACCGGCTGCGGGGGCTCGTCGAGTCCGCGCTGGCCACCCTGCGCTCCGCCCAGCGGCTGTCGCGGCTGCCCGAGGGGCTCGGCGAGTGGTCGGGGCAGGAGTTCCTGCGCATCCGCTTCGAGGAGCTCGACCAGGCCGTCCTCACCGAGCGGCTCGGTGAGGTCGTCGACGAGGCGACCCGGGCCGCCGTGAAGAAGAACTCCGACCTGCGCCGGGACGGCATGTCCCTGCTGCTGCGGGGCGTGGGCGCGGCGCTTCAACCCAAGGGGGTCGCCGTCGAGATCCTCAAGCCGGACGCCGTCCTGCGCGCCGAGCGCGTGCCCGTCGGGCAGATGGGCGACGTCTTCTCGGGCGGCCAGCTGCTCACCGCGGCGATCGCGCTGTACTGCACGATGGCCGCGCTGCGGTCCAACGACCGGGGGCGCGACAAGCACCGGCACGCCGGCACGCTGTTCCTGGACAACCCGATCGGACGGGCCAACGCGACGTATCTGCTGGAGCTCCAGCGGGCCGTGTCGGACGCGCTCGGTGTCCAACTCCTGTACACCACCGGCCTGTTCGACACGACCGCGTTGGCGGAGTTCCCGCTGGTGATCCGGCTGCGCAACGACGCGGACCTCCGGGCAGGGCTGAAGTACATCAGCGTGGAGGAACACCTCCGGCCGGGGCTCCCTGAGGAGGGCCCGGCCGGAGACGGTGACGCGGTGCGGAGCGAGATCACGGCGACGCGGATGTACAAGCGGCCCACGCCGACCACAGGTTGATCAACCTGTTGACCGACGCCTTGACTAGACATCCTCCTTGATCAAGTCGGCGCACTTCTCGCCGATCATCATCGTCGTGATGCACGGGTTGACCGAGATCAGGTCCGGCATGACCGAGCCGTCCGCGACCCGGAGCCCCTCGATCCCCTTGACCCGCAGCCGCGCGTCGAGCGGGGCCGAGGGGTCGTCGTCCGCGCCCATCTTCACGGTGCAGGACGGGTGGTAGACGGTGTTGTGGGTCTTGTGGATGTAGTCGAGGAGTTCCTCGTCGGACTGGACGTCGGGGCCGGGGGCCAGTTCGGCGCCTGCCCAGCCGCTCAGCGCGGGCTGGGAGGCGATCTTCCGGGCCAGCTTGAGGCCGAACGTCATCACGCGCGCGTCGTGCTCGTGCGTGAAGTAACGCGGGTCCACCTTGGGCTTGTCCCGGTAGTCGCGGGTCCGCAGCCGCACCGTGCCCCGCGACTTCGCGCGCGTCACGTTCGGGGTGAGACAGAAGGCGTTCTCCGAGGTGGGGTAGCCCCAGCGCGCGGTGTTCATGTCGAACGGCACAGACCCGTAGTGGAACATCAGGTCGGGCCGGTCCAGGCCCTCCTCGGTGTCGTAGAAGATGCCCGCCTCCCACCACTGGCTGGACCTCGTGGTCATCGGCTGCTTGGCGTCCCACATGATGACGCCCTCGGGGTGGTCCTGGAGGTTCTCGCCCACGCCCGCCGAGTCGACGACCACCTCGACGCCGACCTCGCGCAGGTGCTCGGCCGGGCCGATGCCGGAAAGCATCAGCAGCTTCGGGGTGTCGATCGCGCCGCACGACACGATGACCTCGCGCCGGGCCCGTACCGTCCGATGGTGGATCAGGTCCGGGTCCAGGTACTCGGCGCCGACGCAGCGCCGCCCGTCGAGGACGATCTTCTTGGCGCGTACGCCCGTGCGCACCTCCAGGTTGGGGCGCTTGCCCAGGATCGGGTGCAGGTAGGCCACCGAGGACGACTGGCGGGTGTTGTTCTCGTCGGAGTTGATCTGGAACCAGTTGGCGCCCCGGATCACGGTCCTGCCCGTGTTGAAGGCCGTCGTGGGGATGCCCGCCTGGGCGCACGCCTCCAGCAGGGCCGTGCCGCACGGGTCGTCGCTCTTGAGCGTGCGCAGCTTCACCGGGCCGGTGCGGCCGTGGTGGTCGCCGGGGGCGTCGTTGTTCTCCAGGCGCCGGTAGAGCGGGAAGAGGTCCGCCGCGCTCCAGCCCGTACAGCCCTCCGCCGCCCAGTCGTCGAGGTCCTCGGCGGGCGCCCAGAAGGCGATACAGGAGTTGTGCGAGGAACAGCCGCCCAGCACCTTGGCACGCGCGTGCCGCATGAAGCTGTTCCCGCTGGACTGCGGCTCGACCGGGTAGTCCCAGTCGTAGCCGGACTCCAACAGGCCCATCCAGCGGTCGAGTTTGAGGATGTCGTCGTCGCCGACGTCGCTGGGCCCCGCCTCCAGGACGCAGACGGTGACCGACGGATCCTCGGAGAGCCGGGCCGCCACCACGTTGCCCGCGGTGCCGCCGCCGACCACGACGTAGTCGAACTCATCGGTGCTCATGAGTCGTTGACCTCCTTCAGTCGGCCGCCGGAGCGGCGAAGGGAGCGGCCACCTCGGCCTCGTTCTCCAGGCGGTGCTCCGCGAGCACGCCGGTCTTGTGCCGCTGGATGAACCAGTAGTAGGCGAAGCCGCCACCCATGATCACGCCGACGAACAGGAGCGCGCCCCACTGGAGGTACCAGTGGAAGGGGGCGGTCGCGTTGTAGACGGCGTCGCGCGGCCAGATCAGGTTGAGCGTCATACCCGCGCCCCACAGCACGGCCACGATGTTGACGAGCAGGCCCCAACGGCCCAGCGAGAACTTGCCGTCGCCCGCCGGCTCCCACTTGCCGCGCAGCCGCGCCACCAGCATCGGCCCGGTGACACCCAGGTAGGCGAGGTAGATCATGATGATGCCGATGCTGGTCACGACCGTGAAGATCTGCGGCTGGCGGATGTTGACCACCAGGATCGCCAGCGCCAGGATGCCGATGATCACGGCCGGCAGCACCGGCGTCTGGAAGCGCGGGCTGACCTTGGCCAGCATCGAGGACGCGGGCAGGTTGTTGTCCCGGGACATCGCGAACGCCAGCCGGATCGCCGCCGTGTGCACGGCGAGCGCGCAGACGGTGACCGCGATCAGTACGCACCACAGCATCGCCTTGCCGGCCGTGGAGCCGAGCACGTCCAGGACGATGTACTGCAGACCGTCGGTGGACAGCTTCCCGCTCTTCAGGCTGGACACGCTCATCAGCGCGAGCAGCAGGACGAGGCCGCCCAGGACGAAGGAGGCGACGATCGCCCGGATGATCGCGCGGGGCGCGTTGCGGGACGGGTCCTTGGACTCCTCACCCAGCGAGGCGGCCGTGTCGAAGCCGTACATGACGTACGCCGAGGCGAGCGAGGCCACCAGGAACGCGCCCAGATAGCCGGCGCCGTACCCGGCCCCGGTGCCGTTGGTCTCCATGACCACCTGCGGACCGCGGGTGATGTGGACGGCGAACAGGACGATCAGGACGACGGTGGCGATCAACTCGATGAACACGCCCGCCGAGTTGATCGTGGCCATCAGCTTGACGCCGAAGGCGTTCACGAGGGTCGTGAACAGGATCAACACCGCGGCCAGGATGACCGCGTTGGTCGCCACGTCGTACTTGCCGGTTCCGTCGCCGACGATCTGGAACACGCTGGAGATCTGCGGCAGCGTCAGCTGGTAGGCGAGCGCCACGGCCGAGATCGACACGATCGACGCGATGAGCATCGTCCAGCCGGCCAGCCACCCCAGGTGCGGATTGCCTATCTTCTTCGACCAGTTGTAGACCGAGCCCGCGACGGGATAGCGGGCCGCCAGCTCGGCGAAGCACAGGGCGACCATGAACTGACCGATGAAGACCATCGGCCACGACCACCAGTAGGCGGGGCCGCCGCTGCCGTAGCCGAAGTAGAACAGCTGGAAGGTGCCGGTCAGGATCGAGATGTAGCTGATCCCGGCGGCGAAGGTGTGGAAGTTGCCGAGGGTGCGCTTGAGCTCGGGTTTGTAGCCGAACTCGGCGAGTTCGGTGTCGTCGTGGCCGTGTGATCCGGATGGTGGTTGCTCGGTTGTCGTCATGAGCGGACTCCTGGTGGGCCTGGGGAGGGAAGGGAGCGGCTCTGCGGGTGCCGGGATCGATGAGGGGGGTTGATCGATCAAGAGTTGATCGGTGACGGGTTGATCAGTGAGGGGGTTGGTTATACGTGGGGCTCATGTGCGCGCCGTTACGCGGAAGTTAGGCGCGTGGGCGCGTGCGGTGCGCGGCGGGGCGCTTAGTCGAACCAGCCCTGCGGCTTGGGCGCGGTGTTGCGCCAGATGTGCTTCGTCTCGCGGTACTCGGCGAGTCCGGAGGGACCGAGTTCGCGTCCGAAGCCGGACTGCTTGAAGCCACCCCACTCGGCCTGCGGCACATACGGGTGGTAGTCGTTGATCCAGACCGTCCCCAGGCGCAGCCGTGAGGCGACCCGCGCGGCCTTGCCCTCGTCGGTCGTGAACACGGCGCCCGCGAGACCGTAGATCGTCCCGTTGGCCAGCCGTACGGCCTCGTCCTCGTCGCGGAAGCGCTCCACGGTCAGCACCGGTCCGAAGGACTCCTCCTGCACCACGTGCATCCCCACGGAGCAGTCGCCCAGGACGGTGGGCGGGTAGTAGAAGCCGTCGTCGTACTCCGCGCCGGTGGGCCGCGCGCCCCCGCACCGCAGCACCGCGCCCTCCTCCAGGCCCCTGGCCACGTACGCCTCGACCTTGGCCCGGTGCGCGGCCGAGATCAGCGGCCCGGCCTGGGCATGCTCGTCGAAGGGGCCGCCGAGCCGGATCTCCTGGGCCCGTCGGACGACCTCGTCGACGAACCGGTCGTGCAGCGAGTCCTCCACAAGGAGGCGCGCCCCCGCCGAGCAGACCTGCCCGGAGTGCAGGAAGACGGCGGTCAGCGTCATGTCCACGGCCGTGTCGAAGTCGGCGTCGGCGAAGACGACGTTGGGGTTCTTGCCGCCGAGTTCGAGAGCGACCTTCTTGACCGTCGGCGCGGCCACCGCCATCAGGTGGCGGCCGGTCTGCAGGCCGCCCGTGAACGACACCATGTCGACGTCCGGGTGGTCACCCAGCGGAGCGCCCGCCTCGGGACCCGCGCCGAGGACCAGGTTGCCCACGCCCGCCGGCAGCCCCGCCTCCTCCAGCAGCCGCATCAGATGGATGGCCGTGTGCGGGGTCAGCTCGCTCGGCTTCAGGACGAAGGTGCACCCCGCGGCGAGGGCCGGGGCGACCTTCCAGGCCGTCTGGAGGAGCGGGTAGTTCCACGGGGTGATGAGCGCGCAGACGCCGACGGGCTCGTACACCACCCGGCTGTCGACGCCCTCGGCTCCCGTGTCGATCACCCGGCCGGTCTCGCTCGCGACCAGTCGGCCGAAGTAGCGGAAACAGTTGACGATGTCGTCAATGTCGTACTCGCTCTCCACATACCGCTTCCCGGTGTCCAGGGACTCGGCACGCGCGAGTGCCTCCTTGTCGCGCGCCAGGAGGTCGGCCACCCGCAGGAGCAGGTCGCCGCGCTCGTTCGGCGAGGTGCCCGGCCAGGGGCCCTCGTCGAAGGCGCGCCGGGCCGCCGCGATCGCCTCCACGGTGTCCTTGCCGCCGGCCTCGTCCACCACCCCGACCAGGGAGCCGTCGGCCGGACAGCGGATCTCGCGCGTACGTTGATCGACCGCGCCCCGCCAGCTTCCGTCAATGAACAGGTCCGGCATGGCCGCCTCCCAGCTGCTCCAGGACCCACTCGTGGAAGATCCCGATGTGGTGCTCGTTGGGAACCAGCACACCACCGTTGCGGTAGGCCCGCGATGCCATGGCCGGTTGTGTCCGTTCACATGCTTCGAAATCCTGTTCGTTCACCCTGTGGAACAGCTCCACCGACTTCGAGACATCGGCCCCCGAGGCGACGACCTCCGGCGCGTAGAGCCAGTCGCACTCCACGATCGTGCGGTTCTCGGCCATCGGGAACATGCGGTGCAGGATCACGTGGTCCGGTACGAGGTTGATGAAGACCGTCGGCTTCACCGTGATGGCGTAATAGCGCCGGTCCTGGTCCTCGGAGACCTGCGGCAGCTTCGCGAAGCCCTCGCTGCCGTCGACCGTGAAGCCCTTGATCTCCGCGCCGAACTCGGCGCCGTGGCCGACGTAGTACTGGGCCGCGTAACCCTCCGCGAACTCCGGGAGCACGTCCGTCAGCTCCGGGTGGATCGTCGCGCAGTGGTAGCACTCCATGAAGTTCTCGACGATCAGCTTCCAGTTCGCCTTCACGTCGTACGTGATGCGTTTGCCGAGGGCCAGGTCCTCGGTGCCGTAGTGCTCGATCGCGGCCGGGTCGCCGAGCCGCTCCACGGCCGCGTGCGTGACCGTGTCCTCGAAGGAGGGCGGCTCGTCCGCCAGGCACACCCAGGCGTAGCCGAGCCACTCCCGCAGCGACACATTGATCAACCCGTACTCGACCCGATCAACATCGGGCATCTTGATCAAGTTGGGTGCGGCGATCAATTTGCCGTCGAGGTCGTACGTCCATGCGTGGTACGGGCACTGGAGGCTGCGCCGGACCTCACCGGCCTCCTCCATGCACAGCCGGGCCCCGCGATGGCGGCAGATGTTGAGGAACGCGCGTAGCTCACCCTTGCGCGTCCTGGTGATGATCACGTTCTCGCGGCCCACCTGGACGGTCCGGAACGCGCCGGGTTTGGCCAGGTCGGCGCTGCGGACCGCACAGAACCACATCGACTCGAACAGGTGCTCCTGCTCCTGTCGGAAGATCTCCGGGTCGGTGTAGTAGTGCCCGGGGAGGGTGGAGATCAGGCTGGGGGTGTCGGGGAGGGGGACGGGGGACATCGGGATCGTCGTCACGTGCGTGCTCCTCAGGCGGGCGCGGCGGCGAGGCGGGCGGGGTCGAACAGGCCGATGGGGTGCTCGGTGGCGCCGGTCAGGGCCAGATCGGCGAGGATCTCGCCGACCACGGGCACGAACTTGAAGCCGTGCCCCGAGAAACCGCATGCCACGGTCACCGAATCCGGGTGCGCGGGGTGCCGGGCGATCACGAAGTGCTCGTCCGGGGTGTTGGAGTACATGCAGGTCGCGGCCTTGAGGAAGGTGCCGGGCAGATCCGGGATGCAGTCGGCCATGTGGTCCGCCATGGCCCGGATCTCCTCCTCGTGCACGGTCCGGTCGATGGTCTCCGGAGTGGTGACCTCGCCCTTGCGGAAGAAGGCGACCTTGGCGCCGAGCGCGGGGCCGTCGATGGCCGGGAAGCCGTAGACCTGGACGCCGGCCGCGTCCTCCCAGATGTAGATCGGGTGTCGCTCGGGGACGAAGGGATCCACCCCGCCGGTCGGCTGGAACCAGTACATGACCTGCCGCTCGATGGTGAACGGCACCCCGAGGTCGGTCAGCAGCTGCGGCGCCCAGGCGCCCGGGCAGATCACCAACTGCCCCGCCGTGTAGGTGTTTTCCGCGGTGTGCACGCGGACGCCGTCCCGGTACGGTTCCCAGCGGGTCATCGGCTCCTCGAAGTGCAGGTCGGCGCCCTGCCGGGTGGCCATCTGCAGATGCGCGGCGACCGTGTTCTCGGGCCGCAGCAGACCCGCCTTCTTCTCGTACAGGGCGACCTCGTCGTCCTTCGGCGCGAGCGTCGGGAACCGGCGGCGGATCTCCTTGGCGTCGAGCATCTCGTGGGGCAGGTCCCACTGTTGGGCCGACAGCAGCGACCCGGAGACGGTCCGGGATTCGGGGCGGCCGAGCATCACACCGCCGGGCAGGATGGCGACCTCGCGGCCGGTGGCCCGGTGCAGGTCCTCGTACAGCTCGTAGGCGCGCAGCAACAGCGGTACGTACGCCGGGTCCTCGAAGTAGGACTGCCGGGTGATCCGCGAACCGCCGTGGCTGGAGCCGCGGTTGTGGACCGGACCGAACTTCTCCAGGCCGAGGACACGGGCCCCGCGGGCGGAGAGATGGTGGGCGGCGGCGCTGCCCATGCCGCCGAGACCGATGACGATCACGTCGTAAGTCGGGGACACAGCCTGCCTCCTATCGGCGGATGCGGGTCATCTTCGGGTCGAACAGGGGCTCTTCGGCCACGGTCGCCGGGACCTTCTCGCCGAAGTACTCGATGTGCACGGGGGCTCCGGTGGGGAGCACGGGCAGCCATGCGTACGCGATGCAGCGGCCCAGCGTGTAGCCGTACGAGGCGCTGGTGACGTAGCCGGCGGGGGAGCCGTCGACGTACACCGGCTCCTTGCCGAGGACCACGGCGGACGGGTCGTCGAGGAGGAGGGGGGTCAGCTTGCGGGTGGCCGGCGCGTCCGTGAGGGCCTCGCGGCCGACGAACACCTTGTCCATGCGGACCGCGAAGCCGACGCCGGCCTCGAACGGGTTGTGCTCGTCGGTCATGTCGGTGCCCCAGGAGCGGTAACCCTTTTCCAGACGAAGGGAGTTGAAGGCGGACCGCCCGGCCGCGACCGCGCCGTGCTCCTGGCCGGCCGCCCAGAGCGTGTCCCACAGGCGCAGGCCCAGGTCGGCGGTGGTGTACAGCTCCCAGCCCAGCTCACCGACGTACGACAGGCGCATGGCGGTGACCGGGACGTGCCCGATGTACGTCTCCTTCGCGCGGAAGTAGCCGAAGGCCTCGTGCGAGAAGTCGTCGCGGGTCAGCGGCTGGACGAGGTCGCGGGCGAGGGGGCCCCAGACGCCGATGCAGCAGGTGCCGGAGGTGATGTCCCTGATGTGCACGCCCTCAGGTGCGTGCCGGGTCAACCAGTCGAGGTCTGCGGGGGAGTTGGCGCCGACCTGGAAGCGGTCCGGGGCGAGGCGGGCGACGGTGAGGTCGGAGCGGACGCCGCCGGTCTCGTCCAGGAGGAGGGTGTAGGTGACCGCGCCGGGCTTCTTGCGCAGGTTGTTGGTGGTCATCCGGTCGAGGAAGTCGAGGGCGCCGGGGCCGGTGACCTCCAGGCGGCGCAGCGGGGTCATGTCGTACAGGGCGACCTTCTCGCGGGTCGCGCGGGCCTCGGCGGCGGCGATGGGGGACCAGTAGCGGGCCGACCAGGCGTCGCGCTCGGGGAGCGCGTCGAGGCCGTCGACGAGCGGGGCGTTGGCCTCGTACCAGTGCGGGCGCTCCCAGCCGCCGCCCTCCAGGAAGAACGCGCCGAGCTGCTCCTGGCGCGCGTGGAAGGGGCTGACGCGGAGCGGGCGCGGGCTCTCCATCGGCTGGAGGGGGTGGAGAACGTCGTACACCTCGACGAACTGCTGTGAACCGCGTTCACGGACGTACGACGGTGAACGCTGCGCTTCCTCGAACCGCGCGAGGTCGCACTCGTGCAGGTCGAGCGAGGGTCGTCCGTCGACCATCCACTCGGCGACGGCCCGCGCGACCCCCGCGGAGTGGGTCACCCACACCGCCTCGGCCAGCCAGAAGCCGCGCAGTGCCCGCGACTCGCCGAGGACCGGCATGCCGTCCGGGGTGAAGGAGAAGACGCCGTTGAAGCCCTCCTCGATCTCGGCGTCCCGCAGCGCAGGCACCAGCCACCGGCAGTCCTCCCAACTCGGCGCCCAGTCCGCCGCGGTGAACGGGAACGAGGACGGCATGTCCATGTTCCGGGCACGTGCCTCGTCGTACGGCAGGATCGCGAACGGGTCGACGGGCAGCGGCTGGTGGGCGTAGGAGCCGATGCCGATGCGGTCGACGTGCTCGCGGAAGTAGAGGTCGCGGTCCTGGAAGCGGAGGATGGGCCGCGTGGCCTCGGCCGTGGCTCCGGCGAGTTCGGGCAGCGGCTTCGTCTTCGCGTACTGGTGGGCGAGCGGTTGGAGCGGTACGTCGATGCCGGCCATGCGGCCGATCACCGGACCCCAGAAGCCGGCCGCGGAGACGACGTGGTCGGCGGGGAAGGTGCCCTGGTCGGTGACGACGCCGGTGACGCGGCCGTTGTCCTGCTCGATGCCGGTGACGGTGTGGCGGTCGAGGAAGCGGGCGCCGCGCGAGGTGGCGCGGTCCATCTGGGCGCGGGACGCGAGCAGGGCGCGGGCCAGGCCGTCGTCGGGGGTGTGGAAGCCGCCGAGGACGACCGACTCGTCGACGAGGGGCCACAGTTCCTTGCAGCGGGCGGTGCTCACGACCTCGCCGCGGATGCCCCAGGCCGCCGCGTAGCCGGCCCGGCGGTGCAGGTCGGCGAGGCGTTCGGGGGTGGTGGCCAGCTCAAGTCCGCCCACCTGGTTGAAGCAGGGGACGCCGTCGACTTCGAGCGAACCGAACTTCTCGACCGTGTACTTGGCGAACGCGGCGAGGGTCTTGGAGGGGCTGGTCTGGAAGACGAGTCCGGGCGCGTGCGAGGTGGAGCCGCCGGGAGCGGGCAGGGGGCCCTGTTCGAGGACGGTGACGTCGGTCCAGCCGCGGGCGGTCAGTTCGTCGGCGAGCGAGCAGCCGACGATGCCGGCGCCGATGACGACGACACGGGGACCGTGCGGACGGGGTTCGGGCGTGCTGGACATGCCCCTCCTTGCCGGGGTGGGGGTGAACGCGCTGGGGGAGTAGGGGGTTGAGGGGACGGGGGTGAGGGCGGTGGCGTTGGGACTTCAGGGGACGAGGGCGCGGACCGTGGAGTTGGCGCTTCCCGGGAAAGGCGCGGGGGCGACGGGCCGGACGGGGGTCACAGGACGACCACCGAGCGCAGCACCTCGCCCCGGTGCATCTTGGCGAAGGCCTCCTCGACCTGGTCGAGGGCGATCGTCTCGGACACGAAGGCGTTGAGGTCGAGGAGTCCGTACAGGTACTGGTCGATCAGATAGGGGAAGTCGCGGCTCGGCAGACAGTCGCCGTACCAGGACGACTTGATGGCGCCGCCGCGCGAGAAGACGTCGATCAGCGGGAGTTCGACCTTCATCTCGGGGGAGGGGACGCCGACCTGGACCAACAGGCCCGCGTGGTCGCGCATGTAGAAGGCCTGGGTGAAGGTCTCGGGGCGGCCCACCGCGTCGATCGCGATGTCGACGCCGTGTCCGTCGGTGAGCGCGCGGACGGCCTCGATCGGGTCCGTGCCACGGGAGTTGACCGTGTGCGTGGCGCCGAACTTCTCGGCCTGATCGAGCTTCTTGTCGTCGATGTCGACGGCGATGACCTTCATCGCGCCGTTGAGACAGGCGCCCGCGATGGCCGCGTTGCCGACCCCGCCGCAGCCGATGACGGCGACCGAATCGCCGCGCCCGACGTTGCCGGTGTTCACCGCGGCGCCGTAACCCGCCATCACACCGCAGCCGATGAGGCCCGCCGCCTCGGGGCGGGCCGCCGGGTCGATCTTCACCGCCTGGCCGGCCGCGACCAGCGTCTTCTCGGCGAAGGCGCCGATGCCGAGGGCGTTGCTGAGCGGGGTGCCGTCGAGCAGGGTCATCGGCTGCGTGGCGTTGCGGGAGTCGAAGCAGTACCAGGGGCGGCCGCGGCGACAGGAACGACAGCTGCCGCAGGGCGCGCGCCAGGCGAGCACCACGTAGTCGCCGGGTTCGAGGTCGGTGACGCCCGCGCCGACCGCCTCGATCGTGCCGGCCGCCTCGTGGCCCAGCAGGAAGGGGAAGTCGTCGTTGATCGAGCCCTCCCGGTAGTGCAGATCCGTATGGCAGACACCGCAGGCCTGGACGGAGACGAGGACCTCTCCGGGACCGGGATCGGGGACGACGATCGTCTGCACCTCGACGGGTGCGCCCTTTTTGACAGCGACTACGGCACGGACCTCGTGTGGCACGACCAAGCTCCTCTGCTGTTGCGCAGTGCACTATGGGTTGCGCGATGAGGAACATATTGAGAACGCCGTCATGGAGCCGTCAAGAGGTGGGCGTTAACCCTTGGCAAAAGGAACGGGGCGGCCGAAATCTGCCGGATACACAGCGGCGCGGGACCAGGTGATTCCGGTCCCGCGCCGCCGGCGGCACTCCTGGGTATCGGGCCCAGGGGTGCCGCGTGTCCGTTCCGGGGTCGGTCAGAAGCCGTACCCCATCCGGCGGGACAGGTCGGCCCCCGCCGCCACCGTGCGCTTGGCCACCTCCGGCAGCCGGTCGCCGTTCAGCCGGTACACCGGGCCCGAGACGCTGAGCGCGGCGATGACCTTGCCGTCGTGCGCGCGGACCGGGACGGCCACCGCCGTGAGTCCCAGCTCCAGCTCCTCGATCGTGATCCCGTACCCCTGCTCGACCACCGCCTCCAACTCGCCGCGCAGGGCCGCCGACCCGGTGATGGTGCGCTCGGTGAAGCGCGGCAGGGAGCGGGCGAGCAGGCCCTCGCGCAGGGTGGGCGACATGTGCGCGAGCAGCACCTTGCCGCTGGAGGTCGCGTGCAGCGGGGTGCGCCGGCCGAGCCAGTTCTGCGCGGTCACGGACGCGGTGCCGCGGGCCTGCATGATGTTGACGGCCGCGTCGTCGTCGAGGACCGCGATGTTCACGGTCTCGCCCAGCTCGTCGGCGAGTTCCCGACACACCGGGACGCCCTCCTGGGAGATGTCCAGGCGTACTGCCGCCGCCCCCGCCAGGCGTAGTACACCGGCCCCCAGGTAGTACTTGCCGCGGTCCTTCGCCTGGGCCACCAGGCCGCGGTTCTCCAGGACGCCGAGCAGTCGGAAGGCGGTGGACTTGTGCACGTCCAGCTCGTCGGCGATCTCGGTGACGCCCGCCTCTCCGTGCCGGGCGAGGATCTCCAGCACGCTCACGGCGCGGTCCACCGACTGGACGGCGCTGGCCGTGCCTCTGCCGCTCTGCTTCTCCGAGCTTCCCAAGGGCTCCTCGTCACGGTCAGGCTGCTTCTGCGTACGGGTCATGGGTCAACTCTCACCACCTGACGGCCATCTTTGGGCCGCATCTTCGGGAAACCCTTGACGCGACGGTTGTCCCGACCGGATTCTGTTGCGCATGGCGCGGGTTCGTGCGCTATACGAAACTTCATGTTACCGAAGCGTCCGATCTCCGGAAGGGGGCCGGACCGCCCGGACCTGTGAAGGTCCGGCACATCCCGGCCGCCGGACCGAAGACGCCCCGGTGCCTGTACCACCGCCGGACCGAAGACGCCCCGGTGCCTGTACCACCGCCGGACCGACCTAGGTCCGCCCGCCCGTACTGCACTCCCGCACCGCACTCCTGATCCGCTTCCGCCAGGACCACACAGGTCCCGGACCGAGTGTCCCGGACCGAGAGGGGGGCCCGTGATTCCCGTCTGCCGCCTCGAAGACCTCCCCCAGGGCGAGTCCGTCCGCGTCGAGACGACCCCGCCCGTCGCCGTGTTCCACACGGACGAGGGCGAGTTGTACGCCATCGACGACACCTGCACCCACCAGGACGCGTCTCTCTCCGAGGGCTGGCTGGAGGGGTGTCTGGTCGAATGCCCGCTGCACGCCGCCTCGTTCGATCTCCGCACCGGCGAGCCGACCTGCCTCCCGGCCCGTGGCGCCGTCCGCACCCACCGCGTCACCGTGGACGACGGTGTCGTCCATGTCCACCTCGCCGCGCAGGAGGGCACCGCCGCATGAGGACCGTGACCGTCGTCGGCGCCTCCCTCTCCGGCCTGTACGCCGCCCGGGAACTGCGGGCCCAGGGTTTCGACGGGCGGCTGGTGATCGTCGGCGACGAACCCCATCGCCCCTATGACCGCCCCCCGCTCTCCAAGGACTTCCTCACCGGACGGGCCGACGAGAACCACCTCGCGCTCACGGACGACGAGGAGACCGGCGAACTCGACGCCGAGTGGCTCCTTGGCACCCGCGCCCGCGGACTCGACGCCCGCGGCCGAACCGTCCTTCTCGACGGCGGCCGTACGGTCTCCACTGACGGCGTCGTCATCGCCACCGGCGCTCGCGCCCGCCGCCTCCCGGGCGACGACCTGGCCGGCGTCCACACCCTGCGCACCCTCGACGACGCCCGCGCCCTGCGCGAGGAACTCTCCCGAGGTCCGCGCCAAGTCGTCGTGATCGGCGGCGGATTCATCGGCGCCGAGACCGCGTCCTCCTGCGCCGCCCTCGGCCACACGGTCACCGTCATCGAGGCCGCGCCGCTGCCGCTCGTGCCCCAACTCGGCGCCGAGATGGCCGCCGTGTGCGCCGCCCTGCACCGGCGCGGCGGGGTGGACCTGCTCACCGGGACCGGAGTGGCCGCCCTGCACGGCACGCCGGCCGTCACCGCGGTGGAACTGTCCGACGGCCGCACCCTCCCCGCCGACGTGGTGATCGTAGGCATCGGTGCCACCCCCAACACCGGCTGGCTGGCGGGCTCGACGCTCGCCCTGCACGACGGCGTCCTGTGCGACGACGGCTGCGTCACCTCGCTCCCGCAGGTCGTCGCCGTCGGCGATGTGGCCCGCGTCGGCGGAGCCCGCGCCGAGCACTGGACCTCGGCGACGGAACAGCCCCGGGTCGCCGTGGCCAACCTGCTCGCCGGGCACACCGCGCGGACCGCGCGCTCACTGCCGTACTTCTGGTCGGACCAGTACGGCGCCCGCATCCAGTTCGCCGGCCGCCGTCAGGACGGTGACACCGTCCGGATCGCCGAGGGCGAACTCACCGACGGCGCACCGGCCGAGGGCGGCTTCCTCGCCCTCTACGAACGGGACGGCCGTACGACCGCCGTGCTGTCCATGGACCGGCCGCGCCCCTTCATGCGGGCCCGCCGCGACCTCGCGCGCGGAGAGAACGAGACGCGGCAGGAGCCTGCGGCGCTTTGAGGGTGCGTGTTCTGAGGGCATGCCCCTTCGGGGCGGCGGACACTCTCGCCCTCCGGGCCCGAGGACACCCGCCCCGGCCACCGGAGGGCACGCACTCTCAAGACCTCAGGAGTGCGACAGCCGCCCCGCGTTGCCGCCCTGCCTGCGTATCCGGGCCTGTGCCCGCTCGGATGCCCGCGCCTGGCGGCGCGCCTGACGGCGCTCGCGGCGCAGCGTGCGGGCGGTGCTGCTGGGAATCGACACCACGCCGTTGCGCTGGTTCCAGACCTGGCGGGTCACCCAGATGTCCAGTGCGCCCCAGGTGGCCACCACCGTGCTGACGACGGCGCTGATGACCATCGGGAAGGCCAGCCAGGACTCGGCCATGGTGCAGAAGAAGGCGACCATCGCCAGGAGCAGGGTCACGGCGATGATGATCACCGCCCGCACCGCCGACGTGCGGACCGGGTCGGGCATCCGGCGTCGCCTGGCCGGCTCCTCGATCCACAATGGCTGGTAGGCAGACTGCACCGGTTCCGCGACCCGGTCCGCCCCCACGACGTACTGCGTGCTCTGTTCCGTGTCCTGTCCGACCGACGCCTCGCGCGCGTCCGTCGGGATGTCGTGGTCGGACGCCTCCGGGCCCCGCTGCGCCTTCAGGCGCGTCCCCAGGTCGTCCCCGGGCGCCTCGCGCCGTTCCGCCGTGCCCATCACCGTGTCACTCCCCACTGCCGACAACCCCTCGCGCCGTGTCAGATGGCACGGCTCCCCTGTGGGTTGCCCGGCTTGCGCTGTTTTACGCTGCCGGGGTGCAGGACGCGGCTCCTGGAGCCGATTCCGCCCCCCATTTCTCACAGACAAGGACGAACGGCACGTCCTGAAGATTCCCGGCGAGCGAAGAAATCCGGCCAACTGTTCGCGTGGGCACGGTGAAACACTTCCGGCGTCCGTCGAGCGGCCGCGGGCAGCAACATCCGCCCATCACCGGACAACTCCCTATGTGTCGTCGCCCACACGGCAGTTCAGCTTCCGGAACGGTCTTCGAGATACACGTGTGACGGTAGTAGGCTCGCGCCGTTTGTTGACGTACATATGTGCCCCCGGCCGGCGGGGGTCGAGCTGGGGGAGGCCATGCGCTTTCGCGGGAAGTCCATCCGCCGGAAGATCGTGGCGCTGCTTCTCGTGCCGCTGGTGTCGCTGACCGCGATCTGGGCCTTCGCCACGATCCTCACCGGACGTGAGGCGGAGCAGCTCTTCAACGTCTCGGACGTGACCGAGAAGATCGGCTACCCGATCGAGGACACCGTCCGCGTGCTGCAGCAGGAGCGCAGGCAGAGTCTCGTCTATCTCGCGGACCCGCGGGCCTCCGACGGACTCGGCGACCTCAGGCGCAGCCGGACCGCCACCGACGAGGCTGTCGCCAAGATCCGCAAGAACGCGAGCGACCCCGACGTCCGCGACGCGATGGGCCAGGGCACCGGCGACAACCTGAGCGCGGTGCTGGACGCCTTCGACGGCGTCGACTCCCTGCGCCGCAGCGTCGAGGACGGCACCGTCGACCGGGCCCAGGCCTTCGACCTCTACAACCGCCTGGTCGACCCCTGTTACGTCCTGCTCACCAACCTCCACGTCGTCGACAACGTCGAGATGGACAAGCAGTACCGCGCGCTGGCCAACCTCGCCCGCGCCCGCGAACTGCTCTCCCGCGAGGACGCCCTGCTCGGCTCCGCCCTCGTCGTGGGCAAGCCCTCGCGCACCGAACTGCGGGAGGTCTCCGACCTCGTGGCCCAGCGCGACCTTCTGTACGAGGTCAATCTGCCGCTGCTGCCCGCCGCGGAACGCGCGCGCTACGACCGGTTCTGGAAGAACGCCGAGACCGCTCCGCTGCGTACCGCCGAGCAGTCCGCCGCCAAGGGCGGGACCGGGGCGCCCCGCGAGGTCACCGCGCAGAGCTGGGACACCGCCGCGGGCACCGTCCTGAACGAGCTGGGCACCCTCAACGACCGCGCGGACGACCGCTATCAGGACCGCGTCCGCCCGGTCGCCGTCGGCGTCATCGCCAAGGTGGCCATCGGCGGCGTGCTCGGTCTGGTCGCTCTGCTGCTCTCGCTGTTCCTGTCCGTGCGGGTCGGCCGCGGCCTCATCCGCGACCTGCGGCAACTGCGCCTGGAGGCCCACGAGGCGTCCGGCGTCCGGCTGCCCAGCGTGATGCGCCGGCTGTCCACGGGCGAGCAGGTCGACGTCGAGACCGAGGTCCCGCGCCTGGAGTACGACCGCAACGAGATCGGCGACGTCGGCCACGCCCTCAACACCCTGCAGCGCGCCGCCGTCGAGGCCGCCGTCAAACAGGCCGAACTGCGCGCCGGGGTCTCCGAGGTGTTCGTCAACCTCGCCCGCCGCAGCCAGGTCCTGCTGCACAAGCAGCTCACCCTGCTCGACACGATGGAACGCCGGACCGAGGACACCGACGAACTCGCCGACCTGTTCCGCCTGGACCACCTGACCACCCGTATGCGCCGGCACGCCGAGGGCCTCGTGATCCTCTCCGGCGCGGCCCCCTCCCGGCAGTGGCGCAAACCCGTCCAGCTCATGGACGTCGTGCGGGCCGCCGTCGCCGAGGTCGAGGACTACGAGCGCATCGAGGTGCGCCGGCTGCCCCGGGTCGCCGTCACCGGCCCGGCCGTCGCCGACGTCACCCACCTCGTCGCCGAACTCCTGGAGAACGCCACGGTGTTCTCCCCGCCGCACACCGCGGTCCAGGTGCTCGGCGAGCGCGTCGCCAACGGCTTCACCCTGGAGATCCACGACCGCGGCCTCGGCATGGCCGCCGACGCCCTCCTGGACGCCAACCTGCGGCTCGCCGAGACCCCCGAGTTCGAACTCTCCGACACCGACCGGCTCGGCCTCTTCGTGGTCAGCCGGCTCGCCCAGCGGCAGAACGTCCGGGTCTCGCTGCAGCCGTCCCCGTACGGCGGCACGACGGCGGTCGTCTTCATTCCCGACGCGCTGCTGACGGACGACATCCCGGACACCAACGGCATCGGCTTCCGGCTCGACCGGCCCCATCCCACGAAGGAGGCGGCGCTGGAGGACGGCTCGCGCACCGCCCTCTCCGGGATGTCGGGGTCGCGGCCCGGACTGTCGGCCGCGCTCCTGGACGGCCCGGTCGAGCTGGAGGCACCCGTCGACCTGGACGCCATCGAGGACTTCCCGGACGCGCTCGACGACGAGGCGAACGAGCGCGGTGGGCTGTTCCGCCCGCGCCGCTCCATCACCCTCGCCGAGGACGGCCGGACCCAGGAGGGCCCCGGTTCGCGTGAGCCGGGCGACGGTGACACGGACGACGACGGCAACCCCCTGGTCCCGCTGCCCCGCCGCGGCGCGCCCAAGCTGGTCAGCTCGCACGGCCGCCCGGTCGGCGGACGGTCCCGGCGCGACGACGTGGACGACGCCCTCGCGGCCGACACGGGAGGACGGGAGTCGGACACCGCACTTCCGGCCCGCCGCCGGGGCGACGAGCCCCTGACGGGCCGGGGAGCCTGGCCGGCGACGGAGCAGGGCGCGCCGGCGCTGCCGACCCGCCGCCGCGGCGCCTCGCCGCTGCGCCCCGGCGGAACCGACCGCCCCGAGTCCCCGGCACCATCGGGGCACGACGGCCCCGGGGGAACCCCAGAGACCCCCGCGCTGCCCCTGCGCACCCGCCCGCCCGCCATCGGCGCCGGGAGCGAGGGCGACGAGCAGGCGGCAGGCGCCGGTTCGGATCGAGGCACCCGTCCCGTCTCCGGACCGGACACCACCGCCGGCACGGGCGCGCTGCCCCGGCGGGTACGACAGGCCAACCTGGCCCCGCAGTTGAAGCAGAGCCCCGTCCGGCGCACCGCGGACAGACCCGAGCCCGCGGAGCGCGACGCCGACGAGGTACGCAGCCGGATGGCCTCGCTGCAACGAGGCTGGCAGCGCGGGCGCGAGGAGAACGCCGCGGACGACGACGCCCACAGCGGCACTGCACCACAAGGAACGAAGGGGGACGGTCGATGACCGCACCGAAGGCGACCGGCCACTCCACGAACAGGACCGGCGAGCTCAACTGGCTCCTGGACGACCTCGTGGACCGCGTCGCGAGCATCAGCAAGGCCCTCGTCCTGTCCAGCGACGGCCTGCCCACCGGCGTGTCCCAGGACCTGACCCGGGAGGACAGCGAGCACCTCGCCGCCGTCGCCTCCGGCTTCCACAGCCTCGCCAAGGGCGTGGGCCGGCACTTCGAGGCCGGGAGCGTCCGGCAGACGGTCGTCGAACTCGACGAGGCCTTCCTGTTCGTGACCGCCGCCGGTGACGGCAGCTGCCTCGCGGTCCTCGCGGACGCGGACTCGGACGTGGGCCAGGTCGCGTACGAGATGACGCTCCTGGTGAAGCGGGTCGGTGTACATCTGAGTGCCGCTCCGCGCACCGATCTGCCCGCAGGCGGGTAGTGAGATGTCATGAGCTCTGACGGTCAGGGAAGAAGCCACTGGTTCGACGACGACGCCGGGCCGGTCGTCCGCCCGTACGCGATGACGCGCGGCCGGACCAGCAGTCCGGGCCAGCACCGCCTCGACCTGATCGCGGTGGTGCTGACCGAGCCGCAGGCAGACGACCCGGAAGGCGACTCCACGCTGTCCCCGGAGCACGTGGACATCGTCGACCTGTGCCGGGACACACCGCAGTCGGTCGCCGAACTCGCGGCCGAACTCGACCTGCCCATCGGTGTCGTCCGAGTGCTCATCGGCGACCTCGTCAACAGCGAGTTCGTCCACGTGACCCGGCCGGTCCCCCCTGCCGAGCTCCCGGACGAGAGCATCCTGCGCGACGTGATCAGCGGCCTTCGAGCGCTCTGACCGTCCTCCTGCAGACCTCAACGGCTCACGGACCGGGCCCGATCATCCCGGTCCGCGAGCCACCTCCCCCTCCGACCCCATCGGCGCCACGGACCGCCCGGCCCACCAAGGGGCCGATTCCGAAAGGCTGTTGAGCCGTTCACGGACGGCATCGGGCAACGCGGTCGCACGACCCGCGGCCTGATCCACGTGGAGAGCGAGCAACTCCGTGGTGGCGACCGGTTCGGCATCCGCTCCCGGCTCGGCCCCCGGGTCCGCGACGACGTACATCTCGTGCGTGAGACGCACCTTCTTCCCGGCCGCCCCCAACACCCTGGTACGCACGGCCAGTCGGGCCTCCACCGGCACATCCCGGAGATAACGGACGTGCGCCTCGACCGTGTAGAGCGAGCACCCGGTGCGCTCGCGATACGCCGCGTCCAGCCCCGTCCGCTCCATCACCACGTCCGTCGCGAAGCCGAAGACGAGGACGTAGAACGCCTCGCTCATATGCCCGTTGTAGTCGATCCACTCGGGCCGCACGGTCTCCCGGAACAGAGGAAGGCTCATACGGTGCCCTCCTTCCCAAGCCGCCCGGTCGCGCGCAGTACGGCGATGACGCCCCGGTCGCGTTCGGCGACGAGGTCGGCGATCGTACGGCCGTCGGCGGCGTCGTCGCAGCCGGCGACCACCGCGTCGTACAGCGCCCGGTCCAGCTCCGGGGCCTCCAGCCGGGTCCACGGGGACTTCAGGGACGGGCCGAAGTGGTCCAGCATGTGGGCCATTCCGCCCTCGCCGCCGGCCAGCGCGAAGGTCAGCATCGGTCCCATGACCGACCACCGCAGGCCCGGGCCCTCGGTGATGGACAGGTCTATGTCGCCGACGGTCGCCTCACCGTTCGCGACCATGTGCAACGCCTCCCGCCACAGGGCCTCCTGGAGGCGGTTGGCGATGAAGCCGGGCACCTCGCGGTCCATGGTGAGGACGGACTTGCCCGCGACCTCGTAGAAACGGGATGCCCAGCGCACCGCGGCCGGGTCGGTCCGCTCACCGCCGACCACCTCGACGAGCGGGATGAGGTAGGGCGGGTTGAAGGGGTGACCGACGACCAGCCTCCCGGGCGTGCCGGCCCGCGTCTGCATGTCCGTCATCGGATAGCCGGAGGTGGAGGAGGCGACGACCACTCCGGGGGGCGTCAACGAGTCGATGTCGGCGAGCAGTTCACGCTTGAGGTCCAGCTTCTCGGGGGCGCTCTCCTGCACGAACTCCGCCCCGGTCAGGGCCTCTTCGAGGGTCGTGGCGACGGTGAGGCGGTCCCTTGAGGCGTCGGCGACGAGACCGAGCTGTTCGAGCGCGGGCCAGGCGGCGTCGACCAGTCGCCGCAGGCGGCCCCCGGCGTCCGGGGCCGGGTCCCACGCGGTGACGTCATAGCCGCGGGCGAGGAAGTGGGCGACCCAGCCACCGCCGATCACTCCGGCGCCGACGCAGGCGACCTGGCGTACGTCTTCGGGATCCGGCACTGCATGGCTCCTTCAACAGGGGTAGGGACAAAGCCGGTTCGGGCCGGCGGGACGGCCCGCCTCACCCGCGCGGCTTCAGACCCAACTTGAGGCGCGCCTCGTCCGGTGTCGCGACCCTCGCCCCGAGCGCCTCGACGATCGTCACCGCCCGCTCCACCAGCTGCGCGTTGGTCGCCTTGACGCCCTTGCCGAGGTAGAGGTTGTCCTCCAGGCCCACGCGCACGTGCCCGCCGAGCAGGATCGACTGCGCCACCCACGGCATCTGCATCCGGCCCAGCGCGAAGCTGGCCCACTGGGCGCCCTCCGGCAGGAGGTTGACCATCGACTGCAGCACGCCCGGATCCGCGGGTGCACCCCACGGCACGCCCATGCACAGCTGGAACACGGTCGGCTCGTCCAGCAGCCCCTCGGCCAGCAACTGCTTGGCGAACCACAGGTGTCCGGTGTCGAAGATCTCCAACTCGGGCCGCACGCCCAGCTCCTGGATCCGCCGGGCTCCTGCACGCAGCATGTCCGGCGTGGAGACGTAAAGGCTGGACCCGTCACCGAAGTTCAGGGAGCCGCAGTCCAGGGTGCAGATGTCGGGCAGCAGATCCTCGACGTGCGGAAGCCGTTCGAGGCCGCCGACGAGGTCCGTGCCCGGGAGGTGCCTCAGCGGGTCCTCGGGGTCGACGACCAGGTCACCGCCCATGCCGGCGGTGAGGTTGATGACGACGTCGGTGCCGGTCTCCTTGATGCGCTCGACGACCTCGCGGTACAGGCGCGGATCACGCGAAGGCGCCCCGGTTGCGGGATCGCGTACGTGGATGTGGACCGCGGCGGCACCGGCCTCGGCGGCCCGCACGGCGGACGCGGCGATCTGCTCGGGGGTGACGGGCACATGCGGGCTCCTGCGCACGGTGTCGCCGGCGCCGGTGAGGGCGCAGGTGATGATGACGTCCTGGTTCATGAGGCGAGGGTTCCTCTCTCTGCCGCTCACTTGGCGAACAACCGTCGCACCATACGAACATGCGGCGCGGAGAGTCGTACGGTCAAGACCGCCCTGCCAGGACCGCCCTCGCCGCACCCGGCCCGCGCCCGCGCGGCCCCGCCCCGCAACACCCGCGCCCTATACGGCCCGTGCCGCCGCCGCGATCTCGTCCGCCGCCCTGCGCGCCAACACCCCCAGGTCCGCGAACCGCGACTCGGGCACCCGGTCCTGCGGCCCCCAGATGCTGACGATCGCGAACGGCCGCGCGCGGTTGCCGAGCACCGGCGCGGAGACCCCGTACAGAGTCCGCTCCATCTCGCCGACGCAGACGCTGTATCCACGCTCCCGCGTCCGCGCCAACTCGGCCGCCAGCCGGTCCCGGTCCGTGACCGTGGTGTCCGTGAACGCCGTGAGCGGCTCGGTCAGCAGGGAGTCGGCCTCCTCCGGGGGCAGCCAGGCCAGCAGCGCCTTGCCCGTCGAGGTGGCGTGCAACGGCACCTGCCGGCCCAGCCACTTGGCGCTCAGCACCACCGGTGGCGTCACCTCGTCGATGTACGTCAGCCCCAACTCCCGTACCACCGCGAGGTTCGCGGTCTCGCCGGTCTGCTCGCTGACCCGGCGCAGCGTGCCGTGCGCCCGGCGGATCAGCCCGTCGAAACCGGCCACCGACGCCATCCGGGCCACCGCGAAGCCGACCGTGTAGCGGTTGCTGACCGGGCTGCGCTCGACCAGCCCGTGCTGCTCCAGCGTGGACAACAGCCGCCAGGCCGTGGCGCGGTTGATCCCGCACCGTGCCGCCAGATTGGCCGCCGTGTCACCGTCCGGCGAACTGTCGGCGGTCGCCTCCAGCAGTGTGATGGCCCGCTCCAACGACTGGACCCGGCTCGCGGATCCGTCGCCGGGCCGGGGCTTCGACGTATGCATCGTCCTGGGCTCCTGGTGATCGCGTCCTGACCTGCCTGACTGCCCCTCCACCTTCTCACCATCCGTGCGGCCACCGCGTGTTGTGAACATCCACCAGGTCCCCGCCGACAGGTACGGACCGGGCGTCGAAGCGGCTCGACCGATATGATCTGACCGATCGTCGACACCTCTCTGCGGCAAGTCGGCCACCCGCCTGCGGAGATGGTTCCGAACAGTGCGATCGGGGAGCCGGACGCAGACTCCCCCCACCAAGCAGGAGAAGAGAACGATGATGTTCGGGCGTACTGAGCGAGGCAAGCCGCCGGTCGAGCCGGTCACGCTCAAGATCCTGGTGGCCGGCGGCTTCGGCGTGGGCAAGACGACCCTGGTGGGCGCGGTCAGCGAGATCCGGCCGCTGCGCACCGAGGAGTTGCTCACCGAGGCGGGCCGGCCGATCGACGACACCAGTGGCGTGGAGGGCAAGCACACCACCACCGTGGCCATGGACTTCGGCCGCATCACACTCCGCGAGAACCTGGTGCTCTACCTGTTCGGTACGCCCGGGCAGGAACGGTTCTGGTTCATGTGGGACGAGCTTTCCGAGGGCGCGCTCGGCGCCGTCGTGCTCGCCGACACGCGCCGCCTGGAGGACTGCTTCGCCGCCGTCGACTACTTCGAGCGGCGCTCCATACCCTTCGTCGTCGGCGTCAACTGCTTCGAGGGCAGCGCCCGTTACCCCGAGCAGGCCGTACGCCAGGCCCTCGACCTCGACGAGGACGTCCCGCTCGTCCTGTGCGACGCACGCGACCGTACGTCCGTCAAGGAGGTGCTGATCGGAGTCGTCCAGCACGCCATGGCCCTCGCCGCCGAGCGCCGCCAGTCCGTCACCACCTGACACCTCAACCCCGGCCGAGGCGGCAGCCACCCGCGACGCACGGGCACGGCCCGTACCCTCGCCGACCGGGGTACGGGCCGCAGCTCCGTCGGCAGGCACGCGTGCGTGTGTCCGGACGGGACGCACGCGTGCGCGTGCCTAGTTGTCGCCGCCCTCCTCCCAGGCGAAGCTCTTCTCCACCGCCTTGCGCCAGTTGTGGTACTCGCGGTCGCGGACCGACGCCTCCATGGAGGGCGTCCACTCCACGTCCTTCTGCCAGTGGGCTTTGAGTTCGTCGAGGTCGTTCCACACGCCGGTGGCGAGCCCGGCCGCGTACGCGGCACCGAGGCAGGTCGTCTCGGAGACCTTGGGACGGACCACCGGCACGTCGAGCACGTCCGCCTGATGCTGCATCAGGAGGTTGTTCTTGGTCATGCCGCCGTCCACCTTCAGGGTGGTGATCTGCACCCCGGAGTCCTGGTACATGGCGTCCACGACCTCACGCGTCTGCCAGCTCGTCGCCTCCAGCACGGCCCGGGCGAGGTGTGCCTTGGTGACGTACCGGGTCAGGCCCGTGATCACCCCGCGCGCGTCGGACCGCCAGTACGGCGCGAACAGGCCGGAGAACGCGGGCACGATGTAGGCACCGCCGTTGTCCTCGACGCTCGCCGCCAGCGGCTCGATGTCGTCGGCCGCACGGATGATGCCCAGCTGGTCGCGGAACCACTGGACCAGCGCGCCCGTGATGGCGATCGACCCCTCCAGGCAGTAGACGGGCGCCTCGCTGCCGATCTTGTAACCCATCGTGGTCAGCAGCCCGTTCTTCGACGGCACCGGCCGATTGCCGGTGTTGAGCAGCAGGAAACTGCCCGTGCCGTACGTGTTCTTGGCCGTGCCCACGTCGTAGCAGGCCTGCCCGAAGACGGCCGCCTGCTGGTCGCCGAGCGCCGACGCGACCGGCACACCCGCCAGTTGGCCCCTGGCGGTGCCGTAGGTCTCGGCCGAGGACCTGATCTCCGGGAGGATCGCCTCGGGGATGTTCATCGCGGACAGGATGGACTGGTCCCACTGGAGGGTCTCCAGGTTCATCAGCATGGTGCGACCGGCGTTGGTCACGTCGGTGACGTGTGTGCCGCCGTCGGTGCCACCGGTGAGGTTCCAGATCAGCCAGGAGTCGACGGTCCCGAAGGCGATCTCGCCGTTCTCGGCGCGGGTCCTGAGGCCGGGCACGTTGTCGAGCAGCCAGGCCGCCTTGGGTCCCGCGAAGTAGGTGGCCAGCGGCAGTCCGGTCTGCTCACGGAACCGGTCCTGCCCGTCCGTGCCGCCGAGTTGCTCGCACAGGGCGGCGGTGCGCATGTCCTGCCACACGATGGCGTTGTGCACGGGCTTGCCCGTCGCGCGGTCCCAAAGGACCGTGGTCTCCCGCTGGTTGGTGATGCCGAGCGCGCTGAGCTGGTCGGCGCGCAGCCCGGCCTTGGCGATCGCCCCGGCGACCACCGCCTGCACCTTCGACCAGATCTCGGTGGCGTCGTGCTCCACCCAGCCCGGCTTGGGGAAGATCTGGCGGTGCTCGCGCTGGTCGACGGCGACGATCGCGCCGTCCTGGTTGAAGACGATGCAGCGGCTGGAGGTCGTGCCCTGGTCGATGGCGGCGACGAACTTGTCCGTCATGACGTCCCCTTCGTCGTGTGCTTCGGAAAGCTGCTCTGGAAGATCGGGAGGCGGCCGCGGGTGGGAGGACGGCTGCGGGTCCGGCGGCCGCGCGGAGTTCCGGACCGGATCGAAGAACTCAGAAAGCGACGTTGAAGATGAGCCCGGCGAGCACCCCGCCGATCAGCGGTCCCACCACCGGGATCCACGAGTAACCCCAGTCCGAGGTGCCCTTGTTGGGGATCGGGAGAAGGGCGTGGACGATACGGGGGCCCAGGTCACGGGCCGGGTTGATGGCGTAGCCGGTCGGCCCGCCGAGGGACAGACCGATGCCGACCACCAGGAACGAGACGACCAGGACGGCCGTGCCGGACTCGCCGAGCCCCTTCGTGAGCCCGAAGGCCAGGATGGGCAGGACCAGGGCGATGGTCGCGATGATTTCGGTGATGAGGTTCGCCACGGGATTGCGGATCGTCGGGGTGGTGGAGAAGATCCCGAGCGTCGGCTGCGCCATCTCCTCCTCGGCGTTCGCCTGGAACTGCGCGAGGTAGACCAGCCAGCACAGCACCGCGCCGAGGATGGCGCCCACCATCTGCCCGGCTATGTAGAGCGGGACCTTGTCCCACTTCCCGGTGTCGATGGCGATGCCGATGGTCACGGCCGGATTGAGCTGTCCGCCGGACAGCGGTGCGGCGGTGTACGCGCCGGCCATCACGCCGAACCCCCAGCCGAAGGCGATGACGATCCAGCCGCCGTCCTTCGCCTTGGAGTAGTTCAGCACGACCGCGGCGACCACACCGGCGCCGAACAGGATCAGGATCGCGGTACCGATGACTTCGCCGAGAAAGATGTCTCCGTTGCTCATGGCGGCTCCTAGGACCTGGCCCGGGGGCCTGTCGACCCCGGTCCTGCGTGCAGGGTGCGTTTCCCATGGCGACTTCAGCCGAAGGCAGGGAAGACCCGCGCCCCGCCCGGCGTCCGTGACGAGCGTGCCGTCCTGGCCGAATCGCCCTGGGGAGTGGGCCAGGTGCTCAGGCGGGGCCCGCGGCACAGTGCGTGGATACGCCGTGTATGTACGGCGATGTCGACCGACACCGGGAAGTGTTCACCGGCACCCAGAGAGCGTCAAGGTCGCGGACGGGAACGATGACAGGGGGAGAGACGGCGGGCCCGCCCCGCGAGGAGGAGCTGACCTCCGCCGGGGCTCTGTCGGCCGAGGGGAGGGCAGGCCCCTTGCGGGCTCCGCCTGCCGAGGGGGAGCCGACCTCTGCCGGGTTCCGACGGTCGGGAGCAGAGGAGCAGCCCCTACCGGGCTCCGCTCGCCGAGGAGGTGTCAGCCCCTCCCGGCCTGCGCCCGCCGAAGGGCGTCAGCCCCTCCCGGGTTCCGCCACCGCGCACCCCGCCTGCGCGGGTGCCGCCCCCGAGCCGCGGAGGATCTCGTGACCCGGCAGTCCCGCCCGGCCCAGCACCCAACTCGCACCGTACAGAGCCTTCGCGGCCTGTTTCAGGGGTGCCAGACAGCCGGCGGCCTGCCGGTGGTCACTCACACTGCCCGGCGGACACAGGACCGTGGCCAGCGACAAGGTGACGGGACGCCCGCCCGCCGACCAGGGCGTGTCCAGCAGTGAGACGGCCAGCGGATCCAGGCCCTGCGGATCGGCGAGCACCAGGAAGTCGTCCCCGCCGATGTGGCCCACCCGGGTGCTCCCGTACGCCGCGTGCTGCAACGCCCGCCCCACCGACCGGATCAACTCGTCGCCCGCCGCGAACCCGGCCTCGTCGTTGACCTGTTTGAAGTGGTCCACATCCAGCCAACTCAGCGCGAACGTACGGCCGTCCGCGATCCGCCGGTCCACCTCGCCGGTGATCGCGTCCGAACCGGGCAGCCGCGTCAGCGGATTGAGCCCGGCCGCCTCCTCGACCCGACTCTCGGCCAACGCCCGTACGAGATCAGCGAGTCGTACGACGCCCAGGCACCGCCCGTAGTGGTCGACGACCGCCACGTCGTCCGAGGTACGGTCCCGGTCGCCCACGGCGAGCACGTCCAGGACCTCCCACGCGGTGGCGTCGACGCCCACCGTCCGCGGCGGATCACCCAGCTTCGCGGCGGGCCGGTCCGCGTAGAGCGCGTGCCCGTAGCGCCCCGACATGGACAGCAGGAAGCGCGAGCGGTGCACCGACCGCACCGGGACCCCGTTCCTGTCCACGAGCAGCACCCCGGACACCTCGGGCGATCCGGTCAGCAGCGCCCGCACCTGACCGGCCGATGCCGTGGCCGGCAGCAGAGCCGCGGGCCGCACGAACTCCCGTACCGACGGGCCCGACTTCGGCATCGCCACGGCGTCGGGCGGGCGGGGCGGAACGTATACGTCCGCGACCGGCAGCCGGGACGGCGGCGCGAACAACTCGCCCTGCGCCAGCTGCGCGCCGGCCGACAGCGCCGCCGCGTACTGCCCTTCCGTCTCCACACCCTCCACCGACAGCAGCGCCCCCAACTGCTCGCACAGCGTCCGCATCGCCCGCACCGCCGCCGGCCGCCGCAGCAGCGACGCGTCTAGCTTCACCAGGTCGGGCTCCATGTCGGTGAGCAGCCGCAGCGGTACGTCCCCGTCCCCGATGCCGTCCGCACTGATCCGGAAACCCTGCTCCCGCAACGCGCCCACGGCCTCCAGGAGGGCCTGCTGAGGCACGTGCGTGTAAGGCGGCCCGATGTCGACGGTCACCTCCCAGGGCAGCCGTCCCGCCGCCCGCACGGCGTCGTACAGCGGGGTGAGGCCACCGAGGTCGGCGAGGGTACCGGCGAACACGTTCACTTGCAGCGGCAGCAGTGTCTCCCGGCGCGCGGCGGCCCGCACCGCCAACACCGCCAGCCTGCCGTCGAGTTCGGGGTCCCGGCGGGCCTCGGCCAGGATGTCGCCGCTCTCCGGCCGGGCGAGTATCTCCAGCCCCGCGACCCCTCCGGTGGTCAGGTTGACCACCGGTTGGAAGGCGAAGCGGAGAGTATCCGTCCAGGAGCGCACGGCAGCATGATGACTCCACCGGCGCACGCCCAGGGCCAGTTCATAAGACGTTCACGCAGGATTCCGGGCTGGTGACACAGCGTTCGAGAACGGCTTCTGCCGTCCGATGCGACCGTGTCCCGGTCGGTGGACGCGGCCGACTTTCCGACCGCCTACGCCGTTGGCTGCCCGACCGCGGCTCGGGCCGACCCTCCGACCGTGAACGCGGCCGACGCGTCACCGCACCGCGATCACCGCCGACCCATGCCCGAACAGTCCCTGGTTAGCGGAGATCCCCACCCGCGCCCCCGCGACCTGCCGGTCTCCAGCCTCCTCCCTCAATTGCCAGACCAACTCACACACTTGGGCGATCGCCTGCGCCGGAACCGCCTCCCCGAAAGAGGCCAGTCCACCGCTCACGTTCACCGGTATGCGCCCGCCGTGACTCGTCGCGCCTTCCCGGAGCAGCTTCGCGCCCTCGCCCTCCGCGCAGAGCCCGAGATCCTCGTACCACTGCAACTCCAGGGCGGTGGACAGGTCGTAGACCTCGGCGAGGGAAAGGTCCTCGGGGCCGATGCCCGCCTCCTCGTAGGCCGCCCGGGCGATCGACGCCCGGAACGTCCCCGCCGCCGGCTCCACCGCCACCGCGGAGTCCGTCGCGATGTCCGGCAGATCCAGCACCGTGCTCGGATAGCGCGGCGTCACCGTGGACACCGCCCGGATCCGCACCGGGTCCGTCCGCCCGTGCCGGCGCGCGAACTCCATGCCGGACAGCACCAGGGCCGCCCCGCCGTCCGAGGTCGCGCAGATGTCCAGCAGCCGAAGCGGATCGGCGACCACGGCCGAGGCGGCGACATCGTCGGCGGTGACCCGCTTGCGGTAGCGGGCGTTCGGATTGAGCGCGCCCATCGCCGAGTTCTTCACCTTGACCTGCGCGAAGTCCTCCGGTGTGTCCCCGTGCACGGCCATGCGGCGGCGGGCGTACAGACCGAAGTACGTCGGATTGGTGGCGCCCAGGACCCGGAAGCGCAGCCAGTCGGGATCGTCGGGCCGGTCGCCGCCCGCCGGCCGGAAGAAACCCTTGGGCGCCGCGTCCGCGCCCACCACCAGGACGACGTCCGCCTGACCCGACAGGATCTGCGCCCGCGCGGTGTTGACGGCCTGGGCTCCCGACGCGCACGCCGCGTACACGCTCGTCACGCGGGCCCCCTGCCAGCCCAGCGCCTTGGCGAAGGTCGCGCCGGCCACGTATCCCGGATAGCCGCCACGCACCGTGTCCGCGCCGACGACCGAACCGATGTCCCGCCAGTCCAGTCCGGCGTCGGCGAGCGCCGCCCGTGCCGCCGTCACCCCGTACTCGACGAAGCTGTGCCCCCACTTGCCCCACGGGTGCATCCCCGCGCCAAGCACCGCCACCTCACCCGTCATGCCGTCACCCCCGTCGGCCGCCACTGCCAGGTCGTCCAGGTCGTCTCCGCGTCCTCATGGAGCACGCCCGGGACGACCTCCACCTCCATGCCCACCGTCAGATCGGCGACGGTGATCCCCGGAACCGCCTGTCCCAGCACCACGATCCGCTCGGCCGGCAGCTCTACCGCGATCAACGCGTACGGCTCCCACGGAAGTTCCGGGTTCGTCACATAGGGTGACGGAGGCCGGTACCGGCTGTCGGTGTACGACCAGATCCGCCCGCGACGCGAGAGCGGGATCTCCGCAAGCTCCCCGCCCCGGCAGCCGGGATTGCGGCAGTGGGTGTCCTCGCGGGGGAAGAAGACCGAGGCGCAGAGCGAGCAGCGCGTGCCGAGGAGCCGGAAACCGTCCCCTTCGCCGGCGAACCAACCGTCGACCACAGGCGTGTGTGTACGCGACAAAATCCCTCCCCGGACAGACTTCTGACGGATCGTCAGGAGTCTGTCATGGGCACCGGAAAATTGGAGGGCGTCAGACCGAACCGATCAGGCCCTTGCTGCGTCGTCGTACGGGAGGGACGGCCGGGACCCACGGGGGTGGTTCCGGCCGTCCCTCCGCCCATTCGGGGTGACCTGCACACGATCACCACCCGCGCGGGACCTGAACCTGATAGATGCAGGAGACATGACACGTCTCTCCAGTGCAGTACGCGGCCTGATCACCCTGCTGGCCGCCCTGCTGGCGGTGACCGCCGCCTCCGCCACCGCCCGGGCGACCACCGAGCCCAAGGCGCCGAACGACTTCGTGGCCCTCAGTACCGTGGATCCGACGATCATCCAGGAGATGCGCTACTTCACCGTCCACAACTTCGTCGGCGAGCGCATCGACGGCTACCGGCAGCCGATCTGCATCCTGACCCGCCCCGCCGCCGAAGCGCTGCACCGGGCCCAGACCGAACTGCGCGGCAAGGGCTACACCCTCAAGGTCTACGACTGCTACCGGCCCCAGCGCGCCGTGGACCACTTCGTCCGCTGGGCCGAGGACCTCGACGACCAGGCGATGAAGAGCGAGTTCTACCCGAACGTCGACAAGACCCGGCTGTTCGAGGACGGCTACATCGCGGCGAAGTCCGGCCACAGCCGCGGTTCGACCATGGACCTCACGATCGTGAAGCTGCCCGCACGTCCCACCCGGCCTTACCACCCCGGCGAGCCGCTCGTGCCCTGCTTCGCGCCCAAGAACCAGCGCTTCCCGGACAACTCCGTCGACATGGGCACCGGCTTCGACTGCTTCGACACCCTCGCGCACACCCTCGACCCGCGCATCCAAGGGCAGCAACGCGCCAACCGGCTGCTCCTCAAGGGCACCCTGGAGAACCTCGGATTCGTGAACCTCGCCGAGGAGTGGTGGCACTACACGTTCAAGCCGGAGCCCTACCCGGACACCTATTTCGACTTCCCCGTGTCCTGGAAGTCCCTCATCAGCGGCGACTGAGCGGGCTCCCGGAGACGCCCTTCCCCCGATCGGATACAGTCCGCCGCGTGTCCGAAACCCAAGCCTCCACTTCCAACTCCGCGCCCGGTTCCCACTGTTCGAGCTGCGGAGGGCCCTTTGGGGAGGGCGTCGCCGGCTGGCCGCGCACCTGCCCGGCCTGCCACACGGTCGCCTACCGCAACCCGCTGCCGGTCGCGATAGCGCTCCAGCCCGTGTACGACACCAAGGGCACGGCCCTGGTCGTCATCACCCGCACCATCGCCCCCGCGCGCGGGGGCATCGCGTTGCCCGGCGGTTACATAGACGACCGCGAGGACTGGCGGCAGGCCGTCGTGCGCGAGCTCAAGGAAGAGACCGGCATCGACGCGGCGAGCCGCGAAGTGCGCCTGGTCGACGCCATGAGCTCGCCCGACGGCCACCTCCTGCTGTTCGGCCTGCTCCCGGAGCGCCCGGCCGAGGGACTGCCGCAGTCCGCCGCCACCGACGAGACCGAGGGCTGGCACCTCCTGCGCCGCGCCGAGGAACTCGCTTTCCCGCTGCACACGTTGGGAGTGCGGGCCTTCTTCGAGGGCCGGTACATCTGAGCTCAGCTCGTGCCGAGCCCACGCACGCGTACCGGGTGAAGCGGCTCACCGGTGCCGCTCTCGCCCTCCCGCTCGACCACAAGACGCCGGCCCTCCCAACGGGTCACGTAGCGCTCCAACTCCGGCTCGTCCCAGCCGTCGCCCGCGTCGGCCACCACCAGTCCACCGCCCGTGCGTCCCTGGGCGGGCGCCCAGACCTCCAGCTCCAGACCGCCGTCGTCCCCGCGCACGGGGACGACGGCACCAGCGCGCGCGAGCACCGGAATACGCGACAGCGGAGCATCGACGAGCACCTGCCCGGGCCCCTCGTACGCCTGCTCGGTGACGGTGTCGTACCAGCGCCCCCGGGGCAGTTGCACCGCCCGCCGGTCCGCGCCCGGATCCAGCACCGGCGCCACCAACAGACAGTCACCCAGCAGGAACGCGTCCTCGCAGTCACGCAGCGCACGGTCCTCGGGCGCGCCCCACCACAGCGGCCGTACGTAGGGCGCTCCCGTGCGCCGGGCCAGGTGCGCCAGCGTCACGAAATACGGCAGCAGCCGCCGGCGTTCGACGAGCGCCACGCGCGCGTGCTCCAGCACCTCGGCGCCGAACTCCCAGGGCTCCCGCCGCCCCGCCCGCAGGCTCGCGTGGGTGCGGAACAGCGGCAGGTACGCGCCGAGTTGGAACCACCGCAGATACAGCTCCGGCGAGGGACTCCCGTCGAAGCCGCCGACGTCAGGGCCCGAGTACGGCACCCCGCACAGCCCGAGCCCCATGACCAGCGACAGCGAGGCCCGAAGTCCGGGCCAGCCCGTCGCCACATCACCGGACCAGGTGCCCCCGTAGCGCTGCATGCCGGCCCATCCGGAGCGCGAGAAGACGAACGGCCGCTCCTGGGGCGCCAGTTCGCGCAGCCCCTCGTAGCCGGCCCTGGCCATGCACAGCGCGTAGACGTTGTGCGCCTCGCGATGGTCCCCGCCCCGGCCCTCCAAGGAGTGCCTCGCCGAGCGCGGCAGAGTCGACTCCCCGAAGGCTGCGAAGGAGGTGGGTTCGTTCATGTCGTGCCAGAAACCCGCGAACCCCTGCGCGAGCCGCTCCTCGTAGAGACGGCCCCACCACTCACGCACACGCGCGTGCGTGAAGTCCGGGAAGACCGACTCGCCGGGCCACGCGACACCGCGCACCGGCCGCCCCAGAGCGTCCCGCACGAACGCGTCCTCGGCCGTCCCGCTGTCGTACACCGCGTTGCCCGGGGCAGCCCGCACCCCGGGGTCGACGATGGACACCAGCCGGATCCCGGACCTTCGCAGCTCCTCCGCCAGCACCGGCAACTTGGGGAAGCGCTCACCGTCGACGGTGAACACCTGGTGCTCGTCGTAGTGGTCGATATCCAGATGGACCGCGTCGAGTGGCAGTTCGCGGTCCTGATAGCCCGCGACGATCCGCCGCACCTCCTGCTCACTGCCAAAGCCCCAGCGCGCGTGATGGTGCCCCAGCGCCCACGAGGGCGGCAGCGCGGGCGCACCCGTCAGCGACGCCCAGGCGAGCAGCACGCGCGCGGGGGTGCCCACCATCACCCAGCAGCGCAACGGACCGCCGTCCATCCGCAGTTCGCTCGACCCCGGCCGGTCGTGCCCGGAACCGGCCCCCTCCTCGCCCTCCCGCAGCGTCACCGTGCCGTCCCACGAGGAGTCGTGGAACACCAGGTGAGTGGCCGCGTCGGCCACCACCAACTGCACCGGCATCGTGGCGTACAGCGGATCGTCGCCGGGACCGAAGGCACGGCCCGGATCGGTGTTCCACAGGCGATACGTCCCGTCCCGCAGCCGCGGCCCCGAGGCCCTCCCGCCGAGTCCGAAGTACCGCGCGTCCGAGGCCACTTCCGAGCGTTGCATCCACCGCGCGGTGCCGCCGCCGACCGGCTCCCACCACCGCGGCGGAAAATCCCGGCGCAGCACCACGTTTCCCGGTGTCTGCACCTCGACCGCGCCGTGCCGGGAGACGACGACCGTCATGCGCTCGGCCACGACGCGCCAGCCGCCGTCCTTGTCCGGCTCAAGGATCGCCCTGGGATCCGGCTCGGGGCAGCGGCCGGCCAGCGCGTAGGACGGCTCCGGATCGGCCCCGTCCCAGCCCCAGAAGACCGCCCCGTTGACCGCGACCACGATCCGCAGCTCGGAGCGGGTGAACCGGATGACGCCGCCGCCGGGACCGGGTTCCACCTCGCGCACCACCCCGGGCACCCGCGCACGCTCGGCGCCCCGCGGCGGCAGTGCGGCGGCGTCCGCGCGCTGCCTGCGCCAGGCCGCCGCCACGGTACGCAACCTCTGGCCCGCCCCCGTGGAGCCGACCGCCTTCACCGAACGCACCAGGTCACGACCGTTCATGCTGCTCACCCTGCCATTGACCGCTGCACGCACGCGTACCGTTCAACTTGCGTTCACCCGTGCCCGGGCAACATCTTCACGACGCCGACCGCGTGAGGCGCACCCTGGTGTAGAAGTGGATCACATGGCATCGTCCGTGTCAGCCGCGTCGCGCGCACCCGAGCCCGTGTGCGACGCACACGACGCGCACAGTCCGGGAGCCGCCCCATGTCGATCGTGAACCCCCAGCCGCTCTGGCAGCCTGACCCGGAGCGCATCGCCGAGGCCCAGGTCACCCAGTTCCAGGCCTGGGCGGCCGAGCGCCACGGCGCCCCGGCCGAGGGCGGCTACGCGGCGCTGCACCGCTGGTCCGTCGACGAGCTGGACACCTTCTGGGAAGCCGTCGTGGAGTGGTTCGACGTGCGGTTCTCGACGCCGTACGCGCGCGTGCTGGGCGACCGGTCGATGCCGGGGGCCCAGTGGTTCCCCGGAGCGACCCTCAACTACGCCGAGCACGCCCTGCGTGCGAGCGCCACCCGCGCGGACGAACCCGCCCTCCTCCATGTCGACGAGACCCACGAACCGCGCCCGGTCACCTGGGCGGAGTTGCGCCGCCAGGTCGGCTCCCTCGCCGCCGAACTGCGCGCCCTCGGCGTACGCCCGGGCGACCGTGTCAGCGGCTATCTCCCGAACGTTCCCCAGGCCGTCGTCGCCTTCCTCGCCACGGCCGCCGTGGGCGGCGTCTGGACCTCCTGCGCCCCCGACTTCGGCGCGCGCAGCGTCCTCGACCGCTTCCAGCAGGTGGAGCCGGTCGTCCTGTTCACCGTCGACGGCTACCGCTACGGCGGCAAGGAGCACGACCGCCGCGAGATCGTCGCCGAACTGCGCCGCGAACTGCCCACGCTGCGTGCCGTGGTCCACATCCCCCTGCTCGGCACGGACGCCCCAGAGGGCGCCCTGGAGTGGTCGGCCCTGACGAGCGCGGACGTGGAGCCGGTCTTCGAGCAGGTGCCCTTCGAGCACCCCCTGTGGGTCCTCTACTCCTCGGGCACGACCGGCCTCCCCAAGGCGATCGTCCAGTCCCTGGGCGGCATCCTGGTCGAGCACCTCAAGCAGCTCGGCCTGCACTGCGACCTCGGCCCGGAGGACCGTTTCTTCTGGTACACGTCGACCGGCTGGATGATGTGGAACTTTCTCGTCTCCGGCCTCCTCACCGGCACCACGATCGTCCTCTACGACGGCAGCCCCGGCTTCCCGGACACCGGCGCCCAGTGGCGCATCGCCGAACGCACCGGGGCCACCCTCTACGGCACCTCGGCGGCCTACGTCATGGCCTGCCGCAAGGCCGGCGTGCACCCCGCGCGCGAGTTCGACCTCTCCAAGGTGAAGTGCGTGGCCACCACGGGCTCACCGCTGCCGCCCGACGGATTCCGGTGGCTGCACGACGAGTTCGCGCAGAGCGGCGCCGACCTGTGGATGGCGTCCGTGAGCGGCGGCACGGACGTGTGCTCCTGCTTCGCGGGAGCCGTACCGACCCTCCCGGTGTACATCGGCGAACTCCAGGCGCCCGGACTCGGGACGGACCTGCAGTCCTGGGACCCGAGCGGGAACCCCCTGATCGACGAGGTCGGCGAACTCGTCGTCACCAACCCCATGCCGTCCATGCCCATCCGCTTCTGGAACGACCCCGACGGCAGCCGCTACCACGACAGTTACTTCGACACCTACCCCGGCGTGTGGCGCCACGGCGACTGGATCACCGTCACCTCCCGCGGCTCGGTCGTCATCCACGGCCGCTCCGACTCGACCCTCAACCGCCAAGGCGTGCGCATGGGTTCGGCGGACATCTACGAAGCCGTAGAGCGCCTGCCCGAGATCAAAGAGTCCCTCGTCATCGGCATCGAACAGCCCGACGGCGGCTACTGGATGCCCCTCTTCGTGCACCTTGCGCCCGGCGCGGCCCTCGACGAGGCCCTCCTGGGCCGGATCAAGCAGACCATCCGCGAACAGCTCTCACCGCGCCACGTCCCGGACGAGGTCATCGAGGTCCCCGGCATCCCGCACACCCTCACCGGCAAGCGCATCGAGGTCCCCGTCAAACGCCTCCTCCAGGGCACCCCGTTGGAGAAGGCGGTCAACCCGGGCTCCATCGACAACCTCGACCTGCTGCACTACTACGAGGACCTCGCCCGCAAACGCGCCTGACCGCAGGTGGGACAACCCCCGAAGCCGCCCCCGGACTCACCGAGCACAACGCCGAAGTCACCGCCCAACGCAGCATCGGACCACTGGCGATGATCGTGGTCACGGTGAGTGGTCCGTCGACTGGACCGCTTTCGGTGCCACCATCACTCTGACCAGCCCGTTTCCGCATCTTCTGGTCCGCTTCCCCCTTGCTCGGAGGGCGTTGTCAGTGCGGCCGGTTACTGTGAGTGAGCAATGATCGACCGCGCACAGGGGGAAACATGGCGCACCAGGACCACCAGACGATGCGACGCGTTCTGCGCCGCGAAATCGCGGGCACCATCGGCCTGCTGACCGACGAGTACGACTTCCGCGCCATGCGGCGCTACCGCACCTTCACCTTCGACGACCACACCACCTACCTGCGGCAGGTGGAAGCACTCCTGAAGACCCGAGCCGCCCAGGGCAGCCACACCACCGTCGCCCTCTTCGACCCACAGGAGTACGCCGACTTCTGCACCGAAGCCGGCCTGGACCCCGACGACCCGTACAGCCGCACCCGCTTCACCGCAGAACTGGCCACAACAGGCCCGAGCCTGCCCTACGACGGTCAGGCCCTGACCGACCTCGTCCCCGCCCTGGTCGACGAAGCCGTCCGCCAGGCCACCTGGGAGTACGCGTCCACACTCCTCGCCCGCCTGGGCCCCTGCGTCTCCTGCGGGGAGGACATCGGCCGCGCCGCCTTCACCCGCGCCTCAGGCCTCCTCGTCCGCATCCTCGACACAGCACCACCGGGCAACCGCCAACTCGTCTGCAGCGTCTCGGCATCTCCGGAAACCCTGGTCTCGGTCCTGCACGTCGACGAGGACGACGACGGCACCACGCAACTCGACGAAGCCGAGGCTCTGGAGTTCACCACCGTCCTGGCCCTCGGTATCGCCACCCAGAGCCCCGGAGGACTCGTCATGCGCACCAGCGCCACCGGGACCGTCGACCGTGTCTACGGCTGGCGGCTGCGCGGAGAAGGCCTCCAACCCCTCACCGCCGGCGAGGTTTTCGACGCCTACTGCACCGACATCGAGTCCGGAGACCCGATCTCCCCGGAATCCGACGTCGACTACTGCCTGCCGCCCGACCTGGGCGAGGAGGAACAACCACCGGGCCACCACCACTGACGGACACCAAAGGGGCGCTCCACCCGCAGGTGGAGCGCCCCTGAAGACCAGCCGACGAGCGAGGCTGTCCCGACTACTCGCCGGACAGCACCGCCTGGGCCGCGTTGCGTGCCTCCTCGGCACTGTCCGCGGCCCGGGCCGCCGCCGCGGCACGCTCGCACTGGGCCAGCGTGTACTTGCCCAACGTCGTCCGGACGTAGGGAATCGACGCTGCACCCATGGAAAGAGAGGTGACACCCAGACCGGTCAGCACACACGCGAGCAGCGGGTCGGACGCGGCCTCACCGCAGACACCACAGCTCTTGCCCTCGGCCTTCGCCGCCTCCGCGGACAGCGCGACCAGGTCGAGCAGCGCGGGCTGCCAAGGATCCTGCAGCCGGGACACCGCGCCCACCTGCCGGTCCGCCGCGAACGTGTACTGCGCGAGGTCGTTGGTGCCCAGCGACAGGAACTCGACCTCCTGAAGGATCGACCGCGCCCGCAGAGCGGCGGACGGAATCTCCACCATCGCGCCGAACTTCGCCCGCAGACCCGCCGCACGGCACGCGTCGGCGAACGCCTTGGCGTCGGCGCGGTCGGCCACCATCGGCGCCATGACCTCCAGGTAGACCGGGAGGCCCTCGGCCGCCTGCGCGAGCGCCGTCAGCTGGGTGTTCAGCACATCGGGGTGTTCCAGCAGAGACCGCAACCCTCGCACGCCCAGCGCGGGGTTCGGCTCGTCGGCCGGCGTGAGGAAGTCCAGCGGCTTGTCCGCGCCCGCGTCCAGCACGCGCACGACGACCCGGCCCTCCGGGAACGCCTCCAGCACCTGCCGGTAGGCCTCGACCTGCTTCTCCGCCGACGGAGCGTTCTTGCTGTCGTCCAGGAAGAGGAACTCCGTGCGGAACAGACCGACACCCTCGGCCCCGGCCTCGACAGCGGCCGGCACGTCCGCGGGACCGCCGACATTGGCCAGCAGCGGCACCTTGTGTCCGTCGGAGGTCGCACCGGGTCCGGTCGAGGCGGACAGCGCCGCCTTGCGCTCGGCCGCCGCAGCCTCCAGCTCCGCCTTCTTCTCGGCACTGGGGTTCACGAAGATCTCGCCGGTGCTCCCGTCGACGGCGACCAGCGTCCCCTCGGCGAGCTCACCGGCACCCGGCAGCGCCACCACGGCCGGAACGCCGAGCGCCCGCGCCAGAATCGCGCTGTGACTGGTCGGCCCACCCTCCTCGGTGACGAATCCGAGGACGAGAGTCGGGTCCAGGAGAGCGGTATCGGCAGGCGCGAGATCCCGAGCGATCAGGACATACGGCTCGTCACTGTCCGGGACACCCGGCATCGGCACCCCGAGCAGCCGGGCGACGATACGATTCCGCACGTCATCGAGGTCCGCCACCCGACCCGCGAGGTACTCACCGGCGTTGGCCAACAGAGCACGGTAGGCCGCGAAAGCGTCGTACACAGCACGCTCGGCCGTGCTCCCTACGGCGATACGTCGCTCGACGTCCGCCATCAACTCGGGGTCCTGGGCCATCATGGCCTGCGCCTCGAGCACCGCCTGCGCTTCGCCCCCCGCCAGATTGCCGCGCGCCATCAGATCGGCCGCCACAGCATCCACGGCCTGGCGGGCGCGCCCCTGCTCTCGCTCCGCGTCCTCGGTCGGAATCTGCTTGGCAGGCGGTTCAAGCACCGCCGTTCCCATGTGCCGAACCTCGCCGATCGCCACACCGTGGCTCACGCCGACGCCTCGCAGCGTTGTCTCCATCTCACCCGTCTCCGATAGTGCGGCGGGTCCCGCCGCCGCGGTGGTTGTCCTACGCGCCGTCGTACGACGGCATCGGTGTCACTGCCAGACGAAGAGACTGTCGCCGGCCTTCACGTCGCCGGTGTCACGCAGATCGGAGAGGGCCTCGGCGGTGGCCTCCAGTGCCACGACGGGGCACACCGGCGACTTGCCGGAGGCCTCGACGGCGGCCGGGTTCCACCGTACGACGCTCTGTCCGCGGGTCACGGTGTCGCCCTTGTTCACGAGCAACTCGAAGCCCTCGCCGTTGAGCTGGACGGTGTCGATGCCGAGGTGGGTGAGCACGCCGTGGCCGTTCTCGTCGACGACGACGAACGCGTGCGGGTGCAGAGAAACGATCACTCCGTCCACGGGCGCCACGGCCTCGGAAGGCTCACGCACGGGGTCGATCGCTGTGCCCGGGCCGACCATGGCCCCGGAGAAAACCGGATCCGGCACTTCGGCCAGTCCGATGGCGCGTCCTGCAAGAGGGGACGTCACGGTGGTCATGGGGAGCCTCCCGGGGGCGGAGATACATACGGGCCGTCACTGCCTGTACCGGACAGCACACTGAGCAGCAGCGTATGTCATATGAAGTGCGGGTTCCGCACGAAAGGTACCAGTTAGTGGTCTAGACCACTAGTCTAATCGATTTGCACGCCGTTCCGGGCCCCATGTACAGTCGTACTCCTGCCTGAGGCCGGGCGACGCTACCAAGCGCCCTAGCCTGGCAGCATCCAACTTGTCAGATCCTATCTCGGGGTCGCCTTCTGTATGCCTGCAGAACGGTGGTCAGGGGGACGGAAAAACACTGATAGAGTTTGGAACACGGAAAGCGAAGCGCCCGGAGGAAAGCCCCAGAGAATGTTCTGCGGGTGAGTACAAAGGAAGCGGCCGTTCCTTGAGAACTCAACAGCGTGCCAAAAGTCAAC
>NZ_JBIVQP010000009.1:0-109920 GCF_044755245.1 Streptomyces sp. NPDC092369
GCCGGTGACCACGGTCAGGGACATCTGGTTGCTCTGCCCGGACTCCACCGTGGTGGCGACATCAACGAGCAGCTCGTCAGGCTTCGACATGGCGAAGATTGTATTTGCTGACTCCCGGCCGCTCGCCGGTGACGCTTCCGGTGTCGCTGTCAGGTCGGGGGTGCGCGTGCGCGGCGCCTGTGGGCTGCGGTCATGCACGGACATCTCGATGCTGTCGGGGTGTGCGGTCACGGGCTTGGGTGCGGGTGCCGCCGCCGTGACGCAGGGCGTTGGTGGCGAGTTCCGAGACGAACAGGACCACTGTGTCGGCATCCTCGGCCGCGATCGGACGTCGGGGACCTCCGAGGCAGTCCCGGGGCGATTAACTCCTTGTCGAACGCGCGAAAATCTGTGTTTGTCAGAGTAGACATCCTTGCGGGGATGGGGTTATGGTTCTCTCGTAACTCAGAGAGACAGCAGGGCCTGGCAGACACGAACTGCCGGGCAGTAGTACATGCAAGTGCAGTTCGCGGTATCCAGCAGTGCGCAGTACCCCACTTGTAAGCAGTTGATCCCAGAGGGAAGAACGGAGGAACCGAGCGCCATCAGGATCGCCCGGGCCGACATTTTGAACCCGGGTACCGCAGGACATCGATAGTGAGGTGGTCTCCGGTCAAGCAACCGCGATCCCCGCACCCCCGGCAGCAAGCCGGTCGGGTCTGCGGAAACAGAGGGTCGGCGCAGTACGAGGGCCGACAGATGGTGTAGGAGTTCCTTCGGGGCCCTGGTGCGATGAGCACCAGGGCCCCTCGACACGTTCCGCAGAGAGGTGCAGATGACAGCAGATGATTCGTTCGGCCGTATCGACGACGAGGACTACCCCGCCTACACGATGGGCCGGGCCGCCGAACTCCTCGGTACCACCCAGGGCTTCCTCCGCGCCATCGGCGAAGCCCGCCTGATCACCCCGCTCCGCTCCGAGGGCGGCCACCGCCGCTACTCCCGCTACCAGCTGCGCATCGCCGCCCGCGCGCGGGAACTCGTCGACCACGGCACCTCCGTGGAGGCTGCCTGCCGCATCATCGTCCTCGAAGACCAGCTCGAAGAAGCCCAGCGCATCAACGCCGAATACCGCCGCGCCGCAGAATCGGCGAACCCGACGACCACCGCCGGCGGCTGAGTGGGTCGAACAGCTTTGGTGAGGTCCAGGGTGAGGTGGGCGTACGTCACGCCCGCCGCGCGCAGATCGCGGTAACCCACCCAGACCGCCCGCGGACCTTCCTGGCCTGCTACGGCCGGGTGTGGTGACCGCTGCCGGCCCCGGCGAAGCGGCCACCATTGCGCCCGGATGACTGTCGGTTCCAGGACGCTGGGCAAGGGAAGCGCACCTGGGACCACACCCTCGTCACCCGTACCCATGCCGGGTCGGTGGTGCTGAGCGACACCTCCGTCGAGAAGGTCGTGGTCTGCGAGGCAGACCGGCTCGATATCAGCACCCGTACTCCCTGAAGCGGCTTGACCGCCGGCGGGCCACGTGGATCACCGCACATCTGGACGTGGCCCGCTACAACGTTGCCGTGCGTCAGGCCGCTTGCGTGAGTTCGGCGCGGCCGAACAACAGTGCATATCCGGCGGGGAGTTGGGCCAGGATACGGCTGAGCAGTTCCTCGTCGACGAGCTGGGCCACGACGTGCAGGACGGTACCGGTGTCCCAGCGGGCGGTGGCCATCGTCCCGCCGGTGCGGGATGTCAGGTCCTTGACGAAGCACCAGCCGGTGAGGGGATCGGTGGTGGGGGGCTCGGAGGTGAAAGCGGCGGCGGCCTCGTACGGCAGCCTGGCCGCGAGCTCCACGCGCTCATCGCCCATGAGCTGGCGACCGAGGGCGGCCAGCACGGCGCGCACGGACTGTTCCGCACGTGCGCGGGTGGGGTAGGCGCCTTCGTAGCGCACTCTTTCCAGCATCTGCTCGAACGTCATGCCCACGGGGGTCCGGCACAGTTCCTGTGGGGGAATCATGGGTAACGCCGTTGCCTTTCTTGTCTGTTGTCGTCGCGAGGCGATGGCTGTGGGGCTCGCCGGCCACCGCCGCTGTCGGTCGGGGCCCGGGGGAAGCTGCCGTTCCCAGTGGGCTAGCCGGGGCGGGGCCGAACCATCAGCAGGTCGTAGCCCGCCGGGAGTTGCAGCAGGATGCGACCGGTGAGCCCTTCGCCCGCGGTGTGCGTGGCCGCCCTGAGCGCGGCGCTCACGTCCCAGGCCGCTGTCTGCTCGGTGGCTTCCTCGATGCTCTCGTACTCACCGCGTTCCTTGGCCAGGTCCGGGAACGCCTCCCACCGGATGCTCATTGCTGTTCTCTCGCATGTGCATTGAGGGGGAGCGGAGGACGGGGACGACCGGAGAGGAGGCGTTCCCCGTCCTCCGTGCCGCTGTGAGGGGACTCAGCCCCTGATCTCCTTGTGTGCGGAACCGCCACCGATGGCGATCTTGCGGGGCTTGGCGCGCTCGGCGATCGGGATACGCAGGGTCAGGACACCCGCGTCGTAGTCAGCCTTGATGTGCTCGGTGTCCAGGGTGTCGGCCAGCACGAGCTGGCGGGAGAAGACGCCCAGCGGCCGCTCGGAGAGCTCCATCTGCACGTCGTCCGCCTTGGTGACGGGCCGGCGCTCTGCCTTGACGGTCAGCATGTTCCGCTCGACGTCGATGTCGATCGCGTCTGCGGAGACGCCGGGCAGGTCGAGGGCGATCACGTAGTCCTCGCCCTCCCGGTACGCGTCCATGGGCATCGTCGACGGACGCGACCAGGTTCCGGTCGTGTTCAGGAGCTGCTGGGTGAGCCGGTCGAGCTCACGGAAGGGGTCGGTGCGCATCAACATCGTGAAATCTCCTCCAAGGTTCAGGTCAGCGCGTCGCTGCCAATGCGGTTCACCTGCCATCGTTGTAACATGTCATCGAAGTGATGACAAGTAGAACGTCGTCGCCGCGACGACACCGATGTTGGAGGCCAACGGACATGGACGATCAGCCCACCCCCACGTCCTTTCTCGCCGCCGCGGCGGCTTTGAACGCGATCAACGAGACCCTGCGCACCGCCCGGACGTCACAGGACGGCGAGAACACCGAGCGCGTCCACGCAAGCTCGGAAGAGGCGTGCGCCGCCCTCCTGCTGCTTCGCCAAGTGCGCAGTCAGCTCGCCGAATGGGAACCGGGTCTGATCGAAGAGGCACGGGATGCGGGCGCCAGCTGGGCCGACCTCGCTCACCCCCTCGGCGTCTCCAGCCGCCAGGCCGCCGAACGCCGGTACCTGCGCGTTCACCCCGGAAACCCGGGCTCCACGGGCGAGCAGCGGGTACGGGCCACCCGCGACCGCCGCGCCGCGGACCGCACCGTCGCTGCCTGGGCCCGCGCCAATGCCGCGGACCTGCGCCAGCTCGCCGGCCAGATCACAGCCCTCGCCGATCTTCCGGCCGCGGCCCGCACCCCGCTCGCCGAGCTCACCGCCGCCCTCGCCGACAACGACGCCGCCGCCCTCGTCGGTCCCCTGGCGCTCACGCACTCATATTTGGCGCCCGGCCACCCCGATCTCGCGGCGCGCGTCGACGACGTCACCCGGCACACCGACCAACTCCGCGACCGCAGCGGCAGCCAACGCCAGGGCCGGGCCTGATTTCCCGCTTGGTGAATGTCTTGACCATCGCTGACAAGAGATCCGGACTCGCCGCAGCGAGGTGGTCGCAACCACGAGCCGGAGGACTCCTGACGCAAGCCAGCCGCGCTGCCCTGACCTGGTAAGACGGGTTGACGGGGTGACATTGCGAGGATGTGGGGCAGAAGTGGTGGCAGCCGATAGGAGGTTGTCGTGGAGGGTGGAGATCTGGAACTGGGCGAGGTGCTGGCCGCCGCCGAAGCGGCTCCGCCCGGTGAATCTGTCGATGTGGTGGCACGAGACCTGCAGAAGCGGCTCGGTGCGGAGCATGTGTCCTTCCTGTTCGTCGATCTCATCGGGCAGCGGCTGGTCCGCCTCGCCGCGACCGGCGGTGAGGTCGAGAATTCCGGTGAGTCGCTCGACCTGCGGGGCAGCGTGTACGACGGCGTTCTGCGGAGCCAGCGCCAGCAGGTGGAGGCAGACGGCCAGGACGGGCGACGTGTCATCACGCCGGTCACCAACCGCGGCGACTGCATCGGCGTCCTTGAAGTGACCTTGCAGTGCGTGGATGACACCGTGCTGCGACAGGTTCGAGAAGCGGCGCACGCGCTGGCCTACATCATCGTCACGGATCGCCGTTTCACCGACCTGTACCACTTGGGCCGGCGCACCACCCACACCAGCCTGGCCGCGGAGATCCAGCACCAGTTGCTTCCCTCGGCGCCCTGCTGCGAGGCGGAGCAGTTCACCCTCGCCGCCGGTCTGGTGCCGGCCGACGACATCGGGGGCGACACCTACGACTACTCCCTTGACCATGACACCCTGCACCTGTCCATCACCGACGCCATGGGCCACGACACGAACTCAGCTCTGCTGGCCACTCTGTTGGTGAGCGCACTGCGCAGATCGCGCCGCAGCGGCTGTGACGCCCTCAAGCAGGCCCACCACGCCCACCAGGCCCTGCTGAGCCACAGTCGGGGCCTGGCCACCGGTCAGTTGCTGTGCGTCGACCTCGACACCGGCCGCTGCGACCTGGTCAACGCCGGCCATCCCCGGCCGCTGCTGCTGCGTGACGACGCCGTCGAAGAGGTGGAACTCGCCGCCAACCTGCCCTTCGGTGTGGCCGCACCCGCCCCCTACCGCCTCCAGGAACTGCACCTGCGTCCCGGAGACCGCCTCGTCCTGCTCACCGACGGAATGCAGGAGCGCCGTGCCGCCGCCGTCGACCTGGCCTCACTCATCCATGACACCCGCGCGCTGCACCCGCGAGAAGCCGTCCGGAGCCTGACGGCCGCGGTGCTCGCCGCCTGCCAGGGCAACCTCAAGGACGATGCCACGGTTTTGATACTGGACTGGCACGGTGATCGCCGCAGACCGTGACCGGGGATATGAGGGGGACTCAGCCGCAAAGGGAGGTCGGGAAGACCCCCCCACGCAGGAGTGCTCTTCACGTCGTGCGGAGGGGTGTCTCGCTGTTGCACTGCGGCCGACGGCGCAGGTGTCCTGGACGGCCGCAGGGTTCGTAGGGGTTTGCGTGCACCTCGGCGGGCAACTCGACCACCAGGACATCGCGCCGTAGGTCTCTGTCCCGCTTCGAGGAGTCAGGGCGCCGCGGCACAGAAGGAAGATGACGACCGTGACCACACAACTCCCGCGCACCACGCCGAAACCGTCGATCCGCGTCGCCGAGACGGGCTGGTCGAAGGCCCGTCACTGCCGAGGGAAAGGCGTGCGTACCTGCGTCGCCGCCGTCGAGGACGAGAGCACGCCGGCGGTGGCGCAGTCGGGTACCGAGGTGAACATCATCAGGAGCACGGACTGACCGTCCGGATGACTTCATGTCTTCTCCCTGGGTACCCAATGCGATCCGGACCCGCGCCGGTCCGCCGGAGCGGCGCGGACAACCCCCCATCGAAGGAGGAGCGAATGAGCACGAGCACCGTCAAGGAAGCCGTGGACGTCGAGGTTCCTGTCCACACGGCCTACAACCAGTGGACCCAGTTCGAGCACTTCCCCCACTTCATGGAAGGCGTCGAGGAAGTGAGGCAGCTCGACGACCGGCACAACCACTGGATCACCAAGATCGGCGGCGTGCGGCGCGAGTTCGACACCGAGATCGTCGACCAGCTGCCGGACGAGCGGATCACCTGGCGCTCCGTGGACGGTGACACGCGGCAGCGAGGCTCGGTACGTTTCGAGCCCCTGGACGCAGCACACACCCGGGTGGAGCTCACCATGGAGGTCGAGCCGACCGGCGTCGCCGAGAAGAGCGCGGACGCTCTGGGCGTGATCGACCGGCGGGTCAAGGGGGACCTGCGGCGATTCAAGGACTACATCGAGGATCGCGGTGGCGAGACCGGCGGATGGCGCGGGCGTATCCGGCCCGAGGACCCCGGCACGACCCACTGACGCTCTGGCGCTCTGGCGCGCGCAATGGCGAGCGGACCGTGAAGTTCCCTGTGAGTCATGAACTCGTCCGATCAAGGAGCGGTATTCGTGAGTGCGGATATGTGGGGCTACCAGCCGGCGGTCGGTTACACCGCGGCCACCAGCCTGATCGGCTATCAGGTCGAGGCGACGGACGGCCCCATCGGCAAGGTGGACAAGCACTCCGACGACGTCGGGGCGTCTCACTTCGTGGTCGACACGGCGGGGTGGAGCTCCGGCAGGCGCCTCCTGATCCCCGCCGGCCTTGTCATCGGCATCGACGCGGCGGAGGAGAGGATCCACGTCGACCGGACGAGGGAGGAGCTCAAGAACGCTCCCGAGTTCGACAAGGACAAGCACACCGGTGAGGCGGGCTATCACGAGCAGCTGGGTAGCTACTACCAGGGCCACCGTGCGTGAGACCTGAGCCGGGGTGTGCGGCGAGGTGTGGGTCGGAGCCTCCGCTCCGACCCACACCCATATCTACCTGTCGCCCGAGCAACGTCGAGCCCGCTCAGCCGTGGGCGGCTTCCCGGAGGGTCTGTGAGGCCTTCTTGTCGAGGGCGACGCGGACCAAGGCCGCGGCCAGGACGGCCGGTTCGGCGCCGTCCGCCAGGCGGAGCAGGGCGGCGGGTTCGGTGGGCAGCTCCAGGGCGCGGGCGCCTTGGAGGGCTTTGGCGTCGAGGTAGGGCGCCGTCCGGGGCCAGACGGCCTGCGCCTCGCGCAGGAAGATGTCAGCGCCGGCCGGTCCCACTCCGGGGAATTCCTGGAGCGAGCGCCGTATCGTGGCCGTGTCGCCGTCGGCCTGATCCCGCATTTTCCGCAGGTCGCCTCCGTAGCGATCGGTGGCCAGCTTCGCGCCGTCGCCGAGTTGGGTGGCCGTGCGTTCGTCGTAGCGGCGGTAGCCGCCCCGGCCGAGTGCGTCGACCCGCTGCTGCCAGGTGGCCTCGGCCATCCGGCGCGGATCACGCATCCCGGCGGCGCTCAGCTCTTTGGCCGTGGCGACCGCGATGTCGGCGCGGATACGGGCACTGAGCAGGCAGGCGAGAACGAGCAGTCGGTACAACGGCTGAGGGGTGTCTTTGAGGCGGATGCCCGCCTCGGCGGCGTAGGTGCGGCCGTGGGTTTCCAACAGCGCCCGCATCAGCTCGCGTTGGCTGGCCGAGGCCATTCGATCTCCCCTCCGAAGACTGCGTAGGACATTTCACGTACCCGTATGGATCTCCATAAAGAGGATCGAAAGGCAGCCGCGCGTCACCGGTGCGGAAAGTGTCACCGCCTACGTTCCGTTCGTGATCGTGGAGAGTTCCCTGTCGAGCGCCCGATCGATTCCTTGGGCGTCGAGGCCGGCCCTCCTGCGGACCATCTGCACGAACGCCGCGACGCAGTCTGCGGACAGCCACACTCGTGCGATGGACCGGGCGACGAGACTCACCTCGATGCCCTCGATCAGGCCCGGTGCGGGTCGCACGGTGATGTCTCCGTCGCCGGCGGGGGACATCATGCCCCTCGCGAGCAGCTCCCAGGCGAAGGCCCAGGCGACACGCATTCTGTCGGGTCCCAGCAGTACCAGACGCGCAGCGAGGCAGTCGTCGGGCCGGTATACCAACTGCGCGGCGACGATGGCTCCTTCGGTGTCCGCGACCACCACGCATGCGGTCGTGTCGACCTTCAGTTGCGGGCAGTCCGGGCGCTGAGTCACGTCAGGGCCCCGGTCCGCCCCGAGCTGTGCTGGGTCGTGCGGACCCTCAACGTCCGCGATGGCGAGCGGCTGGGCGTCATGGATCCCGAGCGCGGTGCACGGATTGGAGACAGGGCGTCTTCCACGGTGCGGGTGCCGGTCAGGGCACACAGGGTGGAGGAGGCGTTCTGCGCGGTGGCGGCGGGGGCCGGGTCCCCGTCGGTCGTGAGTGCCGGGTGGTGGTCCAGTGCCCGTTGCGGCACTGCCGGGTCCGGATCGAGGCGGGATGGGGAGGGCACGATGACACTCCTCGAAGGGGGAAGAAGGGTGCCTGCCGGCCCAAGCACTTGACTCCGCTCCCGTGTGCCCCGCCCGTACGAGCCGAAACGGACCGGACCGCGGCGGAATGGGTTGCTCGCGCGTCACCGGAGCCTCCGCTTCGGCCTCCGTAGGCGGTCGGCGCGAGGGAGGGCGGTTCTTCGGAGGCCGGGCGAGGCGTCGCTGTTCAGAACCGGACGTCGTCCGCGGTCACGATGCGCGCTCCCATGTTGCGTTCCATCATCTGCAGGGCGGCTTCTGCCAGGTCCGCGTGGATGTGGGCCACCGCGTCTCGGGCCACCGTCACTCGTAGATGTCGGATGTGGGCGTCGAGCGCCGAGTACAACACGCACTGCTCGGTGACCTGGCCGCACAGCACAAGGTGGTCGACGCCCTGCTCGGCCAGCAGATAGCTGAGTGGGGTCTCGTAGAAGGCGGAGTGCCGTGCCTTGACGACGAAGAACGACTCGTCGTCGGGTGCGACGGGCTCTACGAGGTCGGCGTGCGGTCCCCGCAGGGCGGTCTCCACGAGTTCGCCGTGGTGGGACCGCCACTGCCCGAAGTTGTCGTTGACGTAGATGACGGGCACGTCGAGCCGACGTGCTCGGTGCAGCAGCCCGGTCACCGCGGGCAGGGATGCCTTCACCGACGGGGTCAGCAGGACGGCGTCGTCATGGTCGTACGTGTTGATCATGTCGATGACGATGAGTGCGGTCTTTGCCATGCCTTCCACCCTGCACCCGCGGGGACTTCCCCGCGTCCTGGTCAGCGGCCGAGAGCCTTTTGCAGTTGGCTCTTGTTCATGGAGGATCGGCCCTGGATATTGCGCTTCTTCGCCTCGGCGTAGAGCTGGTCCCTCGTGGGGCCCTCGGCGCCGCTGTGCGAGCGCTGTCCGCCGCGTTGGGAGGCGGACTTCGGGTCGCGTGTGGAGGTCTTGCTGGAGGTCTTCGCCTCGCCGGCGCGGGCGCGTTCCTTGTTCACCGTGCGGGATGCGATCTCCTTCGCCCGGCGCGTGGACTCGCCTCGCTTCTCGGCGCTCTCCTTCACGTGTTCGTACTGTCGTTCCCTCTTCTTGTTCGATCCTGCCGGCATCGTATTGCTCCTCTCTGCTCCGTAATGGATCCACGGGTTCCCCTCCCGTGGGGTGGCGTAAACGTGCTCGTAAGGAGCTCGTCAGTCTCCGAGGTGGGGCAGCACCTTGGTGCGGTAGAAGTCGAAGAAGCCTTGCTGGTCCGGTCCGATCTGGTTGACGTAGACGGTGTCGAAGCCGGCGTCGATGTACTCCTTGACCGCCTCCACGTGCGCGTCCGGATCGTCGCCGCAGGCGAGATTCGCTTCGATGCGGTCGGGGCCGACGAGTTCCGAGGCCTGCTCGAAGTGGCTTGGGGTGGGCAGGAGTTGGGCGAGTTCGCCGGGGAGCTGTTCGTTGGCCCAGAGGCGGTGTGCCGTACGGACGGCTTCGTCCTTGTCGGTTGCCCAGCAGACCTTGAGTCCGGCGGCGACAGGCTTGGTGCCGCCGCCGCTGCGTCGGAAGCGTTCGATGGCGGTGGCGTCCGGTGCCATGGTGATGAATCCGTCCCCGATGCGGCCGGCGACTTCGGCGGCGTGCGGGCCGAAGGCGGAGACGTCGATGGGTACCGGCTCGTCGGGGACCGTGTAGAGGCGGGCGTTCTCCACGGTGTAGTGCTTGCCCCGGTGACTGATCTGCTCCCCGGTGAACAGCTGGCGCATCACGTGGACGGCTTCCTCCAGCATGTCCAGGCGTACGTCTGCCTCGGGCCAGGCGTCGCCGAGGATGTGCTCGTTGAGCGCCTCGCCGCTGCCGATGCCGAGCCGGAAGCGGCCGTTCAGCTGTACGGCGCTGGTGGCTGCCGCCTGGGCGACGACGGCGGGGTGCATACGGATGAGGGGGCAGGTCACGGCCGTCTGTACGGGCAGGGAGACGGCTTGTGAGAGGGCGCCGATCACGGACCAGACGAAGGGGCTCTGGCCCTGGTTGTCGTTCCAGGGGTGGTAGTGGTCCGAGATCCACAGCGATGTGAATCCGGCCTGTTCCGCCATCCTGGCCTGCTCCACCAAGTCGGCGGGACCGTGTTCCTCACAGGACAGGAAGTATCCGAAGTCCGTCATGGCGCTCTCCTCGGGGCAGTGGACCGTCAGCCCTCCGAGTGGCCGTGGAGCGCAGTGGGAAACGTCCGCTGCTCAGGCGTCCTCGTCGCTGAGGAGCCGGGTGCATCACGATCTCCAGAAAAGCTGACGAGGCAACCGTCGGCATCGAGGGCACCGCCTCGTATCCGGGCGCCGGGGCAGGCGACGCCCGGAGCGATCCTCAGGCTCCGGGAGCAGTTCGAACATGAAGGGCAGACGCATGGGTACTCCGTCTCTTCCCTCTTGAGGAGGACGGTCGTGACTTTCAATCTGCTCGAGCATCGCGGTATCCCGCCGGACCGGAAGGTCGGCAACTGGCGTGAGTTGGAGACCGCTTGATCGATCCCGATCACACCTGGCCCCCAGCCGCGGAGCGAGGTGGACAAAGGCGTCCGGCCTGCCGCCGGACTTCCGTGCAGATCCTCCTCAAGGCCCGGACACGGACCTTTCAGCGGGGCGGTTCCGGGTGCGGAGAGAACCCCCTGGTCTGTCCCGGCCAGACCCTGCCGCATGCGGCGGCAGGCACATCCACATCGATCGATTTTGGAGGAGCCTTGAGTGACTTCGATCAACCGCAGGCGCGCGACACGAGCCGCGCGGCGGAGGTAGCGAGTACCGCGCAGGACAAAGCGGCTGAGGGTGCCGGACTGGTCGGCGGGAAGACGGCCGAGGTGGCCCACACGGCCAAGGATCAGGCCGCGAACACTGTCCATGAGGCCACGGCCCAGGCGCGCAACGTGATCGGGGAGCTGCGCGAGCAGCTGCAGGGTCAGTCCCGCGCGCAGGCCCGGCAGTTGGCCGGCAACGTGCGCCGACTGGCCGACGAACTGCACGAGATGAGCGAGAACGGCAAGCCGGACTCGACAGCTGCCGCCGTGGTGCGGCAGGTGGCGGACAGCGGCCGGCAGGTGGCGTCCCATCTGGAGAGCCGCGGCCCCGAAGGCGTCGTCGAGGACCTGCGCGACTTCGCCCGCCGCAAGCCCGGCCTGTTCCTGGCGGGTGCGGCGGTCGCCGGTTTCGCCGCGGCACGTCTCGGCAAGGGGATGTCCGCCGCCGGATCGTCGGGTGGCCACGACTCGGACGTCGGTGCGACCGGCCGCCCCCAGGCCACGGGGACGTTGCCGCAGATCGAACCGGAGGTCCCGGTTGCTCCCGCGGTCCCGGCGTACCAGCCTGCCGCGGTACCGGATCAAGGGCACATCGCGCGGCCCGAGGGGAACTGAGCGATGGCACTGTCCCCCTCGGAACAGCAGCAGCCCTCGGCAGGTTCCGACGCCGGCGCGCCGGCGGCCGAGCCGTCGCTGGGCGATCTCATCAGTGACATCAGCAACGACCTGTCGCAACTGGTACGCAGTGAGATCGATCTGGCGAAAGCCGAGCTCAAGCAGGAGTCGATGAAGGCCGGGAAGGCGGGCGGCATGCTCGCCGGGGCCGGATACGCGGTTCACCTCGTCATCCTGCTCGCCAGCCTGACCGTGGTCTTCGCGCTCGACAACGTCATGGACCTCGCGTGGGCGGCGCTGATCGTCACCGCGGTCTGGGCGGTCGCGGCCGCGATCTTGTACGTCAACGGCCGAAAGCGCCTGCGCGCGGTCAATCTGAAGCCGGATCAAACGGTGGAAACACTGAAGGAGGATGCCCGATGGGCACGGAACCCGACGAGCTGAGGCGCGACGTCGACCACACACGGGCGCATCTGGCCCGCAACGTAGACCTGCTCGCGGACCGCGTGGTGCCCGGCCGAGTGGCCCGCCGCAAGATCGACGCGACCCAGAGCCGGCTGAGCGGATTGAAGGAGCGCGTCATGGGAACAGCGCACGGCAGCGGCAGCACGGTGAGCGACACCGCGCACGGTGTCGCCGACCACGCGGGGCAGGCCGTCGGACGGGTCGGTGATGCCGTGTCCGACACGGCATCCACCATCGGCGACGCCGCCCAGCAGGCGCCCGCGCGGATCAAGCAGCAGACCCAGGGCAGCCCCCTGGCCGCCGGTGTCATCGCCTTCGGCGCGGGCATGCTGGCCGCCGCGCTCCTTCCCACCACGAAGGCGGAGGAGCACGTCGCCGGTCAACTGCGCGAGCATGCCGACGACATCGTCGAGCCGGCCAAGCAAACCGCGTTGGAGGCGGCCAAGGACGTGCGGGAGGAACTGCGCGAGCCGGCGGCCCAGGCCGTGCAGGCGGTGAAGGACACCGCCACGGAATCCGCCCGCACCACCGGTGAGCACGCACGGCAGGCGGGAGCCGAGACCGCGGAAGGGCTGCGCTCGACGGCACAGGACGGTGCCGACGAGGTCCGCGACTCCGGGCAGCGCACCACCTGACGCGACCCACCCGAACGACCCCGCCCAACCAACGATGATGAGGAGGCGAACATGAGCGGACTGGGAGACCTCGCCGGCAAGGCGAAGAAGGCCGCGGAAGAGCACTCGGACAAGGTCGACGACGCGGCCGACAAGGGCCAGGACCTCGCGGCGGACCACACCGACCACCAGCACGACGAGCAGATCGACCGCGGCGTCGATGCCGTGCAGAAGTCCTACGGCGGTGACGCCGACGATCCCGAGAGGGGTGCGTGAGCATCTGCGACACGAGGGGGTCCGGAACCGTTGGCGGTTCCGGACCCCCTGTGCTTTGTGGCCTTGGCTTCCCGGCGGGTGGGCAGTTGTCGCAGGTGTGTGCCCTTCGTTCTACGACCGGTCGCTCTCGTGTCCTTCGGCGTCCACGACGTCCCGCTTGCCGTCGTGTTCACGCTGGTCCAGTTCCGCGATCCGTGGGTGGTGCAGGTCGAAGGCGGGGGACTCGGAGCGGATACGCGGCAGGGTGGCGAAGTTGTGGCGCGGAGGCGGGCAGGAAGTTGCCCATTCCAGGGAACGTCCGTAGCCCCATGGGTCGTCGACCTCGATCTTCTCGCCGTACTTGGCGGTCTTCCACACGTTGTAGAGGAACGGCAGCGTGGACAGGCCCAGCAGAAAGGCGCCGATGGAGGAGATGGTGTTGAGGGCGGTGAAGCCGTCGACGGCCAGGTAGTCGGCGTAACGGCGGGGCATGCCCTCGGCGCCCAGCCAGTGCTGGACCAGGAACGTGGTGTGGAAGCCGATGAACAGCGTCCAGAAGTGGATCTTCTCGAGCCTGTGGTCGAGCATCGTGCCTGTCATCTTCGGCCACCAGAAGCTGAACCCGCCGAACATGGCGAAGACGATCGTGCCGAAGAGGACGTAGTGGAAGTGGGCGACCACGAAGTAGCTGTCGGTGACATGGAAGTCCATCGGCGGCGAGGCGAGGATCACGCCGGTCAGGCCGCCGAAGAGGAACGTGACCAGGAAGCCCGCCGCCCACAGCATCGGTGGCTCGAAGGAGATCGATCCCTTCCACATCGTGCCGATCCAGTTGAAGAATTTCACGCCCGTCGGTACGGCGATCATGAAGCTCATGAAGGAGAAGAACGGCAGCAGCACCGCCCCGGTGGCGAACATGTGGTGCGCCCATACGGTCACCGACAGACCGGTGATGGCGATCGTGGCGCCGATCAGCCCGACATATCCGAAGATCGGTTTGCGTGAGAACACCGGGATGATCTCGCTGATCACTCCGAAGAACGGCAGGGCCAGAATGTAGACCTCGGGATGGCCGAAGAACCAGAACAGGTGTTGCCACAGCAGCGGTCCGCCGTACTGGGCATCGAAGACGCGGGAGCCGAAACGCCTGTCCGCCTCCAAGGCGAGCAGGGCTGCCGCCAGGACGGGAAAGGCCAGCAGCACCAGTACCGAGGTGAGCAGCACGTTCCAGGTGAAGATCGGCATGCGGAACATGGTCATGCCGGGGGCGCGCATGCAGATGATGGTGGTGATGAAGTTGACCGCGCCCAGAATCGTGCCGAACCCGGCCAGCGCCAGCCCCATGATCCACAGGTCCGCGCCGATGTAGCCGCTGCGGATGGGGCCGCTGAGCGGGGTGTAGGCGGTCCAGCCGAAGTCGGCGGCGCCTTGCGGGGTGAGGAAGCTGCCCAGCACGATCAGACCGCCGAACAGGAACAGCCAGTACGAGAACATGTTCAGTCGGGGGAAGGCGACGTCGGGGGAGCCGATCTGCAGCGGCATGACCGCGTTGGCGAAGCCGGCGAACGTCGGGGTGGCGAACAGCAGCAGCATGAGCGTTCCGTGCATGGTGAACGCCTGGTTGTACTGCTCGGTGGACAGGAACTGCAGCCCCGGCCGGGCCAGTTCCGCCCGCATGACCATCGCCAGCGCGCCGCCGATCAGAAAGAAGCAGAACGAGGTGATGAGGTAGAGATGACCGATCTTCTTGTGGTCGGTCGTGGTCAGCCAGGAAACGATCACCTGCCCCTTGCCCCGGCGTTCCACCGCGGGGATCGGAGCAACCGGTTCTGTGTGTGTCGCCATCGGGTTCCTCGATCGGCAGGAGTCGGTGCGCGGAACGGGACGAGGCGAAGATGACGAAAGCCGCGCGTCCGCCCTCTTCTCCCGTCTTCGGGATGAGCAGCGTGTAACCAACCGAGCAGATGTCAATCCTCCCCGGTTGGGCGGAAAGGCGGCGGGTACTCGACGCCGACCTCGCACACCAGGCTCCTCGAGGAGGCCCGGATGACCTTCAATCCCCTGCAACAGCAAGGCATTCCGCTGGACCGACAGATCCGCAACTGGCGCGAGCTCGATGTCGAGCCGATCGACCCGGACCACTGTGACCCGTACACGCGCTGCCGGATCATCACGATGAACGGCATCGAGGTCGAAGCCATTCTCTTCAGCCACCAGTTCGCCCGCCATTGCCCGGACCCGGAGGTCAAACGGCAACTGGCGGAAGTCCGCTACATCGAGGCGCAGCAGCAGAAGGCCGTCAACTGGCTGCTGCCCGGGCTGGCTTCGGTCCTGGAGACGACGATCGCCTACGAGCAGGTGGCCGTCGACCTCACCGGCTGGATCGCCAGGTCCGAACCCGACCCGTACCTCAAGCAGGCCTACCAGTTCGGCGTCCTGGAGGACTTCGACCACCTGTACCGCTACGCCAACCTCTACGAGATGATCGAGCACCGCAAAGCGGACGCGATCGTCGAAGGCCTGACCGAGGTGATGCCGGGACGGCCGACGAAGTTCCACCACCGCCACCCCGCCGACAACGTCCGCGAGCCCTACGACCGTACGACGGTCGACCCGCTCTCCCGGCTGCACGCGCTGACGGTCATGTCGACGGAGCAGCAGACCATGAACTTCTACATGAACGTCGGCCCGCAGTACATGGAGCCGATCGCCCGCCAGCTCTATCAGGAGATCGCCCTCATCGAGGAGGAGCACGTCACTCACTACGAGTCGCTCGTCGACCCGGGTGAGAGCTGGTGGGAGCAACTGGTCCACCACGAGTACAACGAGTGCTACCTCTACCACTCCTTCATGGAGCAGGAGTCCGACCCGAAGGTGAAGGCGATCTGGGAGCTGCATCTGAACATGGAGCTCGAACACCTGCGGATCGCCTGCGATCTGATGCGCACGCACGACGGTCGTGAGCCGCAGGAGGTCCTCGCTCCGGAGTTGCCGAACGTGCTCACCTTCGAGCCCAACAAGACCTATCTGCGTGAACTCCTGGACACCCAGATGGATTTGACCACGCTCGGCACGGGCTACGTGCAGGACGCACACGAACGGTTCGAACGGATGCAGGAGCAGATCCACGGCGGTGAGGAGCCGCCCAGCGAGCGGGTGATGGTCCAGCACCGGGAGCTGTTCGGCCGCGAGTACCGCTCGCAGACCGAGGGGGAACACCCCGATGCCGCCTCCCGCGAGAGGAACTGACATGGCCGGGATAGCGGCGAGCGACGCCGATGTCGTGGCCCTGCTGATGCGGCAGCACGGCGACATCCGCAACCTCTTCGACGAGGTCGAGCAGACCACCGGCGACGAACGCCGGGACGCTTTCCGGCGACTGGTGCGGCTGCTCGCCGTGCACGAGACCGCCGAGGAAGAGGTCGTGCACCCCTTCACCCGGACGTCCGTGACCGGCGGCGAAGAGGTGGTCAAGGACCGACTCGCGGAGGAGAGGGCGGCCAAGGAGACCCTTGCCCGGCTGGACGGTGCGGACACCGACGACCCCAAGTTCCTCGCCGAACTCACCGCTCTGCGCGGGGAGGTGATGGCGCACGCTCGGGCGGAGGAGCGGTATGAGTTCATCCACATTCGCCGCTGCGCCGATGCCGCGTGCCTGTCCTCCTTGGCTGCCGGCATCAAGGCGGCCGAGGCGATGGCGCCCACCCACCCCCACCCGGGCACCGAGTCCGCGGCGAAGAACATCGCGCTCGGGCCGGTCGCCGCGCTGATCGACCGCACCCGGGACGCCGTGCGCAAGGCCATGGGCAAGGACGGGTGAAAGGGCGTTCCCTGCTCGCCGGGCTGCTCGCCGGAGTCGGGATCGCAGCGTTCGTGGACGAGACCGTCTTCCACCAGTTGCTGCACTGGCATCACTTCTACGACAGATCCACTCGGGATGCGGGTCTGGTGTCCGACGGTCTCTTCCATGCCGGCGGCTGGCTCGCCATGGTGGCGGCCCTCTTCCTGTACGCCGATCTCAGGCGCCGGGAGGGCCTGCTGGCGACGGCCTGGTGGTCGGGGATCTGCCTGGGAATCGGCGGGTTCCAGCTGTACGACGGCACGATCCAGCACAAGGTGTTACGGCTCCACCAGATCCGTTACGACGTTGATCCGGCGCCCTACGACTGGACGTGGGACGTGATCGCCGGACTGTTCCTGGTGGCCGGCCTGCTGCTGTGGCGCCGGTCGCGACGTGCTGCGACAAGCCGCGAGCAAGGGCTTGTCGCCGGGCGCGCGGACGACGGCCGCGGCGAGGGGGAGCGGAGGCCGTGATGCGCGAGAACCGCCCATGACCGGTGCCCTGGCAGTCGTGGTGCTCATGGGCGGTGTGCTCTACACCGGCGCGGCCAGGCAACTGCGGAGGCGGGGCGACGCCTGGCCGCGCAGTCGGGACGGGGTCCTGTGGCTCGGCGGGCTCCTGCTGATGAGTTCGGTCGCTCTGCCGTGGGAGGTGTGGCTCAGGCCCTTCACCGGGCACATGGCCTCACATGTGGTGGCGGGCATGGCCGCACCGGTGCTCGTGGTGCTGGCCAGGCCCCTCACTCTGGCCTTACGCGTCCTGCCGGTACCCGCCCGCCGGTTCCTGGTGAGCACGACGCGATCGGCGCCGGCGGCCGTACTCTTCCACCCCGCGGTCGCCGCGGCTGTCGACCTCGGCGGATTGTGGGCGCTCTACCGCGCCCCCTTGCCCGCGCAAGCACTCCACAGCCCGTTGCTGTCCGTCCACCTCTTTGTGTCCGGGACGCTGTTCACCTTCACGCTCTTGGCACTCGATCCCCTACGCCACCGGGTCGGTCTCGCGCTGCGCGGGGGAACACTGCTGGTGGTATCGGCGGCGCATGCCGTGCTCGCGAAGAGTCTGTGGGTGTCGGGACCGCCGGGCACTGCGTACGCGTCGGCCGATCTGCACCTCGCGTCCCAGGTGATGTACTACGGCGGAGACCTGGTGGAGATCGCGCTGGCTGTCGTGCTGGCCGGCCAGTGGTACCGGGCGCAAGGGCGGGCGCTCGTCCGTGAAAGGGCGGCCGTCCAGGGGCTCCCCAGGGGGCCCTGAGTTCGGTCCGCGCCGCCTGCGAGGACGGGATGACAGTCGATGGCCTTGTCGAGGCCGACATCCTGGCCTCGTGGTCGATCTCCTCATGCACCGCGACAATACGGACGCCGTCCACCAGGCGGAGCTCGACAGACAGCCTCTGCGGCCGACCTGCTTGCTTGATGACGGTCACCGCTTCTGCGGCTGCGCTTACGCTGTCCCGGGGCGGGGCGTGCGCAGATGACTCTGCCCACCTCCCCAGCCGGGTGCACTCGTCGGTTGTAACCAACACATACCATTGCCATTGTCTGTCCGGAGGCTGGGTACTCGCGTGCCCATGGACGCGAAATGAGGAGGACGTCGGGAGTGGGATCCGAGGTCGACGGTGACGACTGTCCTGAGAGGGATGCGCACCTGATGCGCGCCGGCTATGCCTTGGACGGAGAAGACGGCTGCATCGCCGACGCCCGCCATCACGCTGTCGCTTTCCTCGACCGGGCGCACGCCGACCATCAACTGCCCGTGCCCGCACGTGCCAGAGACCTCACCCAGCTTGTGGTGAGCGAGCTGGTCACCAACGTCCTCAAGTACGCCCCGGGCCCCGTCCTGATGGAACTGCGCATCGACGCCCACGCCGTGGACATCGTCGTATGGGACAGCGACCCCACCGTTCCCACGGCCCGGGCCACCGATCCCGGCCGGATCGGCCAGCACGGCCTGGAGATCGTCAAGGCCGTGACCGAATCGCTCTTCATCGAGCAGGAGCCGGTCGGTAAGCGCATCACGGCCCGCCTCGCCCTGTCCGACCCGCCTTCTGTACGAGGCGGCCGGAGTTGATGGGGCGGGATCAGGAGCACGCACGCCTGTGGTGTGTCCCTTCCGTAGCCAGCACACCCGGCGGCGTTTCACCGGGTGCGCCGATTGCGCCCGCGCGAACGCACCTCCCGGATCACCTCCGCGAAACGGTCAACAGGGCGTCCCTGAGAACCCATTGGTTCCAGGTGGGTTGAGCATTCGCCGTCCTCGTGCGCGGTCAGCGGCCCAGATAGGCGGTCAGGGCCTGCTCCTGGCCGGGGTATACGGCGAACAGAGCATGATCTCCGGTGGTGAGTGCCAGCAAGCGGCCCACTTGCGGAGGGGGTCCCGCCAGCGCGAGCCAGCCGTCGGCCTCCGTCGTCCGCCGTCGGATCCGCAGCAGCGCGTTGAAGCCGGAGGAGTCGCAGAACGCCACACCCGACATGTCGAGCACCAGGTCGGGATGGGTCTCCAGCAGTTGTACGACCTCGGTGTGCAGACCGCCGGCGGTTCCCGCGTCCAGTTCCCCCGAGATGCTCATCACCGCGAGCCGGCCTTCTTCCCGCACGGTGACGCGCAGATTGTCGCTCATCGTCGCTTCCCTTCAGTTGCTGCCGCTGTCGGCGTTGTGGTGGTGGTGCCGATGCGGCGAGGCGGGGACAGGATGCCGAACGTCTCTTCGCCCGGGCGGCACCGCTGTCCCGTGATCAAGGCCGAAGGGCGTCAGCAGACGGGTGAGTTCGGACGCCCGTGGACGTCGGCGCGGATGGCCGGGCGGCCCTTACGCCAGGCGTCGAGCAGGTAGGTGCCCAGTCGGGTTTCCAGGAAGACGGTGGCGTCCGCGCCGAACGCGACATCCGGCTCCAAATGCGGCTCGTCGGCAAGGAGTCCACCGATGACCTCGCGGCGTACGACCTGTTCGTGCACGGCATCTGCCTCGACGTGCTCGTCGTAGAACCGCTCGGCTGCGGGGCCGGCCCCGGTGCGGCGCATCGCTGCCGCGAGGCGGCGGGAGCCGGGGGAGGAGGTGACCTCGACGCACGCGAAGTGGCCCACCAGCGCGCCGCGCAGGGAACGGCGCAGCCCGAAGAGCGTCATGACATTGACGGTCGCCAGCAGGGGGGCCGGGGCCGCGGGGAGGTAATGGCCGTAGTCGGTGCGGAGGTCCAGGTCCGTCATGAGGTCGGCGAAGAGCTGGGCGTGGATGTTCTGGGCGCGGCCGGCGCCGAACTCGTCGTACTCGATGGCGACCATGCCTGCCTTGGCTCGGCCGCGCAGCCTGGGGATCACCCAGGCGTGCGGGTCGGCCTCCTTGAGGTGGTACAGCGAGCGCAGAGCCACGTACTCGCGCAACTGCCCGATGTCGCCGTGGTGTTGGAGGTGGTGAGCGACGCTGTCGCTGTGGTCGGTCGACTCCACCAGCAGGTCGCCGAACGCTTCGTCGACGTCGCGGTCCGTGGGTACGTCGGCGCGCAGAGCGGTCAGGAAGCGGTCCTCCAGCGCTTGGCGCAGGGGCATCAACGCGGGGTCCCATTCACGGTCGTCGGCGACGCCGGCGAAGCCTCGGTAGTGCAGTTCGTAGAGGAGATAGAGGGCGAGTTGCAGGTCCTCGCCGTAGGGGTCAGCACGCTGGGCGCCCTCGGGGTCCGGTGCGGGCTGCCTCGGGTCGGTGAGTGCGGCCAGCAGGCCTGCCGACAGCGGTCCTCGGGGCCCGGGCAGCGTCGGGGTCGTGATGGGGACACCGGGAGTGTCGGTCGCGGTCGCCGTCATGGCTTCTTCCTCGGGTCAGGGCGAGGGTCGTGGTGCTGGGACCCGGGCTCCGGTCGGTCATCGGCCCGGCTCCGGTCGTGCCCGTCGGGGCGGTCGTGAGTCTGCCGACCGGTTCCGGCGTCGGCGCGTTCGGTCTGGTCGCCGTCGGTGGCCTGCGGGCGCTTGTGGCGGCGGTGGCTGGTGTCGCACCAGGGATAGATACGGCTGCGGCGGCAGGTGCAGACGGCGACGAGGAAGCGGTCGGAGGTCACCACGGTGCCGTCGTCGGTGACCAGCTCGACCGGCCCTTCGATCAGGACGGGCCCGTCGCGGTCGACGCTGACGCGTCGGGGTCGTTCAGCTTCGTTCGGCACGGACGACCACCAGCTCCTCCATGTCCTCGTCGGCCCGCACGATTCCCTGTGCGCGGAGCCAGGGCAGCCGCTCGGTCAGCACGGGCCCGAACGGCACCCGCGTCCGCTGGGCCACCTCGCACCGCATACCGGCCTCGCGCAGTCTGCCAAGCGTTACCGCGGCGTCGCACAGGCCGGAGTGGACCATGAGCAGCACGCCGCGCGGCCGCAGGAGCCGCGGAGCGTGGGCGCAGATCCGGTCGACGACGTGGCGACCGTCCGGGCCCGCGTCCCACGCCCTGCTCGCGCCGCGCAGCGGCAGCCGGGCGCTCGGAGCGGGAACGTAGGGCGGATTGCTCACGACCAGGTCGAAGGTCCGTCCGAACCACGGCATCGACAGGTCGCCACGGCGCACCTCCACCCGCTGTCCCGCACGGGCCGCGTTGAGCCTGGCGGTCACTGTCGCGCGCCAGGATATGTCGGTGGCCGCCACTCGCGCGCCCGCCCGGGCCGCCTGCACGGCCAGTGCGCCGCTGCCCGTGCACACGTCGAGGACGTCGGTGTCCGCCGTGATGTTCTCCGCGTGCAGGGCGCGGGCGAGGAGACGCGTGTCGGCCTGGGGCGCGTACACCCCGGGCAGTGTCCATAGATCCCCGAGTCTGTCGAACTCAAAGGGGCGTGCGGCAGTGGTCGTCATCGAGTACCTCCGGGGCAGCGCGGGTCAGCGGTGTCGTATGCATCGCCAGGCGCTGGACCGGTTCCTTTCACACTTGGCGCACCTGGAGCCCGCCGCCACCGGGCGACGGTCGCAGCACTGAGTACCCCTCGCGCACCACCACAACCACGCTGCTCGTCTCGCGCCGCGGTGACGTCCCTGGCCAGGCCGCCGGAGAGGAGGGTGCCGAGGGAGCCGTACGCCCAGAGCACGGGTGGCTCGAAGAACAGCGAACCGTGCCACATGGCGCTGATCAGTCCGCCGCATCCGCGTAGACTGGAGCTACGTGCCGTTAGGACCCAGCGGCTGCTGTCCGACCGACCCCATGTTCCGGGGCGGTCGTGTACAAGCCTGCGCGCGGTGCGCGAGAACGCGATTTCTCGGCCGGAGTCGGCAGGTGCCGGACTTCGATCAGAGAGGACATCGTGCTCCCAGACAGCGGTGCGTCGCCACAGCACCTCAGCGTCCACACGGCCGACCATGACGGCGTCAGCGTCGTGACTCCGGTCGGAGAGATCGACAGCGACAGTTGCGGGGCTCTGCGCGCGGTCCTCCAGAACTGTGTGGAGGGCACCGGACGTATCGCGATCGACTTCTCCGGGGTCTCCTTCATGGACTCCAGCGGCATAAACGTCCTGCTGAGCGCGGCGATGTCACTCAGGGACCGGCCCGGCGCGTGGCTACGGGTCGTGGCCCCCTCCCAGCCGGTTCTGCGGGTCCTGCAGCTCGTCGGGGTCGAGGCCGTTCTCCCGGTTCGCGATTCCCTCGCCGATGCCCTCGCCGACTGAGGATGCCGGGCGGCCCGGGCGGATCGGAGGAATACCGACGCCACCGTCCGCCTCGCTGCTCGCACACCCGCTCCTGCGGGGTGACTCCAGCGGGTGAGGAGAGATTCAGTGACGGTCTTGACGATCTCCAAGCCGCGACACCGACCCGGTCGGGATCGGTGTCGCGGGCTTACGCGAGGCACAAGGAGTGTCAGGTCAGGGTGCTGTCGTCGACTCAGCCAGCTTCTGGAATTCGCCCAGGTCATAGTTGGCGAGTGTGGAATCCAGATTGGTGAGCGCGCCGAGGTGTTCGATGAACCCCTTCGGGTCGTACTCGATCTGCAGGGTGACTCGGCTGGTTGTGTCGCTGAGGTGGTGGAACGTGACCACTCCGGCGTGATCGACGCCGTCGACGGTGTGCCAGGCGATCCGGTCCTCGGGGATTACTTCTGTGAGTTCCGCGACGAAGTTCTTCTCGGCGCCGGGGAGTTTCAGTTGCCAGGCGAAACGTTGTTCGTCCAGCCTGTCGACTCGACGCACGTGGCTCAGAAAGGTGGGCCACCTGGTGACGTCGCTCCAGAGTTCCCATGCGACGGACACAGGGGCCTGGATATCGACAGTCTCGACTAGAGAGGCGGACACTTGACGACTCCTTACATCGGGGGCTTCATCCGGAAGGGCAGTGAATGCCTGCTACCCGCGTTGCGACTGCGCATGCGCCGTTGTTGTGCGTCGGCGGCGTGAGCCGGGAACCCCGGGCGTTTGGGCCCTCGGCCCACATCTGGTGATCAGCAGATCTACCGCTGTTGTCTGCTCGCCTTTATTCGGGTCGCGATGACAACGAAGGCGGTATAGACGACGGCAAGAGCTATGCAGATTCCATCCTTTTGTGTTGCGCCGTAGGTTGCTTTACCGAATCCGCTCACGGTTGCCGCCTTTGGCGGTTCGGCATCTCTAACGGGATGTCAGCTGACCGCTTTACCCACGGTGTAACTCCAGCCTCCCGGCGGCGGCGACGTCGGTTTCCCGATGCGGGACGGTCGGTCGCGTGAGCGTGAGGGCGTGCAGCGAGGTCACACGGTTCTCCTCGGTTTCGGAGCTGTCGACCAGGAGCCCGTCGCGTACCCGAAGACCGGACACCGACGCGGGGAGCTGTCCCCGTCCCGTCCCGGTGTTTGCCCCAGCTGGATGCGGGCACCCGGGCAGGCAGTGCTTCAGACAGCAGGCACGTCCGCGCGAGCGACGCCGTCGATTCCGGTGCACTCGTCCACGCGGCGGCCGCGCTTTCCATGGTGACCGTCCACCCCAGCCTTAGGGGAGTTGTGACGCATCATGCCTGCTCAAGCGAGTTCGAAGCATCATCCCCACCACGACGCCCCCGACACCGCCGAGTCGTTCCGCGAACTGGCCCTGTTGGCGCCCGGCCCGCGGCATGACGCTGTGCGCGACCAGATCGTGGTGGCGTGGCTGCCCATGGCCGACCGGCTCGCGGGCCGGTTCAGGAACCGCGGCGAAAGCACTGAGGATCTGCGCCAGGTCGCGGCCCTCGGCCTGGTCAAGGCCGTCGACAGGTACGACCCCGCCCTTGGAAACGCCTTCGAGAGCTATGCCGTACCGACCATCACGGGCGAGATCAAGAGGCACTTCCGGGACTACATGTGGACCGTGCACGTGCCGCGCCGCGTCCAGGAGTTGCGCAACCGGGTGCGGGCGGCCATGCAGGATCTGTCCCAGACCATCCCGGGACGTCGTCCCACCACGGCGGAGATCGCCACGGAGGCCGGCGTGAGCGAGGAGGACGTCCTGGTGGGTCTGGAGGCGCTGGAGACATTCACCGCCCTCTCGCTGGACGCCGAACTGTCCGACCACGCGGACGGATACTGCCTCGGTGACACGCTTGGAGAACCGGACGCGGCGCTCGACACCGTCGTCGACCGCGAGGCCGTCAAACCCGGTCTCCGGGCATTGCCGGAGCGGGACCAGACCATCATCTACCTGCGGTTCTTCGGTGGGATGTCGCAGTCGGCGATCGCCGAGCAGCTCGGCATCTCGCAGATGCACGTCTCGCGTCTGATCACCCTCTGCTGCCACCGGCTGCGAGAGCAGGCGATGTGTGAACGGGCCATACGGGACTAGGTGGTTCGGGGCGCAGCCTGTGAATCCGCCGTGCGGCGGTTCGAGGTGCCCCCGGAGTCGCCCGGCGGGGCGATGGACCCCCTGCCGTTGCTGCGGATGTTGGACAAGCAGCTTCCAGGCCAAGGAGCACGGCATGATCAAGACTGTGCTGCGAGCCAGGGCCGTGGAGTCTCTCGGGGACGCTGACGGCTCCCGTCCTGTGAGCCAGGGGGAGCCGTCCAGTGGGCGAGTCGTATGCCTTGAGCGCGGTCAGGCGTGGCGGTGCGAGCGCCGGTTGCCGGTGACCACGCGGTAGAGGAGGAGCAGGATGAGCGAACCCACGATCGCGGCGATCCAGGTGGAGAGGTCGAAGAAGCCGTCGATGGAGTCGACGCCGAAGATCACCTTGCCGAGCCAGCCACCGAGCAGGCCTCCGACGATGCCGATGAGCATGGTGACGATGATGCCGCCGGGGTCCTTGCCCGGCATCAGGAGCTTGGCGATGGCACCGGCGAGTAGGCCGATGATGATCCAGGCGATGATGCCCATGGTGTGCCTCCGTCTTCTGGGAAATGCGGTGTCAGCTCAGCGTGTGCGCCGATCGGGCTCGAACAAACGTCTCAACTGAGGCGCCTTCACGTGGTCGTGGACCGGGCCTGGTTCGCCCGCCGGTCAGACCTTGCGCCAGCGTGCGTTGGCCCAGGAGAAGATCCCGAAGGCGATGAGACCGACGGCGATCAGGGCCAGCAGCCAGGGGCCCGCAGGGGTGTCGGCGAAAGTGCGCAGGGTGTTGTCCATGCCCTTGGCCTTGCCGGGCTTGTGCTGGACGGCGGCGGCGATGGCGAAGCCGCCCGCCGTGGCGAAGACGATGCCGCGAGCCGTACCGCCGAACACGCCGAGGAAGGCGACGACTTGGCGCGTCTTCTTGGACATCTCCGCCATCTTGAGGTGTTTCTCGAACTTGCGCATCAGGGCCCGGACGGCGATCCATATCCCGGCGGCGGCCACCGCGGCGCCCGCGACACCGACGATCCACTGGCCGCCGGGCCAGTCCAGCGCCTTCGCGGTGACGTCCTGAGAATTCTTGTCGGAACTGCCGCTGCCGCTGCTCTTGTCGCCGGCTGCGTAGGACAGCACGGAGTAGGCGACGAATCCGTAGAAGACGGAACGGCCCGCGGCCATGGCCCTCTTGCCGGGCTTGTCACCGTCGGGACCTGCCTGTCCGAAGACGGCCTCGGACAGCCGCCACAGGGACATCCCGGCCAGAGCGATGCCGAGAAGCCACAACAGCACGGTGCCGAAGGGCTTTTGGGCGATCTCGGCGACAGCTCCGCCCCGGTCGGCCTGCTCGCCTTCGCCGGAGAAGGCGATCCGCAGGGAGAGGACGCCGATCAGTGCGTAGAGGACTCCGCGGGCGATGAAGCCCGCCCGGGCCGCTGCCGCGACCGCTTTGCTGTTCGCCGCCCGTCGGGCCTGTTCGTGTCCGCGGGCTGTTGCCGATCCAGTAGCCATGTCTTCCCGGATGCCCCCGAAGGGCGCGACCATCCCAAGTCGTACTCCCCGAGCGGCACAGATGTCAGAGGTTGCTCGGCGTGCGGCAGGTCGGCACAGGGTCCCACGTCGTCCTGGGCCGTCAGTGCTGTCCTTTGCGGTCGCGGTGGGTCAGCAGACTCTGGAGGTGGGCGAGGGTGCCGGTGCGATGGGGGTGCAGGGCGGCGCGGGCGGCGTTTGCCCCCGGAGCTCCGTGGACGCCTCCGCCCGGATGCGCGGAGGCGGAGGCGAGGTAGAGGCCGGGCACGGGTGTCTCGGGCCGGCCGGTGCCGGGGGTGGGGCGGAAGACCAACTGCTGGTGCAGAGCTGTGGTGCCGCCATTGATGGCGCCGCCTCGAAGGTTGGCGTCCATGCTCTCCAGCGTGGGTGGGGCGAGGATGCGCCGGGCCCTGATGAGGCCGCGGAAGCCGGGAGCGTAGCGTTCGACCTGCGCTTCGACGCGGTCCGCCATGGTCTCCTGTTCCCGGGCGTCCCAGGAGCCGGTCAGCTTGTCGTCGCCGGCGTCGCCCCGCACCTGGTGCGGTACGTGGGTGTAGGCCCAGGCGGACTCGGTGCCCCGGGGCGAGCGGCTGGCGTCGGCGGTGGTCATCTGGCCGAAGAGGACGAAGGGTTCGTCGGGCACGCGGCCCGTGGCGATCTGCGCGGCGAAGCGGGTCAGGGCGTCAACGCCCTCGGCGAGGTGGACGGTCCCGGCCTGTGCCGCCTCCGGGCAGGTCCAGGGCACCGGACCGTTCAGTGCCCAGTCGACCTTGAACGTGGCGAAGTCCCAGTGGAAGCGTTTCAGGTCGGCGAGCAGCCGCCCGGGAAGGTGTTCCTCCGCGACCAGCGAGCCGTAGAGCGCGGGCGCGGATACGTCGGCCAGAACCGCCTTGTGAGCCACTACCGCGTCGCCGTTCGCGGTACGGACCCCGACGGCGCGGCCGCCTCGGACGACTACCTCGGTGACCCGTTCCCCGCAGCGGACTCTTCCGCCGAGCCGTGTCAGGCGGCGGACGAGAGCGGAGGTGAGTGCTCCGGCACCGCCGACGGGGACGGGGAAGCCGTAAGTCTGGCCGAGCATGGACATGAGCCAGCCGAAGCCACCGCTGCCCGCCGCCTCCGGCGCGAGGTCGGCGTGCAGCGCGTTGCCCGCGAGCAGGAGCCTGCCGCCTTCGCCGCGGAACTCCTCCTCGCCCATGCGCCGGACCGGCAGCAGCATCGTCCTGGCCAGTCGCAGCCCACCCGCTGTCCGCAGCCGCAGCGCCAGCCGGGCCCCGGCACGGACCGGCGGGAAGGGTGTGAACAGGGCGTCGAGGATTCCGGGCCGCAGCGACTCCCAGACGTCCCGCAGCTCCTTCCAGGCGGCTCCGTCGCCGGGCGCGAACGCCTCCAGGCTCGCGGCCGTCTCCTCCAGGTCTCGGCTGAGGACCGCGCAGCGGCCGTCTCGCAACGGGTGGGCGAGTACTTTCGGAGCGTGGCTCCAGCTCAGGCCCTCCCGCTCCAGATGCAGGCCGGCCAGCACCGGGGAAGCGGCAGCGAGCGGATAGAAGGCGCTGAAGAGGTCGTTGGCGAACTCGGGGTCGACCCCGTGGTCGTGCCGGACCGCACCGCCGGGCTCGTCCTGGGCTTCCAGGACTTCCACCATCCAGCCGGCGTCGGCCAGGAGGTTGGCGGCGACCAGCCCGTTGGGGCCGGCCCCGATCACTACTGCGTCCGGCATGACACGCTCCCGGCTCGTTGGGTGGCGCCGCACTGGGGGGCGCGGCCTTCTCCAGCGCCTTTTGAGCGCTCGGTGCGGCTCAGGCCGTGTGCGGTCGAGGTCGCCGTGGATCGGGGGTGATCCCGGACGGACCTTCGTCCTGCTCGCACAGCCGGGCCAGCCGGGCCAGCATCGCGCGGCTGCGTATCTGCTGCGCCGCGTCCAGCAACGGGTTGTGCAGGACGCCACCGGCGCCGCGCAGCGGATGTTCGTCGAGGATGATCAGTGTGTGCTCGCCCCACGACCGCAGTTCCATCGCGATCCTCGCGGTCCCCAACGGTCCGCTGTCCGCCTCCAGTTCGAGGATGGTGGGCGGTTCGCTGCGGCGTACGACGGTCTGGTTGTGCAGGGTGATCGGCCCGATCCTGATTTCGTAGCGGAGAGCCGCCCCCACCTCGGGCCACAGGCCCTCGTCCAGTTCGGCCTGTGAGGTACCGACGACCCAGTCCCCGTACCGTTCTGCGTCGGCGAGGATCTTCCAGACCACCTCGGGAGACCTCCTGATCAAACGGTGCCGTACGGCCATGGGTTCCTCCGCCGTTCGAAGAGTCGTGTCCCCCGCGAGTCCCCCCACTGAGCGCCGGTACACACCCCTTCGCGGGGCAGCAGCCATCTCGGTGCCGCTCACCGGGGCGCGCCACGCCCCGATGACTGTTTGCCCAGTACATGTGTCAGCTGTCGTGCCGAGGGGCACCCGGGGGCGGCAGTCGACGACAGACCGGCTGCCCGATGGCTGATCGTTTCCGCGTCGTGCCCCCTCCGAAAGGTCGGAACCCAGTGAGCGAGAAGAAGAACCCCGTGGCGGCCGCCGCCGACAAGGTCGTCGAAAAGGTCCAGGAAGCTGTTCGTTCCGGTAACGAGATCCCGGGTGCGCCGACCTCCGTGCCGCCCTCGGTCGACGAGCCGACGGAGCCGGTCGGCCCGCTGCCGCCCAAGCCCGACCAGCGGGGACCGGACACCTATAGTCCGACCGGGCAGGAGACCGGGACTTCGCAGAAGAAGGTCGCGCAGGGCGGTGACCGCCTCACCACCGCGCAGGGGGCGCGTCTGTACGACACCGATCATTCGCTGAAGGCCGGCCCTCGCGGGCCGGTGCTGCTCCAGGACCACCACCTGCGGGAGAAGATCACCCACTTCGATCACGAACGCATCCCCGAGCGCGTGGTGCACGCCCGTGGCGCCGCCGCTCACGGCGTGTTCCGGGGCTACGGTGCCGCCGCCGGGATCACGAAGGCGGCCTTCCTCGCCGAGGGCACCGAGACGCCGGTGTTCGTCCGCTTCTCCACCGTGCTGGGATCGCGCGGATCGGCCGACACCGTACGCGACACCCGGGGTTTCGCGACGAAGTTCTACACCGACGAGGGCGTCTTCGACCTGGTCGGCAACAACATCCCGGTGTTCTTCATCCAGGACGCCATCAAGTTCCCTGATGTCATTCACGCCGGCAAGCCGCATCCGGACCGGGAGATCCCGCAGGCACAGAGCGCCCACGACACGTTCTGGGACTTCGTCACGCTGCACACGGAGGCAACCCACCACACGCTGTGGAACATGTCCGACCGGGGTATCCCGCGCTCCTACCGGATGATGGAGGGCTTCGGCGTCCACACCTTCCGGCTGGTCAACGCCGAAGGTGCCACGACACTGGTGAAGTTCCACTGGAAGCCGAAGCTGGGGGTGCACTCGCTGGTCTGGGAGGAGGCGCAGATCACGGCGGGCGTGGACCCCGATTTCCATCGCCGTGACCTTGCTGACGCGATCGAGGCCGGGGCGTTCCCCGAGTGGGAACTGGGTGTGCAGACCTTCCCGGACACCGAGGACCAGATGTTCGAGGGCATCGACCTGCTGGACCCCACGAAGATCGTTCCCGAGGAGCTGGCCCCGGTGCGCCCGATCGGCCTGATGACCCTCAACGCCAACCCCTCGAACTACTTCGCCGAGACCGAGCAGGTCGCCTTCCACGTCGGCCACCTGGTACCCGGCATCGACGTCACCAACGACCCGTTGCTGCAAGGGCGCCTCTTCTCCTACCTCGACACCCAGATCAGCCGACTGGGCGGACCCAACTTCGGGCAGCTACCGATCAACCGTACGCACGCGCCCGTCAACGACATGTTGCGCGACGGCATGCACCAGACCGCGGTGCACCGGGGCGTGGCACCTTACCGGCCCAACTCCCTCGACGGCGGCTGCCCGTTCCTCGCCGGCGAGGACACCGGGGCCTACATCGAGGTTCCCGTCGAGGTGCCCGCCGCCCGCAAGGTGCGTGAGGCCGCGGTGTCGTTCGACGACCACTTCAGTCAGGCCCGGCTGTTCTGGCTCAGCATGTCCGCCACCGAGCGCGAACACATCGTCGCCGCCTACACCTTCGAGCTCGGCAAGTGCTGGGAGACGGCGATCAAGGAACGGGCACTGAAGGTGCTCGCCAACATCGACCCGGACCTCTGCAGCCAGGTCGCGGCCGGTCTGGGCCTTCCGGTCCCCGAGCCGAGCCTCCCGCCGGCAGTGGTGGAACCGAGTCCCGCCCTCTCCCAGTTGGGAGGGGACTGGCCGGTCGCGGGGCGGATCATCGGCATCGTCACCAGCGGCGCGGACGACCTCGACGGCGTACGGGAGGTGCGGCAGGCGATCCTCGACGCAGGCATGGTTCCGCTGGTCATCGCACCCGTCGGCGGCACACTGGACCCCGACGGCGACCCGGTCACCGTGCAGCGGACCTTCGCCACCGCCCGGTCCACCGAGTTCGACGCGATCGTGCTGGCCGGAGCGCCGACTCCGGCCGGTGACGCCTACGGGGCTCGCGACGCCAAGGCCGACGACGATGCCGCGCTGGCCACCGCTCTCGACCCGCGCCTGCTGTTGATGCTCACCGAGGCCTACCGCCACGGAAAGGCCATCGGGGCCTGGGGCGAAGGAGCCGGCGCTTTGGAGACAGCCGGGTTCCCCGAGGGCCCCGCCGGTGTGGTTTTCGGTACGGACGCGTCCGCCGCGTTGCAGGCGGTGACCCGTCTTCTCGGGGGACACCGCGCCTGGGGCCGCTTCACCCCTGTTCTGTGAGGGGTGTGGGCGGCCAGGCGGTGATCATCGAGTAGCTGCGGGGGTAGGGATCTCCTCCCGGTGGTGCGGCGGTTTCCGCCGCACCACCGCTTTGGGCGCAACGGGAGGAGACCGCGTGGAGCCGGCAGTTCTCGTCGTGGTGAACGCGTACTGACGAGCGGGTCGCGTGGATGGCGGGTCTGGGGACGGTAACGGGGTTCGCCACCTACGCCTCTGTCGGGTTTACGGACACACGCCAGGAGGATGAACCGAGTGGGAAGAGAGAGCCTCATGCGGCGGCGCCGTCGAATTGATGGGGGAGCAGGAAGGTGAGCGGTGGCTTGCCGCCGCTGAGGGACCGATACCTTGCGGCAGGCTTCATCGTCGTCATGTACCTGCTGCTGGGGGCCTTCTTGGCTGCCCTCCTTGTTACGGCGCTCTCGCGTAACGGCGTGTGGGCAGGTGCGGCAGCGCTCGTGGGCGGGGCCCTCGGAGCTGTTGTCGGCGTCTGGCGCCTTCGGCGTACCCCCGACAACGAGCGTGCTGACGCCGACACCGACTAGCGCCGAGGGTGTGCGATTGACGCTGCTTGTCCGTGCGTACCGACCCGACCGTCTGACAGGTCGAGCAGGGCCGCATACCGGTCGCATCCTCCCCTCCCACTGTTGGTGGTCACCTCGCTGGTCCTGATGGCTGGCTCAGGGCATTCACGCTTATCCGGGGTCAGTCGGGGAAACCGGCATTGCCGGCACCGCGCGGACGGCAGGACGCGGTGCGTGAGTCGAGTTCTGGGGAGGCCGAGATGTTCGAGGGATTTTCGACGGCACAGGTCGATGTCGATGAGGCTTCCGTCTTCGTTCGCTTCGGCGGGAACGGTCCGCCAGTGGTACTGCTGCACGGTCATCCCCGGACATCGGCGACCTGGCATCGGGTCGCGCCGTTGCTCGTCGAAGCCGGTCACACCGTGGTCTGTCCCGACCTGAGGGGATACGGACACTCCAAGGGGCCGCGCTTCACGGCGGATCACGCGGGGTACTCCAAGCGGGCGGTCGCCGGGGATGTGGTGGCCGTGATGCGCCACCTCGGACATCGCCGGTTCGCGCTGGTCGGACATGACCGCGGCGGTGCCGTGGCGCTGCGCCTCGTACTCGACCACCCCGAACTCGTCTCCCGGGTGGCCTTCGTGGACTGCCTGCCGATCACCGAGCATCTGACGCGGATCACCGCCGAGTTCGCGACTCAGTGGTGGCACTGGTTCTTCTTCGCGCAGCCGGACATCCCCGAGCGAGTGATCACCGCCGATCCCGACAGCTGGTACCACGGTGACCCCAAGGTGATGGGCCAGGAGAATTACGACGAGTGGCGGAAGGCCACGCGCGATCCCGACGTGGTGCGGGCGATGCTTGAGGACTATCGCGCCGGCCTCACCATCGACCGCGAGCACGAGGAAGCGGACCGGGCCGCCGGTTCGCGCATCGCCTGCCCGACCCTTGCCCTCTGGTCGCTCCAGGACGACTTGGAGGACCTGTACGGAGATCCCCGCGCGGTCTGGAGCAGATGGGCCGACAGCGTCCACGGCCACGGAATCGACTCCGGACATCACGTGGCCGAACAGGCACCCGAGGCACTGGCCTCCGCGCTGACCGACTTCCTCGCGCAAGGCAGATGACGTAGGGGCCCGGGCAGGGGCAGCGCCACTTCTCGACCGGAAGAGCCGTGGTCGGGCTGTCCGTGTGCGAGGACGGCAGCCACCCCTGACCGACCAAGCGGCTTCCCCGGCTCGCGGTCTGAACCGGAGAAGCCTTGGCCAGGCCAGCCCCATGGGAACACTGGGCCCAGCCTCCTCATCAAGTCCCCAGCCCGATCCGACCCACACCTCGGGTCATGAGATCTTCCTGGCCGAGGCTGAGGTACCCAGAGCAGATGGGTGATCATGCGTGCCGTAGGACTCTTACGGAGCGTGCCGCCGCTCAGCGGTTCAGTGCAGGGCGATCAGCGCGACCGCCAGTGCCGCGGACACCAGGCCCAGCACCTGGCGACGGTTCAGGTGCTCGCCCAGGAGCAGCAGGGCGAGGACGACGGGGACGGCGGGGTAGAGGGAGGCGAGCAGAGTGGCCACGGCCATCAGCTGGTGCGTGGTCGCTTCCAGGTACAGCAAGATCGCCGCCGTGCCCACCATTCCCGCCGCCACCGCTGTCGCCCAGGCACGGGGCGGCATGATCCAGCGGGCGCCGTACGACGCCAGCACGCCGGAGATGACCACGACCGACACCACCCTGCTCACCACGACCGGCCACAGACCGCTGCCAGCGTCCACCTGAGCCATGGCCAGGAACTGCAGACCGAATCCCAGACTCGCCATCAGCGCGCTCGGTACCCCCGCGGACATCGTCCGCTCCCGCTCGCCGGCCGTGGTCTTCTCCGTGTCCTGCGAGACCAGCCACAGCGCCGGCAGTACGGCGGCCATACCCGCCCACGACGGCAGGGCGGGTCGCTCCCCGAGCAGAGTCACACCGACCAGCACCGGCAGAGCCACGGCACCTACGTCGCTCACGGGAACGACCACGCTCATCGCACCTTGCGACATGGCGCGGTAAAGGAAGGCGACCCCCACGCCCGTTCCGACTCCCGACAACGCTCCCCACGCGTAGTCCGCGAACGAGGCGGCATCGCCCGGCAGAGCCGGAGCCAGGACCAGTGCGAGCGCGGTGCCGCCCAGTTGGGCATGGAGAGCGACGGTCAGTCCGTCGACCCTCCGGGACAGCAGCCCGTTGACGAAGTGAGTGACGCCGAAGCACACCGCGGACAACAGGGCGAGGGACTCACCCATCGCAAAGGCCTCTCACCACGGGTGACGGTTCCGCCGAACCGGGTTGGCACAGCGCGTAGCGGAACCTCGTCACCGGCGTCGTCAGTGCGCGGAGCGCGAGGCACCGCCGAATAGCCGGGCGAGCGCCCTGAACGGCAGCGTCACGACAGTGGCGATCGCGCCGCCGATGCTGCGCAGCACGTCTGCGATGGCACGGAACATGAAGACCTCCAGGAGGTACGTCTTGAGTGGGTGTGGGTTTCGGATACCCAGGGACGCATCAGGCACGCCGCGGTGGGCGAGGTGATCCTGGGGGGCTCCAGGGTCCGGCGGTGCGGCTCCTCGTCCTTGGGGTGTCCGCCGGCGACGGCGCGTTGGCGGCCCCGATCGCCGTGGCCCGCTCAGCCGTTCAGGATGCCCGGCAGGGCCAGCGCCGCCAGCAGCGTCGTGCCCACCAGCATCCAGGCCACGTAGTCGCCGATGTGCCCGGACTGCAGGCGGCGTAGCGGAGCTGTCCATGACGGTTCGCCGAACGGCCTCGGACCGGCCACGGCGAGGGCGGCCAGGCCCAGGGCCAGTACGGTCGAGGTGAGAGCGAGAAGGACGCCGGCGAGGGTCCAGTGCGGTGGGGGAGTGGCCTCGCCGGACACGGCATGTCCTGCCGCGGCGGCGAAACCGGGTACCGCGCCCACGGCCAGGGACGCGACGAGCAGCGCCGCGGGGACCACGGTCATGGTGTCCGGCACCTGGCTCAGCCGCTGCCGGGTCTCCGGTTCCTCGCCGATGCCGGTGGTCTCGTACGACGACTTTTCGTCATCGGGCCTGGGGCCGAGGCCGAAGAACACCCGCGCGGCGACCCGGAGCACCGCGCCCGCGGTCACCGCCGACACGGCGACGAACAGGACGGTCAACGGGCCGCCGACCGCCTCCTCCAGCACGGCCTTCCCGAGACCGATGCCGAAGGGCGGCAGGCCGGCGAGGCTCAACGCGCCGACGACATACAGCACGGAGACCGTACGGAGCTCGCGGGCGCGTCCGTGCAGGGCGTGTTCGTCCACCGAGCCATAACGGTCGAGAAGCACGCCCGTGCAGGCGAACAGGGCCGCCTTCACCCCGGCGTGGCCCAGGATGTACAGCGCGACACCGTCGTCGGCCTCGGGCTTGAGGACGCCGATGCCGATGAGGAACAGGCCCATGTGGGCGACCGTGGAGTACGCCAACAGCCGTTTGATGTGCCGCTGGTACCAGCACATGACGGCGCCGAGCGCGCCGGTCAGCACACCCAGCACCACAAGGGCCCGTTCGACGTCCGACGCCGGGATTCCGCCCGGGCCGGAGAAGACCGTCCGGTGGATCCGCCAGACGCCGTAGGCGCCGAGTTCGACCATGACTCCGGACAGCAGCATGCACACGGGGGTCGGCGCGACGGCGTGCGCGTCCGGCAGCCAGAAGTGGAACGGCACGGCCGCGGCCTTCACCAACAGGCCGGTCAGGATCAGTGCGAAGGCCGCGAGGGTGAGCGCGTCGGGGCCGCCGTGCCGGTCGAGGCCCGCGCCGATCTTCACCATGGTGAGTTCACCGGTGCGCGCGTACAGCAGGCTGATGCCCATCAACACGGCATACGCCCCAAGGGAATTGAGCACGCCGAAGGACAACGCACCCTGCACGGCTTTCGGTTCTTCGACGCGATGGCCGGTCAGCGCGTACGCCACGACGCTCATCAACTCGAAGAACACGAAGGCGTCGAAGAGGTCCCCCGCGATCGCGAAGCCGCACATGCCGCCCTGGAAGAGCAGCATCAAGGCGGGGAAGGAGCCCGCGTGCCGGTGGGGCGGTTCGTCGAAGTAGTGCCAGGAGTACGCCAATGCCGCCACGGTCAGCAGGGACGCGAGCGCGGCCATGCCCAGTCCTGGACCGTCTCCGACGAGGACGATTCCGACGCCCTCGCCCCCCTTCGGGGTCCAGCCGCCGACCCAATCGGTCAGAGGAGGTGAGGAGTTGAGGAGCAGGACGACCGCGAGGACCGCCGTGCCCGCCGCGAAGACACAGCTCACCGTCTCGGCGGCGACGCGGGAGAGGTGGCGTCCGCCGGCGACGAGGAGGGTGGCTCCGAGGAGGGGGACGGCGACGAGTACGGGGAGCAGGTGGTGCATCAGCCGCGCAGCTCCGAGAGTTCGTCGGGGTCGATGGTGCCGTGGAGTTTGGAGATCTGCAGGACGAGCGCGAGCAGCACGGCGGTCACCGTGGCTCCCACGACGACGTCGGTGAGGGCGAGGGCCTGGACCACCGGGTCAACGACCGGGTGGGAGCCGGGCTTCAGGTCGGAGAAGACGGGTGCGGTGGCGCCGTCGCGGTAGCCCACAGCGAGCAGCAGGATGTAGGTGGCGGACTGGCAGACGGCGAGGCAGCCCACGGCGTGGATGAGGTTTCTGCTGGTCACCAGTCCGTAGCAGCCGGCGAGGAACACCCAGGCGGCGACGAGGTACGGGAACACCGTCATCACTTCTCGCCGCCCTTCTCGATCTCCACGGCCTGGTCCAGGAAGTGGGCGAGCAGGACGACGACCGCGCAGGCGACCTCCATGCCGATGGCGGCGTTCAGGAGGGGGACGGTGCCGCCTGAGGAAAGGGTGTTGAAGGTGCCGTAGGGAAGGAAGTTCGCGAGGAAGGCGGTGCCCGCGACGAGTCCGGCGAGGCCCAGTACGAGGTAGGCGGAGGCGGCGAGGGCGTCGGCGATCTCGTAGGAGTCGACCGGGCGGATGCGTTCCAGGGCGCGGTAGTCGGCGCCCAGGTAGAGCAGGTGGAGGGCGGTCGCCACGACGACCCCGCCCTGGAAGCCGCCGCCCGGGCTGAGTTGGCCGTGCGCGATGACGTACAGGCCGGTGACGACGGCGACGGGCAGGACGAGGAGCGCGTACCGGCGGACGGGGAGCGCGACCCGCTCGGGTTCGGGTGCGGCGCGGTGCTCGTCGCGGGTCTGGCGCAGTAGGACGACCGTGCCCAGGACGGACGCGAACAGGATGCTCATCTCGCCGAGGGTGTCGAAGGCGCGCTGGTCGAAGTTGACGGAGGCGATCGTGTTGGCGGTGTGCCGGGCGAGGGATGCGCGCACCACCCGCTCTCCGTACGGGTGTTGGTCGCCGCCGAAGCCCGGCAGGTCGAGGCAGGCGGCGACGAGGAGGAGCGCGAGGCCGGTGGCGCCGACGGCCGCGACGAGCAGCCGTGTCCGGCGGGTCATCGGTCCGTCTCCTTCTTTCGCCGTGGTCGGCGGACCTTGCGCACGGACAGCATGATCAGCAGGGGAGTGAGGGCGGAGCCCACGGCCAGTTGGGAGAGCGCCACGTCGGGGGCCTGGAGCACGGTGAACAGGACGGCCAGGACCGTTCCGAGGACGGCCAGGACGAGTGCCTGTCGTGACGGGTCACGGGTGGCGACGGCGGCTGTCGCGGAGGCGGCGACCAGCAGCAGTGCCACGACGATCAGTGGGTCATCCACGCCGGCTCCCCGCGAAGCCGCCGGACAGGGCACGGGAGGCGGTGAGGTTCCCGCCGATCAACAGGGCGCCGACGATCAGGAGTTTCGCCAGTGCGCGACCGGGGCCGGTGGCCACGCACACGGCGATCACGGCAGCGGCGCCGAACGCCGCGACCGCGTAGGTGAGTCCCCACGTCTGGGGTGGATCGTCCGCGAGGTCCTCCGCGAGGAGGCGGGCGAAGACGAGGGTGCCGACCGGACCCAACAGGGCCAGCAGCAGGGCCACATCGACGTACGACGGCCGGTCGTAGCCCTGGGCCAGGAGCAGCAGGGCGGGGCAGGCCAGCGAGGTGGACAGGTTCTGCGCCACGACCGCCCGCCGAAATGGTCCCGTTGCGACGCCCCAGACCGTGGCGCCGACTCCCGCCGCGAGCGCGGTCGTCGCGGTGACGGTCCAGCCGTTCACCAGCCGTTCACCGCCCGCCGCGCACCCCAGGCGGCGCACGCGCCGATCAACGCGGCGGACGCGCCCACGACGAGTTCGAGTGTGTTCACGGCGCTGATGAAGACCAGCCACAACAGGGCGAGAACGGCCCACCAGGCCAGCACCTCGCCCACGCCGAGGAGCGTCCTGCGTCGACTCACACGGCACCTCCATCGGGAGACCAATTCACCCTGTTTGTCTGACAGTTTCCGTTATGCCATCCAAGCATCGCCGACCGTCCGCCACGAGGCGGCGCGCGACGACCCGGCAACCGAAGTGCCCTGACAAGGCGAAGGGAAACCAGTCACGCGGAGGGGCTCAACCCGCGGCGCGCTTCCTCGGCGCTGGGGCGGACGATCGCCACAGGTATGACGTTCTCCGTAGGGGTTTTCGTACTCGGAGTGACAACCGGCGTGGGTCGGCCGGTGTCCGTCGGCGGCAGCAGCAGTTCCTCGAATCTGTCCAGGGCGAGCACCAGGCCGAGCATGAAGGGCGGGATGAGCACCGCGAGCACTGCCATGGCATGTCCTTCTTCGGAAAGCCGCGCGAGGGCGAGATGCGGGTTTCCCCGGAACGAGCGGAGAAACCTCCATACCGGTCGTCCGTGTCGGTGTCGGGGCTTCGGGTACGCGGTGGGCACGACGGAACATCCGGACGCGGGTCCGGGACGTCGGTACATCCGGGGCGCAGGGGGACCTGCGTCGACGAACAGGTACGCGTCTGCGACAACGGGCGCAACACGCTGATCACCACTCGCAGGCCCGATGGCCTCAAGGCGTTCTGCGAAGCGCTCCTCACCTGGTTCACCAAGGCCAGGAACGAAGGCTGATTCACGCGGCCGGGCGTTAGCGGCCTCGATCACCGGGCACCCGGCCACACGGCACCCGGCGGTTCTCCGCGTCGGGGCCCTCACTGAGGGGAGTCGATGGTGGTCGAGGCACCTGGATCGGAGACGACGCTGGACACGCGGGCCCTGGAGAAGGCGCTGCGCGGGCGGGTCGACGGCGAGGTGCGGTCCGTCGCGGGCAGCGGGGGTGCCTACGCGACGGACGGCTCGAACTACCGGCAGGTCCCGATCGGGGTCGTGGCCCCGCGGGGCGACACCGGCCGACGCGCCCTGCACCTGGCCGAGGCCCTGGCCTTCGCCCTGGGCGGCCGGTATCTGCCCGCCGAACACCCAGAGAAGCTCGCCGACCGGCCCGAGGGCTCGGCCGTGACGGCCGCCTGCCGGCAGCGGGCGCGGCAGCCGGTGCCCTCGGTGCCGCGGCGGCCGCGGCCCTTCGGCTCCGCATCCGGCAATCAGCGCGATGAGAGGAACCCCCGTGTCCATCAAGGTGTCCGACTACGTACTCCAGCGGCTCCGCGAATGGGACGTCGACCACGTCTTCGCCTACGCCGGCGACGGCATCAACGGCCTCCTCGCCGCCTGGGGCCGCTCTGACAACAAGCCGAAGTTCGTGCAGTCGCGGCACGAGGAGATGTCCGCCTTCGAGGCCGTCGGCTATGCCAAGTTCTCCGGCAAGGTCGGTGTCTGCGCGGCGACGTCGGGCCCCGGGGCGATCCATCTCCTCAACGGTCTCTACGACGCCAAGCTCGACCACGTCCCGGTCGTCGCGATCGTCGGGCAGACCAACCGCAGTGCCATGGGCGGCAGTTACCAGCAGGAGGTCGACCTGCTGAGTCTCTACAAGGACGTGGCCTCCGAGTACTGCGAGATGGTGACCGTCCCCGAGCAGCTGCCCAACGTCCTCGACCGTGCCATGCGCACCGCGTACGCCAAGCGGACGGTGACCGCGGTCATCATCCCCGCCGACGTACAGGAGTTGACCTACTCGAAGCCCACCCATGCCTTCAAGATGGTGCCGTCCAGCCTCGGTCTGACACACTCCGCGCCGGTCCCTCCTGCGGCTGAACTCGCGCGCGCCGTCGAGGTGTTGGACGAGGGGGAGAAGGTCGCGATCCTGATCGGGCAGGGTGCGCGGGGTGCCCGGGCCGAGGTGGAGGAGATCGCCGAGGCGCTCAGCGCGGGGGTGGCGAAGGCGCTGCTGGGCAAGGACGCGTTGCCGGACGACCTGCCGTACGTCACCGGCTCGATCGGCCTGCTCGGCACCCGTGCCTCCTACGAGATGATGCGGGACTGCGACACCCTGCTCGTGATCGGCTCCAGTTTCCCCTACACCCAGTTCCTGCCGGAGTTCGGGCAGAGCAGGGCCGTGCAGATCGACATCGACCCGTTCATGATCGGGCTGCGCTATCCCTTCGAGGTCAACCTCGTCGGGGACGCGAAGGAGACGCTTCGGGCGCTGCTGCCGCAGCTGAAGCGGAAGAAGCACGGCTCGTGGCGCAAGAAGACCGAGATGGCCACGGCCCGTTGGTGGGACGTCATGGAGCGCCGGGCCGCCGTGGACGCGGACCCGATCAACCCGGAGTACGTCGTGCACACGCTCGACGCGCTCCTGCCCGACGACGTCATCCTGGCTGCCGACTCAGGCTCCGCCGCCAACTGGTACGCACGCCACCTGCGGATGCGCGGGAACATGCGCGGCTCCCTGTCCGGCACCCTCGCCACCATGGGACCCGGTGTGCCGTATGTCATCGGCGCCAAGTTCGCCCACCCCGACCGTCCCGCTCTGGCGATCGTCGGGGACGGGGCCATGCAGATGAACGGCATGGCCGAACTCATCACCGCCGCCAAGTACTGGCCCGAGTGGGAGGACCCGCGGCTGATCGTCGCAGTCCTCAACAACCAGGACCTCAACCAGGTGACGTGGGAGATGCGCGCCTTGGGCGGCGCCCCGCAGTTCCTGCCCTCCCAGGCTCTCCCGGATGTGCCGTACGCCGACTTCGCCCGCTCGATCGGCCTGGGCGGGGTGCGGGTGGAGAAGCCGGGGGAGGTGGAGGACGCCTGGCAGCGGGCTCTCACCGCCGACCGGCCCTTCGTCATCGACTTCCGGACCGACCCGGCCGTACCGCCGATCCCGCCGCACGCCACGCTCGAACAGATCGAGGCCGCCGCCTCCGCCGTCCTCAAGGGCGACAGCGACCGAGCCGGCGTGATCCGGCAGGGCCTGAAGGCGAAGGTCCAGGACCTGCTCCCCGGCGGCAAGCAGCGCCAGGACAAGCCGGAGGAGTGAGGGCCCCGCACACAGGAGTACCGGACCGGATGGGCGGAACAGGAAGAGAGGCCTTGGGGACAGGAAGGGAGTCATGACGAACACGCCGAGGACGTCGAACGTGCGGGGACCCGTCGAGCAGGAGGTGTATCCGCCCCAGGCACTGCACGACTACGCCTTCCTCGCCGACGGCGAACGCGGGGCGCTGGTCGGCCCGCGCGGGGAGATCGCCTGGCTGTGCGCACCCCGCTGGCACAGCGGCGCGGTCTTCTCCACCCTCATCGGTGGAACCGGCCTCTACGCGGTGACACCGAGAGGCCGCTTCGTGCCCGGCGGACACTACGAAGAGGGCTCACTGATCTGGCGCAGTCGCTGGGTCACCGAGGACGAGATCGTGGAGTGCCGCGAAGCCCTCGGGTTTCCGGCAGAACGAGGTCGACTCGTCCTGCTGCGGCGCCTGCGGGCGACGGAGGGACCGGCGAGGGTCCGGGTGGTACTGCATCCCGTCGCCGAGTACGGCACCCGACCCGTGCGCGAGGCGCGACGCGACGACGACGGTGTGTGGACCGCACAGGTGGGCGACCTGCACCTGCGCTGGAGCGGTGGCGGGAATGCCTCGCTCTGCGAAGCCGACTCCACGGGTGGGCAGTTCACCCTCGATCTCGACCTGGACGCCGGACAACGGCACGACCTCGTGCTCGAACTCAGTGAGTTCCCGCTGTGGGACGCCCCGCTGCCGATTCCGTCCACGGAGTGGTCCCGGACCGAACGCGCCTGGTCGGACGCCGTACCCGCTCTGGACAACACCGTCGCCGCCCGGGACGCACGGCAGGCGTACGCCGTACTGCGCGGCATGACCAGCGCCGACGGAGGCATGGTCGCCGCGGCCACGACGAGCCTCCCGGAGCGCTCCGAGGCAGGCCGCAACTACGACTACCGCTACGCATGGATCCGCGACCAATGCATCGCGGGCCAGGCAATGGCAGCGGCCGGTCAACACCCCTTGCTGGACGAGGCCGTTGGCTTCGTCAGCGCCAGGCTGCACGAGGACGGGCCGAAGCTGAAACCGGCGTACACAGTCGACGGCGGGCCCGTGCCCGACCAGCGCACGCTCGACCTGCCGGGCTATCCGGGCGGCTTCGACCGGATCGGGAACCACGTCAACCGGCAGTTCCAACTCGACGCGTTCGGCGAGGCGTTGCTGCTGTTCGCCGCCGCCGCGCGCCACGACCGACTCGACCGAAACGGACAACAGGCCGCCGAGATCGCCGTGGCCGCCATCATGGCCCACTGGAACGAACCGGACGCCGGGATCTGGGAGTTGGACGAACGGGCCTGGACGCACAGCCGGCTGATCTGCGCGGCGGGGCTGCGGCGGATCGCCGATATGGCGCCGGATGCCACCCGCACGAGCGAGTGGACCGAGCTGGCCGACACGATCCTCGCGCACACCACGGCGCACGCACTGCACCCCGACGGACACTGGCAACGCGCCCAGGACGACACCGGGTTGGACGCGGCCCTGCTGCTGCCCCCGGTACGCGGACTGCTCCCGGCCGACGACCCGCGCACCCGCGCCACCCTCCGCGCCTACACGCAGAACCTCACCCGCGACCACTACGCCTACCGCTTCCGGCACGATCAACGACCTCTGGAGGAGGCGGAGGGCGCCTTCCTGCTCTGCGGTTTCGTGACGGCACTGGCCGAACACCAGCAGGGGCGCGAGGTGGAGGCCCACCGGTGGTTCGAACGCAACCGGGACGCGTGCGGGGCAGCGGGCCTGTACTGCGAGGAGTACGACATCGCCCAACGGCAGTTGCGCGGCAACCTGCCCCAGGCTTTCGTCCACGCCCTCCTGCTCGACACCGCGGCCACCCTCGCCCATGACCCACCCGCCTGACCTTGCCGCATCACGCCCGAAGTTCGGCCCGGGCGGCTGAAGTACGGCCTCCCCTCACGACTTCCGAGACGAACAGGACGAACATGAACCAGCAGACCGTCGTCATCACCGGGGCCAGCGCCGGCATCGGCCGGGCCACCGCACGACTCTTCGCCGAGCGGGGCGCCAACGTCGTTCTCCTCGCACGAGGCAAGGCGGGCCTGGACGCCACGGCCGCCGACGTCGAGGAACGGGGCGGCCGTGCCCTCGCCGTGCCCACCGACATGGCCGACCCCGCCCAGGTCGAGGCCGCCGCCGTGGCCGCCGAGGAGGCCTTCGGGCCGATCGACGTCTGGGTCAACAACGCCTTCACCTCGGTGTTCGCGCCGTTCATCGAGATCGAGCCCGACGAGTACAAGCGGGTCACCGAAGTGAGCTACCTCGGCTTCGTGAACGGCACCCGGACCGCGCTCCAGCGCATGCTCCCGCGAGACGCCGGCACGATCGTGCAGGTCGGCTCGGCCCTCGGCGACCGCTCCATCCCCTTGCAGTCCGCCTACTGCGGCGCCAAGCACGCCGTCAACGGCTTCACATCGAGCGTGCGTACCGAGCTCATGCACCAGCACAGCCACGTGAACATCACCGTGGTGCAGATGCCGGCCGTCAACACCCCGCAGTTCTCATGGGTGTTGTCCCGACTGCCCAAGGACCCCCAGCCCGTACCGCCCATCTACCAGCCGGAGGTGGCCGCGCGGGCCGTGGTGAACGCGGCGGACCATCCGCACCGCAAGCAGTACTACGTGGGCGCGTCCACCGCCGCGACGATCCTCGCCAACAAACTGGCACCCGCCCTGCTGGACCGCTACCTCGCGCGCACGGGCTACGCGTCGCAGCAGACCGAGCACAGCGACCCCGGTACCCGCCCGACCAATCTCTGGCACCCCGTGGACGGGGCCCCGGAGCACGACCACGGCGCACACGGCACCTTCGACGACACGGCCCACCCCCGCTCGGCCGAGACGGCCATCGCGCGACACCCCGGGCGCGCGCTGGCCGTAGCCGGAGCGGCGGCGGTGGGCCTGGGCGCGGTGATGCGGCGCAGGCGGGCGCGGTAGCGGGGGCGGCGGCGCCGCTCAGTTCGCCGGGTGGCCCGGGGTGATGCCAAGGGTGTCGTCGAGTGTCAGCAGCCGGGTGCGGGGGCCCGCGAGATTGTCCGCCGCCTCCGGTGCGAGCAGGAAACCGACGTGGTCACCGCCGTCGATCCGGTTCTCCACGCCGCCGACGAACCAGGCAGGGGCCTCGTCGAGGATCAGTGACCCACCCGGCCCCCGGTGCCATGGAACGTCCGCGAACTTGTCGGTGCGGTCGCCGGTCTCGCCACCGAAGAGCTGGGCCAGCCGGTCCTGGTCGCGGCGGAGGAGATGGACCGCGAGACGTTCGGCGCGCTCGGCGACGCGGTACGTCCGGTTCTCCTTGGACAGCCAGATCATGAACCGGGCGGGCTGAATCGAGCACTGCGAGGCGAATCCGACCAGGCAGCCGGCCCTCTCCCCGTCGGCCTCGGCGGTCACGACGTACATCGGATAGTCGAGCAGGTCGGTGAAGGGATCGAGATCGGTCACGGTGTTCGGCTCCCGCCTGAAGGGGTCGGATGTCGGCCAAGCGTTCAACGGTTCCGTGCTCCGGTCTGCGCACGACGCGCCGGGCGGTCGCGGACGCGATACGAACCGCATGCCTGGGTACCCGGGACACCCGCAGCCATCCGTTTCCCGTGCCCGGTCGTCTGAAATGACACGAGATGGGTACGCGGACTCGGAAGCCGAGACCTGGGTACGGGCAACCGCGCCCCGTGCCGCCGCCCCGCCCCAAGGAGAGTGAGTTTGATGGCCACCGTGTCCCTCACCGACGCGTCCAAGGAGGACGCCGCCACCGTGTTCGGTGTTCTGCGGATCGCGTTCCCCACCGACCGGCCGGCCGACGACGTTCCCCAGGAACAGCCGGGCGAGCAGTCCGCTGTGTGGAGCGCGGAGTTCGAGCCGACGCAGGAGTGGATCCCCACCACCGGTCCCATGCAACTGGAGGGCACGGTCACCGCCACCCTGCAGGGCAGCTATGTCGCCGTGGACCAGCTCCGCGAGGCTTTGGATGTCGCCTTCGCCGTCCAGGAGCGGGGCACGGCCTCGGGGGACCAGGAGAAGGAGGTCGACCTGCGGCTCGGCACGAAGCAGCGCTGAGGCGGACACCGGAACCCGCGCACGCGGCCCACGAGGAGATGAGCGCTATGGTGCAGATCGGCTACACGATGATGACGGAGCAGGCAGGGCCGCGGGAGCTGGTGGGCCATGTGGTCGGCGCCGAGCGCGCCGGCTTCGACTTCTCGGTCACGTCCGACCATTACTTTCCCTGGCTGGAGTCCCAGGGCCACGCCTCCTACGCGTGGAGCGTGCTCGGTGCCGCCGCGCAGGCCACCGAACGCATTCCCCTGATGACGTACGTGACCTGCCCCACGACCCGCTACCACCCGGCGGTCGTCGCCCAGAAGGCGGCCACCGTGCAACTCCTGTCCGAGGGCCGGTTCCGTCTGGGACTCGGCTCCGGGGAGAACCTCAACGAGCATGTGGTGGGTGGTGGTTGGCCTGCCGCGCACGTCCGTCTTCAGAAGCTGGAAGAGGCCGTGGAGATCATCCGTTCCCTCTTCACTGGGGAGAACGTCAACCACCACGGTGTCCACTTCGATGTGGAGAACGCCAGGTTGTGGGATCTGCCGGAGGTGTCCCCGCCGATCGGGGTCGCCGTCTCGGGTGAGCGTTCGTGCGAACTCGCGGGCCGTCTGGCGGACTTGGTGATCGCCACCGAGCCCCGGCCGGAACTGATCTCCTCCTTCGACCGGCACGGCGGCACGGGCAAGCCCAGGGTCGGCCAGCTGCCGATCTGCTACGACACCGACCGTGACGCGGCGATCGCCCGCGCCCACGACCAGTTCCGCTGGTTCGGCGGCGGCTGGCCGGTCAACTCCGAACTGCCCGGAACCGCCGCGTTCGCGGGCGCCACCCAGTTCGTACGCCCCGAGGACGTGGCCGAGTCCATCCCCTGCGGCGACGACGTGCAGGCGGTCGTGGAAGCCGTACGCCCTTATGTGGAGGCGGGGTTCACCGAGGTCGCACTCGTCCAGATCGGCGGCGACCACCAGGAGCCCTATCTGGAATGGGCCGAACACAAGCTGCTCCCCGCCCTCCGAGAACTGTGAGCGTGTGATGAGCTCAAAGCGCGCGGCGATCTTCGACGTCGACGGAACGCTCGTCGACACCAACCACCTGCACGTCGTGACCTGGTGGGAGGCCTTCCGGCAGGCGGGCCACCGGGTTCCCATGCGGGAGATCCACCGGGCGGTGGGTCTCGGCGGCGGGGATCTGATCGAGCACCTGCTCGGTGACGGCCGTGATCCCGACGGGGACGAGCAACTCGAAGCGGCCCATCACGCCCTCTACGCCACGTACTTCGACCGGCTCCCGAGGTTGGAGGCGGCAGGGGACCTGTTGCGCGCGCTGGCCGGGCGGGGCTGGGAGATCGTCCTAGCGACCTCGGCGAGCGGCGCGGAACTCTCCGCGCTGCGCCGTGCCATCGACGCGGACGAGGTCATCGGCGGGGAGGCCAGCGCGGACGACGTCGCCGATGGCAAGCCCGCCCCCGACCCCGTCCGGCAGGCCAGGGATCTCGCCGGAGTCCCCAGCGAACGGGCCGTGTTCGTCGGCGACACCGTCTGGGACATGAAGGCCGCCGTACGGGACGGAGTGACTCCCGTGGCGGTGCTCTCCGGCGGGATCCCCCGCGCGGATCTGGAGAGCGCCGGTGCTCAGGCTGTGTACCGGGACGCCGCCGAGCTCCTCGAACACCTGGACACCAGCGTCTTCGCCGACCGCGAGTCCTCAGGATAGGTCGACGTCCCGAGCGGCTGACCGCGGGCGGCGATCAGGCCCTTGGCCGGCAGGTGACCCTGCTGGTGCGAGCGGGCGGCTTCGCATCTGAACGGGCTGTCCGCCGGGGTCTACAGGGCGTCCCTGGGAACCGACTCGTTCCAGATGCGTGAGGCGACGCGTTGGAACCCTTCGTAGGCGTCCAGCGTTGCTCGGGCGGGGTCACCTGGATCGTCGTGAGGGGGCCGTGCCCTCCGGTGCCTCGAAGGGGGCTGAGGTGTCGGGCTCGTCGGCGGGCCGGACCGGCAGGACGAGACGGCACGGCCGTTCGTGGACGGTCGGGAGCGTGGACCGTGGCGGCGGCCAGGCCAATGGCCGGTACAAGGGCGTTGGGGCACGGGCGGGCGTGGGTGGGATCAGCGGCTGAAGACGAGTTCGGCCTGGTCGCGTTTGGTGGTGTGCAGCTCCCAGTAGGCGGGGGAGATCTCCTCGGGCTCGGCCGTCGGGAATCCGGGGACGACCGACATGCCGATGGACACGTCGATGCCGACGTGGGCGGCCTGAACACCGGTGCCGTCCAGTTCCTTGTGCAGGTTGACCACCCAGTTGCGCAGAGCCGCCGCTGCGGCGTTGACGTTGGCGACCGCGGGGACGGGGTCGATCGACCCGGCACCGGTGGTGTAGAGCAGGGTGCCCGCCCCGGCCTCGCGCATGGCGGGCAGTACCGCCTTCGTGGCGGCTATCGCCCCGTACAGCTGGAACTCCAACTCGTGCTGCACATGCGAGGGGTCGGTCGCGCTCGGGGCGGTCAGGACGGTCGAATCGAAGCCGCCGACGGGGGAGTATTCCAGGACATCGATGCCGCCGAAGTGCGCGGCGGAGTCCTTGAGCGCCTGGGCGAGCGCGGCCCGGTCGAGGGCATCGGCGGGGAACGCGGCGGCGTTGATGCCGGCAGTGGCCAGTTCAGCGGCCAGGCCCTCCAGCTTGGCGCGGTTGCGGGCGATCAGTGCGACGTCGTAGCCCTGGGTGCCGAACGTGCGGGCGATGGCGAGGCCGAGCTGGGGACCGGCGCCGACGATAGCGATGGTGGGCATGGGGAAGCCTTTCGTGATGAAGATGGATAGGGCTTTCCGTTTTTGATCCGGAAAGCCCTATCCGGTTCGGGATCGAGCGTAGCACGACAATCGGATAGGGCTTTCCGGATTGCTAGTCTGGTCGGCATGAACCTCCGAGACCAGCACGTCGGCGGCATCGGCGACACGCCCCACTCCGCAGCCGCGCCCAAGCGCAGCGACGCCGAGCGCAACCGGGCACGGATCATCGTCGCCGCACGCGCGGTGTTCGGTCGCGACGGACTGAACGCGTCCATGGCCTCGGTCGCACGGGAGACGGGGGTGGGGGTAGCCACTCTCTTCCGTCACTTCCCCACCAAGGAGAACCTGGTCGTCGCGGTCTTCGCGGACCGTATGAAGGCGTACGCGCAGGCCACCACCGACGCCCTGGCCGACCCGGACCCGTGGAACGGCTTCACCGGCTACATCGAGGCCGTCTGCGGCATGCAGGCCGCCGACCGGGGCTTCGCCGACATACTGACCATGAGCTTCCCTGACGCCCAGGCCCTGGAATCACTCCGCGACCAGGCGTACCAGGGCTTCGTCGAACTCATCGGTCGCGCCAAGGAAGGCGGCCGACTTCGCGAGGACTTCACCAGCCGCGACCTCGTCCTCCTGCTGATGGCCAACGCCGGCGTGCTCAGCGCCACCGGCGACGCCGCCCCGGACGCCTGGCGCCGCTTCGTGGCCTGGATGATCCAGTCCTTCCAGGCCCCTGCCCGCGGTCCGCTGCCGGACCCGCCGGAGGATGCCGCGCTGTACGAGGCCATGCGCCGCGCCAGCCACAACGTCAACTCCCCCGAGACCGGGAAGCGGCGCTGAGCGAGGACGGTGAGCCACGTCCCGCTCCGCTGTCGACACGGGACAAGATCTATCCGGATCGGACTCGGCGGGCCGGGGCCGAACGGTCAGCTGACCCCGCCGGTTCCCGCTGTCCCGTCGATCGGGTCGGCGTCCGCGCGTTGGGGCACGACCGTGTACTTGGGGTCCTGCGCCGAGGCGACTCCGGCGGCGAAGACGCCGAAGCGGGTGCAGGCCGAGCCTGCGAGGAGGGCCAGGCCTGCGAGCACCGCTGCCGGGCGGCTGCGGTGGCCGAGGAGCAGACCCGTCGTGGCGCCCGTGGCGGTGAGCAGACGGGCGGTGCGCAACAGGGTGCCGGCCCGACCCTGCCGGTAGGTCTCGGCGACCATGCCCAGGCGCCGCTCGGCCGCACGGTTCGCGGCTTCCTCGGCACCGGCGGCGAGCACCGCGGCACAGCGGGCCGGTGCCGACTCGTGAACCGGGCCGAGAACCAAGGCCATGCCGGAGGCCGCCGCGGTGGCGGAGGCGGCGAACAGGTAGGGGAGTTCGCGGTGGGCGCCGTGCCAGGCGGGTACGGCGGTGTCCGCCGCCAGGACCGCCGTGTAGGAGGCGACCGCCGGGCCCAGCAGGGCCGCCGCCGCGGTGGCCGCCGCACCGGCCCGGGGCATCCGCCCGGTGGCAGCGGTGACGGCGGCCGCGGCTGCGGCGGGTCCGTAGCCGGCGAGGAGCCAGGAGCCCACGCTCATGGGAGAGGTCGGCTTGAGCACGCGCAGCATGTTGGGGAACCGGCTCGGCACCCCGAGGTCGTGCACGAGCGCGGCGGCGGAGAGCGAGACCGCGGCGAGGGAGGACATCTTCATCGCTGTGGCGGTCGTGGTACGCCCTGTGAGCTGGGCGCCCGCCGCGAGTACGGAGCCGGCGCCGGCGAGCCCGCCCAGGAAAAAGTACCCGGCGATGTCCTGCGCACTCCAGGACGGCGCCTTGATGATGGGGCGTCCGTAGTACGACTCGAACTCGGCGCGGGGGACCATGAGTTGCTCCCCGCGACGCCCACGGCGATCACGACGCCCACCGTGGCCGCGCTGCTCGTTCCGCTCCGTCGCCGTCAACGTGATCCCTTCCTTCCTCGGAGGGCGGGCAGTGCGAAGGAGAGCGCGAAGCCCCCGACCAGGGAGAGGGCCGCCGCGCCGGCGTGCTTCCACATGGTGGGGAGGTCCCGGGTGGTGACCACCGGGTTCGGGGGAAGTCCGTAGACCTCGGGTTTGTCGAGGAGCAGGAAGAACGCGCCGTCGCCGCCGACCCCGTCGTCGGGGTCGTGGCCGTACAACCGTGCACCCTCCACACCCGCCTCCTGCAGCTGGTCCACCCGCAGCGCGGCCCGTTCGCGCAGTTCGTCCAGCGGCCCGAACTGGATGGACTCCGTCGGGCAGGCCTTGGCGCACGCGGGTTCCTGTCCGGCGCCGAGCCGGTCGTAGCACATGGTGCACTTGAACGCCCGTCCGTCCTCGGGGCGTTGCTCGATGACGCCGTACGGGCAGGCGGGTACGCAGTAGCCGCAGCCGTTGCAGATGTCCTCCTGCACGACGACCGTGCCGAACTCGGTGCGGAAGAGGGAGCCGGTGGGGCAGACGTCGAGGCAGGCTGCGTGGGTGCAGTGCTTGCACACGTCGGACGACATCAGCCAGCGCATCTCCCCGGGCTCGGTGGGCTCGGCGGGAGGCTCGGACTCCGCATCCACCAGGTGGAGTTGCGTGCGTCCTTCCGGCGCCGGAATCTGCGGTTTCTGCTGCTCGATGAAGGCGACGTGGCGCCAGGTGGAGGCGCCGAGTCCCTGGGTGTTGTCGTAGCTCATGCCGGTGAGGGAGAGGCCGTCCTCCGGGATGGCGTTCCATTCCTTGCAGGCGACCTCGCAGGCCTTGCAGCCGATGCAGACGGAGGTGTCGGTGAAGAAGCCGACCCGGGGCGGGGGTTCGGGGTGGCCGGCGTCGCGTGCGGGGTCGGGTTCCGGGCCGCTCAGCAGATGACGGTCTGTCATTTCCTGGTCTCCGTCCCGGTGGTGGCGGTGATGCCCGCGCGGCTGCGGTATTCGGCGACCAGCTTCGGCAGGTCGGGGCCGCGTGGTCGGCGCCCGGGACGGATGTCGGCGGTCAGCGCCTTGTCCTCCTGGATGTGGGCGTTGGGATCGAGGGCGATGGCGACGAGTTCGTTGGCCGCGTCGCCGGTGGCCACGCCGTTGGGGCCCCAGTGGAAGGGCAGTCCGATCTGGTGGATCGTCCTGCCGTGCACGGTCAGGGGCGTGATCCGGGACGTGACCATGACGCGGGCCTCGATGGCGTTGCGGGCGGTGACGATGGTGGCCCAGCCCATGTGTTCGAGGCCGCGTTCGGCGGCCAGTTGCGGGGAGACCTCGCAGAAGAACTCCGGCTGGAGTTCGGAGAGATAGGGCGACCAGCGGCTCATGCCGCCGGCCGTGAAGTGCTCGGTGAGGCGGTGCGTGGTGATGACGTACGGGAAGACCTTGGCTCCCTTGTCGTCGCCGCTGGGGTGGTAGCGGTTGCCCTCGCGGGGCAGCAACTGGCGTACGGGGGAGCGAGGTGTGGAGGGGTGCAGGGCGTTGGTGAAGGGGGAGTCCTGCGGCTCGTAGTGGGTGGGGAGCGGGCCGTCCTCCAAGCCCGCGGGTGCGAACAGCCAGCCCTTGCCGTCGGCCTGCATGATGAACGGGTCGTCGCCGCGCAGGGCGTCGGGGCCGGTCGCGTCCTCGTCCGGTACGAAATTGGGGGCGCGGTCGGGCACGAAGTCCGGGACGTCGTGCCCGGTCCACTTCCCCTCGGCCTCGTCCCACCACACGTACGCCTTGCGCTCGCTCCAGGGCGTGCCGTCCGGGGCGGCAGACGCCCGGTTGTACAAGATGCGGCGGTTGGCGGGCCACGCCCAGGCCCATTCGGCGGCCACCCAGTCCTGTTCGCTTCCGGGCCTGCGGCGGGCGGCCTGGTTGACGCCGTCCGCGTACACGCCGCAGTAGATCCAGCAGCCGCACCGTGTCGAGCCGTCGTCCTTGAGCTCGGTGTACGCCGAGAGAGGTGCCCCGTCGGGTCCGTGGCCGTTGATCTCGGCGAGCACGGCGGCGGCGACGGGTTCGGCCAGCGGGCCGTCGACCGGATAGTCCCAGGTGAGGTCCTGTACGGGCCGGTCCATCGGGTCGGTTGAGGAGGCCAGCCGTTCCTTGATACGGCGGCCCAGGTGGTACATGAACCACAGGTCGCTGCGGGCGTCGCCCTCGGGCTCGACGGCCGCGTGGTGCCACTGCAGCCAGCGGTTGGTGTTGGTGAAGGAGCCGTTCTTCTCGGTGTGTGCGGCGGCCGGGAAGAAGAACACCTCGGTGCCGATGTCCTCGGTGCGCAGCTCGCCGGTCTCGATCTCCGGGCCGTCCTGCCACCAGGTCGCCGACTCGATGAGGGAGAAGTCGCGTACGACCAGCCACTCCAGGTTCGCCATGCCGAGCCGCTGGAGCCGTGTGTTGGCGGATCCCACCGCCGGGTTCTCGCCCATCAGGAAGTAGCCCTTGCACGCGCCGTCCAGCTGGGCCATCACGGTGTCGTAGGTGGAGTGGGAGCCGGTCAGGCGCGGCAGGTGGTCGAAGCAGAAGTCGTTGGCGGCGGTGGCCGCGTCGCCGTAGTACGCCTTGAGGAGGCTCACGAAGTAGGCCCGCATGTTGCCCCAGAAGCCCTTGTCGGTACGGCTGGCCTCGATGAACGCGTCCAGGTTCTCGTGCGCGTGGGCATGCGGCATCGGGAGGTAGCCCGGCAGCAGGTTGAAGAGGGTGGGGATGTCGCTGGAGCCCTGGATGGAGGCGTGGCCGCGCAGCGCCTGGATGCCGCCGCCGGGGCGGCCGATGTTGCCGAGCAGCAACTGGAGCACGCTTGCGGCCCGGATGTACTGGGCGCCGACCGAGTGCTGGGTCCACCCGACCGCGTACGCGAACGCGCTGGTGCGCTCGCGGCCCGAGTTGGCCGTCAGCGCCTCGCACACCTGGAGGAACTTCGCGCGGGGCACACCGCACACCTCCTCGACCAACTCCGGTGTGTAGCGGGCGTAGTGGCGCTTGAGGATCTGGTAGACGCAGCGCGGGTGCCGGAGTGTCTCGTCGCGGGGCGGCCACCCCGTGGTCTGCGCGCCGCCCGAGCCGTGCGCCTCCGGGCCGCCGGAGCCGTCGACGCGCTCCTCGTACTGCTCGTCGACCTCGCCGGTGGGCTGCTGCACCTCGACGTCCTGGTACTGCCAGCTCGACTGGTCGTAGTGGTGCTTGTCCTCGTCCAGACCGGAGAAGACGCCGTCGAGGTCCTCGGTGTCGCGGAAGTCCTCGCTCACCAGGGTGGCGGCGTTGGTGTAGGCGAGGACGTACTCGCGGAAGTCCTTCTCCTCGGTCAGGACGTGGTTGATGATCGCGCCCAGGAACGCGATGTCGCTTCCGGCCCGGATCGGGACGTGCAGGTCGGCCAGCGCGCTGGTACGGGTGAAGCGCGGGTCCACGTGGATGATCCGGGCGCCGCGTGCCTTGGCTTCCATCACCCACTGGAATCCCACGGGGTGCGCCTCGGCGAAGTTGGAGCCCTGGATGACGATGCAGTCGGAGTGCTGGAGGTCCTGCATGAAGGTGGTGGCGCCGCCCCGCCCGAAGGAGGTACCGAGCCCGGCGACCGTGGAGCTGTGGCAGACCCGGGCCTGGTTCTCCACCTGGACGATCCCGAGGCCGGTCAGCAGCTTCTTGATGAGGTAGTTCTCTTCGTTGTCGAGGGTCGCGCCGCCGAGACTGGCGATGCCGAGGGTGCGCGCGGTGCGCAGTCCCTCCGACTCCCACTCCCAGGTCCGGCGCCGCGTCTCGATCACCCGGTCGGCCACCATGTCCATGGCGGTGTCCAGGTCGAGGGGCTCCCAGTCGGTGGCGTACGGCCGCCGGTACAGCACCTCATGACGGCGGGCCGAGCCCGTGGTGAGCTGGAGCGTGGCTGATCCCTTGGGGCACAGGCGGCCCCGGCTGATGGGCGAGTCCGGGTCGCCCTCGATCTGGACGACCTTGTCGTCCTTGACGTAGACCTGCTGGCCGCAGCCCACCGCGCAGTAGGGGCAGACGGACTTCACCACCCGGTCGGCGGTGTCCGTGCGCGGCCGTAGCTTTCCGGTGTGCGCCGACATGGCGGCCCGGCCCCGACCCAGGGGATCGGTTCCGGTGAGCTGGCGGAAGGCGGGCCACTCACTGATCCATGTCCGCACACCCATGGTGTGTCCTTTCAGCTGCCCTGCCTGGTCGCCGGACCCGGGTACCCGCATCCGGCATCGGCAAGCAGAACCGGTGAGGGCGCAAGCGCCGACCGGCGGCGTCACTCCTTGTGGGGGCGGTCCTCGTCGCTCCACGCGCGGGTGTCACGGGGCGGGAGGTAGGGCTCCTCGTCCTTGGGGTGCCCGCCGGCGACGGCCCGTTGCCGGGCCAGTTCCGCGTCGAATTCGAGGCCGAGCAGGATCGCGATGTTGCTGATCCACAGCCACACCAGGAAGACGATCACGCCGGCGAGCGTGCCGTAGGTCTTGTTGTACGAGGAGAAGTGGGCCACGTAGAACGCGAAGCCCGCGGAGGCGATCATCCAGACCAGCAGGGCCAGCACGCTGCCCGGGGTGATCCAGCGGAGGCCGCGGCCTTTCACGTTCGGCGTCGCCCAGTACAGGATCGCGATCATGGCCATGACGAGGATGACCAGGACCGGCCACTTCGCGATCGACCACACCGTCAGCGTGGCGTCCCCGATGCCGAGCGCCGAACCGGCCGCCCGCGCGAGACCGCCCGTGAAGACCACGATCAGTGCGCTGACCACCGCCAGGACCAGCAGCACCACCGTGACGCCCACCCGGATCGGCAGCACCTTCCACACCGGACGGCCCTCGGGCATGTCGTAGACGACGTTGGCACTGCGGATGAACGCCGCGATATAGCCGGAGGCCGACCACACCGCGACCACGATGCCGATCACGGCCACGATCGAGCCAAGGTCACCGGGTCCTTGCAGCTGTTTGACGGCGTCGCCGATGATGTCCCGGGCCGAACTCGGCGCCAGCTTCTCGATGTTGTCCATGACCTGTTGCGTCGCCGACCTGCCCGCGATGCCGAGCAGGGAGACCAGGACCAGCAGCGCCGGGAACAGCGACAACACCCCGTAGTACGTCAACGCGGCGGCCCGGTCGGCGAGTTCGTCGGCCTGGAACTCCTTGACCGTACCCTTGAGCACCGCCCACCAGGACCGCATCGGCAGTCTGCTGGGCTTTTCCGGCGTACTACGCTCTGCCCGTTCTCCGGGCTCCGGTGTCTGTGGCATACCACCGGGGTATCCCGACCCGGCCCGCTCATGCCTCGGCCGGGAGGGTTCCTGCGCCCGTACGTCGACGCCCGCACGGCCAGGGGCCGGCGAGGGGCCCTGACACTGTCCGGGTCAGTCGTCCTCCGCGACCACCCGTACGGTCCGCAGCCGCTGGTCGGCCGCGTCCGGCAGGAACATGCCGGCCTCGACGCCGGAGCGCAGGTACGTGAGCACGGGCTCGGTGAGGCGTTCGCCGGGCAGGACCACCGGGATGCCGGGCGGGTAAGGGGTGATCATCTCCGCGGCGATCCTGCCGGCGGCCTCGGCAGCGGGGACCTTCGTGTGGCGCGCGAAGTAGGCGTCCCGGGGCAGCCGTGCCTGGTCCATCCGCAGGTCGGCGGGGGAGGGGACCGCGACCTGGGGAGCGTCCGACAGTTCGTCGGCATGATCCGCCAGGTCCCGCAGCGCGGTGAGGAGCCGGCCGGTGGTCTGCTCGTCGTCGGCGTGGGTGAGCTGTGCGCTGATGCGGCGGTGGTCGAAGAGGTGGGTGTCGAGGTGGTGGTGAGCCCGCAGCCAGTCGGCGGCGCGGTAGCCGCTGGTGCCCAGTTCGCTGATGTCCATGACCACCGGGAGCGGGTCGAAGTCGTGGGCGAGGTCGGGGCCGGTGAAGTCCTTCGCGTCGTTGACGTGGAAGCCGTCGATCGTCTCGATGGTGCCGCGGATGCGGGCGGCCAACTCCAGTGCGTGTCCCATGAGTTGGTGACCGTGCTGGACCATCTGCCGGCGCCAGGCGTCGATACCCGCGTAGATCAGGACGTTCGGGCTGGTCGTGCCGAGGAGGTCGGCCCGCGAGGCCAGTTCGGCGGGGTCGATGAGGTCACCCTGGAGGTGGAACACCGAGCCCTGTTCCAGGCCGCTGCCCATCTTGTGGACGCTGGTCACGCAGATGTCGGCGCCCGCGTCCATGGCCCATGTCGGCAGGTCGTCGTGAAAGGGGAGGTGCGCTCCCCACGCCTCGTCCACGACGAGCGGCTTGCCGCGCCGGTGGCAGACTTCGACGATCCCGACGAGGTCGGCGGCGGCACCGTAGGGGGTGGGGCTGGTGACCAGGGCGCCGTCGGCGTTCGGATGCTGTGCGAACGCCTTGTCGTAGTCGGCCGCTGAGGGGGCATGGGCGAGGTGTCGGGAGGTGTCCCACTGGGGCTCCACCCAGACGGGTTCGACGCCGGACAGGATGAGGCCGGCGACTACGGACTTGTGGGCGTCGCGTCCTACGAGGAGGCGTCGGCCGGGGCCGGTCACCGTCAGCATGGCGGCCTTGACCGACAGGGAACTGCCGCAGGTCGAGAAGAACGTGTGGTCCGCGTGCACCGCGTCGGCCATGAGGTTCTCGGCCCGCTCCAGGATGCCGCCCCGGGCCAGCCGGTCGTCCAGGCCGCCGTTGGCCAGGACATCGCCGTGGAAGACGGCGTCACCCAGGATCGCGCGGGCGCGTGGGTCGGCGCCACGCGCCCGTTTGTGTCCCGGCGGTGTGAATCCCAGCTCGTCCGCGTCCGCGTAGCGGGCGAGCGCTTCCAGAATCGGGGCCTCGTCTTGGTTCGCAGCCATGCAAAGCCGGGTTCCCCTCCGACCGGCGACCATGCGGACCGGCGGTGACTCCCGTCTGCGAGGCGATGATCTCCGTGATGAAGAGGAGCAGTGAGGCATCTGCGGGAACGGCCATCGACAGGGACAAAATGCCCGCTCGTCACAAGCACTGCGTGTGTCGTCAGGGCTGGTGCTGCTCCTGTGCGGTGCGGTGGCGTTCGTTGTAGGCGCGCGCCGCGCGGTCGTTGAGCGCACTGCCCACCGAGCGCAGGCGTTCCCCGAGGGTGCGGGGGGCTGCTGGCTCGACGTCGATGCCCGGACGCAGTTCCGGCTCGCCTTCCGCGGTCGGCAGCAGGCTGCTCACCGCGTGACTGAGGCGAGTGGTGAGTGCCGGGGCGAGGCCGTGCGCCTTGTCGGCGGCACGCGCGGCGGGGGTGAGTACGAGGCGGACGCGGCGGTGCTGGATCGCGGTGACGATGCGGTCGGCGGCGCGGCGGGCGTCCATCGAGATCAGCGGGGTGCCTGCGAGGGCCGAGAACCAGGCGAACTCGCGTCGCCGGTCACCGCCGAACACGGCGTGCAGATGGGAGCCGGTACGCATGAGTCCCGGATGGACGGCGGTCACGGAGACGCCGTCGCGTGCCGCCTCCGCGTGCAGGCCCTCGGCCAGCGCGCCCACGGCGGCCTTGGCGCAGGAGTACGGCAGCAGGTGGGGCACGGCGAGCAGTCCGCCCACCGACCCGACAAGTGCCAGCCTGCCGCCCGCCCGGCTCTTCCGCAGGTAGGGAAGTGCTTCGAGGCAGGTGTGCAGGGCGCCGTGGAAGATGGTGCTCATCGCATCGTCGAATCCGGCCGTGCCGACGGTCTCTGCCGGTGCGACCTGGATGATGCCGGCGTTGGCGACGACGACGTCCACGCCTTCGCAGGCCGCCGCGGTGCGGCGGAACAGGTCTGCCACGTCTTTCCTGTCGCGCACGTCGCACACGGTGGTGCGGACGGCTGCCCCCGGATGTCGCCGCCGCAGGAGTTCATCGGCGCGGGTGAGTTCGGCGGCGTCGCGCGCGGCGAGCGTCACCTCGCAGCCGCGGCGTACCAGCTCGTCCGCGATGAGCAGGCCCAGACCGCGGGAGCCTCCGGTGACCACGGCGGAGAGGCCGCTGAGGGACTCCGCGCCATGAGATGGAGACAGTGTCGGCATGGCTCTCTCTCCTCGTCTGCGAGCCCTGCGAAGCGGGCGGTGGGCGCACCCGTGACCGGACGGGATGCCGCCGAGCCGCCCGGGTACCCTCCGTCCCAACGGGCATCCCGATCCCGTTCTACCGGTCCTGCGGCTCAGCGCCCGTGATCGCGTGGGAGGCGGCAGCGGCGCGCAGGCGCTCCAGGAGTGCCGTCTGGCGGTCGGCGCGTTCCGTGAGGAAGTCGAGGTGCTCGGGGTAGAGGCGTTCGTCGGTCTCGGCGACCGCGCGCAGAGTCCGCCAGCAGGCCGCCTTGCCTGTCACGCCGACGAGAAGCGACTCCAGCTCCAGGACGTCGCTCAGCGGGGAGCGGGAGAAGAGGTGGCCGTTCGGCTTCAGGCGACCGGCCTTCTCGGCCAGCCAGCCGAGCGCGACCTTCGGGTGGTCGGTGGACATCTCCAGGTCGTCCATGATTCCCAGCAGCGACTGGCGGTCCTGTTCGATCTCCCGGGCCAACTCGGCCAGTGCCGGTTCTCCCTTCTGGGCCTGAGCTGCCCGGCGCGCGAGCTGGACGCCGCCGGTGGCGCCCGCCAGGTGGTCGTTGAGATAGACGGCCAGCAGCGCGTTCCCCCTCGGCGCTTTTCCGGCCGCTTCGGCGGAGGCGTCCGCCGCGCCCGCCGCGCCTCCCTCGTGCGTACCGCCGGTCGCACCCATCTCGCGGCCGACGTCGGCGTTCAACTCGGCCCAGCTCTTCTCGAACTTGGCCAGCCCCTCGCGTTCCAGGGTGTCGGTGACGTCCGCGAAGTCCACGCCGATCCGCTCCAGCGCCGCGAAGTGCTCCCGCGCCGCCGCGTAGTCGTCGACCGCCGGGTCGTGCCGGGGGAGCGTGCCGTGGTCGGCGAACGCGGCCAGGGTGCTGCCGGGCATGGTGTTCACGGTGCCGGCGATGGCCAGCTCACTGACGTACATCGTGTCGGGATAGGCCGGGTCCTTGACCCCGGTGGACGCCCAGAGCGGGCGCTGTGGCCGGGCTCCGGCCTCGGCCAGCCGCTGCCGGAGCGAATCCGAGGCCGCCGATTCGTAGGACTGATAGGCCAGGCGGGCGTTGGCGATCGCGGCCCGGCCCTTGAGCGCGAGGGCTTCAGGTGTGCCGATGGCGTCGAGGCGGCGGTCCACCTCGGTGTCCACGCGGGAGACGAAGAACGAGGCGACCGAGTGGATGTCCGTCAGATCGTGTCCGGCCTGCCAGGCCTGTTCCAGGCCGGCCGTGTAGGCGTCCATCACCGCGCGGTAGCGCTCCAGGGAGAAGATCAGCGTGACGTTGACGCTGATCCCGCGCGCTATGACCTCCGTGATCGCCTGGAGCCCCTCGCGGGTGGCGGGGATCTTGACGAAAAGGTTCGGCTCGGCCACGGCCTCCCACAGCTTCACTGCCTGCTCGACGGTGGCATCGGCATCCTTCGCCAGCCGGGGGTCGACCTCGATGGAGACCCGTCCGTCGACGCCCTCGGTCCTTTCGTGGATCGGAGCCAGGACACGGCAGGCGGCCCGTACGTCGTCGGTGGTGAGGGCGAAGACGGCGTCGTCGACACTCGCCCCCTCGTCGGCCAGTCGGCGGAGTTGCTCGGTGTAGCGGTCTCCGCGGGACAGGGCGGAGGCGAAGATCGTGGGGTTCGTCGTGACCCCCACGACATGCCGTTCGGCGATCAGCTTCTCCAGCTCACCGCCGGCCAGCAGCTCGCGGGAGAGGTCGTCGAGCCAGATGGACACGCCGGCGGCTGCGAGGTCGGCGAGCGGGTCGGACGTAGGGGGATGCGACATGCGGGACCTCCAAGAGAGGGGAAAGCGGGCGGGGCGAGGATCATCGCCCCGCCTGGACTGCTGCTGAGGTCATTCGTGCGCGCTGGGCACCCGGAGGGGGTCGTGGGGCGCTTCGGCCTTGGCGGCACTGAGCTCCTCGCCCAGTTCGCCCAGCCGTTTGCGGCCGAGAGCGGAGCGGACCTGGGGGAACCACTCCTTCTCCTCCTCCTCGACGTGGTGGCGCACGTTCTCGATGAGAACGGTCATCTTGGCGTCGAAGCGTTCGTCCTCGGCGTCCAGGCCTGCCAGTTCGGAGAGCATCCACAGCACGACGTGGTGTTCCTCGACGCTCTCCAGGACGTGGTCGGTGGTGTCCGGCACGGCCGCGCGGGCGGCGGGATAGAAGATCTTCTCCTCGATCCAGGCGTGCACGGTCAGCTCCTCGATCACCTTGTCGGCGATCTTTCGCTTTGTCTTGTAGGCGCGGTCACCAGCATTCTCGAACTCCTTGAAGAGCTTCTCGACGGTCTGGTGGTCGTCCTTGAGCAGCACGATCGCGTCCATGGATCCTCCTTCGCTTCGTCGGACACGCCTCCCGGAATGCGAGGGCGCCTCCGTCCTGGGGAAACCTGCGGAACCATCCGGAACACCGAAGGGTCCCTCGGCTCCACGCTCCGATTACCCCTCTCGGCGTGACCGACCCATGAAGGCGGGGGCCGACCGGAAATACGGACATCGGCTCAGCTCAGGGTCAGCAGAAGGACGGCGCCGGCAGCGCTCAGCAGGCCGACCGCCCCTGTGTCCGGGTCATGGGCTCACGTAGGACAGTGACACCGGGAACCGTAGGGATGGCCGGGTAGAGGCCAGGACGATCAGTCCGTCGATGGGCACCCGCGCGCCCGCCGCGCGACCTCGTGTCGCCGCGTGCCGCCGCCGGAGACGAGCCACTGCGCAGGCAGGGTGATGCCGATGCCCGCCCAGGCCCCGGGGGCCGGTCGCCCGGAAAGCACACGCCGCACAGCACGGACAACGCCACTCCGGTGACGGCGCTCACGGGGACCATCACACTCATCGCACTACGGCTCAGACTGAAGCGTGGTGCCGGACGAGCTGATCGGCCAGACCTCGGGCCTGTGCCAGCAGAGCGCCGTGCGTCGCCAGCGACTCGGGATCGTCGCGCACGGTGGCGGGCAGGCACCGGTCGAGTTCGGCAAGACTGCGGCGCAACTCGTCGGCTTCCTCACGCAGGGCGCTGTCAGCGGTGTGCTCGAAGCCGGTTCCCGCGAGTCGGGTCCGGCCGTAGAGCCCGATGGCCTGGCCGGTGTGGCGCAGGAAATCGGCGTAGAGGCCGGTGATCTGCGGGTCGGTGTGCGCCGGTGTGCCGTCGCGGCCGGCGCTCTCCAGCAAGGTGCGGGTCACGCCCGCGACGTGCACGGCGGCTTGGTCCAGCACGCCCAGTGCGTCGTCGTACTCCTTACCGGGCCCAGCGATGCTTCCGGCACCGTGTCCGCGGTGATTGCCCCGCATGCTCTCGCGGCTCCAAGCGATCGCGGAGCGGGCCTGATCGACCAGGCGTTCCAGCCGCAGTGCGCGCTCGTGTCCACTCCCGGCCGCCTGGCTGTCCCACTCGCCGTTGGCCAGTCCGTCGGCCACCGTGTGGAGCACCTCCTGCGCCTCGTGGGCGGCGTCCCGGAGCGCGGCGCGGGCATCACGCAAGTAGACCGGAGGCCGGATGAGTGCGTTGACGGTGAGGCCGACCACCGCGCCGAAAGCCGCCTCCGCGATGCGCGCCCCCGACGTGGCCAGCGTGACCTGGCCGTCGGTCAGGACGAACAGCGCGCCGGTGGCGGCATAGATGCCCTGATTGCCCAGACGGTGCCACTGCGCCAGCAGCAGCACCGCCGGAAGCACCAGGGCCATGGCGATCATCGAACTGCCCAGAGCCAACGCCACGAGCGTCGCCACCACGGTGCCCGCCGCGATCGCCGCCACTTGTTGCAGCCCGTGGGCGAGCGATCGGTACACCGTCGACTCCACCAGCACGACCGCCACCCACGGAGCGACGAACGCCACCGGAGCCTGCAGCCACCACCCCGCCACCGCCCAGGCCAGACAGGCGGCGAAGGTCGCCTTGGCCGCCTGCATCACCAGGTCGCGTTCGCGACCCGGCTCCCGCCACGCGCGCCGCACCGCCTGGACCGGCCTCGCGCCGCGGCACCGAACAAACCCAGTTGCCCAAGTAGTGCACTTCATGAAGCTGCAAGTTCCATGCGGGGCACGGATGATGCCTATCTGTGGGGATCTTCACGGACATCGGTGAAGGCGAACGGCACAGGACACCCGCGATCGTCCCGCCTCGGCCGCGGACCCCTTCCAAGCGTGGGATACGGGGAACGGGCGGGTGTGGGCGTGGAGTTCGTAGGGGGCGTCACCTGCCGGGTCGGCAGGTGACGCCCCCTACGGATACTCACCTCAGGGTTGCGGCCTGAGACGAGCGACGGGACGGCGGCGGAAGACGTCGATCGTGCCACCCGACCTGTCTGTTTCCCCTAGAAGTAATGCCTGCGTCCGCCGACCGCGCGACCGGTCGAGCCGAGTATCCACAGGATTGCTCCGACCACGATGAGTACTCCGCCGATCGTGGTGAGCAGCGAGAGGCCGACGAGCATGCCGACGATGAGCAAGATGAGACCGAGGACAATCATGACGAATCCGATCTTCGTGTGTCTGCGGTGGGTACGGACCTCATGTCTCATCAGGCCCGCAGCAACTTCTCCGTGCCTGCCCCGCGATCCCGGGCAGCGGATTTCTGTTGTGTCATCTCCCGGTGCCCGGTTCTTCACCGCTCATGCATGCGGCGACGGAGAGTACTCATCGTCCAGATGCTCCAGAACGTGCTCACGCCCGGCGTCACGCACCGCGTCGGCGTCGCATCTGGCCTCGAACGCCTGGTGTCGACGGGCAGGATCTGCCCTGTGACCTGCGGTGACGTCTCTTCGTTTGTCACACAACACACGGTGATCAGCGGTGACCGTACCTGGCTGTCAGCCGACCTGGACCGAGCACTCTCCCTGGACCAGGCGCAGCACGTCGCCGGAAGACAGACGGGTGCCCTGCCTCGCACATCGCGGGGGCGCGCGTGGCAGGGCTCGCTCGATCGGCTGCTCCTACTGTGCGAACTGGAACCAGTTGAGGTTGACCAGGTCCCCCGAGCCGCTGGTGGTGAAGGTGGCGTAGAGGGTGTGCACACCCGTGGCGGTGGCGGACAGGTTGACCTTGGGACTTGTCCAGGTCTGCCAGCCGCCGGTGGTGGTGACCGGGACGGTGGCGACGACGGGCCCGGTCGTGCTGTCGAGGCGGTATTGCACCGTGCCGGTGGTCGCGGAAGCTGACGCGAGCCGTGTCGTCACCGACGCGGCGCCTGCCGACCCGAAGTCCACTCCGCTGTAGGCGAGCCAGTCGCCCGCGGTGATGTACCCCACGTCCTGGCCGCCGCCGGTGTCCGTCGTCGTCTCCGTCTGCGTCCCGGACTGCGAGGTGTAACTCTCCGCCTGTGTCACGTCGTAGGCGCTGTGGTTCTGCGGTGCTCCATAGGTGAGCCCGTACCCGAAGGGGAACAGGGGTGTCTTTCCGTCGCCGTCGTTGATGGGCTGCTGGCTTGCCGACTGCATCCAGGTGCTGGGGAGTTTGCCGGTCGGTGCGTAGTCGCCGAAGAGGACGTCGGAGACGCCGTTGCCCTCGGTTCCCGGCAGCCAGGAGGCGAGCAGGGCGTTCCAGTTGGGCAGTTGGGCGGCGATGTCCAGAGGGCGTCCGGACACGAGCACGACGATCACCGGTACCCCGGAGGCTCTGAGGGTGGCGATGGTGTTGAGGTCGGTGGAGTCGAGGCTCATCGAGCCGGGCCGGTCTCCGGCGCCCTCGGCGTAGGGAGTCTCGCCGACGACGGCGACGGCCGCTTTGTAGGAGCTGTCGATGCCCGTTCCGTTGGCGTTGTAGGTGACGGTGGTGCCCGTTCCTGCGGCGGACCGGATCCCTTGCAAAACGGTGGTGCCGGGTGTGGTGGCGCCGCTGCCGCCCTGCCATGACATGGTCCAGCCGCCGGACTGGTAGCCGATGTTGTCGGCGCTCTTGCCGGCCACGAAGATCTTGTTGTTGGTCTTCGCCAGCGGAAGGATGTTCCCGGAGTTCTTCAGCAGGACCTGCGACTCGCGCACGGCTTGGCGGGCGAGCGCCCGGTGGGCGGCGGATCCGACCGTCGGGGTGTAGCTGCGGTCGGTCAACGGCTTCTCGAACAGGCCGAGTTGGAACTTCTTGGTGAGGATGCGCCGGTTGGCGTCGTCGATGCGTGACATCGGCACATGGCCGTTCTGTACTTCCGCTCGCAGGGTGGTGATGAACCGCTGCCAGTCGGTGGGCACCATGACCATGTCGATGCCGGCGTTGATCGCCTGGCTCACTTCGGCCGCGGTGAAGCCGGCCTGGCCGTCGATCTCGTCGATGCCGTTCCAGTCGGAGACGACGAAGCCGGAGAAGCCGAGTTCGCCCTTGAGCAGCGTGGTGATGAGGTACTGGTTGCCGTGGTCCTTCACGCCGTTCCAGCTGTTGTACGAGATCATGACCGAGCCGACGCCGCGCCGGACGGCCTCCTGGAAGGGCGGCAGATGGGTGGCCCGGAGCTGCGCCTCGGTGAGGGTCGCGTTGCCAGCGTTGACGCCGTTGTCGGTTCCGCCGTCGCCGATGAAGTGCTTGGCGGTGGCCAGCACGGACCCGGGTGCGTTGAGGGAGCTGCCCTGCATGCCGTCGATGTAGCTGGTCATCATCGTGGCCACTTCGGGCTTCTCGCCGAAGGATTCGTAGCTACGGCCCCATCGGTCGTTGCGTACGACGCACAGGCAGGGCGAGAAGTCCCAGTCGATGCCGGTGCCCGACACCTCCTGCGCCGTGGCCTGACCGATCTGCTGGACCAGGGCGGGGTCGCGCGTGGCGCCCAGACCGATGTTGTGCGGGAAGATCGTGGCGCCGTAGACGTTGTTGTGGCCGTGCACGGCATCGACGCCGTAGATGATCGGGATGCCGAGGCGGCTGGTCAGCGCGGCGTTCTGGAAACCGTCGTACATGTTCGCCCAGGACGTCGCGTTGTTGGGCGAAGGTGCGGAGCCGCCGCCGGAGAGCAGCGATCCGAGCCCGTACGCGGGGACGTTGGCGGTGGTGACGGAGGCGCGCTCGGCCTGAGTCATCTGGCCGATCTTCTCGTCCAGGGTCATCCGGGAGAGCAGATCCTCCACCCGGGTCGGCACGGGCAGCGTCGGGTCGCGGTACGGCTCCCCGGCGGCGTGGGCCGGCAGGACCTGTAGGCCGGTCACGACCAAGGAAGCGGCGAATGCCAACGCCGCTGCGGCTCTGGGGACCTTGAGGGCGGCTGTTCGCACAGTGTGTCTCCCGTCTCGGGGGGAAGGGCACGTCGGTCACTACGTCCCGGGAACCGCCCGGGGCCTTGCCTCGTGCACGGCACCGGTCCGGGTCGGCCCGGCGACGTCACTGCTGGTTGGCGCCAGAGTGCGGGCCGGGCGGTGCCGGAGGCGGCGTGACGCACTGTGCGGCGGCGGATTTCCTCTCGTCGGCCGCGGGATGAAAGGGAAGAGGCGCTCGCATGGGGCGGACGAGCCGTCAGGTATCCCTCGGGAAGCGGTGGTGCGGCGGTGTCCGACAGGTTTTCAGAGGAATTGAACAATCCTCCTGAAGAGGGGTCAAGGTCCGTACCAATACTGGTGAGTCGGGGGAGTCGTGCGTGTTAGTCGCTTCCAGCACCAGGAGGCGCCGCGCCGACGGCGCGTTCTGCGGCCATGCCGCGTTCTCGACGTACGTGGAGAAGGCTCCGTCGTACAGGATTCGAGGCGGGGGGCGCTCCACACTGGCACCCCGGCGGGCGCACCAGGCCCCGTCGCGGCTGCGATCTGGTTGGTTCGGTCGCTGGGGTGTGGGATGGGCCGCATTGGGGACTTGAGGAGTGGGCCGTGGCCAGTTGTTCCCGCGGGAGCTGGCCGGTCAAGGCTTCTCCGGTTCAGCCAACGAGCCGGGGAAGCCGTCCCCTCCGGCCGGGTCAGGGAAGGTTGCCCTGTTCGCAGATTCGGCGTGCGACCTCGCGGAGCTTGATGTTGGTCTCCTGCGAGTAGCGGCGCAGGAGATCGAAGGCCTGCTCTTCGGTGAGGTGGTTGCTGCCCATGAGGATGCCCATGGCCTCGCCGACGAGGTGGCGGGTGGCGACGGCGTGTTCCATCTGGGCATGGGTGCGGGCGCTGGAGAAGGCGATCGCGGCGTGGGAGGCAAGGAGCCAGCCGGCCGTCTCGCTGTCCTGGGTGAACGCACCGGGCGTGCGGGAGTACAGGTTGAGCGCGCCGAGGTCTTCTTCGTCGGTGAACAGCAGGAAGCCCATCATGCTGCCCACCCCCAGCCGGTGCGCGCGGGGGGCGTAGAGGGGCCAGCGCTGCTGTTCGCTGGTGAGGTCGGGGATGCGGAAGACCCGCTCGCCCGTCGAGGTGTGGGCGGCGTCGAGACACGGCCCCTCACCGAGCTGTTCCTGGAGCCGGTCGCTGTCGATGGCGAACTGGTGGGTGGGAGCGAGTGTCTCCACCTGATTGCCGTGCAGCACGAGGATGCCGGCCGCGTCGCATCCCTCCACCAGCTCGGTGGCGGAGGCGGTGATCCGCGCCACCGTCTTGTCGGTCGAACCCTGCGCGAGCAGGTCCCGCCCCATCGATGCCAGCTGCTGCGCGAACCGTGCCCAGTCCACTTCGCCCTCCGCTGCTCGTCCCGCTCTGGTGGCCTTGTACCCAGACTTCCACGAGTTCTCCACGATGACCTTGCAGTGGGGCTGTGGCCAGGAGGGGGCTGTTTGCGCGGGGGCGGGCGCGTGGCCCCGACAGGATTGGATGCGGGATCCCGGGTACTCGGGGGCTCCTCAGGACGGCAGGACCCAGATCCTGCTCAGCGTTCGAGGCCCGACGCCCTCTGGCCTCCTCATTCAACTTACGGAGTACTCATGATCCGCGCCGTGGCGCTCGTCTGTACCCTCACCCCCTCGCCCGACCGCTCCAGCAGTCACCACCTCGCCGGACAGGTGATGTCCGAACTCGCCGATCTCGGTGTCCAGGGTGAGACCATCCGGGTAGCCGATCACAACGTCCGCTCGGGTATCGCCCGGGACCTGGGCGAGGGCGACGAATGGCCGCAGCTCTGGGAGAAGGTGATGGCCGCCGACATCGTCCTGCTGGCCACCCCGATCTGGCTCGGTCATCCCTCCAGCCTCTGCCAGCGTGTCCTGGAAAGGCTCAACGCCGATATCTCCGAGACCGACGAGGAGGGCCGGCAGCTCCCGTACGGGAAGGTCGGTCTGGTCGCGGTGGTCGGCAATGAGGACGGGGCACACAAGGTGAGTGCCGACCTCTTCCAGGGGCTCAACGACCTCGGGTTCTCTCTGCCGCCCGGCGCGGTCACCTACTGGGTCGGCGAAGCACAACAGGGCACCGACTACCAGGACCTCGACAAGACCCCCGAAGCCGTCGCGGCCACCACCAAGACGCTCGCCACCAACGCCGTGCACCTGGCGAAAATGCTTCAGAACGCGCCGTACCCGCCCGCCTGACCGATCTCTGCCGCCGCGGCGTGGGGCGACGTCCTTGGGCGCGAGCTCATGGGCGTCATCGAGGCGGTCGACCCCCGTATGCGACTTCGACGTTCTAAAGGTCGAGCACCGCGCGGAGGGCGTTGTCGACAAGTTCCTGCTGTTCGGGGCCGATGTTGCCGTGCAGGGTGCCGGTTTCGAAGCGGAGGGCGGATAGCTGGAGGAGGTTGACGGCGACGAGGGAGGCATCCAGCGGGGTGGCCAGGTGCACGCTCATCGCGGTGTCGGGGTGCTGTGCCGGAGCGTGGAGTACGAGGGTGACGACGGCGTTGTAGGCCTCGGCGAGCCCGTCGAGGCTGACGACGAGGACGGTGCGGGTTCCCTTGCCGGTGTCGACGTCCCAGACGTCGCCCTTGCGGATGGTCACAGGGCGTCGCCCTCGCCCGCGAGGTCGAGAGGGGCCAGGGCGGCGAGCTTGCGGGCGGCGTCCAGCGTCATCTGCCGGCGCACGGCGCGCAGGATGTAGTCGTTGAGGGAGGCGGCGCCGGCCGCTGCGTCGCGCAGTTGCTTGTCCATGGCGTCGGGGATCCGCAGAGTGATGGCAGTCATGGTGTCAAATATAGTGGCATGGATGACGTCACGCCAGGCTGCGCGAGCGCCGTGGGCCTCGCTCCTGGAAAGCCCGGAGCCCGGAGGCCGGAGTCGGCATGATCGCGGTGACGGCACTCGTCACGCCCGCGACGATGGTCCGTGAAACGATCTGTCCCGGGTGCGGCGAGGTGCCCGCCTGCGTCCACGGTGGTGTCGGGATGAACGGGCGGGTGTGTCGCCAACTCCGGGGCCCGGCCGAGGAGTTCGTGGCCTTGTTCGGCCCATCGCCGGCGCCAGGCGTCGCGGCCGGCGCAGGTCAGGATGGCCCTTCAGCCCACCCCGTGCAACAGCCGCGAGACGCCGTGCTGTTCAGATGTCGCGCTTCTCCAGCGGAGATACCGCGGGTCCTTGGAGGATCTGTCCGTCCGGGGCGAAGCGGGAGCCGTGGCAGGGGCATTCCCATGCCTGTTCCGCACGGTTGAAGGCGACGATGCAGCCGAGGTGGGTGCAGCGGGCCGAGACGGCGTGCAGTTGCCCGTTCTCGTCGCGGTGAACGGCGCACTGCCGACCGCCCATGCGCAGCACGGTGCCTTCGCCGCGGGGGATGTCTTCCGGGGCCGGTGCCGGGCCCGACAGGGGTGGTATCCGGTCCCCGACGAAGTGCCGGGCCACGTGCGCCTGGTGCTTGAGGAAGGATCCGCCCTCGCGGACCACGGAGACCAGACGGCGCGGATCGTAGAGGCCGCTCCACTCGCACTCGCGTCCGTTGACGAGGTCGCTCAGCAGGCTGCCCGCCATGATGCCGCCGCTCAGCCCCCAGCCGCCGAAGCCGGTGGCCACGTAGGTGTGCCGGCTGCCGACGTGGAGTGGTCCGACGAGGGGCACGGAGTCGGTGGAGTCGTTGTCCTGCGTGGCCCAGCGGTGCGTGAGGGTGAGACCGGGGAAGTGGTCCTGGGCCCAGGCGGAGAGCCGGTCGAAGCGTTCCTCGACATCGGTGGTGCCGGGGGTGAAGTGTTCCCCGGTGACGACCAGGAGGCGTTTGCCGTCGCCGTGGGGGGCGCTGCGGACCGACCGGGTGGCCTGCTCGGGTGTGATGTACATGTCGCGAGGGGCCAGGTCCGCGTCGATGGTGCCTGCCACGACCAGTTCCCGCCTGGGAGACAGCCTGGTGAAGAGCAGGGCCCGGTCGAACACGGGGTAGTGCGTGGCGATCACGACCTCACGGGCACGCACCGACACCCCGGCGTCGGTCGAGAGCACGCAGGGTTTGCCCTCGCTGAGACCCACCACCCGCGTGTTCTCGTACACGGCACCGCCGCGCCGGCGCAGGTCGTCCGCCAGCGCCAGCAGGTACTTGCGGGGATGGAACTGAGCCTGCCCCGTGACGCGGACCGCGCCGGCCACCGGGAAGGGCAGGTCGGTCTTCGTGACGAAGTCGGCCGGCAGTCCCGCCTCGCGTGCCGCTTCCGCCTCCGCCCGCAGCTGCGCCACGCCCCCTGGGTCTTCGGCGTAGGTGAAGGCCGCTGCCTCCTCCCACTCGCAGTCGATGCCCAACTCCTCGATGATCTCGGCGGCATGGCTGATCGCGGCGGACTGTGAGTGTGCGTACAGTCGCGCGCCCTCGGGGCCCCGGGTGCGGCGGAGGTGGTCGTAGACCAGCGTGTGCAGGGCGGTCAGCTTGGCCGTCGTGTGACCGGTGACTCCGGCGGCGAGCCGTCCGGCCTCCAGTACGGCCACCTCGCGTCCCTGCCTCGCCAGCTCCCAGGCCGTACTGAGTCCCGCGATGCCGCCGCCGACGACCGCGACGTCGACGGAGAGGTCACGCGACGGGGGTGGAGCAGCCGGCTCCCCGGGAGGTGCGGACTCCAGCCAGTACGATCCGTTGTTTCCTGCCTCGGCATTCATGGCCGCCGAGTTCCCCCTCGGCGCCGGGCTACGCGAAGCTAGGCCAGGAGCCTCAGCACCGCTTCCTCGACGGCACCCTGGGTGGCCGGTTCGCCGAAGCGGAGGTCCGCGCCCAGGTCGTCCAGGGACGACGCGATGGTCGTGCCCTCCTCGAAGAGTTCGATGACTCGGGGGTTGATGTACGAGGCGCGGCACACGGCGGGCGTGTTCCCCAGGTAGCCGGCCACTTCACGGACGGCGTGCGCGACCGCGCGGCTGCGGGCGGTGCGGGATTCCGCGGCGACGGGCTCCGCCACGGCGAGCGCGACAGCCGCGAGGACAGTGGCGTGCCAGGTGCGGAAGTCCTTGGCCGTGAGGTCGGTGTCCGTGCGCTCGCGAAGGTAGGCGTTGAGGTCGTCCGCGTGCACGTCGTGCCACGCGCCGGCCTGCCAGTAGACGAAGAGGCGCTCGCCGTCGCCGCGTCGGCGCAGCAGTGCGCGCAGGGCCCGGCAGACGGAGTCCTCGGCCAGTGCCCGCGACACGTCCTTCGCGCCCTTGGCCGGATAGCTGAAACACACCTCGCCGCCGCGGCAGGAGACGTGCTCGCGGAGCAGGGTGGTGAGCCCGTACGTCTCATTGTCGCGGCGGTACGAGTCGTTCCCGATCCGGAAGAACCCCAGGTCGAGCATGCGTGCCGCGCAGGCCAACACCCGGTCCCGGCACAGTCCCCGGGCATCGAGGTCCTCGGCCGCGAGCTTCCGCAACCGGGGGAGGGCAGGGGCCACCTCGAGGACGTGCTCGTGCTTGGCCGCCTCGCGCTGCTCGCGGAATTGCGGGTGGTAGAGGTACTGGCGACGCCCCGCGGCATCGGTGCCGGTCGCCTGGATGTGGCCGTTGGCCGCGGGACAGATCCATACGTCCTTCCACGCGGGAGGTACGACCAGGTCGCGCAGGCGTTGTCTCTCGGCCCGGTCGGTGATGGGCCGCCCGTCGGGATCGACGTAGCGGAAGCCTCGCCCGCAGCCGATCCGGGTGATTCCCGGCCGGTGGATGTCGCTGTCTCGCAACCGGACCGGTCGTCGCGAACCGTCCTGCGACGGCGCGGAGTTCACCGCCCTCACCTGATGCGGTCCTCGGCGCCTGCCGGACGGCGCAGCATCCGAAAAGTCAGCAGAAGGGTGAGGGGCCACAGCGCGACGAGACACCACAGGACCGCGGAGTTGGAGGTGAGGATTCCCATGACGAGCAGGAGCAGTGACGCACACGTCAGAGCGGCCACCGCCAGCGGCAGCCACGGTCGGGCCTCCGGGGCGTTCATGGGGCGGCTCATGCGGCGGCCCAGGCGTCGGTCCTGGCGGAGTTCGGCTTCGATCCGCCACAGGGAGAGACGTTCGTACGGCGAGAGTATGACGCCGTCGGGGTCGTTTCGGCTGTCCACGGTGAGTACCTCATTCGTCCCGTGCTGAGGCACCGGGCCGCCCCGCACCGGCCGGCACGGGAGTCCTGGGTGCTGATGACCGAACGAGTTCCCCGCGAAAGCCGACCGACGCCTACGCGGCCGGGACACCTTGGAAGGTTTTACCCACGCCTCTCCCTCTCCTCTTTGTGTGGCGAGCAGCGGCTCCCCAAGCGCCAGAACGCCCCCGCAGATCCGAAGCGGCCGACCTGGCCTTCGTTCTGGCACGGGTACGTGCTGTTCCCAGCGGTTGAGGATGCCCGCCGGGGATACCCGGCTGCGCACGCCATTGATCAAAGGACGAACGAGGAGGCGGACAGTATGCGCGCTCTGACCTGGCATGGCCGGCGGGATGTTCGGGTGGAGACGGTCCCTGATCCGGTGATCGAACAGCCCGACGACGTGATCGTGCGGATCACCTCGACCGGTATCTGCGGTTCCGACCTGCACTTGTACGAGGTCCTCGGGCCGTTCCTGGACTCGGGCGACATCCTGGGCCACGAACCCATGGGCATCGTCGAGGCGGTCGGCCCCGACGTGCGCGACCTCACCCCCGGCGACCGGGTCGTCATCCCCTTCAACGTCTCCTGCGGTACCTGCTTCATGTGCGCACAGGGCCTGCAGTCGCAGTGCGAGACCACGCAGGTGCACGCCTACGGTTCCGGCGCCTCGCTGTTCGGCTACACCAAGCTGTACGGGCAAGTGCCCGGTGGACAGGCCGAGTACCTGCGGGTGCCGTTCGGCAACACCTTGCCGATCAAGGTGCCCGAAGGGCCGCCCGACGACCGCTTCGTCTATCTCTCCGACGTACTGCCGACCGCCTGGCAGGCCGTCGAGTACGCGGCCGTACCGCCCGGCGGATCGCTCACCGTGCTCGGGCTCGGCCCGATCGGCGACATGGCCACACGCATCGCCCAGCACCGGGGCGCCGGGCTGGTCATCGGCGTCGACCTCGTGGACGAACGCCTCGACCGTTCCGCCGCCCACGGGGTGACCTGCCTGGACCTGCGCCGTCACGAGAAGGACCTCGGGGACGCGGTGCGCGACCTGACCGACGGGCGCGGTACCGACGCGGTGATCGACGCGGTCGGTATGGAGGCGCACGGCCACGCGATGGCCAAGGGCGCCCAGTGGGCGGCCGGTCTGCTGCCCGACGCACTGGCCCAGCCGTTCATGGAGAAGGCGGGCGTGGACCGGCTCGGAGCGCTCTACGCGGCGATCGATCTCGTACGCCGCGGCGGCACCGTCTCGCTCTCCGGCGTGTACGGCGGGGCGATGGACCCGCTGCCCCTGCTGCGCATGTTCGACAAGCAGCTCCAGTTCCGGATGGGCCAGGCGAATGTGCGGCGCTGGGTGCCGGAGATCCTGCCGCTGCTCACCGACGGGGATCCCCTCGGCGTCGACGGCTTCGCCACCCACCATCTGCCGCTGGAGGAGGCACCGCAGGCATACGCGGCCTTCCAGACCAAGCAGGACGGCATGATCAAAACCCTGCTGCGACCCTGAACCGTCGGCCTGCCGGATGGCCAAATGGCCTCGGGGCTTCCGGCTGGCCGCCCGGCACAGGGCCCGGGGGCGCTACCGGGCACGCGGTGATGTGTGGGCCTCCCGGTGCTGGTGGAGGTATTCGAGGGCGTCGAGTACCACGGTGCGCCGGTACCAGGAGCGCCATGCCGCGGTCTCGGTCGCCAGGGAGTCGAGGGCGCGGCGCTGTTCATCTGTCAGCCATGTGCCCGGCTTCCTCCAGTGGAGGGTCAAGGTGCCGGTGCACTGGCCGTCGGGGGTGATCAGCGGGAAGGAGTCGATGGCGTGACTCTCGGCTGCGAGGAGTGCGCGGCCGGCGGGGTGGAGCAGGAGATCCGGGTCGACCGCGACGTCGGGTACGGAGACCGGCTCGCGCAGGCGCTGCGCTCGGGCGCACACGTAGGGCGGCCCGGTGACGAGAGCCGCCTGGTCCAGGTATGAGGAGTCGAGTCCTTGGTGCTGTTCCAGCACGAGGGCGTCGCCCTGCGCCGGGTCCGTGAGGTGCAGTTCGGCGGCTTTCACGTCCGAGGGAATGACGGTCGCCTCGTGGAGCGCGGCGAGGAGGACCTGGCGGCGGTCGTGGGCGTCGATGCCGTGCCTGTGCAGGAATCCCGTGGCGGGAGCCGGCAGATGGGTGGAGCGTGCGGCGAACCAGCGTGCGGCGGACTGGGGTGGCGGAGCGGTGACGACGGCGGACGCCAGGACCCGCAGCGGCAGGTTGTGGCGCTGGGAGCCCTCCCGCAACAGGGTGAACGCGGCGTCGGGGCCGGGGAGTTCGTAGCGGGCGAGGAGGATGCCCTGGGCGATGCCGATCATGCTCCTGGTGCGGGCCCTGGCCCGCAGTCCGAACACCTCGTCCCGCAGGTTGTCGGCCTCGTGGGACAGCCTGTCCGCGCGTTGCGCGGTGGTGCCCGTGACGGTGTCGGGCAACGCGGCCAGCGCGTCGGCGAGAGTGTCGTGGACCTGGATGCCTGGTGCTTTCCGGTGCTCCAGCACCGTTCGGACGTCGGGCCCGGCCCCCACGACCAGTACGGGGGAGTACGTGAGGTGGTCGGTGGCGAGCCGAAGGGTACGGAAGGCCGCGACGCTCATGGACTCCACGTCGGCCAGGTCGAGGACGAGTCGTTGCTCGTGCCGACCGGCTTGATCGAGGTGCTGCCGCAGTTCTCGTGCCAGATCGGAGCAGTAGTCGGGCTCGAGGGCGCCCGACAGACACACCACCCTCGCGTAGTCGGTGGCCGTTCGCACCGTCAGGGGCCGACGGCTCGTCATCGTGCATCACTCCAGCAACCCGGCGCCGTCGCCGACGCAGCTACACCGGCCGCGCACCAACGGCCGGGGCGGTCGCTGCCTGACCGCGCACTTTCACCTTCCCCCGGGACAGAGGCGTATGCAAGGACGTCCGGTGGTCGACGCGGCAGGGAATTGACGCAGGCCGGAGTTGAGGGTTCAGGTGTCAGTGCCGGGGGCGCGCTTCGGTCACTGCGGCCGGTGTCAGGGCGCGGGTGACCAGGGCGTAGGCGGTCTCGGTGAGGCGCAGTCCCTGCTCGTACACGTAGGCGTTGAGCAGGTGGGCGGCGTCGGCGACGGTGCTGCCCGTGTACTGGGCGACCATGCCCTTGGCGATCTCCAGAGTGGCCTTGGCCGCGATGACGCTCTGCACGCGGGTGACGATGTCGTCGATGCGGGTGGGTTCGGTCGACCAGTGCATCAGGGCGAGGGCCGCGGAGTCCGCGAGGGCCTGCGCGATATGCAGGTCGTCCTCGGGCAGGTCGCCGGAGCGCCGGCGCAACAGGGTCAGGACGCCCAGGGTGCGCTCGTGCAGCCGGACCGGAACCGCCTGCAGGCAGGCGTATCCAGCCTCGGTCATGGCGGTGGCGAGGGCCGGCCAGCGCTCGTGCTCGGCGGCCATGTCGGGCACGCTCACCGGCACCCCGGTGCGGTAGCAGTCCATGCAGGGGCCGCGGCCGTTGTGCTTCTGGAGCAGTTCGGCGAAGGCGGCGTCCTCGTCGGTCGTCGCCATCGTTTTCAGGTCGCCGCGGCCATCGGCGATCATCACTGCCGCCGCGTTCACGTCCAGCAGGTCCCGGCAACTGTGGACCAGACGATGGAAGAGAGACAGCGGATCGAACTGGGGGGCGTATGTGTCCGACAGGGCGACGAACGCCTCCGCCAGCTGTCGCTCGCGGCTCATGGTCGCCTTCCCGGCGCTTTCGTCGTATGTGCGGGTGTGCGACCCGGGTCGCTCAGTCATCACGGAGGTCCAGGGAGCGGTCGACGACGGCCCGAGCCACTTCCGCGGCGCTGCGGCCCTGGGCGAAGGCCCGTGCGCGCAGGCGCAGCAGAGCCTCCTCGGCGCTCACGCCGAGCTGCACCATGATCATGCCGGTGGCGTGGTACACCTCCTCGTGGTCGGCTTCCGCTCCCGTCAGCCACGTTACGACTCCTTCGGGGCCCGGGGAAGCGTGATCAAGGGCGATGACGGCGAGGGTGACGGCGTCGGCCACCAGCAGGGCGGTCCGCACGTGATCATCGCTCGGGGGACCCGGGGTGTCTTTGTAGAGGTCCAGGGTGCCCAGCGTGCTTCCGGCACCTCCCAGCGGCAGCGAGAACGCCGCCCCGGCGCCGGCCCTGGCGGCTTGAGTGGCGAACAACGGCCAGCGTCGGGTGTCCGGAGCACGCGTCAGGTCGCTGGCGAACACCGGCGCGCGCAGCCGCAATGCCTCCCTGCACGGTCCTTCTCCGAGTGTGTATTGAATCTCCGCCAGCCGGGCGGCGACACCGTCACTGGCACACAGCACCACACCCAGGTTCACGTCGCCTGCCATGACCGAGATCGACAGACCCGACACGAACGGGAGCAGTGAGACGCACGCCCGGCACAGAGCATCCGGTACCTCGGACGGAGGCATCTCGCGCACACCGGCGATGAGTTCATGGGCGATCCGTGCCCGCTCGGTCTCGGCCCCCACTTCGGCATCTCCGTCGCCCTGCGGATCGCCAACGGTCACGACTTCACCTCCCCACGGCCACGGGCACCACGCGCCTTCACTCGATCTTGGCACAGCACGGTGGGAACGACGCGCCTTCACCCAGCCCGATTCGGGTCGTCGCCCGCTGTTCGGCTTGCCGGCTTGAGCGGTCACGGCGGCTCATCTTCTTTCAGAGTCCGGGCCTACGGCCAGCCCTTGTCTCTTCTGGCTCTTTCCTGAATGCCGCGAGTGTCCGCTCGAGACCCGGAGAAACGTCGATCGACCTTTTGACGGCCCCAGGCAGAGGGTCCGAGTGCCGTCCCGAGTGACCGGGCAGCGCGAACACCGCCATGGCAGGCCGCTCTCCGGAAAGGTGCGCGGGCGAGGCGCGGGTGTCCGTGAGGCGAGGGGCAAACCTCCGTGTGCGGGTCCGGTCTTCGGGTACGCGGTGGCCTGAGGTTCCGGGGCGCCGCGCCGCGAACCGCCGGCACCGTCGCCGACCGTGGGGGACCGCGACCTCGGGTGCCCCGCCGGAGACAGTGCGGAAGACCATCGCCGTCCGGCCTCCGCCCGACCCGAACGTTCCGACGCCGAGGAGAATCACGTGACTTCGCTCCACAGCTTCACGGAACCGGCCGAACAGGTCCTGCGCCGGGAGGTGGCGGGATGAGTCGCCGTCCAGGCCGGCTCACGGGAACGCTCGTCCCGCGTCCGGGGGACGACGTAGCCGACGCCACCACCCGCTACCTCCTCTACGGGCTCCTTCCCGGCTGGTTCGTGCCGGGCCTCGCGGACTGGGTGATGCATCGGCGGACCCGGATCGAGGACACTTCCGGGACGAAGGAATCCCTGATCCACGCGCTGATGATGACCGAGGTCGGCATCCCCATCGCGCTGACCCTGCGCTATGAGATCAACCCGCTGCTTCTGGCCGTGCAGTTGGGTGGCGCCGCGGTCCACGAGGCGACCGCGCTGTGGGACGTGAGCACCGCGGTGCGCAGCGAACGTGAGGTCAAGCCGATCGAGCAGCACATCCACAGCTTCCTGGAATCCCTGCCCTTCGCTGCCCTCACCTCCCTGATGTGCCTGCACAGCGAGCAGGTCAAGTCCCTTCTGCGCGGGGGCCGTTCGGACCCCAACGCCTGGCGGTTCGTGCCACGCCGACGACCGCTGTCACGCGGCTATCTCGCGGGCATCGCCGCCGGCATCGGGGCGTGCGTGCTGCTGCCCTACGGGGAGGAGCTGCTGCGCTGCCGCAGGGCGGCCCGGACAGAGGGGAAGCCGGCCCAGGACGAGACCGCATGGCAAGCCTCACAAGGAGACGGAGCATCAGGCGTATCGCGTTCCTGATGGCGCGCGAAGGCCTCGAGCAGATCGAACTGACCGAGCCGTGGCGCGCGGTCACAGAGCAGGGCCATCCGAGCGCCCTCGTGTCGGCGGACCGGGACACATCCAGGCGTTCAACCCCCTGGACAGGGGCGACGTGTTTCCGGTGCAACAGGTGGTGCGCGAGGCGTCGGCCGTGTCGTTCGTACGCGACTTCTTCGACCTGGGCCGACCGGTCGCCGCGATCTGTCACGCGCCGTGGACCCTGATCGAGGCGGACGTGGTCTCGGGCCGCACACTGACGTCGTGGCCGAGCCTGCGCACGGACATCCGCCAGGTAGGAATGAGACGGGACAGCGATTTTTGCGGCCTCGTCGAGGGGGTACTCGGCGCCCATGACGACACAAAACGGAACGATGACACAGAGCGGCCTGCATGACCTGGCCGCGTCGGACGCGGCGATCGGGACGCTCGGTGCCTTTCTCGGCGGTCTCGTCGTCGTGGGCCTGCTGATCTGGGCGGTCCGGCTGGGTGTGAAGGTACGGCGGCAGCAGCCGCGGCCGCCCCAAGCGGACGAGCACCCCACGCTGCCGGAATCCGGACCTGTACGGGAGGTGCGCGAGGTGCGCGAGCCGGACGAGGTTCCGCATGCCGCTGATGAGAGTGAGCGGCTCAGGCCGAGCAACGTTCACCCCTCAGGGAGCAAGCGGAGTGATGATCAAGATGTCCCCAAGTGGGAGCCCGGGTCCAGCGGTTCCTTCGGGAGTGGTGGATCCGGCAGGAAGTGACCAGGTGAGTCGATGAGCCGATCCGACGACGCAGGCAGGGACCACGACTCCCAGCCTGCCCGGTACGACGCGACTCCCTACCTGCCGAAGCGGGGCGGGCTCCCGGCGCACAGACAGGCGGCGGCAGAGTGCCGGGGCTGCCCCCTCTTCGAGAAAGCCACCCGGACAGTTTTCGGAGAGGGCACCTCCACGTCGCGGATCGTGCTCGTCGGAGAGCAGCCCGGAGACCAGGAGGACAGGCGTGGACAGCCGTTCGTCGGTTCCGCCGGCCGGCTGCTGGACAAGGCTCTGGCGGAGGCCGGAATCGAGCGGGACACCGCGTATGTCACCAACGCGGTGAAGCACTTCAAGTTCACGCTCGCCGAGAACGGCAAGCGCCGTATCCACAAGCCGCCGGACCTGCGGGAGCTGGCCGCCTGTCGGCCCTGGCTCCGGGCAGAACTGCGCCTGATCCGGCCGGACGTGGTGGTGGTCCTCGGAGCAACGGCGGGAAAAGCGCTGCTCGGGCCTTCGTTCCGCGTGACCAGGGACCGCGGAACGCTGATCCCGCTGCCGGACGAGGACGGAAACGACGGTGAGGCCGCTCGCTGCGTGGTGGCAACGCTTCATCCTTCGGCCGTGCTGCGCTCCGATGACAGGGAAGCCGCGTACGCGGGGCTGGTGGCGGACCTGGAAGTCGCCGCGAGGGCCTTGCGGAAGGGCCAGTGAAGGCAGTGCCCGGTGCTGTGTCCGGGCTACCCGCCCCTGAGCCGCTGCGGGTGAGGTGGAAAGGCGGCAGGTCTGACGACCTTCGGCCAGGTCCTGATGGATGTGGGCGACCGCACGTGATCGACGCCTTCCTGACCGCCGTTCACCGCGCCATGAACGGAGGCAGGCCCGCCAGTACGCGGTCCGGCGTCAGGGGCAGTTCGCGGTAGCGGACGCCGGTGGCGTGGTGGACCGCGTTGCCGATGGCCGCGGCCGTTCCGACGATCCCGATCTCGCCGATGCCCTTGCTGCCCATCGGGTTGAGATGGGCATCGTGCTCGTCGATCCAGTGGGCTTCGACGGCGAGTACGTCGGCGTGGGCCGGGACGTGGTACGCGGCCAGGTCCGCCTCGGTGAAGTCACCGAACGCGGCGTCCATGGTGCTGCCCTCGGTCAGGGCCATGCCCAGGCCCATGGTCATGCCGCCGATGAACTGGGACCGTGCGGTACGGGAGTTGAGGATGTTCCCGGCGGCGTACACACCCAGCAGACGGCGGACTCGGACCTCGCCGGTGACCGTGTCGACGGCGGTCTCGGCGAAGTGGGCGCCGAAGGCGTGCCGTGCGTAGCCGCTGTCGGCGTCCGCGCTCCCCGCTGTGTCCGCGCTCGCGGTGAGCCCCGGTTCCGGCAGCGGCCCGGTGTGTTCCGCGAGGTCCGCGCGCAGCCGCGTGCAGGCCTCGTGCACCGCCCAGCCCCACGAGGCGGTGCCGGAGGAACCGCCGGCCAGCGAGGCCGACGGCAGGTCGCTGTTGCCGATCTCCGTACGGACCCGCTCCAGCGGTACGCCGAGGGCGTCGGCGGCGACCTGCGCGAGGACGGTACGGGCGCCGGTGCCGATGTCGGTCGCGTTGACCCGCACCGTGAAGCTCCCGTCGGGCAGTGCCTGCGCGGTGGCGGTGGAGGGCTGGATCAGCACCGGGTACACGGCGGCTGCCACCCCGGACCCCATGAGCAGGGGGCCGTCGGACCGCGTACCTGGGCGGGGGTCGCGGTGGGCCCAGTCGAAGCGCCGGGCGCCCTCGCGCAGGCACTCGACCAAGTGCCGGCTGCTGAAGGGCTTGCCGCTGTCCGGTTCGGTGTCCGGCTCGTTCGCGATCCGCAGTTCGACGGGGTCCATGCCGAGGGCGACCGCGAGTTCGTCCATGGCCGACTCCAGCGCGAACATGCCGGGTGCCTCGCCGGGCGCGCGCATCCAGGACGGGCTCGGCACGTCCAGCGGCACGACACGGTGGGTCGTACGGCTGTGGGGTGAGGCGTACATGACGCGAGCGGGCACGGCGGCCTGCTCGACGAACTCCTTGAGGCGCGAGGTGTGGGTGATCACCTCGTGCAGGAGGGTGGTGAGGGAGCCCTGGCCGTCGGCGCCCAGGCGGACCCGGTGCAGGGTGGGGGCGCGATGTCCGACGAGGGTGGGGAGGAAGCGGCGGGGGAGGGCCACGGTCACGGGACGTCCCGTCTGCCGTGCCGCCATCGCCGCCAGCACCACGTGCGGGCGGGGCGTCCCCTTGGACCCGAAGCCGCCGCCGACGTGTTCGGACATGACGGTGACCTGGGCCTCGGGGAGCTGGAACAGTGCGGCCAGTGTGGCTCGTACGGCCGTGGCGCCCTGACTGGAGTCGTGCGCGACGAGCCGGGGGCCCTCCCACTGGGCGGTGGCCGCGTGCGGCTCCATGGGGTGGTTGTGCAGGGGCGGCACGCGGTAGCGGGTGTCGACGCGGACCGCGGCGGACGCGAACGCGCCCTCGGGGTTGCCGCGTTCACGGTGGCCGGGATACCCGCCGTTGGCTTCTTCGGGGACGTACGCCCCCGGGTGGCTCTCGGTGAGCGTCACGTCGTGGTCCCGCACGTCGTACTCGACACGGACCGCCGCGGCACCGGCCCGGGCCGCCTCCAGTGTCTCGGCGACGACCAGAGCGATGGGCCAACCCCTGTGCGGCACACGAGAGTTCTGCAGGACGGCGAGTGTGGGGTCGTCGGCGTCGGCGAGCCGGGGAGCGTTTTCGTGGGTGAGCACGGCGAGGACCCCGGTAAGGCCCAGCGCGTCGCGTGTGTCGATGGCGCGGACCGCGCCACAGGCGATCGCGGCGGTAACGGGCCAGGCGTGCAGGCGACCGGGAACGGTGTGTTCGGCGGCGTAGCGGGCCGTGCCCGTGACCTTCTCGCGCCCTTCCCGGCGCCCGGCGGGTGTGCCCAGTGCGGTGTCCGTGTCGGCCATGGAGTCCTCCTCGCGGTGCCGGAGCGGAAGTGCCGTCAGGTGCTGGTCGTCGGTGGCGCGAGCCGGGTCAGGACGTCGAGGGCGAGATTGCGGGCCAGGCGCACCTTGTAGGCGTTGTCGTGCAGGGGCTGTGCGGCGGCGAGTTCGAGGTCCACGGCATGCTCGAAGGCCGCGGCCGTGGGTGCGGCACCCAGCAGCGCCTGTTCCGCGCGCCGGGCACGCCAGGGCCGGTGCGCGAGCGCCCCGAAGGCGATACCGACGTGCTGTACGACGCCGTCGTCCACCCCCAGCACCGCCGCGACGGAGGCGAGGGCGAAGGCGTAGGAGGCGCGGTCGCGGGCTTTGCGGTAGAGCGAGGCCAGTCCGGCCGCGTCGGGCGGCAGCACGACGGCGGTGATGAGTTCGCCGGGGCGGATCTCGGTGTCGCGTTCGGGGTGGTCACCGGGCAGTCGGTGGAACTCGGCGGCGGGGACGGAACGCTCGCCGGCGGTCCCGTACAGCTCGATGCGCGCGTCGAGGGCGGCCAGCGCGACGGCCATGTCGGAGGGGTGTGTGGCGATGCAGTGCGGCGAGTGCCCGAGGACCGCGTGGTCGCGGTGGACGCCGTCCCGGGCGCCGCATCCGCTGCCGGGCTCGCGCTTATTGCATGGCTTGCCGGTGTCCTGGAAGTAAGGGCAGCGGGTTCGCTGGAGCAGGTTGCCGCCGGTCGTCGCGATGTTGCGCAGCTGTCCGGAGGCTCCCGCGAGCAGCGCCTGGGAGAGCGCCGGATAGCGGTCGCGTACCAAGGGGTGGGCCGCGAGGTCGCTGTTGCGGACGGTGGCCCCGATCCGCAGTGCGCCGTCGGGCAGTTCCTCCACCGAGTCCAGGGGCAGCCGGCTGACGTCGACGAGGGTGTCCGGCTGCTCCACACCGAGCTTCATCAGATCGACGAGGTTGGTGCCGCCGCCGAGATACCGGGCGCCGGGGTGGGAGGCGTAGGCGTCGGCCGCTTCCTCGACGCTGTCCGCGCGTACATAGCCGATGGGCTTCACGGGATCACGTCCTCGACGGCTTCCACGATGTGGGGGTAGGCGCCGCAGCGGCAGAGGTTGCCGCTGAGCCGTTCGCGGATCTCCGCCCGGTCCAGCGTTACGGGCGGCCCGGACGGGACGCGGGGGTCGGTGACGTGGGAGGGATGTCCGGCGGCGGCCTCGGCGAGCGCGCCGATGGCGCTGCAGATCTGCCCCGGCGTGCAGTAGCCGCACTGGAAGGCGTCACGGTCCAGGAAGGCCCGCTGGAGTGGATGGAGTTCCTCGCCGTCGCCGCCGAGTCCCTCGACGGTCGTGATGTCACCGCCGTCAAGGGCGACGGCGGGGAGCAGGCAGCTGTTGGCACGGCGGCCGTCGACCAGAACCGTGCAGGCGCCGCACTGGCCGTGGTCACAGCCCTTCTTGGCGCCGGTCAGGTCGAGGTCCTCGCGCAGGACGTCCAGGAGTACCGAGCGGTGGTCGACGGTGAGTTCGTGCGGTTTGCCGTTCACCCGCAAGGTGATCGTCGAGTGGTGCCGGTCGGGTGGGCCGGTGCTGGGGCGTGCGGCCTCGGATTCCATGGAGGGCCTCCTGTGCGTACGGGCCGTCGGACGGTGGGCGGACACTCGGAGAACGGAGCGACGAGGACTACAGGGATGTGTCCTCATCGTCAGGGATCTGATGGACGGCTGCCTCTTCTGCTGACGCCGCTCCGCCGTCGATGCCCACGTCCTCGGCGATCAGGTCCTTCTCGGCGTCCTCGTGCGCGCCCTCGTCCGGAGCCACGAGGCGTCCGGCCCGGTCCGCCCCCACCTCGCCGTCCACCGGCTCGCCCTCCCCGCCCGCGAGATCCCCTACGCCGTCCTCCGCGCCGGGCTGCTCCAACGCGGGGTCGACGCGCTCTTCGGCCAGCCTCTGGTCCAGGCTCTCGCCCTCGCGCTGCTCACGCGCGGTCGTGCCCTGGTGCTCCACCGCGAGCGGACGCTCGGGCGGTGACCAGCCTTCCTCGTAGGGGTCGCTGCCCCGGTCGTTGAGCGTGTCCTCCGGGTCGAGGATGCCCTCGTCCTCCCGGTCGTCGGGGCCCTCGGGCTGGTAGACCTCGTCACCCATGACGTCGTCGCGGTTCTGGCTCCCCATGGCGTGCGTACCTTTCGGACGATGCGGATTCCTCCAGTCCGCGTATCCAGGCACGCCTCGTCCACACGCCCGTATGTCGATGTATGCGGACGTGTGTGCCGGAGAGCCGGGGGTACCCGCCGCTGTCCGGCAAGGAAGCGCAACCCCGGAACACGAAGGAGGCACGGATGACCAGCAACACGGAGACCGGCGGTGCGACGGGCACGGCGGACAAGGACTACAACCTCGTCTGGTACGTGGAGGCGTGCTTGAGCAACGCGTTGCGCCTGGAGTCGTACATCGCGGACGCGGAGCGGGAGAAGGACTCCGAGGTCGCGGACCTTTTCCGCAAGGCCCAGGCGGACAGCCGCAAGGGTGCGGAGCTGGGCAAGCGGCTGCTGCGCGCGCGGCTGGACGGCAACTGAGAGGTCGCGCGCGGAACGCGACAACAGCACCAGCGATCTTCGCTCCTCGGGGGAGTCAGGGCGTGATCCTGGCTCCCCTTCGCGCTATCGACGCCCGCCTCCTCATGGACCGGCCGCCCGCGGGCGGCCGGTAGGAACCGGCGCCTGCTCGCGGGGGCACGGCGACCGCGGGAACAAGGCGAGTCGGATGAAGATCAGCAAATGAAGCCGATGGCCTGCGCGGCCGCGAGCCACGGGTCGTGGTCTTTCACCGGGCCTTGGGCTGTGCCCCGCGCGGCCGGCCGACAGGCAGCGCGGGCTGGCCCGGACGGGCTCGCGAGGTTGTCTCCTCGACGCGCCGTCGGGATTCACCCAGGCAACACCCCCGATCGATGGTGACCTCGCCCGTCTCGGGACCCTTACGCCACCGCGTTGAGCATGTCCGCCAGCACGTCGGGCCGTTCCAGGGCGATGAAGTGGCCGGCCTTCGGCACCTGGGTGAAGTCGGCGGCAGCCAGCAGCTTCTTGTTGGCTTCGCGGTCCGAGGGGCGGGACCAGTCCTTCTCGCCGTAGACGAGGTGGATGGGAGCCTTGACCTCGGGGTAGCGGGAGCGGGCCGCGATGAGGCTGGGCAGAGCCTGGTACACGCCCCTGGCGACGCTGGGGTAATGGGGACGTCTGCCCACCTGGAGGAGTTCGTCCACGTAGTCCTCGCGCAGAGCGCTCGTGTCGCCCAGGCCGCCCTGGAAGATCTTGCGGAGGGCGGGCTTGGGCTCGACACCGGCGATCACAGGGCCGACGCCTGGCAGGAGGACGCCGCTGACCACCACGCGGGCGAGGAGGCTGGAGCGGGCGATCCCGCCGCGGAAGTCGTAGGCGTTGACCGCGACGACGCGCCGGACCCGCTCGGGCAGATCGACCGCGGCGGTCAGGGCGAGCACAGCGCCCATGGACTCCCCGACGAGCGTCACGTCGTGGAGGTCGAGTTCGGTGAGGAGTCGTTCGACGCCCGCGCGCATGGCCGGCTCGGCGTACGACGCCCCGGGCACGATCTCGGAGTAGCCCATCCCCGGCAGATCGAGGGCGTACACGGTGTAGTGGTCCGCGACCAGGGGGATGAGGTGGCGGAAGTGCTCGGCCTGGGTGCGCACGGTGTGCAGTAGGACCAGGGGGGCACCGCTGCCCGCCTTGAGGTAGCGCAGCGTTCCCTCGCGGTCGGCTCGTCCTGCGCGCGGGGTGATGGTGTGGCTGGTGGTCCCGGGGATGTGAATTGTGGGGCGTGCATCCTGGCTGGGCATCTTGCCGTCTCCTTGTCCTGTCTTCTCGGTGTTACGTGGCCAGCTGGGCGTACAACCCGGCGAGATCGGCGATGGCACGGGGGCGGACTTGGGTGCGTCGACTCTCGCCGCCAAGTCCGTGTCGGCGTAGCCCATGTGCTGTCCGGTACCGAGGACGTCTGCACCCTTCAGCGCGGCCATGACTGCCTCCACAGGAACCGGAAACCGATCGGTTCCGCTCACAGTAAACAGATCGGTTTCCGCGTGCAAGCCCATCGGGAGAGCCCGTCGCGTGGAGCCGACCGCGGAGGGTCGTTCGGTAGCCGTGAATCCCCGGGATGGCGGTCTCCAGCCCCCGGGCTGGAGGGGACCCGTTCGCTTGCGCGGTGGAAACCGATCTGTTTTCCTATTTGGGAAACAGATCGGTTTCCTGCCGGTGCTCGGCCTCTGACCAGTGACAAAGGGAAAAGATGACTACCATCTCCGACCGTGGGGCACGCGCCTCCGGGAAATCAGCCTCGGGTCGCCGCGGCTCACATGCCGTGCGCTGGTGGGTGCTTGTCGTGCTGGGCACAGCGCAGCTCATGGTCACGCTCGACGCGACCGTGGTGAACATCGCCCTGCCCGCAGCACAGCATGACCTCGGTTTCAGTGACGGCAGCCGGCAGTGGGTCATCACGGGTTACGCCCTGGCGTTCGGCAGTCTGCTGCTGCTCGGCGGACGGCTCGGCGACCTGTTCGGCCGGCGCACCACCTTTGTCACCGGCCTCATCGGCTTCGCGGGCGCGTCCGTCCTCGGCGGTGCGGCAGGCAGCTTCGACATCCTCGTCACGGCACGTGTGGCCCAAGGGCTCTTCGCCGCACTGCTCGCACCCGCCGCACTCTCACTGCTCAGCGTGACCTTCACCCATCCCGCCGAGAGGGCGAAGGCCTTCGGCATCTTCAGCGCGCTGGCCGGTGCGGGCGGCGCGATCGGGCTGCTGCTCGGCGGCATGCTCACCGAATGGGCGTCGTGGCGCTGGGTGATGTACGTGAACGTCATCTTCGCGGCCGTCGCGCTGGTCGGTGCGGTGCTGCTGCTGGCCAAGCCCGCGGTTGCCGAGCGGCCCAAACTCGATATTCCGGGCACCATCGTGGTGAGTGCCGCGCTGTTCGCCATCGTCTACGGGTTCGCGCACGTCGAATCCACGAGCTGGACCAATCCGGTCACCCTCGGCTCCATGATCGTCGGCGTGGTGCTGCTCGCGGTGTTCGTCTGGCTGGAGTCCAGGGTCGCGCATCCTCTGCTGCCGCTGCGCCTCGTGCTGAACCGGACCCGCGGTGGTTCGTTCCTGGCGGTGTTGGTCATCGCCATGGGGATGTTCTCGATCTTCCTGTTCCTGACCTATTACCTGGAGGCCAGCCTCGGCTACTCGCCGATCAAGACCGGTCTGGCGTTCCTGCCGATGGTCGCGGGCATCGTCGCCGCGTCGACCACGGCTCCGTCGCTGCTGCTGCCCAGGGTCGGCCCGAAGATCGTGGTCAGCGCCAGTTTCCTGGTCGCCGCGTCCGGTATGGCCCTGCTGAACAGGCTCGCACTCGACAGCACCTACGTCGCCCACATCATGCCCGGCCTGATCCTGCTGGGGCTAGGCCTCGGCGGGGTGATGACCACGGCCTTCCAGGGTGCGACCGCGGGTGTGCACCACGAGGACGCAGGTGTCGCCTCGGCGTTGATCAACACCGGCCAGCAGGTGGGCGGTTCGATCAGTACGGCGTTGCTGACCACCGTCGCCTCGTCGGCCGCGACCGACTACGCGTCCTCGCACAAGCCGGGCGCGCTGACCGTGGCGCAGGCCGGTGTCGAGGGCTATACGGCCACCTTGGCGTGGGGTGCCGGGTTCTTCGTGGTCGGTGCGGTGCTCGCTGCGCTCCTGATACCGAACGCGGCTCTGGCGCCTGCGGAGGGCGAGCCCGTGATCGCTCACTGAGCCTGAATCCACCGCGGACACGCGGTGGACCGCGGCGAGTGGACAGGGGGAGGTGCCCTGCTGCCTGGTCGGGTGGTGTCTTCAAGGGACGCATCGGTGAAGGGCGGCGGGCTTTCTCCGGGATGTCGCGTCGCTGATGGGCGCGCTGGTCGGGGCTGCTGTGGTCTGTCTCCCAGGGATGAGCGACTCGTACCCGCTGCGGCTGCGGCTGCGGCTGTGGCTGCCGCTGCCGCTGGAGCCGGATCGGTGCGCTCGCCACCTCGTCGGCTTCTGCCCGCCCGGCGTGCTGACGGTCACGTTGAATCGTGGCGCGAGGACGGCAGCCGCGGCCGGCCGCGCCCCCATCGAGGCGACTTTCGGTTTGCGCGCGACGGGCGGGTAGGACCGCCCTCGCCGCACCACGCCCCCGCGGAGACGAACCCCGAGAGGACCGCCGCCACCGGCGCGGCGGGGACCGTCCTCAGGGGCCCACGCAGCCGTGGGCGGCGTCTCGGATCGCCCGACAAGCACTGAAACCGATCGGTTTCTCTTTGGTCGAAATCGAGTTAACCTCGCGATATGACCACCGATGCGAAGCCAAGTTCCCGAGAGCGGCTGCTGGAGGCAGCGGCCACGCTCACCTACCGCGACGGTGTCGGCATCGGTGTCGACGCGCTGTGCAAGGCGGCCGGGGTGTCGAAGCGCTCCATGTACCAGCTGTTCGCAAGCAAGGACGAACTGCTGGCGGCGAGTTTGAAGGAACGCGCCTCCGCCTACACGGCGACCCTCCTGCCCGCGGCGGACGACAACCGTTCACCCCGCCGGCGGATCATGCACGTCTTCGACCAGCTGGAGTCGCAGGCGGGTGCGCCCGACTTCCAGGGCTGTCGGTACCTCGTTGTTCAGATCGAACTCAAAGACCAGGGTCATCCCGCCAGCCGCGTGGCTCACCGGGTCAAGGAGAACCTGACGGGCTTCTTCCGCGCCGAGGCCGAACGGGGAGGCGCGAGCGACCCGGACCTGCTGGCCCGGCAGCTGATCCTGGTCTTCGACGGCGCAAGCGCCCGCGCGGGAATCCAGGCCGACTCGCCGACAGGGCTCATCGTCCCCACGGTGACCACCCTGCTCGATGCGGCGGGCGTGAGCTGACGCGTCGACCGTCGTGGCGGCGGCAAGCGGCCCAGGGTCGGCGGCGCCGAGGCAGGTTGCCGGGCCAGTAGGGCGCCGACGGCGATGATGATCACCAGCCCCCACCACTGTCGCGCCCACCCCTGACAGACCGGTACCGCCGCCGGTCTGTCAGGACCCCTCCCGGCGGAAACGGGGCGCGCGCTCAACGCGACGACGCCACCGTTCCCTCGACGCCGCGCACCTCGACTCCCTGTACTCGCCGACAGCGTCGGTCACTTGGAGTCGGTCTCGGCCATCACCGACTGACCTTTCGGCGGAACGTCCCGCCCAGCCGTATGGCTGTCATCTCCCCCTGTCGGGCGTTGGCTGAATCCATGGGGGTAGGCGCCGGTAGTGAGGATACGGAAGCGAATGCAGCGGCGTGCGGGAGCAGGGAGGCACAGGGTGGCAGATGACGACGGAGGCAGACCCGGAGAGGGGGAGCGGCTTGCCCGAGCACGGGTCGGCAGGCTCGGTGTGGCAGAGCACGGTGGCGCTGGAGGGCGGCGGTGCGGACATCGCCCGGGCCCGTCACCTCGCAGCTGATTTCCTGGAGCGCGGCTGCATCGAGTACGGGCTGAAAGCAAGTCGGCGTGGCATCGATCTGACGCAGCTGGTGGTCAGCGAGTTGGTCACCAACGCCCGTAAGTACGCCCCCGGCCCGGTCCTGATGCATCTTGTCCTGGACGGGGAGGCGGTCGTGGTGTCGGTGTGGGACTGTGATCCGGTGCTCCCGCTGGCGCGGGCCGCGGACACGGAGCGGGTGGGCCAGCACGGTCTGGAGATCGTGATGGCCGTGGCCGATGAGTTCGAGGCACGCAGGGAGCGGGTCGGCAAGCGCATCATCGTACGGATCGCCCTCACTGACGCCGACGGCTCCGAAGACGCCGTCACGACTTCCTCTCGGTAGAGCCGCCGGCAGGCGGGGTGGTGTGGCGGGCGAGTGCCGCCTGGAGTTCCGTCTGCAGGACGGCGGGCAGAGCAGCGCCCTGGCCGTGCGTGAGGACCTGTTCCGCGATGTCGATGAGCCTGGTGTTGGTGTGCTGGGAGATCTCCCGCAGCACGGTGAAGCCGTCGCCCGGCGCGAGCGGTCCCAAGACACTCAGCGCGCCGATGGCCTGGTCGATCACCGCGTGGGAGACCAGGGCTTGCTCCAACTGCGCATTCTCTGCACGCAGTCGCGCCATCTCATCGCGCGGCGGCCCGGTCTCCGCAGTGGCGGGGCCGGAGGCTGCCGGAGTTGCCCGGGGGTTCACCGGGTCATCCACTGCGGGTCGTTGGAACAACCATGTGCGTCACGTCCTGAGTTGCCCGGCTATGCCCTCAGCATCCCCCGGAGGTACCCCTACACAACGGGCGGGCCGCGTCGGCCAGAGCTTTGCGCAACCCACGCAGGGGCTGCCGGCCGAACCCCGCCAGGGCCGGAGTGGCCAGCGGGCTGGGGGGACATACCCGCGACGGCCCGAAAGATTGCCCCGGCGGCGGTCAGGGGCGAGGCGCAGGGGCGGCCAGGGCTTGGTCCAGGGTGTCGTGGCATTCGATGACCGTGTCGATGCCGACGAGTTGGACGGTGCGCAGCACTGCTGTGGTGGTGCCGGCCAGGCGCAGCGAACCGCCGTCCTTGGCCAGGTCGCGGCGGGCGGCGAGCAGGAGGTTGATGCCGCTGGAATCCATGAAGGCGACGCCGCTCATGTCGAGGACGACACGGGAGCTGTAGTCGGCGGTGGCGCGCAGAGCCTGGTTGACGATGGGCACGGTGTGGTGGTCGATCTCCCCGTCGAGGCGGATCACCCGAACACCGTTCCGGGTATGTGCCACGGCTGACAGTCCCGCTGATGCGGCATGTTCGGTATCCGTCATCGCTTCCTCAGCCCATCGGTGTCACGCACGGCATCCGTCTGTGGATGCTGCCCCGAATCACAGAGCGGATGCCTGCGCGTGCCCGCACCCCACACTCCTCGGCCACCCGGGAGACAGTTCGGCTGGAACGCCCCGGCCCCCGGGTGGGTCGGATCGGTGAGGGTTGCCGGGGAGTCAGGTGTCCAGGAGGCCGGTGCGGAGTTTGGCGAGGGTGCGGTTCAGCAGGCGGGAGATGTGCATCTGGGAGAGGCCGAGTTCGCGGCCGATGTCGGCCTGGGTCATCTCCTGGCCGAAGCGCATCTCGATGATGGTCCGCTCACGCTCGTCGAGCTTGTGCAGCAGGGGTGCGAGGGTGTGCAGGTCCTCGAAGAGGTCCATCGCCGGGTCGACGTCACCGATGATGTCCGCGTACTTCGGCCCGTCGCCGTTCTCCTCGTCGCCGCCGGGGGTGTCCAGGGAACCGGCGACGTAGCCGTTGGCGGCGATGAGGCCCTCGATGATCTCGTCCTCGCTCAAGTGGAGGTGTTCGGCGAGTTCCTTGACCGTCGGCGGGCGGTTGAGGGCGGTGGTGAGGGTTTCCTGGCTCTTGGCGAGGCTGACCCGGAGTTCCTGGAGGCGGCGGGGGACGTGGACGGCCCACGTAGTGTCGCGGAAGAAGCGCTTGATCTCGCCGACGATGTAGGGGATCGCGAAGGAGGTGAACTCGACCTCGCGAGACAGGTCGAAGCGGTCGATGGCCTTGATGAGGCCGATCGTGCCGACCTGGATGATGTCCTCCATGTCACCGTTGCCGCGGTTGCGGAAGCGGCGGGCGGCGAAGGCGACCAGGGACAGGTTCATCTCGATAAGGGTGTTGCGCGCGTACTGGTACTCGCGGGTGCCCTCCTCCAGGGTCTCCAGCCTGTCCAGGAACAGGCGGGACAGCTCGCGGGCGTCCTTGGGCGCGACCTTGCCGCCGTCCTCGATCCAGGGCAACTCGACGGCGGCGTCGGCCGCTTCCGTCGTAGCGACGATTGTTTCGCGAGCGTTTGCTGAGGAGGTCACGGTGCCGCCTTTCTGAAAGAAGGATGGGCCTCTCTTGCCCACATCGTCGGCCCGTATGCCACCGCATCCGGACTGATTCGTCAACAAAATAGCGGCCCTCGCCGCGCATCGCGCCGCGCGGCAGTCCGAACGCGGCACGCGAAGGCGATCTTCACCACGGCCCGAGCATCGCCGACCCCCTCAGGAGGTACCAGCGCGCGGTCTCGACCCGCGAAGCCATCACCCGGCCACGCCTCCATGTGTGCGAGTGCTCGATTCGGTTACTCAACCGGACACGCAAGTGAATCCAGAGATCGAGGAGGGTCGCATGAGCCGACCGACCTGGCGCCGGGCCCTGGTGACCGGAGGAGCCGGATTCCTCGGATCCCACCTGTGCGGACGCCTGCTCGATGACGGTACCGACGTCGTGTGCCTGGACAACCTGGCCACCGGATCCCTGGCCAACGTGGCCGAGTTGGAGCAGCGGCGCGGTTTCCGCTTCGTGCGAGGCGACGCCACCGATCCCGCGGCGCTGCGCGGTCTGCCGGGCCGTTTCGACCTGGTGCTGCACTTCGCCTGTCCGGCCTCGCCCGTCGACTATCTGCGGCTGCCGCTGGAGACCCTGGAGGTCGGCAGCAACGGCACCCGCCACGCGCTGGAGCGGGCGCGCGCCGATGGCGCCCGCTTCGTTCTCGCCTCCACCTCCGAGGTGTACGGCGATCCGCTGGAGCATCCGCAGCACGAAGGCTACTGGGGCAATGTCAACCCCGTGGGGCCGCGCAGCGTCTACGACGAGTCCAAACGTTTCGCCGAGGCTCTGGTCACCGCCCACCGCCAGGTGCACGGCACTGACACGGCCATCGTCCGGATCTTCAACACCTACGGCCCCCGCATGCGCACCGGTGATGGCCGCGCCGTCCCGGCCTTCATCTCGCAGGCCCTGGACGGCGCGCCCCTCACGGTCGCCGGGGACGGCGCTCAGACCCGATCGCTGTGCTACGTCGACGATCTGGTCGACGGGGTCCTGGCTCTGGCCGCGTCGGAGGAGAGCGGGCCGATGAACATCGGTGGGGGCGAGGAGATCACCGTGCTGGAGCTGGCCCGGCGGATCGTCGAGGTCACCGGTTCCGTCTCCCGGATCCGTTTCGTCGAGCGCCCTGTCGACGATCCCGCCCGGCGCCGCCCCGACACCCGGATGGCCCGCGAACTGCTGGGCTGGCAGCAGCGGGTGGACTGGGTCGAGGGTCTGCGACGGACGATCGGCTGGTTCTCACGGTCCGTTGCCGCCTGATGTAACACCGTGTACGCGAACGCATCGTCAAGGCGGTCATTCGCGTGCCCCGATATGCCTATATGGCATGAAAAATGAGGCAGCCGTCGCACCGGTTGGCGTGAAGTGTTTGAGACAGCCGCAATGCGGCACCCGCGAGGCCAGAGCGAATCCCTGTGCCGCCCCGGACGGAGCACCCTCTCTATGCGCATCCTCGGAATCAACGCTCTCTTTCACGATCCGGCCGCCGCCCTGGTCGTGGACGGCCGTACGGTCGCCGCCGCCGAGGAGGAGCGGTTCAGCCGCCGCAAGCACGGCAAGCGCCCCGTGCCGTTCTCGGCCTGGGAAGTGCCGGAGCTGTCCGCCCGTTGGTGTCTTGAGTACGCGGGCCTGCGGCCCACGGACCTGGACGCGGTCACCTATTCGTTCGACCCCGCGCTGGCCCGGCCCGCCGCGGACATGGGCCTGGACGACCCCTGGGACCCGCTGCGCCTTGACTACGCGCGCCGGGCCCCCGAGTTCCTCGCCGAGGCGCTGCCCGGTCTCGACCCCGACCGGGTCGTCTTCGTCCCGCACCACGTCGCGCACGCCGCCTCCGCCGGACGCGCCGCCCCCCATCCGGACAGCGCGGTCCTCGTCCTGGACGGCCGCGGCGAATGCGCCTCCCACCTGGCCGGCCGCTACGACGACGGCAAGCTGGACATGCTCTTCACGCAACCGCTGCCCGACTCGCTCGGCCTGGTCTACGAGGAACTCACCGAGCACCTGGGCTTCCTGCGCAGCAGCGACGAGTTCAAGGTGATGGCCCTGGCCTCCTACGGCACGCCCCGCTTCCTGTCCCGGTTGCGCCCGCACGTCCACGCCACCGGCGACGGCGGCTTCCGCGCCCACGGGGTCGACTGGGCCGAGCTCGCCCCACCCCGTGCCAAGGACGAGGCCTGGACCCAGGACCACGCCGATCTGGCCGCCAGCGCGCAGGCCGTCCTGGAGGAGGTCCTGCTGGAGCTCGTGCACTGGCTGCATGCCGAGGCCGGGGGCGAGACCCTCGCGATGGCCGGCGGCGTGGCCCTCAACTGCGTTGCCAACTCCAGGATCGCGGCACAGGGCCCCTACCGGAACATCTGGGTGCAGCCCGCTGCCGGGGACGCCGGGACCGCACTCGGCGGCGCCCTGCACCTGGCGGACAACCCGGAGCCGATGCCCGGCGCCGACCTCGGCCGGGGCTGGAGCGACCAGGAGATCCGCGCCTGGCTGGAGGGGGCCGACGTCCCCTACGAGGAACCGGCCGACATCGCCGAGGCAGTCGCGGAGGAACTGGCCCGGGACGGGATCGTCGCCTGGTTCCAGGGGCGCAGCGAGTACGGACCGCGTGCGCTCGGCCACCGTTCCCTGCTGGCTCACCCCGGGCGCGCGGAGAACCTGGAGCGGCTCAACCGGGTCAAGGGGCGGGAGGAGTTCCGGCCGGTCGCGCCCATGGTGCTCGCCGAGCGCGCCCACGAGGTGTTCGCCGGACCGCTGCCCAGCCCGTACATGCTGTTCGTGCATGACGTGGCGCCCCAGTGGCGCGACCGCATCCCGGCCGTGGTGCACGTCGACGGCACCGCCCGCATCCAGACCGTCGACGCCGGTCAGGAGCCGCTCGTGGCCCGCATGCTGACCGCGTTCGAGCAGCGCACCGGACTGCCGGTCGTGGTCAACACCAGCCTCAACACCGCCGGGCGGCCCATGGTCGACGATCCCCGCGACGCGCTGGAGTGCTTCGGCTCGGCCCCCGTGGACCTGTTGGCGATCGGCCCGTTCGCGGTGCGCCGGGGCGCGATGTTCGGGAGGGCCTGACGTATGACCTCCTACGCCGTCGTCATCCCCACGCTGGTGCGCGACACGCTCGCCGACTGCCTGGCCGCGCTCGCGGCCGCGACCGGTCCGGCGCCCCAGGAGATCGTCCTGGTCGACGACCGGCCGGAACCGGAGCCGGATCCCGGCGCGCTCGCCCACCCATTGAGTGTCCTCGGCGATCTGCGCGCACGCACCGTGGTGATCCGCAGCGGCGGACGCGGTCCCGCCGCCGCCCGCAACATGGGGCTGAACGCGGTCATCGCGCCCTGGATCGCCTTCCTCGACGACGACGTGCAGGTAGGGCCGCACTGGTGCGAGCAACTGGCCGAGGATGTGGGGGAGGCGGGTCCCCGCACCGGCGGGGTGCAGGGCGTGATCGCCGTACCGCTGCCGGGCGAGCGCCGGCCCACGGACTGGGAGCGCGGCACCGCCGGACTGGCGCGGGCGCGCTGGATCACCGCCGACATGGCTTTCCGCGCCGAGGCGTTGAAGGATGTCGGCGGTTTCGACGAACGGTTCCGGCGGGCGTTCCGCGAGGACGCCGACCTCGCTCTGCGCGTGCTGGAGGCCGGGTGGCAGATCCACCGGGGACGGCGCACCACCCGGCATCCGGTACGGCCCGCCGACCGCTGGGTGTCCCTGCGCGCCCAGCGCGGCAACGCCGACGACGCCCTCATGCGACGCCTGCACGGACCCGAATGGTGGGACAAGGCGGTCGCTCCGCGCGGCCGGCTGCGCAGGCACCTCACGATCACGGCCGCCGGTCTGGCCGCGGTAGGGCTCGCCGTGGCCGGGCGACGCCGGGCCGCCGCGGCCGCCGCACTCGGCTGGGCCGCCGGCACCGGCGAGTTCGCCTGGGCCCGCATCGCACCCGGCCCGCGTACCCGGTACGAGGTCGACACCATGCTCGCCACCAGCGTGCTCATTCCACCTGCGGCGACCTGGCACTGGTTCAGCGGTCTGTGGCGCCACCGCGACGCCGCCCCGTGGAGGGTGGCGCCGTGAACGAGATCGCTCTCGTGCTGTTCGACCGGGACGGCACACTCGTCCATGACGTGCCCTACAACGGCGACCCCGACCGGGTGCGCCCCGTCGACGGGGCCCGTGAGGCCCTCGACCTGCTGCGCGTACGTGGCGTCGGCACCGGTGTCGTCACCAACCAGTCCGGTGTGGCGCGCGGGTTGCTCACGGCCGCCGATGTCCGCCGCGTCGACCAACGCGTCGACGAACTGCTCGGACCCTTCGACGTGTGGGCCGTCTGCCCGCACGGCCCCGTCGACGGGTGCCACTGCCGCAAACCGCAGCCCGGCATGATCCTCTGGGCCGCCGGGCGCCTGTGCGTCCCGCCGGACCGGATCGCCGTGATCGGCGACATCGGCGCCGACGTCGAGGCCGCCCGGCGGGCCGGTGCCCTCGGCGTCCTGGTCCCGAACGCTCAGACACGGCCCGAGGAGGTCGCGGCCGCCCCGCACGTGGCGGCCGACCTGTGGACCGCCGTGCGCGCGGTGCTGTCCGGGCCGCCGCTCGGCCGCGTCCTCGCCGACGAGCGTCCGATCGCGGACGCCTTCGACAGCATCAGGAGAGGCCGATGAGAGCCCTGGTGACCCGCCTGGACAGTTTCGGAGACGTCCTGCTCGCCGGACCCGCGATCCGTGCCGTGGCCGCCCGGGCCGACCACGTCACCGTCCTGTGCGGGCCGCTCGGCGCCCATGCCGCCCGCCTGCTGCCCGGTGTCGACGACATCCTCGTCTGGGACGCGCCCTGGGTGGGCTTCACGCCCGCGCCCGTCGGTCGGGGCGAGGTCGAGCAGCTCATCGACACCGTCGACGCCGACACGGCGCTGATCCTGACCTCCTTCCATCAGTCCCCGCTGCCCGCCGCGCTGCTGCTGCGGCTGGCCGGCGTGGCGCACATCGCCGCCGACAGCGTGGACCATCCCGGCTCGCTGCTCGACGTACGCCATCAGCGCGCGCCGCACGCCCACGAGGCGGAGGCCGCGCTCGACCTCGCCGAGGCGGCGGGCTTTCCTCGCGTCGACGACGGTCGGCTGCGGGTGCTGCCCCCACCGGGCACGACCGGACTGACCGGCCCGGGGCCGTACGTGGTGCTGCACCCCGGGGCCAGCGTCCCCGCCCGCGCCTGGAGCCGGCAGCGGTGCGCCGAGGCCGTGCGGGAACTGGCGGCGGCCGGACATCGCGTCGTGGTGACCGGCGGCCCGGGCGAGCGCCGGCTGACGGCGGCCGTGGCCGGCGTGCACGGTCTCGACCTCGGGGGCCGCACCGACTCCGCCGAACTGGCCGGCGTGCTGGCCGGGGCGCGCGCCGTCGTCACCGGCAACACCGGCCCGGCCCATCTCGCCGCCGCCGTCGGCACCCCCGTCGTCTCCCTGTTCGCCCCGGTCGTCCCGGCCGAACGCTGGCAGCCCTACGGCGTCCCGTACGTCCTGCTCGGTGACCAGGGCGCTCCCTGCGCGGACAGCCGCGCCCGGAACTGCCCGGTGCCCGGGCACCCCTGCCTGGAGTCGGTCACCGCGCAGGACGCGGTGGCCGCCGTGGAGAAGGTGATGGTCGCGACATGAGGATCCTGATCTGGCACGTGCACGGTTCCTGGACCACCGCGTTCGTCCAGGGCCCGCACACCTACGTCGTCCCGGTCACACCCGACCGCGGGCCCGACGGACTCGGCCGTGCCCGCACCTTCGACTGGCCCGACAACGTGGTCGAACTGCCGCCGGAGCGGCTGCGGGACGCCGGCATCGACGTCGTGATCCTGCAACGCCCGCACGAACACGCCCTGGTGGAACAGTGGCTCGGTCGGCGACCACCCATGGTGTACCTGGAGCACAACGCCCCGCACGGTGATGTCCCCGACACCCGGCACCCGGTCGCGGAGCTGCCCGGAGTGCCGCTGGTGCACGTCACTCACTTCAACCGGCTGATGTGGGACGCCGCCGGCGCCGACACCGCTGTCATCGAGCACGGCGTCGTCGACCCCGGGCCCCTGTGGACCGGCGAGATCCCGCACGCGGCCGTCGTCGTCAACGAGCCGGTCCGCCGCGGCCGTACGACCGGAACCGACCTGCTGCCGACATTCGCCGAAGCGGCACCGCTGGATGTCTTCGGCATGGGGACCGATGGGATCGCCGGCCACCTCGGCCTCGCGGCCGACCGCTGCCGGTCCCATGAACTCGACCAGCGCGACCTGCACGTGGCGATGGCACGGCGGCGCGTCTACGTCCACCCGATCCGCTGGACCTCCCTGGGCCTGTCCCTGCTGGAGGCGATGCACATAGGCATGCCCGTGGTCGCCCTCGCCACCACCGAGGTGACCGAGGCCGTACCCGACGGCGCGGGGGTGGTCTCCAACCGCATGGACGTACTGACCGAAGCCGTACGGGACTTCGTGGCCGACCCTGTGCGCGCTCGCCTGGTCGGCGAGGGCGCACGGGCCGCCGCGCTCGCCCGCTACGGACTGTCCCGCTTTCTGGACGACTGGGAGCGGCTGCTGAAGGAGGTGACCCGATGAGGCGAGATCCGGCGAGAGGGGACCCGATGAGGATCGCGATGGTGTCCGAGCACGCGAGCCCGCTCGCGGCGCTCGGCGGGGTGGACGCCGGTGGACAGAACGTGTATGTCGCCCGTCTCACCGAGGAGTTGGCGCGACGCGGACACGACGTGACCGTCTACACCCGGCGCGACTCCACCGACCTGCCCGACCGCGTTCCGCTGCCCGGCGGCGGTGTCGTCGAGCATGTGCCGGCCGGACCGCCCGAGCCCGTCCCCAAGGACGCCCTCCTCCCGTACATGCCCGGCTTCGGCGCCCATCTGTACCGGGTCTGGCTCGATGAGCGGCCCGACGTGGTGCACGCCCACTTCTGGATGTCCGGCGTGGCCTCCCAGCTCGGCGCGTACTCGCTGGGCATCCCGGTCGTCCAGACCTTCCACGCCCTCGGCACGGTCAAGCGGCGCCATCAGGGTCCGGACGACACCAGCCCGGCCGAACGCGTCGGCATCGAACGGCAGATCGGCCGCACCTGCGAGCAGGTCCTGGCGACATGCACCGACGAGGTGCGCGAACTCGCCGCCATGGGCGTGCCCCGGCGCAGGATGTCCGTGGTGCCGTGCGGGGTCGACGCCGCCCGTTTCCACCCGGGAGCGGACACCGCCGATGTGCCCGGGCGCGAGCGGCGACACCGGCTGCTGTCCTGCGGCAGGCTGGTCCGTCGCAAAGGCTACGACCAGGCGATCCGCGCCCTGACCCGGATTCCGGACACCGAACTGCTCGTCGCCGGGGGCCCGCCCCCGCTGGAGCTGCACAGGGACCCCGAGGCCGAACGGCTGCTGAAACTGGCCGAGGAGGAAGGCGTGGCCGACCGGGTGCGCCTGCTCGGCGCCGTCGACCCGCGCCGGATGCCCGCGCTCATGGCCGACGCCGACCTGGTCCTGTGCACTCCCGTGTACGAGCCGTTCGGCATCGTCCCCCTGGAGGCCATGGCCTGCGGGACCCCCGTCGTCGCCACGGGCGTCGGCGGCCATCAGGACTCCGTCGCCGACGGGCGCACCGGACGGCTCGTCACTCCGGGCGATCCGGAGGCCGTCGCCGACGCCGTACGCGACCTGCTCGAACACGAGCACAAACGCCGCCGCTTCGGGGAGGCGGGCCGCGAACGCGTGCTGGCGCGCTTCACGTGGCAGCGCGTCGCGGACGGAGTGGAAGAGGTCTACCGGCAGACCGCCCGGGGCCATGAACTGCGTACGGAGGTCGCCTGATGAGCACCCACGCCGAATCGTCCGTCACCGCGCACTGTGACGAACTCCTCGACGCCATGGCCCAGTTCCGCACCCGCGCCCACCTCACCGAACGGTGGGGCGAGCAGCTGGCGGGCGTCCTCGGCGGCGGCGGACGGCTGCTGGCCGCCGGCAACGGCGGCAGCGCCGCCCAGGCCCAGCACCTCACCGCCGAACTCGTCGGCCGTTACCGAGACGACCGGCCCCCCTTCTCGGCGATCGCCCTGCACGCCGACACCTCCAGCACCACCGCCATCGCCAACGACTACGGCGTGGACGCCGTGTTCGCCCGTCAGGTACGGGCCCACGGGCGCCCCGGCGACGTGCTCATCCTGCTGTCCACCAGCGGCGCCAGCGCCAACCTGCTGTCGGCCGCCGACGCCGGACGCGCGGCGGGGATGCGCGTGTGGGCGCTGACCGGCGCGGCCCCCAACCCACTGGTGGCAGGCAGCGACGAGGCGCTGTGCGTGCCGGGCGCCTCCGCCGCGACCGTCCAGGAACTGCACCTGGTGGCGGTGCACATGGTGTGCGCGGCGTTCGACGCGGCGGTGGAGAGGGGCACAGGGTGAGCGGGGGAGAGGCCCCGCTGCTGGTGGTCGGCGACGCCCTCCTCGACCGTGACCTGACCGGCACCGCCGACCGGCTCGCCCCCGACGCCCCCGTGCCGGTCGTCACCGAGCGCGCGCGGCGGGTACGGCCGGGCGGCGCCGCCCTGGCAGCCCTTCTCGCGGCCGCGGACGGCCGGGACGTCACCCTGGTCACCGGCGTGGGCGAGGACCCGGCAAGTGGTGAACTGCGCCGTCTGCTCGACGGCCGCGTGAAGGTGATCGGCATGCCGTTGACCGGAGCGCTGCCCGAGAAGACCCGGATACTGGCGCGGGGCCGCCCGGTCCTCCGCCTCGACCGTGGCGACGGCCGTGTCCGCGACGCCACCGACGAGGCCCGCGAGGCGGTCCGCTCGGCTCCGGCCGTCCTGGTCTCGGACTACGGCCGGGGCGCGGCCGACGCCCTGCGCGACGTACTGGCCGAACGCCCGCCCATGGTCTGGGACCCACACCCGCGCGGCGGGCCGCCGGTGCCGGGGACCCGGCTGGTGACCCCGGCGCGGTCGGAGGCGCGCGCCTTCGCCGCGGCCGCCGCAGAGGAGGATCCCGACGCGTCCTCGGGCAGTGACCTGCGCGCCGCCGCTCGCGAGGCCGCCGCGCTGGTACGGCACTGGGGGGCAGCCGCCGTCGCGGTGACCCTGGGCGCACACGGCGCCCTGCTGTCCTACGGCGGTCACCCGCTGCTCGTCCCGGCGCCCGCCGCACACGGCCAGGACCCCTGCGGTGCGGGCGACCGTTTCGCCGCCACGGCCGCCGGACTGCTGGCCGACGGGACACTGGTCGGCGAGGCGGTGGAAGGCGCAGTGGCCGCAGCGACCGAGTTCGTCGGCGCGGGCGGCGCGGGCGGAATGACCGACGGGGCTTCCTCGCAGCCGGAGTCCGTGCCGTCCGGCGCGACAGCCACGGACCCGTATCCCCTGGCCGCCCGGGTACGGGCCGCCGGCGGCACCGTGGTGGCCGCGGGCGGCTGCTTCGACCTGCTGCACGCCGGGCACGTCGGCCTGCTCCAGGCGGCCCGCCGCCTGGGCGACTGCCTCGTCGTCTGCGTCAACTCCGATATGTCCGTGCGGCGCCGCAAGGGAGAAGGGCGCCCCGTGAACCCGCTCGCCGACCGGATCCGAGTACTCCGTGCCCTGGAGTGCGTCGACGCGGTGGCCGTCTTCGACGAGGACACCCCGGAGCGACTGCTGGCCGGGCTGCGCCCCGACGTCTGGGTCAAGGGCGGCGACTACTCCGGCGCGGACCTGCCCGAGGCGGCACTGCTGGAGGAATGGGGCGGGCAGGCGGTACTGCTGCCCTACCTCGTCGGCAGGTCCTCGACCGGCCTGCTGGGCCGGGCGACGCAGGGAGTCCGATGACACGCCCCCGTCTGCTCGTCCTGCGCGCCCTCGGTCTCGGCGACCTCCTCGCCGGCGTACCGGCGCTGCGCGCGCTGCGTCGGTCCTTCCCCGGTCACGAACTGGTGCTGGCCGCCCCAGCGGAGCTGGCGCCGGCCGCCGCGTCGACCGGCGCGGTCGACCGCCTGCTGCCCGCCTCCGCCCCCGGCCGCGCCGTACCGGACACCCTCGACTGGACCGGACCCCCACCGGACGTCTCGGTCGACCTGCACGGCAACGGACCGCCAAGCCACCGCCTCCTCCAGACGCTGCGCCCGCGCCGTCTCCTCGCCTTCGCCCACCCCGACACCCCGGAGATCGAGGGACCGCGCTGGCTGCCGGAGGAACACGAGCGGGACCGCTGGTGCCGCCTCCTGGAGTTCTACGGCATCCCCGCAGACCCCACCGATCTGCGGCTGCCCCACCCGCCGGGCCCCTCTCCCGCAGCGGGCGCCGTCGTCCTGCACCCGGGCGCCGGCGCCCCTTCCCGGTGCTGGCCGGTCGACCGCTACGCGGCCGTCGCCACCGCCCTGCGCGAGCGCGGACGTCGGGTGGTGGTCACCGGGGGACCGGGCGAGGACGACCTCGTGGCCCGTCTGGCCAAGCAGGCACGCCTCCCCGACACCGACCTTTTCGGCGGCGGCCTCCCCTTCGAACGGCTCTGCGCGCTGGTCGCCGACGCCAGCGCGGTCGTCAGCGGCGACACCGGCATCGCACATCTCGCGGTGGCCCACGCCACCTCGTCGGTCACCCTGTTCGGCCCGGTCCCGCCGAGCCGCTGGGGCCCGCCGCCCGATCCGCGCCACCGCGTGCTGTGGCACCCGGGCCCGGAGGGCGACCCGCACGGCCACCGCACCGACCCGGCACTGCTGCGCATCGGCACCGCCGACGTACTGAACGCCCTGGACCAGCTTCGGCCCGCCCCATGAATCACACCCCCGTCGGCGTCGTCATCGCCACCCGAAACCGCTCTGACAGCCTGATGCGCACCCTGCGCCACCTCCGCGACCTGCCCGAGCGGCCCGAGATCCTCGTCGTCGACAACGCCTCCACAGACGACACCCGCCTCCGGGTGACCCGCGACTTCCCGCAGGTCCGGGTGCTGGCCCTGCCCGTCAACCTGGGCGCGCTGGCCCGCACCCACGGTGTCCGCGCCCTGCGCACCCCGTACGTGGCGTTCAGCGACGACGACTCCTGGTGGGCCCCCGGCGCCCTGGACCGCGCGGCCCGTCTGATGGACTCCCATCCACAGGTCGGCCTGATCTCCGCCCGCACGCTGGTCGGGCCCACCCAGGAGCCCGACCCGCTCAACGACGTCCTCGCCGCCTCCCCACTGGGCCCGGCCGACGGCCTGCCCGGCACCCAGGTCCTCGGCTTCCTCGCCTGCGCCTGCGTAGTCCGCCGCGAGGCGTACCTCGCGACGGGCGGCTTCCACCCGCTGCTGTTCTTCGGCGGCGAGGAGACCCTGCTCGCCTACGACCTCGCGGCGCGCGGCTGGGCCGTGACCCACTGCCCGGACGTCGTCGCCCACCACCACCCCGACCCGTCGCCCCGCGCCGGCCGCCCGGTGAGGCTCCTTCGCAACGAACTCCTCACCGCCTGGCTGCGCCGCCCCCTGCCCCACGCACTCGCCCGTACCCGCACCCTGGCCGCCGACGCCCGACGCGACCCCGGCGCCCGCCAGGCCCTGCGCCAGACGCTCACCCGTCTGCCGGCCGCCCTGCGCGCCCGCCGGCCCCTGCCCCCGGACCTGGAGCGGGCGGCCCGCACACTGGACGAAGGACATCGATGAGTGACCCCCGCACCACCGTCGTGGTCATCACGCACAACCGCCGCCCCGAACTGCTGCGCACCCTCGGCCTGCTGGCCGAACTCCCCGAGCGCCCACCGGTGATCGTCGTCGACAACGCCTCCGCCGACGGCACAGCCGAAGCGGTCACCCGCCACCATCCACGGGTACGGCTGTTGTGCCCCGGCCGCAACCTCGGTGCCGTCGGCCGCAACCTCGCGGTCCGTGAGGTCCGCACGCCCTACGTGGCGTTCTGCGACGACGACTCCTGGTGGGCACCCGGCTCCCTGTCCGGTGCCGCCGACCTGCTCGACCGGTACCCGGAGCTCGCCACCGTCACGACCCGCATCCTGGTCGAACCGGGAAGTGTCGAGGATCCGATCATCGAGGAACTGCGCGACTCTCCCGTGCGCGGCCCCGCCTGGCTGCCCGGCCCCGCGCTGGGCTCCTTCCTGGCCGCCGCGACCGCCCTGCGCACCGACGCCTTCCGTGCCGCGGGCGGCTTCCACCCCCGGCTGTGGCTGGGTGGCGAGGAGGAGCTGCTGGCCGCCGACCTGGCGGCGAACGGCTGGTGGCTGACGTACGCGGATCACCTGACGATCCACCACCAACCGTCCACCGTGCGGGATCCGGTGCGGCGTCGAGCGGACGGCATCCGCAACACCCTGTGGTTCACCTGGCTGCGCCGCCCCGCTGGACGCGCACTGCGCCGCACAGTGCATCTGGCGCGCACGGTGCCGCGCGACATGGTGTCCCTGCGGGCCTTCACAGAGGCGGCGGCGGCCCTGCCCTGGGTGCTGCGCGAGCGGCGTGTGCTCCCGGCGGAGGTCGAGGCGCGGATGCGGGTTCTGGAGGAAGCACAGCGGCGTTCGTCCGCTCGCCGCTACGTGAGCTGAGGACGTCGGGCCGGGGTCCCCGCATACGTGGACCCACGGCTGGTCCACGTGGCCGTTGACGGTCAGTCTTTTCGTGCTCGTCCGCTGGCCGCTCCGGGCCCGGCAAGGGCGTCCGATTGGGCCCTCGCCGCCTCTCGTCCCTCGTCCGACAGGGCCCAGGCCCACCAATGCTCCAAGACTGTGGGCAGCAGGTCGTCCGAGGCGAGGACCGCCGGCCAGCGCAGTGCGCGTCCTTGGGCACATACCTTCGCACCGCCGCTGACGGGGTCGACGGCGATGACCGGTGTGCCTCGGCGAAGGGCGAGAACCAGTCCGTGCAGCCGTGTCGTGACGACGAGGTCGAGCCGTCCGACCAGCGCGAGGAACTGCTCGGGCGTGGCACACAACCGCCAGTCGTCCACCGCGAGCCGGGTGTCCGCCTCGACGCGCGTGCAGTCCATGGACTGCAGCCAGTCGCGGAGCGTTTCGTTGACGGGCGTGTGCAGCCGGCGCGTGCCGTATTCACCTTGTCCGGCGGAGAGTACGACCCCGACCACGGGCGGTTCAGGGCCGAGCGGGGCGCTTGCCGCGAGGTCGGCGACCGGGTCGGCCGGCGTGCCGTCGCGCGGGATCACCACGTCGAAGCCCGTGACGGCGGGATCACCGGCGTCGATCACCGAGACGCCGGCTGCGAGGCGACGGCAGGCGGCGAAGCGGAGGTGCAGGCCGGTGATTTGGGGGCCGTGGAGGGGCCCACAGACGAACAGCAGGGTGTCGTAGTCGTCCGGCCTGGCCGCCTCCAGGGAGAGCGCGCCGGGGCGGAAACCCGGACTCCACGCGGTGTCGTGACGGATGCCCATCGCGGTGAGGGTCTCCGAGACGCGGCGTTGAGCCAGGACGTCGCCGGCGGTCGCCTCCCCGTCCAGAAAACTGAACCATCCCGTCAGCAGCAGGCGCCGGGGTTCGCGGGCAGTGGCTGCCAGCGCTCGGGACAGCGATGTCATGAGGTCGTTCATCCCTATTCCCGATGTCGGTGACGGGGGAGTGCTCTTCCGGCCCATCGAGTTCTCCGGTACCACCGGGCCGTGCGGGGCGATGACTCCGCCCTGCCGGAACACGCCCCGGGTACCCCTGTGGTGCGGCACCAACCCGTTCCGGACGTACCCGGACCCAGGGGGCGAAGCCGGTTCGCTGCGCAACCGTTCCGCGATGACACCACGAGACAAGGACATTGGGCGGACCGCCGGAAAGTGCCGCCTGCTCGTCATCGAGGACGCGGCGGCCCGCGCGACACGAGTGCCCGAACGGACGGCCGCCACGCGTATGGGCCGTCCCGGGCGAACATCTCCTGAGGAACGCTACCGACCGCGCAGGCTCTCCCCGCCCGCTCTCACCTGCGCATCCACGAGAGTCCGCAACCTCTCCCGGCGGCTCCTCGGTCGGCTTGCCCACGTGACCTTGGTGGTGAGAGCAGGCCCTGTACTGGCAGGACGAGCAGATCCGGCCGTAGCACCTGCGCCGGCCGGCGGGAGCCGGCACGGCACGCGGCGTCGACGTTACGTCGGCGGTGTCCGTGGGCACTCGCGGGGGCAGCCGACGAGAAGGGGCCAGCCATGCCAGTGTCGTCGCAGGACGTTACGGTCGTGGCTCTCCTCGCGGACCCGGATACGCCGACGGAGATCGCGCAGCGCATGGCCCGGACACTTCCCGATCGACTCGCCGACACGTCGGGCCAGGGGCGACGATTCGACGTCCAGGTGGTCAGCGAGCCCTTCACCGCAGGGACCGAAGATCCGTCCACCTTGATGCGCCGGATCATGGACCGTGCAAGCGCGGAGAACTGGGACATCGTCGTAGCTCTCACCGACCTTCCACTGCACTCGCACAGGCGCAAGCTCGTGGTGGACCTGAGCCACGAACACGGCTTGGCGCTCCTGTCCCTTCCTTCACTGGGAGGCTGGCGGCTGCAGACAAAGGCCCGGCGAGCCGTGGAAGAAGTCGTGCGCAGCTTGGCGGGCTCACGGGCCACCGAGGCTGAGGGAACTCCGCGAAGCCAGCCGCCGCTGGGACACTTCGTCGGTCGTCTCGCGCCCATCCATCAGGGCCCGGTCGATGAGGAGGAGACGGCCGATCTGCGATACGTCGCGAGCGGGCCGCGCGGCTACCTCAGGGTGCTCCTCGGAATGGTCCGCGCCAACCGGCCGTGGCGGTTGGTACCGGGGCTGTCAAAGGCCCTGGCGGCCGCACTCGCCACGGGTGCCGTCGCCACCGTGAACTCCACCGTCTGGAGCCTGGCCGCGTCCCTGAGCTCGCCGCGCCTCGTCATTGCCATGGTCGGGTCTCTCGCGCTCATGATCGGCTGGCTGATCGTGGACGCGAACCTGTGGTACCGAACAGCGGAGGTCTCGTCGCAGGCGAAGAAGAGGACGGCTCTCTACAACGCCTCGACCGTCTTCACGGTGGGTATCGGGGTGCTCGTCTGCTACGTAGGTTTGATGGCCATCAACTTGGTGTGGGCCCTGTTCATCCTCAACGACCACGTGTTCGCTTCTACGACACAATCCCCGCTTCACGCCACGGAGTACTGGACGCTTTCCTGGTTCGTCGCCTCGATCGCCACGGTGGGCGGTGCCCTGGGATCGGGCTTGGAGAGCGACGAGGCGATCCGGGCGGCCGCCTACTCCAAGCGCGAACAGGAACGTCGCAACGTGCTGCAGGACGACCACGGCGACTAGGCACCGCCTAGCCGTCGATACCGGTAGCGGTATGCGGGGTGCCTACCGGCTTTGACTCCGGGGAGCCTCGCTGGCGCAGGTAGACGGAGAGGATGGCCATGGAGGCGACGGCCAGCAGCTCGGACTGCCAGTTCTGCAGGCTGCGGCTCCAGAAGTCGGCGGACGCGATGTAGTGCGTCCAGCTGATGGGTGCCTGGAGCTGCCTCAGCTGCTGCTCGTTGTAGGCGGCGACGCCCGCGATGGACTGTGCCGTCCACGACAAGAGGAAGAGCGTGGCCATCACCAGTCCGAGCGATCGCGAGTACAGAGCCTGCCGTACCCCGCCGATCCCGGCCCAGCGCGGAGAGTTCGGGCCGGCGTGCTCGCCCATGTGCTGGTCCTTGTCCGACTCGGGACCAGCCTTGTCCATTTCCTTCGATTCGGGCGAGCCGCGCTGCAGGAGCCAGACGGTGGCAAAGATGTACAGGAAGAACTGCAGGTACTCCGACTGCCAGTTCTCCGTCACGTCGACGGCGAAGTCGGAGGACGCCAGGTAGTCGAGGAAGCCGACCTGTGCGAGGCCATCGGTGGCGAGCTGGTTGTTGAACTCCGCGCAGCCCGCGATCGCCTGCCCCGCGAGGGCGAGCAGGAAGGCGATTCCGAAGCCCAGACTTATCCCGTTGTCGCGGACGAAGCGTCGCATGCCGTGGCCGCTTGCGGTCCCGCCCTTCTTTCGGCCCGCTGCGTCGGGTGGGGACGGCGACTCGGAAGCGGTCATCTCTGCATCAGTCCAACGGTGGTGAAGTACGCCAGGCCGCCCAGAACGAGCGTCAGGCAGAGGACGAACATGATGCGCATGTGTCAGCCTCCCTTGACCGAGCACTGGTAGGGCAGGCCTGAGTGGGACCAGGTGCATCCGGCGGCCACGATCTTCCAGCCGTCCGGGAACTGCGACAGGAACAGCGTGTCCGACTTCAGCACGGCCCGTGCCTGACGCCCGTACACGTCCACACCGCGGACGGAACCGCCGGCGGGAAGGTCTTGCGAGCCGATGGCGTCGACGCACGCCTTCTTCTCCGAGTCCTCAACTTCGCTGAGTGTCTGCGGTGCCAGGGCCGCACAGATAGCGGCCCGGTCGCCCCGCGCCAGGGACCGCTCGAAGGCCGTGGCCGCGGCAGACGCCGACGCGCTGCGGCCGCCGGCACCGCCGCAGGCGGTAAGACCCAGAAGAAGCGCACACACGGCAAGGAGCACACCGGTGACACGCCGACGTTGTCCGCTCACATCGGCTCCCTTTCCGTCGGCGCACGTCCTGCTGCCATCGTGAGCTGCCGCGTACCCGGAACGCTGCGAGACACGCCCGGTGCGGCGACGTTGCTTTGCACGCGCGGACCGCGGAGAGACCGCTCCGAGGAATCCCATGGGCAGCCAGGGGCGATCAACACGTTCCGGATCCCCGTGAGAACCAACGGGCGCCGGGTACGCGGCAGGTCATCGGATGCGAGAGCGGCGAAGCGGGGAGCATGAAGTCCTCGCGGACGTCATTGCACGGCATTCGACCGGATCAGGCGGGGCCGTCGTACGGCAGGCCCGCCAGAGCCGCTGCTTCGGCACTGGGGGCGGCGGTCGGTCCGAGCCATTCGCAGAACAGGACGGTGGCGTCGTCCTGCAACCGTCCGTCGTGGTGATCGAGGACGGCGTGGATGAGCCGGCGCAGAGTCTCGGGTACAGGGAGGCCGTCCGCGTGGTGGCGGACGAGGAAGTCGACGAAACGCTCCCGGCCGAACTCCCGGTCGTCCGCCGATCGCGCTTCGGTGATGCCGTCGGTGTACAGCACAAGGCGGTCGCCAGGCTCCAGTTGTTCGCGACACAGCGTGACAGGCAGCCCCAGCCCGGTACCCATGGGATGTGCGGGCGGACACTTCAGCGTCGTGTGCCAGCGTCCGCCGCGGATGACCACCGGCGGGGGATGCCCCCTGTTGACCCAGGTCAGCACCCCGGTACTGGTGTCCAGGGAAGCGATGACGCCGGTGGCGTAGCGCGATTGGCCGAACTGCTCGATCAGCGCCTTTTCCACCTGTTCGCTGACCTCGGCCAGCCCGGCCCCTTGGCGGCGGGAGTTGCGGCAGGCGCCCATGGCGAGAGTGGCAGTAAGACCGGCCGCCGTGTCGTGGCCCATGGCGTCGAAGAGTGACAGGTGCACTACGTCGCCGGCGGTGGCGTAGTCGTAAGCGTCACCGGCGATCATGTAGGCGGGCTCCATCGCCGCGGCAATCACCACCCGCCCGTCGGCGTAGCTGCGTTGGGGCATCAGGTTCCACTGCATCTCAGCCGCGATGTTCAACGGCCGCGAGCGGGTCAGCCGGGCCAGCTCGTCACTGCTGGACTGCTTGCTGTGGACGATCAGGGCAAGCAGGGAGGCGAGCAGTTTCATGTCCTCCCGCGTCCGTGTGTCCTCCGCGTCGGTGGTGATACGCAGCACGCCCAGGCGTTCCGTACCGTCCAGGAGTGGCACCCACCAGTGCTTGCCCCGCGCACCGATGGAGGCTCCGGCGAGGACCAGCCCGTGTTGGAAGGCGCGTCCCGCCATACTGCTGTCGATTCGCAGTTCGCCTGCCTCGTCGGCCCTTCCCTGCCCCGCGTTCGGGCCTTCGCCGGTCAGCAGCCGCAGGACGTCCCCCTGGAGGTCAGCCAGGTAGATCAGGACGTCGGTGAATCCCGCGTTCGCGGCGTGCTCGGCCGTGGTGGTCGGCAGCAGTTCCAGCGGCATCAGGTGACTGGCGGAGAGTAGCCCCGCGAGCATCCGCCGTCCTCCTGCGTCCCGGCAGTCCTCGACCATCGGCCGCGTCCCGTCCTCGTCATGGATCACACCCTGACCCCTTGCGAGTGCCCCCTGTTTCTCCTGCATCCCACTGCCTCCACCGCCTTTCGCCTCGCAACGGGCCATCTGCTCCCCCGCCCGGCGGACGGGCGCGGTCAGTGGCCCGCATAGGCGGTCAGGGCATCCTCCTGGCCCGGGTGGACGGCGAAAAGGGTGTGATCTCCGCTGGTGAGTGCCAGCAAGCGGCCCACTTGAGGGGCCCGCCAGTGCGAGCCAGCCGTCGGTCTCCGTCGTCCGCCGCCGGATCCGCAGCAGCGCGTTGAAGCCGGAGGAGTCGCAGAACATTACCTCCGGCATGCCGAGCAGTAGGCCGGGGTGGATCTCCAGCGATTCGACGCCCTCGGTGTGCAGACGCGGCCAACGTAACGGGGGGCAGCGGGCGGGTTGCGCCGGGGCAGTCAGTCGGTGGCGAGCATGCCTGCGCGGAGTTTAGCGAGGGTGCGGGAGATGAGACGGGAGACGTGCATCTGGGAGACGCCGAGGTGTTCGCCGATCTGGGCCTGGGTGAGTTCGTCGACGAACCGCATGTGGATGATGCGCCTTTCACGATCATCGAGTTCGGCGATCAGGGGGGCCAGGGCGTTGAAGTCCTCGACGAGTTCGAGGGCGTTGTCGTCGAGGCCGATGAAGTCGGCCAGCGCGGCTTCGCCGTCGTCGCTGGAGCTGATGACGGCGTCGAGGGAGGCGGAGTTGTAGCCGTTGGAGGCGAGGCGTGCTTCGTTGACCTCTTCTTCGCTGAGGCACATCAGCTGGGAGAGTTCCTGGGCGGTGGGCGTACGGCCTAGCCGGCTCCGGAGCTCTTCGTTGGCTTTGGCGAGTTGGACGCGGGCTTCCTGGAGGCGGCGGGGGACGTGGACGGCCCAGGTGGTGTCGCGGAAGAAGCGCTTGATCTCGCCGGTGATGTAGGGGATGGCGAAGGAGGTGAACTCGACTTCGCGGGTGAGCTCGAACCGGTCGATGGCCTTGATCAGTCCGATCGTGCCGACCTGGACGATGTCCTCCATCTCGTCCTGGTCACGGCTGCGGAACCGTGAAGCCGCGTACCGGACGAGCGTGACGTTCATTTCGATGAGAGTGTTGCGCGCGTACTGGTACTCGTCCGTGCCCTCTTCGAGGACATTGAGCTGGTCGAGGAACAGCCTGGTCAGCTGACGGGCATCCTTGGGAGCGACCCGCGAAGGGTCCGCGATCTCCGGCAGCACCACGGTCTGCGCCTCTGCCGTCTTCGGCACCGTCATGTCGGGCCCCTCCCGCGTGATCCAGACTCCGTGCCGCCGGTTCCTTGTCCACCGGCAATGATCGGCTTACCCGGGTTCGAGGAATGCATACCAGGTGATTTGAGAGGGGGTGCCTCGGCTGCCCTCGGCTCGCTTCCCGAGCCGCCTGTGTCCCGTCTTCGGCACCCTCTCATAGGTGCGGACTTCGGTGATGCCGTCGGTGCAGAGTCGCGGGGCGCGGTGGAGCTGGAGGCGGGGATGCCTGGGGGGCAGGTCGGTGGTGATTCCCCGAAGTGATCCCTCTCTGTCTACGGGAGCGCGTGCGGTGCCACGCGATCAGGAAGAAGGCGAGAGCAGGGCCCTTGCTGACGGCCCGGAATAGAAGTGGGGGGGGGGGGGGGGGGGGGGGGGCGCCCCCCCCCGCGGGGGGGGGGGGGGGGGGGGGGCGGGCGGCGGGAGGGATATAAGTGTCCCCCCCCGGGGGGGGGGGGGGGGGCGGCGG
>NZ_JBIVQP010000009.1:109930-244841 GCF_044755245.1 Streptomyces sp. NPDC092369
TTTTTGTATCGCTTTCGGGGGGGGGGGGGGGGGGGGGCCCCACGCTCATTTCCACGCGGCGCGCGGGCGGGCCGGGGCCGCGGCCCTCTCCGCGGGGGGGGGGGGGGGGGGGCCCCCCCCCCCCCCCCCACTTCTGGGCTGGTGTGAGGTCAGACGACTCGCTGAGTCTCGTAATAGCTGGCCACCTGCTCGTGGTAGCCGGCGTCGCCGATGTGCTTGTCCTTGTCGAACTCGGGTGACTCCCTGATCTGGTCCCTCGTGAGGCCGACGTAGATCTTGCGCTCAGCCTGGTCGATCGACTTCACGGTTCCGGCGGGTAGCAGGACGTGCATGCCGAAGATCCACACGCCGGTGTCGACGACGAGGTAGGAGGAGGCGACGTCGTCCGAGTGCTTGTCGACCTTGCCGATGCTGCCATCGGTCGCCTCGACCGTGTATCCGATCAGGTCGATGCCCGTGGTGTGGCCGGTGATCGGCTGATAGCCCCAGATGTTGTCACTCATAAAGAACGGCTCCCTCATCGAGATTCTTTGTTGCTCCCGCACGTGAACTGTGAATTTGGGCAGCCACCCGCAAATTCAGTGACGCCGCTTCAGGCCTTCGGAATCCCGGATGCCCTGGCCAGGTGGCCCCATACATCCCCATCGGGAGGAATGCGGATGGTCTGAGGTACCCCTCCAGAACATGATGGATGCCCGCCTACCAGCGGTACCAGCGGCCTCGCTTGCCGCCGCTCGCCGCGGGGCGGATCACAAAGCCGAGGACCCATACGATGAGCACGATGACGGCGATCCACCACAGGGCCTTGAGTGCGAAACCGGCACCGAAGAGGATCAGGGCAAGCAGAAGAACAAGAAGAACAGGAACCATTGTTATCAACCTCCGATCCCTCGCTTGCCCTGTCGAGCGATCTTCACTCCTGAGAGATTTTGTGTGTTTCTTAGGCAGCCCGGAGCTGCTGAGGGTAGGTGCGGTAACCGTCCGGTTTGGAGGTGGCGGCACTTGCCTCCCTCGATCACACCGATCCGCGCGTCTGACACTCAGTCGAACGCTCTTGCGAGCCCTGCACGTCACGACAAGCCCATCGGACGACAGCCTTAGCCTCGAAGTTTCATGACGGTCCGCCGACGAAGTCGGTGGGCCGCGTTCTCCAGCCAGATGCGGTTTTGGGCGGTGCTGTGCAGGGGCAGGTTGCGCAGGCCGGTGGCGCGGGCGCTTCGGCCCGGGCAGCACGGACGGCCGCCAGAGCCTTCTCGTCGGAGGAGGCGAGGGTGTCGATGAGGCGGGAGATTGTCGGGTCGGAGGCCACCGGCCCGAACACAGCCGGCTCCGCCCGCAGCATGCCGGCATCCGCGAGGCAGTCACCGCCCAAGGCGACCGCCAGGGCCACGTCCAGGAGGACCTTGCCCGGATCGTGGACGGCCCTCGGCTTCCGCCACGGCATCAGCGCCGCTGATATCGCGGTGTCCAAGCCGGCCTCGCGTGCGGTCTCGACCAGCAGCACGCCCCCGGCCTGCGAGACCACCGTCCGACCGCCGCTCTCGAGGCGGACACGCGGGTACGACCCGATACGTTTCTCCACCAGGAGTACCTCTTTCCGTGCAGCCAACAGGGCCCTAAGAAGAGTCCAAACGTTGCAGTTCAGGAGCGCTCTCTGCTTATTTGATCAAGCCTCGGTGCTCCAACTCGTGAGAGCGCGAGGCTCAACGTGTGCGCCCTGTCGTTCCAAGACTCCGCACCGCACTGACCGCCTCAGGTGACACGGAAGACCGGCCAGCCGATCTCGGTGCGCCACGCAGCGGGATCGCTCGTGTCACGGGGGCCGACAACGTAGACCTCCCGCACCGGCCCGGCCACCGACATCGCGTTCTCCACCACCCAAGTCCCGAGTTCGCCATACGTGACCTCGATGCCGTCGTGCTCGCCGACATGGGTGGTGACCGCAAGTTCCGCGGCCGGCAGACTCACGGGGTGCACGCGTCCGGTGCGAGGTGGCGCAGCTGACGGCAGGTAGACGAGCGCGTGACCGCGCTCCTGCTCGAAAAGGGCGTTGTCGTAGCTGCCGCCCGGCGGTCCGGTCACGTCGGCGCCGACGGCCGCCTCCAATTCGGCCATCGCGCCTGCGTACCAGGTCTCGATGTCGCGATGCCCGACTACGGCCTCCACCGCCGCGACCGTCCGTGCGGGCTCCGCACGTAGCTCGACGTCGATGGGCGCGGGATCGGGCCGCAGCAGGCGGCGCAGCGACACGACTGCGGCCCGGGTGCGGTCGAGCGCATCCTCGAGACGTTGCAGGTGCTCCGCGACCAGCGCCGCCCGGACACCAGGGTCGGGGGTCCGCAGGATCTGCTGCACATCGCTCAGGGGGACGTCGAGCGAGCGGAGCCGGTGGATGACCTGCGCGGTCGGGATTTGATCGACGCCGTAGTAGCGGTAACCGGTGGTCTCGTCCACTACGGCAGGTTCCAGCAGGGCCGCCTCGTGATACCGGCGCAGGGTCCGCACGCTCAAGTGGGTCAGCCGCGAAAACTCGCCAATGGTCAGCATCCCCTCATTCTGAACGTTCCCCCTGGGGGAGAGTCCACGGCTTGACCCTCCCGCATCGCGAGGTCACACGGTGGGCGCATGACACAGCACACCGATCTTCCGTCCGATCTGCTCCCGACCGCCGTGCGCCAGTTCCTGGTCGCCCACATCGTCCGCGACGCCGACACCGCCTCGTCGTACCTCGCCGAGGGTGCGGTGATCGTCGACCAGGACGAGACCTTCCGCGGCCGGGAGGAGACCTACGCGTTCCTGCGGGACGCCGGGTCCGAGTTCGAATACACGACCGAGCAGATCGGCGCTCACCGCGTCGATGACATCCACTGGGTGGTAACCGTGCGGCTCGAAGGCACCTTCCCGGGAGGCGTCGCCGAGCTCGACTACCGGTTCGCGCTGCGGGACGACCTCATCGCCGAACTCGTCATCGCCAGCCACCCGGCCTGACCGAACCCGCACCACCTCAATCTTCAGTGGAGAGAAAAATGTCTAGTTCAGACCGCGACCGTCTCAACGGCCGCCGGGCGCTGGTCACGGGCGGTTCGAAGGGCTCGGGCAAGGCCGTCGTAGAGAGACTGCGAGAGATGGGTGCCGACGTGTGGACCACGGCACGCACTATGCCCGGCGGCTACGAGCGCCCCGACCGGTTCATCGAGGCGGACACTTCCACGGCGGGCGGTGTAGAGGTTGTAGTGTCCAAGATCTCTGAGGGAGGTGCGCTGGACATCCTGGTGCACGTTGTCGGAGGATCCTCAACCCCGCCTGGCGGATTCGCTGCAGCGACTGAGGAGCACTGGCTGGCGGAGCTCAACCTGAACTTCTTGGGAGCTGTCCGACTGGATCGAGCACTGCTGCCGGCAATGGTGGGGGCGGGATCAGGAGTAGTTGTCCACGTCACGTCGATCCAGCGTCAGATGCCGTTGCACGACGCGACGTTGCCGTACGCGTCAGCGAAGGGTGCCCTGCGTACGTACAGCAAGGGTCTCGCTAACGAACTGGCCCCACGAGGAGTGCGAGTAAACACCGTCAGCCCCGGGGGGATTCAGACCGGAGCGTATGCGGGCTTCATCGACCAGCTCGCTAAGGGCAACGGAAGGACCCGCGAAGAGGCGGAGCAGAGCCTGATGGATTCCCTCGGAGGGGTTCCAATCGGAAGGTTTGCAACGACGGAGGAGGTCGCGGACCTGGTCGGCTTCCTCGTGTCGGACCGAGCCTCATCCATTGTGGGCGCGGAGTACGTCATCGACGGCGGCACTGTTCCCACCGTCTGAGCCTGACACCGGTTCCGAGTAGTCACTCGCGAACAGCTCGATCCGGTAGCGGAACCCCCTCCTTCACAAGGACCACGCGGGTACGACCCGATAGGCTTCTTCACCTGGAGAGCGCCTCTTTCCGTGCAGCCAGCAGGGCCCTAGAACAGTCCAATTGTTGCAGTTCAGGGGGTGCTCTCTGCTTATTTGATCAAGCCTCGACGCCCCAACTCGTGAAAGCGCGAGGTTAGGCGGCCCGGAGCTGCTGAGGGTAGGTGCGATAACCGTCCGGCTTGGAGGTGGCGGCACTTGCCTCCCTCGATCGCACCGACCCGCGCGTCTGACTCACGACAAGCACGTCGGACGACAGCCTTAGTTGTACCGCCGATCAGATGCAGGGCTCGCAAGAGCGTTCGGCTGAGTGGCTGCAAACAGAGTGAGATGCCGCCCAAGCGTGATCCGAAAGAGACGGCCTGGCCGAGGCTGCTGTGCAGTCGGTGCAAGTTGTACCAGCCCTCGATGAAGTCGAAGATCGCGGTGCGGGCGGTGGTGCGGCTGGTCCAGGCGGTGGTGCCGGGCAACTCTCGTTTGATGGTGGCGAAGAACGACTCGGCGAGCGCGTTGTCCCGTCTCTCTTGCCGCTGTCCCGGTCTGTGTCGCGATCGCACGGCGGCGCTAGGCTGAACTGCTCTTCGCCTGGCTGTTCGTCCTCATCTCACCTGGAAACAGGAGGCGCCGTGCAAGGTAGGGGTGTTGTCGCAGACCAGGTTGATCAGAGTCGTGCGACGGAGTGGGGTTGGTTCCTGGCATGGCTTGCGGTCGGGGGATGTCTGGCCTTCGGTCTGGCGGCCTTGCTGACAGCGGGCATCGCCCTCATCGCCGTGGCTGCGATAGCCGCGGTGTTCCTGCTCCGGAGAGGGTCCAGGGCCGCCATCGTCGGAGGTGTCGCGGGCTTGGCCCTGCCGGTCTTCTATCTCGCTTACCTGAACAGGGAAGGTCCCGGGACCGTATGTCACGCGACGGTTGGCGGGAGCACGTGCACCGAGGAGTACGCGCCGGTGCCGTTCCTTGTCGTCGGAGCAGTTCTGTTCGTCGCAGGCTTCCTGATCTTCCTGGTCCTCGAACGTCGACGCAGGGGCAACGGCTGACCGACCTGGCTCCTGGCGGAAAACCTGGGAACAGGTGGACTGCTTCAGCCGGAGCCCACTTCTCCGCGCCGTTCGGTGAGGTCTTTCGGTAAAGCTGCTGAGCGGGTGACGGAGTTGAGATGCGCACCGCATGAGGCTCCGGTGGTGTGGGGAGGTGCTGGAAGTCTCAACTCGCAGACCCAGGGTCACGTTGGCTTCGTACGCTGCCGCACCTGATGGAAGACCGCTGGGCATGACCACGGCCCACGGGATCAAAGGGGCGGGTTGACAGGCGGAGGACAGGACCGCGGACTGCTGGTCGTTCGCGCCGCCTGAGAAGCATCATTGACACGGTCAACGCCTTGTGCCTCGCGCTGTGACCGGAGTCCTCGACGCCTCACCCCGACCAAGCGCGAACTCGACAGGGGGTGTGGACAACGCTCACTTCCGGCTGCGCTCGTAGGGTTGATCATGACGACCGCCCGGACCGTCCCGACAGCCGGGCGCCGTTGGAACGCCCCTGTGAGGGTGCGAGATTCGGGCCGACCGGGCGAAAAGGATGACAAGTCGCAAAATGGGGCCCATCATGGCGGGGTGAGGGGGGCAACTTCGCGCGTTCGAGGTGTGCGCTGCCGTGGCCATGTGCCGCCTGTGGCGGTGATGGCGGCCGCCCGGGCGGGGATGTTTTCCCTGTTGGCAACCCTGGTCACGGCGTTCGTGCATGACCTGGCTTTTGAATCGAAGCCGTCTGGACTCGTGCAGGCGTTGACGGTTTGTTTCCTGTTCGCCGTAGCGCTGCCAGGTGCTGGGAGTGACAAGTCGCTGCGTACACGGGGGCTGTTGGCGTTCAGCGCTCAGGCCGTCATCGGGTACGGGTTTGTCCCTGCTGACAGTTCTGGCTGTTCTTGCGGGGTGGCACGTGATGATGGCCGCAGCGCGCCGGCCGTGCTCCGCGCTGGCCTGTTGCATGGGCTCGACGACGGTGCGTGGCGGGTTCTGTACGCAGCCGGGAAGGAGTGGTGCGCGCTGCGCGCGCTGCTGCGCAGGCTCCTGGTTGTTGGCTTTACTCCTTACGACGTGACAGACGTCGAGGCCGCTTGGCGCGTGGGTTCCGGGCCAACTCGGGCTCCTCCCTTATCAGTTATGCCGGACGCCGCGAAGGTGCGCCGCGGCCCGCCGCCTCTTCCGCTGCCGTACGCCGCCGCCTGATCTGCCACGGCGGTACCCGTACGGCCTCCGGTGAGCTCACTCGTCCCTGTCGGGGACGGTTCTGTCCGCTATTTCGGCACGTGGGCTCAGCGTGAGTCCTGTGCCAGGGGGAGTCCCATGAACCGCATGTCACATGAGACGCGAGCGCCTGCGCCCGTCGTCGCGGCGCGCCTTGCAGACCCGTCCACTGCAGCGCACTTGAAGGTCCGAGGTCATGTTGCTGCCCGGGGCCTCGCTGAGCGCGTCCGTGCTTCCTCAAGGAGTACGTACGAGTTGTGCACCGAGCGGGGCCGGGTGGCAAACGCCTGCCCCCGCTGGAACACCGGGTGGGGTTCCTCGGCCCCGAAATGCTCCTTCACCGGGTTCCGGGTGGCGGCACTGGCGGCCGGGGGAGGGGTGGACCGATGACGGCAGCAGACAGGGCGAAGTCCGCCGTGAAGTCCGGGTCGAAGCGGCTCCTGGAGCGCGCCGGCTTCCACCTTGTGCGCAGCACCACGCCCAGCGGTGGGGTCGATGATTTCATCCCGTTCGAGCCGACGATGCGGGCCGCGCGGGCGGCCGGTCTGTCGGTGGGGGACTACATCGACGAGGTCATGAACGGGACCCCGGGGGCCACCCAGTCCACCGTCGACGAACTTCGGGCCCTCGGTGTCTTCGCCGCGGCACCTGACACGGTGCTGGAAATCGGTCCCGGGTCCGGACGGTACCTGGAGAGGACGCTGAAGGAGTGCGTGCCGAGCCGCTACGAGATCTACGAGACGGCAGAGCCCTGGGCCGACTACCTGGTGGTCACCTTCGGAGTGATCGCCCAACCGGTGACAGGATTCAACCTCGACGCGACACCGGACAACAGCGTCGACCTCGTCCAGGCCCACAAGGTGTTCAACACTCTGACCTTCCTCGGTGCCTGCCGCTATTTCTTCGAGATGGCCCGCGTCACGAGGCCGGGCGGGCGGATCGTCTTCGACGTCATGACGGAGACGTGCCTCGACCCGGAGGCGATGCGTATCTGGGCGACCAAGGGCGGCGCGGGTCACGACTCGTTCCCGGCCGCCATGCCTCGCCGTACGTGCGTGGACCTCTTCACGACACTCGGCTTCAGCCTTGAGGCCGCCTTCCTGGCTCCCCTGGGCGTAGCGTTCACGGAGGTGCTTGTCTTCAAGCGCGACGCCTAAAGACACCACCCTTCTCCACAAATCCTCACCGTGAACGTCGGCCGGCGGCCTCGGCGGAGGCCTACGGCAGGGGTTGACTCGGCAATGCCTACTCTTTGATCAACACTTGACGGGTCAGTCCGCCCCTCCCCGAGGGTTGATCGCCGCTCGGCGATGCCCGAGATGAGTCGTCGCCTGTCAGTCCGGGTCCGGCATGGAGCGGCGCTCGTCAGCAGTGACGCACTGCGGAGACACACCTGGTGTGGATACGTCCCGCCGCGACCGCTCGTCCGGACGAGCTCGGACGTCGAGCCGCACCAGCGGTGGTCGTGACTCGTGTGGGATGGGCGTTCGTGAACACGGGCAGTGGTCCCGGGCATCTCCAACGCGTCGCTGGCAACGCCCAGTTCACGTGCGTGCTACGCCCTGGTCCGCCTACTCCAACTACCTCCTGTCCCGCGTCCGCTCCTTTGTTCTGCCGTTCGCCGACGAGCCCGGCCCGCCGTACAGGAGTGGGTGGGCCGAGCTCGTGCACTGTGCCACTCAGGTCCAGCGGTTGGTGCAGCCGGAGGACCAGCGATGGGAGCTGATGGCGTTGGAGGCGCGGACGCCGTTGTTGAAGACGTTGTCGCGCAGGTCGTCCACGTAGAGTTCCCCCCTCGCCAGACAGCCGGTGCCGCCTCCGTAGTTCGCGTTTTCGTAGAACTGGACGTTGTTGACGCCGCCGGAGTAGGTGCCGGTGTTGAGGATCGACCAGGCGAAGTCGTCGTCGGCTCCGGTGAAACTCCCCGACCCGTCGCCCCAGTTCGCGTCGTTGCCCGAGGCCGTGCCGAGTAGCGTGCTGCAGTCCGTCAGGAGGTAGGCGCGCATGTTGCCGTCTTCACGGTGCGCGTTGTACTGGGCGTCGCAGTTGGGTCCTTGGGCGCCGGTCGGCGCTGCCTGAGCCGTGCTGGGCAGTGCGGTGCCCAGTACGACCGCCATCGCGGCAGCCGTGAGGGCAGCATGGAGCTTTCGCATGATCTCTCCTTCGGGGTGATCTCTTCGTAGGGTGTGAATGGGCGTGAATGATCGCGAAAGGTCAGTTCGCGGTGATACGCAGGGTGTCGGCCTCGGCGAGCGCGGCCAGGCGCATGCGTTTGCCGGTGCGGATGTCGTCGGCGTACTGCCGGCGCACCGGGGCGCCGTATTCGACGTCCAGATGTCGTGCGGTGGTGGCCAGCGTGGACGTGCGCGCGCAGATGGCCTCCGCCACCGCCAACTTCCGCTCCAGGGCGTCCGCCTTCCGATCGCTCAGCCCCTCAGTCCGCCCGGGAAGATCGCTTTGCACGGCCTGCGGATCGGCGTAAGCTCGCCCGGCTCTACGGCCCATGCACTGCGACCAGGCATGCAGCGCCTGGGTGAAACGCCGGTCCTTCATGAGCCGGGGTGCGTACAGGGGAATGAGATTGGTGGCGATCTTGTCGGCGCGGAAGTACGCCTCGACATCTCCGTACAGCTTTTTCCTGGCTTCGAGTTCGCAGCCGCCGACCGCCGTCCGGATGGAGCCGGCGGCCGGCAGGCGGACGGAGAAACGGCGGGAGTCGGACCCGCCGTTCAGGGCCGTCAGGTAGCGGGCTCGAACCGTCGGAGTCAGGCTCTTGCGGTAGGCGATGTTCGGGTCCTTCTTCTTCGTCGCGAAGAAGGCGCGCTGAATTGCTCCCCCGTAACCGTGCGCCCGAGCCCAGCCGAGGTCGTCGCGCACGAAGGGATGCTCGAAGGCGCGAAGTCTCTCCGGGGCAAGCGGGGCGATGACCCAGTAGCGGAACCCCTGCCGTTCCATGCATCCCTTGATCAGGATCTGTTCCGCCTGGTCGATGCGGGTCTGCTCGGCCGTGGTCACTTCACGGACCGGGCCGGTGGGGCTTAAGCCGTTGGACGGCCCGGCGCCCAGTGCCGGGCCGTCGGTCATCAGCAGGCCGAGAGCAAGGGCGCCGGCCGCCACGGCGGTCATGGTGGTGGCGAAGACGGTGGTGCGTCGCTGCACGGGGTCCCCCTGTCCCGTCCGGTGGCTCACGGCTCTCTGACCCGCCCCCACAGGTTCCCGTCAGCGGCGCGGGGTGGCTACACGTGGAAGGTGTGCCTTAAGCGTCATGTCGAACCTGCCGGTGGGTGGGCGGCTCGTGGTTCCCTCGAGCAGGGCGAGACCAGCCGGGGTGATGGTGTGCAGCATGATCTTGCTGTGTCGAATGCTCAGCAGCAGACCGGCTTCCCGCAGGACGCTGGTGTGCTGGCTGACGGCGGGTCCGGAGATGCCCAGCTGCTGGGCCAGCTCGCCTGTCGTACGGCCGGACACGACGGCGCCGAGCACGGCGGCACGCGTACGCCCGATGAGTGCGCTGAGGGAACCGTCGCCCGCGCCGGAATCGGGCGCGCCGAGAACGTGATGGAGCGGATACGCGAGCACGGGTGTGCGGTCGGCGTCGACGAGCGTCGTCGGCCTGCGTACGCAGAAGTAGGAGGGCTGCAGCACCAGTCCGCGCCCGTTGAGGCGCAGTACGCGCTCCACCGGGTAGTCGGCCTCCAGCACGGGAGGCTTCCAGCGCAGGACGGGCTGGAAGCTTGCCAAAAGCCCTTCGGCGCCGCCCTCCAGTGCCGCCCGGCCGCGCAGCGCTCGATCGGCCTCGACGTGGGCGCGTATGTGCTCCCAGAAGGGTGCCAACGCGTGCTGGTGATATGCGCGCAGGGCGGCGCCGAGTCTGTCCAGGGCCCGGGGCTCGCCGTCGGCCAGGGCCCGGGCTTCGGCGGGCAGTGGTCGGGTGCGCTGCGCGGCCAGTCGGGACATGTCCGCCCGCAGCCAGGTTCGAGGAACGCTCAGCACCGTGTCGAGCGCGCTCTCCAGATCAAGGGACTTGGGCAGGTGGGGGGTGAGGAAGTCAGGTGTGTAGCCGCGCGGAGGGAGCAGCACGGCGAGGGACCCGCAGGCAGGGGGCAGATGTAATCGCGCCTGCTGCCGCCAGGCGCGAAAGGCAGGTGGGCCCTCCCGTGCGGAGGCGAGGAGCTGGAAACTGTTGGTGATCTCCCACAGCGGATCGGGAGCGGTGGCGACCCGGACCCGGGCGAGATCTTCATTGGTGAAGTGCACCCGCAGCATGAACTCTCCGATGGTGGTGGGTCATCGGTGGGCCGCAATACTGAACGTAGGGGACACGGTCAGACAAGGCGCCATTCGGCCACCTGTTCGACTTCGGTCATGGGTCAGTTTCCGGCGGTCACCGGGTCCACTCGGCTGGGGGCGTCCTCCTCGGGCGTTCGCGGGGCGGGCGAACCAGCAAGGTTCACCTCGCTGCCGACCGCAAGTGTCGTCCGCCGGCATTCGTCCTCACCGCCTGCCAGGCGGCCGACAGCCCGCAGTTCATCCCCGTCCTGAAGAAGATCCGGGTTCGCGCCCGTTGGCCGCCCCCGCACCCGGCCCGACGCCGTCGTGCGCGACAAGGTCTGTTCGTCCTGCGGCAACCGAGTGCACCTGCGCAGACGCGGCATGAAGTCCGTCATCCCGGAGAAAGCCGACTAGGTGTACTGACCCAAGAGGTTGGGGACATGGCTGGCGGGTGGTAGCCCCTTCAGGGCGGTGTGTCTCCGGTGGTGGTTGTAGCCATGCAGCCACACCGGGCACGCGTCGCGACGCTCCTGCTCACTGAGGTAGGGCTTGGCGTAGCCCCTTTGTCGAGGAGGGTGCGGTTGAAGCGTTCAACTTTCCCGTTGGTCTGTGAGCGGTAGGGGCGGGTGTAATCCCTGCGTCGGCCTGTGTGATGGCCCAGGTGCGCGAGCGGTAGCAGGAGCCGTTGTCGGTCAGGACTCGCTGGACGGTGATCCCGGCCCGGCTGAAGAAGCTTTGCGCCTTGGTCCAAAACGCGGACGCGGTTTCCTTCTTCTCGTCGGCGAGGATCTCGCTGCAGGCCAGGCGGGAATGGTCGTCGACAGCGTTGTGAATGTAGCTGTAACCTCCGCCGATCCGGTTCTTGCGACCGGTCTGACGGCCCAGCACCTGATGGCCGCCACCGTTGGGGATGTTGCCGAGCTTCTTGATGTCGACGTGTACCAAGTCGCCTGGTCCGGCGTGCTCGTAGCGTCGGATGACACGGCCGGTGGCACGGTCCAGATGCGACAGGCGGGCGATTCGATACCGGGTGAGTACTCGGTGCACCGTGGAGGGATTGAGGCCGAGCAGGTAGGCGATACGGGCTGGGCCCCAGCGTCGCAGGACGCGGACTTTGATGATGCGCCGTTCGGTGCGAGTCGGCGTCTGACGCGGGCTGAGGTGCGGGCGGCTGGAGCGATCCGTCATTGCAGCGGGTCCCTGCTCGCGGTAGCGGTCTGCCCACCGTTTCGCTGTGGTGGGCGAGACTTGGAACCGTTCGGCCGCGCGACGGAGCGGCCATTGGTCGTCGACCACACAATGCGCCAGGCGAAGGCGGCCGGTTTCGGTCAGGGGAGCGTTGCGGTGGACCATGCGGGTCTTGCTGGCTCGAAGGATGACGATGGCCGGATGCACGAGTGATGTCTCGTGCACCCGGCCGGTGAGGTTCAGCAGGCGCTGCCGAACCTTGGGTGGGCTCGTGTGGAACGCGTGCGCCATTCGCGGGTCGCCTGTTCCCTCAGTCGCGGCTCGCCGATCATGGTGAGCATGTCGGTGTGGTGCGCGGGGGCCACCCCAATTCCTGGCGGGCGCGTGACGCGCTGCTGCGGCTGGACGCGGCCATGATGAGCGCGCCGAACTCGGCCCAGACGCTGGTGCCTCGTCCACGGTGAGGCTTGCGGGTGTCGAGTCCCAGACCGCGGGCGGCTGCTTCAGCTACCCCACCGGTTGGGGATCTCTCCTGCGACCGGGTAGTGCGCACCCGTGGCGCCCTTGTCGAGTGTCGTGGTGAACAGGCGGGCGACGACGTCGACGTGCACACGGCTATTCCCGGCTCGATGGTGAGTCAGGTTGCGATGACGATCTTTCCGATCGTTCGCCCGCTTTCCACAAGTTCGTGGGCGGTGCGCATCGTCTTGGCTGTGAGCCCGTCGAGGACGCGCGTGACGATGGGGTGCAGACGTCCGGAAGCGGCGAGCTCGGCGGCCCTTGAGAGGGTCTGGCCCTGGGCTTTGGCATCGGCCCCGTCGAGGATCCGGCTGAAGACCATTTCCGTGTGCAGCGACAAGGACTTCGCCGCGAGGGCACCCACGTCCAGCGAGGGGATGCCGTCCACCACGGACAGATGCCCGAAGGGGCGGAGGATCTTTGGGATCCAGCTCAGGTGGTCGGCGCTCGCGGCGGTGGAGAGCACCATGTCCACGTGCGGAATGCTGGCTGCGGTCAGTTGAGCAGGGACGTCGCCTGCGTGGTTGAGCACCAGATCGGCTCCCATGTCCGTGCACCACTGTCGGGAGGCTTCTCGTGATGCGGTGCTGATAACGAAGGCGGAAGTCGTAGCTTTGAGGAGCTGGGTGGCCAGTGAGCCGACGGCGCCGGCGCCGCCGAGTACGAGGACGCGGTCCGCGCCCCTCGGCAGCGCGTTCTGATCGCGGAAGAGGGCTTCTGATGCGGTCAGGACGCCGATGGGCAGACTCGCGGCTTCGACGAAGGAGAGCTGATCCGGGATCTTGGCGAGGATCCGATGGTCGACGGCCAGTCGTTCCGCCCAGCTCCCATCGCGTCGGGTGTCCCCGGTCCCGAAGACGCGCTCGCCCACGGTGAAGCCCTGGACGTGATCTCCGACTGCGGTGACCACGCCGGCGAACTCCCAGCCGAGGAGGACCCGGCCGCCGGGCTCAGCGCTGCGTATCCGCCGGATGAAGGCTTCGCCGGGGTTGACGCCGATCGCGCGGATCTCGACCAGCACGTCCTGCTCGCGCACCGTCGGCTCGGAGACGTCAGCAAGTTCAAGGGCGAATTGGGTGATGTCGTGGGCCGTCTCGTACACGAGGGCTTTCATGTGGTGAACCTCCCGCCGAAGGTGAGGTTGATCCCGGCGAGGGGGCCGCCGAGTTGCTGCAGGCGTCCGCCGGTTGCCAGAGAGCCGAGGTCGACGCTTACCAGGCCGGCCTGCTCGATGAGCTCGCTGACCGGCTTCTTCGCCTCGCTGTCGTCACCGGAGATGAACAGGACGGTGCTCGGCTTGGCGGGGGTGAAGTCGGAGATCCAGGACATGGGAACGGAGTTGAACGCCTTGACGACGCTGGCTCCGGGGGCGAGGTCGGCGACGATCTCGCTGGAGGTGCGTCCTGAGAGGTCGCCGAGGGTGAACGGCTCGTAGCCCGCGACCCGGTTGGTCGCGTCGACCAGGACGCGGCCCGACCAGTCGGGAACCGAGAACAGCGCGTTCTGCACGTTGGGCCAGTTGACCGCGAGGACGACGATGTCCTGCTCGGCGGCCTGCTGCGGGGTGCCAGCTGAGGCGCCGGGGCCCAGCTCCGTGAGCAACGGCGTCAGGGAGTCAGGTCCCTTGGTGTTGCTGAGCACGACCTGGTGCCCCAGGGGCAGCATGTGTCGGGCGATGGTCTGGGCGACGACGCCTGCTCCGAGAAATCCGATTCTCATGGACTCACCTTTCTCAGGGTCTTCAGATCGGGAGCGCGGTCAGCGGGCGGCGTATTCGCTGCGCAGGAACTCGGAGGTCGTCGTCGGGCTGTGACCGATGAGCGTCTCCAGGTCGCTGCCTTTGGCTTCCCACTCGCCAGCGTTCATCCCGTGCACCCACGTGAGTACGAACTCGACGGCGAAGTCGGGGAAGCCCACTGCGCGCATGTTGTCGAGGTACTCCTCGTCGGATACGGGGACATAGGGGACCGGGCTGCCGTGGATGTCGGAGAGGATCTTCGCGATCTCAGCGAAGGAGACCGACGGCCCGCCGGTCAGGCGGTACGTCTTTCCCTCGTGTCCCTCCTCGGTGAGGATGGCGGCCTGCGCGGCTGCCAGGTCGTCGCGGGAGGCGGCGGCGAACCGTCCGTCGCCGACGGGGACCCGTACCCCGTTCTCGTACGGGGTCGCTCCCATGTAGGGGGTGATGACGTCGAGGAACGGCGGGTGCTCGGCCAGGGTGTAGGCCAGCCCGGACTCGGCCAGCTTCGCCTGCGTGAACTCGTCCTCGGCGGTGATCTCCTTCATCGAGAACGTCGAGCCGTGATCGCGAATGATGGGCGCGTAGACCAGGTGCCGGACACCGGCGTCGACCGCGGCATCGATCACGTTCGCGTGAGCGATCTTGCGCTCGGTGAAGGCGTGCGTGGGCACCAGCATCAGCTTGTCGACGCCCGTGAACGCCTTACGCAGCGACGCCGGATCCATGTAGTCGCCCGTACGCAGCTCGATGCCCAGCTCCGCCAGGTCCTGAGCCTTGGCGGGGTCGCGCACGAGTCCGACCAGGCCGCTCGCCGGGCGACGGTCCAGCAGGTGCCGGAGGGTCAGCTTTCCTAGCGAACCACTGGCGCCGGTCACAAGGATCTTATTCATGGCAGGTCTTTCTGAAGGGGGTGATGGGTGGTTCACATCGCCTGTAGCGGCGCGGCCGACCCGGATCGGGCCTATGCCGGCCGGGCGACGGCGGAGAAGCCGATCGCCGCGGCTCTCACTAGTAGCGGGGTTCAGTAACTACCCACGTGACAGTACACCCCGCCAAGCGGGATGCAACTCCCGAGCGATCCCGTGGCCACGAGATGCCGCTTTTGAGGCTACTTGCTGATGTATGTCGCACGGGTTGGGGGACGGATTTGAAGGCTTAGGGAATTACTGGCGGTGGTGAGTAACTGTTGGCGGTGTACAGCATTTGGTGGTACGACTGGATGCATGTACACACCTAACAAGCCCATCCCAGGCGAGTTCGCCGGCCGTCGTGCACTGGTGACCGGGGGATCCCGAGGTATCGGCGCGGCCATCGCGCAGCAGCTGCTCGACGAAGGCGCGCAGGTGGTGACCACCGCCCGTTCCCGTGCGGAGACGACCCCGGAAGGCTCGATCTTCATCCCGGCGGACCTGCGATCGGCCGACGCCATCACGAGCCTGGTCGCTGAAGCCGTGCAGGCACTCGGCGGCCTCGATCTGCTGGTGCACAACGCCGGGGCGGCCCGCGTTCACCTCGACGGCTTGGAGTCGATTCCGGAGGAGGAGTGGCAGGACTCCCTGGACATCCACTTCCTGTCCGCGGTGCGCCTGATCAACGCGGCTCTTCCGGCACTGCGCAAAGCCGAGAGCCCGGCGATCGTGAACATCTCCACCAACGGCACCGAGACGCCATCTGGCCCGCTCCTGCACTACGTCACCGCGAAAGCTGCCTTGGACACCTACACCAAGGGCATCGCCCAAGACCTCGCGAAGGAGGGAATCCGCGTCAACCTCGTCACCCCCGGCCCGGTCGATACCCCTGGAGGCTCCGCCATCCTTGAGACCATCGCCGAGGGGATCGGTGCCACCCGCGAAGCCCTGGTCGCCGGAGTCCCTCTCGGGCGCGCCGGTGAACCCGGCGACATCGCCGAGGCTGTCACCTTCCTGCTCTCCCCTCGCGCCCAGTGGATCACTGGCACGAACATCAAGGTCACGGGCGGATCCTGAGACGGCCCGCTGCCTGGCCGCTGACGCGGCCGGGCAGCGCTCCCACTCCGCTGCTTGCAAGATAAGGTCCCGACATGGCCCATCAGACCAGCCAATCGAGGTCCGAAGAACTCGTTGCGCTCTTCACCGAACTCGGCCCCGCCTGGGGGGCCTGGACAAAGGCCTGTACACCGGCCAGTTCGGTCAGCTACATCCGCATGCGGCTGCTGAATGCACTGCACACCGACGGGGCACAGACCATGTCCCAACTCGCCCACGCGCTCGGCGTCACACAGCGGCGTGTCACCGCTCTCGTCGATGCCCTCGACGACGATGGCCTGGTCGAGCGTCGCCCCAACCCCGCTGATGGCCGCAGCACAGTGGTCTCCCTCACGCGAGGCGGAACCGCTCTCCAGAAGTTGACGTGGGACGAATACCGGACAGATATCAGCAGGGCTTTCAACGACCTCAGTCCCGAACAGCAGGAACAGCTGATCGCGATCACCCCGGTCCTTACCGAAGCGCTCCGCCGCCACACCACGGAACGCCCTACGCCGCGCTGAACCCGGCCTGATGAGGTATTGATCTCGATCGCCTCTTACTGAGGTGGCTTGGCCGTACGCCCGGGGTGTGCGGCGGTGACGTAGCGCATGGCGGTCTGCTCGGTTACGCCGGATCACTCGTGTCGTCGACGGATTGGGCAAACGCGGGCTCGTCTGCAAGGAACGCCACAGTCAGGATCGCCGCGGCAATGAGGCGATACCCATCGAAGCCTGACCAAGCGCCATGCAATCGGCCCAGCCCGCACCCGTCCAGCGCCCGCTGTCCGCGTCCTCAGCCAGATTCACCCGGACCTGCTTTCGCCCCTCACCCAGATCTTCGCGGCCCTCACCGAAAATCTGTCCTCGCAGCAGCGCGACGTCGGAGCAGCACACCTATGCCGCCTTGCAGCCCGGGTGAGGGTGGCCGCGACGTGTGATTGATACAGCAGCAGGCACTTGGGCGAGGACTTGCGCGCGCTGGCGCTCATCAGCATTGGGTGTGCCCAGGGGTGGAACGGCCACCACAACCAGGCGGGCTACCTGGCGGAAGGGATCGCGCCGGCGCGCCGGATCGGTCGGCCATGTCGCGAGTTCCCGGGCCTGGCCCACGATCGAGCTGGCCGATCGGCACGGCTGGTCGGACGAGTCGGCGTCAGGCACCGGGTGCATGATCTTCGGCGCAGTTCTCACCAGGCAGGGAAGACCCGGAGGGGCTGAGCCCTGGGGCCAACGAGCTGAGCACACCGCCAGCGATGAGGCCGACCCCGCGGCCGGGCTGGGGGCTCCGCTAGGCCCGCGGGTTCCCAGAGTCTGAGTGTGTGAATCCACGTCGATGTCGCGCTTGCCGAGTTCGTCCCGACCCTCCCGGTCGGGAAGAACTGGCGCTGTGAGCTCAATTTAGCGACAGGGGTGTCCGTTGTCCCTTGTCCAACGCGGGCCGGCTGAGTCCCGGGGCGGGCTCACATCCGGACGGGCGCCTGATCCTCGGAGTGGCGGGAGCCGAAGCGCGCGGCCACCGGATCTCGTCGACCCTAGCGAGATCGGCTCCGGTCAAAGGGACGTTGACGGCGCCGGTGTTCTCCTCGATGCGCTGGGCGCTGCGGGTGCTCGGGTCGGCACGGCAGCCCACGGCCGCCCCCTCAAGCCGCTGAACAGCAGCGACGTACACCGCAAACCTGTCGACAGCCGCCCTACCAGGCCAACAGCCCAGCTCATGCATTCACGCCCCGAGGAATCGAGGTTGGTAAAAGGCTTGGGCCCCGCCCGATAACCCCTGCCGTCGGCACTGAGGGGTCTGCGGCCTTTGGCCGACCGGCCCGGCGTCGCATACGTGTGTGCCGGCGCGGTCAGTCTGTGGTGAAGCTGGACAGCAACGCAGCGGGGTAACGGCTGCCAGCCGAGCCGCGGGGGAGGATCTCGGCGATGCGGGCCAGATCGGCGGCCGAGAGCTGAACGTCGACGGCGCCGGAGTTCTCTTCAAGGCGCTTGGTGCTGCGGGTTCCGGGAATGGGTGCGATGTCCTCGCCCTGGGCGAGCAGCCAGGCCAGCGCGAGTTGGGCGGTGGTGATGCCCTTGGTGTCGGCCAGATTCCTGAGCTGTTCGATGGCGTGCACGTTGTAGGTGTAGTTCTCGCCCTGCCACCGCTCGTCCCAGCTGCGCATGTCGTCCGCGGGGTACTCGCTGGCGGGCTTGACCTGTCCGGCGAGGAAGCCGCGGCCGAGCGGGGAGTAGGGCACCAGGCCGATGCCGAGTTCCCGCAGAACGGGAAGGATCTTCTCCTCGACCTCCCGCTCGAAGAGCGAGTACTCGTACTGGAGCACGGAGACCGGAGTGACGGCGTGGGCGCGGCGGATGTACTGGGGGCCGACGTTGCTCAGGCCGAAGTACGTCACCTTGCCCTCGGCGATCAGTTCCCCGACCACACCGGCGACCTCCTCGACCGGAACGTCGGGGTCGGAGATGTGCTGGTAGAAGAGGTCGATGTGGTCGCTCTGCAGGTAGCGCAGGCTGTTCTCGGCGACCTTGCGGATGTTTTCCGGACGGCTGTTGTAGCCGGGGTTGTGCAGCGGGGCGGTCATGTCGAAGCCGAACTTGGTGGCGAGGACCACCTCGTCGCGGAAGTCCCTGACCGCCTTGCCCAGGAGGATCTCGTTGGCGCCGGTACCGGCGCCGTACAGCTCGGCGGTGTCGAAGAAGTCGATCCCGAGTTCGTGGGCGCGGCGGATGGTCGCGATGCCCTCGTCGTCGTTCGAGGCGCCGTAGGCCATGGACATCCCCATGGTCCCCAGGCCGAGTGCCGAGACGCGCAGACCCTGAGAGCCCAGATTGCGGTGCTGCATGAGTTCACTTCCTCAGTGGTTCATCGGCTTCACCCGCAGAGGTCAAACCGAACTGTTCCGTTTGACTCTACGCGCCGACCGCCCGGATGCCAAACCAATCGGTTCGGTGCTCTATTCTGGGGTCATGTCCCAGTCTCGCGACTCCGGCCGGACCGCAGCGCCCGCAGCAGCCGCCGGCGGCGACACCACGCGCGAGCGCATCCTTACCGCTGCCATGGAGGAGTTCGCCCGCCACGGCATCGCCGGCGCCCGCGTGGACCGCATCGCCAAACTCGCCAAGACGAGCAAAGAACGCGTCTACGCCTACTTCCGCAGCAAGGACGCGCTCTACGCAGCCGTCGCCGCCCAGGAGCACCTCGTCATTGCCGAGGCCACCCAGTTGGACCCCTCTGACCTCCCTGGCTATGCGGGCCGTCTGTTCGACTACTTCGTCGCCCGCCCGGACCACCACCGCCTGATCACCTGGGGGCGCCTCGAACTGCCGGGCACCGCAACCGCTGCCGATGATCACGCCCAGGCATTGATCGCCCGCAAAATCGACCAGCTCCGCCAGGCACAGCAGGCCGGACAGCTCGACTCTGCCTGGGACCCGGCCGACGTCCTGGCCCTGGTCAACCAGATCGCCACGACCTGGGCGGCACAGCCCGAACACGGCAAGGCCGCCGTCGCACACGCCGTGGACCCCACCACAGCCGCTCGCCGCGCCGTGGTAGTGACCGCTGTCGAACGGCTATTCCCCCGAGCGCGCTGAGGCCCCCGGACCGGCGGCAGCCCTGCTCGAACGTTCCCCAAGCGGCGCCGTCCGCCCTTGTCCCTCACCTTCGCCTACGAGCCCGTAGAGCGGCCCGCTCGTGCAGACGCTCGGGGATCCGGGCTTCGTAGCCGTTGCGGGTTGGTTCGTGGTACGTCTCGCGGCTCATGTTCTCGAAAGTGGTCGGCGCCAGAGAAGCTGTGAAAGGTATCGGGGTCGTACTGATAGCCCTTGCCGTAGCCGAGGTCCTTCATCAGCCGGGTCGGAGCGTTGAGGATGTGGGCGGGCGGCAGGAGCAAGCCTGTGCGTCGGGCGGCGTTGAAGCCGCGGTAGACGGCGATGGATTTGAGGGCGGTGGCGAGGTATACGACTGCGCCATCCACGATCTGGCAGCCACACCCAGGGGTCGAGGCTTCCTACCCCTGAGAGATTCATCATTTCTGTTACCGAATAGACTTATGGCATGGATTCCTCGACCGCTCAGCCGGCCAACCGCTTCGAACGCCGCAGGGCCCAAACGCGCCAGGCACTGATCGGCGCCGCTCGCCGCATTCTGGCCGAGCAGGGCGGAACCGAGGTGAGCATCCAGGTGATCGCAGAGCGCGCGGACGTCGGTTTCGGCACCTTCTACAACCACTTCGACACCAAGGACGCTCTCTTCGACGCGGCGGTGGCCGACGCGTTGGAGGAATACGGTCAGCTCCTGGATTCCGCCACCAAAGAGATCGACGATCCGGCGGAGGTGTTCGCCGCCAGCATCCGCCTGACCATGCTGCTGGCCGCCAGTCACCCGGAGATCACCGGCATCCTGCGCTTCCGCGGACTGCAGCACGTCCACAGCGCCAAGGGACTGGGGCCGAGGGCGCTGCGCGACCTGGAAATCGGAAAGGCGTCCGGCCGCTTCGACATCGTCGATGCCCGCGTGGCGCTCAGCGCCGTCGGGGGAGCCCTCCTCGGCCTCGTCCAGCTCGGAGCCACCGCCGAGCTCGACGCCGCAGCCGCAGAGCAGGCGGCCGAGATGATTTTGCGCATGCTCGGCTTGCCCTCCGCCGAGGCGCGGGAGCTGGCGACCAAGCCCTTGCCCGCCTTGGCCTAGAAATAATTCGCTGCTCCCGCCGTCACAGACACCCCCAGTCAGGCTCTCCGGCAGGCGTCCACGCCCTCGAGAGTGTCGACCCGAGGGCTCCGAGTGGGGCCTCCAGCCCGCCGCCGGAGCCGGCGCTCAGCCCCCAGCTTCCGCGTTACACAAAGAAGCTTCCGCACGGCGGCCGGATCGTACGCCGGCGGAGGCGACGGGCTCGCCGACGGAGACGGGATCAGGAGGGGCTCGGACGGGTGACGCTGAACGGCACCCAGAGAGTGCAAGGGAGAACGCGCCGCGCACCCGCCATGAGCCCCTGTGGGGCCGCGACCAGCACCCCAATACCCGTAACCTTCTCGTCGTTCGATCTCCGACAGCACCGCGGAACCGGAACCGATCGTGCGGCGCTGGCAGCATCCAGGCGCCTTCGCCCCCATTCCGCATAGCAGGCCAGGCCATGTGTGCCGGCCCTCCGCCTCGGCCAGGTCGCGGAGCGGACACCGCGGCGTAACACCCTCAACATTCTCACTTTACGATCCCTTGACCTTAAGGTGATGAAACCCTCAGGTACGATCCATTCATCATCAGGGGGTGGGTGTGACCCCCCTTCTCGCCAGGGATGGGTGCCAGCGACGAGCTGCGCTGCCGTGCCCTGCCATGACCCCAGGAGACGCATGTCCACGCGACGTCAGGCGCTCATCGGAATAGGCGGGTTGACTGCAGCCGGCCTAGGTATCGCTCAGGCCGCTCCTGCACAAGGAGCGACTCCCCAAGGTGCAGCCCTCGCGGCGCCCGGGACTGCTTCTTTCGCTCAGGCGATTGACGTGCACGCGCACTACATCACTCCCACCTACCGTCAGGCCCTGCTCGACGCCGGCGCCGGCCAGCCCGACGGGATGCCCGAGATACCGGCCTGGAGCGCCGACAAGGCTTTGCAGCTCATGGGGAGTTCGGGCATCTCGGTGGCCATGCTCTCCGTCTCATCGCCCGGATTCGCCTTGGTCGATCCCCTCAAGTCCCGCGCCCTCGTCAGGCGGGTCAATGAGGAGGGGGCGGAACTGGTGCGGGCCAACCAATCTCGCTTCGGCCTGTTCGCCTCACTTCCCCTGCCGGACGTCGACGCCGCAGTTGACGAGGTGGCGTACGCCTTCGACGCCCTGCACGCCGACGGCATCGCACTGGAAACGAACTACCAGGGCACCTACCTGGGCGACACCTCCTTCCGCCCTCTCTTCGCCGAGCTGAACAGGCGGAAAGCCGTAGTCCACCTGCACCCGACCTCGCCTGCCTGCTGGGCGTCCACGTCGCTCGGGGCCCCGCGCCCCATGATCGAATTCCTCTTCGACAGCACCCGCACCATCACCCAGCTGATCCTCGAGGGAGTGGTCGGCGACTACCCCGGTATCCGCTTCATCGTGCCTCACGCCGGCGCGGCTCTGCCCGTCCTGGCGGATCGGATCGCCGCCTTCTCGCTGCTGAGTCCGAAACCGGTCGATGTGATCGGCGCACTGAAGAGGCTGTACTACGACGTCGCCGGCTTCTCGCTGCCCCGGGCACTTCCGGCGCTGCTGAAGCTCGTCGATTCCCGCAGACTCCTCTACGGCAGCGACTACCCGTTCACGAATGCGGCGGTGGTCGAGGCGCTGGCCGCTCAACTGGCCTCCACCAGCGAACTTTCCGCGCAGGACAAGAAGCGGATGCTTACGGAGAACGCGCTCACCCTCTTCCCGCGCCTCCGTCGAATCTGAAGCGCCGCCGCCATAGTGCCTCCAGCAGGGTGTCGCGTCACTGCTGACGTCCGAGGCACGCGTCCTACCGGAGGGTCAAGGCGGTTGGCTCGGGGGCCCGAGCTGCGTGTCCTCGCAGACCTCAGTGCCCATCGCGGACACCGGGGATCGCCGGCGAATGTCAGCGACGACTGCCCTACGGCATGGTCCTGACCGGCACGGTCACGGGCATCCCGCGAGGCGCAGACTGTGCTGCAGTCGGCCGTTCGCGCCAGCGCGGTCGAGCTGCAGACTCGAGGCCGCCATCAGCAATCAGGGCAGGGACTCGTTCGCTTGACACCCTTCCCCTCCATGATGATGATTTCATCGAAGTTGATAAATCATTTCAGAGAGAGGTGAGGGACATGGCGAGGAACGGGTCGACAGGTGATCCTGTCCGTGCTGAAAGCGGCCTCGAACACGTGGACGTTCTGATCGTGGGTGCCGGACTGACCGGTATCGGGGCGGCGTGGCGTCTTCAGGAAGCGCTCCCGCACATGAGCTACGCGATCCTGGAGGCGCGGGAGGTCAGCGGCGGGACCTGGGACCTGTTCCGGTACCCCGGGATCCGCTCCGACTCCGACATGCAGACGTTCGGCTACGGGTTCCGGCCCTGGCGGGAACCACAGGCCATTGCGGACGGCGCTTCGATCCTGGACTACATTCGCGGCACCGCGGCCGAGGCCGGCATCGACCGGCACATCCGTTATCGGCACCGGATTGTCAAAGCTGAGTGGTCGTCCGCCGACGCCCGCTGGACAGTCACGGTGCGCCAGGGCGGGGACCCCGGCAGCATCACAACGATGACCTGCGGATTTCTGCACATGTGCACTGGCTACTACCGCTACGACCACGGGCACACGCCGTCCTTCGAGGGACAGGAGCACTTCACCGGCCAGATCGTCCACCCCCAGCAGTGGCCGGCAGACCTGGACTACCGCAACAAGCGGGTGATCGTCATCGGCAGCGGGGCAACAGCCATCACGCTCGTTCCCACACTCGCGCGCACCGCCGCCCACGTCACCATGCTTCAGCGGTCGCCGACGTACATTGTCTCGCTTCCGGCGAAGGATCCTCTCGCTAGCGGCCTTCAGAGGCTGATCGGAAAACGCGCCGCTTACCCGGTCGTCCGCTGGAAGAACATCGCGGTCAACGCCGCCTCCTACCAACTCGGACAACGCGCCCCCGGCGTCAGCAAGGCGATCATCCGCGGCCAGCTCAAGCGGCTCCTGCCCAAGGGCTACGACGTGGACACCCACTTCAAGCCCCGCTACAAGCCATGGGATCAGCGCCTGTGCGTCGTGCCGGACGCCGACCTGTTCAAGGCCATCAGCGACGGCCGTGCTTCGATGGCGACCGACCATATCGACGCCTTCACCAAGACCGGTGTGCGACTGGCGTCAGGGCAGGAGATCGCGGCGGACATCGTCGTGACTGCGACGGGCCTCGACCTGCTCGGTATGGGCGGTGCACAGCTCCTGGTCGACGGCACCGAAGTGACCCTCTCCCAGACCACGGCCTACCGAGGCATGATGCTCAGCGGCGTACCCAACCTCGCCTTCACCATGGGCTACACCAATGCCTCCTGGACCCTCAAGGCCGACCTGGTCAGCGGCTTCGTCTGCCGCGTGCTGGCCCACATGGAGCAGCACGGCTACCGCCAGGTCCTGCCCACCGAACCGGCCGGGACGGAGCACCGCCCGCTGCTGGACTTCTCCGCCGGCTACGTCCAGCGGTCCATCGACCGTTTCCCCCGGAGCGGGTCCAAAGAACCATGGCGCCCCGGCAACAACTACCTGCGCGATCTCATCACCTTCCGCCGCGCACGCCTCGACGATGAGGCGCTGCGCTACTCGAACCCCATCGCCGTGCCCCAGCAACCCGCCCGGACCGGCTCATGAGCGCAACCGGCGAGATGCCTCCCGTCTCCTTCCATCGCACCGACGTGACGTTCCCCTCCGAGGGCGGGAACTGCGCAGCCTGGCTGTATCGCCCCGCCGGCGCGCAAGGATCGGGGCCCTGTGTCGTCCTGGCCCACGGCCTGGGAGCCACTCGCGTCGGACGGCTGGACGCCTTCGCCGAGCGCTTCGCCGTGGCAGGCTTCCACGCTCTGGTCTTCGACTACCGCCACTTCGGCGACAGCTCCGGACATCCCCGCCACCTGGTCTCCATCAAGGAGCAGCTCCTGGACTGGAAGGCCGCCGTGGCGTTCGCCCGGACACTGCCAGGGGTCGACTCCGGCAAGATCGCCGTCTGGGGTACCTCCTTCAGTGGCGGGCACGTGGCCGTCACGGCCGCGCGCGACACCACGATCGCGGCCGCGATTTCCATGAATCCCTTCCTGGACGGCCGCACCGCGCTTCGGACCACGCCACCCGCACGTGCCCTGGCGCTCACAGCTGCCGGACTGCGTGATCTTGCCCGCGCCGTGCTTCGGCGCCCTCCCCACCTGATCGCGGCAGTGGGCGGCGCGGGCTCAGGCGCGGCCATGGCAAGCAGCGAAGCGCTGGCCGGCTTCCTGGCGATGTTCCCCGCCGACGATCCGCCCTCGACTGACATCGCCGCGAGGATCATGCTGCGCATGGGCTTCTACCGCCCCGTCACCCGCGCCCCAAAGATCACCTGCCCCTGGCTGCTCCAGGCCGGCACCACCGACGGCATCACTCCAGCCGGCCCCGCACGGCGGGCCGCGGCACAGGCACCACGGGCCCAGATGTCCATGTACCAGGGCGGTCACTTCGATCCGTACGTGGGCGCCGTGTTCGAGCAAGTCGTCGCCGAGCAGGTCCGCTTCCTGACCGCGCAGCTCCACTGACCGGCGGGTGCGTCGGTATCAACGTGCGTGGTCGATTGCCGCACCCGGTGCCATGGCGCGCGGGGCCGGGCACCGCGGAATGACGGTCGACACTATATTGATAACGACATCATTAATGATGTTCTAGTCCGATTGTGGTGCCTGCGTCTCCGGGACGAGACGCGGCCGCCTCCCTCGTAGCCGCAGGAGAGACATGGACTCCACCCCCAGCACGCCGCTGTCGCACACCCCGGACGCGATCGCACCCGTCCCCGATGGCCCCTCCGCACCGTTGAGCGGAGCGGTCGATGTGCACGCCCACTACATCACCCCGACGCTGCGAGAAGCCATGATCGCCGCAGGGTCTAACAGCCCCGACGGGATGCCGGCCATCCCCGACTGGAATGTGCCGGACGCGCTGGACCTCATGGACAGGACCGGCATCGCCGTCTCCATGCTCTCCGTGTCCTCACCCGGAGTGCACTTCGCGGATGCGCGCTCCACCCGGATTCTGGCCCGCACGGTCAACGAGGAAGGCGCCTCGATCGTGCGCGACCACCCCGACCGCTTCGGCCTCTTCGCCTCACTGCCCTTGCCCGACGTGGACGCGGCCGTATCCGAGGCGGGCTACGCCCTCGACGTTCTCCAGGCCGACGGAATCGCCCTGCTGACGAACTACGACAACGTCTACCTGGGAGACCCGGCCTTCGACCCGCTCATGGCCGAGCTGAACCGGCGCCAGGCCGTGGTGCTGCTCCACCCCACCTCACCCGCGGGCTGGCAAGACACCTGTGTCGGGCGACCCCGCCCCATGATCGAGTTCCTGTTCGACACTACGCGCGCTGTCGCCCAGCTCGCCCTGAACCGGGTGCTGGAGAACTATCCCGGCATTCGCTTCATCATCCCGCACGCGGGAGCGGCGCTGCCGGTACTTGCCGACCGGATCGCGGCCTTCGCCTTCCTGGAGTCCGAGCGCCCTGTCGACGTCGTCGCCGCACTGCGCGGGCTCTACTACGACGTGGCGGGCCTGTCTCTTCCCCGGGCGCTGCCGGCCTTGCTGAACCTCGTGGACCCCGACCGGCTGCTGTACGGGAGCGACTACCCCTTCACCGCCGGCTGGATCGTCGAAGGGCTCGCGTCCACCCTCGCCTCGCATGACTTCCCGTCGGCCGACGAGAAGCAGGCACTGCTGTCGGGGAACGCCGCACACTTGTTTCCCCGCCTGAAATTGTGACCACGCCGCCGGGCCGATGATCCCGCCGGACCTTGAAACGTCCGCGGTCCCCGCGTACCGGCGGGCGGGTACGGCTGAGGCGGACCTGGGGCCGGAGGTCACCCACCCCGGGGTCGTGCCGATGGTCGCCCTCCACCGTCTGGGTGAGGCCCACGGCGCTGGCGTCGCGAGCCTCTACCCCCGTCCGGCAGGGCCTGCTCCCCGGACTGTTCATCCGGCGCTTGATGTACTGCTCCCGAAACCGGATGAGCGAACGCGCGGGGCAGCACCTTCATGTGCTCCATGAGCAGCCGCTGTCCCTCGATGAGGGACAGCACCGCGCGGGCCGTCCTGGCCCCTGTGGTGCAGCGGCTGCCGCACGGTGGTCAGACCGGGGGAGTTCTGTGCTGTCTGCGGGAGGTCGTGGAAGCCGACGACGGAGAAGTTGGTGGGGACGTTCAAGCCGCGCGGGCGGCGTCGACCTCGCCGTCGTCCGGGCCCGTCACCGCGTCCGCTCCACGGCGGCGCACGGTCCGACCTCGGCGCTCGAACTCGACGACGAGGACGGGCGGTGCGTCGCGGTCATCTCGCAGTTCCGGATGGTGGGGGAGGACGTGCACGGGGCAGGGGAGTGCCTCGCGGCGTCACGCCCCGACGCCGGACCCGACGCTCGGGGGTCAGTCCGCGGCCGCCCCGCCCGGCCGGATCAGTCCGGTCTCGTAGGCGAGGATTGTCGCCTGCACCCGGTCCCGCAGTCCCAACTTGGTGAGCAGGGCGTTGACATGGGTTTTGACCGTGCCGGTGGTCACGCCCAGAGCGGCCGCGATCTCCGCGTTGGCGAGGCCCGAGGCGATGTGGAGGAGCACTTCCCGTTCGCGCGGGGTGAGCCCGTCGAGGGCGCCGGTGACGGCGGGCGGTGGGGGCGCGCCCTGGGCGAAGGTGTCGATCAGTCGGCGGGTGACGGCCGGCGCGAGGATGCCCTCGCCGGCGGCGACGACGCGTAGGGCGGTCAGGAGTTCGTCGGGGTGGGCGTCCTTGAGGAGGAAACCCGAGGCGCCAGCCCGCAGTGCCTCGTACACGTAGACGTCGAGGTCGAAGGTGGTGAGCACCAGGACCCGGGGCCGGGTCTCCAGCGCGGTGATGAACCGGGTCGCGGCCAGTCCGTCCATGCCCGGCATCCGGATGTCCATGAGGACTACGTCGGGCGCCTCGACAGTGGCGAGCTCCACGGCACTCGCACCGTCCCCGGCCTCGCCGACCACGGTCAGGTCGGGTTCGGCGTCGACTATGGCGGCGAACCCCGCGCGGACCACTGCCTGGTCGTCGACGACCATCACGCGTGTGGCGACGGGGACACCTCCTGGGCAGGGGCCGGCGCCTGACCCGGTCCGGCCGGCAACAGCAGCAACACCCTTACGGTACCGGTCGGTTCGAGAGCGACACGAGCATTGGCGGCGGCGGCCCGCACGCGCAGGCGTTCCGCGACAGGCCCGTTCACCGCCAGGCGTACGCCGGTGATCGTGAGTTGCAGCGCAGCCCGGCGCCGCCGCGGTCCCCTTCCCCGTCGCAGCCGTATTCGCACCGGTCCCCGGTCTCCCGCGCCGAGTGCCGCCTCCAGCATCCGGTACACCGTCAGGATCACCGGCTCCGGCAACCCCTCGGCGGATTCGGGGATTCCACGCACGGTCACCTTCCGCCCCGCACGGCCCGCCGTCCGGCACAGCGCGTCGAGGTCGGCCGCGGTCGGTCGGAGCGCGCGTGGATGTCGCTCGTCCTGCGCCTCGTTGATCTCGTGGAGCAGTTCCCGCATCGCCGCCAGCGCCGCGCGCGCTTCGTCGGCCACCTCGTCCAGCCGTCCCTGGCGGGCGACTTGGACCAGTGCCGAGGTGTGCTGGAGCACCGCGTCCCGCAACCGGGCGGCCAGCCGGTGCCGCTCGGCTCCCGCCGCGGTCCGCGCCTGCCACCGGAAGCTGCTGAGGGCGAAGTCGTCGCGGGCCACGGCGCGCACCCGCCGGCGCCGGACCAGCAGTCCCCCGCTCCAGGCCAGCACGTACACCAGGAACAGCAGCACGCCCAGGGGTACGAAGATCGCCAGGACGGGGAGCGGGGAGACCGCCTCGCCGACCAACTCGCCGTCGGCGGCGGCCGTCGCGACCAGCACACCGGCGTTCGCGCCCGCGGCGACGAACGGCGCGGGCCAGGTGGTCGCGGCGCCAGGGCCGTAGGCCCCCAGGGCGTACACGGCGAGCGTCTCGGTCATCAGACCCCCCGCCAGGAAGGGCGACACCTGCCCGGACAGCGGGGCCGACCCGCAGACCACCGGCCACAGCCACCCCGTGGCCAGCACCGCGGCGAACACCGCCCAGGGTGCGCGTCGCCGCCACAGCAGCGGCAGCGCGTGCAGGGTGAGCAGCGCGGACACCAGGCCGACGCTTAGAGCGCCGGCGGTGGCGTCGCGGTCTCGCCAGTCCTCCGCCGCCACCAGCAGGAAGACCAGAGGGAGCACGGTCGCGGTGAAGACGAGCGCGAGGTCCGTCAGTCGCTGCTCGCGCGGGAAGTCGCGCCGCCGGGGACGGACGGCCACGTGGCGAGGACCGGTGGTGTCGGGCAGTCGGGCGCGCACCCGCCAGCCTCCGTCCGGGTCGGGACCAGCGGTCAGTTCGCCGCCGAGGGCCACCGCGCGCTCCCGCATGCCCGTGATGCCCCGGCCGGATCCCATCCCGCCGTGCTCGACTCCGCCGCGCGGGGCGGTGTTGTCCACGGTCAGCTCCAGCATCCCGCCCCCACCGACGTCCCCTTCCCCGTTCCCGTCCGCCCGGCGTACGACGACTCGTACCGCCGCTCCGGGCGCGTACCGCAGTGCGTTGGTGAGGGCCTCGCGCACGATGCCGTGTGTCGCCTCGGCGGCGGGTCCGGCGAGGTCGGCCGGTAATTCGGTGGCGATCGGGCGGCCCAAGCGGCCGAATCCGGAGACGAGTTCCTGGATGCGCCCGGTCATCGGCCGGACCTCGGCCTGCCCCGTGTCCCGCATCACCGCGATCAACCGCTGGATCGCTGTCAGGGTCTCGCGCCCCGTCCGCTCGGCGAACTCCAGTGCTTCGGCGACGAGTTCCGGCTTGCGCTCGCCGAGTCTGCGGGCCACGTCCACCGTGACCACGACCGAGGTCAGATGGTGCGCGCCGACGTCGTGCAACTCGCGGGCCAGCCGGGCGCGTTCGTCCTCACCGGCCCGCTGCTGGCTCTCCTGTGTCCCGGCCAGCAGCCGGTCCGCCGCCAGCCTCCTGGCCGACCATTGGCGCCGCGCGAGGCCCAGGCCCACGCAGCCGACGCAGATGCCCGTCTGGATGGCCAGTTGGGTGACGAGCGCGGGGTGGAACCCGAACCGCAGGGCCGCTGCGGGCAGGGACGAGGCGACGGCCGCCACCAGCGCACGGGACGTGACCGCGGCGGGACAGCGGACGGCGACGGAATAGAGGGCGACCGACAGCCCGAGATCGGCGTAGTCGTCGTACGCCATCGCCTGGCCCAGCACCGACGCTCCCAGGGCACCCACCAGCGCCCGCACGGGTGCGCGGCGGCGCAGGCCCAGCGCCACGGTCTCCACCGCGACGGCGACGAGAACACCCACGACGCCCACCGGGCCCGGTGGGCGGTTGTCCAGGAGGCCGGCCCCGGGCCACAGCCACAGCAACTGGCCGGCGGCCAGCAGCCCCGGAAGCGCCCAGTTCCGTACCGTCTCCATGTCGGGCACGAGCGTAGGGCCCGGCGCGCACCCAGGACATCCGGCTCGCGGCGACACGAGCGCGGGGTGTCTCTATCCCGGGGTAGAGGAGCCGTTCGTCCGCTGCGCCGACGACTCGCCCGCCGACCGACGGAATGCTGAGGGGCATGGACATCACCTCACTCACCGTCATCCTGAGCGTGGTCGTGATCGTCACGGCCTCGATCCTCGTCGCCTCCAACGAGCCGCCGCTGTGGGTCTACGCACTGACCTGCGCGGGCACCGTGCCCCTGAGCCACGCCCTGCTCGACATGCCGGAGTTCAGCACCGCCGTCGGGCACAGCACTGTCGGCGAATGGGCCGTGCGGCTCGCCGTCACCTCCACCCTCACGGCCGTGTTGAGCTTCTTCGTCGGCAAGGACGGCCGCGAGGGCGTCGACGACGACGCCGACGATCCCGCGACCCCTCATTCGGCCACCTGAGCCCGGCAAAGGGCTGTCGGTTGGATCAGCTCGGTGTCGCGGGCCCTGGCACGCACATCTGGGGCGGCGTAGAAGGCGTTGTCGTCGGCCTTGCCGGAGCCGCGGAAGCCGCTTCCGCCGAGGGCGACCCGGCTGGATCCGTTCAAGCCGTGGATCGACGAGATGCTGCGGGCGGACCTGGACGCGCCCCGCAAGCAGCGGCACACGGTGAAGCGGATCTTCGAGCGGCTGCTGGACGAGCCCAGCGCGGACGAGATCTCGCACCAGATGGTCCGCGGCTACGTGGCCGCGCGCCGTGAAGAGATCCGGATCGAGGCCGGGCGAGGGGCGGTGGACGCGTTCGTCCCGCAGACCCACAGGCCCGGTGCCGAGGCGGAGGTCGACTTCGGGGATGTGACGGTGCGGTTGGCCGGCGAGCCGGTGACCAGCTACCTGTTCGCGTTCCGACTGTCCTACTCTGGCGATCACGTTCGAAGCCAGATGGTGAGGGCTGCCGCGGTGGCCGTGCCGAGGTAGACATAGCCGCGCTTGTCATAGCGGGGGGCCTCAGCCCGGTGCTGCTTCAGTCGGTTGATCTCCCGCTCGACGGTGTTGCGCTTCTTGTACCGCTCTTCGTCGAAGCCGGGGGGCCGTCCGCCGCGTGAGCCGCTGCTGCGGTGTCCTCGCCAGGCGGCGATCATCCTGAAGGCGCGTCCCGGGTCGACTTGCCCCGGGTGACCGCGAGCGCTGCCCCGACGATGGTGATGAGGGCGCCGGCGAGCTGGACCGCCGTGATGGACTCTCCGAGGAACAGTACGGAGGACACGGCCCCGAACACCGGTACGGCGAACATGCTGAGCGTGGCGGTGATCGGGCTCACCGAACGAAGGCCCTGGTTGTAGAAGAGGTAGGCGACCGCTGTGGGTCCCACGGCGAGAAAGCCGACATTGGTCCAGGTGGCCGCCGGCACGGCAGCCCAGTCCGTGCGAGGCACGGACGGGATCGCGGCGACGGTCAGGGCTAGGGCTCCGACACCGGTGGCATAGGCCGTTGCTCGCAGTGGCTCCATACCGCTCAGGACCTTCTTCGAGGTGATGCTGTAAGCCGCCCAGCAGCCGGCGGCGAGCAGGAAGACGAAATCGCCGGCCAGACGCGACCCGGTCACCCCCTTGCCGGTGCCGCCGATGCCGATGAAGAACACCACCGCCCCGGTGACGCCGAGGGCGAGGCCCGCCGCCTGGATCGTGGAGGTCTTCTCGTGTCCTGTCATCAGCAAGGTGATCGTCGTCAGCACCGGGCTCAGCACGGGCACGATGATGCTTCCGTCGATGGCGGGGGCGAGCGAAATCCCCCAGAAAAAGAAGAAGTTGTAGGCGAAGACGCCCATCAGGCCGACCGACCCGGCCCGCACCAGGTCCCGCCAGGCGAAGGTCACGGAGCCCGGTCGCAGCGACAACAACAGGAGGAGGACGAGGGCACCGCCACCGAACCTCAGGGCCGCGGCCACCTCGTGCGGTATCTGCCCGATCACGACCTTTGAACTGGTGAAGGCGGTTCCGAAGAGCGCCATGGTGATGAGGAGATACAGGTGGGCAGCGGTATCGGCGCGCCGCCTTTCAGCGGGTGGTCCGGGCACTGTGACAGTCCTCTGGTGTTGGGGCGAGCAGGGACGGCGGAGGCGAGCAACCGAGCACGGCATCCGCCCAGTTGTGAGGGGCGCACTCGCAGGGATCGATTACTCCCACAGATCCGTGGAGAGGTACTTCAGGCCGGAGTCGGGGATGAGTACGGCGACAGTGGCGCCCGACAGGCTGCCTCGCAGCAGGTGCAGGGCGGCGGCGACGTTGGCACCTGCGGAGAAGCCGGCGAAGATGCCTTCACGCGTGGCGAGCAGGCGCGATGCCGAGCGTGCCTGGTCGCCGCTGACCTGGATGTGCCCGTCGAGGGAGACGCCGCGCAGGTGGGTGAGGTCGAGACGGGAAAAGCCGCCGCCCTGGATCGGATGGCGGGGTTCGACGGCCTGCTGTCCCGCGAGTACCGCCGCTCCCTCGGGCTCGACGGCGAAGCACTTGACGGACGGCTTCCGTTCTTTGAGGGCGCGCGTCACGCCCGCCAGACTTCCGCCGGTCCCTACGAAGTCGACGAAGGCATCGACCTCGCCGCTTGTCTGTGACCAGATCTCGGGCCCTGTGCCGAGGAAGTGGGCGTCCGGATTGCTGCCGCTCTCGAACTGGTCCGAGCGGAAGGCGCCGCGTTGTTCGGCGATTCTCCTCGCTTCCCGCTCGACCAGCCGAAAATCGTCCCCCGTGACCTGGCCGGGCGCGGAGCCCGGCAGTTGGTCCACGAGAACGATCTCCGCGCCCAGCGCGGCGATCATACGGGCGCGTTCGGCGGAACTGCCCTTCGACAGCACCGCCACGAAGGGATGCCCGGTGACCGCGCAGGCGATGGCTAGTCCCGCGCCGGTGTTTCCGCTGGTGCACTCCACCACCGGCTGACCGGGGCGGAGGAGGCCGCTGCGCTCGGCGTCTTCGATGATGCGGGCGGCTACGCGGTCCTTCTTCGACCCGCCGGGGCTGAGGTACTCCAATTTCGCCACGATCGTTCCCCGCACACCTGCCGTGAGCCGGTCCAGTCTGACCATCGGAGTACAACCGATCGTGGCCAGCACCGACGGCAGCACCACGCGAGGAGCCGGTACTGACTGTACGTCGAAAGCGCTATCGTGTATTGTCACATCCTACTGTAGCAGTGAGGAAAAGGCGGTGTGCCGGACGGTGTACGGACCGAACGTTGCGGCAGTTCCTGCGCAGCCTTGAGGTCCGCTCACCTGCCGTGCCTGGCCCGGTACGACCCGCGCCGGCATCACAGCAGCCCATCGAACCGCGCGCGTACGGTTGAGGGTGCCGCGTACGCTCACCGTCGTGCCGCAGCGACGCCGGTACGCGTCGGCGAGGAAGATCCCCCCATCGACAGTGCGCTTTCCGGTCCACGTCGCCATCACCGACCGCCGCCTCACCGGGACCCCACTGCCGGTCCTTCCGGCGAAGTGCGGTGGACTGATGGGCGCGGCCCCCTCGGCCCCGGCCGTCACCCGCCGGCCGCAGAGCGAGGGGGTGGGGGCGCGAACTGCCGTGAAAAGCACTATCCTGAGTGGTGTGAAAAAGGGTAGCAGTTCTGAAAGCATCGCAGCGGCTCTGCGCCAAGAGCTCGGCAGTTACTCCCCGGGAGAAAAGCTGCCGTCCAGCCGCACCCTCGTCGAGCGCTTCGCGGCCAGCCCGGTCACGGTCTCGCGCGCGCTGGCTGCCCTGGCCGCCGAAGGACTGGTGATCACCCGGCCGGGGGCCGGCGCCTACCGCGCCCCCCACAGCGTCGGCGACACCAAGGCCGTCGACACGTCGTGGCAGCAGATCGCACTGACCGCCGAAGACCAGCAAAACGCCGAACCCGCCCCGCGGACCGTCGACGCCTCCAGCATTCTCGCCAGCCTCGCGCTTCCCCCTCCAGGTGTCATCGCCTTCAACGGCGGCTATCTGCACTCTTCGCTCCAGCCCCAGCAGGCTCTCAGCGCGGCCTTCGCCCGTGCCGCCCGCCGCCCGGACGCATGGGACCGGCCGCCCCTGGACGGCCTGACCGCGCTGCGCGCCTGGTTCGCCCGCGAGGTGGGCGGACCCAGCGGAGGCATCATCGCCGCCCAGGTGCTCATCACCGGAGGTGGCCAGGCCGCCCTGACCACGGCCCTGCACGCCCTGACCCCGCCAGGGGCCCCGGTACTCGTGGAGTCGCCCACCTATCCCGGCGTACTGGCCGCCGCGCGGGCCGCGGGCCTGCGCCCCGTGCCCGTGCCCGTGGACGACAACGGCGTGCGCACCGACCTCCTGGAGGACGCCTTCGCCGCCACCGGGGCCCGCGTCTTCTACTGCCAACCGCTCTTCCACAACCCCACCGGTGCGGTCCTCGCTCTCGACCGGCGCCGCCGTGTCACCGAGATCGCACGCGCGGCCGGCGCCTTCATCATCGAGGACGACTTCGCCCGCCGCCTCGGCCACGGCGGACATCTCCCGCCGCCCCTGGTGGCCGATGACGCCCACGGCACCGTTGTGCACGTCAGCTCGCTGACCAAGCCGGCCTCCCCCAATCTTCGCGTCGGCGCGCTCATCGCCCGCGGACCGGTCATGGAGCGACTGCGGGCCATCCAGATGGTCGACAGCTTCTTCGTACCGCGGCCACTGCAGGAGGCGACCCTGGAACTGGTCAGCACGCCTGTCTGGCCGCGTCATCTGCGCACCATTTCCTCGGCCCTGACGGAACGCCGCGAGGCCATGCTCGCTGCGCTGCACCACTACGTTCCGCGCCTGGCCGCCTCCATCCGCGCTCCTGCGGGCGGCTACCACCTGTGGCTCCGTCTGCCGGACGGCACCGACGAGAGCGCACTCACCGCCGCTGTTCTGCGCGCCGGCGTGGCAGTGTCCCGGGGCCGTCCCTACTTCGCCGCCGAAGCACCGGCCCCCTATCTGCGGCTCAGCTTCGCCGACATCGCCGGCACCGAGGAGATCGCCGAGGGCGTCCACCGCATCGCCACCGTATGCGCCGACTCCGGCATCGCCACCGGCGTCTGACGCAGGCGCCGGGAAGCAGACACCCGGCGCCTCAAGCCAGTGCTCCGACGTGCGCTCCCCGCAGGGTGTCGAGCGGCAGCGGCGTGACCTCACAGTGCCACCACGGCAGGCGTCGAAGGTGCGCGTCCGTGGCGAGCAGATGGCGAATTCAGCCGAGGCGCCGGACCTCGCGGATGGCGTCGGCGAATGCCTTGGGCTGCTCCTGGGGGAGGTTGTGTCCGGCGTGCGGGACTTGGTGGTGCACGCGGGGGCCTGTGAACAGTGCCGCCGTGCTCATCCCGTCGGTGGCCGGGAAACTGGCGTCGGCGAGGCCGTCGAGGGTGACTGCGGGTACCGGGATCGGTGGCATCGTGAGCATCCGTGCCACGATGTCGGCATAACGGGGGTCACCAGGCACTTGAAGGAGCCGGCGTCGGTAGTTGTGGATCACGACGTTCACGTAGTCCGGGTTGCTGAAGAACTGGGCCGCACGGTCGAGGTCGTCCTCGGAGTAGTGCCACTCCGGTGAGTTCCTCGTCCACACCGTGCGGGCGACCTCCTTGGGATTCTTCCCCAGGCCCGACTCGCCGTTCGGGGTGAGGAACCAGTAGAAGTAGAAGTGCACCGATTCGAGTTCAGGGGTGTTCGGCTGCACGACGGCGCTCGGATCGAGATTGGTGACCGGATAGCTGTTGACCGCGACGAGGCCGTCGCAGCGCTCCGGCCAGAGGGCCGCGACGATGGTGAGGGCTCCTCCGCCCCAGTCAAATCCGCCGAACACCGCCCGGCGGATTTTCAGAGCGTCCATGAAGGCGAGGACGTCGGCGCCAAGCGCGGCCTGCTCTCCCGACCGGAAGGTGTCGTCGCTCAGGAACCGCGTGGCGCCGAACCCGCGCAGATACGGGAGGTAGACGTGGAAGCCCTGGCGGACCAGGCGGGGAACCACCTCGCGGTAGGAGTCGGGGCTGTACGGCCAGCCATGGCACAGGATCACGGGTTGTCCGCGGGTCCGGCCGGCCTCGTGGTAGGCGATGTCCAGGACACCGGCGCGAACATGGTGAAGAGGTCCCAGCTCGGGCAGTGGGCTGACCGTCGTGTCATGCCCTGAAGCGTGATCACCGTCGGCTGCCGACGCCGGGACGGAAAGGGCCGGCAGTGAAGCTCCTGCTGCCCCTGTCGCGATGAACGCCGTCACGGATCGCCTACTGATCATTTCGGTTTCCCTGGTTGCTTGTTTGTCTGGAACGGTGCGTGCGCGGGCGGAACGCGCTCGCGCACCGGAGGGGGCTGAGGGGCCGTAAGCCTTCTTCGCTCAGGCGCCCACTCCGCTTGCCCTGGCGATGACGTCGGCAATCTGTTCGGGGAACTCCATCGGCAAGAAGGTCCGCCCGCCCGGGACCGCGGTCAGTGTCGCGTGGGGGAACGCCGCGGCGAGCCGCTCCGCCAAGCCGAACTCGAAAAACGGGTCCGCGTCTCCCCAGACCAGCTCAACGGGCTTGTCGAAGCGGCCGAAACGAGAGGAGACGTCGAGCAGCTCATCCGGCCGCATGGCACTCATCAGCTTCGCCGCGTCCCGGCGGATCCGGGCGTCACCCAGCGCGGGTGTGATCCAACTGCGAGTGGTGTCCGGGTCCGGCTCACCGGCGAACAGCGACCCGTAACCCCGGGAACTGTGGCGCACTGCCGTGGGCAGGAGGGCGGCGAACAGCAGTCTCAAGAGAACGGGGTGGCTCCCCGCCTTGATCAGTCCTTCAAAGGCCCGAGGCGGGAAGACCTCGAAGGCATCGCAGTTGGTGAGGACGAGGCGGCCGATTCGTTCGTGGCCGCTGTCGATGGCGAACTGGCACAGCGCGCCGCCGGTATCGCTACCGACGAGGGTGACGTCCGTGAGATCGAGGGCACGGAGAAACCCTTCGATGACCGCCGCCACTCCACGCGGGCTGAGGTCTGCGTCCGGACGCATCGGTACGCGGTGCGAGCCGAGCGGCCAGTCGGGGACGTAACTGTGGATGCCGTGTTCGGCGAGCGCGTCAGCAACCCCGGTCCAGAGCCTGCCGTTTACAAGCAGGCCGTGTACGAAGACCACCGGCGGAAACGAGGAGTCGGCCGGACCGACCACGCGATAGTGGACCGGGCCCTGGGACACCTCGACACGGCGCGGGGGCGGAACGGACACAGGAATGGAGGCCACCGCTGGTTCCTTCGGCTAGATGTGCACAATTCTTCTGGTTCATTCGGGACGCATGATGAGGCAACTGCTGTTTGCGGTCGCGTAAATCCGGTCGTGAGAGTCTGCGATGCGTCCTTCGGCCAGAGCCGTTCGGCGGCCCAGGTGAACAACGGTGGCCTCGGCGAACACGGGTCCTCTGTCGATCGTGACCGGTCTGAGGAACTTCACCGAGAGATCGAGACTGGTGTAGGCCACGCCGGCCGGAAGCCTCGTGTGGACCGCGAATCCGAAAGCCGCGTCGAGTAGGACACCGTAAACACCGCCCTGAACGGAGCCGAGTGGGTTGTAGTGACATTCCTGCGGATCGAGAGTGAGGCGGACACGCCCTTCGTCGAACGACAGATCTGAGATTCCGAGGGTGCTCATGACGGGCGGCAGTGGAAGCCTGCCCTCGGCCATGGCCTGGAACATTTCCATGCCGCTCAGGCCGGCACAGGCGCTGGCCAATGCCAGCGGATCCGCCCAGGTGAAGGTCCGCTCGCGGATCGGCTCTCCTATCGCGTCGCCGCCGTCCTGCGACAGATGCGCTTGATCGATGTGTGCAGCTTCGTAGGTCATCGAACGAACTCCCGTTTTCACGTACTTGATCGCGGCCGGCCCGGTTTTCTGACCGGACGTCAGAGCATTTGCTGGTCGGCGGGTGCGGCAGGAGGCTGTGGCGACAGCGCCGGGTCCCCGGCGGCCCCTGTGGTCTCCGTGACCTCGTCGACGCATGCTGCAAGCGTGTCCATCGCCGCTTCCCGGCCGGTGTCGACGGCCGCACGCAGCAGGTTGGGACGCCGCTCGGTACGGCCGACGGCCGCGCTGCCGAGCGGGGGCCGGATCTGCAGGGTCGCGGGATGCGATGCCAGAAGCAGTTCCTCCTGCGCCCGGACCGCCACGCCGTCCAGCCACGTCTCGAAGGCCCCCGGGGCATGTCGGGCGAACCACCGCGACATCAGCAGACGCACCCCCCGGGACGGGACCGACGTCGTCTCGTCCGTACGCCGTGTGCGCAGCGCGACGATGTGCGTCGCCTTCTGAGCCAGTGCCGTCCGGACGCAGACCGACTCGCTCACCCCGGCATCGACGAACCGGCGCCCCCCGATCTCGATCGGCTCGCCAGCCAGAAGCGGCATTGCCGTGGATGCTCGAAGCGCTGCCTGCAGACTGGCTTGGTCGCTGATCTGCTCATGCAGATCTACGGCCTGACCCGTCAGGGCGTCGGTGGCGATGGGGTGGAATTCGACGGGGCTGTGGAGGATCTCCTGGAACCCCATCGGCATGATCTCGGTGTACACGGTGTGGACGAGGAAACGCGTGTCCACCACCGGTTGCCGGCGCAGAGCCCGCCTCACGTCGATCGTCCCACGCATGATGGTCGCGTCCCACCATGCGTGAATGGTGCTCTCCGCGCGGCCGCACAGCAGCCAAGCGCCGTTCAGAGCTCCCGCCGAACTGCCGTACACGGCATCGAACATGGGCAACAGCCCCAGTCGCTCTATGGCGACTGTCATGCCGCTCGAATATGCACCACGTGAGCTGCCGCCTTCGATGAGCAGTACCAATCGCGCGTCATCGGTGCGGCGCCCGGGAGTGCTTCCCTGCCGTTGGCGGTCACGCAGGAGCTGAAGGACGGCGTCAGACACCTTTCCACCCGCTTTTCGTGTGCGCGGCCGCTTCTGGAGCGTTCCAGCGAAGCGCGGTGTCCAGAAAGGCACGCCCCGGCGGATTCCAGAGGCGCCGGGCGCTCACTCCGAGGCGACCGGGGAGGCGATTTCGTCGCCTTTTCAGTATCGCTACTGGCCGGTAGGGTGTAGCGCTATTCATTAGTCTCATGTTTTACGGTAGCAATCAGCCTTCGAGGGGCGCGAATCATCGAGAAGTGACGTCCGTCACAGTCGTGCCGATGCGGCGGTCACCGGAGACGGGGGCACCGTCGCCCGTCCGCCCCTTGCCGTCTTCTCGCGCGGCCGCGGCGGGGAGGGCGGGGAGTGGGGCGGCACGGCTCCGCGGCGGAAGCCGGTCAGGCCACAGGCTGCAACGTCCACAGCAGGTCGGGCGGGACACCGGCCGTTGTCACCGTCAAGTGGAGTGCGGCCATCGGCTCGTACAGGTATTCCTGGAGTCCGTCCCTGCTGTGCCCGTCCATGAACTCCTACGTCAACGGCCGCTTCTGGCTCAGCCGCCCCGACGGTTCCGGCCTGCTGACTGATCCCGCTGTGCTCGCCGCCGCATTCGGTACAGGCGGACGACTCCCCGGAGAGGCCGTCGGATGAGAACGGACATGAAACCGGCCCCGGCTCTCGGGCTCCCGTGGGATGAACCTGAACCCCCAGCCGGCTGCTACCTGGCCCACCTCGCGCAACAGGGCGTCAAGGCGACCGGTGTCGACCTGTCGCCGCGCATGGTGCAGCGGGCGGGAGAGAAGTGGGCGCATCTCGGTGTGCGGATCGAGCACGGCGAGATCCTCGACTGGCTCTGCGCCGACGAGGGCCGGTATGACGCGGTGTACTCCATCTTCGGCGCGGCCTGGTTCACCGACCCCTCCCGCCTCTTCCCCTCATCGGCGAGCGGCGGAGGCGCACGTCGTGGACGCTCCGACGGCAGGCCATATCGGCACCGTAATCGTGCACGCCCGCGCCTGAAGCCCCACAGCGGGTCAGCTCGGTGTGGGTTCCGCTCGGCGGCGGTTGGCGAGGGCGAGCAGCCCACCTGCGGCGAGGAGGACGGCCTGGGCCGCGTAGCTGTAGGCGGTGAGGGCAGCGAAGCCGAGAGGGGTGATCAGTCCGGTATAGGCGCCGATGAGGGCAGCGGCCAGCAGGACTCCGGGCAGACCCGGCACCATCGCCGCTGCGAGTCCCGCGGCCGTGATGAGAAGTCCGGTGAGCAGTCCGGTGCGGGTGGTCAGGCGTCCGGTGTCCAGGGCTCGGCCCGCCTTGGGCTGGATGATGGCGGCGGTGGCGGCGAGGACGGACACGGCGGCTCCGGTGGCCACGGTGCTCGGCGGCGAGGGAGGCGAGGTCGGGCCAGCCCGCCGCGCCCGCGGCACCACCTGCCAGCGTGGCGAGCGTGACGTCCGTGAGTTTCATTGGCCCGGAACGGCCGTCCGTGCTCGGCAAGGCGCCGTGACCGTCCCATCCCGACTTCTGGCAAAGCCCAGGTGGCCAGGGTCAGGATGTCTGGGCGCGGTAGAGGCCCCGGCCGGCCCGGCGGACACGGGACGTGCCGACCAGGCGGTCGAGCGTGCTGCGCACCGCGTTGATGCTCCCGTTGTCGGTGCCGCGTCCGAGCGCCGTGGCGACGTCGCGCGCGCGGACCTCCGTGTCACCGACCCCGGAGAAGTACTCCAGGATCTGCTCGGTGAGCGCACCGTAGCTGCGCAGCTCGTCGGTCTCTGTGCGCGACGGGGCCGCCGGTTTCTGCGCGGGAGCGCGTTCCGTCTGCCGCGGTGCGGGCCTCTTGTGCGCGGTGCGGGCTGGCGCGGCGTTCTGGGCGCCTGCCGGCACCGGTTTGGTTCGCTCCGCCGTGCGGGGGGCGCCTTCGCCGTCGGCGGCGCGGTCCCCGGCCGGCTCGGCCATGAGGACGGTCAGGGCTCTCAACGCGCGCTGGACGGAGTCGAGGTGAGCGGCGACGGCGGCCAGTTCCCGCTCCAGTGCGCGCTTCTGCACCTGGAGGCGGGAGAGGTCCTCTTGGAGGCGCTCCGTGGTGATCTCAATGTCATGTGCCGCGCGCGCTGCCGAGACCATGTGTTCCTCTCATCCTCAATCTCCGTGCCGCGACGCGTCGACGTCGGTTGCGGTGCCGCGCGGCTCGGACTCTGGGAATCAACGTCGGGTCGTATGCCAAAGCGTACGAGGTCCGAACGCGGAAGACACAAGGTAGTGACGCCGGATTCTGCCCAGGAACAAGGAATTGCCACTGTCTTTCGGTGGCGGATGTCCTGGCCCACCAGGCGCTCTGCTCAGCTCTCCTGCGCGTCCGCCCGGTTCCAGTGCCGAAGTTTGTCCGGGTTGAGGACCGCCCAGATCTGCACGACGTGGTCGCCCGCTACGTCCAGACTGATGACGGCGGCGACCTCGGCGCCGTAGCGCACCACAATTCCGGTGCGGGAGTTGACGGACTGGCAGTGGAGTGTGGTGTGGGGGCGGCCGGCCAGGAGGGTGAGCAGGCTGCGGGTGACACGCCGCGCACCGTGGACGGGCCGGATCAGGGTCCTGACCTTGCCGCCGCCGTCGAAGAACACGGTGGCGTCCGGTGCCAGCAGGGCCGTCAGGCGTGTGGGGTTCTCCGCCATGCAGGCTTGGTGGACGGCTCGTACCACACGGTCGTGCTGCTGTCGGGTGGTGGGGCGTGCCCATCTGGTTCGAAGGCTGTGCCGTGCTCTGGCGGCGAGTTCGACGCATTCGCGTTCCGTACGGCCGACGATGTCGGCGACCGCTCCCGGAGCCATCCGGAACACGTCGTTGAGGACGAACGCGGCGCGCTCGGCCGGTGAGAGGGTGTCGAGCGCCTGGAGAAGGGCCTGGCTCACCGCTCCGTCCAGGTCCCGAGGCGGTGCCGCGCCTACCAAGCCGGGGCCGGACGGTCCGGCCGGCGCCAAGCGCTCCAGGCAGATGCCGCCGACGGTCTTCACCAGCCAGGAGCGGGGTTCGGCGAGCCGCGCCCTGTGACCGTCGGGCAAGCCGTACCAGCGCCGATAGGCCTCCGCCACGACGTCGTCGGACTCCTGACTCCGGCCCAGCAGCCAGTAGGCCACGTCGAGCAGATGGCGGCGCTCGTCGAGCAGCTCCGCGATCGGCATCCCGTGGTCGTCCGGCTCCTGGTCCATATGGCATCACTCCTTCGCGCAGCACCCGACACGGCGGTGCCACCCCTGATGGCGCCAATCTCCGCCGCAGCCGCCCGGGAGGGTGCCCTCCTACGTCCAGCGGTTCGTCAGCAACTCATTGGTGACCGGACAGAGGCGCATCATGTGACACGGTCTTGCGGGCGTATGCCCCGGGCCCGACAGGGTGTTCCGGCGGTCGCGCCCGCTTTCTCACAGGCCGGCGGAGTCGATGTCGGGCCCGTTGCACACCTCCGGGCCCATCGACGCGGGACCCGCCGGCAGTGATGGGCCTACGCCGGCCGCCGCCGTTCCGGAGGTACCCGGTGGGCAACGAGGACCGCGCGTCCGTCCACGAGCGCCCCGTGAGCTGGTGTCGCGAACACGACGACGGCCTGCTGACGGGAGCGTGCCGCCCGTCGACACGCGCGCGCCGGAGGGAAGGCACAGCCCGCCGCCGCCCCACTCGCCGGCGCGGAGCACTAGCGATCAGTGCCCTCCGCCCAGTGCGTTTCCAGGGCGGCGGCGACCTCCGAGGGCCGCTCCAGCACGGTCCAGTGGTTGCAGTCGAGCCTGACGACGCCGTTGGCGTGCAGCGCCCCCCCGAGTGCGTCGCCGAACTCGACCTGGCAGGCCGGATCGCGAGCGCCCCAGAACACCAAGGACGGTGCGGTCACGTTCGACAGGGCCGGTTCCCACTCCGCTCCCATGGTCACGGCCGACCGGTACAGCCGCAGGATGCTGTCCTTCATCGTGTCGTCGACGTGCCGGATCATCTCCTCCACTGGCTCAACGGGCGCGTCGAAGCCGTCGACCAGGTCCTTCGCGAAGGACTCGGGCTCCAGCGCGGCCATGAACCGCTCCCCTTCGACCCTGTCCTGCCAGATCTTCGCCAGCGGATGCCAGACGTAGCGGGAGCTGATCGGCCCGTTGCCACCGGCCCAGGTACGCACCAGGTCGGGGCGGATCGAGGCGACGCGGGCGGTGAGGATGCAGCCCCAGTCATGACCGACCAGATCCACTGGCTCACCGACACGCTCAAGGCGTTCGACGAGCCAATCGACGTACTCCTGCTTGTCGGAGCCGAAGCCCGAGGGCCGGGGAGTCCCGAATCCGGGCAGGTCCCAGGCCTCGACGTCCGAGCGGGACAGATGGCGGCGCACGCCGTTCCACACGCGATGAGTGTCGGGAACGCCGTGAATCAGGATGGCGGGCATGGTGGGTACATCCCTCTCGGTAGGGCGGCGGCCGGAATCTGAGAAGACAGTGCGGCCGACAGTGGACCGGGGCGACGAGCACGGGGTGCCGCGCCGACTACGGACCACATAGTGGCACACCATGTTACGTGTGATCGCAGCACGGTCCCGGGAGAGCCGCGGGGAGGCAGAGATCCTGCGCCTCGGGTTCGTCCCGGGCGGTCCGCGTCCCGTCGTACCGTCACAGATTCAGCGCCGGATCTGTCACTTGGGCATGTACTCCCTTTCGTCCCGGTCGCCCGCGCATCCGACGGGCATGCCTTCAGGAGACGCGTACGCGGTCAGTGCCGAGTTCTACGACGTGCTGCAGGGCGAGGTCGATGCGGCACAGGTCCGGGATCTGTACGGAACGGCGGTGGGAAGCGCACGTCTCGGTGTGCTGGACATCGGCGCGGGCACCGGCCGTGTCACGCTGCTGGGCCTCGCCGCGTCCGAGGTGGCGGTGCACGCCGTCGAGCCGGCGCGTTCCATGCGCTCCGCGCTGATGACCCGCCTCGCCTCCCTGCCCGCCGACGTGCGCGGCCGGGTCACCGTGCACCCCTGTGGTCTCGACGAGGCGCGGCTGCGCGGTGTCGCGGATGTCGCCGTCTGCCACAACACCCTGGCGTGCCTCGACCCCTCCTCGCGACGCCGGCTCTACCCGGCGGTCGCCGAAGCACTCACCCCGGGCGGCGTCTTCCTGCTGCACCTTCCGCCCGCACACCTTCCGCGGATGCCCACCGTCCGCCCCCTGCCTCCCCAGAGACTCGGCCGGCACGAGTACGGCGGCCACATGGTGCTGTCGGCCGAAGCGGGACGTATCCGCACACGTTGTGACTACTGGGTGCGGGACGGGACCGGGGTCGTGCGCGAGCACACCGAGACCTTCTGGATGTGGCCGGCGTCCCGGGAGGACGTGATCGAGGAACTCGCCGAGCACGGATTGACCCGGGTGCCCGAAGCAGGCGACCTCGCGGTGCTGACCGTACGACGTGAGTGACAGCGGACTGACCACACGTCGATGCTCCGTACCGCGGAGCGTGCTCCCGGCCGTGCGGTCGGTGTCACAGGAGGCCTCCTTTTCCTGTCTTTCCTCCTGCGGACCTGGTTGTGCCGTCCTCGGCCGTGATCCGCCCCACCATCCCCAGCGATACGGCGACGGTTCGCAACGACCCGCTCGTCGTGATCAGCAACCGCAAGGACCCCCACATGTGGACCGACGCTCCGTACCCAGCTCTGACCGGCGTCTACACCATCGACCCGACGCACAGCACCATCGGCTTCTCCGTCCGGCACGCCATGATCGCGAACGTGCGCGGACGGTTCGGCTCGTTCGAGGGGCTGGTCAAACTGGACGGGTACCAGCCGGCCCGTTCCGAGGCCTACCTGAGTGTCCAGACCGGCAGTCTCGACACCGGGACTCGCGACAGGGACACCCACCTCATGGGACCGGACTTCTTCGACGCCGCCACGTATCCGCTGATGACGTTCCGTTCCCTCGCGCTCGAGGACTACGGCGACGGTCAGTTTCCGTATGACGGGCCAGCTGAGGATCAAGGACGTCGAACTCCCCCTCCACATCGACCTCGCCTTCGGTGGATCTGCGCGGGACGAGAAGGGTCGCCACCGTGTCGGTTTCTCCGGCACGACCACTGTGCGCCGCTCCGACTGGGGCCTCGGCTGGAACACGCCCATCGAGGCCGGAGGTGTCCTCATCAGTGACAGAGCGAAGGTCAGTCTCGACGTCTCCGCCATCCGCCTCTCCCGCGCGGACGCCTCATGACCGGCGCCCGCCCCACGGCGCCGGCCGCCCGGCACGGCCCCCGCCGGCGGCGATTCCCCTGACACAGATCGGCCCGCACCCGCGGCCGAACCGTACGCACGAAACCCAGGTGAGACCCCCATGAATCAGCAAGACCTCTCCGGCCAGCCCCAGTTCCGCCCGATCACGACGATCGAGGACCTGCGGGAGCACCTGCAATGGGCCATCGAACTGGAACACGCCACGCTGCCGCCCTACCTCACGGCCCTGTACTCGCTCGACCCCGAACGGAACGCCCAGGCCGTCGAGGTGATCAGCAGTGTGTTCGTCGAGGAGATGATCCACCTCGCGCTCGCGGCGAACCTCCTCAACGCAGTCGGCGGACGACCTCGCGTCGACACACCGCGGATACTGGCGCCCCACCCACGGGCCATGCCGCACGCCGATCCCTCCATCCAGTTGTCCCTGCTGCCGTTCGGACAGGAGGCGCTCACGATGTTCCTGCGCCTGGAGCAACCGGCCCAGCCGGGAGATCCGGCCGAGGACGACGGCTACCAGACCATCGGCCAGTTCTATGACGCCGTCAAGAGGGGATTGCGCGACCTCTGCGCCCGGCTCGGCGAGGAGCAGGTCTTCACCGGTGACCCCGCCCGGCAGGTGGCCGCGGGCCCCTTCGGTCACACCGGCGGGCAGCTGAGCCCGGTCACCGATCTCACCTCGGCGCTCGCCGCCCTGGAGGAGATCGTCGAGCAGGGCGAGGGGGCGGCACGCGTCGACGTGTGGGACGGGGACATGGACATGTTCCACGCACAGAGCAAGGCGGTCTCGCACTACTACCGCTTCCAGGAACTGTCCCAGGGCCGGCGATACCAGCCGGGCGACACACCGGAGACCGGCCCCACCGGTGAGACGATCACCGTCGACCCCGCCGGGGTGCGCCCGATGCGTCCCAACCCGCGGCTGGAGGACCATCCGGAGGGCAGCGCGATCCGCACGGCGCAGGAGGCGTTCAATGTCGCGTACGGCAAACTGCTCCAGCTCCTGGAGCAGGCGTTCAACGGCAATCCCGCGATGCTCGGGGTGTCGGTGGGCACGATGTACGCGCTCAAGGGACAGGCGCAGAGCCTGATGGCGATGCCCGACGGCGAGGACATGACCGCGGGCCCGACCTTCGACTACGTCGCCCCGGAGCAACGTTCCTGATCCGCACACGTCTCGGCCCTCTGGACCCGTTGTCCAGGGGGCCGAGACATGGGCCATGTAGATCGGCGACCGTGTGAGGAGACTTGGGGCCGTCGTCTCTGCCCCGTGCCGTCGTCATCCGTGATACCCGCCGGTGATCTCCTTGTACTCCTGCGCGGTGGGCTTGGGGATCTGGGTCCCCTTGCCGTAGAAGCCACGGCTGAGCCGCGCGCGGAACCGTTGCGTCCTGTCGGCTCGGGGCGTGCGGCCGTTCTCGTCGGGCCTTCCCGCTTCGAGGGGTTGGTACTGCTCGTGTGCGGTGAGGACGTGGAGTGCGCGCGCGTCGAGGGGCTGGTGCACCTCGACGTACTCGCCGTTCGGCAGGCGCTTGATGACACCTGTCTCGCGGCCGTGCAGAACCTTGTCGCGATCGCGGCGCTGAAGGCCCAGGGCCACGCGCTTCGTCACGAGGAAGAGGAGGACCGGTACGACGAACAGGGCGATGCGGACCGTCCAGGTCACCGCGTTGACCGACACGTGGAAGGTCAGGGCGATGACGTCGTTCGCGGCCCCGAGCAGCGCCACCAGGTACACACCGATCCACGCCACGCCGAACGCGGTACGCACGGGCCGGTTGCGTGGCCGCTCCAGCAGGTGGTGGTCGCGGTCGTCGTCGGTGACCCAGGCCTCCAGGAACGGATAGGCACCCATGACGAGGAAGAAGCCGAGGCCGGCCAGGAGGGGGATCAGGTTGTCGAGGGCCAGGGTGTGACCCCAGAAGGTCAACTCCCAGCCGGGCATGACGCGCAGCATCCCGTCGGCGATCCCCATGTACCAGTCGGGTTGTGATCCCGCGGAGACCTGATCGGCGCGGTACGGGCCGTACTCCCAGATGGGGTTGATCTGGGCGATCGAGGCGATGGTGCACACGACTCCGGCGACCAGACTGAAGTAGCCGGCCGCCTTGACGGCGTACACCCGCGTCGGCAGGCCGATCACGTTCTTCTCCGTCCGTCCTGGGCCAGGGCGCTGGGCGGGGCGGTGGCGCCGCACCAGGACGACGTGGACGGCGACCAGCGCCAGCATCAACGCCGGAATGATCAGGACGTGGATCACGTTGAAGCGCGGCACGAGATCATGTCCGGGGAACTCACCGCCGAACAGGAACATCGACAGGTACGTGCCGACGATCGGCACCGACAGCAGCGTCCCGTTCACCACGGAGAGCCCGGTTCCCGACAGGAGGTCACCGGGGAGGTCGTAGCCGGTCAGGCCGCCGAACATGCCGAGGACGAGCAGGACGAAGCCCACGACCCAGTTCAGCTCGCGCGGCTTGCGGAACGCGCCGGTGAAGAACACGCGCATCATGTGGGTGAGCACGGCGGCGACGAAGATCAGTGCCGCCCAGTGATGGGCCTGGCGGATGAGGAGCCCGCCGCGTACGTCGAAGGAGATGTGCATCGTCGAGTCGAACGCCTCGGACACCAACTGCCCGCGCAGAGGGGCGTAACCGCCGTCGTAGACGACCTGGTTCGTCGACGGGTGGAAGTAGAAGGTCAGATACACGCCGGTGACGAGGAGTATGAAGAAGCTGGAGGCACAGATCTGGCCCAGCAGGTACGACCAGTGGTCGGGACGGGCCTTGGGCCCACCGGCCCCGGCGGCGCGGCGGACACCCATCCGGGTCCTCATCCACTCGGCGATCCTCTCGCCGCTACGGTCGCCCGCTGCCGTGGTCGACTCGATTGCATCGCTCATGTCATTACCACCATCAACACGTCATCAGGAGCGCCTTGCGGCCGGATCCGCGCAACGAACGGGTGCGCGGCCAAGAGCTGCGGCCGGCGCATCGTTCGTCGCCCTCATCAGAGAGGACCGGCAAGGTGGTGAAGGTGTGACATGACATCGTGTGGCAGGATCGTGCCAGGGTGTCCTGGTCAGGACGCCTTCGCGCTGATCGGCTCGGTGTTCTGCCGTGCCGAGCGCAGTCGCGCCGCACGGCGCTCGTTCTCCGTCGTGCCGCCCCAGACACCCTCGACGTGACCGACGTCGAGCGCCCACTGCAGACACCGCTCCCGCACGGGACACCGGGCGCACACGGCCTTGGCCTCGCCGATCTGGAACAGTGTCAGGCCCCGGTCCCGATGGGGAAGAACAGATCGGGGTCGACATCCCTGCACTCCGCCTTCTCGCGCCAGCTCATGGCGGTACCTCCTCGCTCGTCACCGTTGCCCTTCACAGATCTGACCGCGGGGAGCGGGCTGCTGTGACGCGCAGTCGTCCGCGAGGCGATCCAGCTGGATCGCGGAACAGAACGGTGTGAAGGACAGTGTGACGAGAGACTCACTGTATTGAGTCGGTACGGGGTCCGCCGTCGACCAGCGCTACCACGTCGCCGGAACCGGCCCGGTGCCGTTGCCCACTTCGGGGGGCCGGGCATCGGCTGGGAGTACCTCCGCATGCCCGAGCCGGCGCGGCGGTGAGCGCGATCCTCAGGTCCTGCCGGCGCGGGCGCCCCAGCGGCCTGCTGGTGGCGGACCGACTCGGCCCAGCCCGTTCGCGAGGTCCCCGAGCCGAAGCTCTTCGGTGGAGCCTGTCGAGGGCGTGCTGCCGGTCGGTCGCGCCGGACCGGGTGCGGTCGCCGGCGGGGTGCGTCACGCGACCCACGCCTCCGTGTCATGAGCCGGTCTCGTGGGGATCGTCTCCGGGGGCATGCCGTCGTAGGTGCCCGTCCCCGCGTCGGAACGCGGGGCGTCCCGGCGGGTGAGCACGCGCTCCAGTTGGCCGAGGTTGCCTGTTCGGGCGGCAGTGAAGATCGCCTGTACTAGGCGCCGATGGGTGACCGCGTCCACGTGCTGCCGGTGCCGGCGGTTGTTGAGCCTGTCCTGCGCGCGGGAGACCTGCTGCCGCGCGTTCGCCACTGTCAGGTCCAGCAGGTCGCCGATCTCGTCGTAGGAGTAGCCGAAGGCCTCACGCAGCACGTACGCCGCGCGCTGGTTGGGCGTCAGGGTCTGCAGGAGCAGCGCGACGGCCTGTTCCACGGCGTTCTGGCGTTCGGCCAGCACCTCCGGTGTTGTATTGCCGTTCGTGGGTTCCGGGAGCCAGGGGGTGGCGCTGGACTCGCGGCGCCGGCGCGCCGACTGCAGCACGTTGATGGCCAGCCGGACGGTCGTGGTCCGGAGCAGCGCGCCGGGGTTGGCGACGACGGTGCGGTCCGTGCCCTGCCACCGCAGCCATGTCTCCTGGATGACGTCCTCGGCCTCGCCGGGGTCTCGGAGGATCCGGTTGGCGATCTTGAGCAGTCCCGGCCTGGCGCGGACGAACACGAAGGCTGCGTCGTGGAGTTCGACGGCCGCGGGTGTGGCGGTGACCGTCGCGGTCTGCGGATTCGTGCGGGTTGCGATCACAGATGTGTCCACGATCGGCTCCTCTGCTGGCTCGGGATCGGCGGCCTCCGTGGCCGCCGACACCAAGTTCGCTTCGGGAGGGCGGTTGCCGCGCCCTTGGTGGACCGTGGGGGACCCCGGGGTCGTACCGTGGCCGCCACGTGGCCACGGTCCACCACCCCCTTGTCACCCCCGGTCGGTGGACGGCCGCGGCCCCCCGGACGGCACGGGGGCCCCGGGGCCGTGGTCGGCGGAAGGGCCCGCGCGACACGTGCTGAGGAGGCGGCCGGCGGAGGGCGCACGGGTGTGCCCTCCGCCGCGGTCAAAGGCGCGCGGCCTTGTCGCGGGCGCTGCCCACAGGGTCAGGCGGAGGTCGCCGCGCCTCCAGGCAGCACGGCGCCCAACTGCCTGCGGGACTTGATCCCGAGCTTCGTGAACACCTTCCGCAGGTGCCATTCGATGGTGTGCGGGCTGAGGAAGAGCTGCGCTCCGATTTCGAGGTTCGTCAGCCCTTCCCCGGCCAGCCGTGCGATCTGGGCCTCCTGAGGGGTGAGCGCCTCGTCGGTGCCCGGCGTACGGCCGCGCACTGTCTCCCCGGTGGCCTCCAGCTCCCGGCGGGCGCGCTCGGCGAAGGCCTCCGCGCCCGCCCGGTCGAGGATCTCGTGGGCGCGGCCCAGCTGGTCCCGTGCCTCGGTGCGGCGGTCCTCGCGGCGCAGCCATTCGCCGTACAGCAGCCGGGTACGGGCGCACGCCGTCCGCACCTGTGTGCTCTCCAGCCGGGCGATCGCCTCCCGGTACAGTGCGTCGGCCGTCTCGCCCTCACTGACCAGGGCACGCGCGGCCGCGGCGGTCCCCGCTGCCCAGGCCGTGCCGCTGGCCTCGGCGATGGCGGACAGACGGTCGGCGGCATCGACGGCGAGGTCGCGCCGACCGCTGCGTGCCGCCGCTTCCACCAGCTCGGGCAGGGAGGAGAGGGCCAGCCCCAGCTCCTGCGGATACGTACAGCCCTTCACCGCGGCCACGCGCGCCTCCTCGTATCGCCCCAGGCCGTTGTACAGCACCGCCAGTGCCCACTGCGGCGCGGTCAGCGACTTCCCCTCGCCACTCAGGGTCCTGTCGCCGGTGATCGTCCCGATCGCCCGCAACGTCTCCGTCTCGCGCCCCCGCCAGGGTTCGATCACCAGCGCCCCGTAGTGCGCCAGGAAATGACTGCCGGTCGCTTCGCCGATCGTCACCGCTTCCGCGGCGAGCGAGGCGGCGTCGTCCAGATCGCCGGCGAAGACCCGGTTCGCCAGCCGGAGCAGGAGCGCTGAGGGCAGCACGGACAGCGTTCCGGTCTCGCGGGCCAGACGGACGAGTTTGGCGGACAGCGAGCTCCAGCTGTCGAAGTCCCACACGTTGTGGGCCATGCGGCAGGCGAACGGGAGCCAGCCCAGCGACTGTTCCGCCGTGAAGCCACCGCAGCGCAGGGTGCTCAGCGCGTGGCGCAGAATCGGGGCGCCCGCCGCGTAGCCGTCCGTGGTGGCCGTGGCCAGGCCGTCGAGCAGGAGGTCGGTGGGGCCGGGGTGGGATGTCTGCGGTGCGGTGCGCGCGGACCGGGCGACTTCCTCGAGCCCGGGCCCGCTGGTGATACGGCCCGCTGTGAGGGCCGCGTAGAAGGCGTCGCGGTAGGTCTCGCGTGCGACGCCCGCGTCGAGCGGCTCGAACTGTCGGGCCGCCGTGAGCAACAGCGGCACGGTGGCACCGGCACTGCGGGACCCGAAGGTGATCTGTCCGCGCAGCAGGCCGGCCTGGGCGTGTTGCAGGTCGTCGAGGGTGTCCATCTCGGCGATGTTCAGCAGTTCGAGCGCGGCGTCGAACGCTCCGGCGAGGTACTTGGCGCGAGCCGCTGCCAGCGCTCTGGTCCGGCGACGGGTGGCATCGGGCGTCAGTTCGACCGCTCGCGTCAGGAAGGCCGCCGACGCGGCGATGCCGCCGCGCGCCTGGGCGCGGTCGGCCGAGCGGACCAGTTCGTCCGCCACGGCCTCGTCAGGCTCCGCCGTCGCGCGGGCCAGATGCCAAGCGCGGCGGTCGGGATCGGACCGTGCGTCCGTCGCGTCGGCCAGGGCCCGGTGCACCTCGCGGCGTTCGGGAAGTCCCGCCGCGCGGTAGACGGCCGAACGCACCAACGGATGCCGGAACTGGACCCGTGTGCGCACTTCCAGCAGGCCCGCGGCCAGCGCGGGGGAGGCCTCGCTCATGGACAGGCCGAGGAGGTCGGCGGCGCGGTGGAGCAAGGAGACGTCGCCGACGGGCTCGGCCGCCGCGAGCAGCAGGAGCCGCCGTGTCTGCGCGGGCAGTTCCTGGACCCGCAGGGTGAAGTTGTGCTCAAGCCTGCCGGCCAGTGGCCGCATCGACGGCGAGGCGTACCCGCCGGCGAGTTCGGCCGCGCTGGAGCTGTGGGGCAGTTCCAGCAGGGCCAGCGGGTTGCCGCGGGCCTCGGCGAGGATGCGGCTGCGGACGGGCTCGTCGAACCGGCCGGGAAGGACCGAGGCCAGCAGCGCGCGGGCGTCGGGTTCGCTCAGGCCGCCGAGGGTGAGCTCGGGCAGCCCTTGCAGCGCGCGTTCCCCGTCGGCCTCGCGGACGCCGAAGATCAGCCCGACCCGCTCGGCCATCAGCCGACGGGCGACGAACCCGACGATCTGGGCGGAGACACGGTCGAGCCACTGCACGTCGTCGACGAGGCAGATGAGCGGCGTCTCCTGAGCGACGTCGGCGAGCAGGCTGAGGACCGCAAGTCCCACGAGGAACCGGTCCGGAGGAGTGCCCGCGCTGAGGCCGAAGGCGGTCTCCAGGGCCGTTCGCTGCGGATCGGGGAGGTGCCCGAGGTGATCGAGGAACGGCGCGCAGAGCTGGTGCAGACCCCCGAAGGCCAGCTCCATCTCGGCTTCGACTCCCGCCGCGCGCACCACTTTGCAGCCGTCCGCGCTGTGGGCCATGTACTCCAGCAGCGCGGACTTGCCGATGCCGGCCTCGCCCCGCAGCACCAGGACCGCGCTGTGGCCCTCCCGCACCTTGGCCAACTGCCGGTCCAGGACCGCGCGCTCGCTCTCCCGCCCCCACAGTGAGCCCGGATACTTGCCTTCCATGAACACCCCCGGCAGTGAGCGTATAGATGCGGTCTTCGGCCACACAACTCCATCGCGCCGCTGGTCACACGGTGGGTGAGTCCCAGGGCGGTGCCGTCGCGTCGGGCCGCGGGCGGACGAGGCGCCCGTCCCGTGGGATCGTCCGCAATCGTGTCCGGTGCTTCTCCGCAACGCGACCCGGTAGCGCTGGACGGTGCCGGTGTTGATTCCGGCGCCGACGACTGGGTGCGCCTCGTGTGCCCGAGCCGTGGCCGTGACGGACGGCGCCCCCGGCCGAGGGCTCGGCAAGCATGCGCTGGGTCACGGAAACCGTCATGACGTCGTACGACTCCTTCAGCCGTCCAGGCCGTAGCGGTTCCGCGCCTGGTCGACGGTCTGTGGGGCCAGTTGCCCGGTCCGCACCAGTCGGTCCAGAGCTGTCACAGCGATCGACTCGGCATCCAGGCCGAAGAAACGCCGGGCGTCCTCGCGGGTGTCGGACAGGCCGAATCCGTCCGCACCGAGCGAGTAGTAGTCCTGCTCGACCCACTGGCTGATCTGGTCGGGGACCTGACGCATCCAGTCGCTGACGGCCAGGACCGGGCCGGGCGCGCCGGAGAGCGCCTCGGTCACGAAGGGGACCCGTGTCTCGCCGCGCATGCGGGCGGCGTCGGTGTCCACCGCGTCGCGGCGCAGCTCCGTCCAGGACGTCACCGACCACACATCGGCGCGCACGTTCCAGTCGGCGGCGAGCAACTCCTGGGCGCGCAGCGCCCAGTGGACGGCGGTGCCGGAGGCAAGGAGCTGGAGCCGGGGTCCGGGCACGGCGGGGTCGCCCGGCCGGAGCCGGTACAGGCCGCGGACGATGCCCTCCTCGATACCGGGCAGTTGCGGCATGGGCGGTTGGCGCTTCGGTTCGTTGTAGACCGTGAGGTAGTAGAAGACGTTCTCGGGTCGTTCCCCGAACATCCGGCGCAGGCCGTCGCGGACGATGACCGCGATCTCGAAGGCGAAGGCCGGGTCGTAGCTGACGGCAGCCGGGTTGGTGGCGGCCAGCAGGTGCGAGTGGCCGTCACCGTGCTGGAGACCTTCGCCGGTCATGGTGGTGCGTCCGGCGGTCCCGCCCACGACGAACCCGCGGCCCATCTGGTCGGCGAGAGCCCAGAACTGGTCGCCGGTGCGCTGGAATCCGAACATGGCGTAGAAGATGTAGAAGGGGATCATCGGCTCGCCGTGGGAGGCGTACGAGGTCGCGGCGGCCGTGAACTCGGCCACGGAGCCCGCTTCGGTGATGCCCTCGATGATGAGCTGCCCGGTCTCGCTCTCCTTGTAGTGCAGCAACTGGTCGGCGTCGACGGGGTCGTAGGTCTGGCCCAGGGGCGAGTAGATGCCGGCGGTGGGGAACATCGACTCCATGCCGAAGGTGCGGGCCTCGTCGGGGACGATCGGCACCCAGCGGGCGCCGGTCCGGCCGTCCCGCATCAGGTCCTTGACCAGGCGGACCAGCGCCATGGTGGTGGCGACCTCCTGGTTGCCGAAGCCCTTGAGCAGCGCCTCGAACGGCTTGGCGGCGGGTTCCGGCAGCGGCCCGGCGACGACGCGCCGCGCCGGGGCGGGACCGCCCAGCGCGGCGCGCCGCTCGCGCAGGTACCGTACCTCGGGTGAGTTCGCTCCCGGGTGCCAGAAGGGGACCTCGTCACCGGCGAGGGCGCTGTCGGGGATGGGCAGTTCGAGCAGGTCGCGCATGTCGCGGAACTGCGGCATGGTCAGCTTCTTCATCTGGTGGTTGGCGTTGCGGGACTCGAACGCCGACCCGAGCGTGTACCCCTTGACCGTCTGGGCGAGGATCACCGTCGGCGCTCCCCGGTGCTCCAAGGCGGCCCGGTAGGCGGCGTACACCTTCAACGGCTCGTGTCCGCCACGGGAGTTCGCGAACAGCTCCACCACCTGGGCGTCGCTCAAGGAGGCGGAGACCGCGGACAGGGCGTCGCCGACGAAGAAGTTCTTACGGATGTAGGCGGCGTCCCGCGCGGCGAGGGTCTGCATCTGTGCGTCGGGCACCTCACCCAGGCGGTGCACCAGGTCGCCCGTGCGGTCCTGGGTCAGCAGCGGATCCCAGGCCTCGCCCCAGAGCGCCTTGACCACGTTCCAGCCGGCTCCGCGGAAACGCGCCTCCAGCTCCTGCACGATCTTGGAGTTGGACCGCACCGGTCCGTCCAGGCGCTGCAGGTTGCAGTTGACCACGAAGGTGAGGTTGTCCAGGCCCTCACGAGACGCCAGCGACAGAGCGGCCGTCGACTCCGGTTCGTCCGTCTCCCCGTCGCCGAGGAACGCCCACACGTGTGAGGCGGAGGTGTCCTTGATGCCGCGTGCCCGCAGATAGCGGTTGAAACGTGCCTGGTAGATCGCGCCGAGGGGGCCGAGGCCCATGGACACGGTCGGGAACTCCCACAGCCATGGCAGACGCCGGGGGTGTGGGTAGGACGGGAGGCCGTGACCGCCCGCCTCGCGCCGGAAGCCTTCCAACTGCCGCTCGGTCAGGCGGCCTTCGAGGAACACTCGGGCGTAAATGCCCGGCGAGGCGTGCCCCTGGAGGAACAACTGGTCGCCCGAGCCGTCCTGTTCCTTGCCCCGGAAGAAGTGGTTGAAGCCGATCTCGTACAGCCAGGCCGCCGAGGCGTAGGTGGAGATGTGGCCGCCCAGGCCCAGCCGGGAGGCGCGGGTGACCATCGCCGCCGCGTTCCAGCGGTTCAGCGCGGTGATCCTGGTTTCCATGGCGAGATCGCCGTCGAACGCGGGCTGCGCGGTCGCCGGCACGGTGTTGACGTAGTCCGACGTCAGCAGTTCCGGCACGGACAGGCCGGAGCGCGCCGCGTACTCGTGCACCCGCCGGATCAGGTACACCGCCCGCTCGGGTCCGGCGTTCCGTACGACGGCGTCCAGGGAGGCCCGCCACTCGGCGGTCTCCTCGCGGTCACGGTCGGGAAGCTGGTCGAGTTCGCTGCTCGTCAGGGACGCGGTGGGCCGGGACGGGTCACTCATGGCGGCCTTCCTGAAGGCATGGGGTGGAGGTCGAGGGACGGGGTCGCGATGGTGCGGTGCCGGCGGGGTGTGGCCTCGGGCCCTGCCGTACAGACCGGACGGAGGGTGTCGTTGTGACACGGGGGCGACCACCGGTGCCCGCCCCTGACGGCGGTTGTCCCGCGTCCGTGCGGGTGGGGAGGGCACGGACGCGGGCGCCTTGTGGGCGGACCTACTCCACGAAGTAGGAGTCGTGCCGGTCGAAGAAGGCGGAACGCTCCTCCTCGGAGGCGTGCGCCAGCGTCGACACCTGCTCGAAGTACTCCTCGCGCGGCGCTCCCGGTGTGAACAGCAGGAGCATGTCCGCGGGTGCGTCGGAATCGTTGCGGAAGGCGTGCAGCCCGCCCTGCGGCACGTGGAGGAAGTCCCCTTTGCGGGCGTCCACCCAGCGCGCACCGTCGAAGACGCGCACGGTGCCGTCGAGGATGTAGAACGACTCGGAGATCCGCTTGTGGTAGTGCGTCTTCGGTCCGCCCGCCCGCGGTCGCATCTCGACGCGGTAGAGCCCGAATTCACCCCGTGTGGTCGCGGTGGTGGCGAGGTAGTGGGTGGCGTCCTTCCCTGGTCCGTCCTCGCCGAGGTCGGGTGGCGTGGTGGCCGGCCGGAACACGGCGCTGACCTCACCGGCGTCTCCGAAGTACTTCTGTTCCGGATAGGGGTACGACATGGCTGTTCCTTTCCTGCAGTGGTCAGGGCCGCCGCGAGACTGCCCTCACCTGATGTGACCGGCGGGCACGGGCCGATGTGACGTCCGCACGGCGGTATGGCCTGGACGTCAGCGCGAGAGGCAGTCGCGGCGGGGGTGTCCGCGGCGAAGGGCCCGTACGTCCCGCACCGCCGCGGCGAACGCCTCGGGGCGCTCCTGCGGCAGGTTGTGGCCGGCGTCCGCCACCTGGAGGTGCAGGCGGGGACCGGTGAAGTGGTGGGCCGTGGACGCACCGTCCGTCGCCGGGAAGTTCCCGTCGGCGGTGCCGTCCAGGGTGACCGTGGGGACGGTCACCGGGGGCAGTCCGGCGAGGCGCGCTTCGAGGGCGGCGTACGCCTCCGCGCCCGGAGCCAGACCGAGCCGGTGCCGGTAGGAGTGGATCACGACGTCGACGTAGTCAGGATTGGTGAAGGCCTCCGCGGCCCGCTCCAGGTCGGCTTCGGAGAAGGCCCACACGGGGGAGTTCCGTTTCCAGATGACCCGGGCGACGCCTCGTGGATCGGCTGCCAGGCCGGCGCGGCCGCGCTCGGTGAGGAAGTAGTAGAAGTACCAGAAGCCCGCTTCCTGTTCGGGAGCGATCGGGTTCATGGCGGCGCCGATGTCCTGGATCAGGTAGCCGTTGACCGAGACCAGTCCGCTCACGCGCTGGGGCCACAGCGCCGCGGCGACCGTGGCCGCGCGACCGCCCCAGTCGTAGCCGGCGAGGAAGGCCCGCTCGATGTCGAGGGCGTCGAGGAGCGCGATGACGTCGGCTCCCAGGGCCGCCTGCTGACCGGAGCGGGGGAGGGAGTCGGACAGGAATCTGGTCGGGCCGTGTCCCCGCAGGTGAGGGACGACGACGTGGAACCCGTTCTCGGCCAGCAGGGGGGCCACGTCCACGTAACTGTGGATGTCGTAGGGGAAACCGTGCAGAAGGACGACGGTGTCACCGTCGGCGGAGCCCGTCTCGTAGTAGGCGACTTCGAGCACGTCGGTCGTGACGTGCCGGAGCGGAGTGAGCAGGGGGAGGGCGGACATGCTGATCCTCCGGCGAAGGACTGGGTGGGGGATGGGGCCGCGGCTCCGGGTGGGCGCGACCGGGGGCGTACCGGGTGGCTGGGCCGGCCCGCTACCGGGTCCGGCTGCCGCCGGGCTCGGCCCCCGAAGACAGTGTGATCGATGTGCATGTGCGGATCACAGTGTTGCCGTCAAGAGTGTTGTTGTCATAATGGGTACGCGCGTTCACGGTGTGATCTCCTCGTCATGGGGGCCGTCACCCTGCACAGACCGGCCTTCGCCGCCCGCTGTGACAGTGAAATAGGCCCTGCTCAGCGCCGTACCGCCCCCGGACACGACCCACCGCGGTCCGTCCCGGCAAGCGGCGTGACGGACCCAGGCCGACGTGGGTCTGCACGTCTTTCCGGCCGCCCCGAACGGGCACGAATCATCCGACCGACCTAGGTGATGACCATGGAAACCGAAAGTGTTCTGCATCCCAGCTTCCTCGTTCCCGTCGGGCACGTGGAGCCCGTGCCCCGCCGCATCAGGGGCGTGATCGACGGGCATACCGTCTTCGACACCCGACGGGCCCTGTACGTCTGGGAATGGCAGGCCTATCCGCAGTTCAGCATCCCGGTGCGGGACCTCGTCGACGGCGTCCTGGACGACGAGGGATTCGCCGAGCGGCACGGAAAGGGCACCGCCCACCGGCACACGCTGTCCGTGGGCGAGGACTCCCGGCCCGGTGCCGCCTGGGTGTGGGGGCAGGACGCCCCGGCGCCGCTCCGGGACACCGTGCGTTTCGAGTGGTCGGCGATCGACCACTGGTTCGAGGAGGACGAACCCGTCTTCGTGCACCCCAGGAGCCCCTACTCCCGTGTCGACGCCGTACGTTCCTCCAGCAGCGTCCGCGTCGAGGTGGAGGGCGTCGTCCTGGCGCAGGCTCCGTCCTGCGTCAAGCTGTTCGAGACCGGCCTGCCCACCCGCTACTACCTCGACCGCGCGCATGTGGACTGGACCCGGCTGCGGCACTCCGACACGGTGTCCCACTGCCCGTACAAGGGCACGACGAGCGGCTACTGGTCCTTCGACGGCGAGGCCGCCGCCCACGAGGACATCGTCTGGGCGTACGACTTCCCGACCATCCACGCCAACCGCATCGCGGGCCTGGCGGCCTTCTACAACGAGCATGTCGACCTCTACGTGGACGGAGAGCCGCTGCCGAAGCCCGGCGTGCCCTCTCCCTAGTCCCCGTCCCGCGGCCCGGCCCCAGACCGACACGATCGGTCTGGGGCCCTCGTGTGTCACAGGTGTGCTGTCGACCCGGTCCCATGGTGTGAAAGTGCCTCATCAACAGAGAAGGAACACACCATGGGCGACATCGTTCTCGAACCCGCCGCGCAGGATTTCGCCGACGCGACCGCCAAGCCGCCGCTGCTGTACGAGCTCGGGGTCGAGGGCGCGCGCAAACTGCTCGACGACGTACAGGCGCAGCCCGTCGACAAGCCCGACGTGGACGACAAGTGGCTCACTGTCCCGGCCGAGGTGGGCGACGTAAAGGTGCGCATCGTCAAGCCCGTCAGCAGCGCCGGCTCCCTTCCGGTGATCCTGTACGTGCACGGCGGCGGCTGGATCCTCGGCAACGCCGGCACGCACGACCGGCTCGTGCGCGAGCTGGCCGTCGGGGTGAACGCCGCGCTCGTCTTCGTCGAGTACGACCGCTCGCCGGAGGCCAAGTACCCCGTCGCCATCGAGCAGGCCTACGCCGCCGCCCGCTGGATCGCTACCGAGGGCGCCGGCGAAGGGCTCGACGCCTCCCGCCTGGCCGTCGCCGGTGACTCGGTCGGCGGCAACATGACCGCCGCCCTGACCCACATGGCGAAGCAGCGGGGCGACGTGACCTTCGTGCATCAGTCGCTGTACTACCCCGTCACCGACGCGGCCCAGGACACCGAGAGCTACCGGACCTTCGCCCACGGCCCTCACCTGACGGCCAAGGCCATGGAATGGTTCTGGGACGCCTACACCACCGACCCGGCCGCGCGTGCCCAGATCACCGCCTCGCCGCTGCGGGCCACGCTGGAGGACCTCCGGGGCCTGCCGCCGGCGTTCGTCGTCGTGGACGAGAACGACGTGCTGCGCGACGAGGGCGAGGCCTATGCCCGCAGGCTCGTCCAGGCCGGTGTACCGACGACCAGCATCCGCTACAACGCGTCCCTGCACGACTTCATGATGCTGAACCCGGTCCGCGGCACGCGGGCGTCGACCGCCGCGATCGAGCAGGCCATCCACGTCCTGCGCAAGGCCCTTGGAACCGACTGACACCGCTCACCCCGAACCCGAGCGCGTTATCCCCCGACAAGTCGAAAGGCCCTCCCATGAGCCGACCCAAGCCCACCATCGTCCTCGTGCACGGCGCGTTCGCGGACGCCTCCAGCTGGAACGGCGTCATCGACAAGCTGCTCGCGCACGACTATCCGGTGATCGCCGCCGCCAACCCACTGCGCGGACTCACCACCGACGCCGATTACGTGCGCCAGCTCGTGACATCCGTGGACGGTCCCGTCGTCCTGGTCGGCCATTCCTACGGCGGATCCGTCATCAGCTGCGCAGCCAAGGGGCTGCCGGAGGTCAAGGCGCTCGTCTTCGTGGCGGCGTTCCTGCCGGACGAGGGTGAGAGCGCCGTCACCCTGTCGGGCAAGTTCCCCGGCAGCACCCTCGGCGAGACGCTGCGGCCCGTTCCGGTGACACTGCCCGACGGCAGCAAGGTCACGGACCTGTACATCCAACGGGCCGGCTTCCACCAGCAGTTCGCCGCCGATGTCCCCGAGGAGATCACGGCCGTCATGGCCGCCACGCAGCGGCCGGTGACCGATGCCGCACTGGCGGAGGGCGCGTCCGCGCCCGCGTGGCGGGACATCCCGTCCTGGGTGCTTGTGGCGGACGAGGACCGCAACATCCCTCCGCAGGTGCAGGCCTACATGGCCGAGCGGGCCAAGGCCACCGTCATGGAGATCTCCGCCTCCCACGCCGTCAGCGTCTCGCGACCCGGTGACGTGGCCCGCCTGATCAACGAGGCCGCGCAGGCCACCGCCTGAGCGTCCGCGGGCAGTGCCCGGCAAGGACGGTCGGCCGATCCGTGCCCGGCACGGATCGGCCGAGCGACGTGGGGTGCGGCACCCGGTCTCGAAGCCGGGTGCCGCACCCCACGCCCGTGTCCACATGTCGCGTCACGGCAGCGGTTCGGGCTCCGCGAGCAGCGTGGGCACCGTGACGATCGTGACTTCCTTGGACAGAAGCCGATGCACGGGACATCGTCCGGAGACGGCGAGAAGCTGATCCCGCTGGGCGGAGGTCAACTCCCCGACCAGGCCGACGTTCTTGACCACCTGCCCCTGGGTATCGAACCGGACCGCGACGTCCACCCGCTCCAGCGGCCACGCGTGACGCTGCGCGGAGGCCCGTACCGCCATGGACGTGCACGATCCGAGCGCGGCCAGGAGGAGTTCGCCCGGGGTGGGGCCGGTGTCGGTGCCGACGGGCTCCGGCTCGTCGGCCGTCAGACGGTGCGGACCGATCGCCACGGAACGCGCGAGCCCTTTTCCTTCGGCCACGGTGACGATGCGCGAGTTCATGCTGTGCCTCTCAGCCGGGTGTGCTTCGGGAGGCACGGCTTGTGCCTCCCGAACTCAGACCGCGCGGGACGCCCTGCTGTGACGGCCGGTCGTGCGCACGGACCCGCCTTGAGGAGGGCGGGCGGGGCGGCGGCCGCCGCCCCGCGGGCGATCAGCGGGACTGGTCGGTGGGGCGTACGAGGATCTCGTTGACCGCGACGTGATCGGGCTGCGTGACGGCGTAGACCACCGCTGCCGCGACGTCCTCGGGTTGAAGCGTCCGCATCGACTCGGCCATGGTCCTGACCGCGGCACGTCCGGCGGGGTCCGTGATGTGGTCGGCCAGCTCGGTGGAGACGAATCCCGGCTCCACGACCACGACGCGCACCCCCTGCTCGGTGACCTCCTGGCGCAGCGCCTCGGCGAAGGCGTTGATCCCGAACTTGGTGGCGGAGTAGACCGAGGCGCCGGCCGAGGAGGTGCGGCCCGACGTCGAGGAGATCTGCACCACCGCCCCGTGGGAGCGCAGCAGATGGGGCAGCGCCGAATGCACCGTGTACATGGAGCCCAGCAGGTTGGTCTCCACCATGCGGGTCCATTCCGCCGGGTCCGCGCCCAGGACCGGTCCGGTGAGCATGATGCCGGCGTTGTTCACGACGATGTCCAGGGCGCCGAACCGTTCGACGGTCGCGTCGACGGCCTCGCGCACCGACTCGGGGTCGCTGACGTCCATGTCCAGGACGAGCATCTCGCCGGGAGCGTCCTGAGCCAGCGCTTCGAGCCGGTCGGTCCTGCGGCCACCGACGGCGACGGTGGCTCCCGCCTTGGACAGTGCCAGTGCGGTCGCCCTGCCGATGCCGGACGAGGCGCCGGTGACGAGGGCGACCTTGGGGTCGAGAGTGGAAGACATGTCAGCTCCTGAGAGTGGTGCCGCGAAGGAGATGGGCGAGGCCGTCGTGCGGAAGCGCAGGACAGGGCGGCCCGGGAAAGTGACCGGAGGGTCATGTTGTGACAGCGTAACACTGAAGCTGACCATCAAGTCATCTTCAGTGTTAACGTTGTGGTCCATGCAGACAGGTGACAGAGCAGTGGCAGAGCCGGGCCGGGCGGACGGTGTCCGCAACCGGCGGCTGCTCCTGCGGGCGGCGACCGAGGCCTTCGCCGAGTGCGGGGTGGACGTGCCGATGAGCGAGATCGCCCAGCGGGCCGGCGTCGCCAAAGGCACCGTCTTCCGCCACTTCCCGACGAAGGACGACCTGCTGGCGGCCATCATGATGCAACTGCTCGACCGGTTGCTCGGCACGGCCGACCGGCTCCTGCGCGCCGCCGACGCCGGCCGTGCGCTGCGGGACTTCATGGCTCACGGGATCGGCCTGCTCGCCGCCGACCGCGCGTTCTGCGAGGTCATCGGGCGGCCCTCGCTCCAGCACGCCGAAGTACGGGAGGCGATCGACCGGCTCTGCGACAGCGTCGAGGACCTCACGGCACGGGCGAGACACCAGGGCGCCGTCCGCGGCGACATCACCGGAACGGACATCGTGCTGCTTCTCGGCGGTATCCATCAGACCGCCCAGCCGCTGCTGGACCGGGAACCGCGGGCGTGGCAGCGCTTCCTGGAGATCGCGTTCGACGGACTGTGTGCCCGGGACTCCGCGGCGCTGCCGTACCCGCCTCCCGCCCGGCTGCGGATGCCGGACCCCTCGAGTGCCTCTCACCCGGTCACCGCGTGACACTGAGTGGCACACCGTCCAAGGGGTGTGAAATCATTCCGCAGCTTCTGTCTCGGTCACCCGGTCGACCAGCCTGGTCGGGACGGGTGCGGGTAACGTCTGGGGCAGGCCGTTGTGACGGCTGCGGCTCCGAACTCTCGTCGGCGTGGGGGTCGCTGTATGGATCATGTCGTTGGCGCGGTACCGCTCGCCGAGTCACTCGACGAGCGGCACCATCTGCTGGACCTCGCCTGCCGCGCCCTCGGCAGCCGCGTCGCGGCCGAACGCGTCGTCGACGAGGCCTACCGGCGGTGGTACCGCCTCACCGATCCGGAGCGCGTCCGGATGACGGCCCCCCGGGCCTGGCTCACCCAGGTCGTGGACGAGGCGTGCCTGACGCTCCCGGCTCCGCCCTGGGCCGGGGAGGAGGAGTGGGAGAACCGGACACCCAGGGTGCCGTACGGCGAAGACGCCGAGCCGGTCGAGTGGGCCCGGCTGAGCATACGTGCGCTGCGTGCGCGGCCCACGTCGGAGGGCAGGCAGCAGGAGATCACCGCTGCCGTCAGGCAGGCCTGCACCGATCAGGACGGCCCTCGACTGAAGGCCCTGCTGGCCTCCGACGCCACGGCCTTCTTCGACAGCGGCGGCAAGATCCGGGCCCTGACCCGGCCCGTCCGCGGCGACGAGCAGGTCGCCCGCAGCCTGCTGGTCCTGCTGGCCGGGCAGCGGCGCGTGACCCTGCGCACCGGATCGGTCAACGGACGTACGGGCCTCGTCGCCCGGTGTGACGACCGGGTCGCCGCGGTCCTCGCCCTCGACATCGCCGATTCGCTGGTCCTTCAGGTCTGGGCGATCCTCAACCCGGACAAACTGCGTAGCTGGAACGGCCCGTCTCCCGGGTGAGTCCACCCGGCACGGTGGCCCCGGCGTCCGCGGACAGCGGGACGCAGCGGGTGCGGGATGCGAGGAAGGCGGAGATCTTGCGGGGGTTGAACAGCCACAGGACCTGGTGCACCCCCCGGCGCGTGGCCGCGATCGTCATGAAGACGTCGGGCCGGCCGTCCCTGCACAGCAGGACCCCGCCGCGCCCGTTGGCCTGCACGGACGCGACCTCGACCCCCGGCCAGAACCGTGGGGAGGCGGTCGCCAGGTTCGCCACCCGGGCGCGGCCGACCACGGGTACGCGTGCGGCGCCGCGCAGCCCGTTGCCGTCGGAGAGGCTGACCGCGTCGGGCGTCAGCAGCGCCTCCAGCGAGGCCACGTCCCCTTCCTGGGCCGCGGCGACGAAGGTGTCGAGCAGCCGGCGGTGCTCCTGAGCGTCCACGCTGTCGCACCCGTCGCCCGCGAGGTGTTGGCGCGCCCTGCTGACGACCTTCCTCGCGTTGACCGGGGTCAGGCACAAGATCTGCGCGATCTCGGCGTAGCCGTAGTCGAAGGCCTCCCTCAGCACGTAGGCGGCCCGCTCGGTCGGTGTGAGCTTCTGCAGGACGAGGAGCAGGGCCAGTTCCAGCGCCTCGGCGCGCTCGGCGCCGGCCACCGGATCGATGCTGGTGTCGATGGGCTCGGGCAGCCAGGGACCGATGTAGGTCTCACGGCGCACCCGGGCGGACTGCGCCACGTTGATGGCCAGCCTTGTCGTCGTGCTCGACAGGAACGCCGCTGGGCTGACCACCACGGAACGGTCGGTTCTCTGCCAGCGCAGCCACGCCTCCTGCACCACGTCCTCGGCCTCCGCCGCGCTGCCCAGGACGCGGTAGGCGATACCGAAGAGGCGAGGCCTCAGGTTCACGAAGGTGGACAGGGCCTCCCCGAGATCCGTGTCCGTGGGGGATGCCTGCGGATACATGTCGACTCCATTCCTCCGGGTACCGGATCGTCGGAATACGACCACGCGGCCCTCAAGGACCCGGTGGTCGTCTCGCTGTCAACGACCGAAAGAACCGGGGCGCTGTGACAGGGATTTCGGAGCCTGTTCATCGGCAGTGCTGCGAAAAGGGTCCTGTCGTGATCGTGGATGCACGGCTCCGGACAAGAAGATGGGCCTGTCGTCCACGCGACGCGGAACGACAGGCCCAGGACGGTGCTCCTACTGCTGCTGGGCGAGCCAGTCGCCGAAACGTGTTTCGCCGATGCGAGCGTCCGGGCCCGGAAGCAGCGTGGCCTCCTTCAACTCGGCGCCGAAATAAGGCGCGTGCGGGTCGGTGACGACCGTGCGCGGGTCGTTCTTGGCGGCCAGACCCTTGCGGATCAGCTCGTCCAACTGGAAGGTGTCGGGGCCGGCCACCTCGACCACACCGCTGACCGGCGCGCCCACGGCGGTGCGGCCCACGACGGCGGCGACGTCGTCCGAGTGGACGGGCCGGATCTTCACCGGGGCCAGCTTGACGGTGTCTCCCTCGGTCGCCGACTCCGCGATGCCCTTCATGAACTCGAAGAACTGCGTGGCGTGGACGAGTGACCAGGGAATCCCGGAGTCCTTGATCAGTTGCTCCTGCGCCTGCTTGGCACGGAAGTAGCCGCTGTCCTGCAGGCGTTCCGTGCCCACCACCGAGAGGGCCACGTGGTGGGTGACACCGGCGTTCGCCTCGGCCTTGAGGAGGTTGGTGGTGGAGGTACGGAAGAAGTCCATGACGGCGTCGTCCGCGAAGGAGGGGGAGTTGGAGACGTCCACCACGACGGCCGCGCCCTCCAGGACCTCGGCCAGGCCCTCGCCCGTCAGGGTGTTGACTCCGGTGTTCGGGGCGGCGGCCACCGCCTCATGGCCGTGTTCGTTGAGCCTGCTGACGACCTTCGAACCGATCAGTCCGGTGCCGCCGATCACTACGACCTTCATAAGGATGTTCCTCTCACTGCTTCTCATGCGATGTCTGCACCAGATAGGACCGGGAGCCGAAGGGGGCTGTGACACCTTTTGGGCCTGCGGAATATGCTCGGCGGCCCGAAAAGGCAGGGCTGCTATTCGACGAGTTTTCCGTCCGTCGAGACGTCCTCCATCAACGCCGCGATCTCGTCGGGAACAGGACCGATCGGCTCGTGGGTGATCCCGCCGGCCGGGGACCAGACGAGGTTGACCCGCAGCGCGGGGTCCATGTCGGGGTAGTCGCTGCGGTTGTGGCACCCGCGTGTCTCGCGCCGCTCCAGAGCCGCTTCCAGCGTGGCGCGGGCCGCCAGTGCGGCCGACTTGAGGTCGAAGGCGTGGGCGAGGTCCTGGAAACCTGCGATGTCGGGGTGAACGCCCACGTTCTCCATGCGTTTGTCGATGGCGTCCAGCTCGGTGAGCCCGGTGCGCAACCCCTCCTCGTCACGGACCACGCCCGCGTACTCGGTCATGGTGTTGCGCAGGGCGCGCTGGAGCGCGCGCACGTTCTCGGGCCCATCTGCGGCGAGCAGGCCGTCGACCTCGCCGCGGGCCTCGGCCACCGCGGCGGCCGACCGCGGCTGTGCGGTCAGGGAGGCCGAGTAGGCGGCGGCGGCCTGTCCGGTGATCCGGCCGTACACCAGCAGCTCGATGAGGCTGTTGCCGCCGAGTCGGTTGGCGCCGTGCAGTCCGCTGGCGGCCTCACCGATGGCGTACAGGCCCCGCACGTCCGTGCTGTGGTCCTCGGGACGGACCCACACACCGCCCATCGAGTAGTGCGCCGTGGGCGCGACCTCGATCGGATCCCGGGTGATGTCGAGCATCTGAAGGTCCATGAGCGTCTGGTAGACGCGGGGGAGGCGGCTCATGATGGTCTGCCGGGGCAGATGCGAGACATCGAGCCACACACCGCCGTTGGGTGTGCCGCGGCCCTCCTTGATCTCGGTGTAGGAGGCGAGGGCGACTCGGTCGCGGGTGGACAGTTCCATGCGTACGGGGTCGTAGCGCGTCATGTAGCGCTCACCGAGCGCGTTGCGCAGGATGCCGCCCTCACCGCGGGCGGCCTCGCTCACCAGGGTCCCCGCGGCGTTCTCCGGCTCGATGATGCCGGAGGGGTGGAACTGGACGAGTTCCGGGTCGCGCAGCCGGGCTCCGGCCTCCGCGGCCAGCCGGAAGGAGTCACCGGTGTTCTCGTCGCGCCGTGACGAGGTGCGCCGCCAGATCCGGGTGTGGCCGCCTGCCGCGAGGATGACGGCGTCCGCGTGCACGAGGTAGCGCTTGCCGTCGGTCAGCCCGAAGCCGTAGGCGCCGAAGACCGCGCCGTCGTGGACCAGGAGACGGGTGATGTAGACGCTGTCGAGCACCGGGATGTCCAGCTGGATCGCGCGCCGGACGAGCGTGCGTTGGATCTCCAGGCCTGTGTAGTCGCCGGCGAAGGCGGTGCGGCGGAACTTGTGGGCGCCGAAGAAGCGCTGAGAGATACGGCCGTCCTCCTCCCGGGCGAAGGCCATGCCGTACCGCTCCAGATCGTCGATGCCGAGGGCGGCGCCGCGGGTGACGATCTCGGCGGTGCGGGGATCTCCGAGGAGGTAGCTCTCCTTGAGCGTGTCGGCGGCGTGTTGCTGCCAGCTGTCCTCAGGGTCCATCGTGGCCAGGGCGGCGTTGATGCCGCCGGCGGCGAGAGAGGTGTGGGTGTCCTCCTTGGGGCGCTTGCCGACGGCGAGGACATCGACGCCGGCCTCGGCCAGTTCGATGGCTGCCCGCAGGCCTGCTCCGCCGGTGCCGATCACCAGCACCGCGGTGGAAAGACGTTGTTCGGTGGCAACCACGATTGCTCCCATCGCTCGGGGTGGTCACCAGGAACGACCGGGTGGAGCGCCGGGTTGTGACACCGACGCGCACATCCGGTCCGGCGCCGCCAGCCCGCACGGAGGAGCCGGTTCCTGCGAACTGCGCTGAACCTGCGGGTTAGGCTCCGAGGGACAGCACGTAGGGGGTCAGCTTCGCCGGGTTCATGACCCACATGATCCGGTCGATGCCCGCCTCGGACGTGTCCAGGCACAACAGGGCCACCGGGGCTTCGTCCCGTGCGACGAGCACGGCCGCCCGGCCGTTGGCCTGGACGAACCGGATCTGCGTGTCCGGCCAGAAGCGCGGGGCGAAGGCGGCCAGGTACCGGGAGACGTGTTCGCGGCCGACGACGGGGATCCTGGACGCGCCGCGGATGCCGCCGCCGTCCGAGTAGCTGACGACGTCCGAGGTCAGGAGGTCTTCCAAAGTGGAGAGATCTCCCGTGCGCGCGGCGGAGAGGAAGCCTTCGAGCAGCCGCCGGTGGGCCGCCGGGCTGACGCGCTCCTTGCGCTCGGCCGCCAAGTGCTTGCGCGCCCGGCTGACCAGTTGTCGGGCGTTCGCGTCGCTGGTCTCCAGGATGTCGGCGACCCGCTTGTAGGGGTAGTCGAACGCCTCCCGCAGTACGTAGGCGGCGCGTTCGACGGGGTTGAGCTTCTCCATCAGCAGCAGGACCGCCATCTCGACGGCCTCGGCGCGTTCCGCTCCTAGGTGCGGGTCCTGGGTGGTGTCGACCGGCTCGGGGAGCCACGGTCCGACGTAGGACTCCCGGCGTACCCGCGCGGACTGGGCCAGGTTGATCGCGAGCCTGGTGGTGGCCGTGGTCAGGAAGGCGACCGGTTCGTGGATCTGCGCGCGGTCGGTGTTCTGCCAGCGCAGCCAGGCGTCCTGGACGATGTCCTCGGCCTCCACGGCGCTGCCGAGGATGCGGTACGCGATGCCGAACAGCCGCGGTCGTGCCGAGAGGAACTCCTGGAGTCCGCCGTCCCCGGTGTCGGGGTGGGCGCCAGCGCGCATGGGTCGTCCCTTCTGGCTCTGCGCCCATCATGCTACGCGCGAGGGAAGGCACGCGCTGTGGGCCGCATCTGCTCACGCTATCTCTTCCACGTTCCATCTTCACACGGTGGTAATCACTGTTCCCGGACCCCTCCGTGTCCCTCTCTCGGTTCCCGTGCCGTCCGATGCGCCGAAGAGCCGCAGTTGACGAGGGGAAGGGCCGGTCCAAGACGGAGGCCTGCAGGTGTCACAGATGCGCTCGTCCTCCGGTCAGAGGTGTCGAACAATGTTCACGCCTACGGAAGGTGCAACACCGTGTCGGACAACACGACAGCACATGACCATTCCGGCCACGGCCACGGCCACGGTGATCAGGAAGGGACCGCCGGCTGGATGACGGCGGCGAAGGTGCTCCAGGACGCCGCGCCGCTCACCATCGCGGAGGGCGCGTCGGCCATGACCATCCTCGTCGAGTGGGAGCCGGGCGACCCGGGCACGCCCCCGCACCGCCACTCCGGCCCCGCCTTCGGCTACGTCGTCGAGGGCGCGGTCCGTTTCGAGCTCGAAGGCGAGCCCGAGCGCGTGGTGGAGGCGGGCGGCACCTTCTGGGAGCCCGGTGGCGACTCCATCCACTACCAGGACGGCAACGCGCTGCCGGACGCGCGGACCCGGTTCGTGGTGACCATGATGTGCGCTCCGGGCAAGCCCATGCTGGAACTGGTCGACGAGAAGGAACTGGCGGAGCGCGCCCACCTGCGGGCACCGCGCCCCACCAGCTGACCGGGCACGGACCCGGCATGAGCACCCCTCTCGTCCTGGTGCACTGCATGCTGACGCTGCTCTTCGTCGGGGTCCTTCTCCACGGGCTGGCGCAGGACGTGGGGATGAGAGCGACCGGGTTCCGTGTCCGGGTGGACCAACTGCTGCGGGCCGCCATGGCCGTGTCCATGGCGGCGATGCCGTGGGTCGCTCTCGGCGCGGGGCCGGCCGCTGCCGCGAGCGGTGTCCTCACTGCCGGTGCGCTGTGGTTCCTGCTGCCGCTCGGCCGCCGTGTCGGCGGGGGAACGGCAGCAGTGGCCCACCGGCTGCCCCACGCGGCCGGGATGGCCGCGATGGCCTGGATGCTGCGCGTGCCGCACACGGGATCGGCACCCGACCATCTCGGGGCGGCGGCCCCGCACCTCGCCGGGCCCGACGGCCTGGGGGCAGCCCCACTTAACGGCGGTGCCGCGGGCACGCTGTCGCTGGCATGCGGTCTGCTGGCGTACGCGCTCTGGTCGCTGAGCCGTCCCATGCCCGCGCTGCGGTCGGCGGTGAGCGCCGCGCGGCGGGCCGCGGCGGCGACGCCGGCGCGGCACGTGGGGGAGGGGGCGATGGCGCTCGGGACGGCCGTGATGCTGGTGCTGCCCCACTGAGCCCGCACGGCCGGGGCGACGACCATCGCCCCGGCCGTGCCTGGCCGAACCCGTCGCGAAGGAGAGCGCCGGGCACCGTTCACGACGGGCCTTCGGAGACCCCCTTGCTTCGCATGAGGAAGTCCGACAGATAGCTGTCGTGGGGCACACCCGGAGCCATCCAGTGGGTCGGCTGATCGCCGAAGTAGACATTGGCGATCGAGGGCTCCGCCGTGAGGGCCTCCCGCAGGTCCCGGTCACGGGTCAGGGCCGACAGCGCGAGCGTGTCGCGCAGTGGCGCCAAGCCGTCCGCCCGCGTCCAAGGGGCGATCCATACGCAGGGGAAGGGCAGTTCGGCACGTAGCTGGGCGGCTCGGGCACTCGTGGCCTGGTGCACACCGGGGCGCAGCACGGCGCTGCCGTCTCCCAGGTCGTCGGCGATGCCCTCACCTCCCAGCCAGGGGTGCGTCCCGGCCGCCACCGTCTTCAGATAGGCGCTGAGGGCTCGTGCCCGCTCGCGCGGACAGACCGGCAGACGCGCCCTCTCATCCTGCGGGGGAAGACTGGGCAGGACGGCCAGCCGGGCCGCGACCGCTTCGGCGAGCGGGGCCGGATCGCCTTCGACCAGGATCGCGGTGGCGTTGACGCACGCGGTTCCGCCCTCACCTGCGACGGACGAGACCAGCGTGTCGAGATGGTCACGCCAGTCGGTGTCCGCGGTGATCAGGATCTTCGACCGTCCCGGCCCCTGCGACAGAATTCGCGCGTCCTGCGCGTACCGGGCCACCACGTCGTCGCCGCCGTAGACCACGGCCCGGTCCGCACCGTGGACGAGGGTGTCGGCGGTCGGGTGGTCGGTGGGCAGCAGCATCAACTGGTCGTCCCGGACCCCGGCCTGACGCAGTGCGGCGACGAGCCGGTAGGGGGTGAAGGGTTCGCGTCGGGACGGGCGGACGGCCACGCGGTAGCCCAGCGCCAGTGCCTCCAGCCACCCACGGTGCACGCCGGGGTGGTTGCCGGACGCGTTGACGGCGAACACGTCGCCCTGGCGTGCCCAGACCGTGTGCGTCTCGTGCCGGACGGGATCTCCGAGGCCGCGCGCGGCACCACGCGGCCTGCCGCGGTCCGCGGACGAGGGAGCATGCCGTACGAACTGCGCTGTGCCCCGGGTCGCGGCGCGCACCACTGTGAGAGGCGTGCCCGACGTCCGGCTCACCAGGCGTTCGTACTCCCGGACGCTCAAGCCTCCCACTGTCCCCGAGGCGAACACCTCGCCGGCGGTGGCGAACACCGCGTCGAGGTCGGCGGCGGCGATCGGCGGGGCCTCACGCAGGGCGTCGATCGCCCGCGACACGTACAGCGGCGGGACCAGGCTCAGCCGCGCGATCGCGGCGCCGGTCACGTCCGTCACCGTGTCCGGGACGCGCGTGCGGTAGGGGCCGCGAGGGCCCAAGGCGTCGAGGTACAGCGGATCGGTCGTACGCGCGGAGGGCATCAGTAGACCCCCTCGATCACGGTCTCGCCCGCGACCGCGGGAACCGGCGCGACATCGGCGACGGCGTCTCCGGCCTGCCCCTCGGCCGGCCGGATGCGCAGTGCGGTGTCCCGCTCCCTGTTGTTGGGGATCAGCATGGACTTGCTGACATGGCTCACCACCACCTGGCCCCGCTCCCCCCGAGCCACCTGGTCGCCGGTGTCGGGATCGACGACCCGCAGGAAGACGTAGGGGGAGACCGGGTCGAAGACACAGGGTTCGGACGCAGTGAGCCCGGGCCTCTCCAGGAGTGCGGTGAGCATCATGGTGTTGCCGTACATGCCGATCACCGGCACGTCGGGAAACACCTCGCTCCTGTACAGGTCCCGAGTGTCGGGGTCCATGTGGGTGCCGCCCCAGATGATCGCTTCGACGTTGCCGTTGATGACCTCGACGAGATCTCTGTCCCGGGCGAGGCGCTCCAGGAGCGGGGTGGTGGCGGCGATGACACCGATGTCCTGGCCGAGCAGGACGCGCCGGCACTGATCGACGAGATGGTCGGTGTAGGCGTCGACCTCGTCACGGCGGCCGGCGGCGACGAGCTTCCTGACCCACCTGGGGTCCATGTCGACGCCCAGTACGGGGCCTTGGAGGCCGGCTGCGGCCCGTTGCAGCACATCGCCTACGAGGTGCGGACCCGTGGGCGCCACGGTCAGCCACAACGCGCCGACGGGCAGGCCGTGGTCCTGGAGCCGGCGGGTCACCTGGTGGGTACTGTGCCGAGCCCAGTCGGCCATCTGCACGACGCGTTTGGGTGCCCCGGTCGTGCCGCCGCTGTCGAACACGTTCAGCGGCCGGGCCCGGGGCCCATAGCCGCGGGGGACCAGGTCGGACACCCGTACGTCCCGCAGCTCGTCCGTCAGATCGGGGAAGAGCGCCAGGTCCGCGACCCCCCGCACGTCGTGGAGAGGGTCGAAACCGAGCCGCTCGGCCCGTTCCAGCCAGTACCGGGAACCGGTTTCGGGAGTGAAGTGCCATCGCATGGCCGCCCTGACGAACTCGTCGGGGTCCACCCCGTCGAAGGGGCCGGCGTCCAGGATGGTGCATGAGCCGAACGGCATGCAGCCGCCTTTCTCGAAGTCGCTGGGGCGCACGCGCGAGAACCGCGCGTCGAGGGTCGTCCCGCGCGGCCGACCCTCCCCGCAGACAAGACCGAGGGCTGCCGCCGCTTGTGACAGCGTGGTGAGAAGACCGCCGGAGCCACGGGACGAACATCGTGTGGCCCAGGATCTCGGCCGGCTCACCACCCCACTCAAAACATGTGACAACATGGGATGAGATAGTGTTTCGGTCGTCGTCTCGCGACGGCGGGTGGTTCGTCCCCGCTGCTCGATGGGGGCGGCCACGAGTGAGGGGATTGCCATGGCGGAGCTGTTCTACGACGCCGACGCCGACCTGGCCGTCATCCAGGGCCGCAAGGTCGCGGTCATCGGATACGGCAGCCAGGGCCACGCCCACGCGCTGTCGCTGCGTGACTCGGGTGTCGACGTCCGAGTCGGCCTGCACGAGGGCTCCACATCCAAGGCCAAGGCCGAGCAGCAGGGTCTGACCGTGCTCAACCCAGCAGAAGGACGCCGAGTCCCTGCTGGATCCCACCGGCAAGCAGCTCCGCAAGCTGATGAGCTGGGTCGACGAAGAGGAGCGGTCATGACGGTCCGGGCCGGCACGGAAACGAACCAAGGATGACCTCATGACGACACTGCGTCTCAACCTGCTCGGCGCGCTCCGCGAGATGGCCGCCGTCCGCATGCCTGCCGCGCGGTCCGCGCACGGCTCCCGACCCCTGCGCCGCTTCGACCTGGAGCTCCACGTGCCGCACGAACGGCACGAGGAACTGGACGCCGAACTGCGAGCCGCCGCCGCGCCGGACGGAACCTATCTGAAGGGCACCGACGCGGAGTGGCGCGTGGTGGAGGGCTGGACCGTCGTCACCCACGGATCGAGGGCCGGCATCGACTTGTACCGGGTGGAGATCGAGGAGGTCGAGGACCCCGCACCGGCCGACACACCCGTGGGTGCGAGTGCCGGTGTCATGGAGCTCAAGCTGGGCGTCCTCGTGCTGCCCGTCTCGGACGTCGACCGGGCCAAGGAGTTCTACGAGGCGGTCGGATTCCGCCTGGACGGCGACCACACCATCGACGCGTCCTATCGCGTGGTCCACATGACGCCCCCGGGTTCCGCGTGCTCGGTCCTGTTCGGGACCGGAGTCACCACAGCCGTTCCGGGTTCGGTCCGGGGCCTTCACCTCGTCGTCTCCGACATCGAGCGGGCCTGCCGGGAACTCGGCGCAAGGGGCGTGGCGACCGGCGGAATCTTCCATGACACGAGCGGCATGTTCCACCGAAGCACCGACGAGAAGCGGGTCGGCGGACCCGACCCGCAGCGTCGTGACTATCACTCCTACGCCGAGTTCAGCGATCCCGACGGCAACGGATGGGTGCTGCAGGAGGTGCCGGATCGGTCCTGAGGAGGCTCGCCCGGCGATGTACCGCGGGGAGGGCGTCGTCCATGGGGCCGGGGCGACGCTCGCCTCCGCCCTGTGCCGCGGTGGTGCGGCGCATGGTGTGGATGGTCTCGGCGATCGACGCGATATGCGCGTTCACGGCGTGCACTTCTTCATGGAGCTGTCGTAGCCGCCCTTCCAGCGCGGTCGCCTCCGCCGTGAGTGACGCGGCGACGGTGGCGGGGTCCACCTGAAGGTCAGTGCCTTGGGACATCTTCCCGGTCCTCCTCGGATCGTGTCGGACATCAGTCGCCGTACTGACCAAGTGGGCGGCACGATTGTGACAGCCGGAGGCGTTGGCACCGCCGTGCTGTGGACCGGAGCCTGGTCGGCCGCGCAGGGCACGGCGATGAGGTCAGCAGGCTTCCAGGACGACATCGCCCAGGACGTGCCGGCGGATGCGCCGGATCTCGGCATGATCGGGTTCGACGGGCACCTGGCCGCGGGCGTTACGCTCCGGTCCGCTGTTGGCCCGGAGCAACGCCTCGCACACGGCGCCGGCGCTGTCGGGCGCCTCGCCCACGAGGTAGTACAGCCAGACGATCCGGGAGCCGTCCGAATGGAACGGCAGGCCCACCAGCCAGGTGAGTGAGTCGATCGGGGTACCGGACATGAGGTCTCATCTCCGTTCTCCGCCGGTGCGGGCGGTGAGGCGGGGCCACCGTGCGAGGAGCGCGGCGAAGAGGTTGTGTGCTCTCCCTTTTGACTGGACAGCGGCCCGGTTCGTGACAGCGGGACGGCCCCTGCCCGGTGTCGCCCCTCAACTGCCGTGCCGTACCTCACAGATGGGCGGAGCGATGTCACACATCCACTTTCGCCCCTGTCTCATGGTCGAACAGATCGGGCCGGGTACGACGAAGAGGGGTGCGCGCTTTTGGCGCCCCCGACATTCGTGCGTGGAGCCGCCGATTCCCTCGCCGTAGGAAAGACCACACATGAGCAGCCCCATTCCGCAGTCGGATGAGCCGACCGGCGATCGCTGCGGAGGACATCGGGCCCAGGAGATCCGACCCCGTGGGGGTGCGATCTTCCGGAGTCCGCCTCTGGACCGGCCGGCCTGCGGGCGTGGTGCGGCGAGGGCGGAGGGCGAGGGGCGCGGGGAGGGCGTGGCGCGGGACAACACCGTGCTGGAGCGCGGCCTGTTGCCCGATCTCGCCTTGCGCGGGGAGGGTTTCACGACCGCCTTCCACTACGCGCCAGGTCGCGCGCACACGCTGCTGGGCGGTGACTTCTGCGACGTGGTGCGCGGCGAGGACGGCAGCGTCCACGTGGTGATGGGCGACGTGTCCGGCCACGGTGCCGCCGAGGCCGCCCTCGGTGTCCACCTGCGCCTGGCCTGGCACACCGCCGTGCTGTGCGGGCAGAGCCAGCTGGAGCAACTGCGTCTGCTCGAAAGGATCCTGACGGACGAACGGGCGCGGGAGGAGACCTACGCGACCGTGGTGTCCCTGGTCGTGCCGCCCCACCGGCGGTCCCTGCGGATGGTCAGCGCGGGCCATCCGGGCTTTCTGCACCGGCACCGGGGGCAGGTGCGTTGGGCGGAGCCGCAACCAGGTCTTCCGCTGGGTCTCTTTCCCGGGCAGGGGGGCTGGTGCGAGAGCGAGATGGCGTTGTCGGACGGCGACGGTGTGGTGCTGTTCACCGACGGTCTCTACGAAGGCCGCACGCCCCAGGGACGGCTCGGGGAGGAGGGTCTGCTGAGGCTCGCGGCCCGCCTCGCGCACCTGGAGACGCAGGCGTTCGTCGATGCCCTGGTTCACGGTGCGTCGCTGCTGGCCGCTCCGTTCGGCGGGCTCCGCGACGACGTGGCCGTGCTGCACCTGGCCTGTGACGAAGGGACCGGAGCTTGAGGAGTCTGGGGTTTCGGAGGGGTGAACGCCCAGGGCGTTGTGGGCAGTTCGTGGACCCACGCGAAGCGGTTTGCGTGCATGGTTCGGCTCATTCGACCGGTGCCGGGTTCGTGGTCGGCCGGCTTCCGATCTCTGCGGATGTGGGGCTCGCTCCGGGCCGGCGGCACGACCAGCGCCCCCGTGGGCGCGGCCAGTTGTCCTCCGGGCGGTAACAGATACCAGCTGACGCCTTGTCACCCGGTCCGGGACACAGCCCGACCCGACACATGCCGATCGCGAGCAGCGGCGTGTGGTGGGCGATGCGGGCGCTCCGCCCACCACCTTCCCGGACTTCGGCGGGGCCAAGAGCACGCACCGGACGCCGCGCGACCCGTTCTTTCGGGCGGACGGCGCCTGTGCGGACATGCCCTAGTCGAGGGCTCGATGATGGGCGAAGCGTGACACCAGCGGTGGTTCCATCAGCCAGCCGTGTGCCCGGCCCTGCCCTGGTTGAGCGGGGCTCGTGGTCCGGCGCGGCAGGGCGAGGGCCACCGCCGCGCCGACGGCCAGCAGGCCCGCGCAGAGCGGCATGGCCCGGCCGAACGCCGTGTCGAAGGAGGCGGGGGAACGGTAGGCGTCAGGGCTCATGCCCACCAGCAGCGGCAGCGCCGCCACGGCGACCAGCCCGGCCGCGCGCGCCGCCGCGTTGTTGATACCGCTGGCCAGTCCCGCGTCGGCGGCCTCGACCGACGTCAGCAGCGTCACGGTCAGCGGAGCGACCATGATGACCATGCCCGTACCCATCACCAGCAGGGCGGGCAGGACGTCGGACGAGTAGGAGGCGTGCGTGCCGACCCGCGCTGTCATCAGCATCCCCGCCCCGCACACCAGCGGCCCGACGGTGAGAGGGATGCGCGGTCCCAGCCTCTGGGCGAGCATGCCCGAGCGTGAGGAGAACAGGAGCATCAGCACCGTGCTCGGAAGCATGGCGGCGCCTGCCGCCAGCGCCGAGTAACCGGCGACGATCTGGAGTTGCAGGGCCGTCAGGAAGAAGAACCCGCCCAGCCCCGCATAGACGCACAGGGTGATCACGTTGATGGCCGTGAATTGCCGTGACGAAAAGATCGACAGGGGCATCATGGGGTCGCCGCTGCGCCGCTCCACCAGCACGAAGGCGGCCCCGGCCGCGATGCTGCCCGCCGCCGCGACGAGTACGACCGTCCCGCCCGTGCGGGCCTCGGTCAGCGCGTAGGTGGCCAGGGCGAGGGTCAGCGCGCCGAGCGCGGCACCGGCGATGTCGAAGCCCCGCCGGGAACCGGTGCCGGTATCGGTGGCGACGGTGGGTTGCGCGGGTCTGCCGACGGACTCCGGGACATGGCGCAGAGCTATGGGAACGCACAGCAGCGCCGGCGGGACTGTCAGCAGAAAGGTCCAGCGCCAACCGGGCCCGTCGACCAGCCACCCCCCGAGGAAGGGTCCCAGTGCCGCGCCGATGCCGCCGAAGCCGGACCACAGGCCAATGGCTCGAGGCCGGTCGTCCGGGTGGAAGGAGGCTTCGATGATCGCCAGTGAGCCGGGGGTGAGCAACGCTCCGCCGACGCCTTGGAGCGCGCGGGCGGCGATGAGGGTGGTGGTGTCGGGAGCCAGCCCACACAGCAGGGACGCCGTGGCGAACCAGACGATCCCCAGCACAAAGATCCGGCGTCGGCCGAAACGGTCGCCCAAGGAACCTCCCAGCAGGATGAGACCTGCCAGGGTCAGCATGTAGGCGTTCACCGTCCACTGGAGTGCGTCGAGGTCGGCGTCGAAGTCGTCGCCGATGTGCGGCAGCGCGACATTGGTGACGGTCGACCCGAGGAGCACCACGCTGGAGCCCAACACGGTGGCGAGAAGCGTCCACCGGCCGCGGGCGCTGGCGATGCGGAGAAGAGCCGCGTCGTCGGCGGGCGGGGAGAGGCGCATGGTGTCTCCTTGGGGCAACGGGCGAGGAGGCGACCGGTGGAGCGGCGCCGAGGGAGCGGGTGCGTCAGCCGAACATGCCCGGCTGGTAGTCGCCGGCCGGCTGCTGGTTGATGACGTTGATCCGGTTGTAGGCGTTGATGATCGCGATCAGCGAGATCAGCGCGGCGAGTTGGTCCTCGTCGTAGTGCTTCGCGGCGTCGGTCCAGGCCTCGTCCGACACACCGCCGGCTGCGTCGGCGATCCGGGTGCCTTCCTCGGTGACCTTGAGCGCCGCACGCTCGGCGTCGGTGAAGACGTTGGCCTCGTGCCAGGTCGCGACCAGGTTCAGCCGCTGCTGGTCCTCGCCCGCGGCGAGAGCGTCCTTGGTGTGCATGTCGGTGCAGAACCCACAGCCGTTGATCTGGCTGGCCCGGATCTTCACCAGTTCCTGGGTGGCGACGGGGAGCGCCGAGTGCACGGCGGCCCCGGCCGAGTTCAGGTGTTTCATGACCTTGCCCGCGAGGGCGTTGTTGAAGTAGTTGATGCGTGCGTTCATGTGGGAATCCCTGGTGTGGTGCGATTGAGAACGAACTGACATGGTGTTCCTGTGAGTTCGGGGCCGCGGCCCCGAACGCGCCGCTACTGCTGGCCGCTCCAGTCGGCGAAGTGCGTCTCACCGAGCTGAGCGTCGGGGCCGGGCAGCAGGTCGGCCTCCTTGAGGGCGGCGCCCCAGTAGAGGGCCTTGGGGTCCGTCACGACCGTGCGCGGGTCGTCGTGGACCGCGAGGCCCTTGCGGATGAACTCCTCAAGCGTGAACGTGTCGGGGCCGCCGACCTCCACGATTCCGTTGACCGGAGTGCCGACCGCCGTACGGCCGACGGCCGCCGCCACGTCGCCGGAGAAAATGGGCTGGATCTTGATAGGGGCGACGGAGACCGTGTCACCGCTGGTCGCCGAGTCCGCGAGGGTCTTGGCGAACTCGAAGAACTGCGTGGCGTGCACGATCGAGTACGGCACTCCGGAGTTCCGGATCATGTCCTCCTGCGCCTGCTTGGCACGGAAGTAGCCGGCCTGCTGGAGGCGGTTGGTGCCTACGACGGACAGCGCCACGTGGTGGGCCACACCGGCGTCGACCTCCGCGGCGAGCAGGTTGGTGGTGGAGGCACGGAAGAACTCCGCGACGGCGTCGTCCTCGAACGAGGGGGAGTTGGAGACGTCGACGACGACGGAGGCGCCCTTCAGCGCGTCGGCCAGGCCTTCGCCCGTGACGGCATTGACTCCGGTGTTCGGGGAGGCAGCCACTGCCTCGTGGCCGTGTTCGTTGAGCTTGGAGACGACCTTGGATCCGATGAGTCCGGTTCCGCCGATCACTACGACCTTCATGAGTTTCCCCTTCACTGTTCTCGCCCGGTGCCCGGTGGGGCTGCGATGGCGCGGCCATGGGCACCGGCCGCGATGGCTCGTACCTTCCTGACCGGGCGGCGGCGCCAGGTGTGACAGGACGGTGCACGGAGATTTCCCGCCAACCGTCGCCTCAGCCGGTGGGCCTGGTACCGGACGGTCGCTCTGCGACGGAGGTGTGAAAGGACGGCAGGGGTACGTCGGTGCGCGCCCGTCGCGGGGGACCACACCGTGGTGACCAGCGGGGCGAGGGCGGCGCCGGGGTAGCCGGACCGGTGGTGGCAGCGCCGGGTCTCGCGCTGCTCCAGAGCGCACTGGAAGGTCGCGCAGTGTGTCGACCGCGTGGCCTTCCCGCGTGTCGCGGGTGGGCACAGGTACCCAATCGGCCGCCTCGTACCATTCGACGGCGGGGCCTCGTCGGAGGACCGTTGGGTGACCGCTACGACCGCGACACCGGCTTCGGCGACTTCGAGGCCGCTCGACGGGCGGGATCATCGGTTGAGAACGACCGGACAGGCACCCGATCTGTGACAACATCAGCGCGATTTCGGGCGTGCAAGTAGTCACAGTGTCCGCCCCCACCGTGTGAGAGAAGTCCCGGGTATCGTGGCGACGATCCCTCCGACCACCGCTGTGGGAGCTCTGTCCTCCCGGATTCCACCGAGGAGCCGTGTCGCATGATCGCCGGTCCGCTTCCCGATCTGTTCGGCCGGCAGCGTGAGTGCGAGGCGCTGGACGACCTGCTGGCCGGCCTGCGGGACGGCGGGTCGCGGGTCCTGGTCGTCCGGGGCGAGGCAGGCATTGGCAAGTCGGTGCTTCTGGAGTACGCGGCCGCACAGGCGGCTGGCGTGGAGGTCACCTGGGCGCGCGGTGTCGAGGCCGACATGGAACTGCCCTACGCGAGCCTGCACCAGGTGTGCGCGCCGTTCCTGGACGGCATCGAGGAACTGCCGCAACCCCAGCGTGACGCGCTGCGCGTGGCGTTCGGGACGGCGGTCGGCGATCCGCCCGACCGCTTCCTGGTGGGTCTCGCCGTCCTCACCCTGCTCACCCGGGCCTCGGAGACCCGACCGGTCCTCGTGCTCGTCGACGACGCCCAGTGGCTGGACCAAGTGTCCTTGCAGACACTGGAGTTCGTGGCTCGGCGACTTCTCGCGGAACGGGTCGCGATGGCTTTCGCGGTCCGCGACCCCGAAGGACGGTCCGCGCTCGGGGGCTTGCCGGCGCTGCAGATCAAGGGCCTTGAACCCGCCGCGGCCGGGGAACTGCTGGCGAGCGCCGTCGGGGGAGGGCTGGAGGAGCGGGTCAGGGACAGGTTCGTGGCCGAGATGCACGGCAATCCGCTGGCGCTGCTGGAGTTCTCCCGTGGCCGCAGCGCAGCCGAACTGGCCTACGGGGTCGACGCGTCGAGTTCCCTGGGCGTTCAGGGGCCGGTGGCCGGCCGCGTCGAGCGGGACTTCGCCGGCCGGCTCGGTGCACTGCCGGCCGCGACCCGTACGCTGCTGCTGACCGCCGCGGCGGAACCGGTCGGCGATGCGCGCCTGTTGATCCGTGCGGCCGCGTCCCTCGACATCACCCCGGATGCCGCACCGGCCAAGGCGGCAGGCCTGATCGAGTTCGGCGAGCCCGTCCGGTTCCGGCACCCGCTGGTCCGGTCGGCTGTCTATCACGGGGCTGAGCCTGAGGACCGGCGCGCGGTGCACCGGGCCCTGGCCGAGGCCACCGACCCCCTCCGGGACCCCGACCGGCGTGCCTGGCACGCCGCGCAGGCGGCCGACGGGCCGGACGAGGACGTCGCCGCAGGGCTGGAACAGGCCGCCGACCGTGCTCGACAGCGCGGCGGTATCGCCGCCGAGGCGGTCCTGCTGGAACGCGCGGTGGAGGTGACACCCGATCCCTGGCCACGGGGGCGCCGCGCGCTCGCGGCGGCCGAGGCGCACTTCTCGGCCGCGGCACCGGAACGGGCCACCGAACTGGCCGCGGTGGCCGACCTGTATCCCCTCAGCCCTTTGGACCGTGCGCGGCTGGCGCGGCTGCGGGCCAGGATCCTCTTCGCCCGCAGCCGCAGCGACGAAGCGGCACCGTTGTTTCTGGACGCGGCCGCACAGTTCACTGCGGCGGGCTCATCCCTGGCACGGGAGACGTACTTGGAGGCGATCAGCGCCACCATCTTCGCGGGCCGCGTCCACGGCCCGGCAGGCGCTAGGGCCGCGGCCGTCGCGGCCCGCGCGTCCGGTGCGCCTTCGTCAGGTTCCAAGGCGGCCGACGCCCTGTTGGACGGCGTGGCGGCCCTGCTCGCGGACGGCTGCGAGACGGGCGTGCCGGCCTTGTGCGAGGCGCTCGACCTGCTCGAACACGAGGAACTCCACACCCGGGAGGCGACCGTCCGGTGGCTGCTGCTGGCCCCGGTCGCGCTGGAGGCGTTCATCCACTACGCCTGGGACCTGCACGCCTGGGACACACTGGCGACCCGCGCGGTGCGCCTGGCCCGCGACATCGGGGCGCTCGGCACCCTGCCCCCAGCGCTGATCTACGCGGGCGGAGTGCACATCCACTACGGCGACTTCGCCGAGGCGGCCCGCATGATCGACGAGGCCAACGCGATCGCCGCCGCGACCGGCCACGCCCCGCACAAGTACGCCGCGCTCGTGCTGGCGGCGTGGCGGGGAGAGGCGGATGTCGCCGCCGGCATCGTCGAGGAGGCCAGGGAGAGCGCCGTACGCCGGGGCGAGGTGTCCCTGCTCGGCGCTATGGGCTACATCCAGGGTGTGCTCTTCAACGGGCTGGCCCGTTACGAGGAGGCGATGGAGGCGGCCCGTACCGGCATCGAGCATGACGGATTCAACTTCACCGGTCTGTCCCTGGTCGAACATATCGAGGCCGCGGTGCGCTGCGGCGAACTCGATCAAGCGCGCGTCTCGTTGGCCCGGCTGACCGAACTCACCCGTGCCGCCGGCTCCGGATGGGCGCGCGGCGCGAGCGCCCGAAGTGAGGCGCTTCTCGCAGAGGGGGACGAGGCCGACGGTCTGTACCGGACGGCCATCGAGGAATTCGGCCGTGGCGGGGTCGTGGTGGAGGTGGCGCGCACACATCTGCTCTACGGCGAGTGGCTACGACGCGGGCAACGGCGGGCGCAGGCCCGCGAACACCTGCGCACGGCCCACGAGATGTTCGACGGCATGCGGGCCCAGGCGTTCGCCGAACGGGCGCGCCGTGAACTCCTCGCCACCGGCGAGCACGTGACCGTGCGTGAGCCCGGACCGGCAAGCGCCCTCACCCCACAGGAGTCCCAGGTCGCCTCCCTCGCCGCCGACGGCATGACGAACGCGAGGATCGGCGCGGAACTCTTCATCAGCCCACACACCGTGGAGTGGCATCTCCGAAAGGTCTACACGAAGCTCGGCATCAGCTCACGTCGCGCACTCCCCGAGGTACTGAGCGGCACAGGGCCTCGATGAGATCTGACCGACGTCCTGCTGTACGACAAACTTGCGACGCCCCTGGTAGGTGGGTCCCGTTGATGGGTTCCCTTCGCGAAAACCCATGTACCAGGGGCTTCGCCCCCGTGTCAGGCCAACTGGCAGGCTGTTGAGGCAGGTTGAGCCCCGGGTCGACCGCTGGTCTGACACCTGCGGACTCCGGACATCATGTGGTCAGCTGGTTGCCCTGACAGATGGGTTGCTGCGTCCGCGAGGTTGACCGCTCAGCTCGGCAGATAGTGGTTGTCGGCAGGGGCGCTAGGCAGCAACTAGGTGTTGCGAGCTATGACGTTGTTTACAGGTCTCGCGGGCAACGCCTTCGGTGTGAGGCAACGGCGGTCCCCGTTACCGGATGTCGTGGTCGGGGTGGGTCTGGTCGTACTGGTGCCGTGCCTCAGCAATGACGGCCCGATGGGTGAGAGACCAGTCGGCAAGTGCTTTGACCAGATGAGTCAGGCTGGCCCCGGTCTCAGTCAGGCGGTAGTCGACCTGGGCCGGGACGGTCGGGTACACGGTGCGGAGGACGAGTCCGTCGCGTTCCAGCCTGCGCACGGTGAGGGTGAGCATGCGCTGGGAGATGCCGTCGATGGCGCGTTGCAGTTCCCGGAAGCGGCGCGGCCCACTGGCTAGTTCGACGATCACGAGTACCGACCACTTGTCGCCGATGCGGTCCAGGACATCGCGGATCCCGCAGTCCGGGTGATCTTCGTGGCCGCAGGGATCGAGGTCCGCGGGTGCGGCGGTTACCTCAGTGTGCGCGGGTGACATCGAACTGCCTCCTTGTGGCCGGTACGTGCGCGGATCAGGATCAAGCCTAGTTACCGAAGAGAACCACAACGGAAGAGTATGACTGACATGATCTTGGTGACCGGAGCGAACGGGAACCTCGGCTCGGCCACTCTGGCGGCGCTGCGTGCCCGCGGTGTGATCGCGGCAGGCGGCAGCCGCACCCCTGGTGACGGGATGCGACGGCTCGATTTCGACGACCGCTCCGGCATTGACCTTGCCGGTGTGTCGACCCTGGTGCTGATCTCCGCCGGCTATGCCGAGGACGACCAGGTCATCAGGCGGCATGCGGCCGTCTTGGACGCTGCCTCCCGCGACGGCGTCCGCCATGTCATCTACACGAGTCTGACCGGTGCCGGCGACCACCTCGGCTTCGCACTGGCGCACCGTGCGACCGAACGGCTCGTGCGCGCTTGCGGCCTGCCGTGGACGATCCTCCGCAACGGTCTGTATGCCGAACTCTTCGGCGGTCTGCTGATGTGGGCCGACAACGGGGTGGAGTCCGCATTCGGCGACGGCGTCCTGGCCGCGGTCGCCCGTGCGGACCTTGGCGAAGCCGCGGCGATCATCGCAGCAGATCCTGCACCACACAGCGGGCACATCTACGATCTGACCGGCGCGCCAATCAGGGCAGCGGACGTAGCCGACCGGCTCGGAGTCCCGCACCTGACCATCGGCCTGGGCGAGTACCGGCGCAGGCTCCAGAGCGAGATGCCGGATCTGCTGCCGTTCCAGCCGCCCATGCTCGCCTCGATTGCGACCGGCATCCGGCACGGTTTCCTGGACGGCACCAGCCCCGACCTCACTGACATCCTCGGCCGCCCAGTCAGCGACCCACTGGCTACGGCTGTCGCTGCCGCGTCTGCCACGAGACCGGGGCGCAGCCAGGTAACGGCGGGCAGCGCGCGGCCTGCAACGGCATGAGTGCTTCCATGACTACGAAAACCGTCGGGGTGTCGTGATGCTCGCGCCGATCGCGGCCTTCATGGTCTTCGTCGATATCCTTGCCGAAGAGTTCCTCTACGCGCATGTCTGGCTGTCCAAAGCGCAACGCCGCGAGTCCCTCGAGGTCTGGAACATCGACCGGCACGCGCCACCCCCTCGTCCCCAGAGCACCGGTCTCCACGGGCATCACCCTGCCCGGCCGCCCGGTATGCCGTTCGCGCCGCCGTTCCGCAGGTAGCCGAGCAGAGTCTGGTCGCATCCCTCGTCGGCGAGTGCCTCGACCGTGTGCCGGACGGTCTCGTGGACCAACGGGATCCCGCGGCGCAACGTCTCCCGGGCCACGGGAGTGAGCTGTACGTCGACGCTGCGCCGGTCATGGGCCGCAGTCGAGACGGTGATCAGCGCGCGGCTTTGCAGCCGGGCCACCAGTCGGCTCGTGGCCGACTGGCTCAACCCGATCTCGGTGGCGAGGTCTTGCAGGTACAGCCAGCCGTGCGCGGTGTCGATGTGCTCCTGCAGCATCGTCAACGCCCGGAACTCGCGAAGGCTCAGCCCGAAGTCCTCATGGAGCCGTCGCTCCATGGTGTTCTCGATCCGTCCGTGGAGGCGGTCCAGTGCTCTCCAGCGGGTGATCAACGTCGAGCCCTGGCCTGTCATCGCCGTGGGCTTCCTCACCGGCCCGGCACATCGGTGGACTGCTCACCGCGACGGGGGTTTCCATGAGCCACGAAGGCGTCGCGTGGCCGCTGCACCGAGGTCAGGGAGACGATGTCCCTGCCGAACGGTACGGCGGTGATCCATACGGCGAGCACCCTGACCTTCCGCTCCCACGTGGGTATGGCCAGCACGTGGTAGCTGCGGTGCATGAGCCAGGCCGGGAAGCCCTTGACGACCAGACGCCGGTACTGAAATATCCCGCGCCCCAGGCCCAGGGTGGCGACCACTCCTAGGCTGTGGTGCACGTAGTCCTTGACGGTTCGCCCCCGGAGCGTGGCCAGGATGTTCTTCGCGAGCAACTTGCCCTGGCGCACCGCGTGCTGGGCGTTGGGAACCGTATGAGCTCCTGGGCGGTGTGCCGCGAGGTCGGGAACGGCGGCGTCGTCGCCGGCGGCCCACACGCCTTCCAGCGGGGCTTCCTCGGTTCCCACGCGCAGATCGGCCCGCACGGTCAGCAGCCCGCGCTCGTCGACGGGAAGGTCCGTGTGATTGTGCACGATGGGGTTGGCCGCGTTGCCGGCGGCCCACACGAGCAGGCAGGAGTCGAATTCCTCGCCGTTCGACAGCACGATGTGCCCGTCCTGCGCGGAGACGAGCTGGGTGTTCAGGTGCACCTCGGCTCCGCGCTCACGCAGCGTCCGCACTACCCATGTGCCGGGTCCGTCCCCGACCTCCGGCAGGATGCGGTCGCGTGCCTCGACCAGATGGAACCGCAGGTCGTCCGCCGAGAGTTCGGGATAGTGCCGGAGCAGGGCGGTCGCCAGAGAGAGAAGTTCCCCGAACCCCTCCACACCGGAGAAGCCACCGCCGACGAAGGTGAAGGTGAGGAGCCTGCGACGGTCGGGACCCGGAGGCAGCATCGCCGCGCGGTCGAAAGAGGTGAGCAGTCGGTCGCGGATGGCGACGGCTTCCTCGACGTGCTTGAGGCCGATGGCTTCCTCTTCGACACCGGGTATCGCGAACGTACGGGTCACGGCTCCGGCCGTCACCACCAGGATGTCGTACGACAGCTCATGATCCGGACCACTGTCCGGGCGGACGGTGACGGTGTGGTCGTGATGGCTGATGCCCGTCACCGTTCCAGCGATCAGCCGTGTGCGATGCAGGTGCCGCCGTAGGGACACCGCTGCGTGGCGTGCCTCGATCGAGCCCGCCACGACCTCGGGGAGAAAGGGCTGATAGGTCATGTAGGGACGAGGGTCGACGACAGTGACCCGTGCCTCGCCCCGGCGCAGCTTCTTCTCCAGGCCCCACGCGGCGTAGAAGCCCGCGTAACCGCCACCCACGATCAGGATCTCCTGCACGGCGTCCTCTGTTCTCTCGGTTTCGTCATCAAGACCGGACGGGCGCCGCAGTTGTGACCTCGGCCGTGGCGCCTGTGTCGCCACGGGGAAGCCGGCAGCCGATCGCGGCAGTGAGCCGGTAGGGCGGTGTCACAACAGACATGCGCAGGCTGTCTCCTACCGGTGAGCGCCGCCGCTGCCTGGTCGGCCGCCCGTCCGAGAAGAACCGGCGACCGAGCGTCAGGCGTACCGGTGTCCGGAGCGGGCAGCGGATGGAAGCCCTGTTGTCGATCACCAGCAAGACCGCAATCCGAGCCCTGATGGATCGGAAAAGCCCACAACCGGCATTGACCGCAACGTTGCACGTGTCCGAGTTGCCTCGCTCCTGAAGGCTCTCGGCCGGCGCCGTTGTCGGTGGCCCGAGGAGTACACGTGACCAGCACCGCTGAGGCCCCCAAGTCAGGAGCCGGACCGGCTCATCCCGAGCATCTCGGGCATGTCATCTTCATCGCAGCGGCGGCCGCGATGGGCGGTTTCCTGTTCGGCTACGACAGTTCCGTGATCAACGGCGCGGTCGAGGCGATCCGGGACCGCTACGACATCGGCTCAGCGGCCCTGGCGCAGGTCATCGCCGTCGCCCTGATCGGCTGTGCCATCGGCGCGGCGACCGCGGGCCGCATCGCCGACCGCATCGGCCGCATCCGCTGCATGCAGATCTCCGCCGTGCTGTTCACCATCAGCGCCGTCGGCTCCGCACTGCCCTTCGCGCTGTGGGACCTCGCCTTCTGGCGGATCATCGGCGGCTTCGCCATCGGCATGGCCTCCGTCATCGGCCCCGCCTACATCGCGGAGGTCTCCCCGCCCGCCTACCGCGGCCGGCTCGGCTCCTTCCAGCAGGCCGCGATCGTCATCGGCATCGCCATCTCGCAGCTGGTCAACTGGGGTCTGCTCAACGCCGCCGACGGCGACCAGCGCGGCACGCTCATGGGCCTTGAGGCCTGGCAGGTCATGCTCGGCGTCATGGTGATCCCGGCCGTCCTGTACGGGCTGCTCTCCTTCGCCATCCCCGAGTCCCCGCGCTTTTTGATCTCCGCGGGCAGGATCGACCGCGCGCACACCGTGCTGCGCGAGGTCGAGGGCGACGAGGTCGACCTGGACGCCCGGGTCGCCGAGATCGAGCACGCGATGAGGAGCGAGCACAAGTCGACCTTCACGGACCTGCTGGGCGGGGGCGGGTTCTTCTTCAAGCCGATCGTCTGGGTCGGCATCGGCCTCTCAGCCTTCCAGCAGCTCGTCGGCATCAACGTCGCGTTCTACTACTCCTCGACGCTGTGGCAGTCGGTCGGCGTCGACCCCACGGAGTCGTTCTTCTACTCCTTCACCACGTCGATCGTGAACATCGTCGGCACCGTGATCGCCATGATCTTCGTGGACCGCATCGGCCGCAGGCCGCTGGCCCTCATCGGATCGGTCGGCATGGTCGTCGGTCTCGCGCTGGAGGCCTGGGCCTTCTCCTACGACCTCGTCGACGGCAAACTGCCCAGCGCCCAGGGCTGGACCGCCCTGATCGCCGCCCACGTCTTCGTCCTCTTCTTCGCCCTGTCCTGGGGTGTCGTGGTCTGGGTCTTCCTCGGCGAGATGTTCCCCAGCCGGATCCGCGCCGCCGCCCTGGGCGTCGCCGCCTCCGCGCAGTGGATCGCCAACTGGGCCATCACCGCCAGCTTCCCGTCGCTGGCCGACTGGAACCTCTCCGCGACCTACGTGATCTACACGGTCTTCGCCGCGCTCTCCATCCCCTTCGTCCTGAAGTTCGTCAAGGAGACAAAGGGCAAGAAGCTGGAGGACATGGGCTGACGCATTCCCGCAGATCTCCCGGGACGGTGTCACACCGTTGCTACTGGCGTGGTCCTACTCCTGTCGGGACGGAGCGCTCGTCGTGGATACCGCGATGCGCGCCCCGTCATTCGGCGCCTTGTCGAGCCGACGCATCGCCGAGGCGTCGACACGTCGGGCCTGCTCCACGAGGCGCAGCAGGCCCCAGGGAGAGGTAGTGCTATGAAGATGGTTGTCTTCGACGACGGCCGGCCCACCACGGTGGAGACCGCGCAGCGAGTGAGGGACCACGGTCACGATGTCGCCGTGGTCTCCGCGTTCACCGGTGGCGAGAACCTCACCGAGGCCGACCTGGTGGAGATGCTGACCGGCTCCTCAGTTGTGATCGATCTTTCGGGCCCGCCGTCCCTCGACGACGGCACTCTGACCGAAGACGACGGGCTGGTGATCGACGAGGACGCCCTCCTGGCGCGGACGCGCCGCACCACGGCCGATCTCCTCGCTGCCGAAGCAGCGGCCGGCGTCGAGCACCATGTCTCGCTGTCCGTGGTGGGCGTGGACCGGGTGCGGGCGGAGGGCGCCTTCCGGGCACTGCGGGCCCAGGAAGAGATGATCCGGCGTTCCGGGATTCCCTACTCGATCGTCCGCGCCACGCAACTGTTCGAGTCGGCGGAGGAGATCGCGGCCGCGACCACAGAAGACTGGATCGTGTGGGTGCCGCCCGTCGAGATACGTCCGGTCGCCTGCGCCGAAGTGGCCGCGCTGCTTGCCCACACCGCGGCGTTCAAACCGTCGAACGGTGTTCAGGAGATCGCCGGCCCCGAGCAGTTCAGGTTGGACACCTTCGTCCGCGCGGCATTGACCGCGGACCCGGACCACCGCCGCGTCTTCGCCGACAACCGCAGCACCGTCTTCGGCACCCGGATCCGGCACACGGATCTCCTGCCCGGCCCTGGGGCCCACATCGCCCAGCAACGCTACGGAGACTGGCTGGCCAACCAACCCGTGCCCGAAGCGGCGAAGCCCTGACAGGCCGGGCGGCTCTCCCTCGCCGAGGTCCCGGCCGCCGGACTTCAGGGAACTCGGGCCGTCCATTCCGCTGTGGTGAACTTCGTGCGCACGAGTTCTTGCGCACGCTCCATCTCGGCGTGCGTCACGGTGCCCACGGCGAGTCCATAACGGGTCCTGAAGGATCGGATCAATCCTGCGATGACGGCCTCCCGTTCCAGGCCGGTCTGCCGGCGCAGCGGATCCACTCGCTTCCTCGCGCTCTTCGTGCCCTTGTCCGACAGCTTCTCCCGCCCAGTGCGCAGGACACTGAGCATCTTGTCGGCATCGATGTCGTAGGCCATGGTGACGTGATGCAGTACGGCGCCGGGTCCTCCGCCCGGCCCCACGACGCGCTTCTGGGCCGCGCCGGCGATCTTTCCTTGGTCGGTCGAGATGTCGTTCAGCGGCTGGTACCAGGCCTTGATCCCCATCTCGCCGAGCGCGTCGAGCACCCAGTCGTCGAGATAGGCGTAGCTGTCCTGGAAGGAGAGCCCCTGCACCAGCGCTTCGGGCACCGACAGAGAGTAGGTGATGGTGTTGCCGGGCTCGACGAACATCGCCCCTCCGCCGGAGATACGGCGCACAACCTCGAAGCTGTGCTCGCGGGCGCTGTCGAGATCGACTTCGTTGCGCAGGGACTGGAAGCTGCCGATGATCACGGCCGGGTTCGCCCATTCCCACACCCTGAGCGTCGGCGGCCGCCGTCCGGCGGCGACCTCAGCCGTGAGGACCTCGTCCAACGCCATGTGGAGCGCCGGGCTCTGCGGGCCGTCGTGGATCAGCTGCCAGTCGTAGTCGGTCCAGTCGCTGGCGTGCGCCAATGCCCGGCGTACGGCGATGCCCACACCTTCGGACGTCAGGCCGTACATGACCGTACCGTCGGGCAGCGCTCGGTCGATGCGCGCCGCCAGACCGGCTGCGTCGGTGTCGGCCGGGGCGCCGTCCAGAGCGCGATTCACCGCGTCGAGGGCCTCGTCCGGTTCGAGGAAGAAGTCGCCCGCGACCTGGGAGCGCCGCAGCAGGCCGTCCTCCACCTCGATGTCTACGACGATCAGCTTGCCGCCAGGAACTTTGTACTCACCATGCACGGTCTCGCCCGCCCTTCCGCTCAGCCGTGCAACCGTGTGAGAGCCGTGAGTGTTCCCGAGACCATCGGCGGCTGAGCGCGCGATGTCTGCGGGGTGCACCGCGCTTGATCAGGCCGTTGAGCTGATGCCCTAGGGGTTGCCCTAGGGGAGCTCTGGCCGGTGCCACCGTCCAGATCGAAGAGCGTCAAACACTGGCAGGCTGATCACAGTGTTCTGGGAGACTGCGGGATGGATATCCGCGGCTGTTCCGGAAGGCGTCCGCGCCGGCCTCGGGCGCTGTCCGAACCCCGGCGGATCGCGCCCGAGGCATGACGTACGCGCATCACAGGGACCGGTAAAGTCCCCGGCCGGCCCGCTGGATCCGGGAAGCGCCGACCAGGCGGTCGAGCGTGCTGCGGATGGCGTTGATGCTCCCGCTGTCGGTGTCACGACCGAGCGCTGCGGCCACGTCACGAGCCCGGACGTCCTTGTCGGCCGCGTGCGTGAAGAACTCCATGATCTGTTCGGTGAGCTGTCCGTACTGCTGCTGGTCGGTCGTCCTGGACCGAGACGTGGTGTCCACCTGCGGCTCCTCGACGAGTGAAGGGCCGGCTTCCTGTACCGCCTCCACACGATGGGACCGCTCGGCATCACCGGTGGACGTGGACCCTGCCGCGTCGGCGGGGTCGGACATCAGGACCGACAGGGCGCTCAGAGCACGCTGTACGGAGTCGAGGTGCGCGGCGACGGCGGCCAATTCCCTCTCAAGTGACCCCTTCTGCAGCTCCAGCCGAGCCAGATCCGCCTGGAGGCTCTCAGCGGTGTTCTCGATGTTGTGCGCCGCGCGAGTTGCCGGGACCATGGCTTCCTCTCATCCTCACCCCCACGCGCCGGGCTCTGCCCAGCGAGGCTCTGGGGCCGCTCGGCTCGGACTCCGGCGTGGGATACCTCATGACATCGTATGCGGGATCATACTCTTCACCGCAGACGCACCAGTGCGAGTCGAAAGATGCAAACGAGCGTCCCACTGTCCTGTACGGACCGCTACGGAGACCCGACGGGTGCCGAACGGTCAGGAGGGGTGTCAGGACTGGCAGGGAGCGGAACGCCGACGCAGTTTGTCGGCGGTCTCCTGGATGCGCGCATCGACATCGGCCAGCTGCTCACGGAGCATGCGAACCCGCTCCGTGAGCAGAGCCGCTTCCGCTGCCAGGAACACGGTGGTGGCCGAGGACCGATCGTCGTGATCGAAGTCGTGGCTCATGGGGTGTCCTTCCTCGCGGGCCGGGTCGGCTGGAGCATCGCGCGACCGCCCAGAAGCGCTGGGCGTGCGGCCCGGCCGCACGATCCGTCAGTTCACACGTCGGACCGGGCCGGCTCCGGCAGGTCCGCCCTTGTGCGGGTGAGCGAAGGGCCCGTCCGGCGCCTCCGGATGTGCCCGCTGCTTTGACCGAGCAACGGGTGTCTCTGTGACAAGCGCGGTGGAGGCGGCCGTTTCTGACGGTCGTGCAGTGGTGTGCCGGGTGTGAGTCCGGCGCGGGCATCTGCGCACTCCGGAGAGAGGTCCCCGTTCGCCCGATGCGAGGGAGTCCAGCACGCCGGGGGCACCGGGCTCGACTCTTCCTGCTGAGTGTCGTAGAGCCGCACGGTGGCCCAGAACGGTCATGCCTAGTGATCAACCGTGTATTGGATGTGGTGACACCGGCGCTTTCGCGGACTCAGGGTGTCCCGAGCTTGGCCGGTGCCTTGGAGAACTCCCCGATGAGGCGTGTGCCGCTGCCCAGAAGTACGGGGACGCGGTCGACGTGGACCTCGTCAGGCAGTCCGGAATCCAGAGCCCGCCGATCGAGAGCGCAGGCGGTGACACCGGCGTGTTTCGTCGCCGCAGCGTCCTTGGCCTTGAGTACGGCGCTGAGTAGGCCGCCTGCTGAATTCGGAGTGTGCCGGGGCTCATCAATTTCATCCGCCGTGCCCCGGCACAGACTCCACCATCCTGATCGCGGCACTGAGAGGCAGATCGTGCGTCGCACGTGTGACAACCCTCGACATGCCGGGCCGCGGCACCGGCCCGCCCGGCTCGTTCAGTGGATCCGCCGAGGTGATCTCCTGCGCCGTCGGTACGGATTGGACACACGTCACACCGTGAGTCACTCAACTCCGCTCGTTAGGGCCCACGGGCCTCGCGACCGACTTTCTTCTTCTTGGAGCTCATGGAGTGTCACTGTTCGACAAGCTCTTCGGTCATACGGAGAGATCGCGGCAATTGGGAGATCGCCGCAATGAGCACGCACGGCGTCCGATCGGCCGCCGCTGTGACTCTGCGACCTGTTTCTCGACGCGGGCACATCCATGGCGGTTATGACGTCCCTCGGACGCCCATGGGGTAGCGCCGATAGCACCCCACCCGTCTCCGCAACGCGACTCGACCATCACATCTTCGAAAGGCATCACTCATGAACCCTTCGTCCCGCATGCACCGTGCCCGGACTCCGCTCACCGTCCTGGCCGGATCTTGCATCGTCGCAGCCCTCACCGCCACGACCATCGCGCCGGCGTCCGCGCACAAGGACACCGCCACTCAGCGGACGAAGCCCACGGTGGTACTTGTCCACGGCGCGTTCGCCGACTCCACCAGCTGGAACGGGGTCATCAGAGAGCTTCGCCACGACGGTTATCCCGTGGTCGCCGTCGCCAACCCTCTGCGCTCCCTCAAGGGCGACTCCGCCTACCTCAAGGACGTCCTGGCGAGCATCGACGGCCCGGTCGTGCTCGCAGGCCATTCCTACGGCGGCTCCGTCATCAGCAATGCCGCCACGGGGGACAAGGACGTCAAGGCGCTGGTGTATGTCGCCGCCTTCCTTCCGGAAAAGGGCGAGAGCGCGGTCGACCTGTCGGGAAAATTCCCCGGCAGCACCCTCGGTGACGCCCTGCGTCCCGTGCCGTTCACCAACCCCGACGGCTCCCAGGGCACTGACCTCTACATCCAGAATGACAAGTTCCGGCACCAGTTCGCCGCCGATGTGCCCCGTGACCAGGCCGAGTTGATGGCCGTCACGCAGCGACCGGTGACCAACGCCGCCCTGGCCGAGGGCGCGGCCGAGCCCGCGTGGAAGACCATTCCGTCCTGGGTGCTGATCGCCACACAGGACCTCAACATCCCCCCGAAGACACAGGAGTTCATGGCCCAGCGGGCGGGCGCACACATCACGAAGGTCCGTGCGTCCCACGCGGTGAGTGTCTCCCAACCCGGGAGGGTCACCGACGTCATCGAGGACGCCGCTCGATCGGTGCGATGACATAGAGGGGGCCCGGAGCGCTCACCGCTCCGGGCCCCTTCACGGGCGCTTCCGGCTGGTCGATCAGGTCCAGGACACCAGCTGCACCGGTTTCCACCGCGTCGTGCGGTATCCGCCGCACGTGCGGCCGTCCTCAGCGTCTTGCACGACGTAGTAGAGCCACACCGCACGGGCCGAGAAGTCGAATGGCAACCCGACCAGCCATGGGGCATGCGAAGTGGTGCCCGAGCGGGTTGAAGCCCCAAGCGCGGTAGTCGTGTTGATCGGCATGGCGGTTCGTCTCCTTCCCGGCTCGGACTGCCTCGGTGACGTTGTGTGTCCGGATCTGAGGGGGAACTCGTACGTCCCTTTGCTCTCCATCACTGGACAGACCCCCGATAGGTGACAGATCACGTCGGCGCACGGGCCACACCCGCGCCAGGAGGAGCCGATGAACCATCCACGGCACATCACCTCGGCAGGCCCCAGCGATCTCGATGCCGCCGTGGCCTTGCACCGGCGATGCTCTTCACAGACTTTGTGGAGCCGTTACCACCGAGCCATGCCCGACGCGCGCAGCTACCTGCCCGCGCTGCTGGGCCGCCATGGATCGGTCCACCTGGCCGCCTGGGACGGCTTCGGCCGCATCGTCGCCCTGGGACACCTCATGCCGGACCGCTCATCCGCCGAAGCCGCCCTTCTCGTGGAGGACTCCTGGCAGAACCGCGGACTCGGGACCCGGTTGCTGCGGTGCCTGGGCAGCCATGTCACCGACGGCGGCTGGAAGACGGTCTACGGTCTCGTCCTCCCCGGTGACGAACGGATCGACGCCGTCCTACGCCATGTGCCTGTTCCGGTGCACCGCCGTGACGAGGGTGGCGTCATCAGAGCCTGGACGCGTACCCGCGACCTGGAAGCCCTCCACCTCGCCCCGCGCCCGCTGCGCGCTCGATGGCGTACACCAGGACTGAGACAGGGAGCGTGACGTAACCCGGTCTCGTACAGTCAGCTGGATACTTCGGGGGCCGGGCGTCGACGCCGTCAACTACCACGACGGCAACGCCCGGAGCGATCCCGAGACCGAGTTCCTGGCCACCAAGATGTGCGCTCGGGGCAACCTCATGCACGAGCTGGTCGGTGAGACACCTGCTCGAAGTACCCCTCGCGGGACGCACCGGGAGAACCGCGCGCCTGTCGGCCGATGCATCGGAGTCGGTGTGGAGGTGATGAGGATAGTTCCTCCGGCGACGGGCCTCTCCGCGCGCCGGTATGCGGAGGGTCAGCCGAACATGCCGACCTGGTAGTCGCCCGCCGGCCGACGGTTGATGACGTTGACGCGGTTGTAGACGTTGATGAGTGTGATCGGCGAGATCAGCGCGGCACCGGTCGAACTGTCCGCGATGCGCCTGCCCTGTTCGGTCAGTTCCAGCACCGCACGCTCGGCATCGATGAAGACGGTGGCCTCGCGCCAGGTGGCCAGCAGGTCCAGACGCAGCTGCGTCTCTCCGGCCGCCGCAGCGTCCTTTGGCATACGGTCCAATGTGTGGACATGGTGGTCCGGTCGACTGCACCGTGGACCCCGGCCCCTGCAGATCTGGGGCAGTCCTGACGGAAGCTCCCGAGATTCACGGCAATCGCATCACGTGAATGATCGCGTTGCACCACGAACATGTGGATCTCTACGTCGACGGTACGTCGCTGTCCAGTGCTTCCGACGCCCATGGTGTGGCACTTGCATTGCGACCCAGACCGAAAATCCCGGATTTATTCTTTCGGCCCGCCGTGTCACACACCAGCTCTCGTCCCGGTCTCATGAGGTGAGAATCCCAGCCTCGCCTCTGCCGAAGGAGCATGCCGTGAGCGCCGTCATTCTCGAACCACGCCCAGGTTTTCGCCGATGTGCCCGCCAAGCCGCCGCTGCTGCTGCACGTACTCGGAGTGGAGGGGGTGCGAAGGCTCGTCGTTGTCGGCGACTCCGCCGGCGGCACCATGACCGCCGCCCAGACGCAGTGACCGACGTGCCCCAGGAGACGCCGAGAGCGACCAGACCTTCGCCCACGGCCACCTGGCGACCCAGGTCAAGGAGTGGTTCTGAGACGCGTACACGAAGGGCTCCGCCCAGCGCGCGCAGAAGCACCTTCAAACACGTGTGGCTTTCCGGCACGTTGAAAGGCCGATTCCATCCGTTGAGATGCCACATCCGGGCCGGGGTTTGAGTCTGCGGAGGGTGGGCGCATCCACGGCGGTCCTGGCAGTAGCACGTTCATCTTCGGAGTACACAAATGGACACGAACAAGCAGACAGCAGCTCGCGGCCTGATCGACATCGAGGCCCATCTGTACCGGGAGGCCCACCTCGGCGCGGCCCGTCGACGGCTGGCCGAATTCACCGCGCGGGCAACGGACTTCAGCTCCAGTCAGAAGCGCGATCTGGAGCGTTGGTACCTCGACGAGCAGCAATACGTGGCGCGGATGGTCACCGATCACATAGCCGACAGCATCAATGTGGTGGAGGAAGCGCACCGCCTTCGATTCGGACGGTGGCTGCGCGGAACACTGATCGCCATGACACTGATCAGTGTGGTGCTGTTCGCGTGCGTGGCCCTGGTGGCGTGCTCGGTGGCCTGAGCAGCAGAACACGGGCCGACGTAAACGTATCCATTTGCATCCCAGCTTGGCCACCGCTCAGGGGAACCGCACGCCAGAGGTGAGGCCGTGGCCAGCTACACCACGACAAGGGACACGATCGGAACCCGTACGCCTCCTGAGGGGGCTCACTACCGGCCTACACCAGGCTCCGCGGCCTACGAGGACCTGTACGTCCACTCAGTGTGGGCCCTGCTGACCTCCCACCGATAGCTGCCTCCGTCCAGATCGGCCATGATCGAGGGCTGTTGCCGCTGCCGTAATCTCGGACGCCGTCGTAGTCCGTGATGGGTGCGGCGGTCGCCTTGGCGAGGTTGTCGTAGCCGCCCGGTGCCGGGTCCGAGGGCCCGCCCGAGGGCGCCGGTGAGCGGTTGCGTCCTGACTGGTCGTAGATCACGGTGATCAGGCAGGTCGTGCCGCGCGGAACGGGTCCTGCGTGGCGGCGTTGGCGACTCCGCCCTGGCTCAGGACGCCGAAGCTGTGGATGGCGTTGACCCTGGCGCGGCAGACGCGGGTGAGGGGGGCGGTGTAGGAGGCGTTCAAGGCGCAGGTGGTGCGGTGGGCCGCCACGCAGGGGTGCCACCGACGGCGTACGGGTCGCAGGGAAGCGAGGTGGCGGCGGGGGTGGCCGGCGCGGCCGGTGCCGTGCCGTTGAGCAGGCCGACGCTCAGGAAGCCTGTACGGCCGATACGGCGGTCACGGTCACGGTGTCGTCGCACTCGGCGAACTGTCCGTCGTCCAGGGCCACTTGGTGCGCTCCGGACCCCGGCAGCCGGACGACCATCGTGGGATACAGCACGGGTGCCGAACCGGACACGCAGTACCCGTCGGCCTCTCCCTGCACCTGTACGAACGTCAGCTTCACCCACGCTTTGCCGCCGGGGGTGACCTTCACTGACGTTGCGGCTCCGGTCGGCTTGACGGTGAGCGGCACGTTCATCTCGGGAGAGCCGTTCGCGGCGCCGGCCACCGTGGGGTGGCCCTTGAGGACGCACGTCTGTGCGGACACGTTGGTGAATTCGACGACGGCCGCCCCTGTCCCCGTACCGGCCGGCCGCACGGCGGCCTGACGGGCGGTTGCCTTCAGACTGCCGGCGGAACAGGTTGGCGCCGAACCGCCCGGAGCGGGGGTGGTCGACGCCGGCGCGGAGGCGGCGGGCGCGGGCTTGGAGGTGGTGCTGCCGGGTTGTGGAGCGCTGGGAGTGGGGGAGGAGGCCGCGGAGCTGGCGGCCCCGGACGGAGTGACGCCGCCGTCTGCTCCGTCTGCGCTGCCGTCACTGGGCTGACATCCTGCCACCGCCAGCGCAGCCGAAGCTACGAGGACCGCCATCGCCGAACCGCGCATTCCGTTGACGTACCGCATGCTGTTCCCCCGAGTTCGAGTTGTCCGGAGCGCGGTGTCTCGTCGCCCCCCGTCGAACCAGACACACCCCTGGAGTTGGTAGTTCTCCCGCGCTCTGACCTGTGACCCGCCGGTGACGAAACGCGTGTCGAATGCGAAGACGCCCGTGCGAAACAGAACCTCTCGGTCTTCTCCATCGTCTTGAGGGAGAAGCGGAGCCGAGACGCGAGGCGCCTGTTGGTTCTGTCGTTGCATTTGAGGTTTCAGCGAAAGGCTGTCGATGTGGTGTTAGTGGATCAGAGGGCGAGACGGGTCGGTGCGATCGCGGGAGCTGCCGTCGCGGCGATCGTGGGTCTGTCCGGCTGCTCGGATGACCCGGAGTCCGGCGAGGGCCAGAAGCAGCCCGTAAGCAGTTCCCCGGTCAACGACAAGAGCAAGTCGCCCGAGGCAGGTTCGGCAGCGGCGTCGGGCGTGGACCGGTCCTCTGCCGAGAAGGCGATCACCGGCCGGGTCGCGGCGCTCATCAAGGGCGATGTCGAGGAGGCGTGCCTGCTGATGGCGGAGCCGGCGGACGGTTCCCGGCCCGCGCAGGTCGGCAGTGCGAAGACATGCGGCGACGATGCGCCCGAGCGTGGGCGGATGAAGGCGACGCTCGGACAGCTCAAGGAGTCGTTCACTTCCGACCCGCCTTCGACCGATCCGAAGGTGGAGGTCACACAGGCCCTCGGCGCAGCTGACAAGGTCACGGTCCCCGCAGCCGAGATCAACGTAGACGGCCAGGCCCTCGACAAGATCGTCCTGTCCCACTCAACCGGCGTGACGCAGGACCAATTGGACATCAAGGTCGAGTCCAGCAAGATCGAGGACTCCTGGTACGTGACCAACCTCGACTTCAACGTCGGCTGAGGCCGTTGCGCCGTACGCCGTGATCGCACTGACCGGCATCGCGAGTCGGAGGCCGAGCGGACAGCCGCGCGGGGACACCGACCGGTGGGCGGCATCACCGTGGACGCAGCCTCCCGGCGGCAGCCGGACAGGCACTGCCGCCCTGTCCCCCTGCCGGACCCTGAGGTCCGACGGGAGGGGCAGGTCTCTGCCGACGCTGGTTCGGCTGGAGCCCGGCGGTCACCGGACCTCGGATTTCGACCAACCGTCTCAACCGCCGTAGGGGCGCCCCAGCCACTGGATCAGGCGGCGATGCACGGAGGAACTCTTCTGGAGGCGCCCACACTCTGAATCGTGGACGGCGTCACGAGAAGTGCGAGCGGAATGGTCATCGGGGCAAGTCAGAGGCTAGGGCACTTTGTATCCGGCGGTGCGGAACAATTCGTACCATTCGGATCGGCTGAGAGGGATATCGGAACCGAGCGCGGCGGCCGTGACGCGTTCCGGCGTGGTCGTGCCGAGCACGACCTGCATCTGTGCGGGGTGGCGCGTGATCCAGGCGACCGCGATCGCCTCGGCCGGTACGCCGTATTTGTCGCTCAGCCGGTCGATGACTGCGTTCAGCTCGGGGAAGCGTTCGGAACCAAGGAAGGGGCCGTCGAAGAATCCGGCCTGGAAGGGCGACCACGCTTGGATGGTGATGTCGTGCAGACGGCAGTAGTCGACGACTCCGTCATCACGTACGACCGACTGATCGAGGTCCTGCATATTCGCTGCGACACCCTGCGCGATCATCGGGGCGTGAGTGATCGACAGCTGAAGCTGGTTCGCCACGATCGGTTGCGTCACGTGCTTGCGCAGCAGGTCGAGCTGTCGGGGGGTCTGGTTGGAGACGCCGAAGGCCCGTACCTTGCCTGCCGCCGACAACTCGTCGAAGGCGCGGGCCACCTCCTCCGGCTCGACGAGAGCATCGGGACGGTGCAGCAGCAGGATGTCGAGATAGTCCGTGTTGAGTGCCTGGAGTGAACCGTTCACCGACTCGATGATGTGGTCGTAAGAGAAGTCGAAGTACGGCCCGTCCTTGACGATGCCGGCCTTCGTCTGAATGACGAACTGCTCACGCTCCGACGAGCTGAGTTTCATGGCTTCAGCAAACCGACGCTCGCAACCGTGGTCGTCCGAGCCGTACACGTCGGCGTGATCGAGGAAGGTGATACCGGCGTCGCGCGCAGTGTTCACAAGTGTGCGCACCGCCTCGTCGGTCATGTCCTGGATACGCATCAGTCCAAGGACGACGTTGGGCACCACAATGCCGGTGCCGGGCAGGGTGAAGGTCTTCATGTGGCTCTTTCGCTGTGCGGGGACGTTTTGGACGGAACGAAGTGTGAACTGGTCAGTCGTGAGGTCGACGACCGTTCCTCCTCCCGGACGCCTTGGCGAGTGCGTGGTGCGGTGCGACGTCGCGTGCTCACTGTAGGAATCACCGATCCAGAAATCCAACAACTCGTGGTTCTGGAATTAAGAATCGTGGGATGTGAATCAATTCGTCGGAGCGAGGGCGGAGGGTACGGGGCGGACCGCGGCCAGCCATGCGGTTGATCGTGGCGAGGTGCGTCATGGCTTCACGCCGGCAGCGAACTTCGCCGTCGACGGTTCCCAGGGGCAGCACCACAACGCCATCACCGACCACCACGACTTCATCAACGTGATGACCAATCAGCTCATGAAACAGGCGGTCTCCTGCATCAACCAGGGCGCCGCTGCGGCATTCTCGTGCATCGCGAAGAGCACGGCGGTGACCACTCGGGTCGGTGTCACCGGCGTGTTCGGCGATGCTCCAACAGTTCTTGCGGGGCAGCTCAGCGAGCAGCCCGAGCGGCCTGTCGGTCTCTGCCTGCCAGCGGTCGGACTCTCCGCTGTGACCCCCGGCCACTGCTTGATCATCTGATGTCGACACAACGGATGAGGATCAGGCGGTGACCGTGCCATGTCCGGGACTGCCACGCCGGCAAGATCACGGCCTAGGGCTGGAGTATCAGGAACGGACCCGGTTCGTGGGCGCGGTCCAGCCGGTGGAGCGGATCCACTCGGCCAGGTCCCAGGTGGTCGGCTCGATCGCCCGCACGGCTGCGAGGTCCGACGGGTACTCGGACGCCTTGGCGAACTCGCGGAACATCGCCTTGTCGAGGTCGTTGCCAAGGACGCTCAGTGGCAGGGCCTCGTAGCGCGACGGTAGCCCGGCGCGCGCGCCGAACGCGGCGGCGATCTGGGAGCCCGTCGGCTCGTCGCCGATGACCTCGATGGCTCCGGCGGGCACGTCCGCGGTGTCGAGCAGGATCGCGGCGGCCACGTGGCCGATGTCCTTGATCGAGATCATCTTGAGGGCGATGTCGTCCGGCAGCGGCAGCCTCAGCACGATCGTTCCGTCCTCCAGGCTCGGCGCCATCACGGTCGCGAAGTTCTCCATGAAGGCGGTCGGGCGGACCATAGTGGCCCTCAGGCCGGAACGCTTGAGGTATTCCTCGATCCGGTGCTTCGAGTCGTGGTGCGGCACGCCCGTTTCGCGGTCCGCTCCGGAGACCGAGTTGAACACGACGTGTGGCACGCGCGCCGCGGCCGCCGCATCGACGAGCGCGGTGCCCACTCGGACCTCCTCCTCGACCTCCTCGAGGCTGTTCGCCTCCGGGGTCATGAAGTAGAACGCATCGACCGCTTCCAGCGCGGTGACCGTTGACGCGGGGTCGTCGATCCGGACAGTCGCCAGATCGACGCCTCGGGCGGCCAGCGCCCGCGCCCGGTCGGACTCGGGGGTGCGGACAAGGGCCCGCACCCGCGCGCCTCGGGCCAGGAGCGCGTCGACGACCGCCCCGCCCTGCTGCCCCGTCGCACCGAAGACCGCGATCGCGCCGTTTTCCCGCGTGACCATGTCGTCACCTCTCGTTAGGGCATGCCATGAACCTCGACTAGTTCATGTCGTGAACCAAACTAGTTCATGCCGTGAACTTACGCTAGGCATGGGGGTGCCGAGGAGGGCTGCGCGGTAGGTCAGGACGAGGTGGACGCCGAGACGCCTGACGCGTCCACGATGGCGGTGGCGAGGCGTTCGAACTCGCGCTGGCCGTCGGCGTCGAGGTTCCCCGCGACATCGGGCAGGCGCTTGACGGTCTCGGCGAACACCGCCTCGGCGAGCACCTTCCCCGCCGGCGTCACGCCGAGCATGATGACCCGCCGGTCCTGCTCTGAAGTCGCCCGGCTGACCAGGCCGCGCCGCTCGGTGCGGTCGACGAGTTGGCTCAGCGCGTTCTTGGTCATGCCGAGCGCGGCGGCGAGGTACGCCATCTGCCGCGGCTCGTCCCTGACTGCGCACAGCAGCGTGGCCTGTGAGGGCGTCAGGTCGCACTCGACGCAGATCTGCGCGTACCTGCGCTGGATCAGGACCGAGAGCCAGAAGAGCTTGTCGCCGTAATCCACGCCCGCCGCCCCTCGTCTGGTGCCCAACACCTAGTCTACCGACGCCGACCAGCTTGCCCGACTGTCCAACCGACAGTGAAATCCGCCTTGCCTTGCCTGGCCTGGAGCGCCGCGACCCCTCCGCGAAGTCCCCGGCGCCTGGCAAATCCTGGTCTGACTCGACGAGCACTAGGTCCGCCGCTGGACCTCCTGGCGACGTTGGCCGGTGTTCGCGGTGCTCGCCTCTGTCGTGCGGATGCTCTGGTAGAGACGCTGGCTGTGGATTCGGGCGCGGATGGTGTTGACGATGGCGCGGTCGCGCGAACATGGCCGGCCGTCAAGCTCCGGCGGGCATGACGGTGGTCGTGGAGCTGAGCGTGGGCGCTCCGGTTGACGGGCAGCGACCAACCCTCCTGGACCGCCGAGACCGTGAACGCCGACGGCCAGAAGGCCGGGGTGGGCAGGCCCCGTTCGGGAGCCGCCCACCCCGGCCTTCGGCCAGTCCTGCCTACTTTCTCTTGAGGGTGAAGTTCTTGATGACGGTGGACTTCTTCTTGATCGTCACCGTCGCGACGGTCGGCTGGAAGCCGTCCTTGGCGGCTATGACGGTGAGCGGGTTGTTGCGGACGTCAAGCCACAGGGCGTAGCCGCCGGCGGTGTCCGTCGTCAGCGTGTAGCTCGTGGCCCAGGTGTCGATCTGGACGGTGGCCCCGGCGATGGGCGCGGTGCCGCCGTCGGCGGTCACCCCCAGCACCGTTCCGGTGATCTTGCCCCAGGTGCTGGGCGGGGCGACGTGCATCTCCACGGGGAGCCTGGGCACGGAGTAGGGGGTGTCGGTGCTGAAGGTCAGCTGGGCGGTGAAGACTCCCGGCTGGGTCACCTCGGCCACGGAGGCGTCCAGGGTGATGGTCACCTTCGAGCTCTTGCCGGGCTTGAGAGTGAGCTGCTGCTCGCTTTCGCTCAGCCAGCTCACCTCCCTCGTCTCTCCCTGGTCGTAACCCGGCAGTACCTCCACGGTCGTTGCGGGAGTCGCCTGCGCAACGCCGCCACCGACCTTGAAGAAGCCAAGGCCGCCTCCACCGCGGTAGGTGGCGGTGTCGGCGTTGGGGAGGGCGGTCCAGGTGCCGGCCTTCGGGTCGAAGGAGAAGCCCTGGTTGGTGATGCTGTTCCCGGTGATGCCACCCGCGGTGACGAGCAGGCCGTTGGCGGAGGTGTAGGCGGCGCCCCAGAGGGTGATCGGAAGGTCGGCGACCTGGGACCAGGTGTTGGCGGCGGGGTCGTAGACGTAGGAGTGCTTGACCTCGCTGCTGCCGTTGTATCCGCCGGCGCAGTACAGCTGGCCGCCGATACCGGCGCAGGAACTCCAGGAGATCTGCTCCGGGTAGGCGGCCAGTGTGGACCAGCTGTCGGCGGCCGCGTCGTAGACGGTGACATCCGTCGAGCCGCAGGAGTCCGCCCCGCAGCCGCCGACCACGTAGAGCTTGCCGTCGAGCACGGCGCTGCCGGAGCCCGCGTAGGGCTTGGGCGAGGCGGCGCCCGTGGTCCAGGTGTCACTTCCCGGGTCGTAGATCTCCAGCTTGGAGTCGGGGGCGCCGCCGGGTCCCCAGCCGCCGACGGCATAGAACTTGCCGTCGATGAAGCCGTGGGCGGGATCCTCCCGGGGGTCCGCCGCAGCGGCCCGCTTGGTCCAGGTCCCGGCGACCGGATCGAGGACGTACATGTCCTTGGTGTCGGCGCCGCCGTTGAAGCCGAAGGCGGAGTAGACCTTCCCGTCGTTGGTGGCGACGGCGTTGTCCATCAGCTTCACCGGCAGGTCGGCAGCCGTCTGCCAGGCGTCACCGGCGGCTCCCGGGACCACCTTGGCGGTGGTGCCCGCGGCGGACGCGGCGGCCTTGCTCGACAGCGGGGAGTACGTGCCCTTGACCAGCTTCAGCGGGGCGCCGCCCGCGGCCGCCATCGTGAACCCGCCGGGCTGTTCCCCGAGTTTCACGGTGGCGGGTGCCGAGCCGGTGTTCTTGACGGTCAGGGTCTTGGTGGTCTGCTCGCCCCACCCGACCGACGCGGTGATGGAGGTCTTGTCCAGCGTCAACTGCCCGGCGCCGAGCGCGAAGTCCGCGCCGACCGCGCTGTCCGCCCGCACCTTCACCGTCTTGTCGAGCCCGGTGTAGTGCGGCTTCGCCGAGCTGAAGCCGTGGCTGCCGAGGGAGGAGAACAGGGTGTAGAGGCCGTCGCCCACGGCGGGGTCGTCGGGGGTGGCGAACGTGACGGCGCTCTGCTTGCTGTCGTCCTTGCTGGTCACGGTGGCGCCGACCAGACCCGTGGAGGTGTTGGCATCCGTCACGGTGCCGGTGAGCAGACCGCCAGGGAGGGGCGTGACGTGGCGATCCCCGACGAAAACGTTGTCAACCTTCCACCACCAGCCGAAGGAGCCGGTGAAGTGGAAGCGGAGTTGCACGGATGCCTTGCCGGCGTAGTCGGTCAGCGGGAGCTCGACCTTCTGCGCTCCGAAGGTGGTGCCGGTCGCGGACCAGAGTGTGGTCCAGGTCGCGCCGCCGTCGGTGGTCGCGTCGACGTCCGCGCTCTGGCCCCCGCTGGCCCAGTAGTCGTTGGCGAAGGCGATCTCGGGTGCGGAGTCGTCGGTGAAGTCGTATACGGGGCTGAGCAGTTGCGAGTCCTGGTGCACCCCGCCGCCGTAGTGGTCGCTGTCGACGATGGCGAACCCGCCGTCGCCGCCGGTGGTGTTGGATCGCGAGCCCGGGTCGTCGAAGGTCCAGCCGCCGGTCGTCCCGTCGGCGTCGACCACGCTCCAGCCCTTCGGGGCGGAGTCGGTCGAGTCGAACGGCTCGGTGGTGCCCTCGTCCTGTACCGAGTAGCCGGCGGGCGCGGTGGCCGCCCACGGGTCGACCGGCACCGCGACGTTCAGACTCTGGTCGGAGGCCGCGACGGTGATCTTCTTGGTGGGCGATGTGTAGCCGGGATAGGCGCTGACCACGTGCAGGGTGTAGTCGTGGCCCTGGGGCAGCTTCAGGTCGAAGGCGCCGGTGAGCGGGTCGGTCCACACCGGGCCGCCGGGGACGCCGTCCGCGGTGATCTTGGCGTAGAGCGGCCAGCCGTGGCCGGAGCCGTCGGTGACCTTGCCGGAGACCGTCCGGCTCGGGACCGGGGTCAAAGCGAAGTTCTTGGTGAGGGCGTCGCCATCACCGAGGGAGACACCCGAGGCAGTGCGGGTGGCGTAGCCGTACGCTTCGACGGTGATGTCGTAGCTGCCCACTGGCAGGACGAGCGAGTAGGTCCCGTCGGCAGCGGTGTGTGCGGTGCCGCCGCCCTGGGTGGTGACGGTGGCTCCGGCGACCGGCTTGCCGGTGGAGTCGTCGGTGACGGTGCCGGAGAGCTTCCCGTGCGGGCCGCTGCGGAACGCGGCCAGCCCGTCGGGGGTGCCCAGGCCGGTCGGGCCGTCGTAGCCGGCACCGGCGGTGCACAAGTACGCGGGGGTGCAGGTGCCGTTGTCGCCGGCGGTCACGTCATTGAGACCGGTTCCCGAGGCGTACGGGTAGGAGTTGGGGTAGGTGCCCGCGACGGGGGTTCCGGCGGCCGCGTACACACCGGCGATGATCGGTGAGGAGGCGCTGGTGCCGCCGTACACCTGCCAGCCGCCACCGCCGTAGGTCTGGTAGACCGCGACACCGGTGGCCGGGTCGGCCACGGCGGAGACGTCGGCGACGGTGCGCTTGTCGCATCCGGTGTCCGTCTGGAAGGCCGGCTTGGGCTCATAGAGCGAGCAGCCGGATCCCGGGCCCAGGCCGTTCCGGTTCCAGACCGACTCGGACCAGCCGCGTGCGGTGCCGGAGTCCCGGACCAGCGAGGTGCCGCCGACGGAGGTCACGTAGGGGGAGACGGCGGGGTAGGCCACCCCGTAGTCGCTGTCACCCGAGGAGGCGACCACGGCGACACCGGGGTGGTTGTAATGGGCGTCGTACGTGGTCTCTTCCGGGAGTTCACCGCTGCCCGGGGTGCTGCTGTAGTTGGTGCCGTAGGAGTTGGAGACGTACTTGGCGCCGAGCGCGACCGCCTGGTCGACGGCTGCCCCGAGGTCCTCGAAGCTCGGCTGGTCCGCCTCGACGAGCAGGATGTGCGCGTTCGGCGCGGCCGCGGAGACCATGTCCAGATCGAGCGAGATCTCGCCGGCCCAACCGGCGTCGGGCGCGGGGTAGTCGGTGCCACCGCGCTGGTCGACCTTGGTGAAGCAGCCGTTCGCCGTGGTGCAGGCCGGCAGCCCGTACTGCTCGCGGTAGACGGCCAGGTCGGCCTCGGCGGTGGGGTCGTCATAGGCGTCGACGATGGCGATCGTCTGCCCCGCACCGCCGTCGGCGGGAAGGCTGTAGGCGCTCTGCAGATCGGCGGCGCCGTAGCCGCTGGGGGTGACGGAGGCGGACAGCAGGCCCTTGACGGCCTTGGTGTCGGTGCGCCGCAGGGCGAAGCATGCGGCCTCGCCCTTCTTGGGGGTGGCGCAGGACGGTTCGAGGTCGAGTTTCTTCTTGGCCGACGAGGCAGATGAGGCCGATGAAGGGGGCGGCGCCACCGCGTGGGCCGGTATCTGTATGCCCAGGACCGTCATTGCGGCGGCACTGAACAGGGTCAGGCAGGCGACGGCTCTTCGACGTAAAACCGAACCGGTTCTCGGTGAGGTGCGCAAAAGATTACTCCTCGGTTCGCCTTGCTGGGTCGACTCGTACGTGGTTCCCGGTCGACAGCGAATGCGGGCGGTTCACATTCGCCGCAATCAATTGGCGTACCTCGAAGCGTAATTGACAATAGACCGCGTGTTACATGTACATTTCATGCTCCTGTTTCATGCAAAAAGGGACCTGAGTCTGAGTCGGAAACAAATCCCTACGCCAAGAGGGCCCCCCGCTCAAAAAGCGCGTAGGGCCGTATTCCGCACGGCAATTGAATTTCGGTCGGCAACAGGCAGTCGGGTATCGGGTGACCTCCGATCATCCTGTCCTCGGCGGCCCGCCCTGACAAGATCCACCCTCTGCGGGCCCGCGCAGTTGCGCACTTGCGTAGCATCAGCGTGCACCTCGTTCCGATCTTCCGAGGAGTCGCTGATGGACGTGTCCTCCTCAGACGCGTTGTGGGCAGGCACCGGCCTGGGCTCTGTCGCCCGGCAGGCACTGGAGTACCTGGTCAGCCATCCGGGCGCGGACGAGGACGCGGTCGCGGCAGGGACCGGCGTCTCAACCGCGGCGGCCCGGACGGCCTTACGATCCCTGGAGGCCGAACTCCTGGCCGTACGCATCGAGGGACAGCCCGCGCGCTGGAGCGCCGGTCCACCCCGCTCCTCGCTGGGCGCCCTTCTGGCCCGCAAACGACAGGAGTTGGCCAGAGCCGAGCTGTACGCGGAACAACTCGACGAGGTATATCGCACGGTCCCCGGACGCCAGATCGCCTCGGATCTCTTCGAGGTCGTCGAGAGCGACGAACAGGTCGGCGCCCGCTACGCCCACCTTCTGAGAAGCAGTCGGCACGAGGTGCTGCATTTCGCGAGACCGCCCTACGTGACCCGGCGGATCGCCCCCACCGACACGTCCACCGCTGCAGGCGCAACGGTCCGTCCCGGAGTCCGGCTCCGGTCCGTTTACGACAGCGACGGAATCGCCGACGACGGATGCCTGGAAACAGCTCTCCGGGGCGCCCCGACCGAAGGGGAGCTGCGGCTGCTGCCCGGACTCCCCATGAAACTCGTCATCTTTGACCACGTCGCGGCAATCATGCCGCTACGCAAAGACGATCCCGCCGCAGGCTCACTCGTGGTGCACTCCTCAACGCTGCTCGAAGTACTGACCGCCCTCTTCGAGAGCGTATGGGAGCGTGCGGTGCCCCTCTCGCTGGAAAGCCGCCCCGCTTCGCACGCCGCAAGCCCCGAAAGACAAGAGCCCGCTCTGCACACTCGGACGCGGGACATCCTTCGTCTGATGTCCGCCGGCATGAAGGACGACGCCATCGCACGCGCCTTGCGCCTCAGCCGCCGGACCGTGCAGACCCATATCAGCGATCTGGGCAGACAACTGGGCGCACGGACGCGGTTCCAGATAGCCCTACTGGCCCAGGAACGCGGCCTGTTCGGGGATACGGAGGGGTGAGCGCGGCCGTCACGCCGGCGCAGCTGCCCGTCGGCGTCCAGCGGCAGTGGATCCGGACGACCGCGACCGGTTCACGGAGCACGAGCGTTGAAGGCGTAGGCCGGGTCGGCCCCCGTCACCCGCGCGTCAGGGAAGGAACGCTACGTCGGGCGCCGCCGCTTGACCCTTAGGGCTTGCAGAAGTACAACCCGTCGACGGAAAACGCGCTGTCCTGAGAGGGCAGGTCTTCAAACCCGCAAGTTGTTGTTCTGCAAGCCCTTGTTCAGGGGTGTTCGGCATAGGGGCGGGTCAACAGGCAGAAGGCAGGACCGCGGACTGCTGGTCGTTCGCGCCGCCCGAGAAGTAGACGAGTGGGACCCAGCCCCAGCGGCCGTTGTCCGCCAGGGTGTACGCCCACCAGCTGTTGTAGTACGGGCCGTCCCGGAAGTAGGCGGGAGTTCCGTTGTCGTTGACCGATTGGCACTGCCCGATGAACCAGTTGGCTCGTCCGCCCTGGTTGAGGTGGCCGACGATCGGCTGGTCGGCGAACGGCCAGGAGTACACCGGTACGTTGCCCTTCCACAGGCCGCACACGTACTCCGGGCCCTGCGAACTGGTCCGGCCGTTGGGCGCGCAGGCGCCGGGGTCGCCAGCGGGTGCTGCCGACGCTGTGGAGACCGGGCCGACGCACACCAATGCGGTGCCCATGGCCAGGGCTGCGACGCTTGTGCGGAGGAAACTGCCGAGCAAGTGGATCACCTCTTCTTTCGCGCCCTGGTCACAAACAGGACGGTATCGGGTTGGTCTCGCTGCTGATGGCGGTGTCCTTCATCCAGCCCCTCGCCCCGTTGTCGGCCACCGTCCACTCCCAGCGGTAGGGATGCGGTCCGCCCACGTAGTACTCCGACCCGCTGCCCTCCCAACGACAGGTGAACCAGCTGGGGTTGGAGTACATGTAGCCCACGATCCGGGAGGGGTCGGGGTAGAGGAAGGCCAGATCCTTGTAACCGTAGACCGGCGCGCCCACACGGTTGTAGCACCACCATGAGCCCGCGCTCTGCCAGCACCCACTCGCCGCGGAAGCGGGCGGCGCGGCGAGCGTGCCGAGCCCGCCCGTCAGCGCGGCGGCGCTGCAGAGGACGGCGAGTGACTTTCTCATATGCATCGGATCGCACTCCAGTCAAATGCGGTCGAGGAGGTGAGGGCGTGGTGGACATGGACAACCCCCGTTGTCGTGGGCTGAAGCGGTCCCTGAGCCGACGCTAGGGGGCCGGACTCAAAGAAAACTGCGGAGATTCTGTGGCTCGGCCGCCAAGGGCGTTGGCACCGGTGTGGAGGTCCCCGGCACTTCGGCTGCGGGAGACGCCGTGACGTCCGGTACGGGGAAGGGTTCGTCTGCCTCCCTGCTTCCGAAGCGGCGGAACGTGGCCCTGGCCTCGTCGCGCGCCTCAGCCGCCTCGCTCCTCCGCTTCAGCAGCCACAGGGCCTGGGCCAGGTCACGCAGGGTGCGAGCGCGCCACAGCGGGAGACCCAGCGAGTCCCACCACTCCAAGGCCCGGCTCAGGGACCGGCAGGCGTCCTCCGGCCGGCCGGCGGCGAGTTCGCTCTCTCCCCAGGTGCGCAGCACGAGCGCTTGGCCGAAGCCGTCGTCCATCTCGCTGCACACCTGCAGCGCGTCCCGAAGCAGATCCTGGGCGTCGGTCACCCGCCCCTGGCGGATCCGGGTCTTGGCCAAAGCCTGTGCGGCGTATGCGGTCATCAACCGGTCACCTGACCCACGCAGCGAGGCAAGTGCCCGGGCAGCGTCGTGGGCCGCGCCCTCCCAGTCGTTGGCCGCGCGCCGGGCGATGCCAAGGGAGCGCAGCACGAGGCCGACACCGTGCTCGTCTCCCGCCGCACGGAACTCGCGTCGGGCCGCGGCGAGTTCGTCGCGGGCCTCCCTCAGGCGGCCGGTCTCCGTCAGGATCCTGCCGCGGCTGTGCCGGGCCCCCGCCGAGGCGCCGGTGTCCGGGTGGGTGTGCAGCAGTGGGTGGATCCGGTCCAGGGCGGCCAGTGCCGCCACGAACTCTCCCTTTTCCGCGAGAACCCCGCTCAGCTTCAGCAGGGTCACCACGAGGCCGGCGGTGTCTCCCGTGTCCTCGTACAGCGCCACGGCCTGACCGTAGTAGTCGACGGCCTCGTCCAGGCGGTCCTGTTCGCCGCGCAGCCAGCCCAGACCGGCCAGCAGGAGCGCCTCCGCTGCACGGTCTCCGTCCCGGCGTGCGGCTTTGAGGGCCACGGAGTGGGTGCGCCACCACGCGTGGAACCGGTTGTGCACCGCGAACGAGGAGGCGCACAGGGTGGCCGCCAGCTCGGTGGCGAGCGGGCCGAGCCCCACTTCGGTGGCGCGCTCGACCATGCGCACGAGAGCCGACTGCTCCGCCTCGAACCACGCCGCCGGCGCAGCAAGTACCGTCTCCCGAACCCGAGCAGCGACCGCCGTCGCCCCGCGATGCTCCGACGGGCCCGGGCGCAACAGTCGTACGGGGGTGCGGCTGGACGCCTCCTCGATCAGCGTCAGCCAGCCGCCACCCGCACGCTCGGCCGCAGCGCGCAGGACGTGTGGCTCGTCCTCGGCTACGGCACGTTCATAGGCGAACAGTCGGGTCAGGTCGTGCAGGCGGTAGCGGACGGTGCCGGTGCCGTCGGTGTCCGCGATCTGTAGCAGTTGCGCGCGGACCAGTTCGTCGACGACGTCTTCTGCGTCCTCGGCGCCCTTGTCCAGCAGGATGGCGACGAGCCACGCCGGGAAGTCGGGCAGTCCGAGCCAGCCGATCCTTCGCAGACCAGCCCGCGCCAGGGGCGAGACACCGGCGTAACTGAGCGCGAGGCTGCCTCGCACCTCCAGATCACCGATGGCCAGTTCGTTCAGCCGCCGGTGCTCCTCGCGCAGCCGGCCCGTGAACCTGTGCAGCGTCAGGTCGGGGCGGGCGGACAGCTTGGCTCCGGCGATCCGGACCGCGAGCGGCAGGTGCCCGCACAGTTCGACGATGTCCCGAGCCAGGCCGCGCTCGGCCTCAATCCGGGCGGAACCGGCGACGCGCTCCAGCAGCCGCAGGGAGTCCGTGTCCTCCAGTTCGGGCAGGTCCAGCCGCCGGGCCCCTTCCAGCGCCGCGAGTTGCCACCGGCTGGTGACAAGGCAGGCACAGCGCGCTCCGCTGGGCAGCAGCGGACGTACCTGGCGTTCGTCGGCCGCGTCGTCGAGGACGACGAGCACACGGCGGTCGGCGAGCAGGGTGCGGTAGAGGTCGACGCGTTCGCCAGTACGTCGCGGCAGGCTGGCCTCGGCAACGCCAAGGGCGAGCAGGAACCGGCCCAGCACCTCGTCGGAGTTCCCGGGCCGGTCCCGGGTGCCGTGCAGTTCGGCGAACAACTGACCGTCGGGGAAGCGGCGACGCAGCAGGTGGGCGGCGTGCACCATCAGGGCCGTCTTGCCCACGCCGGGGGCGCCGGCGATCGTCAGCACCGGATCCCGGACCTCGAGCAGGTGTTGGAGAACAGCCGCGCGGCCGGTGAAGTCCGGGGTGTCCGGTGGGAGTTGACGGGGCGTCGGGAGAGTTGCGGGATAGCTTCGGCGGGCGGGCGGCTCAACGAGTCGGGTAGGTGACCCCTGAAGCCGGTCGCCGGGTCGTGGTCCGCCGTCTGCGCCCGCGAGGACCCGGCGATGGATCTCCCGCAGCTCGAGACCGGGTTCGATGCCGAGTTCCTCGACGAGGACCCGCCGCCCCTCCTCATACTGGATCAGCGCGTCCGATTGCCTGCCCTGCCGGGCGAGCGCGAGCATGAGGTGCCCACGCAGCCGCTCCCGCAGCGGATGACGTGTGATCACGGCCGCCAACTCGTCCACCGGTACGACGTCCCGGCCGAGCGCAACGGCAGCGTCCAGCAGGTCTTCCTGGACGTCCAGGCGCAGCTCGGTCAGCCGACTGCTCTCTCCGACCGCCCAGGCGCCCGAGGTTCCGCCCAGTGCCGCACCGCGCCACCGACGTAACGCCCGGACGTACGCATCCACGGCGTCCTCGTGTCGGCACTCGGCGGCCGCACGGCGGGCGGCCGCCACGTCGTCGGTGAAGGTGCGCACGTCGACCCGGTATGCCGGGAGGTCGATCCGGTATGCGTCGCCCTCCCGAACCAGCACTCCCGGGCCAAGAATCCTGCGCAGGGCCGAAATGTGCGTGTGCAGAGACCGCCGGGGGTCTCCGGGCAGTCGTTCACCCCACAGCGCGTCGACGATCCGGTCGTTCGGCACCGCCCGGCCGCCCTCGCACGCCAACAGGGCCAGAAGTGTGCGCTGCTTGGGCCCCCCGAGCGTGATCACGCCGAGCTTGGTGTCCCGTAACCGGACAGGGCCCAGCACTTCGATGTCCATGGATCATGCCCCCGATTCACGCCGTTCCCTGGTGGTCGGTCAGGGCGAGCGCAGCAGAACAGTTTATCTCCGGTCGGTCTGCCGGTTCGGGTCCGCCGGTGATCACCGGCCGAAAGCCGGTGGGGCACTGAGTCGATCGCGGCAGAGCCTCGCTGGGGCGGGTCGGCTCGAGGATGTCGACCGGATCGGCGGCGGTCCCAGCGTACGTTTTGAGCACTACCAGGTCTGACTTGTACTGCTGGCGCAACAGGTCGAAGCGGGCGAGCAGGCTCAGGCCGAGAGCGCCTCCCGCGTGAGCGCCGTGTGCCCGTTCTCTCTCTTGGCTGCGAACCCGCCGTCGTCACCATGAACGAGGACACCGCCAGTGAGCTGGACGCAGCACCTCGCTGGGGCAACCGCGGTTCCGAACGAGGCGAAGGGCCCGCCAGCAAGCTGACGGGCCCTCAGCCACCATTGCGCTGACGGGGGTGGGTTACGGGAAGCTCCCCGTCCCGCCGCAGCAGGCGACGGTCTCGGTCTGGCCGGCGTTGGCGCCGGCGAGCGGTACTACGGCAAGCAGAGCCGCTAGTGTCACGAACAATCCGAGTGCGGCTTTACGCACCTTCTCCTCCTGATCGCCGGAATCCGGTGCCGCTTGAAGCGGTCACTGGTTCATACCCGCGAAGGAAGAGGTTTGGTTGCACGGGAGTTGGTATCGCCTCTTGGGCGAAGCGCACGAGCGCCTGATGGGCCGCAGCGGGAACTCCGGTGCTGCATCGGTCTCCGGGAGGTCTGCCCTCCCGGGACTCCGGACGTCGTGGACTCTCCAGCGGGCGAGGTTGTTTACCTATATCGCCCAGTCCAGACCGAGGTCGGCGCGTGCGCCCTCGTTCACGGCGGTCCGTCCGTTTTCGCTGCAGCGGCCGTATTGACCAGCAGGCCGGGCCAGTCTCATGTCGGTACGGGGCTTCCGCGGAGCGCGTATCCCTAGAACGCCGAAGACAATGTGGCCCCACCTGGTCGGTGACCAGCAGCCCCACAGCAGTGGCTGGTGCGGGGGAGCGGCGACATTCTCGACCGCAGGTCATGCTGCGCTGATGCGGCGGTGGGCGTTACGCCCTGCGGCGCCAAGGGCCCGCTTGTGTCGGGGGAGTACTCTCAACTCACGCGCAGGTCGGTTCCCGGGAGCACATCAGCGCGAGGCTCCCCTCGTTCGGCCAACGAGCGGGGGGAGCCGGCTTATGAGACAGGCGCATTTCCCACTCAGGAGCGATCCCGTCACTTCCCGACGGCTCCTCGGTAGACGGCGACAAGTTCCATGTCACCCTCGACCAGGGCTTGGGCGGGGGGCCGCGAGGCTGACGCGGTAACGGTCGGCGTAGGCGTCCAAACGGCGCCCTGCTTCAATCAAGGGCACCCCCTCATACGCGGCGATCATCCCCTTTGGCGACCAGGACAGTCTTGGTGGACAGAGCGCTCCGGACCCGTGTGACCACGTCGTCACGCCGGGGGTAACGGACCAGTGCATCAAAGCCGGCGCGGCGGAGTCCGCCAGGACCTACGCGAGATGGGCGTCACCCACCAGGAATTCTCCGGTGCGAGCGTTGAGCAGGGTGAGCGCGCCCAGTTCGCGATCGTGGAAGTCGCCCGTCCGGATCGATCTGCTGGGAAGCGCGCAGCCTCCACTTCGCGGTGTGGACCGGCAGCGGCACCCCGTCATCCATGTCCGCCACCGCGAGCCGGACCGTGTTCGGGTCCACATCCACCACGCTCATACGCAGGAAGTTCGGGTACCCCTACACAGCCCTGCCAGTCGATCAGCCCGTCCGGTCACCGTGTCGGTCTCGCCGGAACCGCGTTCGCCTTGGCCCTGCGCATCATCGCGCCGTCCCGCATTCGTGACGCGGGCGCCACAGCCTGAACACCGGCGACGGCCCCGCCCGGAGACCGACAGCGTTGAGGACGCGGAACCGAAGCAGATGTTGATCAGCGCTGCCGGGACGAGCGCCGAGAGTCCGAGGCCGTCGTGGCCGAGAGCGCGGTGATCGCTGATACCAAGACCGACTACGAGAGTCTGGAAATTGATGGTCGGCGATGAGTTCGGCCCGCCGCGGCGGGCCGAACGGCTGGTCGATCGTTCCCCTAGGGATGACAGAGGGTCCGCAAGCGGGAGTGTTCGTCGTCGAGGGGCTGATGTAGCCGAAGGGGCGAGAAGCACGACGGTGAAGAGAGGTTGCAGCCTGCTTGCGGGCAGGTCAACCTCAGGCCGCCAACCGCGGCAGATCCGCAGGGGTATGGACGTGTGCCGCGTCAGACACGGCGGGTTCAGTCGGATCCGTGACGTCGACGGCGGCCAGGAAGGCACCGAGGCGCGGACCGGGCAGAGGCAGATGCAGTGCAGGCACGTTCTGATGAACCTGACCACGAGGTCGCGTCCCGTGGGGAGAAGTGTGACCGGGGCGTGTACATGCTGAGAGAACCGTCACAGCGGTGGTGCGGTTCGTGCCGACGGGAAGAAGATTGCGTAATCAAGGAGGCTGGTGTGTTGCGTGATCGGATGGCACTGGCGGATGTGCTGGCTGCGGCAGAGGATGCCGCTCCGGTGGCGTCGCTCGATGTCGTGGCACGCAATCTGCGCGACCGGTTCGATGCGCGGTATGTGTCCTTTCTCTTCGTCGACATCGTCGGACGGCGCCTGCTGCGGGTCCACGACACGGCGGTCACACAGCAGGAGGACCGTGCTGCGCAGGTTGCCCTGGCCGGCAGCAGCGTTTACGACGAAGTGCTGCGCACCCAGAAACTGGTGCAAGCCCCGCAAGGAGGGCAGGGGTGGCGGGTGCTGGCCCCGGTTACCAACCGCGGGGACACCATCGGCGTTCTGGAGCTGTTCCTGGCCCAGGTCACCGCGGATGTGCTGGAACAGGTCGAGGAAGCTGCTCACGCCCTGGCGTACATCATCGTCACCGACCGCCGCTTCACCGACCTCTATCACTGGGGCAACCGCACCACCGCGGTGAGTCTGGCCGCGGAGATCCAGCGCCAGCTACTGCCTTCGGCCGCTTCCTGCGAGGCTCCCGAGTTCACTCTCGCCGGGGCCTTGGTCCCGGCCTCCGACATCGCCGGTGACACCTACGACTACAGCCTTGACCAGGAGACACTGCACCTCTCCATCACCGATGCCATGGGCCACGACGTCAACGCCTCGCTCATGGCCACCCTCCTGATCAACGCGTCCCGCGGTGCCCGCCGCGCCGGAGCGGACCTTGGCGAGCAGGCCCGCCAGACCCACCAAGCCCTCCTCGACCACGGCCGACCTTCCTTCGCAACTGGCCAACTGCTGCGCATCGCGCTGGACGGGACCGGTGCCCAGCTCGTCAATGCCGGTCATCCGTGGCCGCTCCGGCTGCGCGAGGGCACAGTCGAGGTCCTGCAGCTGGCCGTGAACCTGCCTTTCGGACTCGTCGAGCAGGGCCCCTATCAGCTGCAGGACATCGACCTGCGCCCAGGCGACCGCCTCATCCTCTACACCGACGGCATGCAGGAGCGCCAAGCCGAAGCCGTCAGCCTGCCTCGCCTCCTGCGTGCCACCGCGACCGAGCATCCGCGCGAGGTGGTGCGTGCGCTGGTTACCGCGGTGACCGATGCCTACAAAGGCCTGCCACCACGGGACGACGCCACCGTCCTGTGCCTGGACTGGCACGGCCCCCCGGGTGCAGGCACTCGCGACCCCACCGTGCTGAGGGCGCATCGGCAGGAGGCAGCCGGCGGGGAGTTCCCGCATGCGCTCGCCGCCCACGCGTCGGTCGAGCGGGCCATCGGTGTTCTCCTCGCAGTGCACGGCATTGCACCGGCCGGCGGATTCGAGGTGCTGCGCGAAGTTGCCCAGCGCACCGACGTTTCGTTGCAGTCTGTGGCGAAAAACGTGGTGGCCTGGGCTCTGGGGCAGCCGCTGCCGGAGCCGCTGGACCAGCAGCTGAACGCAGCGGTGCAAGGACATACACAAGGAGACGCCACAGATCGCCCCGAGTAGGGAGGTCAGGGCCTGCTCGACGCTGGGACGGCGGGCAATGAGCTTCTCGAACTTCCCGCCTCCGATGCGGAGTTGGCCTGCCAGATGGATGAAGCCCCTGTTAGATGGGTCTTCGACGAAGGGAACCGTCCCCACCAGAGGCTTCGCATGCTTGTCTACCCGTCCGGCGTCGACGAACCCAAGCATCGGAACTGGGCACGAATCATGCGTCACCGACACACGACCGAGCGGCCGGCCAACCACTACCGGTGCAAGTCTGGTGTGGCAGCTCAACGACTACGGACGCATGGACTTCCTCGATACCTCGGCCCAACTCGCCGAACTTCGGGCCCGCGTCGACCACATCCTCGAGCGGATCGCAGCGAACAGCCGCCTCACCGCCGCAGGCCTCGGCACCCTCGATCCAACCGCCCTCTCGTCCGGGTACGCACTGAGGCTGCGACGGAGCCTCCGGGACCACTCGCTGGAACAGCTTCCACAACTCGTCCGGCACCAGCCGCTCAACAATCCCCACGCCGGGAGGCTACCGACTTCAAGGAGAAGGACCGTAGTCAGCGGCCCATTCGGCGCTGCTCGTCGAACCGAAGCAGCACCCGTACCAGACGCCACACTCCGGCCATCGCTCCGAGCAGCGCGCCCCCCACCAACACGACCCTTTCCGCGGCACCGGAGATGCCAAGGGCCAGAACGAGAGTCAAAGCGACAGCGAAGATCACCGCAGCCAGCACGGCGGCAGTTACGAGGGCGAAAACAATCTCCACCGTCATTGCGTCCTTTTCCCACCGCGACTCACGCCCCATGTCCATGCTGCAAGTCTCACATCACGGTCAAGCCGCACGCCTGGGTCTGACAGCGACACTACCTCGGACTGCCCGGTGCCAATTCCGATGTCCCTTGAGTCCTACTTGTGCCAGCTAGTGCTGTGACTGGAAAGGTTTGCCGGATTCGGTGGCGTTCAGGAGGTTGTTGGGAGCTGCGGGTTGTCCCACTGAATGCCTTTCCCGCTGTGGACGCGGGGCGCGTTTCCCTCGGATTGTGGGACATGGCGACGTAGAGTCGGGAGACGTGATCAACGGAGCGCACGTCATCCTCTACAGCCGCGACGCCGAAGCGGACCGCGCTTTCCTGCGGGACATTCTTGGCGCGAAGAGTGTCGACGCCGGCGGTGGCTGGCTCATCCTCCAGCTGCCGCCCGCTGAGGTGGCCGTCCACCCGACGGACGCTGACCAGAAGCACGAGCTCTACTTCATGTGCGACAACGTCGATGCCACGGTTGCCGAACTGAAGGAGAAGGGCGTGGAGTTCACCGCGCCGGTCAGCGAGCAGCGGTGGGGCAGGCTCACCGCCTTTCGCCTGCCCGGCGGCGGCGAGGTGGGTCTGTACGAGCCGCTGCATCCGATTGCGTACGTCCTCTAGCGCCGTGACTGCGTAGGTTCGCCGTGTTGGATCAGGCTGCGGCTTTGAAAGGGCGTCCGCCCCAGCGGATGCCCCTCTCGCTGCGGATGCGGGCGCGCTTTCTGCGTTCGGCGGCCAGGGCGTCGCGGGGGCGGGCGTTGGTGTTGCGCCATCGCAGGTAGGCATGCAAGGCCCGGGTCTGCGCGGAGTGGTGGAGGTGGCGGGAGTTGGCGATGGGGAACTGCCGCAGTGGTCCGAAGTGGGCTTCGATTGGGTTGGCCAACGAGGCGTGGGTCGGGGTGAAGCACAATGCGACCTTGTGTTTACCGGCCTGGCGGTGGATGTCGGCGCCTTTGTGGGCGGATAGGTTGTCCAGGATCACGTGGGTCGGGGCGCCATCGGGTTGGGCCGTGCGTATCGACTTCTGTGGGGTCAGCGTGTTTTCGGCGCCCTTCCTCAATCGGTTGGCGCTCCACAGGTTTTCGTCGCCGACCCAGTAGCAGCCGTGGAAGTACCGCACGCCGTGGGTGCGGGGATAGGTGGCCGGCGACCGTTCGGCCTGGTCTGCTCGGCCCAGCAGTTGCCGCCGGTGGGCCGGATCCCGAGCGGGCCGAACTCCACAGCTCTAGCGAGACGTTTCGTTGAGCAGGGTCGTGAGTTCCGGTAGTCCGCCGGTTGGTTGGATCTCGATGACTTCATAGGTGGCGGTGTTGGCGCGGACGAACGGGTCCTCGGCCACGATCGTGTCGATCCTCGCGCGGTCCACGCCGTGGGCAACGATGACGCCGCCGGTTCGCGGCACACGGCGGCCCCACAGCAAGAAGACGCCGACGGCGCGGTATTGGTCCAGGTATGCCCGGTGTTCGGGCAGGAGCGCATCCATCGTGTCCAGGGATGCGTGATAGGTGGACAACAACAGGTACATCTCGATGACACCAGACCTTCGCCCGTACAAGAGGCAGGAATTCACGTGGTAGAGCGGTTCGCTGACGGAAAGCGCGCGGCCCACGGCTCCAACTCGACGCCCGCCACGTTGATGACGTAGGAGATCGTGCGATACCAGCCCGCAGTGATCACCAGCTCAAGGATCTGGTCGGGGGTGAAGTGTGTGGCCAGTTCGGTGAACAGCTCGTCGGATATCCCGCTGGTGGCGTGCACTGCGTCGGTGAGGCGGAAGACCAGCGCCTCGCGCTGCGACCATACGGGGTCATCCGCGCTGCCGTGGACGGTTGAGAAGAGCTGCCCGTCGGTCATACCCAGAGGGCTGCCGAACGTGACGGCGTGGACCCCCCATTCATACTCCGCCCCGCACAGCGCGCAGGTGCGGTGAATGACCAACTCGCGCAGCCTGGGCTCGACCCGGCCGTGACCCAGGAGGCCGGAGCCCAGCGGCAGCATCCGGGAGAAGAGTTCGTCGTGCACGCCGAACGTGCGAAACAGCGCCAGCGGCTCGACCGCCGTGTCAGGCGGCATCCACTTGTCGAGCATCGTCTTGATGTGCGGCTCATAGGGAGGGTTGAGGGGCGGGATGCGCGGCGGGGTACGAGGAGTGGTCGAGGCTGCGGTCATGAACTACCCTCCTGCTTCGGTAAGCGAAGCACGAACGTACCGCTTCGGAAATAGAAGTGCAAGGGAGAGTCCGTGTCCGACATTCCTCGTCCGGGACGGCCCGTCCGCGGGTCCACCACAGGTAAGCCGATCATGGCCCTCCTCGATCTGCTCGGCCGCCGCTGGGCGCTGCGCATCATCTGGGAGTTGCGCGATGGCCCGCTGAGCTTTCGCGACCTGCAGGCACGCTGCGACGGGATGTCCTCGTCTGTTCTCAACCAGCGCCTCGCCGAGCTGCGCGCCGCCTGGATCGTTGAGCAGGACGACAACGGATACCGGCTCACCGTTGAAGGCGAAGAACTACTTCTCGCCTATCCCGCTTTCCAGGCCTGGGCCGACCGCTGGGCCGAGCGGGAAGCAATGGCCGAGCGACGGAACGCGTCGGATCGCTAGCCTCGCTCGTTCATGAGGGGCCGTCAGCTTGCAGACGACCCCCTTGTGGTGCGAGTTCTTGGGGGTTTTCGCAATCCGGGCGGTTGAGCGCCCGGCTGAGCCCGTTTCCCTCCTGCAGCCAGCTGGCTGATCAGGCGAGAGATCGTCGGATCGGAGGCCACCGGCTCGAAGACGGCCGGCTCCGCCCGCAGCATGCCGACGTCGGCCAAACAGTCCCCGCCCACCGCGACCGCGAGGGCGACGTCCAGGAGGACCTTCCCCGGACCGTGGACGGCCCGCTGCTTGCGCCGCGGGGGAGTGCGGCGAATATCGCCTGATCAAAGCCGGTCTTGCGGATCGTCTCCACCAACGGCACCGCCCCAGCCTGGGCGGCCACCCCGCCGCCGCCCTCGACGCGGACATGCGGGTAGGACCCGAATCGCTTCTTCACGTGGGAAGTGCCTATTTCCTCGCAGCCAGCAGGACCCTCAATAAGTCCTATCGTTGCAGTTCAGGAGTAACTTCCCGCGTTCCGATCAACCTCGGACAGCCGCTTCGTGAAAGCGTCAGATTAGGGCCCGCTGGATGGGCGTCCTGGTCCGACGACGACCGGGTCGGCAGTGCCCCCGACCGGCCCTGCCGCCGGCCCCCAGCCCGCCCGGCCCCGGCCGTTCACTCCGCCGTGTGGCCGCCGTGATCGCGATCGTCGGGGGACCGGGTCGGACGCCTACTTGCGCTCACGACGGCCTGGGGGTCGGACTGGTGGCGCTGCTTGCCGTGACCGCCTCGCGCGCGAGGCGGTCTGTTGTCGGGAGTTACTTCGCGAGGAAGGCCAGCAGTGCCGCGTTGACCTCCTCCGCGTGCGTCCACAACAGTCCGTGCGGGGCGCCCTCGATCTCGACGTACTCGGCGGAGGGCAGCAGCGCGTGGAATGGCCGCCCGGTCGAGTCGATCGGCAGGATGCGGTCGCCGGTGCCGTGCACGATCAGCGACGGTACGTCGACCTTCGCCACGTCGGCCCGGAAGTCGGTGATCCAGGTCGGCACGCAGGCCACCGAGGCGTGCGCCGAGGAACCCGCGGCCACGTTCCAGCTGTTGCGCAGTGCCTCTTCGCTGATCCGGCTGCCCAGCGTCTCGTCCAGGTTGTAGAAGTCCTGGTAGAAGGCGCTGAAGTAGGCGTACCGGTCCTTGGTGACGGCCGCGGAGATGCCGTCGAAGACCTCCTGGGGCACACCGGTCGGGTTGTCGTCGGTCTTGAGCAGGAAGGGCTCCAGCGAGGCCAGGAAGACCGCCTTGGCGATCCGGCCCGAGCCGTACGTGCCCAGGTAGCGGCCGACTTCGCCGGTGCCCATGGAGAAGCCGACCAGGACCGCGTCGGTCAGGTCCAGCTCCTCGATCACCTTGTCGAGGTCGGCGGCGAAGGTGTCGTAGTCGTAACCCGTGGTCGGCTGCGAGGACCGGCCGAAGCCGCGGCGGTCGTAGGTGATGACCCGGTGGCCGGCCTCCAGCAGCTCCGGAACCTGGCGCTCCCAGGAGTGGCCGTCGAGCGGGTAACCGTGGATCAGCACAACGGGCTGTCCGGTCCCGTGGTCTTCGTAGTAGAGCTCGATGGACGCGCTGTTCTCTTCGCCAACGGTGATGTAGGGCATGTCGGTTGGTCCTTGTCCTTAGGGAGACTCCAGCTCACCAGGGACGGTCCACTCCCTCCAGGCAGAAGTGCAGGCGGAAGTAGAGAGCGCTTGTTTTAATTGTCGTGATGACCAGTCATATTCCTGAACCACCGCCGTCCGAGACTTCCCCCGGCGGCACTGCCTTCGGCGTGATGCTGCGTTCCCTGCGCAGAACCGCCCGACTGACTTTGGAGGAGCTGTCCGAGGCGTCCGGGGTGAGTGTGCGCGCCCTCGGCGACCTGGAGCGCGGCCGCAGCCGGGGACCGCAACGCCGTACGGTCGACGCGCTCGCCGCCGCCCTCCGTCTCGGCGACGAGCAGCGCGAGCGCCTCCAGCGGCTGGCCGACGCCGGCCGGGAACGTGGAGGTGCACCGGGATCGCCGTATCTCCTGCGCACCGTCCCGGACTTCACCGGCCGCGAGCAGGAACTGGCGGACCTGGAGACCCTCGCCGGCGGCACCCGAACCCGTGCCGTGGTGCTCTTCGGGCCGGGCGGCCAGGGCAAGACGACGCTGGCGGCGGAGGCGGTACGGCGGCTGTCGGGCACGTTCCCGGACGGCTGTGTCTGCGTCCAACTGCACGGGATGAGCGAGTCCCCGTTGCCCGCCGCCGAGGCGCTCGTCCTCCTACTCACGGCGCTCGGCCACCCGCCCGACCGGATCCCGGTCGACCCGGTCGCCCGGGAGGCCGTCTACCGGGCCACGCTCGCCGGGCGGCGGGCGCTGGTCGTCCTCGACGACGCGGCCGACGAGAGTCAGACCAGGCCGTTGCTGCCGGACGCGGAGGGCAGTTTCGTGCTGGTCACCAGCAGACGGCCGCTGGCCGGACTGGAAGGCGTCCGGCGGATCAGGCTCGGCGGGCTCAGCGGAGGGGAGTCGGCGCGGCTGCTGGAACGGATCCTCGGCACCCCGCGCACCGGCGGACAGCCGGAGGCGATCACCCGGCTGACCGAACTGTGCGGACACCTCCCGCTGGCCCTGCGGATCGTCGGCAACCGCCTCTCCAGCCGCCCGAGTTGGACTCCGGCCCGGCTGGTGGCCCAACTCGCCGACGAGGAACGCCGGTTGAGTGGCCTGGTCGCGGGCGACCTCGCCGTCCGCAGCGCGCTGGCCCTGTCCTACGGTCAACTCACTGGTCCTCACCGCATGTTGTTGCGGCGACTCGCCCTGCTGCCCGGCCATGACGCGGGCCCGGGCCTCGCGAGCGTCCTCGCCGGCGAGGACCCTCGCACCACCGAGGACTCCCTCGACCTGCTGGTCGACCGGGGCCTGTTGGAGGAGACGACGCCCCGCCGGTACGCCCTGCACGATCTCGTGCGGCTCTTCGCCCGCGAGCGACTGCGGGACGAGGAGGAGGACGCGGGCGCGGTCCACATCCAGCTGGCGGACTGGCTGTTGCGCTCGGCCTCAGCAGCGGGCCGCCTCTTCGAGGCGCCGGACACCGCGCCGGAGCCCTGGAGTGGCGAGCCCGCGCCCTTCACCCCCACGTCCGCCGCCGAGGCCGAGGAGTGGCTGACCACTGAACGCGCCCATTGGGCAGGCGCGTTGCCGGTGATGTCGGCGGCCGGCCGGCACCAGGAGATCCTCCACACGGCCCGCACCCTGTACTGGTTCTCCGACCGCTGGGACGCCTGGCCCGAGTGGCGGACCCTGTTCTCCCACGGCGTCCGGTCGGCGGCGGCGCTCGGTGACAAGGCGGCCGAGGCCCACCAGCTCAACTGTCTGGCCTGGACGTACTCGGCGAGCGGCGGCTGCTACCAGGAGGCCGAGGAACATGCCCGCCGCGCACTGGAATTGGCCACGGAGGTGGGCGACATCGCGCAGCAGGCCTGGGCGTCGACGTACATCGCCGGGGCCTGTTTGGGCCTGGGCCGCCCCGCGGAGGCGGCCGAGGCCGCCGAGAGCGCTGTACGGCTCTTCGCGGCCACCCGTGACGAGGCGGGCCAGGCGGTCTCCCGACGTGTGCTCGGCAGCGCCCTGCGTGAGGCCGGCCGGGCCGAGGAAGCGCTGACCGTGCACCTGGCTCTGCTCGGCGCCCGGGCCGGTGACGTCCCCGGGTTCCAGGAGTTCGCCGAGGCCATTCTCCGCCATCAGATAGCGCTCGACCTGCTCGCCCTGGAGCGCTGGCCCGAGGCGGTACGGGCCTTCCGGGCCGTCATGGCCCCCGTCACCCACGGCGGCACCAGGCGCTTCCGGGCCCGGGCTCTTGCCGGCCTCGCCACAGCCCTGGAACAGTGCGGCGAACTGACCGAGGCCCGCACCCACTTCACGGAGGCTCAACGCCTGTTCGTCACGGCCGGCGACACGGCCTCCGCCGCCGGGACGGCGACCGCCCTGGCACGCCTCGCGGGGAGTCCGGGCTGAGGAGACGCGGCTCGCGACGGAGTCGACCCACGGTGACCGGCGGCCTGCTCTTCTACGACTCCACCTGGGCGGAGACCGACCGCCTTCCGCACCCCTTCGCCCACGTCGGCGCGTCCGCGGAGGGGGGGGCCGTCGTTCTTCGGAGCACGCACGGTGTGGATCGCATCTTGGGTATCTGTTCGAGGGCGAGGGCTACGCGACGCCGGCGGATCAGCGGTACTGCATCAACAGCATCTCGCTGCGGCTGACGCCCGACGAGGGCTGACACGGGACCGCAGATTCGAGCCCTGGGTGGGGCGAGTTTGCGTCCCCGCCGGAGGGCGGGGGTTGATCCGCGAGTTCGGCCAGGATGTCGGCGAGGATTTCGGGGAGACGGATCGGGGTGCGGTGCAGAACGAGCAGTTCGACACCGCGTCATGACTGCCACCACGTCATGGCTGCATCAGCTGATCGCATGGCCTCTCCTGGCATGACACCGACGCCGTCTCCACTCTCGACCGCCGCGACTTCGGGGCCGTGCGCGCTCGGCCATCACGAGGCGTTTCGGGTACTGCCCGACGACCTGCCGCTTTGATGCCGCGGCCTGGATGTCAGGAGGCGATCCGGGCGTACGTGCCGGCGATGAGGGTCGCCAGCGTATCGCGCAGCGCGAAGGAGAAGTCCATCCGCAGCGCGGCCAGTGAGGGGTCGGCCTCGTAGGCGGCAAGCATGGCCGCGGACGGCCGGGCATGGGTCCACACCGCCCCGGCCACCATGATCGCCTGCGCGCACAACTGTTCCGAACGCTCGCCCACCTCGGGCAGGTGCGCGCGCGTCACGGCGGCCAACCGTGACACATTGGCGATCGCCGCCCTCTTGTACCGGGCCGCGATCTCGGGCGACACGTTGTGCTCCAGCACCCCCGCTTGCGCGCTGAGCAGGTCGCACAGCACCCGCCGCTCCTCCAAGGAACGGGTGTACACAGCGGCGAACTGCTCTCCCCGCTCCCCGAAGGGCAGATCCGGGTCGATCTCGGCAGGCAGCCGCTCGATCAGCTCGTCCGTCCACTGGGTCCTGGCGCTGTCCAGTAGCTCCAGCAGGATCGCCTCGCGAGACTCGAAGTAGCGCAACACGTTGGACTTGGCCAGACCGACGCGTCGGCTCAGCTCGTTGAGACTGACCTCGCTGACGGCCATCTCGTCGAGCATCGCGGCCGTGGTGTCGAGAATCGCCCGCCGCCGGATCTCACGCTGCTCCTCGCTGCGCGCACGTTGGAAAGTCGCCATGCAGTTATATTACAGACCTTCAGTCTCTTCTTGCCGTGCCAGGACATCGTCTGGCTTCCACCCGCACAGGCGCCCTCCGAGGGGCACTGGCGACGTTGGTGACAACCCACTGATGGGTTTCGCCAGCCTCGCGAGGAGCATGAAGCCGGGTCGGCGTACAACCGACCCCGGCGCACTACCGACCCCGAGGAGGGGCTGATGCTCGTCCGCGCATCCACGATCGAGACCCTGCCGCAGGAAGAGGTGCATGTATCGACCTACCGTCCCGCCGAGCTCGGCCCTGTTCATATAGGCGAAGTCGTCTTCACCGACGAGATGAAGCTCAAATGCGAGGATGTCGGGACGGGCTACTACATTCACATTCCGATATCGGGACACTTCAGATCTAGCCATATGAATATGGACATGGTGTCGGATCGCCAGGGCTCCGCCCTCTATCGACCCGGCGGAGCGCTCACCGCCTGCTGGCCGACCGGCTATCGCGGACTGTGCGTCCGTATCGACCCGCAAGCGGTGAATGCCACGGTGGCGAGTCTGGTCAGCGATCGTTCCTCCAGTCGTGTCGCCTTCGACCCGGTCATGAGTTTCGCTGACGGCTTCGGGCGCAACTGGGCGCAACTGCTCCTGTTCGCCAACCGGCAGATCATGGCTTCCGACGGTCTCCTGTCGCAGCCGCTGGTCGCCGCACCGCTCGCGGACAGCATCGTGACCGGATTCGTCCTCGCGTCGACGCGCACACACTCTGAGACGCCCGGCACGCCGGTCGGCTCCGTACGATCACGAGCTGTTCGTTCCGCCATCGACCTGATCGAGTCGGCTCCGGGCGACCCGCTGACACTCACCGGCCTGGCCGACCACTGCGGCGTCAGTCCGCGCACGCTGCAGAAGGCGTTTCAGCTGCAATTGGATATGTCACCGATGCAATACCTGCGTGAGGTGCGGCTGCGCCGGGCCCACGAAGAACTGCGCTCGGCCGATCCGTCCACGAGCTCGGTCGCCGTCATCGCCCGCCGCTGGGGCTTCACGCATCTGGGTCGGTTCGCCGCCTTGCACGAAGCGAAGTTCCATCAAAAGCCGTTGCGTACGCTTCTCGGATAATGGAGTTCGTGTTCCGGATATTTTCCGCTCCGTCGATCCCGAAGTTGCTAGGTTCGGCATCGTTGAACTCTTATGGAAATTCCGGGGAACTCACATCATGACTACTGAACCGCTCGCCGATGTACGCGACATGTACATGGCCCACATCATGTTCCGCCGTGAAATAGGGCTGGCCCCGGCACTCATCCGTGGCGTGGCCGACAACGATGTCACGCGCGCCACTGTTATTGCCGACCACCTGCAGATCGTCGACAACGGCCTCCACCATCACCACAGCGCCGAGGACAAGCACCTGTGGCCCCGGCTGCTCGAACGAGACACGGCCCGAGCCCAGACCATCGTGGCCGTCATGGAGGAACAGCACGCCGGTATCGACCAGCTTCTGGACGCGGCACGCTCCGGCCTGGCGCAATGGCGCACCACCGCTGACGCCACGCAGGGCGAAGCCCTTGCAGCCACCATGAGCCTGCTCTCCGACCGACTCGCCGAGCACCTGGCAGCCGAGGAGGACCTCGCACTCCCTCTGCTCTCGCAGCACATCACTGCCGCCGAGTGGGGACAGATGATCGCCGACAGCGCGGGAGACGTCATACCGGAGCAGATGCCGCTGATCTTCGGCATGATGGCTTACGAAGCCGATCCGGACACCGTCAAGGACATCATCGCGCAGATGCCCCCCGAGGTCAGCGGCATCATCGGCGACCTGGCCGCCCAGGCCTTCGCCGCACATGCGCAGCAGGTGTACGGCACCGCCACGCCCGCACGTGTGGGTGCCCGCGGTGAGGTGACACCGTGACTGCCGACGAAGTGACGTTCGGTGCCCTGCTCGAACCGAGCTCTGACCGCCCTCAGGACGTGGTCGAACTCGGTCTGCTGATGGAGCGACTCGGATACGACATCGTGTCGCTGTCCGACCACCCGTACTGGCCCGAACGGCTCGACACCTTCGCACTGCTGACCGCCATGGCGGCCAGGACCGAGCGCATCACCGTCATGTCCAACCTGTTGAATCTGCCGTTGCGGCCGCCTGCCGTGCTGGCCCGCACCGCAGCGACCATCGACATTCTCAGCAGTGGCCGTTTCGAACTCGGTCTGGGCACCGGGGCGCAGCAGATGTGGGCCTCGATTCTCGCCGAGGGCGGTCCGGCACGCACCGCCGGGCAGTCGATCGAAGCCCTGGAAGAAGCCACTCATCTCATCCGTGCGCTGTGGACGTCCAAGGCGGACGTCGTGTTCGAGGGGAAGCATTACCGGCTCGACAACGCCAAGCCGGGTCCCGCGCCCTTCCACCCCATCAGCATCTGGTTCGGGGCCTACCAGCCGCGCATGCTGCGTGTGGTCGGAACGATCGGGGACGGCTGGATTCCCAGTTCTCCGTTTTTCCCCCCGGCCGCGTTGCCGGATGCCAACCGCATCATCGACGAGGCCGCGATCGCTGCTGGCAGATCGCCGCAGGAGATCCGCCGGGGATACAACATCGAGGGAACGTTCGGCAACGGCCCGGGATTCCTGCAAGGCCCCGCCGAGGTGTGGGCCGAGCAATTGGCGGAGCTGGTACTCGACAAGCAGGTCAGTACGTTTTTCCTGTATCGGGCCGACTCTCCTGAAATTCTTCGCCGGTTCGCCGGCGACGTCGTTCCGGCCGTACGCGAAATGGTCGCCGCGGCCTGACGGCTCCGTACTGCGACAGACCTGCACACAGTTCATCCGAAGCGGCGGTCGGACAGGGGCCGCCAGTGCTCCTCTCGCGGGCGCGGACCAGTGAGCTTCTTCGAGCCGGCCACCGAATCAGGTGGCGGTCCATGGAGCGCACCGAGCGGGCCCCCGGATTGTTGATCGAGATGTCTGACGTCTCAACCACGTTGTTCGGGGGCCTCGTTGGTCATCTGTCCTGCCGCACTCGACCTACCCCATGCGCTCGTGGAGTGGGTCACGATCCTCATCGTCACCCGTGAGGGGGACCGGCGCTGCACGCTCCGCCCGTCCCAGTGCGCCGGGTCTGCTGAAGGTCCTGCGCGAGGCCGATGTGGACTTCGTCCTGCTGGACGGCACACTCGCCTAAAGGCAATGCCGTTGCCTTTAAGGGCAGTCCCGTAACTGCCAGAAGGGGTAAACGTCGGTCTCAGGCTCCCTCATGGTCTGCTGCTGTAGCCCAGCGACGGATGTATGGGTCGGGATGGGCTCGGGCGGATGCGAGTGTGCTTTCAAGCAGTTTGTGCAGGGGTGGCGGGTAGGCCGCGCGGGAGGTAGGCAGGTCCAGCAGGACGCGGTGGCGCATCTGTAGATCGGTGGTTTCGGCGAACACCCGCATGGATGCCTTCAGCCAGGCGATCTTGATGTCCTGTGACTCGTCTAGCGCGGGATTCCGTACCCCGCTGGGTCCGTACGCTGGCGACCGGTCTGCACGCAAGGGCACGTGGGCGCAGTACCAGGCCCGCACGGCACCAGCTCGCTCGGCATCCGTGCCGAACCGCAGGTAGTCGACCAGTGCCGCCATCACCCGGCGGCGTCCGAATGCGTAGACAGCCGGCTCGACGAACCATCGGCAGAAGCTGGGGTCCGGGTCGTAGACGGCTGCCGCCATCAGCGGGGCGAACCACTCCTCGGGCAGATGTGCACGTTCGAGCAGGGGCTTACGCACCGCATGGGCGAGGCGGCGGGCATGCCGGTCCTTCGGCTCCATGGCGATGTCTCCGACGCCCAGCAGCCGGGCCACCTCTGTCACGCACGTCAGAAATGAACGCGGTTCTATGCCGCTCTGCTCGTCTTCGGCCATGACTGCATTCTGGACCGGCCACTTCGGCAGACACAGCTCCTATGGCCGCTGGGACTTGGGTGGAAGAGCGCTTGCTCGGCCGCCCTTGGCTGGAACGATCATGATGTGGCTGGTGTGATCACGGCGTCGGAGCCGTCCTGGATAGTCCCGTTCTCAGGGCTGAGCCTTCGCGCTTTCGGGAAGTTGGTGACCGTGCTGCGACGTGAAGGTGCGGATGTTGTCCGCAAGGGTCGGCCGTGGGGCCTCCCACTGGAGGACCGGGCTTTGCTGGTTGCCGCGTACTGGTGCACGAACCTGACCATGCGCCAGCTTGCCCCACTGTTCGGGGTATCCAAGTCGGCGGCGGACCGGATCATCGATCACCTCGGACCGAGGCTTGCACTTCAGCCCGGCAAGCGTTTCGCCAAGAACACCGTGCTCATTGTGGATGGCACCTTGGGCCCCACCCGGGACCATGCCATCGCCGAGCGGTCGAAGAACTATCGGTACTCCACCAACCACCAGGTCGTCATCGATGCCGATACCCGGCACGTCGTTGTGGTCGGTCGACCGCTCGCCGGGAACCGCAACGACTGCAGGGCCTGGGAGGAGTCCGGCGCCAGGGCCGCCGTCGGCAAGACCCTTGTGATCGCAGACGGCGGCTACCCGGGCACCGGACTGGTCGTCCCGCACCGTCGCGAGCGCGGCCAGATCGAACTCCCGGCCTGGAAAGAAGAGCACAACAGGTCCCACAAGCAGATCCGGGCCCGGGTCGAGCACGTCTTCGCCGGCATGAAGACCTGGAAGATCTCCCGCGACTGCCGCCTCAAGGGGGACGGTGTCCACCATGCGATGCTCGGTATCGCCCGCATGCACAACCTTGCCCTCGTCGGATAGGCAAGGGCCGCGCGGTGACCCACCCCGCGGTGTCTCGGAGATCATTTACGGGACAGCCCTTGGTGCGACCGTCGGCGACGGCCGGGCCGACTACTCCCACAAACGCCGCCGGCACGTGGTGAAGATGCAGGTGGTCAACGACCCAGGCGGCCGGCTGCTGTGGCTCTCACCCGCATTGCCCGGCCGGGCTCACGACCTGGCCGCTGGCCGCGCTCACCGGATCATCCGCATCTGCGAGCGCCAGGGCGTCCCCATCCTGGGCGGCCTCGCCTACCCGGGCGGCCGCCTCTGGGTGAGTACCGCCATCAAATGCAGGTCCCTGCAAGGAGCTCACCCTCACCGAGAAGACCCTCAACCGGGCCCTGGCCGCAGCACCGGCACCGGTTGAACGCGACGTCGCACGCCTCAAGTCCTGGCAGATCCTCCACAGAACCCGATGCAGCCCAAGCCGCATCACGTCAATCGCCAAAGCCATACCCACCCTGGAGCGGCAACGCTGAAGAAGCTCAGTCTTCGCTCTCCGGACCTCCGCGTCTGTCCGGCCTGGCCGCACAGCATTTCTCGCCGGGCACTCGCCCAGTTCGTCGCCCCGGGCGGACGCGGTCCTGCCCCTCGCCGCGGGGTGCGCGCTGGGGGGTACTGAGCGTGACTCGTTGGCAGGGGGACAGCGGCGTACCGTGAAACACATGAGTGATCGCAAGCAGGCTCGGATGGAAGTGCGCGAACAGATCCGCGAGTTCCTCACGACCCGCCGCGCACGAGTGAGTCCCGAGCAGGCCGGACTGCCGGTTCTCGGTGGCAGTCGCCGGGTCAAGGGTCTGCGGCGCGAGGAAGTGGCGACGCTGGCGGGCATAAGTGTCGAGTACTACATCCGCCTGGAGCGGGGCGACGCCACCGGTGTGTCCGAATCGGTCCTCGACGGCATTCATCACGCGTTGCAGCTGACCGATGTCGAACGGGCGCATCTGCGCGACCTGCTCGACGCCGGGCGGGCCCGCCCGGCCGCGGGGCTCACCTCGCGGCCTCAGCTGCGCGCGCCGGTCCAGCGCATCCTCGACTCGATGACCACCACCGCGGCACTCGTGTTCACCGGCCGCCTCGACATCATCGGCGCCAACGCACTCGGCAGAGCGCTCTACGGACCGATGTCCTCCGCTCCGGTCCGCACCGTCAACACCGCCCGTTTCGCCTTCCTGGACCCGGCGGCCCGCACCTTCTGGCGCGACTGGGACAGGATCGCCGACGACTCGGCCGAACTCCTGCGCACCGAGGCCGGCCGGACGCCCTACGACACGAAGCTCATCGCCCTGATCGGGGAACTGTCCACCCGTAGCCAGGAGTTCCGGGTCCGCTGGGCCCGCCATAACGTCCGTTCGTACGCCACCGGTGTCAAGCGCATACATCATCCCGTCGTGGGCGACCTCGACCTAGCGTACGAATCCACCAAGCTGGCCGACCCGGGTCAGATGCTGATCATGTACACCCCCGAGCCGGACAGCCCGTCGGAGGACGCACTGCGGATGCTCGCCAGTTGGGCGGCGTCGAAGCCCGACGCGGATAAGCCGCACGTGGCCGACGACATCCACCCCAGCCGGACCGACACGTCCTGACCTGACCGCGCCGGCACACCTTGAGCCCGACCGCCCCCTGGTGACAGCGATCCGGGACCGGGCCGGGATGCGGCAACACCACTCCGGCGTCTCGTGGGCGACAGGTCACAAAAAAATGCGCCACCAGCGCCACCGTGTGGTGCTGCGCAGACGCGCCCGCGACCCTCGCGCGCACACCGCGTGCCGTGCTGGTCGCGCACCTTCATCACACGGTTTTGGATGAAATCCGAACCGCCCCCCTCTGCAAAGGAGAGATCATGACCACCACCCATGCCCAAATCAGCCTCGACCGATCGCAGTTCTTCGTCGGCGGCACCTGGATCGACCCCAGCACCGATGATCGTCATGTGGCTTTGGAGGCGGCGACCGAAGCGCCCATCGGCATCGCCGCCATGGCCGGTCCCGCGGACATGGACGCAGCTGTCGCGGCAGCACGCGCCGCCCTCGACAGCGGGCCGTGGGGCCGCAGCACCCCGGCCGAGCGGGCCGAGGCCATGCGCCGTTTCGCCGATGCGTGGGACAAGCGAGCAGACCTCGCCACCACGCTGGTGAGCCGGGAGAACGGCATGCCCATCGGTCTGTCACGGCAGACCAACGGGCTCGGCCCGTCCGGGCATTTGCGCCGCAACGCGGACCTCATCGAGAACTTCCCCCTGGAGGCGCCCCGTGCCAGCATGCGGGGAGCCACCATCGTGCGCCGTGAACCCGTAGGTGTTGTGGCCGCGATCACCCCCTGGAACTTCCCGCTCGGACTGGCGCTGAGCAAGATCGCCCCGGCGCTCGCAGCCGGCTGCACCCTGGTACTCAAGCCGTCGCCGGAGACCGCGCTCGACAGCTATCTGCTGGCGGACGCCGCCGTCGAGGCCGGCCTGCCTGCAGGTGTACTGAACATCGTGCTCGCCGACCGGGAGGCCGGTGCCTATCTGGTGAGTCACCCCGGTGTCGACAAGGTCGCCTTCACCGGCTCCACCGCGGCAGGCCGGGCGATCGGTGCCGAGTGCGGGCGCCTGATCCGCCGTTGCACCCTCGAACTCGGTGGCAAGTCCGCCTCGATCGTGCTCGACGACGCCGACCTCGACACGTTCGTCGCCGGTCTGGACGGCGCCTCCTTCATGAACAACGGCCAGACCTGCACGCTGCAGTCCCGCATCCTCGCCCCGCGTTCACGCTACGACGAGGTGGTCGACGCCGTGGCTGGCTTCGCCGCCGGTCTGGTCGTGGGAGACCCCCTGGATCCGGCGACGACCTGCGGCCCGATGGCCAGCAAGGCCCACCAGGAGCGGGTTCTCGGCTACATCGACTCGGCCCGTAAGTCGTCGGCCCGGCTGATCACCGGTGGCGGACGCCCCGCGAACCTCGAACGCGGCTGGTTCGTTGAGCCGACCGTTTTCGCCGACGTGGACAACGCCGACCGGCTCGCCCGTGAGGAGGTGTTCGGACCGGTCCTCGCCGTCATCGCCTACGACGACGAGGCCGACGCGGTGCGGATCGCCAACGACTCCGACTACGGCTTGGCCGGGTCCGTCTGGACCGCCGACGAGGCACGGGGTATCGACCTGGCGCGGCAGGTGCGCACGGGCACGATCGGCGTCAACTACTACGCGATCGACTTCAACTCACCGTTCGGCGGCCTGAAGGCCAGCGGCATCGGCCGCGAGTACGGCCCTGAGGGGCTCAACAGCTACCTGGACTACAAGGCCATCTACACCAGCGCCGACCAGCTGGCCGCCTGACACCACCTGCGACCCGGCGGTCGCCCGCAGGGCGCGATGCGAGACGTGGCCGCCCTGCCGTCCGGTCAGGAGTGGGTCCTGGGCCGAGGGGCTTGCCCAGTGCCAGCCAGGGTGCGGGCGATGGCTGCGGCCTCGGAGGGCACGTCGTCGACGATGCCAACGCCGCCGGTGACGGGCAGGGCGGCCTGGAGCAAGGTGTCCATGGCTGTCCGGCAGGCGTCCGACAGTTCCCCGTTGCCGCGACCGCTGGGAGCAGCGCCCGCCGGCTCGGGAAGTGGCGGTACGGCGTACCGCCGCTCGCTCACGTCCGCCCGACGCGCGACCTCGGCCAACGGCAGTGATGCCGCCCGTCGTTCGGCGATCAGCTCAGGTGCGCCCGCGACCAACGTGGCCTTCGGATCGCCGCGGTGGTAGCCGACACGTTTTGCCACGCGTCCCGCCTCCGATGAGGCAGCAAGGATGCCGGCGCGGGATCACATCCGGGCGCGCTCACCCTGCATGTAAGAGCTCTCTTATATGCGGTGTGGGAGTGCTCCTACACCGATATCTATGGAGGTCATTGCCATGCCCACCGCCAATCTGTCGTCAACGGTCGCCCTGGTCACCGGTGCCAGCAGCGGCATCGGTCACGCGACCGCTCGCCGACTGTCGGCCGAAGGGGCGACAGTGGTACTGGTCGCCCGCCGCCAGGACCGGATCGACGCGCTGGCCAAGGAGATCACCGCGCAGGGCGGCCGGGCGGTGGCGCTGACGGCCGACCTGACCGACGCCGAGGCCGCCGCGGGTGTCGTCGCCACCGCCGTCGACCGGCTGGGGCGAGTGGACACCCTAGTGAACGCGGCCGGTGTCATGCTCAACGGTGACTCGGTCGACTCCCCGCTGCACGATTGGCGGCAGATGGTCGACATCAACCTCAACGGCCTGCTCTACGTCACCAAGGCCGCTCTGCCGCATCTCATCGAGGCCGCCGCCACGAGCCCCCGGCACGTTGCCGACGTGGTCAACATCAGCTCCACCGCAGGCCGGACGGCCATCCCGACCGCCGCCGTCTACAACGCCACCAAGTTCGGCGTGACCGGCGCGACCGAGGCCTGGCGGCAGGAGTACGCGCGGCGCAACGTCCGCTTCGCCGTCGTCGAGCCGGGCGCCACAGGGACCGAACTCTTCGGCCATCAGCGACCGGCGGCACGAGATCGCCTGGCCGCCAAGTTCTCCGACGTCGAACTGCTGACCCCCGACGACGTCGCGGAGTCCGTCTCGTACATCGTGACCAGCCCGCGCCACCGGGCCATCGCGGAAATCGTCATCCGTCCCACCGACCAGGTCTGAACAACGACACCGAGCAGGGGCGGCAGCACAGAGCAAGAGCGGCACACGTCGGCCCGGCGAAGCAAGATGCGGGAGCGGCGCGCCGAACGAGCCGGACAGTCCAGGGCCGTCACCGGAGTTCAATCGCCCCGGCCATGGGTTCGGCCTGGGGATCGACGGGTCCCGAAGGCAAGGCAGTACCGGGCCGCGAGTGGGGGACATTTGTCAAATAAAATGTTCACTACCTATGTTGGGCGGATGCGTACCCGGGACCCTGAAGCCAAGAAGCAGCAGTTGCTTGAGGCCGCGTTGGCGGAGTTCGCCGAGTTCGGGCGGGCGGGGGCGC
>NZ_JBIVQP010000010.1:0-238440 GCF_044755245.1 Streptomyces sp. NPDC092369
AAAGATCAGCCAGAAAAGAAATTAAGAACAAACTCAACTACAATCAATTTCGCAAGCGCAATTCAAATTCCGGCGCAAGCGCCGGAATGGAATTCCGCAAGCGGAATTCTAAAGGCAAGACAATTCGCGCAAGCGCGAATTGCAGGCACCCGCGCAAGCGCGGTCGCCAAGGCTGGCAGCAAGAGGGGGTGCATCACGCGCGGGCCTGTGTGGTGACTGGGATTCCCAGTCACCACACCCGCAACGGATGTGACGGGCCGTCGGTCCGTCACGCGCCGGCCCCGCCATGGTGAACGGGCTCCGCTGCGCTCCACCCGAACCGCTCCCCGGCATCCTGGCCCGCTCCGATACGTCCATCAGACCGGATCGACATACACCACAACCAGCCACAGCAAGGCGAGAATCGGTCGTGCGTCATCCTGGAGGACGGAAGTTGCGGCAAGGGCTATGCATCATGGAATCAAACTGTGTAACTCCTGGGCCATGACAGCACACCCCAGGGGCTCACCTCATTGCGCCGGGAATCTCTTTCTCATTGCGTGCCGCATTACGCGAAAAGGAGAACACGGGAATGGCCGGGAAACTGCGTGACCATCAAATCGAGGCTGTCAGTGCCATCGTGCGCGGTCTCGATGTCCCGCCGGGTGGTATTCCGCGGGTGGCAGGTTCGTACGCCTCAGCGCCCCGTGCCTGACAGATCTGCGGGTTGTACGGGCACGTTCGCAAACACGAGAGCCGATCCTCTGGCGCTGCCCTTTCTTCATCGAGCCTGAACCGTTCGCGGCCCCGGGGCGTCCCTTACGAGGACCTGACACCGTGGAGTCGCCGCGTCATGAGCACATCTGAACCGCCGGCCTGGCCGCACTGCGCGCGGGGCGCAGACCCTGTTGTCGACCCCGTCGGCTGTCGCGGCATCCACGTCCCCGGGCACACTGCGTGCCTCGCTCACCTGGCCGAAGTCCATCGTGACGCCTACCTGGCCAGCCTGGCTCCCGGCGCCAGGATCGACCACCGGGGCACCACGTTCACCGAGTCCCTCCTGGCTGCCCTACTCAACGCCCTCCGTGACCTCGCGACAGGCCACGCCCGCTTAGGCGACGCCGGGTTCGGGTCGGCGACCTTCGAGAGCGACGCCTGGTTCAGGTCGGCGACCTTCGAGGGCAACGCCTGGTTCGAGTCGGCGACCTTCAAGAAATACGCCGAGTTCGGGTCGGCGACCTTCGAGGGCGACGCCCGGTTCGAGTCGGTGACCTTCGAGGGCGACGCCCGGTTCGAGTCGGTGACCTTCGAGGGCGACGCCTGGTTCGACTCGGTGACCTTCGAGAGCGACGCCTGGTTCAGGTCGGCGACCTTCGAGAGCGACGCCTGGTTCGACTCGGTGACCTTCAGGGGTTATGCCGGGTTCGAAGCGGCGACCTTCAAGGCCAACGCCATGTTCGGGTCGGCGACCTTCGAGGGTTACGCCGTGTTCCGGGTGGCGTTCTTCGAGGCCAACACCTGGTTCGGGCTGGCGACCTTCGAGGCCGAGGCCGAGTTCGAGGCGGCAACCTTCGAGGCCGGCACCCGGTTCGAGTCGGCGACCTTCAAGGGTTATGCCGGGTTCGAGTCGGCGACCTTCAAGGCCGACGTCAGGTTCACAGCAGCCACGTTCTCGAATGCCACCGCCGTGGGGCCTCTCGTGTGTGCTGGGCGAATTTGGCTGTCCGGGGCGGTGTTCGGTGGCCCGGTGACCCTGTCGTTCGCCGCGCGCCGTCTGGAGTGCCGCCGGACTCGCTGGTCGGCCACGGCGGAGATACGTCTTCGCTACGCCACGGTCGACTTCGCCCACGCGGTGTTCGAGTACCCCCTCACAATCGCTGCGGAGCCGGACCCGTTCGTGCTCACCGACGGTTCCGAGGTGGCGGATGCCGCCCTCGCGGGCGCGGCCGGCCCGGGTGTGAGGCTGGCGTCGCTGCGCGGTGTGGACGCGGCGCATCTGGTCCTGGCCGACGTCGACCTGTCGGGCTGTCTGTTCGCCGGCACCGTGCACCTGGACCAGCTGCGCCTGGAGGGCGCCTGCACCTTCGACACCGCCCCGTCCACGGTGCGCTGGCGGCGCTGGCCGCCCGTGCGGTTCACCCAGCGCCGTGTCCTGGCCGAGGAGCACCACTGGCGGGCCAGTCAGCCGGGAGCGGTGCGGGGCTGGAATGTGGCGGTCCTGGGCGCGGGCCGGGTGGGGCCGTTGCAGCTGGCTCCGGTCTACCGGGCGCTGCGCAAGGCCTTCGAGGACGGGAAGCACGAGCCGGGGGCTGCGGACTTTTACTACGGGGAGATGGAGATGCGTCGCCAGGCCGGCGACATCCCCCGCAGTGAGCGGGGGCTGCTGAGCGTGTACTGGGCGTTGTCCGGGTACGGTCTGCGCGCCTCTCGGGCCCTGGCCTGGCTCGGGGCGGCCATGCTCCTCACCGTCGTCCTGTTGATGGCTTTCGGCCTCGCGCAGGACACCCCGAAGCAGACCGCGACCGGCACCGTCCCGGCCGGCGGGGGCACGGTCACCTTCGAGATCGACCAGGACGATCCCCGCAACCCCACCGGCAACCGGTTCACCGGCGTGCGCTTCGAGAAAGCTGTAAACGTCACCCTCAACTCGGTGGTGTTCCGCGCCTCCGGCCAGGACCTGACCACCGCCGGCACCTACATCGAGATGACCTCCCGCCTGACCGAACCCGTCCTGCTGGGCCTGGCCGTCCTCGCCGTCCGCAACCGCGTCAAACGCTGACGACCCCGCCCCGGCCAGACCGAGTCGACGACTTCGCCGGCGCCGACCCCGTCGACGACTTCGGGTTGATGTCACTGCCGTCGACTCCCCACGGCGGTGCCGACCAGCGGATGATCACAGGGGGCACGTGGCGGGCCGCTGCGCGTCCGACGGACACCGCCGTGCTGCACGTGCTCAGGTCAGCGCCGGGTGCGTGGCCAGGGCGCGCAGGAGGGTGTTGGGGGTGGGGGTGGTGCCGGTGGCGAGGTGGTGTGTCTCTGCGCCGTCCGCGGGCCATGCTGCGCCCCGTCCCAGCGGGTGTCGGCGCGAGGTGGCGGTGCGCCAGCTGTAAGCAGTCGTTCCCATGACAGCCGATCAGCTATATGCCGGTCGATGAGCTACTTGGTCATCTCATGACAGCGGACCAGGCTGGCCTCCACACACATGACCAGGAAATCGACAACAGAACGCGGCTGACGCGCAGCCGCTGCCATCAGCACGCCCGCTCACACCCTCGCACACTCGTCATGGTTGCGCCGGTCAGGTTCGTTCCGAATAGAAGCGCGCCGGTCAGGTTCGCGTTGCTCAAGTCCGCGTATCTCAAGTCCGCGCCGGTCAGGATTGCCGCGCTCAGATCCGCGTATCTCAAGTCCGCGCCGGTCAGGTGTACGTAGCCCAGGTCCGCGTAGCTCAGGTCTGAGTTTTCCAAGACCGCGTAGCGCAGATTCGCGGTGCGCAGATGCGCGTGCCTCAGCTGCGCTCTGTCTAGGTGTGCGTTGCTGAGATTCACGTCGAGTAGGAGAACCTGGTTGAGGTTCGCGCCCTCCAGATCTGCATTGGACAGGTTTGTGTAGGCCAGACCCGCGTTGCGCAGGTCTGCTTGGTGCAAGTACGCGCCGTGCAGGTTTGCGTTTAACAGGTTCGCACCGGTCAAGTCCGCGTTGTTCAGGTCCGCGTTGCGCAGGTACGCGCCGTGCAGGTACGCGCCGTGCAGATCTGCGCCGTGCAGGTCCAACCCACTGGTGTGATCGGCGCTGAACAGGACGGTCAGGGCGGCGGCGACGTCGTTGGCCGGACCGTCCTGTTCAGTACTTTTGGAACCTCTTTTGGAAAAGGGTGCGTGGCTGCGGATGTAGGCGCAGACGATGCTGATGATGGTGGTCTGATCGCGCGGGGAATCCTGCATGATGCGCTGCAGGGCGTAGAGGCCGCCGAGTCGGACGTCTTCGCTGTCATCTCCGAGGTTGGTGACTGCTGCGGTGTAACGGTCGGTGATTTGCCCTTCGCGAGTCAGCTGCTGATCACTGTTGACCTGCCGGATGGACACCGAGGTGAACCCGAGAGCCGCCAGGGTGGAGATGCTGACCAGCAGCGCTATGGATCGCTCGAATCTCGCCCACCACCCGGTCCGCTCAGCAGACTGCGGCGTATCCGCCGCAGCGATCTGGGCCATCGTGGTGGAGGAAGTGGGAAAGGCCGTACGTATCCGCTGAGTGGCGCCCTGCCGAGTTCCTGGCCTACGTGAACCAAGCGGCCACTGTTCGCGCCGCGCGCGTCGCCGGCGTCCGACAACCCGATGCAACTGCCTGATGCGCGCGCCCGCTCTGGGCATTCCCCTCGCCATGGCCCCATTTCAACCCGATTACCCAATGACGGCGGGGCGCTGCACTGGTTTGTGACCATTCCGCTACAGGTAGTACGGCGGTGAGCGTGGGCGCAATGCCGCAGCCAGGACACGCCTGCATGGGTGGCTATCCGAGCCAGACGACTGGTGAAGAGGCAGTGTTCCCACCCTGCACTATTCGGGCTGAAACAGCGCACTACCTCGTCCTCACCTCAGGCGAGACCTTGAGGATCACTGGCCGCCGGGTTAGCGTTCGGAGACCTGCCAGCACCAGCACCTTCAGGAAGTCGACATGCCTCGCCGGACACCGGGCGAGATCAGGTCTCAGCTGCCGCTTCGGGACACAAGGCACGCCAGACGGACCGTCATACCAGGGCTGTCTGCGTCGGCGAACCGACAGATCCTCCAGTTCGAGCGCGAGCGCGGCCTGTCCAGGGGTGATGTCGCTCTCGCATTCCGACGCTGGACCCTGCGGGCTGGCCGACCCCGTGGTGCCGACGAGTGGCACTACGGGTATTCAGACGTCCCAACCGGGCATATCCGCACACTGCTCGAAGTGGCGACATGGAACCTGCGGGCCCGGGCTCGACGAGAACTGCGAGCCGCGCTGGACCCTGTCGACGCACGCGTCCTCAGGCGAACGGTTAACGACCCTTTCGCCCCAGAACATCTGCACTGGTGGCTCCGGCGTATCGAAATCTGAGGCAGCCCGGAGGCGGCTGGCCCGCCGAGCGCTCTCGGACTATCCGTCTCCGTCTTCCTGGCAGGCGGCGAGGTAGTCCGCCCAACTGTCCTGCGCGAACCGAGCCCACTTGTGCGCCGTGCCCGGGTCGATGCCGAGGAGATCACTGACGACGATCGGGGGCAGTTCCGTCATGAACTCGATCATGGCAGTGTTCCGCGCGCTCAAGCTCGGCCGGATGCGAGCCAGAGGCGCCGCCCGTCAGGCCGGCGCCCTCGCCGTTGACCCACGGCGGTTACCCGATGCGGGTCTCGCCCATCTTCAGGCTCATGGTGATGTTCTGAGGCCGGATGTCGGGTGTCTTCTCGGTGGCGGCGATGTTCGCCATCTCCGTCATGATGCGTCCGAAGTCGACCTCGGCTGTACGCCTTCTCCGTCCTCGTCGCTTCCTACCTGAGTTGCTCGGCAGTTTGACCAGGCGGCGTCTGCCTGTGAGGTCGTCGATCACCACGACGCGGTTGCCGTCGATGCTCGCGACACCTGGGAGGTTCGACCCCACGACTCGTACGTACTCGGCCGCCGGCGGGAAGGACGTGGGGTTGTCCTGCTCTTTTTCGTGACGCCAGGCCCGGGTCCACGCCGACTCCCAGGCCGGCCAGTCCGCTTCTGGGACCTCGCAGGCCTTCAGGTACGCCTGGAACTACTGCAGGCTGTGCGGCACCGCCTGCTTGTTCACTATGCGGTGCGCGGTGCTGCGCGGCAGTATCCCGAACCGCCCGCTCGCTGCTCCATCGTGCGCAGGGAGGGAAGTTCCTGCCGCCGGGAGTTCACGATCATGGCCCTGTCCGCCTCTTCACTGCACAAGACTCGTCCGGGGGACCCCGGCGACGCAGGGGAAGGGCAGGAGATGGACACGACCACGGCCGTCATCACCATCGGCTCGGTCATCACCACCAAGGCTTTCGCGCTGCTGGGACTCTGGCTGCGCCTGCGCTGGCGTGCACGCCGCGAGCGGGACCGCCACGGCTACCTTCTCCGCGTCGCTGAGAAGCTAGCTGGCACTGGCCTCGTGGAGATCGACGACCAGCACCGTGACGGCCACCGACTGCGGCTGAAGCTCTCCCGCACCCCAGAAGAGGCGAAAGAGAAGGCAGCATGAGCAGCAGCCCGGAACCGGCGGACGGCATCGACCATTCCGCTACCGCACCCGCGCCACCGGACCAGCCGGACGTGCAGCAGTTGTTACGGCAGGCGAAGGACGCTCAGTTCAGCGCCTTCTACCAGACCACCGTCGGCCGCCTGGTGGGCTTCCTCGTCAACCAGGGAGCCGGTGTGGAGGTCGCCGCGGACATCGCCCAGGACACCATGACCGCCGCCTACCGGAGCTGGGACGACATCAGAGAGCCCCGGGCATGGGTGCACACGGTCGCCTCCCGCTCACTGGTCCGCAGGATCGCCTCCACCAGTGAGCAGAGCGTGGAACAAGTGCCGGAGCCGACATCGCTGCTGGCCTGCCCGGATGACGTCGCGGAATTCGAGACCCGCCATGATCTGCTGCCCCTGCTGCGCCGCCTGCCACCCCGGCAGCGCCAGATCCTGGCCTGGACCCTGGCCGACTTCACTCCTGCCGAGGTCGCCGGAGAACTCGACCTGACCGACGAGGCCGTACGCGCCAGCCTCTACAAAGCCCGCCGCACTATAGCCGCAGCCCTCAAGGAACGGGAGGGAGAACAGTGACCGACCACCACACCGGCAACTCCTGCGACCAGGCCGTCACCAACCGGATCGAGCGGCATCAGCAGGCTCTGGAGAGTGCTCTCGATGGCGTCCTCGACATCGAGGCGGGTCTGCGGGAGATCCTCATCCACTCTCGCCACGACAGCGCTGTCGATCGGCTCGGCACCCTCCTGGGCACCGAGGCCGGACTCGCCGCGATCCTTCCCCCCGCCGCTTCCCGGCTCCCAGCCCCCGACACGGGTGATCCCGCCAGTGCGGAGGAAATCCCGCTCGCTCTCAGTCCGGCAGGCCGCATGACCCTGCGTAACAACCCCGACGTCAAAGCAGCCAGCCTCGCCCTCACCCGCGCCCTCACCCGCGACCTCAACCTCGACCTCAGCCTCGACCTCGCCCTTGACCTTGCCCGCGCCCTCGACCGCGCCCTCGACCTCCACCGCGACCTCAACCTCGCCCGTACCATCGCCCGCGACCTCGGCCGTGACCTCGACCGCGCCCTCGCTCTCGCCGGTGACCTCGACCTCGGCCTCCACGTCGGCCGCGACCTCGACCACGCCCTCAACCAAGCCCTCAACCACGCCCGCACCCTCAGCCGCGCCCTCAACCACGACCACGGCCTGGACCTCGCCCGCGACCTCGACCGCGCCCTCACCCTCACCCTCACCCCCGCCCGCGACCTCAACCGCGACGTCGTCCTCCAAATCCGCGCCAGAGAGGTCTGCCGGGCCATCGGTTGGGTACTGCGCCGGGAGCCACCCGTGCTCGACACGGACTCGGTGCACACACTCCTGGACGACTTCACCAACGCCGACCTCCGCACCGCCGACCTGACCGGCATCGACCTCAGCGGGGTCCACTGGTCAGAACACACCACACAGTGGCCGCCAGCCGTAGACATCGAAGATCTCAAAAGCCACTCCGCCGAAACACCACCCGGCAGCGGAACCTGGATCATCCGCTCCGGCACCGCAACCATCCGCGACCACGCCGCGTACCTGAAATGAACCTCTCGCAGATCCACGCGAAAGACCGGCCTGCCGTAGCCCCGTGCGCCGTACGGTGCGCAGCGGAAGCGGGACTCCACTCGGGCAGTGGATCGCGGAACAGCGACGGGCATACGGTGCGGGGCAGATGACCGGTCAGCGAGCCTGGCGGCTGGAGAAGCTGGGCATGGTCTGGTCGGTGGCCGATGAGAAGTTCCAGGAGAACCTGGACGCCGCGAAGGCCTACTACGACCAGCACTGGACGCTGTGCGCTCCCCGCACGGCCACCATGCTGGACCGGCCGGTGGGGCAGTGGCTGTCCAACCTGCGACGTCCCGGCACCCTGGACGGCCACCCCGAGTGGGAGACCGCGCTACGGGAGGTCGACCCGGACTGGAACCCGGTGTGGCCGGCGGATTGGCAGCGGCACTACGCGGCCGTGCGTGAGCTGCTGCGCGATGAGGACCGGGCCGACGTCCTGCCGGGCGTCACCGTGCACGGCCAGGACGTCGGACGGTGGCTCAACAAACAGCGCCAGCACGCCACTTGGGCCGGGCTGACGGACAGGCAGCGCGAGCGCCTGGAGGCGATCGGCGTCGCCCCGCTGCCACCAGAACCGGAGGCACCCGCGAAGACCCCCCAGGGCGCCCTGAGCGCCTTCGAACGGGGCGTTGCAGCTCTGGCGCAGTACAAGGCCCGCACCGGCTCTGTGGCGGTTCCCCGGGGCCACGTAGAGGTGCTGGAGGACGGGTCGGAGGTGAAGCTCGGGGTGTTCCTGTCCAACACGAAGACCAGGCGCACCAAGCTCGGTGCCGACAAACTCCAGCAGCTCGCTGCCCTCGGACTGACGTGGGCCCGGTAGGCGTTCGGCCACCCCACGCCCCGCGAAGGCCGCCTGTCCGCCACGAAAGCATGTCGAGACGACCGGACGGCCTGGGGCGGGGACGGCAGAACAATGAGAGACCGTCAGGCTCCAGGGCTCGGCTGGCTGGTGCCTGCCGTATGGCCGCGGGAGATTCGCGAGTAGCACGGCGGGGAGATGGATGTGCTGGTAGGCGCCTGGGCGCCTGGTGGTGGCACGCCTCGCGATCGGTGTGTGCGGGGCGCCAGACTACCGCGTACGGCATTGTCATGCAATGTCTTTGCGCAGGTCAGAGGGGGTGTAAGGCTGTTTGATGCGCTACTGTGACGGTCGTCGATGCACGTCTCTGGCGTGGTGTGTGGGCCCTGCTTGCATGCCCCTGAGCCATGAAGGACCCATTCCGGTGACCTCACGCCCGAACCGCGATCCGAACGTGCTTGCCTTACTCGGCTTGATGGCTGTGTTGGTCATCCTGGCTATCAGCGGCATCGTCATGTACGTGACGTACCAACACCCCGCCCTTGCTGAGCCGTTCAGTGTGGCAGTGGGCGTCGCAGCGGTGCTGCTCACGGCTGTAGGGCTTGCCGTCACACGCCGTTGACGTTGCACGTTCATCACTGTCGCCGTCCGGGGCCGGATATTGGCGGGCCGCCGGGTCGGACCTCGATGTAGGCGAGGACGATCACAGTGCGCGGGGCGGTGACGAAGTACAGGACGCGGACCTGGTCGGCGTTGTCGGTGTACTCCCTCAGCTGCGGGCCGGAGTCGGTTATGGAGCTGTTTTCAGCTTCCCAGTGAGGGGCCGGAACCGGTGGTGGGGCTGGGTTGTCTTGAGGGAGCATGAGCGCATTTCTGCCCCGGCGCCGTGCGGAGCGGCGTGGTCTGCGGTTGTGGCCGGTCGGCCCGGTGTTGGCCGTGACCTTCGCCGCGGCGATCGTGGTGGCGGCCGTGGTGTTCTACGCCGGCTGGGATCTGCTGGGTGCGCGGGGGTTGAAGGCTGAGCGGCGCCTGGATTCCCAGACGCTCTTCGATCTGGTGAAGCTGTCTTTCGGTGTGGTAGCCGGTGCCGGCGCGCTGGTTGCTCTGGTGGTGGCTTACCGACGTCAGCGGGTGGATGAGGACGGTGCTTTGCGGGAGGCCACGCGGCTGCACACGGAGCGTTTCACCACGGCGGTCGCGCAGCTCGGGGATGACTCCGCCGCGGTCCGGCTGGGTGGGGTGCACGCGCTGGCCGGCCTCGCCGACGACGCCCCCACCCGTGGCCTGCGGCAGACCAGCATCGACGTGCTGTGTGCCTATCTGCGGCTGCCCTACACCGCGCAGGCCGACCTCCCGGACGACGATGCTCCGGCCCGGCACGCCTACCTGGCACTGCGGGAGGTACGGCACACGATCATCCGCCTCATCCGCGACCACCTTCGCCTGGCGGCCGACCACCCCCACTCCTGGCAGGGACACGACTTCGACCTCACCGAAGTCGTCTTCGATGGCGGCGACCTCTCGAAGGCGCAGTTTTCAGACGGCACGGTCAGCTTCGGCGGGGCGCAGTTCTCCGGCGGCACGGTCAGCTTCTACGGGGCGACGTTCTCCGGCGGCACGGTCAACTTCAGCGGGGCGCAGTTCTCCGGCACGGTCAACTTCAGCGGGGCGACGTTCTCCGGCACGGTCAGCTTCGGCAGGGCGGCGTTCTCCGGCGGCATGGTCGACTTCTACGGGGCGACGTTCTCCGGCGGCACGGTCAGCTACAGCTCGGCGAGATTCTCCGGCAGTACGGTCAGCTTCCGCGATGGGCAGTTCTCCTCCGGCTGCCAAGTCCACTTCATCCAGGTGCAGTTCGACGGCGGAACGGTCGACTTCACCGGGGCTCAGTTCTCCGGCAGACCGCTGCTCACGGGCGCCGTGGCCGACTTCCGGCTGGCGCGATTCGACGGCGGAACGGTCGACTTCAGCGGGGCGCAGTTCTCCGCCGGCGCAGCCGCCGACTTCAGCGGGACGGCGTTCGCCGGCGGCACAGTCTGCTTCGACGGCGCGAATGGCGTGGCGCCGGCCGGCCTGGTTCCGTCCGACAGGGCGGCCCTGCCTTCCGGGGTGAGCCTGCCCGCCGCATGGTATCCGGGTGAGGGTACGTCTTGAGCGGCGCGTTGCTCTCCTAGCGCAGTACAAGGCCCGCACGGGTTGTGTGACGGTCCCCAGGGGCCACGTGGAATAGCTGAAAGACGGGACCAGGGTCAAGCTTGGGGTGTTCCTGTCCAACACGAAGACCAGACGCGCCAAGCTCGGTGCCGAAAGACTCGCTGCCCTCGCCGCACTCGGGCTCGACTGGGCATAGTGGGCGCCGAAGTGGACTTGATGTGAGCTGGCCCGAGATTCGGTTGGATCACCTTACGCTGGGCGGGTGACAGAGTGTGTTGATAACCCGGCTGAACGACTTCACGCGGTCCTCGTTGCGTTCTGCGTCGCGGGCAAAGAGCTAGGCCCAAACCAAAGCAACTGGCACGCATGGGCCAAAGCGCTCAGCTATGAAGACTCGGTAGTGGCTTCAGGAGATGCAGAGTTCTTTCGTCGTCTCGCTGAAGTGAAAGATCTACCGGGCAAGGTACGCCAGGCTATTTCCCTCGTTGTGACCGACGTCCAGCATCGGGAGTACCTGCTAAAACCGCTGCTCGGAGTCGATGCGGGGCTGGAGGCAGCGTGGCAACCCAGCCACAATATCGCCCAGGTGTGGCAGCACTTCAGCGACGGCGGTAACACGGACAGCAGTGCCGCGATCTACAGCCTGCAAGGTTGCGCCGGTGAACTTCGCAGAGCGCAAGTGGAGGCTGGCCTGACCGAGGCTGAAGGGCGGGATCTCACCGCTCTCATCAACGAGCTTACGGAAGCGGTGATCGCTTCCGAGCTTGATGAGACAGACAAACAGTTCCTGCTCGCTCGCCTGAACGAGATGCTTGCAACTGTCCAGCAGGCACGACTGCGAGGCCGCTACTCAGTCGAGTCGGCTACTGATGCAGCTATGGGGGCCCTGTCACGCCGCCCGAACCTCATCCAACGGATGATCGACGCGAGCTTCTTTGACCGTGTCACCGCCTTCTTTACCAAGGTCAACGCTCTGCTGGTCCTCGTGAATCAGAGCGAGCAGTTGACGCAGGAAACGGTACGCGCGATCGAACGCGGTGTCGGCGGCTAGAGCAGGTCACCCTGACTGTCAGCGGCATCGGGGCGGTCTTTGTGAAGGGCCTTCAGCGGCGGAGCGCGGAGGTCGATCCGACAGTGGGGTAGAGCCAGGCAGGCATCCTGGTTGATTTGTTCGTGACTGCCGACACCGCTTGTTCCACCGTGAGACCGCGTACGCGCGAAAGATCCGTCATCCGCAGGTCAGTCTCCGTGAGGATCGCCTCGGACAGGTTGGCCTCCGTGAGCGCCGCACCGCACAAGCGGGCCCGTGTAAGCGTTGCCTCGGACAGGTCGGCCCGTGTGAGCGTCGCACCGAGCAGATCGGCGTCCGTGAGCGTCGCACCGGACAAGTCGGCCCGTGTGAGCTTCGTCTGGAACAAGTCGGTCCGTGTGAGCCGCGCCCCGCGCAGATCGGCACTCATGAGCATCGCCTCGGACAGGTTGGCCTCCGTGAGTGTCGTCTCGGACAGGTTGACCTCGGTGAGATCGGCCTTGTTGAGTTTGGCGCGGGCGAGGTGGAGCTCGCGGAGGTCGAGTTGTTCGCGGGGGTCGACGTGGGGGCGTGATTCGGTGCGGGTGAGAGCGGTGAGGGCCGCCTGGACGTCGGCGGGAAGTTCGTCGGCCCGGTCGTCGCTGTCCGGAGTCGAGACATCCGAGCTGGAGGTCGGGGGGTCTGGGCTGCCGGTGGGAGGGTGGGTGGGGAGGGCTTTGGGTGTGCGGTCGCGGATGAAATGACCAAGGACGCGGGCGGCGTCGGTGGCGGCCTGTTCGGGGGCGTCCTGGACGATCTGTTCGAGGGCGAGGATCCCGCCGATCCGGACGTAGATTTCGGTGGAGCCGAGGCGTTCGAGGGCTTTGGTGAAGCGGTCGGTGATCTGGCCGCGCCGGGTCAGGCGGTAGGTGCGGGCCGTGTATAGCAGAGCGATACTGGCGCCCAAGGCAGCGGCGAACGCGACGACCGCAGTGCGCAGGCCCGTCACTAGGGCCGCCGATCCCTTGGCCAACTCCCCCTTGTCGATGTACTTACCGTCGATGACATAGGGACCGCGCACCAGGAGCCAGGGCAGCCCGACCAGCAACACTCCCACCCCGGCCACGATCAGCCCGCGCATAGCCCATCTGCGGGCGCGGTCCCTCCGCTGGACCCGCGCCCGGCGTACGTCCAACGCGTCTGAGGGCTGCGGGCCCTGCAAGAACTTCAGCCCGACGTAGGTCCGCCAGAGAGCGCGCAGCGGGTGTGGTCGTCTCATGCTCCGTACATGCCGCTCCGGTGATGGTTGGTTGCAGACACTCGTTGGCCGGCACGAGTGCCACGGCGACACCCCTCAGGGCTGTGCCGTGCGGCGCCAGCCGGGCGGCACGCCGACCCGGCGCCCCGATCCCCTCGCCGGCCGCCCGCGCTCCCGCCCCACCTCCCTTATTTCTTCCTGGTGTCTTGGGCGGGCGGGGGTGGCGTAGAGGGGATGTCAGCCCAACCGGAAGCCCGCGACCACGATGCCTGACCTGGCATGACAGCAGGCCGCGGAATCTGGTCTGCGCAGGAGAAGGCGCAACCGATGACGCAAGAGATGGTGCGCCCTGACCACGGGTAGCCGCGTGTACCGGGGCTCCCCCGTCACATCCTCGCTCGATTACGACATAACGATGTAGGGGCGCAGCGGCGGCGCAGCGTCAGACGTGCGAGGCGAGGCCCGCACCACCGCCATGGTCCGGGCCTCGCTCACGCCGAAGAACAGGCAGCACCCTCCGGCTAACCGACTCGACAGACCCCTCCTGCCGCGCAGGAAGTCGCAGGTCGCCGCCCACTGTCGCCGCCCGCAGCTGTGATAGCTGGTTCTTCACCCCAGGGGGTTGCGCCGCTAACCCCGCCTTCGCCGACGCCTCGCGCGACAACAGGTCTCTTCGCCGACGGCTCTTTCGTGCCGTGCTGCGGCCCCGACCGTCTATGTGGTCGGGGCCGCAGCACGGCATGCCCGAGGAGGGGACCTGACATGCCGGACGTCATGGGTGGCCGCAGAAAGTCGCAGGTCACCACCCAGTTCAAAGCCTCGCAGCCGTGGTGGAGTTCTCCGCAGCCGGCAGTTGCGCCGCTAACCCCCGCCCGGGTGAAGGTGCCAACCAAAGAAGGTCCGCCGCCCCTGCTGCTGTCCTGCCCCGCCGTCCCGCAGCAAGGGGCGAAAGAACCCTGACCAGAAACCCGGAGTCGGCCGTGACCACCTCTGCCTTCGACGTCCTGATGACGCTCTCCAGCGGGCCCGCTTTCGTCGGGGTCATCCTCTGGCGTCTCTTCCCGGATGGAATCGCAGGCGTGCTCAGGGAGTGGTCGGCCAGCCGCACCGCGGTATGGGCACGCAAGCTGCCCGACACCCGCCCCGACGACCAGACCGCACTCGCCGTCCTTCGGCTCCTGCTCCCTTCGGGCGGGGCACCTGCGGATCAGACCGGCCCGGACCCGCAAGAACGACCGCCGACCCCGGCCGAACCTCCGCCCTGAACGGCCAGGCAGCACAGACGTGGTCGTGGCAGCCGGGGGCGCGCTGGTCACGGAGCCGCGGTGTTCACAGCCAGTGCTCCGCCCACAGGAAGATCAGGCCCGCGGCTCCGGTGCCGGCGCCGTAGCAGGCGCCGCGCAGCACCTGCGTGAGGGCAGTGCGCCGCCGTCGCGTGATCCACTTCCACGTAGCGGTGAGCTGTTCCCGCCCTGTGCGGGGCGTGTCGGGACCAGGGTTCATGGCAGACGTACCTTTCTGGATGGCGTCCTGACGGGGAGTCCGTCCGGCCGGTGGCCTCGGAACCGGTGGCCGGTGAGGGACTCCCCTTCGTCGTATCGCGGATGGAGGGTCCGGGTCAGCGGCCTTCGGTGAACTCCTGCAACCGGGCCACGAGTTGGCCATCGGGCCGGGCGACGATGACGGAGCAGTGGGGGGCGCGGGCGGCGAGCCGTTCGATCTCGCTCTCCAGGCGGCCGGTGGGCGGATGCGCGCGGGAGCCGTTGACGCGCACGTACCGGGCGAAGATCTCCAGGCCGTCCAGGAACGCGGCGTCCGGCGGGGCGGTGTCGGCCATGGAGTGGGTGAGCTGGTGGAACCAGTGCCGTGCCCGCCGTGATTCGCCCAGGCACAGGTGGTGCAGGTGCAGGCAGTAGGCGGCAGCCCGGCTGCTGGCACCGGCGGCGAGCTGCCACCAGAACTGCGCGGACTCGGGGTGCCCGGTCAGGTGAAGCAGGCAGGCGAACACCAGGGCGCCGTCGACATCGAGTTCGTCCTCGGTCATCGGCCCGTGGTCGGGGCCTTCGGCGATCTTCGCGACATGCGCGGCGGCGTCGGGTTCATTCAGCACCCACCGGCACACCACGCTCAGGCGCTGCCCGGCCTGGGCGGCGCGGGTGACGCCGGTGGCGGGGGTGCGGCGGGCCGCATCGGACAGCAGTTGGCCTGTAACCGGCCCGTCGAGGCGTAAACGACCTCATGAGATGGCGCACCTAGCCCAGTATCTGCGGGGGTGTCCCGAAGATGCCGGAAGTGGGCGGAGCGAGCGAGTGAGCGTGAGAGAACCAGAGGGCGCAGGCGGCCGCTGGGGCAGCGTTGGAACGGCTCGGGAGCAGGTATGGGCGGGATCGCTGAGGGGCTTGAGCGAGCGTTGCTGACCCGTCCCGTACCCACCGGTGACGCAGCTGTGCGTTTCCTGTTCCGGGTGGAGCAGGGCTCAACGAAGCGCGTGGCTGCCCTCCTTGGTGTCTCCCAGCGCACGGTGCAGCGGTGGGTCACCGCCCGGGCGGGAATGCGCCGCCGGCCCAGTGCCGTGCACTCGGGGCTGATCGATATGGCCGTCAGGGCCCGGTGGCAGCCCCGGGTGCGTGCCCGTCTGCGGGCCCGGGCCGAGGCCGACGGCTTTGTCCTGCACACCAGGGCGCGGTTCGGATTCGCCGCCCCGGCAGGCTCGTCGGACGACCCGCGCACCCGGCTGATCACCCAGCACCTGTCGGGAGAAGTGGCCCGCGAGCTGTTCGCCGCCCGGGACGCCGACGCGGGCGAGCAGCAGCAGATGGTGATCCTCGCCCGCGCGCTGGGGCATGCCTACTTCCGGGACGGAGGCCGTCATGCCCACGGTCTCGGGATCGCCTTCACCGACGTGGAGTTCGCCGATTTCTCCATCGGCTGACCGCATCGCCGGCCCGTCGTAGCGCGGCACTACCTCCTCGTGCGGGCTTGAGGTGTCGGAGTCCGGGCTCAGGGGGCGGGCGGGGTCTGGTGCGGTGTCAGCATCGTGTCGTAGCGCTGTGCTTCCTGGCGTTCGCGCCAGTCCCACTGGATGCGGCCGGCAGGACCGCGCTGGCCGGTGGGCGGCTGGGGTGGACGCAGCCTGGCAGCCTCCGCTACGCGCAACAGGTGGGCGCGGTCGTAAGGGCCGGTCAGCAGGTACTCGTCCTGGCCGGGCGCGAGCCGGGCAAAACAGACGGTGGCTGTCAGGAAGACGCGTGCCCACGGCGGCACGCGGTAGGTGGCGCAGCCGTCGGTGTAGCGGGCGCGGTCGTGCAGGGCCAGGGTGGCCGCGGCATCGTCGTAGTCGCCGGGGCGGGCGGTGGCCAGCTGCTGGAGGGAGGCGCCGGTGAACAGCGCGGCCGCGAGAGCGGCGGCCAGGCGGGGATGGGCGGTCACGGCGGCCAGACGCCGGACGGCTTCCCTGGCTGCCCGCTCAATGAGGGGTGCGGGTGGCAGGCGGTGCCGGAAGATGATCGCTGGCGGCGTGCACGGGGCGGTACAGGGAGCGGGACTGTCGTAGGAAACGAGGCGGTCCAGCACGGGCAGGGTGAGCCACCGGTTGGCCGAAGGGGCGGGTTCGTCGACAAACTCGGCTACGGGAGCGGTCGTGCCGTAGTAGTGGCGGCGGGCGGCCTGGAAGTCGGCGGTGAGGGTGTAGTCGGCCGTCTGCAGCGCCTGGTGCAGGGCGGCGGGCAGATGGGGGCGGTGGCAGACCAGGGTCAGGTGGATGCCGGTGAGGGCGCGCAGCTGCAGGAGACGCATCGTGCGGCGGGCGGTGAGGCGGTGGGCACGCAGGACGGTCAGCCGGGTGACGGGCAGGGCGGTGATCCAGGCGGAGGCGGCTTCCCAGGCGGGCTGACGGCCGCCGGGGAAACGCCCCGGGAGCAGGGGCGGTTTGCCCAGGGCGGCGAGAAGGTCGTGGGCGAGGCCGGTCTCGCTGGTGGTGCCCGGCCCTGGGTGCAGGGTGATCCGGCCGGACGGCACGTGGTGGGCGGCCAGGGCGGTGTGCGTGTGAACCGCATCGTCGCCCGGGTCGATGACCACGGCGACCGGCGGCGGGGGCGTGGCGGGCAGCATGGCAGCGTGGTGGTCAGGCGAGGCGGCTGAAGGCCCAGCGCAGCAGTTCCTGATCGACACGGGAGCGGCCGGTGCGGGCCAGCGCGGTACGGATGTGGGCGGTCAACTGGGCCCAGGCGCGAAAGTTGCCATGGGCGGCGTGGCTGTCGGCGAAAGCGATGTCGTCGGGGTCGGCGTCGCCCCACACCGGATGGAACAGAGGGATGACCTGCTGGACTTCGTCGGGGGTGAGGCGGGTGAAGTGCTGCCAGATGAAGATGCGGGAGGAGAGCATCGGTTCGCGGCGCAGCACGGTGTGGCAGCCCTCGCCTCCGACGAAGACGACCGCGAAGCGGGTGGCGGGCTCGTCCCACAGGTAGCGGAAGTACTCGAACGCCTCCCCGTTGAGCCACTGGGCCTCGTCGACCAGGAAGGTTCGGGGGCGTTCGGCCAGGGCGTTCTTCAGCAGGCGGTCGAACTCGCTGGGGTGGCGGGGCGGTTCGCCGGGCAGGTCGAGGGCGGTGAACAGCTCGTAGCGCACGGCCCGGGCGGTGGGGCGGGCTCGGAAGGTGACCCGTCGGACGTCCTCGCCCGGTTCGAGTTCGCGCAGGCAGGTGTTGACTGCGAGCGTCTTGCCGTGGCCGGCGACGCCGTGGATGCACATCATGGCGCGTGCGGCGACGGTGTCGGTGATGTTGTCCCGGGCGGTGAGCAGGGCGCGGGTGGTGACGACGGCTGCGTCGGGCAGGTCGACGTACTGGTAGGTGGCCGCGGTCATCAGGCGTCTCCTGCGGGTCGGAAATCGGGTTCCGGCGCAACGTCCGCCAGCGGGTCGGCGGGAGCGGAGGCGGGCGGGGGCGGCGCTGTGCCGACCGCAAGGGCGGGCGGGGTGCGCCAGTGCGCCGGAGGCGGGGCGGGCGGGATCAGGTCAGGCAGTGCCAGCCGTGCGACGTCGGTGTAGTCGGCGGCGGTGAGTTCACGCTCGGCCTGGGCGGCCGTGACGGCTCCCAGCCGCTGGGCGGGCTCCGCACTGGTGGTGGGGGCGAAGCGCTGGCGGCGCAGGCGTTCGGCGGCCTTCGCGTCGGAGCGCAGGCGCCGGGCGCGCTCCGCGCGTGCCTCGCGCAGCGCCTGCAGCTGCTCGGGGGTGGCCGCGTCCGCGAGGTGCGCCGGGCCGAGGTGGCGGCCACGGGCGTCGCAGACCTCGATCTCGTGGTCGTGGTGGGGCATGTAGCGCACGCGGACCTGGCGCCCGGCCTGGCCGGTCATCCACGCGGCGGTGTAGGTGCGGCCGCGCCAGCTCACGCCGTGGCTGGTCAGCTTCCGGGGCCGGCCGTCGTCTTCGAGGGTGAAGGCCCACAGGTCGGCGGCGGGGATGTCGGTGACAGGGGTCGGATCGGCCTGCCACGCCTCCAGTGGCGTACGGCCCGACAGGGCTTTCGGGCGGTGCGCGGTGTTCCACCAGTTCGTCCATGCCAGGACCTCCGTGGTGAAGTCCTGGAACGACAGGGCGGACACCGCCCCTGCGGTACGTCCGCGCCGCTCCGAGCGGGGCCCGGTGGGAGCGGCGGTGTAGCCGGGCAGGGCGGCGAACAGCATCCGGTCCGCAGCCCGGTTGAGGCTTTCCACCGTTCCTTTCAGATGCGGGCTGTAGGCGGGCAGGTCCTTGACCGTCACGCCCATCGCGCCGAGCGCGGTGGTGACGGCGGCCGACAGGAAGTCCTTGCCCCGGTCCATCCTCACCAGTTCCGGTACTCCCCCGGCCGGGCCGTAGGGTTCGTCCCGCACCACTGCGGCGCGCAGGGCGGCCAGTACCGACGCGCGGGAGGGATGGCCTGGGGTGACAGCGGTACCGGTGATGACCTTGGTGGCGGTGTCGATGAACCAGGTGATCCATGGGCGCACCAGGTCGCCGTCGGCGTCGACGAGCAGCGGGGCCTGGACGTGGTCGGTCTCCCAGGCGTGGTTGCGCCATGACAGCGGCCGCTTGCCGAACACGTCATGGGCGCGGGCTGCCTCCGGTCCGATGGCGAGACCGGCGCGTTCCCCTGCCGTCAGGTCGCGGCGCAGCGCGCGCAGGAACGTCGACAGGGACGGGACCGGATCCAGCAGCGGCACCTGCGACAGGGCTGCCCCGCCCGGAACAGCCACCAGGTCCGGCGGGACGGGCACGGCAGTGCCGGGCGTCTGCGCGCGTACGCCCCCGGCCTCGGCCTCGGCGCGCTCCATGAGCTGGCGGTGGACTGCGGAGGCGTTGCCGTGCCAGTACGCCAGCAGCACCCGGATCTCCGCGGTGATCTCGAACCTACTCGTGTGGCGGGCTCCGGGGTGCGCAGCCGCCGCCGGGCTCTGGGACGCCTCGGCCAGCCACCGCCACACCGTGCGCTCCGATGCCCCCAGGCACTCCCCCGCCAGCCGCACGTGCTGCCGCGAAAGACCGCCCCGGGCCCGCAGCGCCAGCAGACGACGCACGGCAGGCGCCCGCAGCGCGACCAGCGACTGCTTTCCGAGCACGCCGGCCGGATCCCCCGGCGGCGGCAGCCACTGCCCTCCCGCGTCAACGCCGTGGCCGCCGTTGGTGTCCTGCGGGCTGCTGTCCGTCATCGCGCCGTCCCTCCTCGCCGAACGGGATGAGGCTCTCTGCCGTCGGAACCGGTGTGCTCCGGGCGCGTGAGAGGGCCGTCATGCGTACGGGCCGAGCCGGGCGCAGGCCTGGTCGATCGCGTCCCGCCCCACACCCGCACCGGGGTCGCGGCCCCGGGCGGCGCAGACATGCGAGGTGATCTTCGCCCAGGTACGGAAGTTGCCGCGGGCGGTCTGCTCATCCGCCCGCACCAGGCCGGCCGGGTCAGCGTCCTCCCACACCGGGTGGAACAGACCCAGCGTCCGCGGCACGTCCTGCGTGTCGAGGCGGCTGACCTGGTGCCAGGTCAGGACCCTCGAGCGCATCGCCGCTGCCCGGGCCAGCGCCCGCTCGCTGCCCGCCCCGCACAAGACCAGGGCGGCCACGCAGCCCGGCGAGTCCCACAGCTGCCGCAGGTAGTCCAGCACCGGCGGCGACAGGCGCTGCGCGTCGTCGAGGAACAGCACACCCGGCTCGGCCAGCGCCTCCGCCAGCGCCTGGTCGGCCGGTCCGGCCCGGTGGGTCAAGGACCCCGACGGCAGCCCCAGCGCCTCGCACAACGCGGCCCGCACCTGCGGCAGCCCGGGCCCGACCCCCACCACCGCCCGCCACACCGGCACCCGGCCGGGCAGCAGATGCAGAGCCTGCTCGACCGCGACCGTCTTCCCCAGCCCTGTATCCCCGTACACGCAGCCGATCCCCCGCGCGGCGACCGTGTGCCCCACCGCCTCCACCACCCCGGCCACCTGCCGCGTCGACACCAGCCGCGCTCCCGGCGCGTACAGGCGTACACCACCGGACACCCGGGGACGCGTCACCGCGCCGGGCCGCTGTTCACCGCCCGTACTGGACGTCTCGGTATCCGGGCCGTCCGCGACCGGCGGGCCGTTCGCGCCATCTACGAAGCCGAGTTCGGCCAGCGCCCGGTCATACCGGCTCGGCTCCACCCGGCCCGACGCCGCGCGGGCGACGTGAAGCACCCGGCCCGCCCGCAGTTCGTCCTTGATCGCACGGTGCAGCGTCGCCAAGGACGGCACCAACTCCGCCCCCCAACGCTCCAGCACGCCCTCGTCCTGCGCCCGGAGCATCCTGCGGCGCAACTCAGCGACGTTCCCGCCCACCTGGGTGAGCACCTCCCACAAGGCGTCGCCCACCATGAACCCGCCCTGCTGCGGCCGCGCCTCCACCCGCCCCTCGCGTCCCTCGGCCAGCCACCGCCACACCGTCCGCTCCGTCACCCCCGCCAAACCTGCCGCGATCCGCACATGCAACGACGACAGACCGCCCTCACCCCGGTCCACCGCCAGCAGCCGCCGCACCACCACCGCCCGCTCCACCCGCCCGGCCACCGCCAGAACAGCCGGACCCGGCGCCGTCTCCCCCACCGGGGTTCCCGAACCCGTCACAAGGCCAACCCCACCGCCCCGGCCGCCCCTCCACACGAAGACCGGCAAACCCAACACAGCCGGACCGCGATCTGCTAGCCGCACCGTGACAGCCACCTGGTCACCCCATGACAGCAGCCGGTCTGCACGTCGTCACCGACCCCAGACCGGGGCAGCTGCGCTGTCGGGCAGGATGGGCCGATGCCTGGTGAGCGCTTCTTCAACGATGACCCCGTCGACGGGAGCGCCGACGCTCCTGACCTGCTGGGGCGCCGGCAGTACGCCCGACATGCCGTCGAACTTCTCCACCAGGTGCGCGAGCAGAGCGAGTCCGGGGTCCTCGCGCTCATCGGGCCCTGGGGGTCCGGCAAGTCATCCGTTCTGCAGATGGCGATCCAGCACCTCAAAAACGCGGTCGCCGGTGCCGACACCAGCGTGTGGTCGGTCGCCGAGCTGAACCCGTGGATGTACTCGGACCTCGAATCACTGACGCTGGCGCTGTTCAGCGAGATCCGCGCCGCTCTCCCCGACGATGGCCAGTGGTCCGAACTGCGCAGGAAGGTCGGAGCGTTCGGCCAGGCGGTCAGTCCGCTGGGAAAGCTCACGGGACTGCTCGGTCTGGACTCCTCGGAGCTGATCAAGCTCGTCGCCGAACGCGTGGCCGGGGACACCAGCGCCTCGGCCGCCAAACGCACCGCCGAGACGGCCCTGCGGCAGGCGGGCCTGCCGGTGCTGGTGGTCATGGACGACCTGGACCGGCTCGCCCCCGAGGAACTGCTGGTCGTCTTCAAGCTCATCCGCCTGGTCGGCCACCTGCCGAACGTGTACTACCTGATCAGCTTCGACGAGCAGACCCTGCTGGACGTCTTGCAGCGGACCGACCTCGTCGGCTCGAACGACCAGCGCGCCCAGGAATTCCTGGAGAAACTCATCCAGGTCCGGCTCGATCTACCGGCCTTCCGTGACCGCGACATCGCCGCCATGACCACGCGTCTCCTCAACGCACTGCTGGACTCCCACGGGGTGTCCATGACCCCGGACCAGGAACGGCGCTTCTCCGAGGCGTATTTCCGCCACCTCCAGGACCGGCTGAGGACCCCGCGGGCCATCAAGCGCTACTTCGGACAGGCCGGCGCAACGCTCGGCTCACTGGCCGGGGAGGTCGACATCGTCGACTTCCTGATCGTCACCTTCCTGCGGACCAGCGAGCCAGGCGTCTACCGGATGCTGGGACGCCACCGCGCCGAACTGACCGGCACCAGCATCGACCCGGCACTGCGCCGCGACTCCAGGCCCGATGAGCACGCCGAGCGATGGAAGGAACGCCTGGTCCAGGCTGGTGTTGCCCCGGACAACATCGACGGGATGCTCGGACTGCTTGGCCTGCTGTTCCCCGCAGTCCAACAGGCCGTCGGCAACGGCGGCGACCCTCGAGCCGCGGCGCGCCGACGCGGGATCGGCAGCCAGGACTACTTCGACCGGTACGTCGTCTTCACCGTCCCCGCCGACGACCTCCCAGAAGCCGTCTTCCAGCAGGCCCTCGCCCAAATGGCATCAGGGACTGAAGGCGATGAAGCCGCACAGTTGCTGCTCCGGCTCAGAGACGACACCCACCGCATCGTCCGGCGCATCGACCAACTGCGCGCCGACGGCATCCCCGTCCCCTCGGCCGCACTGCTCCAGGCCATGGCCGACAACTACGGCCAGCTGACCGCCGACCCGGAAGCCATGGGCCTGCTGGGCGCTGACAGGAGAGTGCGCGCCTTGGCCCCGAGCCTCCTCCTCGACCTGCCTCCCGACCAGCGTCCCGCCGTTGTGGCGGCCATGGCAGCCACACCCGATGGAGCAGTCCTCGCCACCCGAACCCTCCACAGCGCCACCAACCCCGACGACACCGCCTCCGAACACGTGACGACCACCGAACCGTGGGCCGCCCAGGCCCGCGACGCCCTCACCGGCCGCCTGGCCGAACACCTCACACCAGCCGCCGGACGGCCCACCTCTGACCTCACCGACCAGGACGACACCCTGATCTGGATGTGGCGCCACACCGACCCCGCCGGCATCCGCACCTGGCTACGCGACCGCCTCGACCACGGATGGGAACTCCTGCCACTCCTGGCCGCACTCATCACACCCCAGCAGTTCCCCTTCCCCCTCATCGACAACGACACCTGGGCCGGCCTCGACGCCATGTTCACCCACGACGACCTCTACACCCGCCTCACCAACTCCCCCGACACCCCGCCCCCCACCGACCCGCACCAGGCCAACATCCTTCAAGCACTCCGCGACCGCCGACCCGACCCACACCAAACCACCCCCGACACCCCCTCCTAAACCCACCCCCCCCACCCCCAGCCCGCACAAAGGAACAGCCACCCCCACAACAGCCAACCCACCCCACCCAAGTCAGAAAACAGCAGCCGCTTGGTCACTCCATGACAGCGAACCCACCCCCACACGAGCCCCCGGACCAGGCACTCAGCACCCCCACCCTGCTGACACCCACCCAATGCCACCAACGCGCCCACTCACACCGAACAACTCATCACCACACTGCTCCACGCGTCCCGTCCAGGATCGGTGCAGGGCTGATGTCCGCCTCCACCCGGCACAGCACCACCCCGTCCACCCAGCGGGGAGCGGCACCAGAAGCCGAACCCGTGCCGGCCGCAACAACGGCACCAGCTCGCCGGGCGTCCGAGGCGATGCCAGCCTCGGATTTCAAGGGCTGGCAGAGGCTACTGATCGGTGCGGTCACGTGCGGCGCCGTGGTCATCGCCGGCATCGGCTTCGCCGGTTCGTACGCGGCGGTCCGCGAGTTGGCACTCAAGAAGGGCTTCGGGAACTTCGCGTACGTGTTCCCGATCGGCATCGACGCGGGCATCTGCGTCCTGCTCGCCCTCGACCTCCTGCTGACCTGGATCCGCATACCGTTCCCGCTGCTGCGCCAGACGGCGTGGCTGCTGACGGTCGCCACGATCGCCTTCAACGGCGCCGCGGCCTGGCCCGACCCGCTGGGCGTGGGCATGCACGCGGTGATCCCCGTGCTGTTCGTCGTCTCGGTCGAGGCGGCCCGGCACGCGATCGGCCGCATCGCCGACATCACCGCCGACAAACACATGGAAGGCGTCCGCCTCACCCGCTGGCTGCTCTCCCCCATCCCCACCTTCCTCCTGTGGCGCCGCATGAAGCTGTGGGAACTGCGCTCCTACGAGCAGGTCATCAAGCTGGAGCAGGACCGCCTCGTCTACCAGGCCCGCCTCAACTCCCGCTTCGGCCGCGCCTGGCGCCGCAAGGCACCGGTCGAGTCCCTGATGCCCCTGCGCCTGGCCCGCTACGGCGTCCCGCTCGCCGAGACCGCCCCCGCCGGCCTGGCCGCCGCGGGCATCGAGCCCGTACTCCTGCCCCCGGCCCCGCAGTTGGAGGCCGCACCGGAACCGACGGCCCCGACGGTCATGCAGAACACCCAGCCACCGGTACGCGAGGAACTCCCCGCACCCGAGCAGCCGCAGCAGCAGGCCTACGCCGACCAGGTCGCCCCCGAGGAGCAGAACCCCTGGCTCCACTCCCGCGACCCCCAGTCCATCGCCTACCAGGGCGGCTACGACCCGAACTTCGACCCGGACACCGCGGACGCCCAGTGGTACGAGGAGCAGCAGCAGGCCGAACAGTTCGACGCCCAGCAGCAGTTCCAGTCCCAGCAGCAGTACGACGAGCAGCGCCGCTTCGAGGAGCAGCAGCGCTTCCAGGAACGCCGGCGCTTCGAGCAACAGATCATCAAGGACCCGTCGGCCCCGGAGCCCTCTCCGGAAGACACCGGCACATTCCCGATCCCGGCCGACCCCGGCCGCACCCGTGAGATGGGCGCGGGAGGCGGCACTGAGCCGAGTGAGGACGACTACCCCAGCGACATGGAAGCCAGGCCCACCACCCCCTTCGCCCAGGAACAGGCGCAGCCTTCACCGGACAGCCTGCAGCAGCAATACCAGCCTCGCACCGCGCCCTCTGCTTCTCCACCAGCAACCGGGCTGGCAACCGACGAGTGGTACGACTACTTCCACAGCGCCTGGCACGCCCACCAGCATGAGCACGGCGTGTTCCCCGACGCCAACACCCTCGCCGCCTACGTGTCCAAACGCGACGGCATCACCAGCGGCTACGGGCGCCCCCTCACCGGCAGCGACCTGAACACTTATGTGTCCGCCTTCTTACATCATGAAGAAGCCGGCCTGGGCAGCCCTCACGCGCTGGAACCCGACCATGAACAACAGCAGAAGCACGCCGCCAAGCCCAACTCCTCAACGGCCGGCGCACACAAACCCACTGGTGACGCCGAGACCTCGGCCAGGCAACAAATTCCCGTGCCGCTGACCGAGAAAGAGATCACCAAGGTTGCGCGGCATACGCAACAGCAGGGGGAACTCACTGTTCCTGACCGCTACTACCTCGCCTGGATGGACTACCAGACCGAGCACGGCCACGAACCCAACGCCGAGCGGCTCTCCCTCTACCTCGCTGCACAAGGGCTCCTCGGACGAGGCGACAAGCCCGTCAGCCCGGCCAATCTGCGCCGTCACCTCCTGCGCTGGCGCGTCTACAACATCTGGGCCCCACTGCGCGAACACACCGACAGTCCACACAGCGACGAGATCGCAGCGAAGTGCGCGGCCCGCGGCATCACCGGGCAGTACAAGCGTCCAGTCACCGCCACCTTTATCGCCGCCGAAACCGCCGACTTCGAACGACGCTGGCTCTTGCTGAAAAGCGCGCAAAAGTGATGTCGACCCCACCACGCCGTTCAAGCCGTCGCCCGCATGCTCAACCGGGTCACCACCGCCTTCCTCAGGCGTCAGGCCTCCCGGTTATGCCGCCAAGGATCCCGTCGTCCAGAGCCGGCAGCGATCTGTCGGACATCCTCCTGCCTGGAGTCGTGCAGGGCGTGCCTCGCTCGCCGGCAAGCCGTGCGCCGCGTGGGGCGTGCGGCGGCCGTCGGTCAGTCGCTCCCTAGAGCTTCGCCGTCTGGCGGAGTGCGGGCCCATTCGCGGGCGTGCATGGTCTCTGTTTTCGGGGAGCTCTCTCACAGCTGTATGGAGGCTGTGTCGGAGGCCGATCCGGCGTCGGAGATCGGATGGCGGCGCAGCTTTCGACTCGCCCTCGCCCACGTCTGCGGCCGGAAGCTAATTCCCGGCCGTGGATGGGGACTTGGTGACGCGCATGGGGGCCGAGCTGGGCTCGGCTCCCATGCATTTCTCGATCCGCATTTGGCACATTACGGTGAAGTTGAGCAGAAATACGGCGACTGCGCAGCAAGCGGCCGAGTCCGTCTCCGAAGCTGTTTAGGCTCAGCGGGGCCTAAGGTTTTTCTCTGACTGCCTAGGGCTGCGCTTGCTTCGCATACCTGAGGGTGAGAAAGAGCCCCGTCCACATAACGGCAGCGAAGACAACCAGTACCCACCCTGCGGCATTGCCCATGACCGCGAGTGCCACTCCGGCAATCGCAAGCACTACCGATGCAATTGATGACCAGACATAGAACATACGCGACTTACCCTGCTGTTCCGCAGATGGACCAAGCTGTCCCACGATGGAATCTCCCTGCATCGAGAAGCTGTGGCGGGCGGCGGCGCCGCCTGGCTGTGGGGCCGTGTCATGGTTTCCCGGGCGCACACCACCCATGCCGGTATCGGGCCAGCCGCGCAGATTCGCTATGAACACACCGAGCCCGGGACGCCGACGTGGCGAGACCTCGCGGCTGCCGTCTCGACCGACTTCATCGACAGGTCTGCACGAGGTGGTCGTGCTCGTCGTACGGTTCTGCTCCTGCCGACCTTGGGAGCGCACGCTGACGTACCGAGTCGACCTGCCTGTCGGCGTGGAGGACGCCAATCGGGCTGTGCGAACGGTCTCAACGGCAGGCGGTCATGCAGGCGACCCGGCGGCCGGGCACTCTCTCGCTCCTCAACAGGAAGATCCTCGCCAAAGCCGAAGAAACCATACACAAAGCCCCATGAACGCCAGTCCAGTTCCTACAGTTACTGACCTCGTGGGGGTTGAGGGTCAGGCCGGTTTCGGTGAGGCAGCCGTCGATGAGTTCCGGGTGGTGTTGGATGCACTGTGCGTCTCGACCGTGCAGGAGCTCGCGCTGACGCGCTTCGTACAGCGGTTACCGGCGAGCACGGCGCTCGGCCGCGAGGAGGTCGTGGACTCGATCGGACCCACGGTCCAGCGGTATCTCACCGCACCCGCGCCCTGAAGAACGCGTCGAGGCAATCCACCACGTCCTCGGTCACGGCTGATGCCCTCAAAGGGAGGTCCGAAAGGATCAGCTCTGTTTCTGCGGCTTGCGGGACTTGCCGCATGCTGGTCGTACAGGGCCGCAGCAACGACGCATCTCTGGAGACTCCAGCGTCGAGCGCGTCGAGGTCGATGGCCTGCGGGTCACGCAGTGGCCGCGACCTGACGACCGGCTCGCCCCCCGTCATCGTCAGCTCAGCTCGGAGCGCCGGCTGACTCGCCGTGTGGACTGCGCGGGCCGGCCACTGTGGCCTCGGTGGCCGCAAGGTCCAGGTCGAGGCGGCTGTTCATATCAAGTTCGAACCGGCCGTACGGGTTCACGTGGGTCCAGAACAGCGGCGACAGCTCCCGCCGGTCTGCCTCGGTGAGCGTGTCCGCCCACTTCGGGTCGGCCAGAACCTGCTGGACCAGCAAGGTATTACCTATGCGAGGCTGCTCTGCAAAGGGTGCAGGGCGAGCATGGAGACCTCCTGGCTCTCCTTGTCCGCGCCCGTCAAGTCGCCGTCCTTGCCGTGGAACAGGTCGGAGTTCGCCGAGTTCCAGTGCTCCACCACCTGCAGGCCCTCGCCGATCTCTCACGGCGCTGGTGTCGTCGCGTGAGTGGCAAGCAGGGGTCACCCGGTGGGCTTGACGGTGTGGCCGACGACAGTGATGCCGAGCCCGATGATGAGCGGCGTCCATGAGAGGAAGGCAAAGCTGGAGACCATGAACAGCATGCCGGTTCCCCAGAGTCTGGGGTTTCGTACTGTTTTGCCGAGCAGTCGTCCAGGCACCCGGTTGCAGATCAGGGCATAGATACCGAGCCCACCAACGGTCATTCCCAGAACTGCCATGGTGAGGAGCGAAAGCGTCCAGAGTTCGCCGTAGGCCATCGTTTCCCCCAAGTTCGGCTGCTGCAAAGTTACTCGTCGGGTCACGCGAAGGCGGCAGGGGGGTGCTGTTGCGGGCCCTGTGAGGGCGTGTTTCCCTCCAGTGGGCTGGAGAGTTGATCGGACATGTCCGCACGACCCGTGATCAGTGATCAGTGATGCAATGTGGGACCGGATCGAGCCGCTGGTGCCGGCCGCCGCGCACGCGGAATACCGCACACTCAAACAACGCCTCTTCACCAGTCCGTCAGCTGCAACTGGCGCCGTCCCGATCACCGCGATGCGCCACTCGGCTGCCCCGGCCTCTGCCGCAGGACTTCCGGACCCCGACCCATGCGCGGGGTCCGCGACCTGGGCGGCGTGACACACAGCACCAGCACGGCAAGGACCGGTCCCCCAGCGGACTCGCAGGGTTACGGGCGAGCTCGTAACACGATCTTTCGGTGGGACTGGACGCTTCAGTTGGCACTACTTTGGGCGCTGGCCCCGCACGCGATGCTGGCCAGAAGACGCGGACACGGTTCTGTAGCGGCCAGTTGAGGGGACAGTGCAGGTGAGTGCACGCGAGGAACGGCTGCGCTGGGAGTTTCTGCCCGAAGTCGGTTTGGGGCCTCTGCGGTTCGGGATGGGCCCGGCCGAGGTCGCCGACGCGCTCCAGGTCTCTGGGCCGCACGAGCAGGTGGGCGCACCATATGGGCAGGAAGACTTCGCCGATGGGGTGAAGGTGTTCTACGACGCGGGCCGGCTGGCGTGCGTTGCACTAGATGCAGTCACGGGTCCGCAGGTCTTGCTTGAGGGTTTTGCACTGGCGGGGCGCGATCCCGCGCAGGTGCAGCAGTTCCTCCTTGACTACGCCGCCGAGCACGGGAGCAGCCTGTTATACACCCCCGACGGCTCCCTCTCACTGACCGATCTGGGGCTTCTTCTGCGTTCACAGAAGGTCGGGGACGTGTGGCTTTCGCGCCCGGTCCTCGTGATGGAGCAGTGGTTGGAATCGGAGTACTACCGCGACCGCCTACCGCTGGAAGGCACCACGACCACGGCTGAATCGCCCCGGTCGTCATAAGCGCGCGAGGTGCTGCCGTGAATGGGCTGGGCACTTGAGTCAGCGAGCGGCGCCAACCGAGCTGCCCAGTTGCAGTCGGTTGGGTGTGACCAGTGTGACGATTCGGCCGTTCAGAGGGTGTGAGTACTCGGCCGTGGATCGTGGACGACGACTTGCGGGCGTTGATCGGGCCGCTACTGCCGCCCTGGCCGGAGAAGTCACCGGGCCCGCAACCGGTACCGGACCGGCTGTGTCTTCAAGGCATCCTGTACGTCCTCTACAACGACATAGCCTGGCAACTTCTGCCGCCGGAGCTGGGGTTCGGTTCCGGACAGACCTGCTGGCGGCGCCTCGATTGCGGGCAGCAGGCCGGTGTCTTCGATCAACTGCACCGCCTTCTGCTCGCCGAGCTGAACGCGGCCGGCAACCTCGACTGGTCCAGGGCGTGCGTGGACGGCTCCCGCATCCGTGCGAAAAAAAGGGGAGCCGACACCGGTCCGTCGCCGGTCGACCGGCGCAAGACGGGCAGCAAGCACCATTTGATCTGTGACGGACGCGGTACCCCGCTCAAGGTCATCACCACCGCTGCCAACGTCAACGACGTCACCCAGACCCTCGCCCTGATCGACGCATCCCTCCCGTGGCCGGACAGCCCGGGCGCCCACGCCACTGCCCCGCCTCGCTGCTCGGTGACAAGGGCTACGACTCCAACCCCAACCGCGAAGAGGTGCGCAAGCGGCGGATCCTGCCGGTGATTTCACGCAAGGGCGCCCCGAACATCAGAGGCCTGGGCAAGCTCCGTTACGTCGAGGAGCAGACCTTCGCCCTGCTCCACCAGTTCAAACGACTCGCCGTCCGATGGGAACGTCGGACCGAACTCCACGACGCCTTCGTCTCGCTGGCCTGCAGCCTCATCTGCTGGAGACGCCACAAGAAAGCCCGCTCATGATCGTGTTCTGAGCTCTCAGGGCACTGTTTCGCCAGCCGACGACAGCCGAGCTCGTAGTCGGCGCGGGAAGTCGTCGTCGACGGCACCGTGGCCAAGACTCACGCCGGCCGACTGACCCACGAACCCTGACCACCGCTTCTGCCAGGCCGGGATGAACGCGTGCATCAGCTCCGGCCGTTGGCGTCGCGTCTCAGCGAAGCTCGATCGGTCACATCGATGTTTGACCTCGCCGTGGTGAGTTCCTAGAACGACCGGAAGACTCCTGCAGGGTCGCTCTGAGCGGCATCGACGACGTCGGCGAAGTCCAGGTTGGCGATCGACAGGTTCGCGTGGATGTCGTGGATGCCGATGGGGGCGGCGCGTACTGATCCGCCGTAGATCTCGAACTCCTCATCGCTCTGGCACTCCTCTCTGGTCAGGACCGCCACCGCTAGCAGCGCGTGGTCGTTGTCCCGCATGGTGGTCCAGTCAGCGATAAAGACGACGCTCAAGTCCTCGTCCGCTGATACGGCAGCGATCACTTCATCGGCCGTGGCACCGGCCCAAGCTGGATCATCGATGATGTGGACGGCCGGCTCGTAGTCGCCGTTGCCCCAGGGCCTCGACAACTCCTGACACACGGCCAGCCAAGCCGCCGAGTCACCGAAGTCAGTCCTGATGACCAGCGCGGAGAACTCCTCGCGGTCGGTAACAGAGGGCAGCATGGGGGGCTCCGGTCTCCATTGGGCGCGGGTACGGCATACAAGATGCTGATGATCTGCGGCGCCGCCCAGACGGCCAGCAGCGTGCCGATCCCCAGCACGGACATCGTGAGGGTGACCAGACGCTGCTCGAAGGCACGTCCGCCATCTGGCTGTTCCATCCTGGCCCTCACCAGCTGCGGTACCAGTACGGAGTTCAGCGCGCCGCCGATGAGCAGGAAGTACAGGCTCGCCGGCACCACGTTGGCCTGGTTGTACGTCGTAGCGAGCAGGCCCGTCCCGAGTGCCCCGGCCTGTAGGACTGTTCTCAGCAGGCCCGTTGCCCGGGACACCACTGTCACTGCTGTCATCAGCATGGACGAGCGCATCAGCCCGCTCTCTGCCGAGCGAGACTTCGTAGCGGCGTGCCGCCCTCGCTTCTGTTTCCCCGGTAACCGCGTTCTCGCCGTGCCCGGCGTCCCCTCCACCATGCGCCCAATCTACGGCGTAGAGATCATCATCATGGCCACTACCCCGGGTTCTCAGGTCGGCCCGCAGTCCCCAGTCGATGCACTGCGTCGAATGGACCGAGCAGACCGCACTCACCGACATCCTCGGCCCGTGCTCCAACAGCCCCATCGAGGTCACCCTCGCCCGCTGAAACGGAACTCCTGCCCGTCGCTGCGGGGGTGAGAGATGGCCTCGGCGAGGGTCTCAGCGAGTTCTGGCTGCTTCCCAGGCGCATACCTGGCTTGCCATCATGGAGCGAGCCGAGTGGGGGTGAGAATGCGGCGGGCTGATGGATGGGGTTTGATCGCGGCATCAGCGGTGTTGGGCGGAGCGTCTGCCGGGGTGTCGACGCTTTGGCTGGCGGGCGCCTGGGCCTCGGGGATTGGGGCGGTCGGGGCGGTGTTGGCGGGAGTGTGGTCGGCGCTTGGCATCGCTCAGCGGGAGAGGAATCAACTAGAAGCGACTTCTGCGCCACGGCTGTTGCGGCTGGATGCCCGGAACCGTCTTCCCCGGGTGCACAGTTGCACCGACCCGTTGTCCATGGGGGTCCATCCGGCTGAACAGGAAGCGGGCAACATCTCGTGTCCGCGGGTCCCTGCCTTCGTTCCACGGGACACGGACGGCGCCTTGGCTCGTGCGCTGACTGATGATCGATTCGTGGTGCTGGTCGGGGAGTCCACAGCGGGCAAGAGCCGAGCGGCTTTCGAAGCCGCGCACACATCCCTGCCCAACTCGTTCCTTGTAGAGCCGGTCGGCCGCCACGCCGTCACTGCTGCCATCGACGCTGTGGCAACGGCCTCAGGACCGTGTCTTCTGTGGCTGGACGATTTGGAACGATTTCTTGGCACAGGCGGCCTTACCCGGCACGACCTGACGCGCCTGCTCAACGCGTCTCGGCATCGCCACCGCGTCCTGGCTACGATGCGTGCTGAGGAGTACGCGCGCTTCACCCGTCCTGACCACGTCGGCCCTGACCACCTCGGCGCGGAGACCCGCCGTGTCGGAGAAGAAGTGCTTCGCCTGGCCACCCGGATCGAGCTACCCCGTGCCTGGTCGTCGGCGGAACTTTCGCGCGCCGGGAACCACAACAGCGATCCGCGGATCGAAGCCGCCCTCGCGCATGCGGACCGCTTCGGCGTGGCCGAGTACCTCGCGGCCGGTCCGCGCCTGCTCTACGACTGGCACCACGCCTGGGCGCCCGGCACCCACCCGCGCGCTGCGGCCCTTGTCGCCGGAGCAGTGCTGGCCCGCCGTGCGGGTATCCACCGTCCGCTGCCCTTGACCGTCCTTGACCATCTCGCCCGCCCGTACCTGGCTGAGCGAGGCGGCCACCTACTGCGTCCCGAGTCCCTGGCCGAAGCCCTTGCCTGGGCAGTCATGCCACTGCATGCCACCAGCAGTCTCCTCCTTCCCGTGGGTGACACCGGCTCTGTGGCGTTCGACTACCTCATCGACGCTCTGCCCAAGCGCGTGCCCCCGCCGGAAGCTGTCGATACCCTCGTCGCCTTCGCCACCCAGGACGAGGCAATCGACCTCGCTGACGCAACATGGGGCTGGTATCTGTTAGACCAGGCCGAAGCCGCCTTCCGCCGTGCACTGGACCACCCCGAGCCTGATCGCCGCGACTACGCCCTGAGCATGCTGTCCTACGTGCTTGCGGACCGGCACGGGGGCGCGTCAGCTCTGCGTTTCGCTTCCGAGGAAGCACGAGAGCGTTCCTTGCGACTAGGTCCGGAACATCCAGACACCCTGAAGGCCACGATGCTGGTCGCCTGGCACACCCATCACAATGGCGACACGCGTGCTGCCAGCCTGCTGGCAGAGCGGATGCTGACGATAGCCAGACGGGTCTGTGGGGATTCCTCACTTCCCGTGCTGAAAATCCGCCGGGACCTCGCCTGTTTCCGGGAGGTCCTTGACCCCGCCTCTGCGGCGGAGGACTTCCGGCAACTCGCGGCCGACTACTGCGAATTCGCGGGGCCGACCTACCGCTGGACACTCAACTGCCGAGCTGCGCATGCTGCGGCTCTGGAAAAATCAGGGGACAGCGAGATGGCCCGCGAATTGACGCGTTGCCTTCTCAATGACCCCGATATCCTGGCGGAAAGTCAACTGCGTCAAAGCATCCAGGCGAGGCAAGCGGATCGCGCATCCCAAGCCGGTGATTTCACGACGGCCATTGCTCTTTGGCGAGAATTGCTCTCGGAGGCCGAGCAAACTCACGGCCTGTCCCGTGCACAGTGTCTCCACCTCCGCTCGGAATTGGCCAGCTGCACCGGCCGCGGAGGCGACCCACAGGCGGCGGTGCGCCTACTGCAAGAGGTTGTCGATGAGCGTACACGTATCAACACCGAGTGGGACTCCGATGCCATCAGATTCCACCGCCGCCTGGCGACCTGGACCGGAATGGCCGGCCGTCCTGCCGATGCCCTCTGTCAACTCCGAGAACTTGTCGGGATCAGCAGCCGCGTAAGGGGTGCGACAGATCCCATCACATTGAATTGCCGTAGCCGCGCAGCGCATTGGACTGCGGTCATGGGTGACATCCCCGACGCCATTGAGCAGTTTGAAGCGGTCCTGACCGTCTTCGAACTCTCCATGGGACCGGCGCACGAACTCACTACGGAGTGCCGCGAACGTCTGGATCACTGGCGAACTGTGGTGCATTGAGAGGGTGTTCCCGCATCGAGGCTCGTGACACGTTCGTTAATGGGATCCGTAGACCCCCCGAGTTCACGGAAACTGAAGGTATTCCAGCACGAACCCGAAGGCGTAACCCCTTGATCGCGGGGGATGAACCTGCGGGTTCGTACTAACTCCTTCACGGCCTCTGTAGTTCTTGATCACGGCTGGTCGTGACGGTGGTGCCGTTGCTGGTGGCAGGTGGTCGCAACGGCTTGGTGATGGCGTTGCCGGGCGGTCTGATGCAGGACGTGCTCGCGGTCGCGGACGAGTGGCGGCAGCACGAGGGCTTCCAGGAGCCGAACGAGTTCGGGGCAGCTCAGCGGGACAAGCGCGGGCTCGTCCTCGGCGGCGTCGTGGACGGCGGTGGCCGGGAGAGCGAGGACGGCGGCGGCGATCAGGGAGGAACAATGACCAGCGCATCCAGGAGTTCCAGCAGGTCACCTGGCCGTGGTTGAGTCCGGCGAAGATCTTGGCGAGGTGGAAAGTTTCCTCGATCCGCCACCTGCGACAGATCGCTTCCACCAGCCTGCCGAGCGAGACGTCGCCGGGTGCCCAGCAGCGGAAGTAGGACAGCTCACCGGTGTAGCGGTGCCGGCGCGCGACCAGCACACTCGTCCCGGGCTCCTTCTCGTTCCGGTTTTTCTCGGGAGGGTCGTGGGGGCGGACATCGAGCCAGGCCCAGTCGTACTCGCGGGTGCCCTTGGTGCCGTGTCCGGTCTGCCCGCGCATCCAATGAGCCCTTTCCAACCTGTTCGCCGCAATCGTGGTGCGCGGCTGGTCATGCACCTTCGGTGTCAAGTCGCTCCGCGGACTGGAGCAGGTACTCGGGCAGTTTCGAACTGGCCGCCAAAACCTCGATGCCGATGAGGCGGCCCCGCTCGTCGAAGTCGAGGTTGATCATGCCGTCGACGTCCACTGGATCGCAGGGATACATGCGTGCGGACGTCACCCGGGCCTGCGGTTCGGTGAGGTATACGTACGCTGCGTTGACGGTCTTGTCGTAGGTGACTCTGACGTCTGTCACGGTGAGCGGTCTTCCTTGCTGTCGTTGATGGGCGCTGTCCTTGTCCATGCCTCCGGCCGCAGCGATCTCAGCTGCCGTGCCGAGGTGCAAGGCCAGGACGGCCTTGACGATGTCGGTGATGCGGGTGGTGCTGCAACGGAGTTTGCGCAGGAGCCGCCAGCTCTTCAGGGTGGCGTTGGCCTGCTTTCCGACGGCTCGGATCCTGGCGTGGGAGGAGTTCACCGCCCGCTTCCCGGCTGGGAGCGTGCTCCAGCGGCCCCGGTAAGGCACCCGGATCGTCCCCGGAGCTCCCTGATATCCCTTGTCGGCCCACGTACGGATGCCGGCTTGGGTGGGCGCTTCGATGATGCCGTGGGTGCGTGCGGCCTTGATGTCGTGGACGGCACCTGGCAGGGCAGGTGAGGCCCAGAGCAGGGGTCCGAACGCGTCGGCGATGACCTGGACGTTCATACCGTGGCGCTTGTGCTTGCCGGAGTAGTAGGGGCGGTTGGCGGCAAGGCGGTCGATGTGCAGCAGGGGGCCGTCGAGGATCACGAATGCCTTGTTGGCGGCGACGGTCATGGCCTGCTGGAGGGTGGGAGCGAGGGCAGCCAGGACCTCAACCGCCTCGCCGATGTACCGGTAGACGGTGGCCAGCCCGATCCCGAAGCCGGCCGCGAGCTGGGCGTACGTGTGCCCGCAGCGCAGATGGGCCAGCGCGAGCAGAGCCTGTCGGTCCGCGGTCAGGCGGCGCCAGCGCGTGCCGCGCTCACGACGCCGGGCTCTCAGCCGGTCGGACAGGTGGCGCAGAGTCGAGTTGGACAGGTCGATCCCTGATGGGTAGACAAGCATGTGAAGCTCCGGGCGGGCAGGTTGATCTTGGTCGACAACCCATCTACCAGGAGCTTCACCCTTTCTTCAGCATCGCCCTCAGCCAACCGACGTGCTACGCAAACCGGTTGGAAAGGGCTCCTTGTGTCCGCAGAGGCCGTGTGCGGGTGACCCCATGTGGCGATTGAGCAGGCGGGTCATTGCGGACCACTTTCACGACGCAGACAGCCGGAGGTGTTGCATTCCGGGATCGTGGATATGACGCGTATCACTCTCTGAGTGCATCGTGTCGGGCATGCATGATCATGATCGGTATGGACTCCCGTTTCCTTGGCATCCCTGAGCTGGTCGAAGCCCCGTCCGTGGCGGTCGTAGTCGACGTCATGCGTGCTTTCACCGTGGCTGCCTGGGCCTTTGGCCAGGGGGCGGAAAAGATCGTTCTTGCTGAGTCGCTGGACGAAGCCCTGGCGCTGAAGGCACGGCATCAGGATTGGGTGGCGCTCAAAGACGGTCCACCCGCGCCGGGGTTCGACACCGTCAACTCGCCGGGCCTGCTGCGGTCTATTGACCTTGGCGGACGGACCGTTGTGCAGAAAACCACGGCAGGGACGGTCGGTGCATTCGCGGTCAAGGAGGCATCGCTGGTGCTGTGCGCCAGCTTCGTGGTGGCGGAGGCAACGGCTCGGCTCTTGCGAGCACGTAAGAGTGGCAGTGTCACGTTCGTGGTCACTGGTGAGGATGGGCAGGCCGATGAAGATCTGGCGTGCGCTCAATACATCGCTCGGAGGGCCACCGAGGCCGGGGCAGATGCTGCCGAGTTCGTCCGCCGCGCTGCTGAGTCGCGCGCCGCCGCCGAGTTGGCGGAGGGTGTGCGTCAAGGAGTCCATCCTGATGACGTCGCACTCTGTCTTGAGCTCGACCGGTTCCCTTTTGCCATGGTGGCGGCCTTGGAAGACTCGCTCATGGTCCTGCGTCCGTGCGCCGTACCTTCGCTGGCCGACGAGGCGTCGATCTGATTGCTGGTGAGGTCCAATTCTCGCCATGCGAGAGCCGGCATCCGGTCGGGGATGCGGCATCAGCTGCAGGTCCCGATGACGGTGGTTCGGGGTGGCGGCAGGCGGCTGACCCGAGCGGTGCCGGCGGCGGCTTCGCGGAGCCGGATGATTTCTTCGTGCTGGGCAGCGAGCCGGGCCAGAGCCTGGCCGCGGAAGTCGGTGAGTCCTTCGACCATCTGCTCCGACTGGGCCAACCGTTCTGGAGTTTGGTGGTCTCTGCCTTGAGCCGGGTGATCTGAGCCTCGCGAGGGTCGGGGATCAATCGCCGCCCACGCGTCCGTCCTGGGCCTGTCTCCGGGTGAATGTGTCCGCCGGACCGCCGCCGAGCGGGCTCTTAACTGGCAGGGCGAACGCGAAGTCTTCCACACCCTGGCACGGCGGCAGGGATGCACGGACGAGGAAATGGTGCTCCGCGGAAGCCTCACCAGCAACGACCTCTGACCAGCATCCCTCCACGCGGCTAACGGCACTGCAGGATCAAGCCGTTGGAGCTCCCAGCCACTGGATAACCCGGCACACCACCACCGAAGAGACAGCATGGCGGGCCCAACTGCCACCTGGTGTACCGCATGCCGTTTCCCTCCCCTTCGTGCCGGTGGGGTCGCCGCCGCGGAAGCCCTGTCTGCTGCGGCTTGCCGTCACCCGGCCGCAAAGCCGTGGGGGCCCGGTCGGTCCAGCCGAAGATCGTGCATGCAACCGGTGCCGTCACTTTGCTGCGCCAAGGCGCCCGGCTCACACTGTCGGGGCGTGCCCCACCCAGGCTTTGGGATGCGACGTGCAGTCCCTCGCGCCGCCGACCTCCCAGAACACCGACCCGTGTTCTGCCCTCCAGGACCTAAAGACCGCTGTCCGACGGAGCCAGGAGCTGTCGGTCAATCAGGATCGGCGGGCGCATCCACGTCCCATGCTCTTCCCAGCGACGCCCGACCTCTGCGCGGCGCACTTCGACCCAGTGCACAGGGTGCTCGGCAAAGTCCTCGATACAGCCGGCATCGGACGCTCCGGTCGGCATCTCGTCGAAGTCCGCGGCCGGAATCATCTCGAGCCGCCAGGTGATCTCGCGTAGGTCGATGCCACCGTAGTCCCGCACGAAGGAGTCGTTGTCACCGTGATCAAAGAGGAACTGTTCGACCACGTCGTCTGGCCACTGAAGCCGGATCAGCGCTGGGTCGACGCGGAAACGGTCGAAGCTGAGACCGCCGTCCTCGCGGCGAGCCATCAACGTAGTGAGGTTGGTTAGCTTCACGTCGCCATGTGTACAGCACATTCACCACGCCGTTCCCCCAAAACTGCAGGATGACGAACACGAGCGGTCACCAGATAGCCCACCCAGTACCCCAGAAGCCGCGATTACCTCCCCATATGGCCAACTACCGCCCGCCTCACGGCACTTCCACTCCAGGGACCCCCAGCCAGCTCCAGGACATCTGGGCTATCCGCTTTAACCGCCACTACCGGCGACTCCCCCACACCGAACAGCTAACGCCCACAATGAGCAGGGCCGCCAGATACTCCAGAACCCGCAGGTCGCAAGCACTCAGCGAGAGCAGCTCCAACACTGACCATCGGTCAACTTGGCTGCGACCCGCTCTCCCAACTGAGCAATCCACAGGTCAGTACTCCAAGATCTGCTCACCTGGGAAGGGCCGGGACACCAAGAGCACCTGCGCACACCACCGCGCCCCGAACTGGCAGCGCCGTCGACGACAGCCGTCCTGTGGCGGCAGCCCACAGGACGGCTGTCGGGAATCGGTCTCGCCGGAACGATCTGGACCATCGGCCCGACGAAGCGGCCGCGGCCCGAAGTTGTCGACGGCGCCTGGACCGCGCACCGGACCCCGCCCGCCCCCGCCGCCTCTCCGCAGCTTTGTCAGTGCCCTGTGCAACGCTCAGCGCATGGGATTCTTCGATGACCTCGTGCTTCCGGAAGAACCGGCCACTGATCAGGCCGTGTTGGCCCGGTTATGGCCGCCGCAGGAGGACGAGGGGAAGTACGCCCCGCCGGTGGACCGGTTCGTGCCCGAACGGCTGTCACGGACCGAAGTGGTCGGCACCGCTCTGGAGGTGCGCCTCGTGCTGACGGGATGGTCGGTGTGGCCGCGATCGGCCACGCTGCATCTCGCGGTCTTCCGCAACACCCGCCGGCAGAACGCGAGCGGGAACAGACAGTCCGGGCTGCGAGTAGGGCTGCTGCTCTCCGACGGGCGGAAGGTGACGACGCTGGACGGCACTGTGACACGGGGCATTCCCGTCACAGGACCGCAGGGACAAACGAGCCTGGCGGCGACAGAACAGGCAGTCGGACTGATTCCCTTGGACCCGGGCATGCAGCACACCCGAAGGTCCTTGTTCAAGACGGACGTCGATCTCTATCTGGCCGAACTCCCGCCCCCTGGTGACACAGAGTTGGTCGTCGAGTGGCCGGACGAGGACATGGTCGAAACACGCACCCAGGTCGATGTGTCCGCACTCCGTGCCGCGTCACACCGTGCCCTCGAAGTCTGGCCGGAGCTTCAGCCTCCCGACCAGGAAGCGCAGCAGCCCGGCACGTTCGCGGTCCTGACGGTGAGTGGTCCTCCGACGCTCCTGGCGCCGCCACTGACCAGGAGACAGCGCGAGAAGATACGTCGCGAAGAGGAGGCCCGGCAGCGTTATGTCCCGCGTGCCGACTGGCAGCAGATGGGTTACCGCGACTGGGGCGATGCGGTGCTGGTCCAAGCCCGTCTGGAGGCAGGCGCGTCGCCCGCAGCCGCGGTCGGATGGCGCGGCACCGCCCCGCTGCACCTGGTGGCGGAGCAGGGCGCGGTCGAGGCGGTGGCGGCGCTGCTGTCGCACGACGTGGACGTCGACGTGCGCGACGAGGACGGGCATACACCTCTGTGGTATGCCGTCCACGCCATGGACGAGGCCACCGTCCGCGCCCTGATCGACGCCGGGGCGGACGTATGGACCCCGCAAGCAGGGCCCTGGTCCCCCGGCCGACTGCTGTCGACCACCTCACTCGCACCGCTGGCCCAACACATTCCGGGAGCAAGGGAATTGTCTCCCGAGGAGATCGCTTCCCAGCGGGCGGCCGACGCGCTCATCGCCGCCTTCGGCAACGGGCCGTTGCGGACGGAGGGGCTCGGCATCTGCTTCGTCCGGGGTCTGGCCGAGGACGAGTTGATCCGTCGGCTCGGCGCCGATCCGGCCCGGTGCCCAAGAGTGGACGCCGAGAACGCGCCCTTCGACCCTTCCGACTACGAGGCTTCCCTGCGCTACGTCGGTGTCAGGAGTGTGGACGGCGTTCCCGGAGGCTGCGTGATCACGCAGGACGGTTACATGCCGAGTGACAACGCCGTCCTGGAAGCGATATCGGCGGGCACCGCCGCGTACGGGGTGTACTTCAACCCCAAGGGCGGCACATTCGGCACCTTGGCCCGGGACGGCGCAGTGGTCGCCTCCGACGAGATCGGCATCTCACCGCACGACTCGGACCCGGAGGCTTACTGGACCTTCCGGTTCTGGCAACGCAATCACCCCTTCCCCTACGGCGCGGACGTACTCGCCTACGCTTGCGCTGCGGCAGGTCTGAGCATCAGCCAGGCACATGACGCCGCCGACCGGCACACCGCACGTCGTTGGGTGGAACTGCCTGCGCGACTTCAACGCTGACCATCTGGCCGTGCCGGACGACGTTCGCGGGCCGGGTCCCGAACAACTATCGGGCGCCCAAGGTAGTGGGGCACTGCTCTGAAGGGAGGAAGGGCTGTTCCAGACCTGAGGCTGTCTCCTGAGTGGTACCTGGGTGGAGGTACGGGCTAGTCCGGCCAGCAACACCGGCGGATGCGCCTCGATGGCCGATGGGTCAGACCTCGATGTAGGCGATGACGATCACGGTGCGATGGGTGGTTACGTAGTACAGGACGCGTACCTGGTCGACGTCGTCGGTGTACTCGCGCAGCTGCGGGCCGGTGGTGGTGCCGGGGATCGGGTGGCAGGCTTCGGGGTCGACGGAGAGGACGACCAGGATGTGGCCCAGGCCGTGGATCTTGGTCGGAAGTGCCCGGCTCCTTCTCGTTGTCCCTCCCGACGTTGAAAGGTGAAGTCCGCGGCCGTCTTGAGGGAGTTGGTCATGGCAACGGTCTAGGGCATCGGCTTGGGGAGCTTCATGGCGATGGGCACGGAGGCGTTGGTGGAGGCCTTCGTCGTGGTCGACGTCCCTGCGTTGCCGGAGCGGATCGACCCGCGCGGCTACACATCAGGCGACGTCCACCGCTGGCTCCACCACCTCACCACCCACCTCGACCCCACCGACACCCTGCACACCACAACCCCCGCGAGCGCGGAGAGCACCGATCTCGTCCTGCACGAACTGTGACCGCTTGCCGGACGCACCCGCGTCCGCGCGACCGACGCCCTCCTAGCCGCCGCTGCCGGGTTCGCCGCGCTTCCTCTCATCTGGACCTCTCGCCAGCCCGACTTGGGCACATGTTGAGCCAGCCGTGGAGGTACGGAGCGGCTCTGTGAAGGTCGGTGGCCCCTGGCTGTGGCTGAAGGTTGGGTTAAGGCTAGTCACGCCGGATATGAAAAATGTGCGGTGCGATATTGCGATCGGGGGAGCGCATGGCACAACTCGACATCCTGCAGCCGCAGTTGACCGGCGCGATTTTCCGTGCGTGGGAACCTTTCGGGATCCGCAGTGCGATGCGTGTGCTTCGCCGACTGCCGCGTCCCGTGCGGCGCGCGGCGCGCCTGCTGGTCCGTCTGTGCTACACGCCCTGGACTCCCAAGACCAGGTTCCTGTTGATCAGCCTGTCTTCTTCGATGGCGCTGCTGGGTCTGGCGGATGCCGGAGGAGTGCTGGTGTCGCCAACTGCCGACGGCGCGCGGCCGGCCCTCAGCTACCTCTTCTCCGTGCACGCCGAGCCGGGCGCGGTCAGCCTGTCGCTGCTTCAGGATCCTGCCGGCCTGATCATCCTGGCCGTCATCTTCGTCACGCCGATGTTCTACTGCCAGCAGGTGCGGGCGATCTCCGACTTCGTACCGATGAATGAGCGCAACGGGGGTGCCTCTCAGCTTTCAGGACGCCGGATCAAGCAGCTCAATCGGCTGACTGCCAGAACCAACAGGGCGTTTGCGAAGCTCGGTCGCAGGGACGTTTCGGCAGCCATCATGGCTTCCGTGGCGGTCGGTACCGCCTTGCTGTACATGTTCGTCAACGACCATGGTCTCCTGGAGGGCTGGAATTCGACGACGCTCCCGGACGCGGTATGGCGGTCCGAGGTGTACGACGGCTGGTGGGCCAACCGGTACACCCACCCAGAGCTGGCGATGGCGCTGTGCATGGCGGGCGCGTACGCCTTCTACTTCCTGGCGAAGCAGTTGGCGATGGGCGTCGTCTTCACCATCTACCTGAAACGGTCCTCTGAACTCGGCTTCGGTGTGACACCGAACATGGCCTACGACAGTGACGGGTTCCAAGGGCTCCGCACCCTCAGGCAGTTCATGCTGTGGAGTTACGGTTCCGCCCTCGCTCATCTGGCTGGGCTGCTGGTCTTGTTCGTGATCTGGCTGTCCGCCGCACCGTGGACGCTCTTCGCAGTGGTGGTGGTGATGATGGTGGACGCCCTCGTGATCATCTACCCCTCCTCGATCGGCTACCACTCGGCCCTGGACGTCAAGAAGGAGTACGTCGCTTCGCTGTCCACGACTGACATGTCTGCGAACGACCGTGACGCAGCGATAGCCCAGGTGTGGTCCGTGTCAGTGCTGCCCATCGGGACGCGCAAGGCCATCACCGCGATCACCGGGTACCTGCTGGTGCCCGCAGTCATCGCGTTGCTCCCGCAGGTCGTCCAGAGACGGTGACGGCGAATTCACCGAGCGTGGTCGGCCTTCGGCTACGTCATCGCTTCGGGTGTAGAGGGTCATGGAGAACACGACGTCGAGGAGTTCGTCGCGAACGCCGCCACGTCCTCTGCAGCAGCCACCGGTCCTCACCCGTCGACATTCCGCTGCGCGCCCCGGCGAGCAGTAGGGCCAGCAAGGCACGCGATCGAGCTGGTCGCGTTCATTCGGCCGCTGCCGTCGACCCGGTCCGGATCGGTGCCGGCTACTACCTCAAAGCGCAGGGCACCGTCGCGGCGAAGCCGTACGTGCTGCTGCGCCAGGCTCTGGAGCGGTCGTCCAAGGTGGCCGTCGCGAAGTTCGCCTGGCGCGGCCGCGAGCGGCCTGGCCTGCTGCGCGTGCGCGGCGAGGCGATCGTGCTGCACAGCATGTTCTGGCCCGACGAGATCCGCGACCCCGCAGCCGTCGCCCCCGCCCCGGTTCCCCTGGACGACAGCGAGATCGACCAGGCCGTGACCCTGATCGAGACCATGACCCGCGACGACATCACCGGTCCCGAATTCACCGACGGCTACACCACGGCGCTGCGCGCCGTCATCGAGGCCAAGCAGGAAGGCCACCGCCTGCCCGACGCCCCCGAACCGGCCGAACAGCCCGGCCAGCTGGTCGACTTGATGGCCGCACTCCAGGAGTCCGTGACCAAGGCCCGTACCGCGCGCGGAGAAGGCACTGCGGACGTCCACGACCTGCCCGCCACGAGGAAGAAGGCTGCGGCCGGGAAGACCGCGAAGAAGACGCCGTCCAAGAAGGTCCCCGCGGATGCCCCGCAGCGCGTAGAGCCACATCGTGCCGCCCGGCTCCGGTCGTGGCAATGAACCTGTGACATCTCGTGGTGGCTCTCTTGCTCGCAGGCCCCGCCCCGTGGCAGGGCCTGGCCCTTCCACGGGGCGGGGCCTCACTCATGGCACGATGCCCCCTCAGGCCGCATCACCAGTGGGGGAACCATGCGCACCACCGCCGTGCTCGCAACCGCTACCGCGCTCCTCGCGCTCACCGCCTGCTCGTCCAGCAGCGACGACAGCGCTGACCCCGCGCCGAGCAACCCGACCGCCGCCGCCGAGGCGCCCAGCAGCACCCCGACGCCGGCCGCAGTCGCCGAGGTCGACCTGGAGCGCGTGGCGGAGACGTACACGGACCTCTACTTCGCAGGGGTCGGCGAGAGTGCGTATGCCTTCCTGTCGAAGCGCTGCCAGGCCAAGGCAGACCCGGCGGTGTACTCGGCCACGGTGGAACGGGCCGCGAAGGACTACGGGCCCGACCACCCGGCGACGGACGTGCGCGCCACTGTCTCGGGGGAGATGGGGCGGGTCTCGTACAAGGTGAAGGGCCTGCCGAAGTTCGACCAGCAGAGGCAGCCGTGGACGCTGGAGGGCGGCTCCTGGAAGTACGACGCCTGCTGACCGGAGAGTCCTGTGGGGCCTTCGTGAGATTCAGGATCCGTGCGGAGTTTTGGCAGCAGTCCGGCTTAGTGGGCGAGGTTGTGACGGTTCCGTGACTGATCGTTCCCGTGATGAGACGGGTTGAGAAGCGGTGTCACATCCTCTTTCCGCAGGGGCTGGGATTCGGCTCGGGCATGACCTGCTGGCGGCGCCTGGCCGCGTGGAACGAGGCGGGTGTGTGGGATCAGCTGCACCTGGTGCTGCTGAAGAAGCTGCGGGTGGCGAAGAAGCTGGACTGGTCGCGGGCGGTGATCGACTCCTCCCACGTGAGGGCCGCTCGGCGCGGCCCAAAAGCGGGCCCAGCCCGGTCGGCCGCGCGCGGCCGGGCAGCAAGCACCACGTCCTCACCGACGCCCAGGGCATCTCCTCGGTGGCGGGTGTCGTCGGCCGACCCCGGCGCTGACCCGATGCCCTGCCCGCCGACAGCTTGAGGAGGCAGGACGGCCAGAGGGGCACACGCCAGCAGGTGGCCGGGTTCCGGCAGCAGCAGGCTGATCATGTGGACTGGCCCCTGGACGTCGCGCTCGCGCATCCCGTGACGCAGCGGCCGACCGGCCCGCATGCCTGCGAGATTAAATGGCCGATACCACCGCCGCCGAACTACGCACGGTCCGGGTGGTCGGCATCGACACCGTCATCGCCTGCCACGACACCCTGGAGCAAACCCTCGTCGCCCCTTCGCCATTTCCGCTCTCAGAACCTGAACCCCTGCCGGAGTAGTCCTCTTCGGCACTCGCGGGTGTAGGCGCGCGCCCCCTGGCTACCCGGCGCTGACGGGGTTCGGCCAGCAGCCCCTGCACGGGTCGCGCACGGCCCTGGCCGGCGCGGCCCGTGTGTGGTGCACGGGCGAGTCCGGGTGGATGCTGAGGGCGTTACCGGGCAAAGGACAGACGTGAGCGCACATCACATCCCTGAAGGCCCGTCGGATGGACCGGTGCCCCCCTCAACAGCTTCGGGTCCAGTTCCCTCAGCAGCCGAAACGCCGTCCGATGAAGTACAGGAGCTGCGGGCAGAAAATGAGCAGCTGGCGCATGCTGTGGTCGATCAGGCCATCGGCGTGCTGAGCGTGCTGGGACCGCTCGCGCCGGCCGAGGGCTTCATCGCGCTGCGGGAGATCTCCCAGCACACCAACACCAGGCCCATCCACATCGCGGAACAGGTCCTCAAGCACGGCCAGGGCGCCGCTCTGCCCACCGTCCTGCAGACGGAACTCCAGGCGGCACTCGCCCGCCACACCACCCCGCCTGCCGGCGGCTCTACCGAGAGGAAGCCGTCACAGCGCCGTCGGAGCCGGTGAGGACGATCCGCACGGTGATGCGCTTGCCGACCCGCTCCCTGCGTGCCTCGAACTCATCGGCCACGGCCATCACGATCTCCAGACCGTGCTGGCCCACCCGCTCCGAGTCCGCCGCCCGCGCCTGCGGCAGCACCGGATCGCAGTCCCACACCGACACCACGACCGCCTCCCCATCCAGGAGAAGATGCATCAGGACCGGGCCGGGAGCGTACTTACAGGCATTGGTGACCAGCTCACTGACCACCAACTGCGTCAGATCGATACCGCGCCGACTCGCTTTCAGCCCGTACTCGATGCGCCCGCGCTCCAGGAAATCAGCCGCGAGATGACGGGCTCGCGCGATGTCCGCACCGCCGCCCTCCAGCGCCACCGTGCTCTGCCACACCGAGCCTGCCGGCCCGTGCTCGGGCAAGCCGCTCCCGCCTTGCGGGTCTGCCCCCGTCTCATCTGTCACCCCGTGCCTCCCCCGTTGCATCCGCTTTCGTATCCTCGCTACCGGCGCCTACCCCCGTGGATACAGCCAAGGCCCGACAGGGCCCTCCTCACGGAGCGCAGATCACCCCTACGCTGCACACCGGCAGGCGAGGACACATCAGACCGTCCCCCGCGCCAGTATCACCGAGGGACCAAAGGGAGACATGACCCAAACCCAACATTCTGCACCACGAGGCCAGTTGACGCTCACCACCGCCGCCAGTGACGGCATCCGCGTGATCACCCTCAACGGGGAGGTCGACCACGACACCGCCCCCGCACTACGCCACGCCCTCACCCACCACGCCGCCGACGAACCCCGCGTCGTCGTGGACATGCGGGGCGTGAGGTTCCTGGACTCCGCCGGCATCAACGCCCTCATCAACGGCTACCACGCCCTGAACACCGCCGGCGGATGGCTGCGCCTGGCCGGCACCCCCGACGCCGTCATGTTCGTCATCAAAATCGTCGGCCTCCACACCGTCATCGACTGCCACACCACCCTCCAACAGGCCCTCAACGCCTGAGAAGCGCACCCGCCATCACAGGACAGGCGGCCCCGTACTCGCCTCTGTCTCGCCTGTGTGGGTGATGACAGCCCCGCGGTTCTGCGGGACGCTCAGCCGAAAGACGGCAACCCCCAGACCGCACCAGAGCCCGGCTTGCAGTGCGCGACTGGGCTCGCGCCGCGCGGCGCGGCTGTCCCGCAGCAGCTGTGCCGCCGGGCCGCCTGCCGGCCGCGCGGGAGTCGACCGGCAGGCAGCGGGCGCGCGGCAGCCGCAGACTGATCATGTGGAACGGCCCGTGGACGTCGCGCCCGCGCGGCCTGTGACGCAACTGCCGACCGGGCCCTGCGCCAACGAGATCAAACTGGACGGGCACCGGACCGTGCTGTGGCGCACCCAGGACGGTGCCAACGCCTGCAGTCGCGGTCCGACCGGGACGTCACCGCGCAGTGGATGGACCTCGCCCTGGCCGCCATGCGCCTGCCGCCCATGATCCCCTCCCCTTTCCTCGGGCTTCTCACGGATCTCCGGGTAGTCAGTCAGCCGGTGGGGAAGTCCGCGCTGCGCGAGGCGCCTTCGTTGGCCCGCAACTCGTCGAGCATGTTCTCCAGGTGGGCGTGGACGGCGTCGTAGCCGGCCGTCCCGAGTACGAGGCGGAGCGGAGGCTTGTCGCCCTCGATGGCCGCCACGACGGCTTCGACACCGCGGCGGGGATCTCCGGGCTGCTTGCCGTCGTGAGCCACCATGACGTCCCGGACCGACTCGACGAACGGGACATAGGCGTCGATCGTCTCGGCCAGGGGCTCGTCGGCGAAGGAGGCGTAGGCGTTGGTGCGGAAGGGGCCGGGCTCGACGGCGAGAACGTTGACGCCGAAGGGGGCCAGCTCATGGCGCAGCGTCTCCGTGAGCCCTTCGAGGGCGAACTTCGCGGCGCTGTAGTAGCCGAAGCCCGGCTCGCCCCGCAGGCCCGCGACCGAGGACATGTTGATCACCCAGCCGCTGCGGCGGGCGCGCATGCCCGGCAGCACGGCGCGCAGGATCTGCGTGACGGAGAAGAAGTTGAGTTCGAAGGACCGTCTGGCGTCGGCGTCGGCGGTTCCCTCGACGGAGCCGTACCAGCCGCGTCCGGCGTTGTTGACGAGGACGTCGATGCCGCCTAAGCGCTCTTCGGCGGCTCGCACAGTGGCCTGGACCTGCTGTGCGTCGGTGACGTCCAGCGGCAGGACGAGCGCCCGGTCTCGGTGGCGTTCGGCCCATTCCCGGAGGAGTTCGGGGCGGCGGGCGGTGAGCACAACGTTGTCACCGCGTTCGAGGGCGACGTCGGCATAGACCATGCCGAAGCCGCCGGGGGTGCCACCGGTGATGAACCAGGTCTTCATGATGTCTCGCAGTCTGCTTGCGGGGAACGGGGGTTGAGGGGTGAGTGCGCCGGGTGCGGTCGGCGCGGGGCGTGCTCAGCGTGCGAGGTCGATGGCGAGGTGGGCGATCGCGTCGAAGTCGTCGTCTGTGCCCTGGAACCGGAAGAGGAACGGCAGCGGGCTGCCGTCGAACTTCCCGGCGGCCTGAGCGGTGACGACGGCCTCGCGGCCCTGCCGGGTGGCCTCGGTGACGGTCAGGACGATCTGGACGTTTCCGGACTCCTTGTCGCTCCAGTCGCGGATCTCCTGACGTCCGCGGTAGGTCTTCCCGTCGTCCTCGACGCGGGCCCCCTCGGTGAAGGTGCAGGCCACGGCGTCGGCGTCGTGGGCGTTCTTCGCGGCGAAGAAGGCGTCGACGGCCGGGGGCAGGCCGGAGGGTAGGGCGGTCATGGGTGTCTCCTTGGGTGGAACGGGTCGAATCACCTTGGGGGCCGGGCACCGCCAGGCCGGGGGCGCCGATCGTGGCACGGCGCCTCAAGTGACTTCTAACTTAGCACCAACAAGGTTCGAAAGTAGAAGTCTCTCGGGTGACACACCCCTAAGCACCAGCATTCGAACACCTGAACGCTAGAGTTACTGCTATCCAGAAGTAACCCGGTCGCATCGATCGCCTCCTCTGCCTCCGGTCGTGCGTGCGCGGCCCGGAGGAACCGGAAAGGAAGCCTGCTGTGCCATTCGCGGAACAACTGCTGGGTCATGCGGCTGCGGCGGGGCTTGTTTCCTGCCTGGAAAGGGCCCAGCCGACGCGGGGCGCGACCGCCGTGCGCTCGGCCGCGGGCCGGCTGGACGGGCTGGCGCTGCGCGAGCGCAGCGACCTCTTGCGGGATGCCCTGCTGGAGGACCTGCCCGCGGGGTATCCGGCCGCCGAGGCGGTCATCCGCGCCGCGTTGGAGGCTCCGGAGTTCACCGGTTGGATGATCTGGCCCGTCACCGAGGCCGTCGTCTCCCGTGCCCTGGAGGCGACCGAGCCCGACGCCTTCGAGGCGGGGCTCGCCCTGCTGGCTGACCTCACACCGCGCCTGACGGCGGAGTTTGCCATCCGGCGGGTGCTCCTGACCAACCTGGAGCGGGCGTTGAAGGTCGTGAGCCTGTGGGTGGATCACCCGAACGAGCACGTCCGGCGGCTCGCGACGGAGGGCACCCGCCCCCGGCTGCCCTGGGCGATCCGCGTCCCGGCGATCCTCGCCCGCCCCGAGGCCACCCTGCCGATCCTCGACGCCCTGTACCGCGACGCGTCCGAGTACGTGCGGCGTTCCGTGGCCAACCACGTCAACGACATCAGCCACGCGGACCCGGACCTCGCCGTCGCCGTGATCACCCGCTGGTCGAGGAGCCCGGACGAGAACACGGCCAAATTGGTCCGGCACGCGCTGCGCACAGCCGTGAAGAAGGGGCACCCCGGGGCCCTGGCACTTATGGGCTTCGAGCCGGCCGCCCATGTCGTCGCCACCCGGCCGGAGTTGAGCACGAGCCGGGTCACGGTCGGCGAAGAGCTGGTGTTCGCCTTTGAGTTGGAGAACACCGGTGACGCACCGGCCCGGCTGGCGATCGACTATGTCGTCCACCACCGCAAGGCCAGCGGCCGTACCGCGCCGAAGGTGTTCAAGCTGACGACCAGGACACTGGCGCCGGGGGAACGACTCGCGGTCAGCCGCCGTCATTCCTTCCGGCAGATCACCACCCGGGTCTACCACCCCGGCCCGCACGCACTGGAACTTCAGATCAACGGCGTGCCGCAGGGGCCGGTCGAGTTCGACCTCGCGCTGCCGTCATGACGACCGGCCGCCGTGCGTGTCGGCGTAGCGGGCGCGCATGGCGTCGCTGGCTGCGGGGCCGTAGGTGAAGACGTAGTCGTCGGTGTCGACGCGCCGGCCGGTGGTCCGGTCGACCACCACCGGTTCGACCTCCTCGCCCGACTCCCGGTCCACGAGGATCATGCTGCGCTTGCCCGGGTCGAGCCGGGAGTTGCCCCAGGCGGCGAGCGCGACGATCACGGGGCGCAGCGAGCGTCCGTGCTCGGTGAGGACGTACTCGTAGCGCGTGGGGTTGGTCTGGTAGGGGCGGCGCTCCAGCAGGCCGTCGGCGACGAGGGACTTCAGGCGGCTGGTGAGCATGCTGGACGAGATCCGCAGGTTCTCCTGGAACTGGTCGAAGCGCGTGAAGCCGTCGAAGGCGTCGTGCAGGATCAGGAGGGTCCACCACTCGCCGACATGCTGCGCCGTCGTCGACAGGGGGCACTCCCTGTCCTCCAACCGGACCCTGGCCGCCATGGCGTCCACCCTCTCCGTGGCCTGTCACCACACGTCACTTCTATCTTAGCAGTTGCCTGGGATGTGTCGATCCGATCATGATCGCAGCGCCTCTCGCCCTCGTTCGGCCACCACCGGCGCCTCACCGCGCCCGCCCCCTCCTCAACAGGTCCGCGCTGCCCCGCCGGACCAGGAGAACGGGGCGCGCGAGCGGAACCGGCTCGGCCCACCGGATGTTTCACCGGGGCGTTCGCGGACAACGCGACGGCGCTGTCCGGACCCACGACGGTTGAGGTCGCTACAACATCACCGCTATCCAGGGGTTCACGTCACCACGGCGACTCGGTAGCGGCCACAACCGCACGTCGACACCGAGGCGTTTGACCCGCCCCGACCATTAATGAAAACATCGTATCCGTTAAAGCTTTGGGGCTTGCCCTGATTGATCGATCCCGGCCCGTTCCGGGGGAGTGTGCGGCCCGGCCCGGTTGCCGCACTTCTGTACGCCGCCGTCACCACATTCCGCTCCGTGCCGATCACCGGGTAGTGACGCGATGCGGAACTCCCTTGCTCCCCGTAGGGCTCGGCAACATATGGGGCCGGCCGACCGTGGGAGCCGGTACTGCGTGCCGCGCGGCATGGTCGACACACGCTCTCATCGCTGCCTCTGAACTGACGGGAAAGAAGTGACGTGAGAACTCATCCACAGGCCGAGACACACACTCACCAGGCTGCGGGAACGGCATATGACTGTATCTCGCTCGCGCGCCCGCCTGTCCGAAACTCCCCCACGGGCAGGTGAGCCTCCCCGCCGGTGGACGGTTCGGAGTCGCACTGCGCTCTGGCTGGTCGCTCTGGCGTTTCACATCACGATGCTGGGTACGACCCTGCCGACACCGCTCTACCTGCTCTACCAACGGCAGATGAGTTTCTCGACCCTGACGACCACGGTGATCTTCTCGGTCTACGCTTTCGGAGTTCTCACGGCACTGGTGCTGTTCGGACAGGTCTCGGACAGTGTCGGCCGCCGGCGAACTCTGCTGGCCGGACTGGCATGCTCAACCCTCAGTGCCGCGGTCTTCCTAAGCGCGCATGATCTGACATTCCTGCTGACAGGGCGGCTGCTGTCAGGGGTATCCGCGGGAATATTCACCGGCACCGCAACCGCCACGCTGGTCGACCTGGCCCCGATGGGCGGGAGCGAGCGGGCCACCCTGGTGGCTACCGTGGCGAACATAGGCGGGTTGGGCGCGGGCCCCGTCCTCTCCGGGACACTGGCCCAACTGTCCCCGAATCCAACCCGGTTTCCTTTCCTCGTGCACCTGACTCTGCTGGCCGCCGCGGTGGTGGGTATCTGGCTGATGCCCGAAACCGTGACGACGGCCAGGACTGGCCCGCGCCTGAGGGTGACACGGCCTCGGGTACCAGCAGCGATGCGGGGCACTTTCACACGGGCGGCCGCGGCCGGGTTCGCCGGATTCGCGGTGCTCGGGCTGTACACCTCCGTCGCGCCGTCCTTTCTGAGCCGACTCCTAGGCCTGTCCTCCCCTGCCCTGGCCGGAGCCGTGGTCAGTACCGTGTGTGCGGCCTCAGCGCTCGGACAGATCACCCTCGTACAGCCACTGGGCCGCGCCGCCCTGCCCGTGGCGTGTGCCCTACTCGTCGTCGGTATGGGCCTGCTCACCGCGGGGCTCACTCTAGGATCGCTCGCGCTGCTGGTGACCGCTGGTGTCGTCGCCGGACTTGGGCAAGGCATAGCATTCCGGGCGGCCCTGACCATGCTCAACTCAAACACGCCCGACGGCCAGCGTGCCGAGGTCGCCTCCGCCTTCTTCATCGTGATGTACGTAGCGATCGCACTGCCCGTGATCGGTGTTGGACTGGCCGCCGACCTCGCGGGCCTGCGGGCAGCCGGGGTCGGCTTCAGTCTGGCCGTGGCCTTGCTGGCCGCGAGTGCCCTGGTCGCCCTGCGAGGGCAAGACGGCGGCAGGGGAAGGAAGAATCATCTGACGGGCAAGTTGGGGGTGATTTCGCCGGTTCATGATGGAGTCCGAGAACGCGGAGCGGAGCGCGACGCGCGGAGCTGGACGATCTGGAAGACCAGCTGGTCAAGCAACTGGACCACGTGCGGGCCGAGCGCAAGAACTCGCCGTCGGGGAACGGGGCTGGAAACGGATGGCCGAGCCCCACCGGCTGCGGCGCAGGTCACGGGCCACGCGGTGCTGCTGGTGCCGCACCGCGGCCGTAACGTGAACGTGGACTCGCTGCCACCGCACCACCAGCGCATCCTCGCGCTCGTCCGGGGCGCCGGCGGCCGGTCATGGTCGAGCAGGTCGGCGAGGCACTGGGGCTGGAGGTGGCGGTGCGGGGCAAGCTGGAGCCGCTGCGTGGAACGCTGTCCAAGCTCGCCGGGCGGGGCCGGCTGCGCAAGCTGCCCGACGGCCGCTTCACCACGCGCCTGTGACCTGCAGCGTTGCGATGTCTGAGCCGTAACTGCGGTGCCCCCGGCGGTCCACGCCCAACCGGCGATCTCCAAAGTGGATACGGTGTTGCTGTTATGGTGCCGACCGAGGAGGTGGACGTTCAGTGGCAGCAGCTGGTCCTGTGCGAGCGACCGCGGCATCGGGTCGGGGCCCGGGGCGTCCGCCCGTGCCGCTGGAGCGCATCGTCTCTACCGCACTGCAGATTGTGGACGACGAAGGGGCCGACGCTCTCTCGATGAGGACGCTGGCCCAGCGCCTGGGCTCGGGCACGGCGACGCTGTACCGGCATTTCGACAATCGGGCAGCGCTGGTCGCCCACGTCGTGGACCGCATGTTCGGCGCCGTGGAACTGAACGGTGACGAACTCCTCGCGATGGGCTGGCAGCAAGCGCTGCGGACGGTCGCGCACACCATGTTCGAGGCCCTGGCCCGGCACCGGAACGCTGCGCGCCTGATGGTCGAAGAGATTCCCCTGGGGCCGAACGCCATGGCGTTGCGGGAGCACTGTGTCGCGGTGCTGCTCGACAGCGGCTTCCCCCCGCGACTGGCCGCGCACGCTTTTGCCACCCTCTCCCGCTACGTCCTCGGATGCGCCATCCAGGTCAACGGTCATGGCGGCGGCGGGCAACTCGACGACGTACAAGTGTCCGCCGTCTTTCAAAGCGTCGATCCAGCCTTGTTTCCGGCAACGGTCACCGTCGCCAGGTCGATGCCCGTTCCGATCGAGGACGAGTTCTCCTTCGGACTCGAACTCCTTCTCAGCGGGCTTGCCCACCTGCGCGACGACACTTGACCAGCCAGGACGATGCGAACCTGAGGCCGCCCGCCTGCGGAGTAATCTCGGTCGGCATGGAGCGTCGCCACAGCTGCTGGTGCTGAGCGCGTGATCTCGTGTGGTCGACGGCTCGTCAGCGGAAGGCGAAGTGCTCGGCGTGGAGATGCTGTCGGGTGACGCCCTGGCCATGGAGGGCGCGAGTGAGGTTTTCGATCATAGAGACTGGGCCGCAGAGGAAGACGTGCGTGTCGGGGGTGATCGGTCCGGCCTGGGCCTGGATTCTTTCGGCGGTCAGACGGCCGTGGCTGCGGCTGAACGTCGGGTGGAGCCGGAACTCGGGGCGGTGTGCTGCCGCTGCGGTGAGTTCCGGGAGGAACGGTGCGTCTTCGGCGGTGGGGGCTCAGTAGAACAGGTCGGTGCGGGGCGGCTCTGCAGCGGTGTGGGTGAGCCAGCCGAGGAAGGGCGCGATACCGATGCCCCCCGCGATCCATATCTGCCGGGGTCCGCCGAGGGTGTGGTCGAACATGCCGTAAGGACCCTTGAGGGTTGCGGGGTGTCCTTCACTCAGGTCCGTGCAGGGGCGGCGTGTACCGCGGCCCAGGGCACGGATGGTGAGGCGCACCGAGCCGTCGGCCCTGCGTTCCCGCGACGCTGAAGGGGTGTTCGTGCCAGCCGCCGACCCGCAGGTAGACGAACTGGCCCCCTGTCACGGGAAGCGTCGTCCCGCCGGTGGGCGTGAGGGTGAGGTCGAGGATGTCGGCTGTGGGCCGCTCAACACGGTGGACGGTGTGGTCCGCCCGGGGCTCCCTGTGTCGTAGCACCAGTTCGTCGTACCTGTAGGCGGCCATGCCGATGGTGGCCATGGTGACGTAGATCGCCAGGAGGGGCGTGGATCCGTTGATGACGAGATCGAGGAACCAGCCGTGCAACAGTGCCGACAGGAGCAGCAGGCCGGTGAGGCGATGCAGGAACAGCCAGCGCTCGTAGGGCAGTCGGAGGATGCGGCCGACCTGGCCGAGTGAGATGAGGACGAGCAGCAGGCCGATGGCGGAGACGGCACCGAGGAGATGGCCCATCCCTACCGACGCGGTCCGGTCGGCGTAGCCGTACCGGCTCCCGTCGAAACCGGAGAAGAAGTGGAGGAGCAGGTGGGGGGTGAGCAGGAGAATGGACCATACGGCGTACAGCTTGTGCTGACGGTACATGCGGTCCAGGCCGCCGAACCACTGCTCCTGCCGCATCAGGCGGGTGGCCAGCACCAAGGTGCAGGACATCAGGTAGACGGACAGGACGCCGGCGAACTCGCCGATGAAATAGACAGCGCCGAGGCCCTCGGGCCTGAGCCAGTCCCAGGCCAGATAGAGCATCACCGTTCCGGTCGTGACCGACAGGGGTCCGACGTGGCGCTTCTTCAGGCGCGAGTCCAAGGGGGCGCGCGCGATCCGGATGGCGTAGATCGCTATCACGATCAGGACGGGCATCGTTCAACCCCTCGGGGGTCGGCGCGGTGGACGAAGGGGCGCCGGTGAAGGCAGGGCGGACCGCGCGGTCCCGGTTGGAGCGCCCTCGATCCCAGGTGGTTGCGTTTCCTGCGACCTCTAATATTGGCTACAACGTATCCGTTTAGCTGGCTGTGGTCCAGTGTCGCATTCGGATGCCCGTCGGCCGGCCCGGAATCTGCCCTTCGGGAGCGTGGCGGTCCGACGCCATCCCCGTCGGCCAGCTCTTCGAGGTGAAATCACAGCTCGGGGCCGCATTGCTTACAGGGCGAACTGCCGCAGCCGCCCATCCGTGGAGGCGCGGGCTCGATCCGCAGCGCTTCAGACGAACAAGGCCGCGAGGTATGAGGCAACGAGCACCGCGCACACGACGGCGGGCGCGAGTTTGGCAACCGGGTCACCATTGCGCAGGTGCACGACCACAGCTCCGGCGAGCAGCAGGAGAAGCCCCGTCCCCGCGAGGCCGCCGAACGGCGGCTCGCCGAGGCCGAGCGCCACGCCGGCGACTCCTGCCAGTTGCAGCACGCCGATACGGCGGTAGGCGGCGACGGAGAAGCCGACCTCGGCGGCCAGCTCGCGCGCCTTCGGCAAGGCGAGTGCATTGAAGCACTCCGATCGCCCCGAAGATCAGGGCGATGGCGCAGGCGAGGGTGACGCTGAGGATCATGAGGTATCTCCAGGGTGTCGACGTCGTTGCGGCGCGGGCGTCAAGGGTGTCGACCTGACGGCGGGCGGCTCGTGGCGAGACCGTCATGGGATGTGACGGGCGCGGTCGGAATTGCTGGCCGGACGTATCGCTCGGGGCCCGGACGGACGATGTGGTCGATCGACGCAGCGGCCCACCGTAGCGCAATAACGGCAACGATGTAACCGTTATGATGGTCGGCGAAGCGGATAGAAGGAGAGCCAGACATGAGCAGTCCCCAGATGCACGTAGTCGCCACGTTCATGCGGTTGGCCCTCAAAGGCAAGGCGGCCCCGGACCCGCTGGTCGCGTCGACGGAGCCACCTCGTCCGCCCGCCAAACTGGTAAAGCGGCACGACGTGGGATCGCGCCGCATCGACGGTTTCGAATGCCACACCGTCAGCCCGCGCGGGCGCCGGGCGCAACGAGCGGTCGTCTACCTGCACGGTGGCGCCTACATCAGACACCTCTCGCCCCGGCACTGGCAGTTGATCTCGCAGCTCGCGGATGCCGGTGCACGAGTCGAGGTGGCGCACTACGGGCTGGCGCCGAAGTACACCTACCGTGACGCCTATCCCTTCGTCACTGCCGTCTACCGCGACCTGCTCGGCGACCTGGAGGCCGGCCAGGTCACGATCATGGGCGACTCCGCCGGCGCGGGCTTGGCTCTGGGCGTGGCGCAGAGCCTGGCCGGCTCGGGTCTGCCCCAGCCGGCCCGAGTAGTACTGATCTCCCCCTGGCTGGATATCACTCTGACCAACCCTGCGATTCCCGAAATCGAAGCCCGAGATCCGTTCCTCACCACCAGCAGCCTGCTCGCGGCCGGACGTAGTTGGGCCGGCGGGGACGACCCCGCCCAACCCCGGCTCAGTCCCGTCAATGGCCCGCTTGCCCCCCTGGCGCCCATCGACGCCTACATCGGCACTCGCGACTTGTGCTACCCGGACGTCCGGCGCCTGGAAGAACGGGCTGCCACGGAAGAGGCGTCCGTGAATGTCATCGTGTGCGACGGCGCGGTCCATGCCTACCCACTCGTCCCCGCCCCCGAGGGGCGTACCGCGGCCCGCGCCATCGTGCGGTCCGCCGCCTCCTGAGCGGGTTGAGAGGCAATCATCTGCCGACGTCGGGCGAGCACTGGCACCGCTGTTCCTGGGCGGTGTTGCACACCGGCCAGCAGTCGGCCACCGCGGTCAGCTGGCTCTGGCGACCGAGTGGCGGCTCAGCACGGGTGAGGTCGTGTGGCTCACGACCTCGGTCCAGATCGGTTTCCCACTAGGCGCGACTGTCTCAAGCGCCCTCGGTCTCGCCGACCGCCGGCCTCCGCACCTGGCGCTGGCTGCATGTGCTCTGGGCGCCGCCGTCTCGACCCTCGCGCTCGCGACGGTGGCCGGGCCTGGGGGCCGGAATCGCGCTCCGGCCGCTCACGGGCGCGAGCCTGGCCGCGGTGCGCTTCGCGCGTTCCCAGTCTCCGGTCGGCGAACGCAAACTGGCCGCATATACGGCGGAAGGCTTCGGCTCACGTCGGTGCGTTGGTGGTTCCGGGAGAGCAAGCCCCAGGCACTGGCCCGCTGGGCTGGCCTCGACGGTTTGCACGTGTCCCGGCATGCGATGTGGACCGTCGAGCCGCCAGCCGCTCTCACTCGCTCCCGGCCACCGGCTGGGACGCTGAACGTGTGCCCGCTGCTCCGCCGACCCTCGCGCACGCATGCTTCACACAGCATGCCGCGATCAGCGTAGACCGCTGCGGCTCGGCCCCGGCATGCTGTGTGGCTTCGGCACCGCCCGGTAGGAGGCCCGAACGACGTCTCAGCTGCGGGCGGCAAGCCTGGCTTCGACGCCGTCGAGAAGTGACTGCAGTCCGAAGGACACATACGGGCGACGGGTGGCTGCGAGGGCGGCGCCCATCGCGAACGTGACGACACTTTGGGCGGCTTGCTCGGCGTCCCGCCTGGTGAGGCCGGCTGCCTGGCAGACCGCGAGCAGGTGCTCGTCATGGCGGTCCCTGGCCAGGCCGTCGAGAGGCTGGACGGTCATGGCGGCCAGCAGCCAGGGGTGCCTGAGAAGCATCGACCGCAGGTTGTCGGCCATGGCCATGAGGACCGGACGCCACTCGACGCCGTCGAGAGCGGAGAGATGTGTCTGCCCCCAGACGGTGTCAGCGGCCAGCAGGAGCACATCGTGTCGGCTCTTGACGTGCCAGTAGAGTGCCGCTGCGGTGATGCCGAGACGGCTGCCGAGTCTTCGCATGGTCAGACTTTCGATGCCACCCTCGTCCAGAAGGGCGATGGCCGCCTGGACGATCTGCGCTTCGTCCAGGGCGTCGCGGGGCATCCCCGCGGTAGTCGCCATGGGGCTGCTCACGGCACCTGGCCATCGCGCCGAGGAGGAAGGTGTGTCGTGCGCGTCTCCCTGGAGGGCGAGGGTGAGGAGGGCGTGGTCGCGGGCCGGGCCGTCGAGCAGCCAGTCGATCTCGGCGAGCGGATGGGGTGTGTCCGGCGAGCGGTAGGGCGTGCCGTGCAGGAAGACGGCGCGGATCCCGGCCTGGAGCAGTCCCTCGACGGCCGCGTCGGCGTGCTGGGGCGACAGGGCGCGTTGTGACACCAGTCGCCCAGGGTGGTGGTACCGCAGTTGAGCTGGTTCAGGGCGCCGGCGAAATTGCCGATGTGCATGGCGGCCGGGGTGTAGTGCAGATGAGCGTTGACCAGGCCGAGGATCAGAACGCGGCCGGACAAGCCGACGACCTCGGCGTAGGGCGCCTGGACGGTCTCGCCGACGGCGGCGATGGTCTCGCCGTCGACGAGGATGCCGGCATGCTCGCCGTCCGGCCCATCCGGCCCGTCCAGCTTCGTCGTGACGACCCGCGCGCCGCGCAGCAGTATGCGGCTCATTCAGTGGCCCGCGGACCGGGGGAGGTGTGGCTCGGCTGGGACATGGTGCGGGTCCTTGCCTGTGGCGTCATTGCCTGCACGGCGGCTTGTGTGGTGGTGAGGAAATTGGACGTGGCGATGTGTCCGATGTAGCCGTCGGGACGGATCAGCAGCAGCGTGTCGTCGGTCAGGCCGTAGGCCTTCCGCAGCGTGCTCTCGGGGTCGGAGAAGGCGCGGCCGTCGCCCGCGGCCGATCCGACCGTCAGCCGCTCCAGCTGAGCGCCCGTCGTCGGCCAGTCGAGGAGTTCGAGGTCCCGGGCGGCGCCGGGGCCATAGGCGATGGCGGTGAAGTGCGGCCCCTGGAAGAGGGTGAACAAGCGGGTCTCGGCGCCGTCGGCGCCGAGCAGCCGGGCGTCCGGGGCGCGGTCGCCCACGCGCAGCGTGCTGGTCTCGCCACTGTCGCCGGGGGCGAGGGGGCCGCCGTAGTAGGTCAGGGAGAGCTGCTGCTCGTCCTTTCCGCGCTTCATGCTGGAGGGGTCGAGCTTGGCGATGCCGCCCCACTTCTCCGTGGACAGTCCCAGGACCCCGGCGGCGATCGGCTGCCGCTCGGCCTCGTAGGTGCTCAGCAGGGCCGGGTCGGCTCCGGCGAGGACCTGGCCGAGCTTCCAGCCGAGGTTGTAGCCGTCCTGCATACCGGTGTTCAGGCCCTGGGCACCGGCGGGGGTGTGGACATGCGCGGCGTCGCCGACGAGGAAGACCCGTCCGCGGCCGTAGTGCTCCGCAAGACGGATGTTGGGCCGGAACACCGACGTCCAGTGGATCTCGTGCAGCTGGATGCGCCGGTTGCGGGTGTGGGAGTGGATCCGGTCGACGAGGGCGCCGATCTCCTGGGGCGGCTTCTCGTCGGGCGTGAGCCGGATCATCCACTGGAACATGTCGCTGTGGGGCAGAGGGCAGGCGGCGATGAGCTTGCCGCCGAGGCCGGGCCACATGTGCCACCGGTTGCGGGCCAGGCCACTTACGGAGGCATCCACGATCAGCACGCGGTCGGCCTCGTCCGTCGTCCCCAGGAAACCGATGTCGAGCTGCTTGCGCACCGCACTGGAGCCGCCGTCGGCCCCCACGACATAGCGGGCGACGATCTCCTCGACCCCGTCCGCGCCCACCACCGTGGCGACCACCGTGTCCTCGTCCTGCGTCAGCTCAGTCAGTTCCTTGCCGAACTCGATCTCGCGGCCGAGCTCACCGAGCCGGGCGTGCAGGGTGCGGTCCGTGCGGAACTGCGGGATCAGCCAGGTGTTCGGGTACGGGACGTCCGGGGTGGCCTCTTTTTCGGGGAACATCTTCCACGGCACACCGAGGGGTCCTGCATGCAGCCCGAGCCTGGGATAGTCGCCGCCGCCGGCCAGCACGTCATCGAGAGCGCCGAGGTCCTCGAGGACTTCGAGGCTGCGGGGCTGGATGCCCTTGGCGCGCGAACCGTCGAAAGCGTGGGGGGACTTGTCGATGATCCGGACGTCGAGTCCGCGGCGTACGAGGTCGATCGCCAAGGCGGAGCCAGATGGGCCGGCACCGATGATTAGTACGTCGATGGCCTGCGGCCTCTTCATGAGTCGAGCCTTTCGGTGCGTGCGGACACGAACGGGACGAGCTGGTCGGCGACGTCGCGAGGTCGTTCGAAGGGGGCCATGTGCCCGCATTTGTTGATTACGTGATGTTTCTGAGGCTTCAGCAGAGCACGTGCCGTGTCGAAGTGCGCCAGCGGCGTGACGTTGTCCTCGTCGCCCCACAGCAGCAGCGTCGGAATGCCCAGGGCCCCCGTCCGCCGGAACAGGTCGTCACGGCCGGTGAAAGGCACGTGCTGCAGGGTGTCGAAGAACGCGTAGAGCGAGCCCTCGAAGCGGAAGGCGTCGAGGACCATCTCGGTCATCTTCGCGCCGAGCTCGGGGTCGCGGACGTTGTGTCCCATGTGCCCCTGGAGCAGCTCAAGGCCGCGCCGGCGGGCGATGAGGCCGGCCAGCGCGTCGTTGCGCAGCAGCCGGTCGGGGGAGGTCAACCGCGGTTTCGCGAGACCGGCAGGTCCCACGATGGTGAGCGTGGACAGCGATGAGCGGTACTGGGCGGCGTACGTCATGCTGACCAGCGCACCCATGGAGGTGCCGACCAAATGCAGGGGCCGCGCCGTCAGGCCGAGACGGTCCGTCAGCTCGGCCAGCTGCCGCGCGAACAGCGTCTCGTCGTAGCGCGCCCGCACCCGGTCGGAGTAGCCGCGACCATAGGCGCTACAGGCCAGCGTGCGCAGCCCGCGGGCGTGCAACTCCCCGACGAGGCCGTCCCAGTAAAACAGCGGGATGGTCAGACCGCCCGCCATCAGGACCACGTCCCCGTCCTCGGGCCCCGTCAACTCGTAGTGGGTGACGCCGTCGGACAGCTCGATGAAACTGCCGCGCAGCGCCCCCCGCGAGTCGGCGGTGAGCTTGCGGTCCTCGCCCGAGGCGACGAAGTACTTCATGGAACGGGCCTCCTTGCCCTCAGTTCACGGGGGTGTCGGCGCGGGAGCCGAGGAACTTCGCGATCGCGTCCGCGACCCACTGCGGTTCCTCCTCCGGCAGCAGATGTCCGCCGTGGGGGTGGACGAGCTCCTGGGCGCCGGGGATGTCACGGGTGAAGTGCTGGCCGTCGATGCTCGCGCTGCGCAGCACCAGCGTGGGCACCGTGATACGGGGGATCTGCGCGCTGCGGTCCGGCTGGTCGGTGTTGCAGAAGTCGACGAAGGCCGAGCGGTTGCCGGGGCGGCTCATGAGCTGATGGGCACGGTCCACCATGGCGTCGTCCACGATCTGCGAATGCGGCCCGACGGCCTCGCGCAGGCTGCGTTCGAGTGCCCCGCGCGGCATCACCCGCCTCAGCAGGGGTCGCAGCAGCGGGTTGCGGGTCAGGCGCATCCCCGCGGGCACCGTCTTCTCCGGGTAGCCGGTGGCATTGACCAGGACCAGGCCGGTCAGCCGCTCCGGATGATCCAGTGCGAGGTTCCAGGCGATGTTGCCGCCCAGAGAATTGCCGGCCACCGCGTAGCGCGGCACGCCCAGCGCCTCCAGGAAGCCGGCCACCGTCGCGGCGTACACCGGGATGCGGTAGTCGCGGTCCTTGCGCGGGCCCGTCAGTCCGAACGCCGGCAGGTCGGGACGGATGACATCGAACGCATCCGACAGCAGATCCGTCGCGCGGTCGAAGTGCTGCAGGGATGAGGCGCTGCCGTGCAGCAGGACGAGTGCCGGGCCGCGCCCAGCACGCTTGTAGTGGATCCGCAGGCCGTCCACCTCGACGAACCGGGAATCAGGCTGGGGCTCAGACCAGGTACTCATAATGGATACACTGTTACCGATAAGGCGGTCGTGTCAAGTGGAAGTCGTGCACGTCACGACCACGGGGATCTTGAGCGAGGAGACGGGCGCCAATGGAGTAGCCCCCGATCCCGCTACTGAAGTTGCGTGAACTGGCCGATCTCCCCCACCGTCCAGAAGGCCTCCTTCGACGGCTGGTCCGTGCGCACCGACGTCACTCCCACCGGCGGACTGCGGCCCACCTGGGAGTACCCCAACGCCCACCTCGACCAGTTCTCGCGCTTCATGGCCGCCCGCGGCGAAGCCGAACGCTGGCGGCACACCTTCAACCTCTACTTCGGTGAGGTCCAGGGTGCCCCCACTCCTGGCTGGCTCGGCCTGCACCCCGGCCAGTAACCCACGACGCCACACCGCTTCGCGGCCGCCGAAGGCCCAGCACTTCGTCCGCGACGTGACCTTCGACGAGGACGCCTGCCGCGCCCGCACCGGCAGCCTGCCCCGGGCCCTCGCCACCTTCCGCAGCCTGGCGATCAGCCTCGTCCACCTCGCCGGGTGGAGGAACAACGGCGCCGCCCACGACCATCACCGCAACCATCCCGCCGACGCCATACGCGAACTCGGTCTCACCGGATGAGCACGCATCACGCCTGGGGCCAGAGCTGACACCGAGACCGGGCTCAGCCCCTGGCAGGATCTCGTGTTGCTCGACCTCACCGAAATTTCTGCGGCGAGCCGCCCAACGCGTTCCACGAACGCACCGTCAGGCGTTGCTGCTTCCCACCGACACAATCATGTCCGAACCCAGCGCTTTCCGGGACGCACCAGCGGGCCTAGAGCCAATGCCGTTGCTTTACGGGTTGGCGGGTTGGGGTCGTTTGATGCTGACTGCAGGCGTCCCGGTGCGGATGGGCTGGGGCCAGGTGTGGTGCTCGGACCGTTTGAGCCGGTAGTTGGACATCGGCCTGCTCCGAGGACCTGTTCCAGGCGAACGACCGCATTGCACGACAAGCCGGCGACACGACCATCCTGATCAACAACGGGGCCATCTACCCCAAAGGCGACCTGCTGACGGCGCCGGCCGAAGACATCACGGCGACCATCGCCACCAACCTGCTCGGCCCGATCCATCTGACCCGCGCGCTCGCCCCCGCGCTCCGCTCCGCCAAGGGCGCGCTCGTCAATATTGGCTCCGTACTCAGCTGGTTCGCCATCGGCAAGGCCCACAGCGTCTCCAAGGCCGGTCTGTGGATGGCAACCAACGCCTTCCGACTCGAACTCGCGCCCTCCGACGTCGCCGCCGCGATCTTCGACGCCGTCGAAGCCGGAGACCACGAACTCATCGTCGACGAGCTGACCACACAGGTGCACACCGCCCTCTCAGCACCGGTCACCGCTCTCTACCCGGCTCTCGCGCAGTAGCCGGAGCTTGAACGCGCCTCGCCGTCGTGATGAGGGAGAGGCCGGTTCCGGCGAGGCATCCGTCATGAGGTGCGGCCGGCACCGGATCTTCCTCATCCCGTGCCGGATGGTCTGGATCAGACGTTCCGGGGTCGTGAACGCTGTGTTGGTGAGCCAGTCGCGTCGCAGCAGGGACCAGATGCCCTCGACCGCATTGAGGCCCGGTGCATAGGTCGGCAATTGGCAGACGGGAAGCCAGTCCTGTCGGGCGATGAACTGCCGCATCCCGTGCGGTCGGCCTTCTCACAGATCCTGAGATCGAGCGGACCGTCGACGCGTTCGGCCGACCGGTCCGCCCACCGCTTCTGGGCCCCGGTGTCCTAGCTCAGACACCAGCCGCAAAGTAGCGATCCGCCTCTGGGGTCAGCTGTCGCCGGGTGCCGCTGCTAGGTTGAGGGTCTTGTGCACGACGCCGCCCGACACTTTGACGGCGACGGCGATCTCGCGGATTGACTGGTCTTCGGCTCGGCGGGCGAGGATCACGCGCTGTTTGTCGTCGTCCACGACGGGGCGCCGGCCTCCGACGCGACCGCGTGCGCGGGCGGATTCCAGGCCATTCTTCGTTTTCGTCACGATGTCGCGGCGTCGGTCTTCGGCAAGGGCGAGGGCCAGGTCGAGGATGAGTGAGCGTTCGGTGTGCTCGCCGGTTGTTATGCCGTCCAGCACCTTGACCGCGGTGCCACGCTGGAAGGGGTCGTTGAGGACGATCAGTGTCAGCTCTCGGAGTCGGCCGTGCTGGGGTCCGAAGTCACCTGCATGAGACCGTGCGTTGATGGAAGAGTCATGTCGGCATGGCGTCGTTGTCGTCACGCGTGTGGGGCGTCCGACAGGTCCCGTTCGCTGCGTTGGATGGTGAGGGCGATCGCGGCGCGTACATCCGTCAGCGGCAGCCCAGCCGGCCGGGGGACGATCGGCACCATCGTGATCGAGGACACCTACTGACCCGCCAACCCGTGGCGGTCGGCCCAGGTGTTGATCGCCGCGGCCAGCTCCTCGGGGCGGTCCTCCGGGGAGTGGTGGCCGGCGAGGCCGTGACGGGAGACCTCCAGGCCAGCGATGTTCTCCTCGCACCAGGCCACGGCCCCTTGGTCGGTCATCGCGCCCGGGCCCGGCTCGAACGCGGCGAGCAGCTTGGGGACTTCGGGGCTGGCGGCCAGCCAGGCGGCGTAGCGCTCGACGCGGGCCACGATGTCGGCGGGCTCGGCGTCCAGCGGCATCATGCGCGTCCACGCCAGTACCGGGCGGCGGCTGTGCGGGGTCGGGAAGGGGCGGCGGTAGACCTCCAGGTCGGCAGGGTCGAGCGGGGAGGCGAGCGTGTCCGGGAGCCCTTCGATGAGCATGGACTTCTCCAGGATCATCTCCTCGCCCACCCCGGGGGTGCGCAGGAGGATAAACAACTCCCGCCCGGCCGCCGGGAATTCGTTACCGACCAGCGGCTTGACGATTGTCTCGGTGAAGGCGAGGCCGCGGACGCGGCCCGGGAGGCGGGCGGCGCGGTCGAAGGCGAGCGCGCCGCCCCAGTCGTGGCCGACGAGGACGGCCTCGGCAAGGCCGAGGGCGTCGAACCAGACGTCGAGGTAGCGGGCGTGGTCGTCGAAGGAGTAGGCGAGGTCGGGCTTGCCGGAGTCGCCCATGCCGATGAGATCGGGGGCCAGAAGGCGGCGGCCGGGCGCGGCCACACCGGGCAGGACGTTCCGCCACAGGTGGGAGGAGGTGGGGTTGCCGTGGAGGAAGACGAACGGCAGCCCGTCGGGGTCGCCGGACTCGCGGTAGTGGAGAGTGGAGTCGAGGACGGGGAGGTTGGGCACGGCGGTGTCACTTCGCTTTCTGGACGGGGATTCAGAGGTTGAGGCTCAGGACACGGTCGACGGCGATCTCGACGACGACCAGGTCCAGCAGGGCGGGCGGGACCGCGCGGTAGCGGACGGTGTAGCGGTGGACCGCCTCGGCCAAGCGCGCGGGGTCGTCGGTGACGGCGGCCCGGCCTTCGAGGGTGACCCAGCGGAAGCCATCCGCCTGGCAGAGCGCGACACGGGCCGTCGGGCCGCCCGCCACCACGTTTTGGGCCTTGCGCGCTCCCGCCCGGGTGGTCACCCGGACAGGGCCGGTGGCCGCGTCGAAGGTGAAGCGGACAGGGGTTACGTGCGGGGTGCCGTCGGGGCGGAGGGTGGTGAGGGTGGCCGTGTGGGGGCGAGTAAGGAACGCCCGTGTGGCGGCCGGGAGTTCGACGGTCGCCCGGCTCACTTCTTCTTCACGCCCTCCTTCCAGATCAGCTTGGCGATGTTCGGCTTCACAGCCGTGGTGATGACGCCCATGGCCGCACGGACGTACCGCCGCTCCTCCAGCTCGCGCAGCATGCTCGCGGCGAGGTCGGCACGGGCGGTGAAGACGCCGTCGGCGCTGGTCTCGGCGGTGTGGTAGTCCGTGACGACGGGGTGATCGAAGAGGCCCGAGGGCCGGACGAGGGTCCAGTCGAGGTCCGTCTGACGGATCACGGCCTCCATGCGGCGCACGTCCTCGTGGAGGGTGCGGCCGAGGCGTCGGTTCACCAGGGGGTCGAGCACGTGGTTGAAGAAGTGCGCGCCGGTGGGACGCCAGTTTCGGTCGGCGATGCTGGAGCTGACGGCGAGCAGCCGCTTGATGCTGTGGCGGGGCATGGCTCCGGTGATGGCCGTGGCGCTCGCCGAGTACGTGGTGATGGTCTCCTTGCTGAAGCGCGCGCCCAATGCGGACAGGACGGCGTCCGTCCCGCCGATCGCGGCGTCGACAGCCGCCGGGTCGGTGGCGTCGGCGACGGCCACAGCGAGGCCCGGCCGCGTGGGGAGGGAGCCGGGGCGGCGGGTCACGGCGACGACCTCGTGGCCGGCGGCGAGGGCCTGGTCGGTGAGGTGGCGGCCGGTCGGTCCATTGGCGCCGAAGACTGCGATACGCATGGCGTCGGGTCATCCCTTCATGTGGTTACCGGAACGCCCTTGACTGTGCCGATAACGAAAAGCAGGCTCAACGCTGATGAATAACGCCGCCCCTGCCCCCGCCCGCACCCGAGGCCGCCCCTGCGGTAACCCGCCGACCCGCGAGTCGATCGTCTCGACGGCCCGGGCGCTGTTCCTGGAGCGCGGCTACCGGGGCACCACTCTGCGCGCGGTAGCGGGGGCCGCCGGGGTCGACCCGGCGCTGATCGCGTACCACTTCGGCTCGAAGAAGAGCCTGTTCGCGGACGTGATGCAGTTCCAGTGCGCCAATGCGCTGGCGGTGGACGACGTCCTCGGCGGTGACCCGGCCACCCTCCCCGACCGCTTGATCGACGCGGTGACGGACCTGTGGGAGGACGCCGAGTTCGTACAGCTCACCGCCCAGGGCGAGGAGGCGGCCGAGGTGATCCGCGAATACCTGGAACGCGAGCTGCTGGCCCGGCTTGTTGAATTTCTCGGCGGCCGGGACGCAACCGCCCGCGCCACGGCCGTGGTGACGATCCTCGGCGGCCTCATCTACACCCGCTACCTCAACCCCCTCCCCACCCCCGCCGCCCTCACCCCGTCCGAGACCCGCCACATCCTCACCCCGGCGCTGCGCGCGGCACTGACCCCGAGGCCGCGCACCGCGGCAACCACCCGAGCGGCCCGTCGGGGCTCACCGACCTCCGCTGGAGGCGCCGTCCGGCCTTGACGACCTCAGCACATCCGGTGCGGCTACCCCTGTGGGTAGCGGTGCAGGGAGGTTTTCGGGATGCCGGTCTTGGTGCTCATTTCCCCGTCGCTGCTGCCCCGGGCCTTGAGCAGGCGCGCATACTCGATCTTGTCGGTGGGGTGGGCGACAGGGCGGCCGACGCGGCGGCCGGCTGCTTCTGCGACGGCGCGGACGTGGGCAAGCCCCACCGTGTCCTTCAAGGAGCACCTCGTCCAGGCCCGCTCCCCCGGGCCGTCCCCTCGATTCCGGGTGCCGTCATCGCGCGAGCCGGGCCGTGTGAGACCGATCATGCTCCAGCCTCCGCATCTCGACAGCCGGGCGCGGCGGAAAGCGCACGTCGTTTGACCCGGGCGCTCCGGTGGGCATGCAGCCGCAGCGCAGCCCAGCGAAGGGAGGACATGGCACCGGCGGCACCCAGGACGCCGAGGAACTCCGGCAGCGCGGCAGTGAAGATGCTCCTGCCCGGCCCACCTCTCGGCGAGAACTGCCGATGCCGGTCCGGCGGCGGGTGTGCTCGGAACCCAGCCGCTTGAGCTTGCGCCGTACCCGCTCCCCGTACGCCGCCGGACCCGGCGCGCCGGCCAGCACGGCTGCCTCCGCCCACGTATTGGGCTGCCAGTGCGCCCAGGCCAGCGCCACCCTCCGTTCCCGCGGGTCCAAAACATCGAGAATCACGGCCAGCCGCGGGTCGTCCAGCGCCGCGCCGAGCGCCAGATCCTCGACCGATGGGCTGGCGGTCACCAGGTCATGCAGGGTGAAGCCGTCCGCGCCGAGCAGGGTGTCCAGCAGCAGCACCCTTCGATGGCCGGCCTTGCGACGCCACAGCGGGACCAACTGCCGGTGGCTGCGGTGGATCTGGGCCTGCAGCCAACCCCATCCGCCGCGCACGATGCCCTTCTCCACCGGCCAACTGAGCAGTGTGGTGTCCGCGGCTTTCCGCCATTGCGGCCCGGTGCGCCGCGCCAGGAGCAGAGCGGCCTCATCGAGAAGCGGGCCAGGCTTCATGGCCGGGATGTTTACCTCGCGCTCGGACCACATCCGTTGGGGACGGACATGTCGATGCGTACGGGTGTCCCGTCCACGTGCTCGGCTGCCGCTCCGCATCCGCCAGTGCCGAGCATGGCCCACTCGCCGCACAAGGCTTGCGGACAGGCCCTGTTCTCAAGAGCCGGGGCTACCACCAGGGGGTGCAGGTGATGCCGCTGACGGGCGAGGCGCTGGTTATCTGGGCGCAGACACGGAAGGCCCGACTCGACGAGCTGCTGGTCGGGTAGGCCGCGGTCGTGAGCCTGGCGCCGCTCGCGGTCGTGGTGAACGGGCCGCACTGGATCCACGACCTCTTGTTGGGGTCGTTGGTGACATCCATCCAGACCCATCCGATCGCGCTGGGGCCCCAAACGCTGGAGCTGGTGGTCAGGACGCCCCACCCCATCTCTCTGCCGCCGACGTTGCCGGCCTGCATCGCGTACGAGGCCACGGCCCACGGCCTGCCTCCGAAATCGGCGATCACGGCTCCCGCCCCACCGACACCGCGACCGCTGAGACTGTCCGGGATGTCGGTGAAACCCTGTGCCCCTCCCGTGCAGTCCGACGGCGCGGCCTGAGCTGCAGCGGAAGAACCCGCCACAAGCCCTGCTCCGAGCACGAGCGCGGCCGTGCCCACGCTGAAAATCCGGCGGATGCTGCGCATCTCTTCTCCTTGGTCGAAGCTGTAGCGGCCGGAAGGCCCCCGAGTCAGCGCCTCGAACCGTAGACCGTGCCTGGGACGTCGCGTCCCTGACAGATGTCAGGGTGGTGAGGGTGCGTGCCGGGCGGCGGGGTGCGGGTGACCGTCGGGGGCAGGCCAGGCTGTCAGCCGAGTGGGGCCCTGGTCGACGGGAGTTTGACCCCGCCGGTTGGCCCAGGTCCGGCACGGTGTCCACTCGGCCGGGACGTGATGCTCGGGAGGTCGGGGATGCGGCTGGCGCAGGCCGCGCACTGACGGTAGACGAGCCGCTCGTTGACGAGCCACGCGGCCGGGTCCCCCGTGTCGTCGACGTCGACCAAGACCGGTCTGGCCTCCCCTTCCAGCCCGACGGACGGTTGAGATGAAGGTTGGCGCCGCGCTGGCCGCACCCGCATCCCGGCTCGCACAGCGTGCCGTCACCGTATAAATCTTCCGTTTGACGCGCAGTATCAAAGAATCCCGACCGAGTCGGCGAACCAGTGGCCGAGGAGATCGATCCACGTCCAGCCCTTGGCCGCGCCACCCGCGCCCAGGAACAGGCAGGCAACGACGACGCCCACGACGACTGGCGCGCCGGTCTCCACCACCACGTCGTCGGGTTCATCGACGATCAGAACACCGACAGATAGGGCCAGGATGAGGGTGATGGCCAGCGCGGCGAGAGCGACAACGGAGTACAGCACGAGCTTCCAGACGGCCGGGCCGGGCGTGGCCTGGACGCCCGCAGCGAAGCCCGAGGCCACCGTCAGCGCCACCAGGAACGGGGCCAGGAACGGAGCCAGGAACAGAGCAGTGGCCGAGGCCCACTCCCTGATGTCACTGCGCGAAGGAATGAGCAAAGGAATGAACGAAGCCACGCCTTCCAGCGGAATACTCATGAAGGACAGGGTCCTTGTCTCCTCAGTGCCTTGGCCCTTCGTCGTGCGGTGTGCGGCCCGGGTGACCCCTACGGTGACCTGCATTGCCGCCCCGGGAACGCCCTGCTCGGGGCTCGGGGACGGCTCGTCCCGCAGTCGCTCCACCTGGCCGCGCAGCACATGGACTTCACGCCGCAGCTGCCGGACCTCGTGCTGCCGCTCGGTCAGCTCGCTCTCGATCTGCCGGATGTAATCCTGGGCGTGCGCCAGCTGCCCCTGCTGCCTGGCGGCCGTCGCGCGCACCTCGTCGCACACCGTCTCGGCAGCCTCCGCTCGCCCAAGAACGTGGTCGAATTCCCGCTGCAGTTCACTCAGCCGACCGGCAAGCTCTGTCAGCTCCGCAGCGGTTGCCCGGCGCTGCTCCTCACTCCGGGCGTACTCATCCTTGACCCGCTCGGCCTCCTCGATCCAGTACCGCGCACGAGTATCCGGATGAGGGCTGGCCTTCTGCGCCGCGCGGCGCAGCGCGGTGAGCTCCGTGAACTCTTCCTGCGGCAGCGGAAATCCTCGGCCCTCCAGGAAGGCCCCGAACCCCTCGACGAAGTCGGCCGGAGCGACCCGATCGCCCCTGAGGTATCGCGAGACCGTGGACGGCGAAAAGTTCGCGGCGAGGGCGAGAGCATTCTGTGTGGCGGCCCGCGCCTACTTCGCCGACCACTGGACACTGTGCGCGCCCTGGGACGCGATGGCGCTGGACCGGTCGGTGGGACAGTGACTGTCCATCCGCCGCGCCGGCGCGTTGGCCAAACACCTCGAGTAGGACGCCGCGTTGAAGGCGATCGACCCGGACTGGAATCCAGAGGGGCCCACGGACTGGCAGCGGCACTACGCCGCCGTGCGCGAGATGCTCGTCGAGGAGAGCGTGCTCGCCTACGTCGAACCCGGGGTCACTGTGCACGGGATGGATGTCGGCCGGTGGCTGGAGCGACAGCGCAGGCACGACGTCTGGCACGCGCTGAGAGACGGGCAGCGCGAACGACTGGAACAGCTCGGCCTCGCACCACTGCCTCCGCAAAAGGAAGCCCTCGCGCCGGGCTCCACGGGTGGTCCTGGTGCGTTCGAGCGGGGCATTGAGGCCCTCCGGCAGTACAAGAACCGCGAAGGTCACCTGACCGTGCCCAGAGGCCACAAGGAGCGGCTTGAGGACGGCACCGAAGTCCAGCTCGGTGTATTCCTCTCGAACAACAAGTCGAGGCGCGGCAAGCTCACCGCCGACAAGCTCCGACTACTCGCGGACCTCGGGCTGGCATGTGCAGAGGAAGCAGCTGCGTGAACACCGGGGACAGCTCTGAGGAGCAGCGCGTGCAGGCGGCCGTGCGGCGGCACCGCCGGCACATGGACGCTCTCTGGGCGGAGAAAGCCATCTCGCACGTCCTTGCCGCCCCGCAGGTACAGCGTGCAGGAGCGGAAATCCAGGAGGCGGAGACACGGTTCGGCCTGGAGCTGCAGGCCCTCCTCCAGCCCTTCCAGGACCGCTACGAGCAGGCAGTGCGTGACGGCGACACAGCCGTGCTCGCCTTGATCTGCCCGGGCGAGCACGGTCGTTGGGGTCGGATCTGCGTCCTGGACGAAGGCTACGAGACGTCGTTGGAGGAACCCCACTGGGGGCACGACGCCGAGGGCCGGCCCATCGTGTGCCTGGTGTCCATTGACAATCAACTTAGTCCACACGCGCAGGGCGGCGGTGACTGGAGCGGAATCAAGGAACTCTGGATGGCCGACGAGCCGACTCACGACGATTTCTTCGGAGCGGCGAGGGACTGGAAACGGCGCATCAGCCACCGCGCCAGTCCCCAACCCTACTCAGACGTCGTAGCCTTCGGCCCGCAGTGCTGCGACAACCACACCACGCCCCTGGATACGCCCAACCTCTGCTGATGTCACGGCCAGGTGATCGAGGGACTGTCGAGGCTCAGAATGACGCCGCCCGAGCTGTTGAAGGCCCTGAACTTCGTGTACGCCGACAGCCTCGTGAACTTCGAGGCGTCGGCGAACACATCGGGAGACAAGGTCTCGCTGCACGACCTGGCGCTGGTGGAGCGCACCAGCGCACCCGTTGCGGCGTCCACGAGATAGACGCGGTAGCTGGCGCACGACGAAGGATGGGCGTCGACGAAACTCCAACCGTCGAACGTCGTGCCCGTGCCGAGATAGATGCAGGGCGTCACATTCCAACCGCCCGACGTGTAGGGAGTCCGGCATTGCGCCTCCTCCGTGGCCGGTCCCATCTGTTCGTGCCCGGCGCTAACGGCGGTGGGATAGGCGGCCGCGGTCAGCGCACCGGCGGCGGGAGCGCCCAGCAAGGTGCCCGCGGTCAGCACGACGGAACCAAGGGCAGCGGCGAGATGAGTCTTCATGCAGTCTCCAGGGTGGGATGGGCCGGTTGCGGCTCCACATCCTGGGCAGCTCGGCCCCCTGCGGCCCACCTCTTAAGTCACGGCTTAAAGGGGCCGGGACGGCAGGCGCGGTGTCCTCGGGTCTCACGGTTCCGTCAGGGCTCCGGTCCGCAGCAGGGCCAGCCCGAGTGGGGTGATGAGGTGCAGCACAGATCCGCCTCGGCGGCTGGTGGTGATGAGGTCCGTGTTCCGCAGCACTGTCGCGTGCTGACTGGCCGCTGCGGCCGTGACGTTGAGGCGGCGGGCCAGTTCGCTGGTCGTGCAGCCTTCCACGGTCACATGCAGGGCGGCGGCTCGCGTGCGCCCGAGCAGAGACTCCAGATTCCGCACGGCGGCGCCGTCCGCTTCTGCCGGTTCGGTACCGGTCAGCGACCTACGGAGAGCCGGCACGGTCAGGCGGGGTGGCTGGGCCGTATCGAGCGGGTCCCACAGAAGGCTCACTGGGTGTTTCGAGAAGACCATGGGTGTGATGATCAGTCCCCTTCCCCGGAGACGTACCTCGACTTGGCGCGGGTAGGGAGCTTCGAGCACCGGCGGACGCCAGCGGACCAGTGGTGCGCACACCGAACGCAGCAGCAGATCGATACCTCCCTCCAGCATCAGGTTCGCGCAACGGGCGGACAGCGCGACCAGTTCGGCTCGTCCTCGATGCCAGTAGGGCTCCACGGTCAGTCGATGACAGGCACGCACGGCCTCGGCGAGCTCCCGCCGCGCGTCACGGTCGCCCTCGGACACCCGTCTGGCCCATGGCAGGTGTCCGAGGTGGAAGTCGAGACCCTCGAACTCGCGTCGCAGCCGGGACACCGGGGCGTGCAGCAGGTTGTCCACAGCGTGGTCCAGCGAATGCACATCACCCATCAGGGCCAGCAGGTCAAGCCCGGGACCGCGCACGGGAACCAGGGACGTCAGGGGGCGCGTAGCCGCCCCCATGCGGCCCGCGACCGCTGACCGCCACGAGCGGAAGTGCGGAAGCTCCCGGTTCTCTTTCAGCAGCTCCAGGCTGTAGTAGACCTCCGCCGCGACGCCGATAGTCGCGGCCACCCGTGTACGGGCAAGGTCTTCCGCCGTGAAGTGAATGCGTAACACCGACCGGCCCCCTGCCATCGAAGTAGAGCGCGTGAGCGCACCCGCAGCATGCCCCAATCCGCCGCGCCCGAGCCGCCAAGCCAGGCAGCAGATGGTGGACGGCGTCGGCCAGGAGGCCGCTCATCGAGAATGACAGCTCCCGGCCCTCCTTGATGACGGTGGATGGCAGATGCACAACCGCCCCGATCACGGCGGTACCGGCCGGTCAGGCGGCGCGAGGTTGTGGACGCCTAGGTTCGGTGTCAATCGCCTAGATTGGATGTCAGGGCGACTGGTTTCACTGTCCAAGGACACGGGCCGAGCCGCTCTCGGGCCTCGCTCGCGGGGCGGTCCGCTGATGAGGATTCTTGAAATTGGCTCTGTCCGCAGTTCCGTGAATCCCCAGGTCAGCGAAGTGAGCGAGGGATCGTTTCGCCAGAGTATGTCCCGGCATGGCGAGCAATACGGTCGAGGCTGTGCTGTTTCCCGGGATCGATGTGCGAGTGGAGCGCAACAGCCGCTCCTCCGACGTCCTGGTGGTGGAGGCGGTGTCCACCGCTCGCCCCGGCCGATTTCCGGACTGCCGGAAACAGGCGAGGCGCACGCACAGCTCGTGTCAACGCGGCCTGGATGAAAGGCCGTTGGGCTCTCACCGGGTCATCGTCCGGCTGCGGGTCCACCGGTACTTCTGCGACCGGAAGAGCTGTTCCCGCAAGACGTTCGTGGAGCAGGTGCCGGGCCTGTCCGAGCGGCACCGCCGTCCAGCACCGGGCTGACGGGCTGGCTGCGCTCGATCGCGATCGAGCTCGGCGGACGTCGGGCCGCGCGATTGTGCCGCCGCCTGCGGCTGGTCGCGGGCCGGACCCGGCTGCTGAGGCTGCTGACGGCGCCGGCAGTGCCGGACCGCGCGCCGCGGGTGCTGGGGGTCGACGCAACGACCTGGCCCACATGTTCGAGGACGAAGTCAACAACCCCTCCAAGTCAGCGCCTGCTGCCCCCGCCACCGTGCAAGGCGAACCGGCGGCCGGGCCGGGACGCTCCTTAACCTGACGAAATGGGCGCTCAGATGTGCGGTGTCGCCGTCGACGGCGACGATGTGGTCAGCGGTCATGTGGCGACTAGACACGTTCGTCGGTACAGGCAGCATCCGCTCGTTCAACGCGGTCTCCACCATGGCCCGCCCGGTAAGCGCAGCCCCCATCGGACCCTGGTCTGGTACGCCGCAGTCGGGCGGCCCGGGCCCGCACACACCCCACGCCACACACCCTGCACTGGACTGACCACCCGGCCGACTCCGGCGGCCTCGGCGAACGATGTCGAGATCGTCTGCATCCCGACGAGACCCCCTGGCTCAACCACATCGAGGCCAGAGCAGGCCAGTCTGATCCGCCGCTACATCATCTAGCGAATCCGCCATGCCGACTGAGGAACTTCGACGGCCCCCTCCTCACTCGATCTGCCTCCCGCGCGGGTCGGGCGGGTCATAGGGAAGGGGGGTACGCAACGCGATCATGGCGACGTCGTCATCGTTGTCGCTGGGGCGGACTTGGTCCAGCAGCAAGTCGCAGAATGAGTCGAGGGGTCGGTGGGCGAGGGAGGCCGCGTGTCGGCGCAGCCGGTCCAGCCCATGATCGATGGAGTGGTGCGGGGATTCGACCAGTCCGTCGGTGTAGAGCAGGAGTGTGGCCTGGGGTGGCAGGACGGTGACGGCGTCGGGGCGAGGTCTGGTGACTCCGGTGCCGAGGAGTATGCCGTGAGCTTCGTCGAGGTAGCGGGTCTGACCGTCGTGGGTTATGAGCAGGGGCGGCGGGTGGCCGGCGTTCGTCCAGGTGAGGCGCCACAGTGTGTCGTCGCCGAGTGTGAGCCTGGCGAGGATCATGGTCGCCATGGGTACCTCGGCTATGTGCATCACTGCCTCGTCGAGCTGAGTGACGACGGCGCTGGGTGTGGCCTCGGGTTGGGACCAGGCGAAGGCGCGCAGCATGTTGCGGACCTGTGCCATGCCGGCTGCGGCGTCGAGATCGTGCCCGACGACGTCGCCGATGGCCAGTGCGTGGGCGTGATCGGCCAGAGCGAAGGCGTCGTACCAGTCGCCGCCCACGGATGAGGCGTCCGGAGCGGGGACGTAGCGCGCGGTCATTTCCAGTCCGGGCAGGACGGGAAGCTGGGGCAGCAGGTGGCGTTGCATGGTCTCGGCGACTTTGCGCTGGCGCTGGTACAGGCGCGCGTTGTCCAGCGCCAGGCCCGCCCGGCGGGTGAGGTCCTCCAGCAGCGGCAGGTCGGCAGGGGTGAAGGCGTCATGACGCTGGGCTCGGCCCAGAGTCAGGGCGCCGAGTACGTCGCGCAGTCCGCGAATGGGTGCGATGGCGGCGGAGTGCATACCTGTCGCGGTGAACAGGCGCTGCTGTTCGACCGCGATGCCGGAGTCGGGAGGACCTTGGTAGGTGGCGGGGCCGGCGAGGGAAGAGGCGGCGCCCCGCAGGGCTCGTGACAGGGGCATCGGAGACTCCGCCGGCAGCGGAGGCATCGGGCCCTGCAAGTCGTCCCGTTCGACGAGCATGCCGTCCTTGTGCCCCATCACGAGCACGCGTCGCACTTCATCACGTTCGGTGAGCAGGTCGAACACGGCCCAGTCCGCGAGCCGGGGCACGGTAAGGGTCGCTAGTCGGTGCAGCGCCTCGTCCGCGTCCAGGGTGGATGTGAGGCGCGTGGTCGTCTCCGCCAGCAGGGTAAGGCGGTCCAGCTCCGTCAGCGGCGCGGAGTACCCGCCGTCGCTGTGGCGAACGTTCGGCTGCTCCGGCGCGTACAGCATTGCCAGTGCACCTGTCCCGCCCGGACCGGGTGAGTAAGGCGTGACCAGCCATGACAACTGGACGAGAGTGCCGTCCCCCCGGGCGAACCACTCGGCCTCGCCATGCCTGGTGTCCCCCGTGAGGAGCGCCTTCCTGATCCGGCAGCGCGTGCGCGGCACCGAGTGTCCGTATCTGTCTCTGTGCAGCAGGTCGTGAAAGTCCTGGCCGACGAGTTCTGAGGCTTCCCTGCCAAGCAGGCTTTGGGCCGCGCTGTTGACCGCGACAATGAGGCCATCGTCATCGACCGCGAGGGCGGAGGCTCGCAGGCTTTCCAGCGTCCCGTTGAGCTGGGCGCCAGAACGCGCCTGATGGCCGGGCAGGGGATGACTTCCCCGGCCGGGAGCGGCGACGCCGTCCATGTCCCTCCTCTGTTCAAGCCCGAAACCAGCCGAGTACCCCAACCGGACTCCCCCATGCACCGAGCGCTCGTCTCCCCTACTGCGACTGCTCGAACACATCCTGGTGGCACAGGAGGAGGCCGTCCTTGCAGTCCCGGGTGCCGGTCGCGAGAGATGAGGAAGACCCGGGGGTACTTTCCTGCAGGGGCGGGTGCGGAAGCACAACGAGGGGCCGGTGACGCTGTTCAGCCAAAGGTCCTTTAGGGGGCAGAGAATGAGGATTGTTGCAGTTCATGGGGTAGGTAATTACTAGTCTGGCCATGGGCTCGACACGGCGGCCGAAGCCTTGGCAGGGATTGGGCGGAAAGCTCTGTCGAGCGCTGCGGCCCTGCCACGGGACCAGACTCAAGGGGAATGCGAACTGTCGGTTGCTTACTACGCAGATCTGCTCAGCGGTGCAGCCAGCCAAGGCCAAGAAGACCTGGAGTCTCTCGACGATTATGAACTGGCCCTTGTCGCAGCCTGGCTGAAAGAGTGTGGCCTGCCGGACGCGACAGCAGCCGGGCGTGCCACAGCCCCCCTGCGTCAGGCTCTGGCATGGCTGGCCAAGACCCGCGGTCTGGGTCAGCCAGCCACCGAATGGTTCGTTGCCCTTTTCTTCCGTGAAGTAGCCAGCTATCTGCGCAATCCCGCGCGCGGGCAGGTCCGCGCCCGAGTTGCCGAGATTCTGGCTGCCCGACAACCACAGGTCGTGATCGCCCACTCACTCGGCTCCGTCGTTGCGTAGAAGACTCTCTGGGAGCACCGCGAGCTGCGCGTCGACTTGCTGGCAACCCTCGGCTCGCCGCTGGCTCTGTCGGTACGCCGTCTTCCCCCCGACTGCAGCCCACGCCCATCGAGCAGCGGGGCCAGCGCCCTCCAGGCGTGAGCCGCTTGGTGAACCTGGCCGACCCTGGCGACCTCGTAGCCCTTCCCCCTAATGGCATCGAGCGCTCTTTCCACGACGTCGACCAGGATCAGCCCAAGACGCAGGCAATCCACCTCTTCGACCTTCACAGGGTCGTCAACTATCTCGCCACTCCACAACTGCGCGGCCCCTTGGAGGAGTACGCATAGCTGAATCCCGGTGCGATGCCCGGCCGACATCAGCCCCGGCGAGCCAGCGGGGCGACTGCTGGGTCTGCCGCAGGTTTGGGTGACAGATTGAGGTTGCGGACGGGCTGTAGGAGATTGCGAAGCCGAGCCCACGGCGGCCCTGAGCCGGGGCTGCCCTTTCTCTCCCTGCACACCACCGTCGTCCTGCTCACCAGCTTCGCCCTCGGCCTGGTGGCGGGTGGTCTGACGGCGCTCAGCGGAGCACCCGGAGCGGGTTCGGGACTGGCAGCTGCCGGCTCGGCTGTCCCCGTGCTGCGCTCGCTCATCGGGCCACCCGCGGGCGCATGTCGGTGAGAGACCATGCCATGCCGCAGGGGCTACTTCAGAGAGCCGTCGGCATTGCCCGACGTGTTCGCTTCTTGATGGGGAGCGGAGGCGGGCAGGGGAACGGAGAACTATACGGCTTTACCTTCCTCGGCGAGCAAGGTATCCCAGGTCGAGGCCAGTTGGAGCAGGGCAAGTCCGCGGCCCGACTCGTCATCGAAATCCTCCATGCCGAGCCACGAGGTCTGCGTACGGGCTGACCGCCGGGGCGCCGCGTTCCTGGCGAAGCCACGGGCGGGAATTGGCGACGGTTCGAATAATCCGCTCCACCAGTTTCGTACGCATGAACGCGAGGGTGAGCGGCGGACAGTGAAGGCGGATGCGCCGAAGGCCGGGCCGGGCCGCGTCATCGACGGCGCCGCGAATGTCGCCCTGCGGGCTCCCATCGTTGACCTGGTCCGCGAGCGGGAGGCCGGCGGTGACGCAGTCACCCGGCCGGGCGGGCGGCCGCGCCGCGCTCGCCGCCGACCGGCCACCCCCGACTCTCCCTCACGGTCACCGCCGGTCCGGTCCACTGTCGGGTCAAGGCGCTCCTGAACAAGCCCGCCTCACTGGCCGCCTGCTTCCCGGCGCCTTGACGGGGCCTCTCCTCGCCTGTGTGGTCCTGTCGGCCACGGCTTCCCTGGACGCTGCTGCCGATCTTCACAGCGGCATCGAGGTCGCCCAGGGCGAGAGCGGCCATCCGACGGGCCACGGCCGCGCCATCTCACGGCACACGACGCCGGCGACTGATCCCGGCCCACCAGATCCACGCAGGGTGAATCGGCCTCCGAACTGGTATGCACATCCCCATCGCACCTCCCATGTGGCATGCTCCCGTCAATAGATCCACGCAGCCCACGGTCACCCGCCGACGCACCCCAGCCGGTGGGTGGCCGCCGAGCAGACCGGGATCCCGGTCGCCCCAAAGGAGTTACGCGTGAGAACCACCCCCCACAGATCCGTCGCCGCGCGCGCCCTCGCCGTCGCCGCGCTGGCCGCCGTGTCCCTGCTCCCCGTCCACCCGGCGTCCGCCGCCACCGACGTCGCCGCGGCCTGCACGCCGACCCAGGCGGTCGTCAACGGCGGTTTCGAGAGCGGCACTTCGCCCTGGACACAGTCGTCCACGAGTGTGATCACCAGCCGTTCCGGCCAGTCCGCGCACGGCGGTGCCAGCTTCGCCTGGCTCGACGGCACCGGCGGCACGCACACCGACACGCTCTCGCAGAGCGTGACGATCCCGTCCGGCTGCAGCACCGCCACTCTGTCGTTCTGGCTGCACATCGACACCGCCGAGACCACCTCGTCCACGGCCTACGACAAGCTGACGGCCAAGATCGGCAGCACTACGCTGGCGACCTACTCCAACCTCGACAAGGCCACGGGGTACGTGAAGAAGACCCTCGACGTGTCGTCGTTCGCGGGGCAGACCGTCACCCTCGCCTTCACCGGTACCGAGGACTCCAGCCTCCAGACCAGCTTCGTCCTCGACGACATCGCCCTCGACACCTCCGGCGACACCACCCCGCCGGCGGACTCGACACGGACGCCGGCAGCGCCCTCGTACACGGTGAATCTGAGCAGCAACACCTCCGGCACCGTCTGGACCGGCCACGAGACCGCGACCTTCACCAACGCCTCCTCGACCGCGCTGAGCGAGGTGTACCTGCGGCTGTGGGACAACTACCACGGCACCTGCGCCGCGATGCCGATCACGGTCACCAACGTCAGCGGCGGTACGGCCGGTTCACTGTCGGTCGCCTGCACGGCGCTCCAGATCACCCTGCCGACGCCTCTGACGCAGGGTCAGTCCGCCACGATCGGTTTCGATCTGGGCATCACCGTGCCCAGCGGCGCCGACCGGTTCGGTCATGACGGCGCGTTCAACAACATCGGCAACGCGCTGCCCGTGCTCGCAGTGAAGGACGGTTCGGGCTGGCACCTGGACCCGTACACCAACAACGGCGAGTCGTTCTACTCCCTGGCCGCCGACTTCAAGGTGACGCTGGACCACCCGAGTTCGCTCCTGGTCCCGGCCACCGGCACCTCGACGGACACCCCGGGCTCCAGCGGGCGCACCGTCACCACGGCGACCGCGACGAAGGTCCGTGACTTCGCCTGGGCGGCAGGCCCGTTCAGCAAGATCTCCGGCACCTCGGCAGCCGGGACGGCCATCAACATCTACTCCGTCTCGGGCATCAGCTCCTCCGACGCCCAGTCGATGCTGAGCACGGCCAAGACGGCAGTCGACGCCCACGCCGGCCGCTTCGGGGCCTACCCCTACAGCGAGTTGGACGCCGTCATCGACAACAACTACTGGTTCGGCGGCATGGAGTACCCGGGCTTCGTCCTCGACCTCGTCAGCACCACCGCGCTCACCCACGAGATCGGCCACCAGTGGTGGTACGGCATCGTCGGCGACGACGAGTACAACAACCCCTGGCTGGACGAGGCGTTCACCGACTACGCCACCGACCTCGCCCTCGGCAAGACCGGCACCAACTGCTGGAACAGCGTCTCCTGGGCCTCCTCAGCGGAGAAGATCACCAACTCCATGGCCTACTGGGACGCCCACTCCTCCCGGTACTCCACCGTCGTCTACGGCTACGGCAAGTGCGCCCTGCACGATCTGCGGCGGCTGATCGGTGACACGGCGATGACCAACCTGCTGAAGAGCTACGCGAGTTCACACTGGTACGGCGTCTCTACCACCGCCGAGTTCAAGGCAGCGGCCCAGGCGGCGACCAGCACGGATCTCACGTCCTTCTGGAATACGCACCGTATCGACGGCTGAGCCGACGAAGGTCAGCCGACCGGGACGAGGAAGGTCAGCACCGAGCCGTCCCCCTCGATCAGGGGGGCGAGCACGGTGTTGAGCCCTGACCAGCCGTGAGGCCGTCATCAAGCGGTGGGAGGGCGCGCTGCGCGAGAGGGTGGGCAGTCTCGGCGCCGAGACCCCGGCAGCGGACGGCGGAACTCGCCGACCGTGAGCCGGTCCGGGTGGACTATCCACAGAAGGAACTCATGGCGAGACTCCTGGCGGACACCTGCGAGATCTGCGGAAACAAGGGCAACGTGCAAGTACACCGCGTCCGCGCCCTCGCCGATCTTGCACATGTCGGATGGCAGCCTTCCGACTGGGCGCGCGTCATGCTCCATCGGCGACGTAAAACCGTCGTGGCCCCTGACATCGGCCACGACCGTATCCATTCGGAAAGGCCAGCCAGACCACTCACGCCGTAGTCACTGGAGAGCCGGATGACCGGGAACCCGTCATGTCCGGTTCGGCGGGAGGCCGCGCGGAAGGGGACTCGCCCCACGGTGAGCATCTTGCCGCGCGGCCGACCCAACGTCGTGGCTGTCCGACTACCGCAGACTCAGCCCCCCTTATGAGCGCCATCCCCACAACTACCTGGCCTTCCGCGGTCTTGCCGCCGCCCTCTGCTGCTACAAACGGTTCGTCCGCCTCGCCACGTAGGACACGGTCTAAAACTGACGATCATCGTTGACACGTGGGTCCCCGATCACTACAGAGATCCACATGTCGAGGTCAACCCCACCGCCCCGCCGCTTGAGCCTGGCGGTGGTACGCCACGTCGAAGAGGTAACCGCGAACGTCGCGTTGTCCTGCCGGTACTGCAGGATCAACCAGCAGGCGTACTGCACCTGATACCGCCGATACCTGGCCGAGGGAGTCGAGGGCCTACGCACCCGTTCCACGGCGCCGCCACCGCCGACCGTCTACTGCTGCCAGCCGCCGAGAGCGACGGCATAGCCGACGCGGACCTGGTCCTGTCAGCCAATGAGCTCGCCCTGAATGCCGCTCGCTACCACATATCGCCGTGGCCGGGCGGCCGAAGGGAGCAGCGGATCAAGTGGTGGTGTTCTCCGTACCGGATGCGGAGTTCTCGCCGTCGCCGAGTTCGCGGGCCAGGTGGTGCAGGATGGGCCCGTACTCGGGGTGCGCGAGGGCGAAGGCCATCTGGGCGACGAGGTAGTCGGCCGGGTTGCCGGTGTCGTACCAGCGGCCCTGGATTACCTGGCCGTACACGGCGCGGCTGGCGGCGTAGGCGTTGATGGCGTCGGTCAGGTAGACCTCACCGGTTTTGTGCTCGTGCCAGCGCCTGGTCTGTTCGCGCAGTTCGTCGATGATGCCGGGGGTGATGACGTAGCCGCCGATGGCTGCGTACGCCGAGGGGGCGTCGGCGGGCTTGGGCTTTTCGACCAGGCCGGTGATGCGGAGCAGGCCGTCGTCGAGGTCCTCCTTGACCACGGGCACGCCGTAGCGCTGGGAGTCGCTCTTCGCCATGGGCAGCAGGGCCAGGACGGGGCAGTTGGTCGCCTCGTACGCGCGGACCAGCTGCTGAGCACGGGGTACATCGGCCACGAACACGTCGTCGGGCCAGAGCACCAGCATGGGCTCGTCGCCGAAGTTACGGGAGGCGTTGAGCACCGGGGTGCCGTTGCCGTACGGGCCCTGCTGGTAGAGGTAGGTGATGTGGCCCCGGCGGGCCAGTTCGGCGACCTCTTCCACCGCGTCTGCATATGCGGTCTTGCCGTCCGCGCGCAGCTGCTCGACCAGAGCGGGGTTGGGCTGGAAGTGGTCCTGGATCAGAGACTTGCCGCCGGAGACGACGATGGTGATGTCCGTGATGCCGGATGCCACCAGTTCGCGCACCGTGTGCTCGATCACCGGCTTGTCGCCGACCGGCAGCATTTCCTTCGGGATGGCCTTGGTCAGGGGCAGAAGGCGGGAGCCGAGTCCGGCGGCGGGGATCACAGCCCTGCGAATCGTCGGGGGCATCAGGTCTCTCTCGGTCGAACGGCACGTCGCGCCGGCCGGCGCGACGTACTGCGACGCTACCAACGCTCCTGCCCCCGGCCGGGCGGCAGCCGCTGATCCTGTTCCCGGTGGTGCTCACCGGCACAGGAAGGAACCGGTGTACTTCGTCACCGCGAAGTACCCGTTGGTGGCGATCGCCTGGATGACCTGAGCCCGCACCCGCTTGCGCAGTTCTGTGAAGAAGTCCTCGGTGAGCCGTTCGTCCTCCTCGGCGGAGGCGGAGCACTGGTTGTGCCCGACCTCGTAAAACCACATGAAGGGCTCGGGATCGGTAAAGTGCAGTTGGTCCTGCCAGGTCACCTTCTTCACCTGCTCGAAGGCGTCCGCAACGCCACAGGCGTACCGACACGGTTGGAAGGTCTTCTTCCAGGGGCCTAGTCCGCTGCCAGGTCAGTGACAGGCAGTCAGCCGGTGGACCAGGCACGCAGTTGTGCCGCGGCCTCCGCCCCCGCCGTGATCCACACCCTGGCCACCTGCGAGTGGGTGAAGAAGGCCCAGCCCCTCTGCCTGATCGGTGCCTCCGGCACCGGCAAGTCGCACCTGCTGATCGCATTGGGTACCGACGCCGCGATGGCCGGCTTCCGGGTGAAGTACATCCTGGCGACGAAGCTCGTGAACGAGCTGGGCTACATGGAACTCGACCGTCATGGCGCCGAGTTGATGTTCCAGGCGTTGACGGAACGGGAGGAGACCAAGGCCCTCGCCATCGCCTCCAACGAGTCCTTCAGCGGCTGGACCAGGACGTTCACCGACCCCAGGTTCTGCACCGCCATCGTCGACCGGCTCACCTTGAACGGCACGATCATCGAGACCGGAACCGACTCCTACCGCCTCGCCCCCACCCGGAGCAAAGCCGAGCAGTCAGCAGCCACATGAGTCCGCTACTGCGCCTGGAAACCCCCCTCATACCAGGACTGATGGCCGGTTCAACGAGTACACCGTGACAGGGTTTCCCGACAGTTCGTCCTTACGAAGAGGGGTGAAACCGAGCCTCTCAGCCACCCGCACCGAGGCGGTATTACCCGGCCGGATCATGGCGGTGAAGTAGTCCGGGTCCAAGACCGCGAATCCCCACTCCCTGCATGCGCGAGCCGCCTCGGTGGCATAGCCGTGACCCCACGCTTCGGCCTTCAGGGTCCACCCGAGTTCCACTTCGCCGAACACTTCCCAAAAGTTCAGGCCGCACCGGCCGATGAACTCCCCGCTGGACTTCAGCTCGACCGCGCACAACCCGTGCCCACGTTCAGCCCACTGGCGCTCGATCAACTCCAACCGCTCCAGAGCCTGCTGGTGGGAGTAGGCACCGACGAACTTGTTCACGCGTTCGTCCTCGTGGAGTGCCACGAACACGTCGGCATCCTCGACCCGCAGAGGCCGCAGCAGGAGCCGTTCAGTCTCGATCATTCGACCAAGCCTATCCACCCAGGAATTCGTGGGGGAAAGCGGTGCCGGACGGTCTCGGATCCGGGCTGCAGACGGGAGGTGATGATGCGGGGGTCGATGCCGCCGGCACGATCGACTTCCATACGACCGGCCTTCCCTCCGAGGATCCTCTGTCATGCCCCCGGTGCACCTGACTAACCGTCAGGTGTTGAGAGGTCTCGCACGGTACGAGCCAGGCCGCTGCTTGAGCAGCAGGCGATGGCTGATCATCAGCGGGTATCCCACCAGCAGGGCCGGTTGGATCAGGGGCAAAGTCACGTCGGCGGATGGCCAGTCGTCTCCGGTTGGGCCACTGCCCGGGATGCTGAGGCGTGGCGACACGCGGACGCGTCGACGCGCGCCACATCCACGTACAACCTGCGGTTCAGCGGCACCGGGGTGCTCACGTCAGCATGTCTACCAGGCAATTCGGGAGCCGATCGTTGCTGGTGCATGACTCTTCCGGACGGACGTCACGTCGTCGACGCCAGGCTCGGCGCCGGTTCTCAGTCGGGGTATCGGGGCCCTACGGCCGTGCGGGCGCCGAGCGCCCTTCCCCTCCCCCAGCCGAGTTCGCGGCGGTATCCGCCGAGGAGGCCGGACTCCTCCAGCTCCCGCACGTCGTGGAATCGCGAACCGGGTGCGACGGCGGTCACCAGTGGCGCGACGAACAGCGCGTCGGTGGGGCAGTACGCCTCGCACTGGAAGCAGGTCTGGCAGTCGTCCTGCCTCGCGAGCACCGGAACGCCGTCCGGGCCGCGGTCGAACACGCGCGTGGGGCACACCTCGATGCACAGGTCGCAGCTGATGCAACGGTCCGGTTCGACGATCTCGATCACGCGGCTCGACCTCCCGCCACGACCGCCGTGCGCGGCGCGGACTCCGGACGGCTCCACACCTCGTCCAACCCGCCCGTGAGCAGCCGGTAGTGCTGGGCAGGGTCCCGTTCCGGCCGGTCGATGCGCTTGTGCATGCCGCGCGACTCGGTCCGTTGCAGGGCCGCGTGGTACATCCATCGCCCGTGGGCCACCATCGCGGCCGCCTCCCTCGCGCGGAACACCTCCTCGCCGCTCGCGCCCAGCCCCTCGCGCACCGCCGACCACGTCTCGTGCAGGGAGCGCAGGGCCGGGCCCAGTCGGTCCGCGTGCCGCAGGTAGTTCAGGTCGTACGGCAGCACCTGCCGCTGGACGTCGGCGACCACCTCGCGATGGTCGACGGAGACGACGCCGGTCGGCCGCAGGCCGGCCGTGCCCACCGGTCGCAGCCGGCGGCCGGGGCGGGCTCGCCGGGTGGCGAAGTCGGCGGCTCCCCGGCCCGCCCAGCTGCCGGAGGAGGCGGCCCACGCGGCGTTGTGGCTGCCGCCTCCGGTGAACCCGCCGCAGATCAGCTCGCGCGTCGCGGTGTCGCCGGCCGCGTACAGGCCGGGGACGTCGGTCGAGCAGTCGTGGTCCGCGATCCGTACCCCGCCGGTCCCTCGTACGGTGCCCTCGGCCAGCAGGGTGATCTCGAACAGGTCGGTGAATGGATCGATCCCCAGCCGGTCGAAGACCAGGAAGGTGTTCGGCTGTCCCTTGCGCATGGCGCGCTGGTCGTCCGGTGTGGCCCGGTCGAAGCGGGCGTAGACCGGTTCATGCAGCAGCGCCCGGGCGATCGCGGACCGACCGCCCTGGCTGGCCGCGCCTTCGAGCACCGAACCGTCGGCGTGGTAGAAGTTCGCCCAGGAGTAGTAGGCGGTCTTGGTCAGTGACGTGCCCTTGGGGGCGATGGCGTAGGCGTTGGAGAACTCCATCCCGGACAGCCGCGCTCCCGCCTCCACGGCGAGCAGCGCGCCGTCCCCGGTGTTGACGTCGCAGCCGAGGGTCTTGGACCGGAAGGCGCAGCCGCCGGCGGCGAGCACCACCGCGCCCGCCTCGATGCGGACGCTCTCACCGGTCCTGCGGTCAAGTGCCCGCGCGCCCGACACGACTCCGTCGGCATCGGCCAGCAGCTCCAGCGCCGGGGTGTGGTCGAGGATGCGCACACCCAGACGCTGTACGCGGGTCCGCTGCCGGCGCATGTACTCGGGGCCCTGAAGGTCGCCGCGGAGCTGCCGGCCCCGGTCGTCCACGGGGAAGGGGTAGCGCTGCACCCGGGCGAGTTCGTCCATGCGAGCGTGGGTCTCGTCGAGAACCCGTGTCATCCAGTCCCGGTCGGCGAGGTGGCCGCCGAGGCCCTCCCGGGCGGCCATGGCGGCCTCGCGCAACTCGGGGACGTCGTCGACGTACCAGATGCCGGTGCCCACCGAGGCGGTCGCGCCGCTCGCACCGGTGTAGCCCTTGTCGGCCAGGACGACGGTGGCGCCGGTCTCGGCGGCCTTGATCGCGGCCCAGGTACCGGCGGGGCCACCGCCGACCACCAACACGTCGGCGGTCAGGGTCTGTTCGGAATCGGGACTCGTCATGGCATGCGTTCCTTCCCGGGGACGGGGACGGTGGGGAGTCAGGGCTTGAGGCGGCCGCCGGCGAACAGGCTGGCGGACCACGCCGAGAGCGCGGCGGCGAGGGACCAGACCGTGAGCAGGGCCCAGACCGCGCCGACGTCGCCCTGGCCCAGGAAGCCGATCCGCTCGACCTGGACCAGCCAGAAGACCGGGTCGAGATGGCTCAGGACGTCCCAGAGGGGCGGGAGTTGGTGGACCGAGTAGAAGACACCGCCGAGGAAGCCCAGCGGCAGCAGGAGGATCGACTCCATGGAGTAGACGTGGTCGAGCGACTTGGCGAGGCTGCCCGCGATCACGCCGACCTGCGCGGCCACCAGGAGCACGCCGAGGGTGCCGAACAGCAGGACGAAGGGGCGGGCGACACTGCCGCCCCCGGTGAGTGGCAGGGCCACGGCCACGACTCCCGTGCCCACGACGGCGCCTCTCGCGACACCGCCGCCCACCAGGGCCGCGTTGATCTCCCACCAGCGCAGCGGACTGGCGAACACGTCGTGGATGTACCGGTCGCGCCGGGCCTCGAAGAGACTGGTCGTCCCGTTGAAGAAGCCGACGTTGACGATCGCCTGGGCGAGCAGGCCGGGCACGATGAACCGGCCGTAGGAGACGCCGTCGACCGTGTCGACGTGCCCGCCGAGGGCGGAGCCGAAGACGATGACGAACAGCACGGTCGACAGCACCGGGCCGATGACGCTGTAGCGCCAGATGGTCAGGAAGCGCAGGACCTCGCGCTCCAACAGCCACAGGAACGGAGACCGTTCGGGCCGGAAGGGCTCGTCGTACGAGGGAAGGGCCGCCTGTTCCGGGGTGCCGGTCACGCCACCTCCTCCCCCGTGATCACCCGGTCGTAGACCTCCGACATGTCCCGCGCCGCGTAGCGGCTGCGCAGGGCGGCCGCGGAGCCGCGGTCGACGATCCGGCCGGCCCGCAGCAGCGCGATCTCGTCGCACAACGTCTCCGCCTCCTCCAGGTAGTGGGTCGTCAGCAGGACGGTGGTGCCGGCCGCGTTGAGGGACTTGACGAGCCGCCAGATCTCCGAGCGCAGTTCCACGTCGACGCCGGCCGTCGGCTCGTCGAGGATGAGCAGGCGGGGCCGGTGCATGAGCGCCCGGGCGATGACGAGCCGGCGCTGCATGCCTCCGGACAGTTCGTAGGCGCGTGCGTCCGCCTTGCGGTCGAGACGGAACACCGCCAGCAGTTCGTCGGCGCGCCGCACCGCCGCCTTCCGGCCGATGCCGTGGTAGCCGGCGTGGTAGACGAGGATCTGCCGGATCGACAGGAAACGGTCGACGTTGATCTCCTGCTCGGCCAGGCCGAGCAGCCGGCGCGCCTCGCGGCTGCGATGGTCGTGGCCGAAGACGGTGAGCGTGCCGGTGGTGGGCCGGACGATGTTGCACATCGAGCCGATCAGCGTGGTCTTGCCCGCGCCGTTAGGCCCCAGCAGGCCGAAGAAGGCTCCGTCGGGGATCTCCAGGTCCAGCCCGGTGACCGCGGTGAAGCCGTCCTCGTACGTCTTGCTGAGCCCGTGGACGCGCAGGGCCGGCGGTTCGCCGTCAGTGGCCGGACACATGTGTCCCCGCCCGGTGGAACTGGTTGGCCGGCACCGGCAGTCCGTAGTGCTCGCGCAGTGTCGTGCCCTCGTACTCCGCGCGGAACAGGCCCTTGCCTCGCAGGATGGGCAGCACGTGCTCGATGAACGCCTCCAGGCCCGAGGGGAGGGCCGGCGCCATGATGTTGAAGCCGTCGGCGGCACCGCCCTCGAACCAGGTGATGATCGCGTCCGCGACCTGTTCGGGCGTACCGACGAACTCGAAGTGGCCACGACCGCCGCCGAGCCGGGAAATGATCTGACGTACCGTCAGTTTCTCTCGCACGGCGAGCTCGATGATCAGTTCGGAGCGGCTCTGCGTGCCCTCCAACTTCGGTCGCGCCAGGATGAAGTCAGGGAGCGGGGCGTCGAGTTCGAACACCGACGGCTCGGTCTCGAAGACCGCGGCCAGCTGGCGCAGCCCGTACTCGGGTACGCGCAGTTCGTCGAACCGCCGCGCCAGCGCCTGTGCCTCCTCCTCGGTCGATCCGATGTACGGGACGATCCCCGGCAGCACGATCACCCCGTCCGGATCACGGCCCGCCGCTCGGGTCCTGGCCTTGATGTCGGCGTAGAAGGCGGCCGCCCGCTCATAGGTCCGGTGGGCGGTGAAGATCGCCTCGGCGTGCCTGGCCGCGAAGTCCTTGCCGTCCTGCGAGGAGCCGGCCTGCACGAGCAGCGGATAGCCCTGAGGCGGACGCGCGACGTTGAGCGGGCCGGCCACCGAGAAGTGCCTGCCCCGGTGGTCGATCCGGTGGAGCCGGTCCAGGTCGGCGTAGCGCCCGGTGACCTGGTCCGCCACGACGGCCTCGGACTCCCAGCTGTCCCACAGCGCCTTGGCGACGTGCAGGAACTCGTCGGCGCGGGCGTACCGTTCGGCGTGGGCCGGGCGGTCCACGAGGCCGAAGTTGGCCGCCTCGTCGGCGCCCGCCGAGGTGACGATGTTCCAGCCGGCCCGGCCACCACTGACATGGTCGACGGAGGCGAGGCGACGGGCGAGGTTGTAGGGCTCGTTGTACGTCGACGACACCGTGGCGATGAGGCCGATCCTGCTCGTCGCCTGGGACAGGGCGGTCAGCAGCGTCAGTGGTTCGAGCTGACCCGGCGGCCGGAACTCGCCGGTGCCGTTCAGGGCCGGGCCGTCCGCCAGGAACAACGAGTCGAACTTGGCGCTCTCGGCCAACTGGGCGAGCCTGACCCAGTGTTGGAGGTCGAAGTCGGCCCGCGGATCGCTGTGCGGGAGCCGCCAGGCGGCCTCGTGATGGCCTGCCTCCATGAGGAAGGCGTTGAGGTGGAGCCGGCGGCGCCCGGCCCGCCCGAGGCTCATGAGGTGACCTTCAGCTTCGAACTGTCGTAGCCGGCCGGGAGGAGGTTGTCGGTGATCGAGGCGACGTCGACCGTCTTGGTGATCTGGCCCGCCTCGAGGAAGGCGTCGGCGAGCTTCTGCTCCGCCGCGATGTCCGACTTCTCCACCGGTGTGACCCGGTTCTCGAACGTTTCCAGGGAGGCCTTCGCGTCGGCAAGGGGGATGCCCTCCTCCTTGGATATCGCCTCCGCGTACTTGTCCTCGTGCTTGATGGCCCAGGCGAACTCGTGGGCCAGTCGCTTCAGGACGTCCGTGAGGGCTGCCCGCTTCGTCTTGTCGTTCAGCGACTTCTCGCTCGCGACGTAGTAGCTGCTCGTCTGGTCGATGGGCGGCAGGCCCTTGGCCAGGATCCGCGCACCGCCCTTGACCGCGATCGCCGACTGGGGGTTCCAGATCGACCAGGCGTCCACCTTGCCGGTGTTGAACGCGGTGGCGCCGGCGGCCGGGTCGAGGAAGACCAGCTTCACGTCCTTGGGACTGAGACCGACGCTTTTCAGTGCGTTCAGGGCCAGGCCGTGGGCCGAACTGCCCTGCGGGACGGCGAGCTTCTTGCCCTTGAGGTCCCCCAGGGTCTTCAGCGTCGAGCCCTTGGGCACGATGATGTTCTCGTTGGCCTGGTCGGGCTTGAGCGAGCGGTTGACGGCGACGACCTTGAAGCCGAACTCCTTCGCTGCGCCGGTGATCGGCGGCACGTCGCCGACGCTGCCCAGGTCGATGTCGCCCGACGCGGCGGCCTGCACGAGCGGCGGCCCGTAGGTGAAGCGGGCGAACTTCACCTTGTAGGGCGCGTTGTCGAAGACGCCGGTGATCTTCGCCAGCTCCTGGCTGCCGTCGCCTCCGTTGTCCCCGATGGTGAAGGTGTAGTTCTTCCACTCGGGGTGGGCGTCGGCGCTCGATCCGCTCACGTCGCTCAGCGGTGCTGCCGCCTCCGTCTCCGTTCCGCAGGCGACGAGGGGGCCCGCGAGGGCGAGCAGGCCGAGGGCGCCGACTGTCCGGGAGATTCTTGTGGGCATCGTTCTCACATGCTTTCTGTGCGGGGACGGGAGGAAGCGGGGGGTGACTTGCGTGGATTCAGTGCTGGTTGGCGAGGCCGAGGTCTGCAAGGAGTGCGGAGCGCAGCTCCTCGCGGGCGACACTCGCCTCGCGGTCGGCGGCCGTGAGGTCGATGACGTGGGAGGTGCCGATGCGTCCGTCGCTCATGACGACGACGCGGTCGGCCAGCGCGATCGCCTCGTCGACGTCGTGGGTGACGAGCAGCATGGCCGCGTGGTGTTTGCTGCGAAGCGCCCGTACGAGGTCGTGCATGCGCAGCCGGGTGATCGCGTCGAGCGCCGCGAACGGCTCGTCGAGCAACACGAGTTCGGGCTCCGACACCAAGGCCCGTGCGAGCGAGACCCGTTGGGCCTCGCCGCCGGAGAGCTCTTTGGGCCAGGCCCTCTCGCGGCCCGACAGTCCCACCTCGGCCAGTACGTCGAGGGCGCGCCGGTCGGCGTCCGCCCCGTGCAGGCCGAGAGTGACGTTGCGCAGTACTCGCTGCCACGGCAGCAGCCGGTCGGCCTGGAAGACGATCGCCCGCCTGGCCGGGACCTCCACCCGCCCGCCGGCTGGACGGTCGAGGCCGGCGAGCAGGCGCAGGAGGGTGCTCTTGCCGCAGCCGGAGGGGCCGAGCAAAACCACCAACTCCTCGTCGGCGATGGTGAGATCGAGCTGGTCGAGGACGGCCCGGTCGCCGAACCGGCGCACGACCTTCTCCACGACGGCACCGGCCTGCTGCCGGGGCTGCGTCTGGGCAGTGGTGCTCATGACGCCTCATAACTGGGACGCCACCGCAGCAGCACCCGCTCGAGAACCCGGACGAACTGGTCGGCTAGCAGACCAAGGAGCGAGTAGATGACCAGCCCCACGAAGACCTGGCCGGTCTGGAGATAGGTCTGCCCCTGGGTGATGAGAAAGCCGAGGCCCTTGTCGGCGTTGACCGTCTCGGCCGCGACGAGGCCCAGGACGCTGTAGGCGAGCGAGAACCGCAGGCCGACCAGGAATCCCGGCAGGGCCCCGGGAACCAGCACCCGTGTCACCAGGCGCCAGTTGCCCGCCCCCGTCGTCCGCGCCATCTCGATCAGCCGCTGGTCGACACCGCGGATCGCGGCGAAGAGGTTGACGTACATCGGGACGCCGGCGCCGAAAGAGATCAGCAGCACCTTCGTGAGCTCGTCGATGCCGAACCACACGATCATCAGCGGCAGCACCGCCAGCAGCGGGATCGTGTTCAGGATCTGCACGACACCGTTGAACAGGTACTCACCGCTGCGCAGCAGCCCGCCCAGCACCCCGCTGACGATGCCCACCGTCAGACCGACGGCGAGTCCGATACCGGCGCGTTGCAGCGAGATGGCCAGGTCCGGGCCGAGGACGCCCTGTTGCCACAGGTCGACGGCGGAATTGACGATCGAGGTCGGCGCCGGAGCGTAGGTCTTCTTCAGCGCTCCCGCTCTGGCGAGGATCTCCCAGGCGATGAGGATGACGACCGGGGTGGTGTAGATGCCCAGCGGCCAGCGCAGCCGCTCGCGGAGTGTGCTCAGCGGGGTCCGGCGACGGGCGTCGAGCGGCAGGAAGACCTCGCGTCCCGCCGTACCCGTGGCTTGTGCGGCCGTCGGGGCGACGACCGGCCTCTTGATGCTGACCTCGGTCATACGAACGCCCCGATACGGTCGGTGAGTTCGCGGATGGTAGGAGGCATGAGGAGATCTCTCCTGAGGGATGGGGCGCGGGCGAGTTGTCGGGTGAAGGCCGTGCGACCGTGCCGGTACAGCGCGCGCTGTCCGGATGGCCTGCACACGTCCCGCCGCAGGCACGTCACTTGCACGACGCAGGAGTGAGCGGGAGCAGGGAGACAAGAGGGGTCGGCAGAAGGGCGGTCGCCCGCCAAAACCGCACTCCGTCAGGGAGACATCGCCACGGAGGAGGGTCCGCACCGCCTTCTCGGCGGTACGCCTTCCCCCCGCGACGGCCGCGGCCGAGGGCCGCTCAGCGGATCAGCGATCCGCCGGGGGAATCAACGACAACAGAACGCGCTGGAGACGTGCGCCAGGTCGATGTGGCGCCTCCGGGTCAAATCCACACGCGGGGTCATAGCAGGTGAGTTGAGCAGAGACCTGCCCCGTCGGTCAATGAATTCCGGACAGGTCTCACAATGCGGAAACATGGATACGGTCCCGGCCCGCCGCGGCCGGTTGGCACCGTGTCACCTGTGTGAACAGCCGGCCGCCACGCCGCATCCCTCGGGCAGGATGTCCCCGTGCTCATCGTCATCGGCGGCCTGCCCGCCACCGGCAAAACCACGCTGGCCCGGCTCCCGAGAGCGTCGCCGCCCCTGGTCCGGAGTCTCGGGATGACCGTGAACCCGCGTGCACCAGCCGGGCGTTGGACGGGGTGGACGTCGCTACGAACGCCGGCCAGGTCGAGGCCGAGGCGAGAACCCGCGTGTGCGGTGCGCAACCCCGAGGCCGCGTCAACGGCCAACGCCGGCCCGTACGTTGCGTACGAGGCCGGCATCGTCGGCGCTACTTCAGGTTGAGCGTGTCGCCGGCCGACACCTTGCGGGAGGTGGTTGTGGTGCCGGGGAAGTACCAGCGCCAGTTGCCTGCCGAGGTGACGGTCACCTTGGTCGTCAGTTTCCCGACGGTGCCCGTCGTCACGGTCTTGACCGTGCTGTAGTGCGCGGCGCCCTTCTTCCTGAACTGGAGCTTGACCTTCTGCCCGGGGTACCCGTGGTACTTGAGGTCTTCCCAGTTGGCCCGCGAGAGCTTGCCGGTGACGGTCACCTTGGCGTTCTTGGCAGCCTTCTCGGGTGCGATGACCGTGGTGAGCTGGACGGCCCGCTTGACCTTGTAGTCGGCGATGTCGTCGGAGATCCAGTAGTCGCCGTCATTCGCCTTCACGGTGGCGTTGACCTGCCAGACACCGGCGACCGTGTTGGAATTGATGTCGTCGCTGTCGGCGATCCAGCCGGGGTCAATGGTCAGCGTGGCCCGGCACACCGATGTCGTCGCGCTCTTCTTTGTGCAGGAAGAGTCGTCGTTCCAGGTCGCGAAGGTGTAAGCGCTCGTCTTGTTGAAGGTGCTCACGTCCGTGAGGCCCTTCGCGCCCGAGTTGTCCTTGACCGTGATGTCGACCGGGTAGCGGATCGTCTTCGCGACGCCAACGATGACGTTGCCGCCGCCGTTGACGACGGTCTTCACCACCCGGACGTCACCCCGCCCCTCCGCATGCGCCCCGGTCGCCGTCGTAAGCACCAGGACCGCCGCGCCGCCGGCCGCGGCCCAGGCCGTTCTGCCCCTCATGATCCTCCCCTTGTCGTGTGCGTGCCAGGAGAGGCTATGCGATCAGCCAGTGCAGCCATCACAGGGCAGCACCCGTGACGCGGTGCCGAACGGGTGGCTGTTGACGCGCACGGTCGGCACCTCGGGCCACCACGATGCTTGCATCCCCCTCGCGGGTTTGGGAGCCGTGGTGCCGATCCGGGCGGGCCCCCGACTTCGTCGCCTGGGCCGCCTGGAAGACGACGTTCGGCGGGGTCGGCGGCGCGCTGGTCTCCACACCCGCCGACCTCACCCGCTTCATCACCGCGCTCGTCCACGGTCATCTGCTGCCCGCGGACCAACTCGCCGACGCGGCGGACGGTGGCCGCCGACCCAGACCGGCTCTGGCCCGGCGCCCGTTACGGCCTCGGCCTCATCGCCTCCCCGCTGCGCTGCGGCGGCCTGAGGTGGGGACACGCGGGGACCGTGCCGGGAGGTCACCGCGCGCTCACCGCGGTCGGGCCGGGCGGACGGAGCGTCGCCGTCGCGCTCAATCAGGTGCCGGACACCCTCCAGGCCGGACAGGACTGCCAGGAAGTGGCCCAAAACGCCCTGTGTGAAGGGCGGTCTTCCGCAGGAAGACATCCAACAGAAGGGGAACATCAGTGATCCGCCCAGCCCGCTCATGCTGCCCGCCACGGCCCTCCCGGCCCAAGCAGCCGCCTCCGACTCCCTCGCCTGTACTGAACTTGATCGGGTGATGTCGGGTTGTTCGCCGGACGGTGCGCAGGTGGCCTCGGTGGTCCTGGTGCGGTGACCACCCCCTGGCTTCCGCTTGCAGCACCTCTCAGTGCAGTACCAGGTGGCACCAGCGATCTGCTATCTCGGCCGGCATCTCGATGGCGCTGGAGGCGAACGGAGTGTCCGGCTTGTGAGATTCGCGAACACTGGGATCGATTGGCTGCCGCTGAGCAGGCGTGGCTCACGGAAATGTGGCCGGGCTGCGTGCCTGATGGCCCACCACCAGGCGAGGTCCTGCCACCGGAGGACGGGCGCCTGGAATTCTGGATTCGTGATCCCCTCTTCGGTCCGGTGCACTGACATCCAGCCACGCTCGGTTTCCTCTTCCTCGCCGCGGCGGGTGTCACATTCACCCGCCGCGCCATAGGAGCTGGACTACGCCACGAGGCGCAGCCACGCATCTGATCGGGCCATCACCTTCCTCGGGCGTCGGGTCTCCCGTGCATGCCGCCGAGGATCCCGTCGTCCATATCCAAGGGGGGTGTCTGGGAACGGGTCAGAGGCCGGAGGGTCGCGTAATCAGTAGGTAGCTACTGAGCAAAGAGGGGCGACAGTTTTCGAGACGGCCTGGGGCGGGGACGGCAGAACAATGAGAGACCGTCAGGCTCAGGGTTCGGCCGGCTAGTGCCTGCCGTATGGCCGCGGGAGCTTCGCGAACAGCGCCGCGGGGAGATGGATGTGCTCGGTATGTGCTGGTAGGCGCCCAGGCGGCTGGTGGTGGCACGCCGCGCGATCGGTGTGTGGGGCGCCAAGCTACCGTGTACGGCATTGTCATGCCATGCCGTTTGCGCAGCTCAGAGTGGGTGTAAGGCTATGTGATGCGCTACTGCGACGGTCGTCGATGCACGTCTCTGGCGTGGTGTGTGGGCCCTGCTTGCATGCCCTGATCGATGAAGGACCCATTCCGGGCCAGCTCATACCCCTCGTGCGGGATGAGCGACCCGCGCGGGGCCGCCTGTACGTCTGTGACACACGCGTGCCCAGAGCGACCGCTCCGGCTCACCGTTGAGCATCCGGCGCCCGGACGCCGCCAGAGGGGTGCTCCGGGCCGGCGGGCTTACTCTCGTCCCTGCCCCGGGCGGCGGCTCGGTGCTCTGTGCGCCACCGTCCCGGGGAGCGGCCGTGGCGGCGCCGGAACGCGGTGGCGAAGGCGTACTCGTTGCTGTAACCGACGTCTGCGGCGATCACTGCGAGGGTGTCGTCGGTGCCGATCAGCGCGTCCTCGGCGCGCGTCATTCGCAGCCCGGTCAGATACCGGGCCGGTGGAACGCCCACGACGCGGCCGAACTGCGCCGCGAAGCCGGCCCGTGACAGGCCCGCCAGCTGCGCCATTGCCGGGAGGGTCCAGTTGTGGGCGGGGTTGGCGTGCAGTGCCTCCAGCACGCGCCGCAGGTGCGCGGAGTCGAGCGCCCGGTACCAGCCGGGTGCGGCCTCCGCGGTCTGCCACCAAGCCCGAAGCGTGTAGACGAGGTTCACGTCCAACAGCCGGTCGAGCAGCACCTGCTGCCCTTCCGCGTCCTTCGCGGCTTCCGCCGCGAGCAGTTCCACTGCTGCCCGGTGGGCCGGGGTCTGGTCGGCTGCGCGCACGATCGCGAACGGAGGGAGACTGCGCAACAGGGCCTCGCCCACGCTTCCGGAGAGCACGTACGCGCCGCACATCACGATGGCCGACGCATCACCCACAGGCCCCGGCGCCGATCCGGCCTCTCGTGCCTGCCCGATCGGCACCGCGTCGGCCCCCGGCGCGCTGACCAGCGCGTAGGGAGCACCCGCAGTCGCCAGCAGCACATCACCCGCCTCGACACGGGCGGCCTCCTGGCCTTCTCGCTCGACCCAACCGGATCCGTGGAGGAGGAGGTGCGCGGTGAGCGGACGGGTGCCGGCAAACTGCAATCCCCACGGCTCCACGCGATGCAGCACGGAGAACACCGCGCCTTCCGCACGAGCGCGCGACAGCTCGTTGCTCAGAATGTCCACCCCACCCAGAGTAGACGAACACGAATGTTTCCAAGCGTTACAGGCATTGGATGACCTGCTGCGGACTCCTATCGTCGGTGGCATGTCTACTCATGTCATCCTCGGCGGCACCGGCAAAGTCGGACGCCGCCTCACTCGGGCCCTTCGCGAGGCAGGCCACACCCCGCGCGCGGTGAGCCGCAGCACACCGCTGCGATTCGACTGGCGAGACGAGGCCAGCTGGCCGACCGTACTCGACGGCGCCGACGGCGTGTTCATCATCGGACCCGGGTCCGCCGCGGACTGGAGCAACACACTCGGCAGATTCCTCCACGCCGCTGTTGATGCCGGCGTTGAACACGCCGTACTGCTGTCGGCGCGAGGAGTCGAATTCCACCCGGGCGGAGCCGTGGACACCGCGGAAAAGGCACTCCAGGCCGGCCCGCTGGCGTGGACGATCCTGCGCCCCACCCACTTCGCGCAGAACTTCACTGAAGCGATGTTCACCCCGCTCGACGGACAGATCATCGCCCCGGTCGCCGACGGCGCAGAGCCCTTCATCGACGTCGACGACATCGCCGAGGTCGGCGCGGTCGTCCTCGCCGGGCGCGGCTATGACGGCCGCGTGCTCGAGCTCTCCGGTCCCGAGGCAATCACCTTCACGGAGGCCGCCGAGACGCTCGAGCGAGTGACCGGAACATCGGTGCGCTTCTCCACCGAGAGCGACGACGAGCACATCGCCCGGCTCCGGGCGGCCGGCACCCCCGACGGGTACGTCCAGTGGCGGATGGCGATGCTCCGCGGCATCCGTACCGGTGCGGACGCCTACCTCTCCACCGGCGTCGAGGAGGTTCTGGGCCGTCCTGCCACCGGTTTCGCCGACTGGGCCGCCCGGGAAGCCGTTGCGGTGACGGTGACCGCGCCCTGATGACCGCGGCGGGTGGGCCACAGGTCCGGTGGGGTGGGCGGCCCTGTCCGAAGTGAGGCCCCAGCTGCTCGACGGCTGTCTCACCGGCACCGGTCTGGCCCTCGACGCGTGACCAGCTGGGCATCTGCCACCCGCACGCATGATCAGGAGCATCGCGTCGCCTGGAGGAGGTTCCCGCCCGACGAATCGAGTGAGCCCATGAGCGACGACGTCCTCTCTGTCATCCCGACCGACCCGCACTGGCAGCCCGCGGCTGAACGTACTGCGTCGATCGTGGAGGACCTGGCCCCCGGGCTCCCGGCGACGTCGACGTCGAGATCGACGTCACCTGGCACGACACTCACCGTTGTCGACTGTGGTCAGAATCTGCAGAAGATCGGTTGCCCCCACTGCGGCACCTCGATCGACACCGAGTGGTGGGGGCGACCTACTCGAAGCCCACTGCGACGACGGCTTCGCAACCCTCGCCGTGACGGTCCCCCTGCTGCGGCACCGCGACCTCGCTGGACGCACTGGACTACGACTGGCTCTGTGGCTTCGCTCGATTCGAGATCGCCAGCTGGAACCCCCGAGCGCGCCTGATTCAGCGACGAGGAACTGAACGCCATCGGGGACGCACTCGGACATCCAGTGCAGCAATCAGGGCCCACACCTGAAACACCTCAGCCCGTGAGACCCGACATCACGAGTTCAAGTTCAGTAGCCCTGCCGTTCCAGCCATTCCGAAATCACCTGGTTGGTTTCTTCTGGCATTTCCTCCTGGATCCAGTGACCGCAGTCCAGGCCGACCACGTCCACGTTGGGCACGAACTCTGCCAGTCTTTCGAATCTCGGGATCGCGAAGTCCTGGTCACCGTAGATCATGAGGGCGGGCTGCTTGATGATCGGGTCCACGTCCGCCAGCAAGCGCCAGTTGCGGTCGAGGTTCCTGTACCAGTTGATGCCGCCCGTGAATCCAGACGTCTCGAACGCGGACACGTAGACGGCCAGATCACTGTCGCTCATGATGGGCTCACCGAGTGGTGTTTCCGCCTTGGCGAGGTTAATAAATGCCATGCCCGGCTCAGGGGGTGCGGGGGGCACGTTCTTCCGGTAGAGGTTGCGGAGGAACTGGGAGGGGTTGGCATCAAATGCGGCGTCCGCGACGCCCGGTTGCCGGTTGAAGTGGACGAAGTAGAAGTCGCCGCCGAGGAAGGTTTCCATGACCTCTATCCACGGCATTTCTCCGCGCTCCTGGTAAGGCAGGCTCAGGTTGATCACCTTGTTCACCCGGTCAGGGTGCAACAGGGCCAGTCCCCAGACGACGAACGCACCCCAGTCATGGCCGACGAAGGTGGCGTCCTCGTAGCCGTAGTGGTCCAGGAGCGCGACGAGGTCACCCGTCAGGTGTTCGATGTCGTAGTCCGTCACCTCGGTCGGGCGGGATGAGTTGCCATAACCCCGCTGGTTCGGCGCGATGACGTGGTAGCCAGCCGCTGCGAGGACGGGCATCAGGTGACGCCAGGAGAAGGCGTGCTCCGGCCAGCCGTGGCAGAGCACGATGGGCTTGCCCTTGTTTTCTCGGCCTGCCTCGAAGACTTCGAGCTCCACACCGTTGACCTGGATGAGGGTGGGCTCGGGAAATTCTGCTTGATTGAACACTGCATTTCCTCGCTGGGGGTGTTCGCTGGCGGTCGACCTCCTCGATGAGGCCATGTCGCCATCGTGCTCCCCAAACCGGTCACCCCATGACCGGTTTTTCTGAGAGTTTTGTCAGTATGCGATCCGATCGGCTGGTGGCCATACTCCTCTTGCTCCAACGGCGCGAGCAGGTGACAGCCGCGGAGGTCTCCCGAGAGCTGGACGTCTCCGAGCGCACCGCCCGCCGTGACCTCGACGCCCTGGCCATGGCCGGGGTGCCCGTGTACTCCGTACAGGGCCGAGGTGGCGGCTGGCGCCTGGTGGGCGGTGCTCGTACCGACCTGTCCGGGTTGACCGCCAGTGAGGCACGCGCCCTGTTCCTGGCTGTCGGTCCGGCCTCGGATGCGACGCCGGCGATGAAGGCAGCTCTGCGCAAGCTCGTCCATGCTCTACCGAAGCCCTTCCAGGTGCAGGCCGAGGCAGCGGCGGCGTCGCTGGTCGTAGACCCGCAGCGATGGGGGGCGAGCCGGATCGAGCACCAGCCGCCTCGCTTCCTCGACGAACTCCAGGACGCGGTGATCAACGGCGTCCAGGTGTCGCTCGGCTACGTCGACAGCAAAGGCGTCGAAACCCGGAGAACCGTCCAGCCGCTGGGCATCGTCGCCAAAGGTCCTGTGTGGTACCTCGTCTCCAACACCGAGACCGGCCGACGGCTCTTCCGGATCGACCGCGTGTCGTCGGCCGACCCGACCGGCGACCCTGTGCACCGCCCCGGGGACTTCGACCTAGCCGAAAGCTGGAATGAGATCGCCAAAGAGGTCGATCGCAAACGCATGCCGCTGGAGGTCCAGGCGGTATGCACACCCGACGGGATAGGCATACTCCGGATGGCGCTCGGCGACCGGCTCAACGTGGGAGGTTCCACGGCCGACGGCCGCATCGAGGTCGTGATCCGCGGCCCCAATGAGTCCATCCTCGCCGGCGAGCTCTCCGGACTGTTCGAATGGGTCGAGGTGACCGGCCCGCCGGAGGTCCGAGACCACCTGGCCTTGATCGGCAACGCCCTCGTCGAACGATACGGCCGGCCGTGCACCAGCGGAGACCTTCACCCGTCTTGAAGCGGACGAGGCAGAGCTTCGAGAACAGTTCCCCTCGAGAGGGTGGGTTTGTCCGTTCCGGCAATCGCCTGGTCACGAGTCGGCGGGTCTGCCGACCTGGCTCGCTGCGGGTGGACTGGACCGTCTCGTGCCAGGTCAGCATCGCCACGCACTCGGCGCGCTTCCGGGGTCAAGGTCGCGACGGGCGATGCAGGTTGTGGCGGCGGCTGGCGCCTCGTAGGCGAGGATTCGCCTGGCGGTGCTCGGCCAGGGCGTCTACGGCCGTCGACATCGACAGCCTGCCACGGGCCCGCGGGCTCAGGGCCTGTGTCACATCCTCTTTCCGCAGGTCACAGCGGCCTGAAGCTAGGTGGTGATCGGGTTTGCCGTGCGGTTGAGCATCGTTGGACGCCGAACCGAACGGCAACCAGAGGGATGGGCAAGGCGGCTGAGGGTGGCCGGGACCGTCCCGGTTCGATGGTCTCGTCGGGTGAGGCGGCGGGTCATCACACTGCGGCCACGAGGCCGTCACGTCGGCCTTCACCGCCTCGGCCCGAGCTCTCGCCCGCCGCATCAGCCACCAGCGTCGTGAATGGCACGCAACAGACACGGTGCCGACGGCGGTTATGAAGCTGTTTCCAGCTTCCCGGCAAGGGGCCGGAACCGGTGGTGGGGCTGGGTTGCCTTGAGGGAGCATGAGCGCATTTCTGCCCCGGCGCCGTGCGGAGCGGCGTGGCCTGCAGTTGTGGCCGGTCGGCCCGGTGCTGGCCCTGACCTTCACCGCAGCGCTTCTGGTGGCGGCCGTGGTGTTCTACGCCGGCTGGGATCTGCTCGGTGCGCGGGGGTTGAAGGCCGAGCGGCGCCTGGACTCCCAGACGCTCTTCGATCTGGTGAAGCTGTCCTTCGGTGTGGTGGCCGGTGCCGGCGCGCTGGTCGCCCTGGTGGTGGCCTACCGGCGCCAGCGAGTGGATGAGGACGGTGCCCTGCGGGAGGCGACGCGCCTGCACACGGAGCGTTTCACCACTGCGGTCACGCAGCTCGGTGACGACTCCGCCGCGGTCCGGCTGGGTGGGGTGCACGCGCTGGCCGGCCTCGCCGACGACGCGCCCACCCGCGGCCTTCGGCAAACCAGTATCGACGTCTTGTGTGCGTATCTCCGCCTGCCCTAGACCGCGCAGGCTGACCTCCCGGACGATGATGCGCCGGCCCGGCACGCCTACCTGGCCCTGCGGGAGGTACGGCACACGATCATCCGCCTCATCCGCGACCATCTCCGCCTGGAGGCCGACCACCCCCACTCGTGGCAGGGCCACGAATTCGACCTCACCGAAGTCGTCTTCGACGGCGGCGACCTTTCGGAGACGCACTTTTGCGGGGGCACGGTCGACTTCCGCGGGGCGACGTTCTCCGCTGGCACAGTCGACCTGCGAGGGGTGCGGTTCTCTGGCAGCACGGTCACCTTCAGCGGGGTGCGGTTCTCCGGCGGCAGGGCCGACTTCATCGGGGCGAGGTTCTCCGACGGCAGCGTCGACTTCCGCAGGGCCCAGTTCTCCGGCAGCACGATCTACTTCTACGAGGCCCAGTTCTCCAGCGGCACGGTCGACTTCAACAGTCCGGCCGACGTCAGTAGCCCGTTCCATTTGGGCAGCCTGCTCGGCTTCGGCAGCGCGACCGGTGTTGCGCCAATTGGCCTGGTTCCGTCCGACGGAGCGGCTGTGCCCTCTCGGCTGATCCTGCCTCCGGCGTGGTACCCCGGCAGCGGTGCAGCCTAACGGGCTCGCACAGATCGTGGCTCCGAGCTGAGCTGAAGCACGACAGGTGGCACAAAGGGGCGGGCGTGTTGTCACCGAGGTCGGCGGCCCCTCTCCCTCTACGGAGAGTCTTGACCGCTGGCCCCGCAGTCGTGTCCCCCGGCGGGCCGATGCGGCCGGCGCTCCGGAAGCCGTGTGATCGCGGCGCTCACCGCCAGCCCGAGCGTGACACCGACAGCGGAGCCAACACTGTGCGCCCACGCATCGTCAAGGGAGCCGGGCAGGACGGCTCTTGTGAGCCGGCCGGCAGCCGACAGAACGGTCAGCGCGGCCAGTGCGGCCGTCCAGCGGTACCGCACCCCGTCCATGACGTCGCCATAAAAGAGGAGCAGCAGTGCCATGCCGAACTCCTCGTCCCAGCCCACGGCGGTGAGCCCGGCCCCCGCCAAAAGCGCGAACAGCCACAGCCCCACCAGCTGCCGGGCGAAGGCTGGCGGCTGCCGTCCTGCACCACGCGGGGACCAGAACAACCGTGTTATGCGCCGGACGATCACGTACCTCGGCATGACTCGCGTCCCGCCCCCTGGGTATCCGACTTCTTCCCGCGCTCAGTAGTGGGACACACAGCAGCACGACACGGTTGTGGTGAAGTTCGTCCCGGGAAGCCAGAGGCCGCCGGTCTTCGCCTTTTGAGACAGAAGGGCTACCGAACGAGCATGCGGTAAACCGCGCGCCGTGCCTGTGACCACCAGGCCGCTCCAACCGGTCCGGTACACCGGATCTCCTGCCCCGCCCACCCCCCTCTCCACGCCACAACACCGCTCAGCGGCCACGTCACCACCTGCGCTCCGGTCCACGACACAAACCGCTCCACCCGGCCACAGACAGAAACTTCACCGACACCAACCACACACCAGCCTGCACGACGAACGCGTCCCGATCACCGAAGACGGACCGCAAACACTCTCAGGAGCCTGTTCGCGATGCCCGACCTGGGCGGGCCCTTCACCGATGAGGAACTCGGTCTCACCGGCGATACCGAGGACGATCTGCTGTGACCGGGCTGCTCCGGCCAGGACAACGTGGGAAGTTCACACCACGGCATTAGTCAGGCGGCTGCCCGCCTGTCTGATGGCATCGGGACGTTCGGCTCATCCCGCGAGGGTCCGTTCTGCCCGCCGTCGCCATGGTTCCTTTACCGCCGCGGGGACTGCGGGCGTGTGCTCACGCCACCCCGCCCGTCCCCGCCTGGGCCCGGGAGCTGCTGTCCGTGTCAGGGTGATGGATCCGGGTCGGCACTGCGCTGCCTCCGGACGCGGGGCGCTGGCCAGAACGTCGCCTTCCCGCGCTGCCCGCCGTCACCCGGTCGGGAGTCCAGTGTGAGCGAAAGTGCAACGGTCAGGCCGCTGTAAGGATCATCCGGGGCTGCAACCCCGGGACAGCGGCCTGCAGTTCAGGGGCGACGGTGGCCAGCAGGCCGCGTTCGTCGATGAGGAGGCACGCCAGGCGATACCCGGTGACGCGGATGGCGGCGCCGCCATGCGTAGGCTGCTGTCCATGGCTGCCTCGTCGTCGCATCGCGATCGCCCAGCCCATGATCAGTCACGATGCCCGCCGCAACGGCCTGACGGTCCGCCGGCTCATGCGTGAAGCCGCCGAAGCGGGCGCCCAGCTGATCCAGTTCCCCGAAGGCTGCCTGTCGGGCTACGCCAAGGAGCAGATCAGCGACGGGGACCAGGTGAACTGGCCTGCGATCGAGGAGGAGTATCGCCACGTGGCGGTGCTCGCGGCCGAGTTGCAGCTGTGGGTGGTGCTGGGGAGCGCCCACCGGCTCACTCCACCGCACCGCCCGCACAACAGGCTGTACGTCATCAACGCCGACGGGCAGGTGGCAGGCCGCTATGACAAACGCTACTGCTCGCACACCGAGGTCCTGCGCTACTACACCCCGGGCATCCGGCCGAGCGTCTTCTCCGTCAACGGATTCAGGTTCGGCTGCGCCCTCTGTATCGAGGTCAACTTCCAGGAACTGTTCGCGGAGTACGAACGCCTGGGGGTGGACTGCCTGCTGCTGTCGGCCTATCCGGTCGATTCGGTCTTCGAGGTCAAGGCCCGGGCGCATGCCGCGATCAACAACTACTGACTGGCGATGGCCACACCGGCCCAGACCACCGCTCTCCTCAACTCCGAACTGATCGGTCCCGACGGCACCGTCCTGGCCCGGGCCGACGCCACGACCGAGCTGATCATCGCCGAGTTGGACCGCCACGCACCCGAATTCGACATCGCCCTCAACAAGGCACGCCCCTGGCGAACCAGCGCCCGCCAGGGCGACATCTACCGCAGCCGCCACGTCTGCGACCCGCGCAGCGACGACCTGACCGGCTTCTGACATACAGCCAGCATCGCGAGAGGGCACTATGGCACGATGCCTGACCTGCTGTGGGATGACGTCAAGAACATCTTCGACCCCGATGTGATGGGCTCGCTGCCGGACGTGAGTGTCGCAGATACCTCCATCGATGACTGGCAAGCCGTGCTCGACTTGGTGCGCTCACGGGGCTGGGCTTGCGAGTACTCCGAAGACGGTGGCGTACTGCGGCTGCCACGAGCCGAGGTGATGTTGGGTCGCGGTGTCGAGGCCAGCGTGATGTTGAGGATCTGGCCAGCGCCGGGAGTATTGGCGATCTTTCACCCCTATGCCGCCGACTCGATCGACTTCGATGTTGACCTTCGGGAGCTCCAGGGCCAGGTGCAACTGAACGTGCTGTGCGGTTTCCTGCGCGCGATCGGGCGTCGCTTGAGCAAGCCTGTGCTGTTCGCACCGGAGACTGATTCCGGTCACCCGGTGCTCGGCTTCGACGTCGACGCGGACCGTGTGGTCCTGCTGACTGCCCCGCACTTCACCAGCCCGTAGCAGTCCTCGTGGCGCGGAGCCTGTCGTCGCCCGCAGGCCGGGAGACTGGCAGAGTCGGGGACTACGTAGGCTGCAATGGTGATCGTCCGATGCATCAAAATCATCCAGCCCGGGACTCCGACGGTCGTGAGCGAGCATCCGGGCGTGCGGATCGGCGAGGAGTATCCGGTCCTCGAAGTGTGCGCCGCCCGCCCGCGAATTCTGTTTCGCCTTCCTGACCGCAGTGCGACGCGGGACGAAATCGACTCGCCCGGACTGTGGGACGCTGACATGTTCGAGATCGTGTCCGATCGGATGCCGACCTGTTGGGTCACCGGACTGGAGGACGGCCAACTGACCCTGGCGCCCCCGGAGTGGCAGCGACCAGGATTCTGGGAGGATTACTTCGAACACGTACCGGACGCGGTTGCCGAGTACGACCGCCTGAAGGCCCAGATCATCGCGCAGGCGTGATCGCCTAACCAAGGGCGGCGACTCCTTCTTCCCCTCGGCCGGCTTGGGCTCGCAGGCGGTCGGCCTGCTGTTTCTTGTCGGCGATGCGCTTGAGGCTCTCCTGCAGGCCAGCGACCTCGCCGAGCCACTGCATCCGCTGGGCTTCTCCAAGGCGCTGGCGGGTGTTGGTCTCGATCTTCAGAAGCCGGGGCTCCTGGGCCAGGTCGAGGCGGAGCACGGGGCACCTGACACAGGCTTCTCCGAACTACGCTTGCAGCATGACTCTTGGGGCGGCATTCAGCGTTGCCAGAGGAACGCGGCCTCGCTGCAGGGCTGGCAGTTGAAGAGGTAACCACGGCCCCCGCCGCCGAAGTTCGCGGAGGAAGCGTAGTCGTAGCCCTCCTTCAGTTCGGCCGTGAACGTCATGCGAGTGGTGCACGAGGGACAGTCGGGTGTCTCGTCACCCTGGAGCCAGTCAGGCTCGCCGCCCAGCCGTCCGAGGACCGGCCCCTCCGTGGGTTCGTCAGCGGGATGGAGACGCAGAGCGGTGACCGCGTCCAGGAGCGTCTCGCCGTCGGCCGGGACAATGGCCGGGGTGAGTTCACCGGAAAACAGGCAGGCGCGGTTGGCGCCGGCAGTGGCGTCCCAGTCGTCGCACATCCCGGGATCGTTTTGGCAGAAGAACACCGCGACCACGCCGATGTCGAGGGGCAGATGGGCGAGGAACTGCATGGCTCCATCGCACTCGCGGCACCTCGGCCAAACGAATTCACCCGGGACGAGCGGGACTCCGCCGGTGCGCGGAGTGGGCGCGTCTGCAGTGGTCTCCCCGTCGTAGATCAGCAGCATGGCCACAGACTAAGGTCAGTTCCTTGGGCTAGGGAGCGGGGTCGGGTTCAGTGCGAGCGGCGATCTTGCCGAACGTCGGCATGCCGAGACTGACCACGGTTCGGCGGGCTACTTCGGCGTCGAGTTGAGTGTGCTTGCCTGTGCGCCAGCGAGGCTGACTTTCAGACCCTCGACTTCGCCGAGCCAGCCTTCCCAGCCTCCGAGATGCGGGCGATCAGGTTGTCGCGGATGTCGGCCCGCCGTGCCCGTTGGGCCGGATCGGGCCGAAGGAGTGAGCATCGAACACAAGCGTGCTCATGGATACAAGGGACCCGAAAGCACGCGCGCAGGTGCAGATGCACACCTTCCGCTTCTCGAAGTGGGCGAGGAAAGCGTCCCACTCCTCCTCGGCCGGGATTCGGTACTCTCCGCCGGGACGAGAGGCGCGGCGGCGGGCGATGAACGCCCGGGGGCCCCGATCGTCTCGGCAGGGTAGACCGCCTTGTACGCCATTGTCGTGTCGATGCTCCTGTGCCCGCAGATCACCTGGGCGATATGCGGCGGCAAGCCGTTCATGATGGCATCCGTAACGGAGTTTCGCCGGAAGCCGTGGGGCGAGAAGGACAGTGCCTCGCCTTCGGCGTTGGTCAGCCCGGTCGCGGCCAGCGCATTGATCAACAGTCAACGGATCGCGGTCGGTGTGAATGCGCGGTGCTCGGAGCCGATGCCGCGCTGGAACAGCAGCGGCATCGGCGGGTTCCAGAGCTTCTCGCGGACGTCATAGGCGGCCACCAGCGGAACCATCCCGCCGGGGCCGCGCGGTCGAGCAAGGCACAACTCAGCTGGCTGCAAGCAGAGTGGGAGGCCGCCTAAGAGCTGGACACCGGCCCGCAGCGCTACGTCCAGCACGCGGATGAGAACTGCCAGGCATCCGCAGCAACACCCCCTCACCGGCACAGCCGATCTGTAAGGCCTGCCGATCAGTAAGGCCTGCCGATCTTCAAACCTGCTGATCAACAAAGGTCTTCCGCACACGCGCGGGAGTCTGTCGGCGGGGCCCGTGATGAGACAGACGGGCGCGAGGCGTTGGGGCGCTCGCGGGGCGGACTGACCAGCAAGGTCCATCTGCTGTCCGACGACCGGGCCCGCCCGCTGAGCTGGCTGACTTCGCCCGGTCAGCGGGGGTGACAGCCCGAAGTTCGCGCCGGTACTGGACGGCTTCCGCATCCGGCGCCGCGGACCTGGCCGCCCGCGCAGCCGGCCGGACCGGGTCCGCGGCGACAAGGCGTACTCCAGCCGCGACAACCGCGCCTACCTGCGCAGCCGCGGCATCAAAGCCACCACCGCGAAGCCTGACGACCAGCGCGCCCACCACACACGCCGCGGACGCTCCGGCGGCTGGCCCCCGGCCTTCGACAAGACCCAGTACCGCCACCGCAACGCGGTCGAGCGCTGCATCAACACGTGGAAGCAGTACCGGGCCGTGGCCACCCATAAGACAAACGCGACTACATCTTTAACGGCACCCTCACCGCCACCGCGACCGTCATCTGGCTCCACGACACCGTCCAAGAGCCATCAGAAACGCCCTCGGCCGACCGCTGCAGCCACCCAAGTGGCCGTACCCGCCGGGTGGAAGGCCCACAGTGTGGCATGGACGCTGCCGGAGCCGCTGCTGACCACGCCCGCGCCGGGACCCTATCTGCGGCCGGGCTGGGCGGGAGAGCCGAAATGGGATGGGTTTCGGGCGCTACTCTCCGTCGACGCGGGCCGAGTGATACGGCGCTCGATACGCGGCACCGAGATGGGGCCGACGTTTACGGAGGTCGTGGCCGGGCCCGCGCAGCTGCGGACGCGACCGCGCTGGACGGCGAGCTGATCGTATGGGACACCACGGGCCGCCTCGCGCTCGAGCAGCTGCAGAACCGGTTTGCCCGGCGCGGCGGTGGTGCGGCCCTGGCAACGGCGGAGGAGTGGCCGGCCCACTTTGTCGCGTTCGCACTGTTCGGCTGTCCGGGACGGCCACGACCGGGTGGCCGTCCCTGCGGCGCAGGGCCGGCCTGGAGTCCGTGTTCACCGCCCGCCAGCTGTCGGCGGCGGGGGCGCCGTGCTCGTCGACCACCGAGGCCGACGTCGTGCGCGAGTGGCTGACGTGGGCGTCGGTCGGGATGGAGGGGGTGGTCTTCAAAAGGCTGGACGACACCTACTGCCCGTCGGTGAGGGGCTGGCAGAAATACACAGACGCGATGAATTGCAGTTGATGCAACATCCTGCGGTGCGCCGGAATCGTCGTTTCCGCTGATCACTCCCCCAGCCCGTTGCCATACGGCCTGCCCATCTCCCACGGCGGCCTCCTGGACGCCGCCGCCAAGGAGGCGCCCATGGGGACCAAAGGATCGTGCCCTCCGACGTGGAATGCCGCCAGAAAGTGGTCTCCTACGGTTTGAGGACGACCTTCTCGCAGCGATCCTTCTTGTTCTTGAACAGGTCGTAGCCGGTCGGTGCCTCGCTCAGGGACAGGCGGTGAGTGATGACCCGGGTGGGGTCGATCTTGCCCTGCTCGATCATGCCCAGCAGCGGTTTCATGTACTTCTGCACGTGGCACTGTCCGGTCCGCAGGGTCAGTGACCTGTTCATCCAGGCACCCGCCGGGAACTTGTCAATCATCCCGCCGTAGACGCCGATGACCGAGACCACGCCGCCGCTCCGGCAGGACATGATGGCCTGGCGCAGCGCGTGCGGCCGGTCGGTCTCGGAGCGGACCGCCTGCTTGGCACGGTCGTAGAGGTGGACGTGGGAGGCGCCGTGCGTGGCCTCCAGGCCGACCGCGTCGATGCACTTGTCGGGGCCCCGGCCGCCGGTGAGTTCGAGCAGGGCGGACCGTACGTCGGTGTTGTCAAAGTCGATGGTGATGTAGCCCTGGGCGGCGGCCATGTCGAGGCGGTAGGTCTCCTTGTCGATGGCGATGACCTTCTCTGCGCCCAGGACGCGGGCGCTGTCCATGGCGAACTGGCCGACCGGTCCGGCGCCCCAGACGGCGACGACGTCACCTTGCCGGATGTCGCACATGTCGGAGCCCATGTAACCGGTCGGCAGGATGTCGGACAGGAAGAGCACCTGCTCGTCGCTCAGATCCGACTCGATCTTGAGGGCATTGGCGTCGGCGAGCACCACCCGCGCGTACTCGGCCTGGCCGCCGGCAAAGCCGCCGGTGAGATGGGAGTACCCGTAGATGCCGCACGTGGGATGGCCGAACATCTTCTCCGAGATGCCAGCGTTGGGGTTGGTGTTCTCGCAGCACGAGTACAGCTCCGCGCGGCAGGACGCGCAGGCGCCGCAGGCGATGGGGAAGGGCACCACGACCCGGTCGCCGACGCGCAGTGCGCCGTCGCTGATGCCGGGGCCCACCTCGACGACCTCGCCCATGAACTCGTGGCCCAGGATGTCGCCCTTCTCCATGGTCGGCACGTAGCCGTCGACCAGATGGAGGTCGGAGCCGCAGATCGCCGTCGAGGTGATTTTCACGATGGCGTCGCGACTGTTCAGGATCGAGGGGTCGGGGACGTCCTGCACCTCGACCGAGTTGCGTCCCGTCCAGCAGGTGGCCTTCATGACAGGGCCTCCTTCAGTTCGTCCTCGGTCAGTGGCCGGGCCGGGTGCTGCGGGAACTCGCCCCGGGCGCGCTTGCCGCCGGGTGCCCCGTCGGAGCGGACTACCTCACCAATTTCCGCGATCTGCTTGAAACGGCGCAGGTCGTCGTCCAGTTGCTGATGCGGCTCCTCGCCGAAGTAGCGCGCAGCCGCCTTGCCCACCGCCCCGCCGGGCAGTTCGTAGCGCAGGGACACCCGGATCTCCGTGCCCTGGCCGCCCGGGGCCGGCACGAAACGGGCCTCGCCGGAGTTGCCGATGTCGGCATCGCCCACCGACCGCCACGCGATCAGTTGGCCCGGGACCTCCTGAGTGATCTCGGCGTCCCATTCGACTGTCCTGCCGAACGGCGCGTCGGCCTTCCAGTGACTGGTGCGCGGGCCGGTCACGTGCACCTCGTCCAGGTGCACCATGAAGTCCGGCAGTCGCTCCAGGTCCTTCCAGAGGGCGTACACATCGTCCGGTGATCGGGTGACGGTGGTGGCCGCGGTCAGTTCCATGGGGGTGCTCCTACGAGTGCGGGTCACGGCCGCGTAAACGTCCGTTGCGGTGAGGGCGGTGACCGCAGCCGTCGCGGCGACGGTGCGTCCGAGGCCGCGACCGTTGTGGTTCTTCAGGGCCCGTCCGAGCATCGTCAGGTCCATAAGGTCGCCACCGACCCGACCCCAGAGCCAGACGGGGTGCGGCCGTCCCAGCAGCCCGGTCGCCGCCGCCAGTTCGCGTACTCCGACGGCCGTCGTGGCCGATCGGTGCCGGGGGGCGTCGCCCACGCCCAGGGCCCGGGCGAATCCTGCCGGGGCGACGACCTGGGGCACGCCCAGGAGCGCACTGGCCCAGCCGAGGCCACGGACGAGCGGATCGTCTCGCAGGCGGGAGGTGGAGCGGGTGTCTGTCATCAGTGCTCCTGACGTGCGGGGGAACCGGGGCCGGACCGGGGTCGTCGCCCGCCCGGTGTGGTGCCGCAGCGGGCGGGCGACCCCGGCCTCCTTACCGCTTGTGACCGTTGCTGTCGCCGTCGGGATGCAGCACCACCTTCGTCCAGCCCTCGTCACGGGCATCGAAGTGCTCGTAGGCGGTGGAGGCCTCATCCAGACTGAGCTCGTGGGAGACGATGAAGCTCGGCGTCGCCTTCCCACCTGCGATCAGGTCCCGCAGCGCCCGGTTGTACTTCTTCACCGGCGCCTGGCCGGTCCCCATGCGCTGGCCCTTGAACCACATCAGCCCGAAGTCGATCGGCACCTTGCCCTGTGCCTCCCACTCGCCCTGCGCCTCTTCGCCACCGGGGTCCTGGGGCAGGAACACGCCCACCACGCCGATGTCGCCCGTGAACCGGACCGAGTCGATCAGTCCGTTGAGCGTGAGGCTGGCATCCTCGTTTCCCTCGTGATCGTGTGCCTGGTACCCGACGCACTCACACCCGTTGTCGGCGCCCAGACCGAGAGTGGCTTCCTTGACGACCTCCGCCGGGTCCTGCTCGGCGGTGTTGATGGGGATGGCCCCGATCTCCTCCGCCTTGGCCAGCCGGTCGGGCTGGTGGTCGGCCACCCAGACGCGGCCGGCGCCCTTGAGCACAGCGGAGTAGGCCGCCATCAGCCCGACGGGACCGGCCCCGAAGACGATCGTCTGGTCGCCCGGCTTGACGTTGGCCATCTCGGTGGCGTGGTAGCCGGTGGGGAAGATGTCGGCGAGCATCACGTAGTCGCTCTGGCGCTCGGCAGCGTCCTCGCCCAGGCGCAGCGCGTTGAAGTCGCCGTACGGCACGCGCAACAGCTCTGCCTGGCCGCCCTGGTAGGGGCCCATGTCGGCGAATCCGTAGGCGGCTCCCGCCAGGTCCGGTACCGGCTGCATGGTCAGGCAGTAGTTGGTCAGCCCTCGCTCACACTGCTTGCAGAAGCCGCAGGCGATGTTGAAGGGCAGAACCACATACTCGCCGACCTGGACCTTGCGCACGGCCGAGCCGACCTCCACGACCTGGCCCAGGTTCTCGTGCCCCAGCGTGCGGCCGGATTCGAACGAGGTGCGGCCCTCGTACATGTGCAGGTCGGAACCGCAGATGTTCGTGGTGGTGATCTTGACGAGGATGTCGCAGGGGTGCTCGATCTTCGCGTCCGGTACGTCCTTCACCGTGACCGTTCGCGGTCCTTCGTATACCGCTGCTTTCATGATGACTTCCCTGGATCGTCCTGCATGGCGGTGATGGAGACGGCGCAAGGAGCCTGGCTCTCGGCCATGCGAGGCCGGAGTCCATGATGTCGGCACGCCTGCGCGAGCCGTTCGCCTGGATCAGGGAGAACGGTTGTTTCACCCGGTCCGCCGGGCGGAACCTCGGTGCCCCGGCGGCGTGCGGTGCGGGTCACCGCCAACCGGCGGCTGAAACGCCGCGTGTCCTGAAAATCGCAGCATTTTTTCGCCAGGTCGACGGCCATCGATCGGAGACGGCATCTCCGGCGTCGGTCGCCCGCTCATCACCGTCGGCGGCGAGCATGCGACGACGCTCCTGCTCACGCTCGGAATAGGCGGTCACCCGGATCGCCTCCCTACTCTCCAGGCCCGACCCCAGCGCGCCGCCGGCGGTGGCGACCGAGGCGACGAACCAGGCCAGCGTCCAGTACCCCGCAGCATGCAGCGGCGTTCGCGTCATAGAGGCGAACACCTGGCCGTTGAGGATGAACAGCGCCCACACGAAGTTGACGACACCAGCCCCGCATAGCGGACGAGCGACCGACACCGCGAGGACGGCCACCGCCCACAAGATCCCGTACCTGGGGGTGACGTGTGGCCTCGGCGGAGGCGGGGTGGATGCGGGCGTTGTAGGAGTGGGCTCCGCGGGCCGCAGGATGATCCTGCGCAGCGATGGTGCAACTGGGGACCGGTCCTGGGAGCAATCACTAGAGTCGACGCTCCCGCTCGGGCTGGATGGCCTGGTCGGTCTTTCGGATGGACCACTTGCCCCCTGGCGTCAGTGGCTGCCCGCGATGCTGCTTACGGCCGCGGTGTCTTCATGGTTTCTCTTCGCGGCTTCAGGTACCTCCGACTGGTGGTTGATGTATCCACCCATCTGCCTCGCCCTGGCATCGTGGATCGTGAGCTTGCGAGAACGCCGCGCGGTGAGCAGGGAAGGGGCCGTGAAGGAGCCCGGTTGAGGCCGGTGGCACCACGGCGCCGACACAGGCCAACTAGCACTGCGATGGCCACCTATCACTGAGCGTCACAGCTGCCGTAAGGCACACCACCCTCTGGAATCGAACGCATGAACGATCTGCCACCGGACCCGCCGCACCTCCGCGCGATCCTGGCGCACCTCGAACAACAGCTCGCCACCAACGAGACCACTCGCGACCTACCTGCGCATCCAGCGGGATGCCGCCCCGAAGGCACTCGCTACAGCCGAGCGCCAGTCCTCACCCCAGCCGCCCGTTGGCGCATCTAAAAGTGAGAGCGAGGCCGACCGCACCAGGTGGTCGACGTGTGCCGTCACCGGTCTCGGTTCAGTGGAGACCTATCGCCTGCCACAGTACGGTCGTCGACCAGGAGTAGCGCCAGGGGATCGCAGGCAGGAGGAATCCCCCCTCATGGACTGCCTTCACGGCCTCGTCCATCGGCCACCACATGAGCTTGAAGTCCTGGTCGGTTTAAGTGAGTTCCTGTGCGCCGAGGGAGAGGTCACGGGCCTCAAACAAATGAACTCGCGCAGAAGACCCGAGAGTGATCACGTATGCGCCGAGTGGTTTCCACTCCTCTGCCGTGACCCCTGCCTCCTCACGGAGTTCACGGCGGGCACATTCAAGCGGGGATTCGCCGGGCTCGAAGCGACCGCCGGGGAGGAACAGGAATTGGCCCCCGTGGCCGGGGAAGTTGGCGGTCAGCAACGCTACCAGGCCCTTCGCGTCGCGGGCCACAACACGGAGGCGTCACGCGTCACTTCAATACTCATACCGGGTGAGCCTAACGGTCAATCGTGCACCCAAGGGGCGTAGGCACATTGAAGACCGCTGAATGAGCGATACCGCGGCCGTGATAGCCGTCGTCGCCGTAGGCGTCTCGTTGGTCGGCGCACATCATGACCAGCCATCGCCCGTGGGAGGACAGCCCGTCGAGTAGCCGCCCGATGTACGCGTCGGCGTAGGCGAGTGCCGCAGCCTGCGAGTCGATGCTGTCGGAGCCGCTGTTGAGGTAGTGCCCGTAGGGGACGTGTGTGGCGGAGATGTTGACGAACAGGAATAGCAACTGGCGGCCGCCATATCGGTCGGCAATCTCGAGAGCCTGGTCGACTTGGTAGCGGGTGGAGTCGGGCTCAGGTGAATAGAACTCGGGCCGCCAGTGCGCCTCGTGGACCATCGCCGGCCGCACCGAGCCAGGTGGCGTTTCCCCGGAGAAGTAGGTGACTCCGCCCACGCAAACCGTGCGGCAGTCGTACAGGGCGGGTCCGTCGAGGACATTCGGGGCGTCAAATACAAATGTCTCGAGGGGAACCTCCTTGAAGACCGGCGGGCGACATTCCCACAGGCGCTTCGGTTGCTTCGGCTGTGGTTGCTTCGGGGGCGTCTCCGGTCTGTGACCGGTTTCTCGGAGGCATCAGGACTTCGAAACCGCGTTGGGTTCCGTCTACTCGGTGTTTCACGCTTCGGAAGCCTTTTTCCGTGCTCTTGAGGCCCGAAGGTTGTTTGGGTTCCCGCAGGACCGAATGCTGTGCCAAACTTGGCTGTTGTTGCGCGTCCGGTCGTAGAAGGTGGCAACACAGACAGGATTGGGGCAGATCTTCAGCCGGGCCCAAGTTCCTTCTTGCTGTGCAAGATAGCATTCTGCCAGGATCGCTGAAGCAATCCAGTGCCAGCCATCTCCGCTGGGCTTGGAAACATACCGTGGTCCTGGAAGGGTCTGAACCATAACCGGAGCTGAGGCAAGTCTTTTGAGTGCACCGGTGTCAGTATCGTCCGGTACTCCGGAGACGAGCTGGCGGAGTTCGTCTCGTAGCTCTCTCAGTGCTGGCAGGTCTTCCTCGGACAATGACGGGCGCGTCACATTTATCCCGAGAGGCACTTCCAGTGCCTTGGCCGCCGCAATTACCCACGCTTGGGCAGATGGCAGATCGTGGAGCAAATCGTCATAGAGGTGTTTAGGGCCCGTCCAGCCATCAGACACTGAGTTCAGGACATCTTGGACGAAAGCAAGCCCGCCTGGGGCCGGTGTAAGTCCGGCGATACGCTCAGTAGCGGTCCATTGCATGGATTGACCCTTTCTTTGCTCGGCTCAATGCTCCGCACACTCAAGCTCGCCTCTATCTGTAGAGGGTCTGAGCTCCCGACCACAGAGCACCAGGGTTCAATAGTTCAGGAAACCGCTCCAGCATCGCGTTGAAGAAGCTCAGAGCATCGTCATGCGCGGGCAGGAGTTCCTCGACGGTGTTCAGGTACGTGCGGGTGCCGGCGATGACGCGACTTGCGTCGTCGTCGAGGGCCTTGTCCTTGTGGCCGCTGACGATCCAGCGGGCTTCGAGGGCCGCCACGATGTCGATGGCCGAGCGCCAGAGGTCCCGACCACCGTCTGCCGACTCGCTGAGGTACTGGTGTACGCCGTTGTAGATCACATCACCGGCCACGACAAGGCTGAGATCAGGTATGTGAAGCACGGTCGTGTCGTCGGTGTCACTGTGGCCGACTTCCACGATGACCAGATCATGGCCTTCGAGCTGGAATCGATTGTTCGGCACCGTCTCAGCCTCGACCGGGGTCGTTGGGATCTGGTCCGGGAATGCACGGTCCCATATCGCGGCTCGGGCATCGGCGGAGGCGTGCCATTTCATCAATGCAATGGTCCCTGCCGAGGCAACCACCTTTGAGCCAGGGAATCGCTCGACGAGTGGACCGGCGCCGAACCAGTGGTCTCCATGCCCGTGAGTGACGAAGATGTGGGTGAGCTTCTTGCCGGATTTCTCGATCCAGTCCCCGACGGCGGCAGTCTGGTCGTTCGTCATCGGTGGGTCGACGAGTACGGCGTCATTCTTGCCGTAGATCAGAGTCGTCGAGAGTGGCGAGAACATGCGGCGGTCCCCGTTGGGAACGAGTTCCTTTACCGCCTGGGGAATCGGTTCCGAAATGAAGATTTCGTAACCGAGGGACTGGCTTGCAGACATGATATGCCTTTCAGCTTCAAGTGGGACGAACGAGATTTTCAGTCACGGCACCCAAGGTATTAATCGAGGTCCGGAGGCGGGGAAAAATGCTACGGCGTCCTGGAGTATGACTTGCGTGTCGGCGGACTCTGGAGCGAGTCGCAAGTTTAGGCTTCGTCTTTTTTGACGCCGGCCCACCCGTGGGCCGGCGAAATGGCCGGGTGAGGCGGGCGATGAACTGCCGACTGCAGGAAGGCAGTTACAGCCGAGGAGCACCCCTCTACCGGTTGCCCGGCAGGTGACATCTGGGCGCTCGCGACTCCTCGCACCATCCATGACATCACTGTAACTGGTTAGCTAGTGTCACGCAAGGAGGCTGCTGCGGATGGTGGGGGAAAGGGCGTCGGTGCCGGGGAAGCCGTCCGCTCCACCCTCGTCCAGCACCCAGGCGTGTTCGGTCTCAACGGCGCCCAGCACCTCCAGCAGGCGAGTCGCGTGTTCCTGGCCCTCATCCCGGCCCGTCTGGACTCCCTGACCGGTCGGGGACTGGTGTGCGTAGTCGGTCGGGGATGCCCAACTCTGTGGAGATGTTCGCCCCGCTGAGCACGATCACACTGCCGGCTCTCAGCTCGTCGACGATCGGCTTCGGGTCGGGTGGTGTTCGGCGGCGGCTGGTTCACCGCGGGGGTCCGGCTCAGGCTGGGGCGGATGCGCATGCAGCCGGGGTACGGATTGTCGGCAGCCCTCGGCGGGCGTGGGTGATTGAAGGAGAACTGTCGTGCACCTACTGCAAATCAGCGCCCGGCGCACTGGGCTAGCACGTGGGAGCGCGCGTGGCTGCCGCGGTGAGCGCGAGCGCCGTTGCGGGCCGGCCGGCCGCAGAAAGCATGTCCCCAGTACCGCGAGTGAAGTAAGGAGACATGTGATGTCCAGCGAGTTCCAGCGGACCAAGCTCCAGGCCATGTTCGAGGCGTTCGACGCGGACGGCAACGGCTATCTGGAGGAGGCGGACTTCGTGGCCCTGGCGGACCGCTGGGGCCGGCTGCCGCGAGTGAGAGAGGGATCCGAACTCGCGGCGCGTGTGGATGGCGTGCTGAAGGGCTGGTGGCAGCACTTGTCAAAGACCGTGGACACGGACCGGGACGGCCGGATCGACATGGACGACCTCCTCGCCATGGTGGACCTGCTGCCGACCATCCCCGAGGCCGTCACCGCCACCGCCGACACCATCTTCGACGCGGTCGACGAGAACGCCGACGGACGCATCTCGCGCGGCGAGCACCAGCGTCTCGTCGACACCTGGCACGGGCGGCCCGTGGAGACCGGCGACGCCTTCGACCGGCTCGACCAGAACGCCGACGGCTACCTCAGCCGCCCCGAGTTCGCCGCACTGTGGACCCAGTTCTGGACCAGCGACGACCCTGCCGAACCCGGCAACCTGATGTGCGGCCGGTTCGGGGCCAGGTGAGGTAGCGGCGGCTGCTGTTCAGGGCCACCCGTCGCGGGCTGCCTGCCAGGTTGAGGGCTGCCCCCACGATCTTTAGACCTGGTCTGAATAGGTGCGCCTGCCCGCGGCCACGGGTACGCAGGCCGACACGGTCACCGCAGTCACCGCCCTTACCCGACGCGAGGGGCGACGTAGGCACGGAGAGCGCCCACCCGCTCCACTGGCCAGGTTCGCGCGTAGGCGGGCGGTCGGTTTCCCGGAAGGACAAGTACTGCCACGGGGGTCCGGTGGGCGGCCCGGGTCAGTGCGGCCGCGGTGGTGCTGGCGTCGTGGCCGCCGGTCTGTGCCGAGTCGCAACCGGCGTAGAAGGCGATGGGTACGGCCTCGTATCCGCTGAGCAGGCACGGCGGGCGTACGCCCAGCGTGTGGAGGGCCGAGGCGGTACGGGACCAGTCCTCACGGTTGGCGGCGGAACTGTGCACAGTGTGTTCCAGGACGATGTACTGCACCGTCAGATGGCATGCCAGGCCGGCCGCCACCAGGCTGACGGCGAGGGTGCGCGCGGTCCCCCGCGCCTGGGCCGTCACCAGGTGAGCGAGGCCGTGGGCGACGGGGATGGCGAGCAGGGCGTAGGCGGGCAGCAGGAAGCGGGGTGCCGCGTAGCCGATGAGGAACAGGTAGGGGACGGCGGCCGTGATCGCGCAGGCCAGCGGGAGCAGGACGGGCAGGGCTCGCCGGGCGCGGACGGCGGCCACCGCGCCGAGCGCGGCGAGGACCGGCAGCGCGATCCACCACAGGGTCACCACCGGGTTGGGGGTCGGCACCGTGCACGGCCGGCACAGGGTGTGCCCGCCGAGGCTGCGCAGCTGGTCGGCGACCGCCAGGTGCCAGCCGAGGCCGCCCTGGATGCTGGAGGCGTCGGAAAGGCGTTGCGCGAGGCCGCCGTAGCTCGTGTACGCCTCGATCACCCACTCGCCTGCGCCTACCAGAAGTCCGGCGACCAGCACGGCAAGGAGGCGGGGTCGGCGCAGGGCGAGGACGAGCAGGGGCAGCACCACGTATACGGCGTCCATCGGGCGCATCCACGCCATCAGCGCCGCGCCCGCGAACACACCCCACCACGCTGCCCGGTCTGCTGCGTTCGTCCGGACCCGAACGACACAGCCGACGCAGGCCAGGGCACCGACGGCGACCCAGTAGTTGGGCATGGCCTGCGGGCCGTAGAACACCGTCACCCATAAGGAAGCGAACAGGGCACCCGCCAGGGCCAGGACGCGCGGCATGACGTGAGCCCGCCAGACGCGCAGGGCGAAGTAGAGAGCCAGACCGGAGAGGAGTGCCAGGTAGACCCGCAGAAGGGTGGTGGAGTCGGACCACGACGCGATCGGCGCTACAAGCAGCGAGATGCCGCGGGCCCGGGGTGCGCTGAAGAAGGCGGCGGGAACGTGGCCGCTGACCTGGCTGACGTAGACCGTCTCGTCCCAGCCGAGACCGAGATTCGGTCGTACGAGGAAGAGCTGGGCGAGCGTGAAAGCGGCCGCGACGGCGGCGAGCCAGGGTTCGCCCCACCGGTGCCGGGGCCGGGCGGTCCGGGGTGGGAGGCCGGTACGAGGAGCACTGATCATCGCGGCGTCGAAGCCGTCGGCCATCTTTCACCTCTCGTCGTCACACGCCGCAAAGCCGCCTCCTCCTACATCTCGCAGGAGGAGATCTCACAGTCGGCCCGTCTGTTAGAGGCAGGTGAGAGCTGCATGGTTCCGACAGGTCGGCGACTCTGCCCAGAGACTCGCCGGCCACGAGACACGAACAAGTCAACCGGTTACACCGCACACCAAGTCGGGCTACCTCACCGCGACCCGGGCGTTCTTCCGCGACCTGCAGGAATGGGAGTGGATACCCGCCGGTTCGACCCCATACGAGCGCTGACGACGCCCCGCACCATCGCGGCGATGCTCGGGCCGACCCGATGGTGGTAGCCGACGACATCTGGGCCAAACTCACGCTCCGCGTCGCAGCGACGTTTCCACCCGAACAGGCGGCAGAGGCGCACCAGCCCTTTGAGACGGGCGGTGTACGGGGGTGCCCGTACTGCTCTTCTGAGCCAGGCCGCGGCATCGGCCACCAGGCATCGGGGCGCGTGAGTGCGGCAACGGCTGCAAGAGCGCACCAACCAGGTAGCCGCGGATACCCACCTGGTCGTGGTCACGCTGGGGTCGCCACGGACGGCCCGCGTTCTTGGAGACGCCTGAACCAAGGACATCTCGTCGTTGGGCCTCTCGAATGCCTCCGAGTAGCCCCGCCCCCGGGTCGCCCCGCACCAAAGGATCAGGGCCCTCGGAAGCTCGAGGGCGCGAAGCCGTCCGAGTCCCAACGGGCCCTGTTGCCGCTGCGGCGAGCATCCCTCTACATGTTGATCATGTGGCCGGCGAGGCCGTGGACGGCTTCTTTGACCGCTTCGCCGAGGGTGGGGTGGGCGTGGACGTTGCGGGCGACCTCGTGGACCGTGAGGTCCCACTGCTGGGCCAGGGTCAGCTCGGGCAGGAGTTCCGTCACATCGGGTCCGATGAGGTGACCGCCGAGGAGCTCGCCGTACTTGGCGTCGCTGATCAGCTTCACGAACCCGCTCGCGTCGCCCAGGCCATGGGCCTTGGCGTTCGCGGTGAAGGGGAACTTGGCGACCTGGACGTCGTACCCCTTCTCCCGGGCCTGCGCCTCGGTGTAGCCGAAGCTGGCGATCTGGGGCTGGCAGAACGTGGCGCGCGGGATCATCGCATAGTCCAGCTCCATGGTCTCCGCGTCCGCGATCGTCTCGGCGGCGATCACGCCCATGGCCTCGGCGGCGTGCGCGAGCATCAGCTTCGCGGTGACGTCGCCGATGGCGTACAGGTGCGGGACGGAGGTGCGGCACCGGCCGTCGACGTCGATCGCGCCGCGCTCGGTGACCCGTACGCCAGTGTTCTCCAAGCCGTAGCCGGTGACGTTCGGCGCGAAGCCGATCGCCTGCAAGACCTTGTCGGCCTCCAGGACCTGCTGGGCGCCGTCCTTGCCGGTGACCGTGACCCGGACCCGCGAACCGGACTCGTCGATCGACTCGACGCGGGTCGAGGTGAGGACGTCGATACCCAATTTCCGGTACTGCTTGGCCAGTTCGGCGGAGACCTCGGCATCCTCCAGTGGGGCGATCCGGTCCAGGAACTCGACGATCGTGACCTTCACGCCGTAGTTGTGCAGCACGTAGGCGAACTCGACGCCGATGGCGCCGGCGCCCGCGATCACGATCGACTGCGGCAGGTCCTCGGCGAGGATCTGCTCCTCGAAGGTCACCACACGCGACGTACGGCGGGTGCCGGGCAGTAGCTTGGGGCTCGCCCCGGCGGCGACGATGCAGTGATCGAAGCCGATGGTGCGGGTGTTGCCGTCGTAGTCGGCCACTTGGAGCGTGTGCGGGTCGAGGAAAGTGCCGCGACCGCTGATTTCCGTGATCTTGTTCTTCTTCATCAGGTAGTGAACGCCCTTGACCCGGCCGTCCGCGACTTTCCGGCTACGGCGGAAGGCCTCCCCGTAGTCGAAGGAGACCTCACCCTCGACCTTGATGCCGAAGGTCTTCGCCTCGCGGGTGAAGATGTGCGCGAGCTCGGCGTTGCGCAACAGGGCCTTGGTGGGGATACAGCCCACGTTCAGGCAGACGCCTCCCCAGTACTTCTCCTCGACGACCGCGACACGCTTGCCCAGTTGTGCGGCTCGGATGGCGGCTACGTATCCGCCGGGGCCCGCGCCGAGTACGACGACGTCGAAGTGCTCATCCTGCTCGTTCATGGACTGCTTCCCTTCCACTGGGGTGGCCCACCCCCTTGGCGAGGGGCGCACTCACTCCCGATCGAACAACCTGTTCATCGACACGCCGGCGACGGCATCCGCCGGCTCCCGCCACGGGAAACCGGTGGAGACGACCGTATGGTCCACCATGTCGCCAGCGGCTTCCCGGACGTCAGCTTCAGCGCCCCGGCGCGGTGATCCATGCCCGGACAGCCATCATCAAATAGCGGGCCGGCGACCCGTCGACCTCGTGCACCCCGGACTCGGCCGCACCGAGCCGGAGAGTGTCGAGGCCGAACGCGGCGACCGGGCCGTACTCGCGGTCGCCTACAACCGGCTGCCCTCGTCCGGCGGCATCACCCCGCTCAACCGGTCAGCAGCGCACGCTGTCCAACCCGCCTTGCAGAGCCGTCACGGACGGGCGCCTGAAGCCCGCCGGAACCGCCCCCGATGCCCCAGCCGCTCTGGCGCTGATCGCCGAGCACGCCGTCGACCTGCTCCTGTCCACCGAAATCCAGCGGGTACGCGTCTGCGGCGCGGACGCATGCTCCCTGCACTTCGTGGACCGCTCCCCCGCCCTCAACCGCCGCTGTGCTCCATGGCCAGCCGCGGCAACCGCTCAAAGGTCCGCCTCCACCAGACCCGCGCCAGACGGAGTGAGCACACCCGGCCGGCTGAGCCTCAACAGCTGCCGGCACTACCGCGCTCAGTTCACTCGGCGGGCCTCAGACGAAAAGCGGGTCCGGGAATGCTCTCGATGGCTTCCGGCTGCACGGTGTGGCCCCGGTCGCAGCGGATCTGTGCGTCGACGTGCGCGCCGCAGCCACGGTGCCTGGACAGCACGGCCGGGCCCTCCGGGTCGGCGCGATAGCGGTCGCCCCACTGCAACAGCCCCATCACGGCCGGGACCAGATCCACACCCTTGGACGTGATCACGTACTTCGGCCGACTCCGCGAGCCCGGCTCCTTGTAGGTCTCGGCGGCCAGGATCCCTTCCTCCACGAGCATCCGAAGCCGCACCGCGAGGAGGTTGCGAGGACAACCGAGAACGCGTTCGAACTCGCTGAAACGGGACGAGCCGTAGAAGACCTCGCGCAGGATCAGGATCGTCCACTTCTCGCCCACTACCTCGAGGGTCCGGGCGATCGAGCAGTTCGACGCGTCCCGGTCGAGACGGGGGTCCGTGCCGGCGTCCTGCAGAGCTTCGGTGGTTGCGTCCATGGGATGAGTCTAACCCATCTGAGTTTACTTTCATATACTCAGCCAGTATGGTCATGATCGGCACGCCAGCCCTGCCGCACACCAGAAGCAGCAGCGGGGCCGCCCGAAGAATCACACCGACCACCGAGACACCCCCGCAGAAAGGCGATCGCCACCTATGGGCAGCAGCGCGATCCCGAACGCCCGCTGCTGCTCGGCTCGTTGAAGTCCAACATTCCACGTGGGCAGCGACCAGTACCTGCTGAGGCGGCGTACGTCCCCCTTCGTCAGGCCGGCGCCGAGGAGGGGAGTTCGGATGCCGCGTTCCCGTCCGGCACGGATGCCCGGCCGGAAGCGGTCCGCGGCGTCGTCGGCGTTGGTGCCGGTGGCCACCATGTCGAACCCGTCCTCGTGGGCGAGCGCGGTGATGGTGTCCAGCACCTCGGCCTTGCAGAAGTAGCAGCGGTCGGGATCGTTGGCCCGGTATCCGGCGCGAGCCAACTCGCCGGTGTGCGGGGCGAGATGGGTGCACCTCCAATGCGTCGGCGAGGCGACGGGCGCGGGAGAGCTCGCCGGACGCCAGGCTTTCCGACACGGCTGTGACGGCCACAACTCGCTGAGGTCCGAGCGTAGGTGGGGTCGACGGCTGAGTGGGTCGACCGTTCTGCGGTGGGTTGTCGAGTTTCGGGGGCGAGAACGACCGAGCGACGTCCGTGTCCGCCGGCGTCGGGCCGTTGGAGAAAGCGGCGGCAACCTTCTCGCCCTCTGCGGCAACTAGGAGCCGGAAGGCCGACTCGAACTACCGGATGGACGGGCATGAGGGCAACGAAGCACGCCGCGCCGCAACCGTGGCGCAGGCGCGGAATGGTCACGAGCATCCCCTTGGCGCTGCTCGTCGGCGCCGTGCAGCCGGATGTCGCGCAGCCGACCGACGTCCGGTTCGCCCGACCTTGACCAGCCCGCCGGCCCGCCTGCACCGCCCCACCACCATGCACGACCGCCGTTCGAATCCCGGGCTGGGCACTGTTAGGCTGCGCTCCCAGTTGTTGAACGCGCAACTAACGCGCACACCATCGCAAGGAGAGGTCGACCGGGGGATGGTCCTCGATGACGCGTCCGTGGAGTTCCACGAATTCTTCGAACGCCACTATGCCGAGCTCGCCCGTCTGGCACACCTGCTGACCGGCGAGGCCGACGCGGCGGACGACCTCGCGGCGGATGCCCTCGTCGCCCTGTGGCAGCGCTGGGACCGGTTGCAGCAGGCCGACCACCCCCTCGCCTACGCCCGCGGTGTGGTGGCCAACCTGGCCCGGGGACGGATCCGCAGCATGGTGCGGGAGCGACGCCGGATCACGCTGTTCTGGTCCCGCAGCCCCGAGAAGGTGGAGGGGCCGGACGCGGCCGCCGTGCTGGACGTCCGCGCGGCGCTCGCCCGGCTGCCGTTCCGCAAGCGCGCCTGCGTGGTGCTGCGGCACGCCCTCGACCTGTCGGAGAAGGACACGGCGGCGGCGCTGGGCATATCGGTGGGAACCGTGAAGAGCCAGACCTCAAAGGGAATGGCCGAGCTGGAGAAGCTACTGGGCGCGCACGCGGCCGGGGACCTGGTGCCAGGGAGGAGGAACCGGTGAACGAGGAAATCGACCGTCGGCTGCGCGAGGCCGCCGAGGCCCACCGGCCCGACCGCGCGCGGATGCTGGCCCGGGTGGAACGCGGCATGGCAGGCCCCGCCGTCAGGCACCGCGCGCGACCGTTCGCGAGGTCCGGGACCAGGGTCGCCCTCGCCGCGCTCGCCGCCGGCGGCATCCTGACGACCGGCGGCCTCGCCGTCGCCGCCATCGTCGCGTCCCCCACGCCGTCGCCCATCGTGACCACGCCTGCCGCCCCGTCCCCGACCGTGAGCTCCCCGCACCCGACATCGGCCCGCCCCACCCCTGTCGCGCCGCCCCCGGCCACCACCCCGGGCAGCTCGCGCCCGACTCCGTCGGCCACCAGTCCCTCGCCGACCGCCGGCGAGAACCAGAACGGGCCGCTATGGTCGGCCGGCTCGCTGGATCCGAAGAGCACCGTCTACTGGACCCAGAGCAACCTCGTCCTCAAGACGACCCAGCCGCTCACCTCGCTCACGGTCGAGATCCGGATCGTGCAGACCGGCAAGGCGAAGAACACCGGCACCTGGCAGACACTGCCGAATGGTGACTTCACCCTCACCGTCCAGGAGACCGGGGGCGCGCTGGTCTACCGCTGGGTCCTCAAGCCGGGCCTGACGGTGCCGGCCGGGAGCCATGAGTTCGCCGCGCAGTTCAACAACGGCCCCGGCGTGCGCAAGGCCACGGGCGACGGCTACCGCGTCGACGCACAGGCCTCGGGCGGCTCCACGTCGGTCCGGGGAGGGTTCGTCCCGACGCGGTGACCGCCGCTGTGCGGCAGGGCGACGGCGACGGCCCCGAGAATGCTTTTCGATCGCGGCAACCATTGTGTGCGTGGCGGCAACTGAGAGGCATCCGGGGCTGGATCAAGTCCCGCTGTGCCAGAAGGACATGTCGTTGTCAGATCAGAACCGTTCTCATCGTCGCCGCCCGGCGACCCGCCGCGTGATCGCCGCCTCCGTGGTCCTCGCCGCCGCGGGCGCCGCCGTACCGCTGGTCGCCCTGGCCGCCCGCTCGCCGGAGGCCGCCGCACCGGCCACCGCCGCCGAGGCGGCGGCCGGCAGTGGCCGGTACTTCGGCACGGCTGTGGCCGCGGGCAAGCTCGGCGACTCCACGTACTCCACCCTGCTCGACCGGGAATTCAAGATGATCACCCCGGAGAACGAGATGAAGTGGGACGCCATCGAACCCTCCCGCGGCAACTTCACCTTCTCCGTCGCCGACTCGATCGTCAGCCACGCCTCCGCGCACGGCCAGCGCCTGCGCGGCCACACCCTGGTATGGCACTCCCAACTGCCCAACTGGGTCAAGTCCATCACCGACGCCGACACCCTGCGCAGCGTGATGAAGAACCACATCACCACCGAGATGAACCACTACAAGGGCAAGATCTACGCCTGGGACGTGGTCAACGAGGCCTTCGCCGACGGCGGCAGCGGAAAGCACCGCAGCTCCGTGTTCCAGGACGTGCTGGGCGACGGCTTCATCGAGGAGGCCTTCCGCACCGCCCGGACCGCCGACCCCTCCGCCAAGCTCTGCTACAACGACTACAACATCGAGAACTGGTCCGACGCCAAGACCCAGGGCGTCTACAAGATGGTCAAGGACTTCAAGTCCCGCGGTGTGCCCATCGACTGCGTCGGCTTCCAGAGCCACTTCGGAAGCAGCGGCCCGCCGGCCAGCTTCCAGACCACGCTGTCCAACTTCGCCGCGCTCGGCGTGGACGTGCAGATCACCGAGCTCGACATCGCCCAGGCGTCCGCCACCGCCTACACCAACGCCGTCACGGCGTGCACGAACGTCGCACGCTGCACGGGCATCACGGTCTGGGGCATCCGCGACAGCGACTCCTGGCGCACCGGTGAGGACGCGCTGCTGTTCGACGCGAGCGGCAACAAGAAGGCCGCCTACAACGCCGTACTCACCGCTCTGGACAGCACCAGCAGCACCGAGAGCACCGGCAGCGCCGGCGGCAGCGCGCAGGCAGCGGACATCACTTCCGGCGCCGTCTACACGCTCTCCAACGCGGCCGCCGGACGCGTTCTCGACGTGCCCGCGGGACAGAACGACAACGGCACCCCGCTCCAGGTGTGGGACGCCAGCGGCGCCTCCAACCAGCAGTGGAAGGCCACCCAGAACAGCGACGGCTCCTACACGCTGACCAACGTCGCCAGCGGCCGGGTACTGGACGAGCCGTCCGGCCGGACGGCCAACGGGACGAAGCTGACGGTCTGGGACGCCAACGGCGGGGCCCACCAGCACTGGAAGGCCAAGCGGAACAGCGACGGCTCCTACACGCTGACCAACGTCGCCAGCGGCCGAGCGCTGGAGATCCCCGGCGGTCAGACCGCCAACGGCACTCCCGTCCAGATCTGGGACACCAACGGCGGCGGCGCCAACCAGCGCTGGACCTTCCAGCCGACCGCGGCGCCGACGACCACCGCGTCGACGACCGTGGCGCCGAAGAGCGACACCGAGACCTGTGCTCTTCCCTCGACCTACCAGTGGACCTCGACGGACGCACTGGCGCAGCCGGCGAACGGCTGGTCCTCGCTGAAGGACTTCACCGCCGTGACCTACAACGGCAAGCACCTGGTCTACGGCTCGGACTACTCGGGATCGTCCTACGGCTCGATGGCGTTCAGCCCCTTCACGAACTGGTCGGACATGGCGTCGGCCCGCCAGACCGGCATGAACCAGAAGGCGGTGGCGCCCACGCTGTTCTACTTCGCGCCCAAGAAGATCTGGGTGCTGGCATACCAGTGGGGTCCGTCGACCTTCAACTACCGCACCGCCAGCGACCCCACCGACCCCAACGGCTGGTCCGCGCCGCAGCCGCTGTTCACCGGCAGCATCCCCCGCGCCGACTCCGCCACCGGCCCGATCGACCAGACCCTGATCGCCGACGACCAGAACATGTACCTGTTCTTCGCCGGTGACAACGGCAAGATCTACAAGTCGACCATGCCGATCGGCAACTTCCCCGGCAGCTTCGGCTCGTCGTACACGACCGTCATGAGCGACACGGAGAAGAACCTCTTCGAGGCACCGCAGGTCTACAAGGTCCAGGGCCAGAACCAGTACCTCATGATCGTCGAGGCTCGCGGTGCGAGCGAGCGGCGCTACTTCCGCTCCTTCACCGCCACCAGCCTGAACGGTCCCTGGACCCCGCAGGCCGCCACCGAGTCCACCCCCTTCGCCGGCAAGGCCAACAGCGGCGCCACCTGGACCAACGACATCAGCCACGGCGACCTGATCCGCACCAACCCCGACCAGACCATGACCATCGACCCCTGCAACCTGCAGTTCCTCTACCAGGGCAAGACCCCCAACGTCCCGTCGGGCACTTCCTACGACAACCTGCCGTACCGCCCCGGCATCCTCACCCTGAAGCGCTGACCCTCAGCCCGCCGAAGACGAAAGGCGCCCCCATCGAAGAGATGAGGGCGCCTTTCGTGTTGAGTGCTGCACCGCTACCGGAATCAGGTCCGTTGGAGCCGGGCAGTGCGGGGCGCCGGCGGCGGGAGGAGACGCCCCCAGGGCGGGCAGGCCCTTCCCGAAGGCGGGGTGTCCGCGGTTGTCCTGCAGCAGTCGCTGCGACCCTCATCGACACCGCCGCCGACGCGATACGGATGCCCCTCGGTTCCTGCGCCGGGCGGAGAAGAAGCTGAAGAAGGCCCACAAGAGCCCCCACGCCGAAGTCACCGACGCCCGCAGCGCGTACCAGGCCGGCCAAGTCCGTCCACGGCGCGGGCTGGACGGCATTCGTGAACATGCTGGAGGACAAAGCAAGGAAGCCGTGCCGCGTAGCGGCACGGCTTCCTGTGGGGAAGGCCAGGATCCTCGCCGTCAAGGCGAGGAGCATGTCACTTGAGCGCTGTACCGCCCGAGTTGTGATAGGCGATCGTCTTGTTGATCAGGTTTCCGCCGTCGGACTCGACGGTGGTCTGTTCGTCCTGCCCGGGACCGAAGAACAGGCCGGCGATATGGGCGTCCGCGACCTGGTCCATATGGGCGAAGAACCAGTCCACCTTGTCGTCCTTGTAGTGGTTGCGGGTGTTGTTCTGCGCCATGTTGCCCACGGGGATCTGCCACAGGACCATCGGCTTACCGACGGACTCGGCCATCGTCTTGTAGAACTTCAGCGAGGTGGCGGCCTTCTGGTCGGTCCAGAACTTGTCGAGGCCGCCGTGGGCCGACTGCGCGTACCAGCCCGCGTCGCGGTCCGACACATCGCTGACCAGGAAGTCGGCGTTCTTCGCCCCGAGGTCCGCGTAGTCCTTGATGCACTTCTGGAGATTGCTCTCCCAGTCGAAGCAGGAGAGGTGCAGCCCCACGCCGGCGTTCGGCGCGTACTTGCGCGTCATCGAGATCAGGCACTGGGCGAGTCCGGCGGCGCTGTTCTCCTGCGATCCGCAATCCGTCGGATTGGCGGCCGAGACCTGCGCGGGAACCTCGTGCAGATTGCCGAGCGACCGGGCGAAGCCCCAGAAGTCGGGCTCAAGGTCGATCATGTCGTGCGACTTGCCGATCTTCTGGAGGAAGAAACGGTAGTCGTCCAGGTATCGGGTGAGCAGGTCACGCCTGTTGATGGCCTTGACCTCGCCCGGGCCGTCCCCCTCGCCTGCCGCATCCCCGAGGTCGCGCAACGAGTACCAGGTCCAGAACATCTTCTGCGGACGCGAACTGCCCTTGTACGTCGCCTGGGACACCACGTCGTCCCGCCAGGTCACGTACGTGCCGGGCGCCGTGGTGCTGCCGTTCCAGCAGCCCCACCAACTCGACCACGCGTCCTTGCACTTCGCTGCCGTGTAATACTCCGACGAAGGCGCGGGCTGGCTGTGCACATAGGCGTAGCGCGCGTCGAACGGCGCGGCGGTCGCCGAGGCGTCGCTCATCGAGCCGCCGATGAGCACCGTGTCACTGCCCATGAACCGCTTCGTCGAGCTGCCACCACCACCCGCGGGCGACGAAGGCGAAGCCGCGGGCGACGGTCGCGTGTCGCTCGGAGTCGGGCTTGCGGGAACGCCGCTGCCCGGCGCGGTGGGCGTACCGGCGCCGCCGACACTCCCGGCCGGGACGAGTTGCCACTGCTGATCGGTGCCGCTCCGGTCGCGGTTCTGGACGACGCCGCCCCCGTCGGCCTTGGCGGCGTTGCGGACACCGACAGCCATGCCACTGAAGCGATTGACCAAACGCACGTAGCCGTTCGACGACTTGGCCAGTTTGAACTGCTGGTTGGTGGCGTTCAGGTCTTTCCACTGCACGATGGCGGAGCCGGCGGTCTTCGACCAGCCGAGGTCGTCCAGCACCTTGCCGGAGGTCCGGTTCTTCAGCCGGTAGTACCCGTCACCCGCGTCGATGAACCGCCACTGCTGATTGGCCCCGCCGTGGCGAGCCCACTGCACCACCGCCGCGCCGTCGTTCTTGGCGGAGCCCTGGTCGTCCAGCACCTTGCCGCTGTTGCGGTTGACCAGCACGTACCACTTCTTCAGATCCAGGGTTTTCTGGTCCGCCGAAGCCTGGCTGACCACGACAGCCGAGCCCGCCACGACCACCATGGCGAGACCCGCCCAGAGCCCCCGACGCGCGAGCAACCGACGCCCACGATGCTTCGGACGACCACCGCGCGCGCCGCCGTCGGCACGGTGGCCGCCGCCGCGGGACGCCACCGATGACGTGGGGGGATCGGGGACATGTCTGTGCTCTCGTTCCAGGGACATGCCTGTGCTCTCTTTCAACTGTTGCATCTGACCGGCCCGCTTGGCCGGACAACACTGAGTGGTCAGAGAGACCGAAAAGGTTGCCGCGAAGATCCACAGAACTTTTTTCTGCCGGCCGGACGGTCACCCTGAAGCTCAACGGCGTCGAGGAAAAGCGACACCGTCCCCGCCCGTCCACGAAAGAACAGCGAACTGCAACGGCTGGTCGCCGGGCTCCAGGACCGTCAGCTCGCACACCGTGATCGACCAGGCGATCGGCGTGGTCATCGGGGTGTCGTCGATGCCATAGGTGTCCCAGGCGGGGAACGGTCCGGGGGCGGCAGGCTCTCACCGTCGGCCATGAGGCAGTCGGTCAGCGCCGCATGTAGTGCGTCCCGGACTGTCGGCGTCGCGTGCGGCTTGCGAGGGTAGAGGCTCTCCGTCCCGTGCCGGGGGCACACCCGAGATGGGGTCGTCGGCCGTGCTGCTCATGTCTGACTGAGGTCCCTCAGCGCTGTGAAGGGGCCGCAGGTTTTGCCTGCGGCCCCTGCTTTGGGCGCCTGGGTCAGGAAGGGTCGCCGTACTGGAGGCCGCGTCCGTTGGTGCCGACATAGACGCGGCCGTACGTGTCGGGGTCGCCGGTGATGACACCGACGCTGCCTATGGCGCCCCATTGGTGGGCCTTGTCGTTGACGCGGAGCCAGGTGGCGCCCTTGTCGGTGGAGCGGAAGACTCCGGTGACGTTCTTGATGGTGCCGATCAGGTACAGGGCCTGGTAGCCAGTGCCCGGCTTGGCCTTGCCGAAGCCGAGGGCGGAGGCGGACTGCACCGACCTGAGCGTGGTGAAGGTGCTGCCGCCGTCGGTGGAGTGCAGCAGCCCCTTGGCGCCGCCGGCGATCCAAAGGTCACCGGCGATGCCGGGGACGGCGGTGAGCCGGCCGGCGGGCAGGTTGCGGGCGCGGGCGGTGAAGGTCGCGCCGCCGTCGGTGCTGGCGTAGAGCGTGCCGCCGGAGAGTGAGTAGAACGTCTTGGCCGAGGAGCGGTCGGCGACGACTACGGCGTCGGCGCCCAGGCCGCCGACCCTCGACCAGCTCGCCCCCTTGTCGGTCGAGCGGTACGGGGCCTGACCGGCCTCGGTCCAGATCATGGTGGAGCCGTCCGCCGCGAGCGCGACATGGCCATCCTGGGCACCGGCCACCGGCTCTGTCTTGAAGCCGTTCCAGCTGCGGCCGCCGTCGGTCGAGTAGGCGCCATCCTGCGTGCCGCCACGGCCGACGCGGACCATCAGCGCGGGCTTGGACTGCGCGAAGTCGATGTCGGTGCTGTTGGTCATCATCGGGTTCTTCAGCCGCCCGGAGGGCACCTTGGTCAGGGAGCCGTGCCGGAAGCCGCCCTGGTCGCCCATGGAGGTGATGACGGTGGCGCCGCCGGGCGGGGCGATCGCGTCCATCAGCGCGGTCTCCTCCAGCCCGCGGGCCCCGCTTCTCCAGTGGCTGGTGCCGCCGCTGTCGGAGGCGTTGGCGTCCTTGCTGCGCCAGATGCCGTTGCCGGTGCCGTACAGCACGTGCCCGGAGTTGAAGGGATCGATGGCCAGGGCGGTCATCCAGTGCCCGGTGTGCGTGCCGACGTAAGGAGCTGCGGAGGCGTTGCGCACCGACTTGTCGGCCAGTGCCTTCCAGGTCGCGCCGCCGTCGGTGGTCCGGTAGATCTCGTCCTCGGGCCACCAGCGGTCGAGGGTGGTGACCATCACCGTGGACGGCTTGCGTGGGTCGACGGCGAGCCCGGAGAATCCGTAACTGCCCTGGGACGGGGAGATGTTCTTCCACACCCCGCCGGCCGGTGTGTACTTCCACACCGAGCCCGCTGTCACGCCGTTGGGTCCCAGGTTGTCGGTGTACGTCAGGTACAGCGAGCCGTCACGGGAGAGCGCCCCGTGCTGCGGCAGCTGGCCGGTCGGCTGCCCGGAGACGGCCTGCCAGGTGCCGCCGCCGTCGGTCGAGCGGTACAGGGAGGTGGACCTGTCGTTGACGCCGACGTAGACCGTCTTGCTGCCGGCCGGGCCGTAGGTCACGAACGAGATGCCCGCACCGCTGCTCGCCCCGTCCTTGACAGGGAAGGAGGAGACCTGACGCCATGTCACGCCGTGGTCGGTGCTGCGCCACAGGCCGTTCTTACGGGTGCCCAGCAGCAGGGTGCCGTTGTCCGCGGGGTCGACCACCAGCCGTTCGCCCGCCCCGCGGCCGTCCTCGTTGCCGCCCAGCTTGAAGGGCAGATCGGTGCGCTTGAAGGTGCGGCCCCGGTCGGTGGAGCGCAGGATCGCGCCGTTGCCCGCCCAGTCGTTGGTGTAGGTCCCCGCCGAGAGGTAGAGCCGCTTGGGGTCGACGGGGTCGGTGGCCACCGAGTCGATGCCCAGCAGGTTCCAGTCCTTCTCGCCGATCCAGTCGGTCAACGGGATCCACTGCTCGGCCGCGGCGTCCCAGCGGTAGGCGCCACCCATGTCGGTGCGCGCGTACAGCAGGCCCTTCTCCCGCGGGTTGAACACCAGCCCGGTGACATACCCGCCACCCACCACCTGGGCGTTCTTCCACACGTACGGCCCAGCCGCGACCGTGGTCTTCGCGCTGCTGGCCTGCGAGTCGTCCTGGGTGAACACGAGGTATGGCACGACGGCGGCGGGCACACCGAGCAGTACAGCGGTGGCGGTCACGCGGCGGCGATGACGCCCGCGGCGCCCGCCCTTCGTGTTGTTGCTCATGGGGGTGAGGTGCTCCTTGAATGCTGTCACTGGAGGAACGCGGCCACCGGAACTGGCCAGATCCGCTCCCTTGTTGCCACAGACTCCTCACAGGGTTGCCGTGAGCTGGGAACTTTTTCAGGTCACTCCGCGGGGAGGTGGACGTTGACCAGCGTTCACGATGGCGTTGGGCCCTCGGCGTCGACAGCCTCGGCCAGGCGGCACCCTCATCCACGCCGACCATGGGGTGCGGTTCGGCCGCTGGGCCTTCGCCGAACACGCCGGATCCAGCAGGCTGGTGGCCTCGACAGGCTCGATCGGCGACTGCGCGGACAACGCGCTGCTGGAATCCTCCGGATTCTCTGCGACGGAGCCTTGGCCGCAATCGTCGCGCCCTGCGGCGTCACTGTCCTGACGACGCGTATAGCCGCATCAAGATCTACTCATTGGCCCCTTGGCCCGTGCCTCGGCTGAACCCCCTCCAGGCGCACGGCCCCAGCCGAGGTTCAGTCGCTCGCTCTTCGAGCTCAGCCTTACCATCCCTTGCTTACTCACCTGCTTGATCGCCTTGGGCACCTCCTCCGGCACGAGAGCAGATTGGTCATCAATGGCCAGACCGTGAGCTGCTGCACGGCTGGGGCCATGCCCTTGCGACGCGAGTCCCCCACCGGTCGACTCGCCGAGATCGCGGTGGATCCCGGCCCTCGATGCCCGCAGGACGTCTCTTTTCAGCCATGCCTGGACAACGTCCCTGTACGGAAAGGTACTTCCGTACAGGAGCATGCACCTGACATCTTGCACCCACCACTCGTTTCGTACGGCCTGGCCGGTGCCCTCAGCACGGCCGGGCCGTCTCCGGAGGACGCATTGATACCCCACATATCCAGCCAACCTAGACGCACGCTGGTGCTGGCGGCCACGCTCGGCGCCGCCCTCGCGTTCGGCACCCCGGGAGCCCTCGCGGGCACGCTCCCCGTCGTCCCCTCCACCGCGCCGGCCGCCAAGGCCCACGTTCCGGCCGCCGTGCCGGCTTCCCAGAGTGCGGCCTGGGTGGCCGGGACGCGTGCCTACCTCGTGATCACTGCCCCGGGTGACAGTTCAGCGGTCCGCTCGGCGATCGCGGCCAACGGCGGCACCGTCTTCTCGAGCTTCGACGCCATCGGCGTGATCGTCGCCCACTCGGCGTCCAGCGGATTCGCCGCCACCATGCGCGGCGTCACTGGCGTGCAGCAGGTCGGCGCCACGCGTACCTCGGACGTCCCGGCCGACGCGTACACCCCGGCGCTCCCGGCAAATCCGGCTCAGGCCTCGACCCCGGCCGGAGAACCGGTCCGGGCCGACATGAGCCAGATCAAGGCCGACCAGGCCTGGGCCGTGAACCCGGGCTCCGCCTCCGTCACGGTCGGCATCCTGGACACGGGTATGGACGACCAGCACCAGGACCTGGCGCCCAACTTCGACGCGGCCGACTCGGTCTCCTGCGCCTACGGCAAGCCCGACACCCGTGCCGGCGCGTGGCGGGACGTCGACACGCACGGCACCCACGTAGCGGGCACCATCGCCGCGGCCAAGAACGGCAAGGGCGTCGTCGGCGTGGCCCCCGGGGTGAAGATCGCCGCGGTCCGGGTCGCCGAGCCGGGCAACTCCTTCTTCTTCGCCGAGAACACCATCTGCGGCTTCGTCTGGGCCGGTGACCACGGCTTCAAGGTCACCAACAACAGCTATTACACGGACCCGTGGCAGTTCAACTGCCCGGACAACATCGACCAGGCCGCCATCATCGAGGGCGTCAAGCGCGCCCAGGAGTACGCCGAGAGCAAGGGCTCCCTCCAGATCGCCGCCGCGGGCAACGAGAACTACGACCTCGCCCACAAGACGACCGACTCCGCGAGCCCGAACGACTCGACGCCGGTCACCCGCACCATCACCAACGCCTGCCTCGACATCCCGACCGAGCTGCCGGGCGTGGTCACGGTCGCGGCCAACGGCACGGGCGTCACCAAGGCCTCGTTCTCCAATTACGGTCAGGGCGTCATCGACGTCGCGGCGCCGGGCAGCAACGTGTACTCCACCGTCCCCGGCGGCGGCTACGGCAGCAAGAGCGGCACCTCGATGGCCACCCCGCACGTGGTCGGCGTGGCGGCACTCATCGCCAGCGCCAACCCGGGCATCACCCCGGCGCAGCTCCGCGCCAAGCTGGCTGAGCAGGCCAACGACATCGCCTGCCCCTCGGACAGCCGCTGCACGGGCACGACGGCCAACAACTCCTTCTTCGGCGAGGGACAGGTCGACGCCCTCAAGGCCGTCGGTGCCACCCCGCCGCCCGGCAAGTACTTCGAGAACCTCGCGGACTTCGCCATCAACGACAACGCGACCGTGGAGAGCCCGATCGCCGTCACCGGTGTGACCGGCAACGCGCCGGCCACCCTCAAGGTGGGTGTGGACATCAAGCACACCTACATCGGTGACCTGAAAGTCGACCTGGTGGCGCCGGACGGCACCGTCTACACGCTGCACAACCGCGCCGGCGGCAGCGCCGACAACATCGCCCAGACCTACACCGTGAACGCCTCCTCGGAGGTCGCGAACGGCACCTGGAAGCTGCGCGTCAACGACAACGCCGCCTCCGACACAGGCAAGATCGACGCCTGGAACCTGACCTTCTGACGCAGGGTCTGTCCGCGCTGACCGTACGGTCAGCGCGGACACGGTCGCGCCCCCTGGCCCTGAGGAATGCCGGCGGGCGCCATACCCGCCCGGACCGGGGAGGCGAAGGCTCCGGCCGAACGGCGAGATGAAGTTCGCTCAGCACCCAGCGGGGCGTCGGCCGAGGCGAGGGTTCCAGCGGCCTCGCCTTCGCCTTCCTCGCGGATGACGTGCCGTGGTGACCGTCGGGATGACGATGTCCCCTTCGCCACCGCTGAGCAAGCGGGGACGGCCTCCCGCCAACCGGGGGTCCAGGCTCGCCAGGCCGACCTCGTTGCACCCAGTGGGTACTGCCCGGCGCACCTAATCCGTGGTCAAGGGCGTTCGGATGGAGCGCAAGCTTCTGGGGATGTTCGCCCTGGTCCTTGCGGCACAGCACAGCACGACTCCCACACCAGGAGCATGGGCTTGGGGGAACTCCGAACCACGACAGCTGACGCAGACGCCACACGCCCACACACCGCGTCACCAGAGAAAGCGATCACGTCGAACGCCAGGACCGCGGGTACGGGGGTGCCCGCCGATGCCGACGGGCCCCGTCTCAGGCGGTGGTTGTCGGGTTCGCCGATTCTGCGGCGCGGCGGTATTCGGCGTTGATGCGCTGGGCTTCTTCGAGCTGGTCTTCGAGGACGATGATGCGGCAGGCAGCCTCCACGGAGGTGCCGTGGTCGACGAGTTCCCGCGCGCGGGCGGCGATGCGCAGCTGGTAGCGGGAGTAGCGGCGGTGGCCGCCCTCGGAGCGGAGCGGGGTGATCAGGCGGGCTTCGCCGATGGCGCGGAGGAAGCCCTGGGTGGTACCGAGGAGTTCGGCGGCCCGGCCCATCGTGTAGGCGGGGTAGTCCTCGTCGTCGATACGGTCGAACGAGTCGTCTGCTGTCATCTGCACCTCTCTGCGGAACGTGTCGAGGGGCCCTGGTGCTCATCGCACCAGGGCCCCGAAGGAACTCCTACACCATCTGTCGGCCCTTGTACTGCGCCGACCCTCTGTTTCCGCAGACCCGACCGGCACGCTGCCGGGGGTGCGGGGATCGCGGTTGCTTGACCGGAGACCACCTCACTATCGATGTCCTGCGGTACCCGGGTTCAAAATGTCGGCCCGGGCGATCCTGATGGCGCTCGGCTCCTCCGTTCTTCCCTCTGGGATCAACTGCTTATCTAACGGGTACTGCGTACTGCGGGTGATACGAACTGCTCTGCGGCCTGTGACAGCGCCGCCCTTCGGCAGCCAGCCCCGTCGCCCGTCCTGCGTCTGCTCTGGCTTGGAACCCCACTGCCGAACCTCCCGGTGCGCGCGTCCGCAGCCGACGCCTTCACCGAGGTACCGCTCACTGAGTGCACTGCTGGGTACTGCGAACTGCACTTGCGGGTACTGCCACCGCGTCGACCGCGGTCCTGCTCACGGCGGCCCCTGATCACTGCGGGCCACCCGGTCCGGGGGTCAGTCCCGTCGCCGTCCTGCAACCGCTCTGGCTTCGGAACTCCACCACCGCACCGTCCTGCAACCTGCACCTGCTGGTACTGCTCTGCCCGGCAGTTCGTGTCTGCCGGGCCCTGCTGTATCTCTGGGCTACGAGAGAACCATAACCACACCGCCCCGAAGATGTCTACTCTGACAAACACAGATTTCCGCGCGCTCGACGGAGAGTTAATCGCCCTCGACCAGGGACCGGACCAGGAGGAAGCGCCGTCAGCGGCTGGTCAACGGGCCACTGGCGGGGAAATGAGACACGGCAGGGCAGAACGCGCACGCGAAAGTACCCGCGACTTCCTCGGAGGTCTCCGACTCCCGATCGCGGCCGAGGATGCCGACACCGTGGTCCTGGCCGTCTCGGAGTTCGTCACCAACGCCCTGCGTCACGGCGGCGGAGCGGCCGGGGGTCAGCAAATACAATCCTCGCCATGTCGAAGCCTGACGAGCTGCTCGTTGATGTCGCCACCACGGTGGAGTCCGGGCAGAGCAACCAGATGTCCCTGACCGTGGTCACCGGCGGCACTGTCATCACCGGCCGGCTGGCTCCCGAAGCCGTGTGGAGGCGCAGGGTGTCAGAGGTGCTGACCGATTCCGCCCGCCTGGGAGAGTTCTCCGCCGTGTTCGACACCCCCGCGAAAGACGACGGGCCACCCACACACCTGCACTTCCACGTCGCCCGAATCCTTCAGGGCACGGTGGGGATCCCCGAGACGGGCGGCATGTACCGGGTCGCGATCGACGACGTCAGCGCCTGGACCGTTGGCGACTTCAGCTACTCCGACCACTGACACCCCGGTCGCCGAGCAACCACGGCGACGCGAACCCGTCACAGCAGTGGGCCCGGCCGACTTGCGTCGGCCGGGCCCACTGCTGGTCAGGTGTCGGCGTGTGCCTGTCGCGTCGGTCAGACAGGCGTAGGAGTGCCGAGCACCGCAGATGCCTGCCGGAGCGGGCCGAGGATGCCTGCAGGTACGGTCTCGGGGAGGGCGCGGCAGGTGAAACCGAGCTTGGTCATCGCCCGGACGACTTCGTCGGCGCTGAAGTCGCGGCGGTCCTGGCGGGTGATGACCTGGCCGACCTGCTTGACGGGGTAATGCCGACGGCCGATGATCACGGACTCAGCCATGACCTGCTCGGGCTTGATGCCCTTCATCGATTCCAGCACACCGCTCTTGGTGAGCTCGAAGGGGAAACGGGCGATGACGCAGCGCATGGGGCCTCACAGGGAGAAGAGGAGAACGGTCCGACCAGGGGGAGGCGGATCAGCGCGAGAGGGCGAGGACGCCCAGACCGCCGCCTTGGTTGTCGTCCCCCGGCAGGGCACCGAGCCGACGTGAGCGCATCGCGTGCTCGGCTTCGGCCATCGTCATCACGGCTGAAGTGAATGACCGGTGGTCGCCGAGGATGTCGCGCAGGCGGACGCGGTCCGTGTAGGCGGAGTTGTCGCGCACGGCGGTGAGTTCGGCCCGGGTGACCAGGCCGGTGCACTGACCGTCCTGGTCGCAGACGACCAACCGGCCCGTGCGGGCGGCGGCCATGACAGACAGCGCCACCTCGACGCTCATGTCGTCCCAGACCTGCGGTCCGGACACCTCCACGATCTCATACGGTGTCCTGTGCACAGGGCCGGGGTTCGCCGGGCGGGGCTGCGTCTGAACCAGCGTCAAAAGATTCCTCCTGCAGAGATGGGTCAGCTTCCTGATCACGAGGGTTCTAGGCCGCCGCGCCGACGACGGACTGGCGTACGGGCCCGCGCCGCGCACCCGACGAGGGGCGGCGTCGGCCCCGGGAGGAGGCGCTGCGCTTGGGGCGTTCGGCCACCGGTGCGGTGATGACGACCGGGATGCCGGACGGAGCTTGGGCACCGGTGATGCGGTTCAGTTCAGCCTCGCCGGAGCGGACCTCGGTGATCTGCGGCCGGATGCCGGCGTCCGACATGAGGCGGACCATGCCGCGTCGCTGGCTGGGGGTCACGAGGGTGACGACGCTGCCGGACTCGCCGGCGCGGGCGGTACGGCCGCCGCGGTGGAGGTAGTCCTTGTGGTCGGTCGGCGGGTCGACGTTGACGACGAGGTCGAGGTTGTCGACGTGGATGCCGCGCGCCGCCACATTGGTCGCCACCAGCACGCTGACGTGCCCCGTCTTGAACTGGGCGAGTGTGCGGGTGCGCTGCGGCTGCGACTTGCCACCGTGCAGCGCGGCGGCCCGGACCCCGCTCTTGAGGAGATCCCGAGTCAGCCGGTCGACGGCGTGCTTGGTGTCCAGAAACATGATCACCCGGCCCTCGCGGGCGGCGATCTCGGTCGTCGCGGCGTGCTTGTCAGCGCCGTGGACGTGCAGGACGTGGTGCTCCATCGTCGTGACCGCACCGGCCGACGGGTCGACCGAATGCACGACGGGGTCGGTGAGGTAGCGGCGCACCAGCCGGTCGACGTTACGGTCCAAGGTGGCGGAGAACAGCATCCGCTGCCCCTCCGGCCGTACCTGGTCCAGCAGTGCGGTGACCTGCGGCATGAAGCCCATGTCGGCCATCTGGTCGGCCTCGTCCAGCACCGTGATGCCCACCTGGTTCAGACGGCAGTCACCGCGGTCGATGAGGTCCTTGAGCCGTCCCGGGGTCGCGACGACGACCTCGGCACCGCCTCGCAGCGCGCCGGCCTGCTTGCCGATCGACATCCCGCCCACCACGGTGGCCAGCCGCAGCCTGACGGAGCGGGCGTACGGGGTGAGCGCGTCGGTCACCTGCTGCGCCAGCTCGCGTGTCGGTACAAGGATCAGTCCCAGCGGCTGGTGGGGCTCGGCACGCTGTCCGGCCGTGCGGGCGAGCAGGGCGAGGCCGAAGGCGAGGGTCTTGCCGGAACCGGTGCGCCCGCGGCCCAGGACGTCACGGCCCGCAAGGGTGTTCGGCAACGTCGCACCCTGGATCGGGAACGGTGCGCTCACACCCTGCCTGCCGAGTTCGGCCAGCAGTTGCGCGGGCATGTCGAGATCGGCGAAGTCCTGGGCGGCGGGCAGCGCGGGGGTGATCGTCTCAGGGAGCGCGAACTCCCCCTGCACCGCCGCGGGTCGGCGGCCGTACCCGCCGGAACGGACAGGCCCACCGGAACGGCGAGGTGACGACGAGCCGTAGCGGCTGCCGCCCTTTCCTGCGTCGGCGCTGCCATTACGGGTGCGGGCGGAGCGGTCGTTCGTACGTGTGCGGTTCATGCGGAACCTTCCTCGATGTGGCACATATCAAGGAATTCCCGCGGCACTGGGCAGCACGGAGAACTACAGGTATGGACCGATGACAATAAAGCAAAAGGCAAAAGAAAGCAGATCTGGCCGACGGAAATCCACGTAGGCACAGATGCTGAAATAGGTGGCGTGGCAGAAACGCACAATCGGGGCGTCGACTGCGGTGCGGCTCTTCGAGTTGCGTGTGCATCTCTCAAGGATGGGCCGCACGTGGTGGGGCTGGGGATTTCTCCGAGGCGTCCCGCAGGTGAAACCGCTGCGGGGAAACGCGTGTAGCTGGGGCCCGCACCCCGAGGGATGCGGGCCCCAGCTACAAAGCGCTCGTCAGCGTCAGGCCGGAACGATGTTCTCGGCCGTCGGGCCCTTCTGGCCCTGCGCGATGTCGAAGGTCACCTTCTGGCCTTCGAGCAGCTCACGGAAACCCTGGGCGGCAATGTTCGAGTAGTGGGCGAACACGTCAGCGCCGCCACCGTCCTGCTCGATGAAACCGAAGCCCTTTTCCGCGTTGAACCACTTCACGGTACCAGCAGCCATGTCATATCTCCTTCGGGGCAGTACATCGGAATCCACACTGTGCGGACACCGTGTCGCCGCAATGACCCCGCCCGGAAAACGACCGGAAATACAAAAGCGCTCTCCCCGACCGAGGCCGAGCGGGAGCACTTGAAGTTTCGGGAACCAAAACTGCAACTGAGATCAACACTAGCACGCTGCCACGGCCCGCGCCGACTAACTAATTCCGCTCCGCCCAGGGCCACAAAAACTCTCGCTGCATGGTCTGGCAAACTCTCACCTCGCAAGCACAGTTATTGAATCACTCACAGTGCAACGTTCCGGAAAAAGTGGAGTCGCCAGCCGCGACCAGGGCGCCCGACCACGGGGAGGTACGTGACTGTCCGCAACATCGAAGTCGACAGGATCACGCCCTCTGCGATGCAGCACGAGTGCGTCACTGAGCTCGTCGGGTTGTCGTCGGGCGGTGAGTGAGGGTGAGTCCGGTGCCGGCGAGGCAGCCGTCGATGAGGTCGGACCGGAGTTGGCTATGACGCGGGCCCCGACGCAGGGTGCGTTCGATATGCTCGTCGTCGGTGAAGGCGGTGTTGGCCAACGGACCGCGCCGTAGATCGTGTCGGCGATGCCGGGGACCCTGACCGTGGTGGTCAGGCAGCGGAACATCTCCCGGGCGATGGCTCATTGCAACAGCCGGATGACCTCCTTGTTCGTCCGGCCGACGGCGGTCTGCCGTGCGACGTGCTCGCTGCTGCGGGAGTCACTGCACATGCTGACCAGGGCAATGCGTTAGAGAGCCGCGTTCGCTGCACGGTCCCCGCCACACGAGAGACGGAGATCAGGTTCCGGCGGCCGGACAGAACAGAGGGAAGACAGCCCAGCAGGGCGTCAGTCAGTGCCTGGGCCACGACCACCGGAACCTGAGTAACAGCATCAATGTCAGTGCCGTCTGCGATGATCCCGCACGGTCCAGGAAGACAACGGTGGGAGGGTTCATGTCCTTCGGCTTCAAGACGTCATGGCTCGCGGTGCGCGACGCCGGGCCGGATGAGGTCGCCGATGCCCTCGGCCTGCACCACCGCCAGCACATGGACTGGGAGATGGGCACCGAACTCGCCTACCGGCACGGTGTCTTCGTCGCCAGACCCGTCCCGCAGTGGACGCTTGCCCACGGCAGGATCCATCTGACGCCCCCACAGACAGACCCCTCGCGCCCGGAATTTCCCCAATGGCTGCAGGCGCTGGCCGCGCGTGTAGGGGACCTCCAGTACTTCGCCACCGACCGTGTCAGCGAGTACCACGCCTGGGCCAAGGTCGAATCCGGTGAACTGACCCGCGCCTACTGCTACATCGGCATGAGCGGTGACGTTCCCCTGCGCCGGGGAGAACCCACCGCCGTCGAAAGGGAGCTCAACGTCGGGCTGGTCGGCTGCGAGGAGACCCAGCACGACTGGACAGACGCCGAATGGGACGCCTGGCACGAGGCCATGCCCACGGAAGGGGACGTGATGCGTATCGCCGCCCAGTGGAGCGTCTGCCCGCCACTGATCCACGACGACTCCGTCACCGCACCCGGGATCCACGGACTCCCACCCGGCGTCGAGCCCTGACGCGCACTCTGACGAAACGAAGCCCCGCCGCGCCTGTCCAGCCCTCCGGCTTCACACCGCAACAACAGCCCCAGACATCGCCCAGGCCAGGCCGCCGAATGTCGATCACACTCAACCGGCCATCCTGCCCGACAACAGCACACCCCCTTACCATCCCCACCCGCGCATCAGAGCAGATCAGAGCTTGCTCCCTACGGTCCGATTCCGTTTCGCTCGGTGACACTCCGGGGTCATTTCACGGTACTGGCCACGTCGTAGCGGGTGGCGGGCCGCTGGTCTTTCCGGTCAATCGGCCCTCTGTCGCCGTGAGTTGATGGAGCACAGGCCGCCGCTTCGTGCCACGCCCATCGACTACTGGTCAGCGGCCAGTACGTAGGTGTTCAGCACCCCCACCGTGGTCAACGGCGTGGGCGAGCCCTTCTCGTACTTGTCGACCGCGAGGTAGTTCGCCTTCTTGCGGGCGGCCGGTGCGCAGTAGTTCTGTGCCCGGTTCTGCAGCTTGCCGTTGTCGGAGCTGATGGTCGCGTCGATCGGGACGTCCCGGAAGTGGTTCATCACGAACAACGGGTGGAACGCCTTCGAGTCGACAGTCAGCGGCCGGTCGGCGCCCCACCGGCTGTAGCAGGACCAGTCCGAGTTCCCGATCCCGGCGCCCATCGACCAGTAGTTCTCCACGGTCCATTCGCGCTGGTACATCACGCCGAAGGTGTCCCGGGTGCTGTACCCGTTGGAGATGTCGCCCGCCCGGGTGCGGTCGCTGAAGATCAACAGCTGTTTGCCGCGCGCGGCGAGGTCGGCCATGGTGGGCCAGCCCGTGGTGGCTACCCCCTCCTGGTCGGGCCGGTACAGCACGTCGGAGAGTCCGCTGACGGTGGCCAGGGAGGACTTGAGGACGCTGGAGGAGGTGTAGTCCTCCAGGAAGACGGTGGCGAACTGTCCCGGGTTGGCCTTGAGGAAGGTGACGATGCGCTGGATGTCGGTGGCGAGCGGGACGGGCCCGCTCACGCCGGAGCAGCTGTTGTGGCAGAGCACGGCGGTCCCGTCGACGGTGTAGGCATCGAGCATGAATCCGCGTACGCCGTCGGAAAGTTGGCCGCTGATGCCGCGGTCCTGGTTGGGGAAGAGGTTGACCGGGAACGAGGCGAAGTTGCCGTCGACACCGTTGGCGAAGGCGTTGTGGGCGGTCAGGAAGGTGACCTGGTCCAGGGAGCGGGTGTCGGCGGAGGGGATCGCTGTCGTGGCCGGTGGTGCCGGAGTGAGGTACCAGCGTGCGAGGTCGCCGGCCGCGCCCATCTGTACCGCGGTGGAGCCGGAGACAGCGGTCAGGTACGTCGTGGTGCCCGGGGCGCTGATGGTGTACGTGTGGGATCCGGCGTCGGCGATTGTCCAGAGGGCCGCAGTCGTTCCGCAGTCGGCGGTGACCGCAGCGGAACCATTGCGACTGAGGCAGGTGCCGCTCTGGTCGGTGTTGCGCAGTTCGTAGCCGCCGGCGACGGCGGCGGGGGTCCATTGCTGATGGTCTTCGTTGCCCTTGGGGTTGTGCGCGACGACCGTGCCGCCGCTGTCGGCGGCGTTGAGGCCGGTGACGAAGCTTTGTACGTACACCGTCCCCGTTGGCTCGGCGACCGCCTCGCCGACGCCAGCCAGCGGGACGACCAGGGCGGCCAGCGCGGCGCCGCACACAACTCTTCGATTGCGCAACGTACTTGTCCTCTCGCACTTCGATCGACGACATGACCGGGCCATGACACACCATGCGGGGGTTCGCGCACCAGGCTCTGGCAGGACCTCGGAAGCCAATGGGCCTCCGCTTCCTTTCCCAGGAGCCCGCACGAGGTCTACTGCCGTCACTGTGAGGGTGCGGCGGGCGTCAGCAACGTGGGTGTCAATGGGGGCGGTTATGCTCCTGCGCCGTTGCACTTGGGCGCCTCGGGCAGGCCGAGGCTGACGCACAGATCCTCCTTGGCAAAGCGCAAGGGGCGGCCGACGGTGCCGTCGTCGATACCGATTTGCCGGCTGACCTCGGCGGAGGAACTGGAACAGTTCGAGAAATACCCCTACCCCGACTCCCGCACGGTCGCGGGAGTCGGGACTGTCCTTGAAAGCTTGCTCCGTTGCGAGTCCCCCACCGCTTCCGCGCGGGTGCGGCACGCGCAGAGCGCGCCAGCAGGGGCGATCAGGACAAGCGGCGGACGAAGACGTCCGACTTGCCGTTGGTGTCGCCGGGCACGATGTCGTCGGCCGTGGACTGGAAGACCACTTCGCGCCCACCGGCGCTGACCGCGTCGGTCCCGGCCGAGGCAGGCTGGTTCGAGACGGTCTCGTCGGTGCCCATCTCCAGATCGCGCAGCGCGAGCGACGGTCCGGTCGTGTCGTTCGGGGCGTACAGGAGATAGCGGCCGGTGGGATCAATGGCCACGCCTCGCGCGTTCGGCACCGGTTGGTCGGTGCCCGAGCTCACGTCGTGGACGTAGGTGTCGGAGCCCGAGAGGTAGACGACCTTGCTGCCGTCCTCGCTGAGCTGGACGAGGGTCGCCGCCTTGGACGGGCCCTCGACCGGGCCGGAGGTGGTGCCGTCGGTCCGGTCCCACACGAAGACGTCCTGCGTCTTGCCGTCCTGGTAGGCGACATAACGGGCGTCGCCGCTGATGGACGGCAACGACGGGAGGGTGTGGTCGAAGCTGGCGATGACCTGCTTGGTGTTGTAGTCGGCGAAATCCAGAACCTCGATGCTCTGGCTGGACGACTGTGGCTGGTAACGGCGTTCGACGAGAGCGATGTAGCGCCCGTCCGCGCTCAGCGACGGCTGGTTGCAGCTGTACCAGCAGTTCACGGAGATCTCGGATGCCGTCCTCACCTGAACCTCACGGATCCGATTGTTGTTGAACCACACGTGCGGATAGGCGAGATATTCCCCGTCCCCGCTGATCACCGGGGGCTGGAGTGGGCTCTGGTACCCCATCCGCTTGGTCTGCCCCGTCCCCAGGTCGCGGAGGAACACCCTGTCGCCTGCCGTCGTCTCACCGGGTATCAGGTTCGTCGCCGACGACGCGAAGACGATACGGCGGCCGTCGGTCGTGATCGAGGCGCCGACGGAGTTGCCGTCGGCCTGGGTGCCGTCGTCCGCGACACTGATCCTCTCGACACCGACACCGGCGTCGCCCGCGGTGCCCATGATCCCGGCCGAGGCCGCTCCGTGCGGCACCACCGTGACCCCGCACAACACGACCACCACGGTCAAGACCGCCCGCACACCTCTGGCGGTGCCCACCCTCATGCTTCCCCTCATCTTCCCCCCGTAATAAGACACAGTCTCTTCCCCCAGTTCCCCACTGGAGGCTCACCAGCATGCAACCCTGATGACGCTGTGGGGTCAAGGCGTCACACGACGCATTGAGAGGCGTGGATCCGGCCATGCGAGAGCGGTCAGCTTCGCAATGGCCCCCGACGACTCACGCAAAGCCATGGATCCCGATGAGAGATCGGCCGGAAAGACCGGCAGGCTCATCGAGCGACGAGCGGAGACGACGAGATGGGATGGCGCTGATGCCCGGGCGGTCGGGTAAGTCGGCCTTGGCCGTCGAACCTCTCCACCCGGTCGAACTCCAGACGAAGCGGGCCGACGAACAGCCCCGGTGATTTCCCAGATTCTGTCCGCAATTCCGGACCCTGCCGGTGATGTTCCGCGAGTGCTGGCAGCCACTTCGGCCACCGCTTCAGCGACGACAGCCGAGCGGCGCCGAGGCCGGCGACCACGTCGGCTGCATCACCGCAGCCTTCTCCTTCACCGAGTACCGGCCTGGGCCTCGGAATCGCCGGGCGAGCAGGCCGACGACCCGAACTACTCGGTTATGAGGCCAGGCATGCATCCGCCTGCAACTGCGGCTAGCGGCAGGCCGGTTCAACGCCTCACCTCGATTTCGAGCAGGGCACAATCAAACGATGAGGTCGGTGCACCGCAGCGCCTGCGCGAGACTGTCGAGGTCTTCCGCCTCCCGCAGAGGGCGGAATGAGCGCGCCCGAGACGACGCGGGAACGGACGACGGTCGCCGTCGCCCGCCCCCGCCGCGCCCTGCCGCGCCGGGCGGCCGTCAGCTGCCGGTGCCGGTCCAGTTCGCCGCCACATGGCCGAGCCGGATCCGCTGCGGATGATCGCCCACCGGCACCGACAGGACCTTCTGTCCGGTGGCGAAGTCGATCGCGGTGATCTGGTCGGCGCCGCTCTCAGAGATGACGCAGTCCTTGCCGTCACCGCTGACCGTGGCCCAGTACGGCTTGGAGGCGCTGACCAGGGGGCCCTCCTGGAGGGTGGCCCGGTCGACCACCGTCGCGTAGTCGTCCATCGTGCCGGCCACGCACAGCTTGGCCCCGTCGGGGCTCATCGAGAGGCCGTGGTGGCGCGAGTCGTTGACGAACGTGGTGCGGTCGTCGCTGGTCGCCGGGTTCTTCGGGAGGGTCTTCGTCCGGGTGATCCGGTCCGAGGCGAGGTCGTACTCGAAGAAGCCGTTGAAGAACGACACCTGGAAGTACAGCTTGGACTCGTCCGGCGAGAACACCGCCGGGCGCACGGCGTCCGAGTAGTCCGTGAGTCCGATGGCGTCCAGCCGCTGCCGCATGTCGATGATCTTGACCTGCTTGTAGGTGGTCGCGTCGACGACGGTGATGTGCCGGTCGCCCTTGGTGAAGTCCTGCCACGGGGCGTCCTGCGAGGTGTTCACGTCGCCGATCGCCATGTTGTAGATGTACTTGCCGTCCTTGGTGAAGATGTTCTCGTGCGGCTTGTCGCCGGTCTTGAACGACCCGAGCTGCTTACCGGTGACGATGTCCAGGACATGCACGGTGTTCGAGATCGACGCCGAGACCGCGACCCGCTTCCCGTCGGGTGAGACGGCCATGTGGTCCGAACGGTAACCGGACACCGGGAAACGCCAGTTGATGTTCCCGGTGGCCAGGTCGATGGAGACGACATCGGCGAAACTCGGCCGCGACACGACCACCGACGCGCCGTCCGGCGTGGTGTACATGTCGTCCACGAACTGGTCGTGGCCCTCGCCCACCCCGCTGCGGATGGCCATGAAGTAGATCCACTTGATCGGGTCGGCGTTGATCTCCGCCATCCTGGCGGCCTTGTCGGGAATCACGTTGATCCGTCCGACTTTGGCGAAATCACCGCCGGACTTGACGACGTCGGCGGTGCCCTCCCAGTTGTTGCCGACGAACAGGACCTCGCGCAGGGCTGCGGCGGCCGCGGTCGAAGCGTCGGCGTCGGTGGAAGCGGCGGTGGCCGCGGTCGCGGGGGCGGCTACGGTCAAAACGAGGGCGGCGGCTACGGAGCAAAGGTGCCTGGATCTGAAGGCAGGCATGCTGCTCTCTCCTCTGAGTGGCTGAAGGCGTGGGGGCAGGGCGGAAGAGCCGCCCGAAACTGAACACCGATGCGTTCAGAGTTACTTACTGGAAAGTAAGGAGAGATGCCCTCCGCCACAAGACTCCGTACACAACAAAATCCGCGGCACGCGAACACAGGCCGACAAGGCAGGGCCAGCCACGGACAGCCTCCACAGCACCCACCGGCTACTACGACGGGCAAGCCAGCCCAACAGCCACAGGCCGAGCGCCGGGGAAGACTCCCGGACACGGCACCGCGGCAGTTCGGCGACGAGCCCGGCTACGGCGCGACCACGGTCGCGTCGCCCAGCGAGGCGGCCGGCCTGCCGAACGCGCCGGACTGCTGGCGGCTTGGTGGCCATCTGTGGGGTTGTCAGTGTCTGCTGAAATGCTGGCTTCGTCCGCGGGAGCAATACCAGGAGCCGTGCATGGAACGTGGGGAACAGGCCCCTTCGACAGCGATCTCGCTGCCGACTTCATCGATGAACTCGACGGGCTGCCTTCGCAGAAGGTCATCGAAGTGCTTGAGCGAGTATTCCAGCGAGTCACGGATTCCGGAGCACGCGTGGACGGCGGCGACGGCACCGAAGCAGTTGCCGCTGCGGCTCTCGTTGCCAGCACAATCCCGGGCAGTGGGATTGTGATCGACCCTGATGACGGACCCAGAGAACCTCTGCCGGAGCTTCCGTTGGCTCTCCGCTCGTCAGCAGTGCTCGCTCTGCAGTGTGTACTCCACGATGGATCGCAACTGCTGACCGGCTGGGTGGACAGTGCCGACGCCGCTCAGTGGCGCAGCGAAGTCCAACGGATCGCGGAGACCCTGGGACCGATCGGTCACAAGCGGTAACCGCGCCACAAGAATTGGACCGAAGCCCCTTCAGTAGCAACGCCTGTCCGCCGTTTTGGGCGTCAGTTGGTGATCACTGGGCCTCGCAATGTTCACGAGAGACAGCGAGACGCTCATCGGATGACGTCGTCCCGCCTCCGCGCCTGCCCGTCGATCCAGTCTCAGCGGGCGCGGGCACGCCGTCGCGCTCCATCGGGGGCTCGATGGCCAGAGTCTTGATGTTCATATACGTGGACGTGGCCTAATTGCATTCTCTTCTCCGGTTACTCGGCTGATTTATAGCCACTGTTGGGTTGTTCAGCAGATCGCCTTCCTCTAGCTTCCTCACAGGCTGGATCACGCTGTAGCTCAAAGTTCACGTATATGACCTCGTAAGAGAGGTTCGGACCACCGTGCACGAGGCGGAGGCACGTGCTGTACGAGCCTCGGCCCCCACTCTCGGGAAGGCACCCCATGAACGAATTCCCCAGCCGTCGTCAGGTGCTCGGCACCATGGCGGGGGGCGCGTTGGCCACCTTCGCCGCCGGTGGCACGGCCGCCGCCGCACCGGTGGCCGCACAGACGTACACCCCGCCTGCCCTTCGTACCTGGCTGAGCCTCAACTCCGGGTGGCGCTTCCATCAGGGTGACGTAGCAGGTGCGCAGGCGCCTGCCTTCGACGACACGGCATGGACCCCCCTCAGCGTTCCACACACCTGGAACGGCCAGGACGGCGCGGACGGGGGCGGCAACTACTACCGGGGGGTCGGCTGGTACCGCAGACGCGTCACTGTCCCGACGGACCTGTCGGGGAAGATGCTCTTCCTCCAGTTCGCGGGGGTCAACCAGGTCGCTGACGTCTGGATCGACGGCACCCTCCTCGGCCGGCACGAGGGCGGCTATTCGCGTTTCCGGTTCGGTGCCACCGCCCAGATCACGCCGGGTCGCGAGAGCATCCTGGCGGTGAGGGTGACCAACGCGAACAACCCCGACGTCGCGCCCCTCAGCGCCGACTACACCTTCCAGGGAGGCATCTACCGCAACGTCAGCCTGTACGCGGTCGACAAGCTCGCGATGCGGATGCTCGACTACGCGGGCCCGGGCGTCTACCTGCGCCAGCGCAGCGTGACCGCCGCCTCCGCCACCGTCGACGTAAAGGCGAGCGTCTTCAACAACAACAGCACCAGCCGCTCGCTGGTGGTGCGCGCCATCGTCACCGACACCACCGGCACGATCGTGGCCGACCGGAGCAGCGCGCCGCAGCCCATCGGGGCCAACTCCGGCCTGGACGTCCTGCAGACGATCACCATCGCCAACCCCCGCCTATGGAACGGCTTGGCGGACCCGTACCAGTACAGCACCCATGTCGAGGTGCGCGACGCGACCACAGGCACGGTCACGGACGTGGTGACCGAGCCACTCGGCCTGCGCAGTTTCAGCCTCGACGCATCCTCCGGCTTCACGCTCAACGGGCGTCACCTGAGCCTGCACGGCGTCAACCTCCACCAGGATCGCGCCGGCGTCGGCTGGGCCGTGAGCGACGCGGACCACACGCAGGACTTCGCTCTCATCAAGGAACTCGGCGCCACTGCGGTGCGCTTGGCGCACTACCAGCACGACCAGAAGGACTACAACCTCGCGGACGCCGCAGGTTTGGTGGTGTGGGCCGAGATCCCGTTGGTGGACGCGATCACGAACTCGGCGGCGTTCACGCAGAGCACGAAGAACCAGTTGCGCGAGTTGATCCGCCAGAATTACAACCACCCCTCGATCGTCTTCTGGGGGATCGGCAACGAGCAGCGCACCGACAACACCGCCACGAACGCGCTGCTGGACGAACTCGCCGCGCTTGTCGCGATCGAGGACCCGGAGCGCATCAGCACCTACGCGAACAACCTCGGCAACGACGCCCAGGTCGCCGGACACGCAGACACCACCGCCTACAACAAGTACTTCGGCTGGTACGGCGGCTCCTACAACGACCTGGGAGGCTGGGCCGACAGCCTGCACAGCGCCGAGCCGCAACGTACCTTCGCCGTCTCGGAGTACGGGGCGGGCGCGAACACCACCCAGCATGCGCTCAACCCGTCGGCGCCCACCCCCGGCGGCTCGTTCCACCCCGAGGAGTACCAGGCGCTGCTGCACGAAGCGTCCTGGAAGCAGCTCGCCGCACGGCCATTCGTCTGGGGGTCCTTCGTCTGGAACATGTTCGACTTCGCTTCCGACGGGCGCAACGAGGGCGGCCAACCGGGGATCAACGACAAGGGGCTGATCACCCGCGACCGGTCGACCCGCAAGGACGCCTTCTACTGGTACAAGGCCAACTGGGCTGCCACACCGACCCTTTACATCACCAGCCGCCGCTGGACCGTTCGGACCGCAGCGTCGACGGAACTGAAGGTCTACTCGAACGCCGCGGAGGTGACCGCCACGCTCAACGGCACCTCACTCGGCAAGCGAAGCAGCGCGGACCACATCTTCAAATGGACCGGGATACAGCTGCGCCCAGGCGTCAACACCGTCACGGTGACGGCCTCCATCCAAGGCGCGACACATACCGACACCGCCACCTGGACCCTCACCTCGAACGGATCAACTGACGGCTGACCTCGGCCACGAGCCGGGTCCCGGCCCTCGTGCGATCTCGAACGCGCCTCGCTGCTCGATGCGGCTTGCTTGAGTGGTCTGGCCGTGATGTTCCTATGGGGTGCCTGGCTCCCCGCCGATGGAACCGGCCACGGTACGGGACCGGTGGAGGCCTTCGCCGTGTCCATGGCGGGATTGGTAGCTTTTTCGCCTCGGCTGCGCTGCCCAGGTGATGGTGGCGGTCTCCGGACGGCCGGCCTTCCTGCTGGCGAGGGAGAAGGCCATGGGGGTGAGACCGCGGTCCGTCCGGTCGGGTGTTCCTGTCTCGGCAGGCACCAAGGCGTCCGTCTATCGCGATCACGCGGACTCCTCTGCGCAGTTGCGGCGCTATGAGGTCTGCATCGACGGCAAGCGCGTCGGCCGGCTGCGGCGCGGGGAGTTGGTCGCCATCCCCGTCGCCGTGGGCTCGCATTCCGTCCAGGAGAGGATTTCCTGGTGCTCCAGTGGTGAAGTACCTGTCGAAGTCGGTTCGGGTGAGCGAGTAAGTCTGATCTGCCGGGCCAAGCCCGGCGCACGCACCGACCTGGGCGGCGTCATCCGTCAGCGGGACGGCTTCCTACTGCTCCGCGAGGTGTGAACCCGCTCTGCGCGATACGGCAGTTCAGTTCACCACTTCCGCGAGAGCCAGAGCGTTGGACCGGCTGGTCAGGGTGCGGTTCCCGGGTCCGTCCGCGGCCAACTCCCAAGCACCGAAGCGAGACGGTCCTGAAGCACCGGATCTTGCACTTCGACGGTCAGGCGATACGCGATGGGGCCGATCTGCCATCCGGCGTGATGGTCGAAGTGCGGATACGGTCCCGCAACGTTGTGCGCGAGCTTGCCGACCAGCTCAGCGAGCCCGAAGAGCAGGTGCTCTGCGATTCGGTCCTCGCTCCCCAGGTTGCTTCGGCGGACGCGATCGAACAATTCACGACCGCGGCTCCACTGCGTTGGATCGGCTGCCATCTCCAGAGCTGCGTCGATCTCGGCAGTCGTTCCCAGACTCAGCGAAGCTGCCTCAAGGACCTGTCCAGCCCATGTCACTGGCTGTGGCTGCCGCTCGAACAAGGTGCGTCCCCACGCGTGAATGCCGCTCGCTCCGTCGCTGCTCACTTCACGATCATGACAACATTGCGGGCCAGGATCAAAGGAGTTGGGGCCGCTCAGAGCCGACGAGTCAGATGTCGGTAGTTGGCATGAGGGTGTCCAACCAGACATCGAAGATGACACGCGTGCTGTTGGGGCCGCCCTCCAACCACCACGTGCTCACTGAGGCAATGTCATCAGTGACCTCTTCGATCGTGCAGTGGATGCTGGTCGGACAAGGGTGACTCGAAGGCGCCTGCAGACCTCCGCCGAAATATCCGGCCCTGCGGTTAACGGCGGCGGTCCCGTTTACGCTCGCTGTGCCGCAGTGCGCGACGCTGCTTTCCCGGCAGGGTGGCGGCCAATTCGCCCACCAGGGCGACATCGTGGGACGTGCCGTCCTGGCTGCCGCGGCACCACCAGACCGGAGGGTCGACCGCGTCCGTTTCGCCCTGGTACCAGTCGCCTGTGGTCCCTGCGGGACGAGGGTGCATTCCGATCTTGTGTTCCCAGCAGAGGGGCCAGACCTGCCAGAGCAGCTCCATGATGGTGGCCTGCGCCGCATCCGCGACCACGGCCAGAACCGTAGTCGCATCATCCGGTTCTGGCGGATCGCCCTCCTCCAGGTCACACACATTCACCGCGTTTCCGTGCCAACGGCCGTCTGGCATGGCCACGTAGACCTGGCCCCTGTCGATCCCGCTCGGGGGCAAGGGCTGCCAAGACGGCGCAGCCATCAGTATCAGCGGGGCCTGGCCCGGCAGGGTCGCCATCAGGTCGCGATTGACCACAGCGAGAGCAACCTCCAACTTCGGCCACTGTCCCGGCTCCACCCGCCCGGGCTCTGGACCAATGCTGGAATTTGAATTCGAGAGGTACTTCACCACGGCATCATCCCAGCCAGCCGTCCTTCACCGGTCGCCGACGGTGTTGCCTCTGCCCCACCGCGCCGGTGTATCGAACAGGTCATGGCCGCCCTCACCGCTGAGCACAGGAGCGTGCCTGCCGTCGTCGAACCCCTCAACCGGGCCGGCTCGTCGGCGGTCGTCCCATCGATCCATCGCAGATAGAAACTGGAACTCCTCGTTGATATCGACCTCACCGGCGTGCCACACCACACTGGTCACAGAGCCGACGATCTGCGCACCGGCAGCAAGACGGGCCTGGACCGCCGACACCCCGGGAGGCTCCCGGTGGCGGACCGGGGCGCAAAGGCGGACATCGCTTACGTTCTGTGCAAGGGGTGGCCCAGCTCTGGGGTATGCACGCGCTGCTGAAATTCCACGCTGCGGGCTACCGGCGGGAGGTGGTCGACTTGCAGCGGTGCTTCGGCTGGCAGTTCCCAGCCGAGGCGCTGCGTACGCCGCGCGCTGACGCATCACGCGTCTCGGTGTGCGAGTGCGTTTGGGTCGGCCGCGCTGGTGGCAATTCCGCTACGGCGTCACAGAGACGTCACCTGTTCCTCTTGCCGAAGAGGAACAGAGCGAGCCCTACCAGCACGATGAATCCGAGAGTGAAGAAGAGCGCTGATTGCCCATCCTGCAGCTACGGTGGGGCAGATAGAGACCACATCAATCCTGCCCTCTTTTGTTGCTGATCAGCCCCGGAGGCAGGCAAAGGGCACCACCCGCAATGAGCAACCATCCGAACGCTCCTGCCGGGCCGCCGGAAGAGATAGCCACAAGAAGTGCGCCGCAGACGAGAACCAGCATGCCGAAGAGCAGGACCTGCCGCCCTCTTCCTGGTCGGATCATCTCATTCTCTCCGTTCGAAAGGGCGGGTTCTGGAGCAGGGCAATACCTGCTCCAGAACCCGCCATTGACCCGTCCGCTGAGGATGGTCGCGAACGCCTGTCCCGCCCACACCGTCAACCGGCGTTCTCCCAGCCCATGGCTTCCCAGGAGAAGGGCGAAACCCTTCTCCTTCGAGCCGGTCAGAACGAGGACAGGCTCTGCCCCGAGCCCGCCGTGAAGGTGACCGTCAGCTGGCAGTCCAGCGCCGAGGCGATGCGTTCCAGGAGTGCCAGGGTGGGCAGGTCCCGCCCGGATTCGATGCGTGAGATCGCAGCCTGCCCGGTCCCGGCTAGTTCGGCCAGGCGTGTCTGGGACATGCCGCGCTGCTTGCGCCAGGACCGTACGAGAGCGGCGGTGTCGTTCACCGTCCGGCGTCCGCGCTGTAGCGGGGCAGAGCAGTGGTGTCGATCTTCCAGCCGGTGACTGTGACGGTGTCTCCGAAGGTGTAGTGCTGCCTGTTGTCATACGCGGGCTCGCCGGTGCGGCGTGCAGGCGCCCAGTGGTGGACGGCGGTCCCGTCCCGGGGGTCGACGATCAGGTAGTGCGGCACGCCCATGGCCGGATAGTCGCGCAGTTTGCCCTCGTAGTCGTTGCCCGGGTTGGACCGGGAGACGATCTCGATCACCAGGTGGCAGCGGCGCGGGTCGATGGCATCGCTCTCGGCCAGAGCCTCCTCCTCGTCGATCACGACGAGGTCGGGCACCCGCAGGATGCCCAGTGCCGCATCCTCCATGTCGGTTTCGAGCATGAGGACCAAGTCCCTACTCAGCTGGGGCTCAAGCTGAGTACGCAAGCGGTGGGCAACGAGCTGATGCTGCTTCTTCGGGCTCATCATCATCAGCAGCTGGCCATGGCTGATCTCCGGCCAGGCCAGCGGCTCAGGCCTGTCGAAAGTCTCACGGAACTCCCGAAGATGCCTGTAGATGCTCTGCTCTGTCACATCTCCACCGTACATGACGAAATCATCATGACGCGCGAGGCCCGAGCAGCCCCGATCGGCCCGGCACACAGCCGAAGACCAGGATCTGAGGCCCACTTCCCGGTCTGATCATCTCATTCTCTCCGTTCGAAAGGGCGGGGGGGCCGGGCCTCTCGCGCCCTCCCGGCCGGGGATTGATTTGTGCTGCGCCTCGGTGGCGGGCGGTCGCGCGGTTTCCCGCGTCCCTTCCGGGGCGGCGCGCCGTCCGCCGACTACTCCCTGGGGAGTAATCCGCACCTGCCGTCGCCCGCGGCAGTACGCGTCACCTCGCCCTCCCGCCCGACGAAAGCCGTGGTTCTCACCGGAAGTCTGGGGACCGAAGCAGACGTCATCCGGAGGGAGTTCGGTCAATGAGGGCCGCAGAGAAAACCGCTACGACGAGGCTGGGGTCGGTACGCAGGCGAGCCGTTCCATGGGCGGTGCTCGGGCTGTGGATCGCCGTGTTCGCGTTCGTCGCGCCGTTCGCCTCGAAGCTCGGCAGCGTGCAGCACGACAAGGTCACCGACTACCTGCCGGCGAGCGCGGACTCGACGCAGGCGGCGAAGATCGAGGACAAATTGCCCGGGGGTGAGACCACCGAGATGGTGCTCGTCTACCACCGGGACGGCGGCCTCAGCGCCGCCGACCGGAAGACCGCGGCCGGGCAGGTCGCGGAGATCAGCCGGCAGCACAAGCTGATCGGCGGTACTCCCGAGGGGATTCCGTCCAAGGACGGCACGACCCTGATGTACCCGGTCGCCAGCAACGACCCCGGGGCGGACGAGGAGAAGCAGGACAAGCTCGTAACCGATGTTCGCGAAGTCGCCCAGGGTGAAGGCGGGTTGAGCGTCGATGTGGGCGGCACCGGCGCGCTGGGCACCGACTCGGGCGCGGTCTACGACTCGCTCGGCGGACCGCTGCTCTACACCACCGTCGCCGTCGTCGCCATACTGCTGATCCTGATCTACCGCAGCCCTGTGCTGTGGCTCGTGCCCCTTGTCGTCGCAGGGATCGCCGACTTCATGTCGATGGGTGTCGCCTACGGCCTCAACCAGGCCTTCGGCACGGCCGTCTCAGGGCAGAGCTCGGGGGTGATGACGATCCTCGTGTTCGGTGCGGGCACGGACTACGCGCTGCTGCTCGTCTCGCGCTACCGGGAGGAGCTGCGGCGCTTCGAGCGACCGTACGAGGCCATGGTCGCCGCCCTGCGCGGCTGCGGGCCGGCCGTGCTCGCCTCCTCCGGCACCGTCGCCGTCGGACTGCTGTGCCTGCTCGCCGCCGATCTCAACAGCAGCCGGGGAATGGGCCCGCTCGGCGCCGTCGGCGTGCTGTGCGCGCTGATCGCGATGATGACCCTGCTCCCCGCCCTCCTCGTAGTGGTCGGACGGCGGGTGTTCTGGCCGCTCGTGCCCGCCTTCGGGAGCACGCCCAAGCAGCGGCGCAGCCTGTTCTCGGCGATGGGCAGCTCTGCCGGACGCAGGCCGCTGACCGTACTCGCGAGCGGTGCCGTAGTGCTCGGCGCCCTCGCCCTCGGCTCATTCAACCTGCCGGGGCCGCTCAAGCAGGAGGACTCCTTCGTCAACAAGCCGGAGTCCGTCGTAGCGATGGAGACTGTTGCCAAGGCCTATCCCGGGCAGGGCAGTCAGCCCATTGACGTGATCACCCCGCAGGGCCGCGCCGACGAGACTCTCGCGGCCGTCCGCGGCACACCGGGCGTCGGCAGCGCGGAGAAGGGGCGTACGGGAGACGGCTGGACCGAGATCTCCGTCTTCGCGAAGAGCGCGCCCCAGTCGGCGGGAGAGACCGCCACCATCAAGTCCCTGCGGCACGAACTGAAGGGCTCCTACGTCGGCGGGGACAGCGCCCAGCAGATCGACCTGGAGGACACCAACGCCCGGGACACGAAGATCGTCGTGCCACTCGTCCTCGCCTCCGTGATCCTGATCCTGATCGTGCTGCTGCGGAGTCTGGTCGCACCGCTGCTCCTGGTGGTCGCGGTCGTCGCGGTGTGGGGCGCCGCCCTCGGGATCGGCGGACTGGTCTTCGAACCGCTCCTCGGCCTCAAGGGCACCGATCCGGGGCTCGGACTGCTGTCCTTCGTGTTCCTGGTCGCCCTCGGCGTCGACTACGGCATCTTCCTCATGCACCGGATGAGGGAGGAGTCCCTGGCGGGAGCGGACCCTGCCACGGCGGCACTCACCGCACTGCGCACCACCGGCGGCGTCATCGCCTCCGCCGGACTCGTCCTCGCCGCGACCTTCGCCGTGCTGACGAACATGGGCCTGGTGCAGCTGGTCCAGCTCGGCTTCGTGATCGCCGTCGGCGTCCTGCTCGACACCTTCCTCGTACGGACGTACCTGGTGACCAGCGCCAGCGTCGCCCTGCGCCGGAAGGTGTGGTGGCCGGGAGTGCTCTCACGGGAACCCGAGCCGGCCGGACCGGCCGAGCCGCCACGGGAGCCGGAAACCGTCGGCGCCCGCTGAGCACGCTGATCGAACGTCTCGAGCCAACGCGCTGATCGAGCACGCTGATCATGCACCTTGATCCGGCGGGCCCGCCCGGGTGCCTCTCCTTCCGGAGGGGCGCCCGGGTTCCCGCACGAGTACCGGAAGATGGAGCCGTGGAAGAACGGGGAACGACCACAGGGTTGCGCGATCGCTCGGCGGCGGAGACGGCGGCCGGTGTCGGCGGGCGGTCCGGTCGCCTCGAGCGCATCATGTCCGCCATCAACCGCGAACCGCTGACCGCTCCGCATCGCACCCGCAACGACGCGGTCCTCGCGCTGGGCGTCGCCGTGCTCGCGGTAGCCATCGCGCTGATGGGCGGCGAAGGGATCCCGCCCGGCCATCTCAGCTGGAAGCTGCTGCTCGCCGGGTACCTGCCTCTCGTATGGCGTCGCCGCCGTCCGGTGGTGGCCCTGCTCGCCGTGGTGGCCTGCATGGCTCCGTACTACGCCTTCGACTACAACCCCGCCCCGCCCGCCCCCGCGATCGTCCTGGCGCTCTACACCGTCGCGGCGACCGGCACCGTACGCCGCACGCTGCTCACCGGTGTCGCCGTCCTCGGCCCGACAGCCATCAGCAACGGCCTCACCAACCAGGACGAGGCGCTGGAGTCCCTGGAGATCTCCGGCTGGATCATCGCGGTCCTCGTCATCGGTATCGCCGTCCGCTACTACCGCCTGTACGTCGCCTCCATCGTCGAGCGGGCCGAACGGGCCGAACACACCCGGGAGGAGGAGGCCAGGCGCCGCGTCGCCGAGGAGCGGCTGCGGATCGCCCGTGACCTGCACGACCTGCTCGCCCACAGCATCACGCTCATCGGCGTGCAGACGTCCGTGGCGGCCCATGTCCTCACCGCCGATCCCGAGCGCCTCGACCGCAAGGCCGTCGCCCAGGCGCTGGACGACATCGCGGGGACCTGCCGGACCGCCCGGGGGGAGCTGCGTACGACGCTGGAGGTGCTGCGGGCGCATGACACGGTCGACGGAGCGGGCGTGGACCTGGGAGCGGGGGCCGGTTCCGTGTCCGGTCCTGTTCCCGGGGCCGAGGACACGCGGGGGCCGCTGCCCGGGATCGACGGACTGGCCGGTCTCGCGGAGTCAGGCCGGGTGGCCGGGGCCAAGGTCGAACTGTCCGTCCGCGCGGACGGGATACCGCCCTCCGTGGGCGCCGCCGCCTACCGGATCGTGCAGGAGGCGCTCACCAACGCCGTACGTCACGGTGGCCGCGAGGACCTCACTGTGCGGGTGGATCTGTGGACCGCGGACGGCGCACTGCGGGTGAGTGTCAGGGACGACGGCTCGGGCAGCGGGGTGGGCCCGGCCGACGGCCCGCCGGGGTTCGGGCTCGTCGGAATGCGGGAGCGGGCCCGCAGCGTGGGCGGCACACTGGACGCCGGTCCGGGGCCCGCCGAGGGCTTCGAAGTGACCGCCACACTGCCGCTGTCCCGGGAGAACGAGCCTCGATGACCATCCGCGTACTGCTGGCCGACGACCAGACCCTCGTACGGGCCTCCTTCGCGATGCTCGTCTCCTCAGCCGGGGACATGGAGGTCGTCGCCGAGGCGGGCACCGGGCGGGAGGCCGTCGGGCTGGCCCGGTCGGCGCGGGCCGATCTCATCGTGATGGACATCCGCATGCCCGACCTCGACGGGATCGAGGCGACCCGGCTCATCGCCGCCGACGAGGATCTGGCGGGGGTGAAGGTGCTCGTCCTGACGACGTACGACACCGACGAGCACATCGTCGAGGCACTGCGCGCTGGGGCGTCCGGCTTCCTCGTGAAGGACATCAGGCCGGCCGAACTCCTCGACGCCATCCGGACGGTGGCCGCGGGTGAGTCCCTCCTCTCGCCCGGTCCCACCTCGCGCCTGATCGCCCGCTTTCTGCGCGCGCCGTCCACCGCGACGACAACCGCGGTGGACGGGCCGAGCGGACTGTCCGAACGGGAACGGCAGGTGCTCACGCTGGTCGGCCGCGGTCTCAACAACTCCGAAATCGCCGACGCGTTGGAACTCAGCCCACTGACCGCGAAGACCCATGTCAGCCGGATCATGGGCAAGTTGGGGGCACGGGACCGGGCACAGCTGGTGATCGTGGCGTACGAGTCGGGACTTGTGACGCCCGGGACTGTCTGAGTTCGGACCGACTCCGGGTCGGCTTCGGCCCGCGTTCCGGCGGTCTGTGCAGACGTCATACCGGGCCGGGCCGGGCACGGCCCGGTATGCGGGATCGCTGCCGTCATCGTTGCAGGGCGGCTCCCAGTTGCGCGCCCTGCGTGGGGGCGGCCAGCGTGCCCGGACCGAAGCTCACCGATCCTTCGGCGGTGACTCCCGTCGCCGTAGCGGGAAGGACCCACACCGAGCCGGAGCCGCTGTTCTCACCGGGTGCGCCTACCACCACGTACCCGTCGAGGATGGCGGTGCTGCCGCCGAAGCGGTCGCCGGCCTCGGCCGTTCCCGGTACCCCGGCGGTGTTCTGCGTGAAGGCCTGGGCCCCCGCGCCGGTGAGGCCGGCCGCGCCGCCCTTGAGGACGACGAACATGCCGGCGTCCTGCGTGGTGCCGACGTCCTCGCCGGGCACGCCCGCGACGACGTCGGCGTACCCGTCGTGGTCGATGTCGCCGACCGCCACGTCGCTGCCGAAGCGGTCACCGCTCTCGCCTGTGCCCGGCACATCGGAGGAGTCCTGGCTGAGGAGGGTGGCGCGGGGCGCGAGGCCGCCCGAGGTGCCGCGCACCACGCCGACCAGCCCGCCGGGGCCCGAGGCACTGCGCCCGAAGACCACGTCCAGGCGTCCGTCACCGTCGATGTCACCGACGCCGACGCTGTCCACGGACACGGTGTCCGGTGCCGCGATCGCCCCACCGGCCACGAGACCGTCGTGCGTTCCCCGGAACAGACGCAGCCGGGGCACGGCCGTGCTGGAAGAACTGCTGCTGACCACAAGGTCGGTGATGCCGTCACCGTCCAGGTCACCGGACGCCATCGCGTACAGCCGGGCGTCCGCGCCCGCGAGGGCACTGGAGCGAGCCGCGCCGCTGGAGCGGTCGAACGGGCCGTACAGCACACGGTCACCGGTGACCAGGTCGAGGTGTCCGTCGCCGTCGAAGTCCCCGGCACGGGTCGGTGAGGTCCCCTGGACGATGGCGGTGGCGGTGGCCAGTCCGCCGACACTCCCCCACAGGACGGTGTAGCGGCCGACGTTCTGTGCGTCGCCGATGTCCTCGCCGGGGGAGGAAACGACCAGGTCGGTGAAGCCGTCCGCGTCGAGGTCCGCCGCCGTGAGGTGGGCGCCGAAGCGGTCGCCGGTCTCCGCCGTGCCCGGAACGCCGTAACGGTTCTGGCTGACCAGCTGGCGCTTGACGCCGTTGGGGCCCTCCGCCATGCCGTAGTCGACGGCGATGTACCCGGCACCCGCCTTGCCGTTGACCGTGGCTCCCGGCGCGCCGATGGCGACGTCGGCGTATCCGTCGCCGTCGAAATCGGCACGGGCGGACGCGGGGTCGACGGCAGACAGGTACTTCGGCGAGGTGTCATGGGCCTGGGGCGTGGCGTACGCCGTCCCCGTGACGGCGGCGAGGGCCATCGCCGCGATGACGGGTAGGTGGCATCTTCGGGTAGGCAAGGCGAACCCCTCACAGTTGGCGGGTGAACGACGGGTTTCGACGCACGGCACCCGACAAGACCCTCCGGGGGCACAGTTGGTTGTACCGCCTGCACGTCACGAGCGCCGACGGACAGACGGACAGACGGGCCAACCGGCCCTGGCGGAACTCTGGTTGGGCGTACGAGACACAATCTGGTGGCCGCCCTGAACGCTCACGACGGCCAACCCATGGTCAAGCCATGCAGGAACCGCCGCGCCTGGCCTGGCCTGGCCGGCGGGTAGGCGCTGACGACCTTGGGTCAGTGAGGGCAGCGGGTCAAAAGGTGGTCTGTTCCCACTCCGCCGGGTCGTCATGGATCTGCTGCAGCAATCGGGCGAAGACACCGCTGCCAAGGAGGCCGTTGTACTCCAGCGGGATCCGCTTGCCGTTGATCTCGGCGGTGGGCGTGCCCGGCCCTTCTGGTTCTTCGGCTCCCCCGGCCCGTTCATACGCCCGCTCGGAGGCGGTCACGAAGGAGCGGTACTTCATGCTCTTCACAGCCGCGTCGAACTCCGGACCGCGCAGACCGTCCACCTCGCCGGCCAGTTCCAGCAGATAGGCATCGGTATAGCCGTCGACGCTCTCCTCGGGCTGATGGGCGTAGAGCACCTCGTGGTACTCCACGAACTTGCCCTTCTCCATCGCCGCGCGCAGCGCGTTGACCGCCCTCTTCGACCCACCGCCCCCGACCCGGTCATCCAGGAAGGAGGCCAGGGTGTACTCGGCTCTCGCCCGGTGGACGAGCATCGCTTCCCGCAACTCCGAGGAGCCACCGGTGGTCTCGAACTCCTCGCAGAACGGACAGCGCGGATCCTCATATAGCCGCACCGTCACCTTGGCGTCCGGATCACCCACCAGGATGGTGGTGCCGTCCTTGTGAAGCGACTCCGGCAGTTGTTCCGCGCTTTCGAACCTGGGCTTTGCCTCCGCCGCCCGCTGCCCGCACCCCGCCATCATCAACACTGCGGCTGCCCCGAGCACAGCCCACCGACCCCCACGCACCATGCGCCGATCCCCCTCCCCAGAGAACAGCGCGACCCTAGATCATCAGCCCGCGGAACACACAGCCGATTACCCGCACGCACCGGGAGCCGTGGATGCTCCTGCCCCGGCACCACATCCGGTCCAACTCCCCGGCCCTACGGCCAGGTTGACGCAATCCCAGTCCTCCCAGCCGGGGGAGAGTCGGGGCCCAGGTAGCGGGGTCCGGCCTGAGTGAGCCGTCGCCGGTCCATGGACCGACCGAGACGTGCTTGTTCGCCTCGACGCTGTGCACGGGGAGGGTCGCGCCATCCCCAGTTGTCGTTCTTCGCGGGCGACATAGGCGCGGGCATGCTTGCGGGTTCCGCGCCGATAGCGCTTCTGCGAGAGGATCAGCAGCGATCCGACGTGGCTGGACCGGGTTCCGGGGCCAGGACGGCCACCAGGAGCCCGCTTTGGAGCGGCTGCACGACGTGTGGTGTGACATGCGAGAAAAGGAGGACCGGTGACCGGGATCAAGCTGCGCGACCATCAGGTCGAGGCCGTGGCCGCCATCGTGCGGGGTCTGGACATCCCGCCCGGGGGGATCCCTGCGAACGGTCTGCGTGGGCAGGTGCACGCCGCGTGCGGGACCGGGAAGACCATCATGGCCGCAGCGTCGGCGAAACGGCTTGCGCCCAGAGGACGGGTTCTGGTGTTGGTGCCGACGCTGGACCTCCTGGCGCAGACGGTGAAGGCGTGGCATGACACAGGGCGGTCGGGGCCGGCGGTCGCGGTATGTTCGCTCCAGGACGACCCGGAGCTGTGGAACCTCCGGGTGCGTTCCACCACGAACCCTGTGCGGTTGGCGCTGTGGCACGGCTCCGGGCCCGTGACCATCTTCGGGACGTACGCCAGCCTCGGTGTCCTGGCAGAGGCGTTCGAGGGCGCCTACGGGCAGCAGTTGGCCCCGATGGACCTCACGGTGGTCGATGAGGCCCACAGGACGTCGGGGTCGATGGGTAAGGCGTGGGCCGACGTCCACAGCCAGGCTGTCATCCCCTCGCACCGCCGCCTGTACCTGACGGCTACGCCCCGGATCTGGGAGGAACGGCTCAACCGCGAAGTCGCCGAGGGGGTACGCGACCCGCTGCCGCGCGAGATGGCGGCTTCCATGGATGACGAGAAGGTCTTCGGGCCGGTCCTGTACAAGCTGTCTCTGGCGTCGGCCGTCGCGCGGGGCCTTCTGGCCCGGTACCAGATCATCGTGCTGGAGCTGAAGGATCCTGTCGTCACCCCGGAGCGGCTGATGGGTGAAGGGCGGCGCAGCGAGGAGGTTCGGGGCCAGCGCCTGGGAGCCTTGCAGGCCGCGCTGCTGCACACGATGCAGCAGCACGACCTCCAGACGTGCATCACCTTTCATCACCGTACGATCGAGGCCCAGGCGTACGCGGAAGGCCTGGAGCGTGTGGCGGCGAAACTGCACGCGGATCAGCCCGAGGCCTACCCCGCGAGGATCTGGGCGGACTGGCTGTGCGGGGAGCATGTCCCCCAGCACAGGCGGCAAGTTCTCGGCTCGTTCGGATCCACGGCGCAGCGGGCCGTGCTCTCGAACTGCCGAGTGCTGGGTGAGGGTGTGGACATCAGGGCCGTCGACTCCGTAGCGCTGCTGGATCCCAAAGGCGCGCCGCACGACATCGTCCAGGCCATTGGCCGGGCACTACGGCAAAAGCCCGGCCAGGGCAAGCTCGCGTCCTTGATCGTGCCGGTGTTCCTGCGGCCGGGAGAGCAGCCCGAGGACATGTTCACCTCCGGCTCCTACCGGCCTTTGGTGAAGGTTCTCGAGGGTCTGCGGGCCCACGACGAAGAGGCCGTGGAACTGCTCGCCATCCCCCAGGAGCCCCAGAAGGACGTCGCGCAGCCTTCCGTGCGCATCGGTAGGAAACCGGAGGAGGGCGAGGAGGAGTCCCGCCTACTGCTGCGCTTTGCCGCCCCCAGAGATCCGGTGATGGTCGCGGACTGGGTGTCGTTCAACGTGATCGACACCGAGAAGCAGGACTGGGCGCGCGGCTGGGCCGCCTTGAAGAAATTCACCGAGCGGGAAGGGCACTCCCGGGTCCCCTACGGGCACAAGGAGGGTCCGACGCCGCTTGGACAGTGGGTCGCGGAACAGCGACGCGCCTACGGAGCCGGGCAGATGACCGGCCTGCGAGCCCGCCGCCTGGAGCAGCTCGGCATGGTCTGGTCCGTCGCCGACGAGCGCTTCCAGGAGAACCTTGAGGCGGCCCGCGCGTATTACGACCAGTACTGGACACTCTGCGCTCCGAGGTCCGCGACAGCGCTCGACCGGCCGGTCGGGCAGTGGCTGTCCAACCTCCGCCGCCCCGGCGCCCTGGACGGACACCCCGAATGGGACGCCGCGTTGAGGGCGATCGATCCGGACTGGAACCCGCAGTGGCCTGCCGACTGGCAACGCCACTACGTCGCCGTACGCGAGTTGTTGCGTGACGAGGAACAGACCGACGTCCTGCCCGGCGTCACCGTGCACGGGATGGACGTCGGACGGTTTTTGTTGAAGCAGCGTCAGCACACTGTCTGGACAGGGCTGATGGATGGGCAGCGTGAGCGGCTGGAGCAGCTCGGCGTCGTACCGCTGCCACCGGAGCCGGAAGCGCCCGCGAAGAGTCCCCGGAGTGCCCTGAGCGCATTCGAGCGCGGTATTGCGGCGCTGGCGCAGTACAAGGCCCGAACCGGATCCGTGACAGTCCCCCGGGCACATGTGGAGCAGTTGGAGGACGGCACCGAGGTCAAGCTCGGAGTGTTCCTGTCCAACAGCAGGACCAGGCGCGCCAAGCTCGGTGCCGACAAGCTCCAGCAGTTCGCCGACCTCGGACTGGACTGGACTTGATGCGAGCCGGCCCGACATTCCGTTGGATCAGTCTGCGCTGAGCAGGTGTCAGGGAGCCATCCCCGCCCTCGCGTTGACGCGTGGCCGGAAAGGGTTCAGTAGTCCAGGTCCAGATAGTCGATGTCGTTGATTTCGACGTCCGAGAGCCCCATCGCGCGGGCCCCGCCGTCCTGGAAGTAGATGTCCTTGAACCCATCAGCGATGATCTGCCGCATCTCCTGGTCACCAGCCCCTGCGTTGCGGGCGTCGAAGAGGCGTTGGGCGTAGGCGGGTGGCAGGTGGACGGTCAGGCGCCGGAAGCGGCCGTCATCGGTCGTGCCGATGGGGGCGGTGTACCCGAACCGGGCGCGGGTCTCCACCGTGATTCCGCCCGAGCTCGCGGCCTCCTGCCGACGGCGCCTGCGCACCTGTGGCTGCCACCGCCGCCGTACCGCGTCGTCGATCTTCGCCGCGACGTCGGCGCGGGCGTGCTTGCGAGCGCCCCGCCGGTAGCGGTTCACCGAGTCGGCCGTCACGCCGATCTCGGCTGCGACCGCGCGGGCGCTGCCGAGTTGTTTGAGCAGGTAGCCGATCTGGCCTTTGAGGGTCTTGGGCGGCTGTCGGGTGAAGCTCTCGCGGTCGGCCCGTTCGATCGCGTCGACGATCTCTCCCGCCATTGCCTACTCGCCTTCGTCCAGGACGGCGTCGCCGCCCTTGATGTGCCGGGCCGGGTTGAGGCCCTGCTCCATGAGGTCGACCGCCCACGCCATCGGCTGGACTCCCTCCAGCTTCGCCAGGCCCGGCGTGGGCCCGAGGCGGAAGGCGCCCGGCTGCGGCTTCCCGGACGCCGCGTACGGCAGGAAGGCGAGCGGAGACGCGCCTGGTGAGGGGTAGACGACACAGTCGGACAGTACGGCGAGCGGGTACAGGCCGGTCAGCTTCACCATGTTGTTGAGCTTGCGGTGCATGTTGACGCGGGCCTTGGAGATGACGGCGGCGCGGATGTCGGGCCGCCAGGTCGGCCGCTCCAGCGCCGGCCACCGCTCGCCCTCCTTGTACTTCACGCCCTGCGGGCGCTCGCGCAGCTTGCCCACCCCGCCCTTCACCGTCGCCTTGATCGCGGCCAGCACGGCGGCCATCGCCGGGTCGGCCCGCTTGTGCTCCTCCATCGCCACCAGGAACTGCTCGTCGGACAGGTCCCGGGTCACGCCGAGGTCGGCGAGGGTGTCGACGTAGGCGGACTTGAGGCGGTCGTGCCAGGGGTCCAGGTACGCGCCGGTCTCCCGGCGCAGGTACGCCTCGATCGGGTGGACGTTGTGGCCGAGTTCCTGGGCGTAGGCGACGGTGTGTGTCTGGTACCAGGCCGGTCCGGTCGGGCGCTCGCCGGTCGGTGTGAACGGCGAGGGCAGGCGCGGGTCCAGCTCGATGTGGGAGAGGTCGACCAGCCAGGAACCGGGGATCTTCGGGTTGAACTGTGGGGTGTGGAAGTGGTCGGGTGCCGACAAGCCCACGACCAGACGGGCCGCCGCGGCGAGGAACGCGGTGTTGAGGTCCAGGCCGACCGCGTACGGCAGCGTGCACTCCTCACCCGACAGCAACTCCACCGGCCGCACCCACTGGTAGGCCTCCTCGTTCAGGAACCCGCCGCTCCAGCCACTGTTCACGACGACCGGGTGCTCGGGGGTGGCCTCCGGCGGCGCCGGATCCATCGGCCCGGTCCCCAGCGAACCTGGGTTGTGGCCGGACACCCAGTTCCCGCTCGCCGGGTCCTGCACCGCCTTCGTCGGCGGACGCATCGCCGTCATCAACTCCAGCCCGGACACGGCAGTCGACCCGCGCGGGGTGATGACCCGGGCAGCGTAGGTCCCCAGGACGCGCGCGATGTCGGCCGCCTCCATCTCCGCGACGCCGGGCCAGGACCGTTCATCGAGAGCGTCCCAGGACAGCAGTGCCAATTGCACGCACTGGCGGTCACGGCCCTGCGCCGTACGGTAGATCCGTGCCCACGGGCCGAACCCGCGCTGGGTGAGCTGCCACTTCGCCTTCGTGACCTGCTTGACCACCGGGTGATCCTCCGGCAGGCGCAGCGAGCGGCGTTGTTCACGGCCCTCCAGGCGCTCCGGCAGCCCCAGCTTCACGGCAGCCGCCGCAGTCAGCACGATCAGGGGGTCGGAGTCCTTGCCGTGGCGGTTGAGCTTCGCGGCACCCAGTCCGGCGTCACGCAGTGTCCACTCCACCAGCTCCGGGATGGTGGTCGCCGGGCAGTCCAACACGATGCCGTCGATGCCATAGGCGCAGCCGTCACCGTCCAGCACCGCAAGGGGGCCGTGCGGAAACCGCGGGTCGACGGCCGCCTTCGCTGCGGCCGGACGCCGCGACGAATACGTCGGAGGACGGACCGGGCGCTGCGGTGCCGCTGGTGCGGTGGGTGACTTCACCGGTGTGACCGTCGCCGTCTCGGGCTCGGTCCGACCGGTCGCCCCAGGGGCCGGTTGCGGCAGGGGCCCGGTAGCCGGGGCGGAGGCGGGGGTGTGATGGGCGGGGTACTTCGCCGCCCATCCGGTCAGCAGCCGCTGATACGCCTCCAGACGCGGCGACTTCGGCTCCGAGCGGCCGTTCTCGTAGTTCTTCACCGACTGCGTCGTCGTCTTCAACGCCTGCGCCAGGCGGGCCTGCGTAATGCCGGCAGCCTCACGCAGGCGAGCACGCTCTGCCGGAGACGGGAGCTGCGGCTCCTCCTCCAACAGGGCGTCGACCGACGCGAACAGCTCTTCCTCGGATGCCATACGTGTCCACCTCCGCCCCGACAGTAGCAGCCATTACCCCTCCATTTAACTCACTTCCTTGCCCCGATCGGGTTGTTTGCGCCCTGTCGAACCAGCTTTCCCGGGACAGCAGTTGGTTGCCCGAAGCAGGTCCACTAGTCCCGGCGCACCAGATCTCGTATCGCACCCGGGGGCGAAGGAGGCGGCTTCCCGGCGGCGCCCACTCCCCCCGTTGGGCTCTCCAATGCCTCGGCAGTCAAAGGCAGTTGCCTCTGCCGGAAGGTCGATGTCCGTCAGCGGCGATCGAGATGACTGAGGAGCGAAGCAAGTGTCGTATGCGGGTCTTGGCCCGCTGTGTCGATGACGATGCGCTCCCGGTTCCACGGCTCGTAGTCACGGCTGAGGACCTGCTGCCAGTCGGGCAGGGGGAGGTCGGGGATGTCGATCGATCGCGTGGCCACACGCTCCCGATGCTCGTCCAGGTCTGAACAAATGACTTCCACTTCGACGATGGGGACGGCCGCTTGGGTCCCGACGTTCCGCCAGCTGTCCCGTGTGACGGCGAGCGGATTCACGGATTCAGCGATCACGGTGAGTCCTTGCCGCAGCAGATCCCCGGCCAAGGCGTATCCGATGACGTAGCCGGCCGGACCGATGGGGTGTTGTGCCAGGCCGGAACGGACGATGGCCTGTTCGATGGTGTCGATGCGCAGGTGGACCGCGGCGATGCGTGCGGCCAGCAGTCGCGCCAGGGTGGTCTTGCCTGTGCCGGGCAATCCGCCGATCACGATGAGCATGTATTCATCCTGCCGGAGCCCGGATGGGTGCCGTGGGCGAGTTGGGGCGGGTCGACGGTCTGCCGGAGCACGCGGAACGTGTGCTCGATACCGAAGCGACACAGGAAAGCCTGCTGGCAGCGGTTGGTCAGGTTCTCCGTCGCCTCACGAGTGACGCTCGACCAGATGAGCTGCCAGCTGCCGATACCGGACAGCCGTCGTCGTCGGCAGGAGCTGGAGCTCCTCGCTGCTACCGAACTCACTGGCGTGCCAGAACCGACCGATGACCGGGCCGATGCCCTGCGCACCGGCGGCAAGACCAGCCCGGACCGCCGGCCGGGCCGGCGCCACCGCCCGATGGTGGGACGGTGCCGCCGTGGACACACTCGGACAGTCAAACACCACCCGAGAACAGCCTGGCCCCGCCCACCCAACAGTCACCCCTGGCGCACTGGGCCTCGTACGACACACCCGCGCGGTCGGGATGCCCCCCTCGCCTCGAGGGACCCTCATGCGCACCGTCGACCGGGAGTCAGGCCCGGGTGTAGCCGCCGTCGGCGAACAGTTCGGCGCCGGTGACGAACGACGAGGCGTCCGAGGCCAGGAAGAGGGCGGCCTCGGCGATTTCCTCGGCGTCGGCCAGCCGCCCCAGTGGTACGACGGCCTCGGCGAACCCGTCGGCGTCCGCCCCCGCGGCGGCCAGCAGGCCAGGGGTCCGCGTGGGTCCCGGGCTCAGCACGTTGACCCGGAAGCGGCGCTCCCGTGACTGCCGGGCCCAGTTGTGGACGAGGTTGCTCAGCGCCGCCTTCGAGGCGCTGTAGACCTCAAGGTGCTCATTGGGCCGCACGCTGTTGCTCGAGCCGATGACCAGGACGGAGGCGTTCTCCGCCAGCAGCGACAGCGCCTTCTGAACGGTGAAGAGGGGGCCCTTGACGTTGACGGCGAGCGTCAGGTCGACGTTTGCCTCGGTGTGGGCGCCCAGCGCGGCGTCCGCGACGATTCCCGCGTTGGCCACCAGCACGTCGATGCGTCCGGCCTCCTCCCGCACCCGCGCATAGAGCGCGTCCAGGTCGGCGAGGACCGAGACGTCGGACCGTACGCCGGTGGCCGCAGGGCCTATCTCCTTGACTGCCGCTTCGAGGCGGTCGGTGTCCCGGCCGGTCACGAAGACCCGTGCGCCCTCCCGGACGAAGCGGTGGGCGATGGCCAGCCCGATCCCGCTGGTCCCTCCGGTGATCACGGCCACCTTCTCGTGCAGCACGCCTGCCATGTCGAACCCTTCAGTTGTGGAATGGATCGTCCACAATGTAGGCAGTAATGGACGATCGAGTCAAGAATGGATTACGCTCAGACCATGGCCAGACCACGCGCATTCGACGAACACCACGTCCTGGAACGGGCCCGGGAACAGTTCTGGGCGACCGGCTACGCAGGAACCCGGATGGACGACATCGCCCAGGCGACGGGCCTGGGCAAGGGCAGTCTGTACGGCGCCTTCGGCGACAAGGGCAAGCTGTTCCACCGTGTGTACGGCGACTGGTGCACCGCAGTCGTCGAGGTGGCCGAAGAGCGGCTGGCTGGCGGCCCGGATGCAGAGGCCTTGGCCCGGCTGTCGGGATACGTGCACCTCATGGCGGAAAACACCGCCTCCGACACCGAGCGCCGCGGATGCCTGTTGGCCAAGGGCGCGGCGGAACTGGCCCAGCACGATCCGACGGTCGCCGAACGGTCGGCCGAGACCATGACGGCACTGCTGACCCTGCTGCGGACGGAGATCACTGCCGCCCAGCGCCACGGCGACATCGACAGCGCTGCGGACCCGGAGCGGTTGGCGGCCCTCCTGCTCACAGTGGTCCGCGGCATCGAGGCGGTGGGCAAAGCCGGCTTGGCCCCGGAGACGCTGCGGACCATCGCAGACACCGCACTGGCGGTCCTGCCCAGGCCCGAGGGACAGAACCGCGGCGCCACCGAGCACAGCCCGGCCCCCGGGAACTGACCTGGCGCCATCACGGCCACATGATCCGGTGGACGGTGTCCAGTCCCGATGAGCGCCCCGATGAGCACCCTGGAACACTCACCGAGATACGCGGGCGCCCCAGCCGTAGGCCCGGCAGCCATCGCATGACGCGCGTTGCCCATCACCAGACCGGCGACCACCGGGGGGGTGTCGGCGATGGAAACGGCGTCCATGTCCGCGGCGGCTGCGTCTGTGGTCGCCGCCGGGTACGCCGTAGGGCCCGACGAAGTGACCAGTGTGCGCCGAAAGTTGTACCAGATCATCTAGAGGGACGTAGTGGACTGACTGGTCATCAGGTGCTCGACGAGCGCCAAGAGCACATCGCGGCTGTCCGTCCGGTCGCGGGCGTCGCAGAGCACCAGCGGCACCTGGGGGTCCAGCGCGAGTGCTGCGCGGATCTCCTCCGTGGTCCTGTCCCGGACACCGTGGAAGCAGTTGACGCCGACGACGAAGGGGATGCCTCGGCTCTCGAAGAAGTCGATCGAGGCGAAACTCGACTCAAGGCGCCGGGTGTCGACCAGGACCACCGCGCCCATCGCCCCGTTGACCAGGTCGTTCCACATGAACCAGAAGCGCTCCTGACCGGGGGTGCCGAAGAGGTAGACCACCAGCTCGGCACTGATGGTGATCCGCCCGAAGTCGAGTGCGACGGTGGTCGTGAACTTGCTGTTCAGGCCTTCCAGGTCGTCGACACCGACGCTGGCCCGGGTGAGGTACTCCTCGGTGTGCAGCGGCGCGACCTCGCTCACCGAGCCGACCAGAGTCGTCTTCCCGACTCCGAACCCGCCGGCGATCAGGATCTTCACCGCCAGGGGGGCGGTGTCCGCATGGTCCGCCGTGTGGTCCCAAGTACGGCCAGGCGCGTGCTCAGAGCTTGCGTAGTCCATCTCTCACCGCCTCGAGGATCGCCATGTCAGAGAGTTCGCCCCGCTGTGTGAACGGCCGTGGCGAACGGGCCCACACCTGCCCGGAGTCGACCAGATCACCGATGAGGATCTTGGTCAGCACCACCGGGAGACCCAGTTCGGCGGAGACTTCCACGACCGCTTTGGACTCCCGGCACAGCGCGAGGATCGTGCGGTGCTCCGGTTGCATCCTGCGCACCGCGAGCGTTGCCTGCGTGGCGCCCTCGGGCACCGTTGTCACCAGGGTGACCAGTGTCAGATCCGCCCGTTCAGGGCTCGTACGGCCGCTGGTGATGGTGTAAGGACGGACCAGTTGTTCGTCGGCGTCATCGTCGTCGAACACCTCGGTCCAGTGCCTCATCCGGCTCTCCCGGACTCATCGGACGGCGGAGTACGCGCGTCGGCGCCGAGCCGCCGGCCGACCTGCTGCACCAGGGTGTGCATCGCCACGCTCATCAGCTCGGCGTCGACTTCCTGGGAGGCGACCACCGCCAGGTGGGTGCCGCGGCCGGCGGAGATGACGAACAGCCACAGCCCGGCCATCTCCACGATGACCTGGTGCACGGGGCCGCCACCGAAGAGCTGACCGGCGCCGCGGGCGAGGCTCTGCTGTCCGGTGGCGATCGCGGCGAGCCGCTCCGCGTCCGAGCGCTCGATGGTCTGCGAACGACTCATCACCAGGCCGTCGTCCGAGAGCAAAATGGCGTGCCGAGTACCCGTCACCTGGTCGACCAGGCCGTCCAGAAGCCAGTCCAGGTCCACGTTGGTCGCCGTCGTTCGCTGCGTCATTCTCGATCATCCGTCCTGGAAGAGCCGTGCCGGTCGGGCGAGGCGGGCCCTTCACCGCTGCCGTCGCCATCACCATTGCTGTTGCCATAGCCGCGACCGCGGCCGGTGTCGTAGCCCGTGGCGTAACCGCCGCTGTCACCAGCGCCGTCGCCGAAACCCCCGTGAGCGCCACCGCCGCCGAAGTCGTCGCCGAAGCCGCCTGTGCTGCCGCTGTCCGCGCTGTCGCCGCTGCGGGCCAGCCGGGACTGCCGCTGGAAGGCGCCGATCGTGGCCCCGGACCTGCCGGGCCGGTCGGGGATCGTCCAGGGGGCCGGCTCGTCCAGACTCTCCGGCTCCACCGGGATCTGGAGTTCGGGCGCCAGATTGGCCTGTCGCACCCGCTGGGGCAGCGGGTCCGCCTTGGCCGGCAGCGGGTCCGCCTTGGCGGGCGCGGGCGGGGACGACTCGGTTGTGTCCGGAGTGCGCACAGCGGAGGCGGTGACGTTCGCCATCGCGTGCCCTCTGGCGCGGAAGGGCAACTGCCCTTCCCGGTACGGCGCCTGCCTGCCGAGACCGGTGTCGTGCGGGTGCGGCCTTGGACCCGTCGGGAGCGGCGGGCCTTCAGCGGGGAGCGCTACCGGCTCCGGCTCCGTGCCGGGCTGTTCCACCACCACTTGTTCCGGCAGCAGTACGATCACCCGCGTGCCGCCGAAAGCGGAAGGCCGCAGCTCCACCCGCAGGCCCAGGCCCGCCGACAGCCGGGCGACCACGTACAGACCGAGCCGTACGTCATCGGCCTGGGTCATCACATCGAGCTGCGGCGGCGCCTCCATCAGGGCGTTGGCGGCGGCGTACTGCTCGGGTTCCATGCCCAGGCCGCGGTCCTCGATCTCCACCGCGATACCCCTGCTGACCACAACCGCCCGTACCTCGACCGGAGTTGGCGGTTTGGAGAAGACGGCGGCGTTCTCCATCAGCTCCGCCAATATGTGCGCGAGCGGACCCACTGCCCGTTCGGACACCCAGGGCTCGCCCTCCACGTCGATCGAGATCCTGGCGTAGTCCCGCACCTCGCCCTGTGCGGCGCGCAGCACGTTCATCAGTTGGACCGGCTTGCGCCAACGGCGCTGCGGCTGGCCGCCGCCGAGGATGACCAGGTTCTCCTCGTAGCGGCGCAGCCGGGCGGTGAGGTGATCCAGGGCGAACAGGCCGTCCAGCAACTCCGGGTCCTCATGCGCGCGTTCCAGCTCGTCCAGCTTGCGCAGCTGGAGGCCGATGAGGAGCTGAGTGCGGCGGGCGATCCGCTGGAGCAGGCGCTCGAATCCACGGTGCTGTTCGGCCTGGCGCACCGCGGTGGACACGGCGCTGCGGCTGGCGGCGTTCAAGGCCCGTCCGAGCTCACCGAGTTCATCGGGGGTGGGTTCGACCAGCCGGACCTCGCGGTCCACGTCGACGTCGTCGCCGCGCTCCAACCGGGCCACCACGTCGGGCAGTCGCTGCTGAAGCTCCACGGCGTCCTCGCGCAGGGCGTAGATGCGTCGGCGCAGCGTGACGGTCAGGCGCCAGGAGGTGATGATGACCAGGATCACGGCGAGCAGGCCGATGGCGCTGACGATGACGAGGGTCTGCCCGAGCCGGCTGACGCTGTCCGCGGAGACCTTGTCGACGTTCGCGGCCCGCATGTCGGCCAGGCCCCGAAGCAGCGGGTAGTTGGCGTCTACCGAACTGCGCCATTGAGTGTGGATCTGGCCCAGTACCAACTCGCCCTGCGTGTGGTGGGGACCGGCGACGATGATCTGTTTCTCCAGATCCTGCTGGGTCGCCCATGACGTGGCGGTCGTCAGCTTTTTGAAGGTGGCGCGTTCGTCGTGGGTGAGGCTGAGGGCGACCCGTTGGAGCAGGTAGTTCTGGGCACCGACGGCATCGACGAACACGTCGAATTCGGTGACCGACAGGTGCCCCGTCTGCCAGTCGCGGCCGAGCAGAGCGTCCTCGCGTCCGATCATGTCGATGGCGCCGTACAGATCGACGCTCGTGTGCGCCAGGAGAGTCACGTCGGCGTTGCTGGTGCGGCCCAGCGCGGTGAAGACGGTGATCAGGGAGTCGACGGTGCCGTTGTAGTAGTCGAAGGCCGTCTTCGCGTCGGCTGACCCGGCGTCAACTGCCTTGCGCTGCAGCGAGATCTGATCAAGGTTGTCCGTGGTGCCGGCGAGGGCCGCGCTGAGTCCCTGTTGCCCGTGCGAGGTGCTCTCGGCCGCCACCGGACGGAAGTCCGCTATCGCCTTGTCCGTCACCCTGCGGGCAGCGACCAGCCGGCCACGGGTGATCGCGCCATGGTCGGCCTGTGCCTCCGCAGTCAGCCGCCGTTCCTTCTGAAGGGACTGGAAGAGAACGGACGAAGGCCGGCTCAGCGAGGCGGTCAGGTCGCCCTGGGTCCTCTCCGTCTGCCAGCGTGTGGCCAGTTGATACGTGCTCAGACCCCACAGGGGTGCGAGTGCGAGGCTGGGTACGACCACGAGAATGATCAGAACAGTGCGCAGCGGCAGCCGACGAGGACTGCCATCCGGCCCGACTGCCGCTGAGGGAAGGTCGGTTGACGTCGAAGCAGCAGCCGAAGGCTGGTCCTCCCCGGCTCTGAATCTGGTACGTCTGCCCCCGAGCCTTCCCAATCCGGTCACTTTAGGGACACTCCCCCCCACCGTTCGGCGCATCCATGAGGAAAAATCGCCAAATCCCGGCGACTGGATGGCCGATAGTAGCCACAATCCATCGCTGCCTGTAGACCTTTCGTCGCACTCTGCGGAACTGGCTTCCCAGGGCTCACTTCCACCACGTCCCGGTCACGCTCACCCGCCTGACGCATCGGCCAGTACGACCGCATGCGTCAGGCCCTGGTGGCGTTCTTCCGTGCGCGGTGGGATCAGCGCAGTCCGGCGAAGAGGTCGTTCTCGGGCAGGGCCGCGCCGGTGGGGTCCTGGACGCGGACGAAGGTCTCCGTGCCCATCAGCTCGCCGAACCTCTCCTTGCCCAGCTTGAGGAAGAAGATGTTGTCGCCCTGGCTGGCGTGCGCGGCCAGCGCGTCGAACTTCTGGCCGCTGAAGGCGAGGGTGTCCACCCATGTGGTGATCTCGTCGTCGGGGAGGCCGATCTTCGCCATCTCGGCGGCCTCCGCGGGATCCGGCGCCGGCAGGTCCTCGTTGAACTCGCGCATGGTCTCGCCGAACCGCCGCATCATCGAGCGGGGCATCGTGGTCCAGTACACCTTCGGTGTCAGCTCGGTCATCTCCAGCGCCGCCATGGTGATGCGGTGGGCCTGGATGTGGTCGGGATGGCCGTAGAAGCCGTTCTCGTCGTAGGTGACGACCACATCGGGTCGGTAGTGCCGCATGAGATCCGCCAGTCGTGCCGCGCCCTCCTGAACGGGGGTCTGCCAGAAGGCTCCGGGGGCGTCGTTGGTGGGCCAGCCCATCATCCCGGAGTCGGCGTAGTCCAGCATTTCCAGATCGCTGATCTTGAGGACGCCGCAGCTCGCTTCGAGTTCCTGGCGGCGCATCCGGGCGACAGCCGCCGGATCGTGGCCGGGATCGCCCGGCTTGACACCCCCTGGCCCGTCGCCACAGGCGCCGTCGGTACATGTCACGAGAACCGTGCGGATGCCTTCCGCCGCATACCGAGCGAGAACCCCTCCGGTCCCGGTGGCCTCGTCGTCGGGGTGTGCGTGTACCGCCATGAGCGTCAACGGCCGGTCAGCCATGAAACAGTCCTTCTGCAGAAGTACGTAGTGGTTCGAGCCAGCGGCGGGCGTGCCGCGCCCCGGAGCCCGGACACGGGTGGGGTGGACGACCTCGTGGTCGCCGTCTTCCCCGCCCGTGCGGTGCCGGTCTCACGGTCGATGCAACCGTCCCGACAGCACCGACTGTTCCCGGCTGGCCGTCTGAAGAGTGAGCCCCGGCAAAGGCACCCCACGAAGACACGACGCGAAGGTCCCTCACACGCCCGGTGTCCAGGAGCTCATCGACGTCCGGTGCCGCCAACCCGACATCCGGCGCGGGCAGGCGAATGATGTCCGCCGCACCGTCCGGCCAGGTCACCCCGATCAGCAGGTCATCGCCCTCCGAGCGCTTGTCGATCTGTGGCGGATCGGCCGATTCCGCGCCTCCGAGCAGGCCGGCCAGGCGGTCGATCCGGGAGACGAGACGGTCCGTGCCTGGTACGCGGGCGGTGGCGCCCGTACTGTCACCTGCGGCATCGGCCGAGCCCGCGAGGCCGACCCGGTGGGAGCAGGCCTTGCATACCCGGGCTACAGGACCCGCGACATCCAGGCCCCGGAGGACCGCGGTCTCCTTCGCGAGGAGGAGGACGAGCCTCGATCCTCCTTAGGTCCTAAAGCCGGTCGATCCCGTGACCGATCCGCGCCAACGACGCCCGGCCATAGCGTCGAGATGTGTCCGGCCGTAGGTGAACGGATCGCGACCCGTTCGGCCACGGACCCACCGGCACGATGGTGCACGCAGCACCAAATCCGCGACAGAGCTGAGACGTTGGACCAGAACAGGCTCTCGTACCGCGTTCCATCGGTCGCCGATGAGTTTCCGTGTGCCGGACGGTCCAAGTCGGCACACCTAGCAAAGGGAGAACCCGGTGAACACGACACGCTTGCACCCGACGACCAACATCGGCCGTCGCATGTTCGAACTCCTGGAGCCGATCTGCCTGGTCACCTTCACCGCCGACGAATGCAACGAGGAACTGACCGCACTGGGCCACCGCACCTACTGGGACGGCTACTTCGCCAGCCGCGCCGCCCCACTGGGACGCGTGCCGGCGCACGTCGTGCACGCGGCCTTCTACAGCTTCGCCGACGGAGAAGCCGCACGCCACATCCCCAGCGCCTGGGAGACCATCCCGCCCGAGGCCTCCGTCGCCGCGCGCGAGCGCGGCAGCGCGGCCTCCCTACGGCGCATCCTCGGCGACGAACTGACCCACTCCCCGGGCCTGGTGCGCGCCGCAGACCTGACCACCAAGGCCGCAACCAGCGCCCCCACCGAAGGCCGGGTGATGTACGCGGGCATGCGCACCTTGGAAATTCCCAGCGACCCCGTCGCCCGGCTGTGGCATTCCGCGACGATGCTGCGCGAGCACCGCGGCGACGGGCACATCGCCGCTCTCGTCGGCGCGCAGATCGGCGGCACCGAGGCCCACGTGCTCTCCGCGCTGGACATGGGCATCCATCCCCCGGAGTCGTTCGGACGCATCCACCACCTGCCCAAAAAGCGCCTGGCCGCGGTCATGGACGGCCTGCGCGAACGCGGACTCGTCGACGCCCACGGCCACTTCACCGACGCCGGCCGCGCCACCAAACAACGTATCGAAGCCCTCACCGACGAACTCGCCGCCCCGCCCTACGACGCCCTCTCCCCCGCCGAACTCGACGAACTGATCACCGAGCTCGAACCCCTCACCGCGGCGCTGGTGGCCGCAGGCTCGCAGTGACACTCAGAAACGGACGCGTATCCTCGTGATCGGAGAACTTGATCATGCCACGGGTGCCGCCCAGGGATGCCGGCACGGGGCATCGCCATCATTGCCGCGACGTCCTTGGCGGGCACCCGCACTGACCGGCCCTTGTGCGAGGCGCTTCTCGCACTCGCCTTCGGACGTGCCTTGCGAATCCTCAACCGCATCGTGCTGCGTCCCGCCGGGCACGAGCTTCAGCGCGGCGGCGGTGGAGGCCTCTTCGATCACGATGCTGCCGCAGCTCGCTCGTGCCCAAAGTGGCCTGGTCGAGAAAGTCCGACCGGCAGGGCAGTCGAACCTCCTTCCGTACCCGTCTTCTACAGGGAACGAGGGAGGGCATGATGAACGCCGACGAGGAACGCCAGTTCCGTGAGTTCGTGGCGGCGCGGTCCAGATCGCTGCTGCACACGGCATACCTGCTGACCGGGGACTGGGAGCAGGGGCGTGACCTGCTCCAAACCGCGCTTGCCTCCACCGCTAGGCGCTGGTCGCATCTGCGCGATCGGCAGCAGCCGGAGATCTATGTGCGCCGGGCGATGTACCACGCCCAGGTCGACCGATTCCGACTTCTCAGCTGGAGACGGGAGACGGTCACCGACACCCTTCCGGACCAGCCGTCCACGCAGGTCGGCGACTGGTCCGACACCGTGGTCCAGAGGCAGGACATCATGGCCGCGCTGAAGCGGCTGCCCAAGCGCCAGCGGGCGGTGATCGTGCTGCGCTACTTCGAGGACCGGCCGGACGCCGAGATCGCCTCGATTCTGGGCGTCGCCCAGGGGACGGTCCGCAGCCAGACCCACAAAGCCCTCACCTCCCTCCGCACCACTTTGGCCGCGGCAGAGCCCTCGGCATCCTCCTCCGCCGCGTCCGGAAGGGGCGTCAGCGCATGAATGACTCGACCCGACACTCGCTGAACGAAACATTGCTGCACGAAACATTGCTGCACGATGCCTTGCACGCCCATGTCCAAGAGAGTGGCGGTGCTGCCGCCGGTCCGTGTCTGGTCGGCCTGGCCGACGACGCATTGCGGGTCGCCCGGCGGCGTCAGCGGCTCGCCCGCGCCGGGATCGGCATCGTCGCGGCAGCCGCGGTCGCCACCGCCTGGGTGACCGTGGCGGACGGGGCGCCCCAGCGCGCGCACGTGGTTCAGCCCGCCGGAGAGGGCACGAGGGGCACCGAGAAAGTGGACCTGATCTCCATCCTGCCGGTCACCTCATCCACGGAGCACGCCTGCACCGACGGCAGCGGGGGGTACACCGTGCACGCGAGCGCTACCTACCCGGCGTTCTGCGTGCGCGCCGACCGGGCCAGTGGCATGACCGACGTCCGTGTCGCCTCCGCGAAGGCCGTCAAGAGCGTCGCCGACGGCTCCTGGCAGGTCGAGGTGACCCTCGGCCCCGACGACCGGACCCGTTTCGCCGCCCTCACCGGTTCCATCGCCGCCGCCCCGGCCCCGCGCAACGAGTTCGCGATCGTCATCGACGGCAAGCTCTGGGGCAAGCCCGCCGTGACCTCCTCGATCACCGGAGGCCGTCTCGAAATCGTCGGTGCCTACGTCGGGGACCTCACCAGCGCCACCGCGCACGACCTCGCCCTCCGGCTGAACATCGGTAAGTGACCTGCGCACGCTGTGACTTGCACCGGTAGTCGGTGCAAGTCGCACATCGCCTGAGGGCGGCGTCCCGGAGAAGGCGGTCCGTCAGGGACGGAAGGTGCGGCGGTAGGCGTCGGGCGGGACGCCGACGCTGCGGTGGAAGTGGCGGCGCAGGGTGGTTGCGGTGCCCATGCCGGTGGCCGAGGCGATGGTGTCCACGGTGGCGTTGGTCGTCTCCAGTAGTTCCTGGGCGCGGCGGACGCGCTGGGTGTGGAGCCACTGCAGTGGTGTGGTGCCGGTGAGGTGTTTGAAGTGGCGGCCGAGATGGCGCGAGCTCATGCGGGCCTGGCGAGCCAGGTCCTCCACGGTGAGCGGCTCGTCCAGCCTCTCCAGCGCCCAGGGAAGGAGCTCGTCCAGTGGGTGGTTGCCTGGTGTGGGCAGAGGGGTGGCGATGAACTGGGCCTGGCCACCGTCGCGGTGGGGTGGAACGACCAGACGGCGGGCGATCTTGTTGGCGTTGGCCGAACCGTGGTCACGGCGGACCAGATGCAGGCACAGGTCCATGGCGGCAGCCTTGCCCGCGGAGGTGAGGACGTCACCGTTGTCGACGTAGAGGACGTCCGGATCGACGGTGGCCGCCGGGTGGCGGCGGGCCAACTCTCCGGTATGGGCCCAGTGCGTGGTGGCGCGCCTGCCGTCCAGCAGTCCTGCCGCGCCCAGGACGAAGGCGCCCGTGCACAGTGAGGCCACGCGGGCGCCGGCCTCGTGAGCGGCGCGTACCGCCGCGACCAGTTCGGGGGTGGGTTCGCGGTCGGTGTCGGCCAGGCCGGGGACGATCACCGTGTCCGCGTGCACGAGGTGGTCAAGTCCGTGGTCGGGGTCGAGGCGGAAACGGCCGATGTGCACCGGAGCGCTTCCGCAGACGGAGAAGTCGTACCAGGGATCCACGAGGTGGGTCAGGTCGGTTCCGAAGATCTCGACGGCCACGGACAGTTCGTAGTGGAGCATGCCGTGGGTGACGGCCAGTGCGACAGCAGGCATGTCCGAAACTGTACGCGTCATGTCGTTTCCGACAGTCGTGCGCGGTGATGCCACCAGGACAGGATGTGAGCGTCAGGCTGCGGAGGTTCGACTCGCGGTGGGCTTCCAAGTGCACAGGAGAGTCTCGTGGGGTCAAGCCAGTCGGTGGCCGTGTTCGGCGCTTACGGTCACACCGGACGGTTCGTGGTCGCCGAACTGGTCACGCGGGGGTTCGTCCCGGTGCTGTCCGGACGCAACGCGCAGCCCCTGGAGGAAGTTGCCCGCCGACACCGGCTGGAGGCCCGGGTGGCATCGGCCGAGGATCCGGCTTCGTTGGACCGGGCCCTGGCGGGGACAGCGGCGGTCATCAACTGCGCCGGCCCCTTCGCCTCGACCTCAGGCCCCGTGATCGAGGCTGCCCTCCGCGCGAGCATTCCGTACCTGGACGTGGCCGCCGAACTCGAAGCCAACCTCGACACCTTCGCCCACTACGGCGAGCGGGCCCGGCAGGCGGGAGCGCTGGTCGTCCCCGCCATGGCCTTCTTCGGCGGCCTCGGCGACCTGCTGGCCACCGCCGCAATGGGCGACTGGACCGAGGCCGACGAGGCTCACATCGCCTACGCGCTCAGCAACTGGCACCCCACCGCCGGCACCCGGCTCTCGGGCTCGGTCTCCCGAGAGCGGCGCGGCAACCAGCGTCTGCGCTACAAGGGCGGCCGGTGGGAACATCGCACCGACGCCGCACCCACTTCGCAGTGGACCTTCCCGGAACCGGTGGGGCCCCGGCAGGTGATCGGCGAATTCACGATGGCGGACGTCGTCACCGTCGCCCGGCACCTGTCCATCCCCGACGTGACCACCTACATGAACGCCGAGGCGGTACGCGACGTCGCCTCTGCCCGTACTCCGGCCCCGACCGCCTCGGACGACACCGGGCGCTCCGATCAGACCTTCCTCGTCGATGTGATCGTGCGCTCCGGCGGAGCCGAACGCCGTGCCACCGCCGGCGGCAGGGACATCTACGCCGTCACCGCACCCCTCGTCACCGAGGCGCTGGAGCGCGTCCTGACCGGTCGTACCAAGGCCGTCGGCGTCGTCTCCGCCGGTGAGATCTTCGATGCCCCCGACTTCCTTCGCGCACTCGCGCCGCACGTCGCACTTCACCTGCACCCGCACAAGGAAAACGCCTGACTCGCCGGGCCGTGGCACAAGGCCTCAACCAGTCACAGGCCGGGGACGTCCCTGACCCTCTTGAGCACCGAACTGACCCCGTCCACCACTGCGTTGCGCCGCCCCTCGTGCGCCGCCCGATCCGCCGGCACCAGCCGCGTGGCGGTCTGCACGGCGTAGTCGTCCGGATCACCGAAAGCGGTCCGCGGGTGCTCCCCCGTCTCCGCGCAGTGCACCGTGACCTCCTTGACCGCCTGGAGCACGACTGCCCGGTCCACGCCCGGCTGCATGGCCAGCCGTACCTGGAAGCGCGCCATCCACTTCTCGCGGTCCTTCTCCCCCGCCGCATCCGTCGTCTGGTCCTTCTTCGCCACGCGCTCTCCCGGGTGATCTGCAACCGTCCGCCACGGAGTGGGACGCCAGATCCCCGGCGTGGGTTGCGGAAGCCAGGAGAGTTTCGGGTGGCCGACCCGGGCCGGCCGTGCCACGCCCGTTCGCGTTGGTTAGGGCTGCCGGACCAGGCCGCTGGGGTGGCAGCTGGACCAGTTGTCCGCGCTGCGCGCCCTGCCGAGGTCCCGGAACAATTCCTTCGCGCTCAGGCGCAAGGTAGTCCGGAAGCCGCTGGGCGTCGTGCTGGTGATCGTCCCCTGGAACTACCCGCTTCAGTGATGCCACCACCGTTTCTTCAGCCGCGTACTGGACCGCCGTCCCGGGCGCATCAACCCCTGCACCGTCTGACTCAGCGCCCAGCAGGACGTTGGACCCTCCTCCCGGAACCCCGGTCCTGACCAAGGATCCGGCACCACCTGGAGTTGCCGGATGCAGCACTACTCTGCTGGTGTGATCGAAACACGGGAGCCCCGCACCGTCGTCGCTCTGACGGATGTTGCTGTCCATCGCCGCACCACCGGACAGGAGATCGTCCTCGACGGAATCAACTGGTCCGTTCGGTCCGGCGAGCACTGGGCGCTGCTGGGGGCCAACGGAGCCGGGAAGACCACGCTGCTCCGGCTCGTCGGGGCCGTCATGCATCCCACCGCCGGCACTGTCGAGGTCCTCGGTGATCGCCTCGGTCGCGTTGACGTGCGCGAGTTGCGAGCGCGCGTCGGCCTGGTGTCAGCCGCCCAGAAGGTCCCGCCGGACGCCACCGCCCACACCGTCGTTCTCACCGGGGCAACCGGCACGGTGCAGCCACTGTGGCGGGCGTACGACACCGCGACCCGCGAGCGCGCCCATGAGCTGCTCGCCGAACTCGGATGCAAGGAGCTCGCCGACCGTCGATTCGGCGACTGCTCGGGCGGCCAGCGCGCGCGGATCCTCATCTGTCGTGCCCTGATGGCCGATCCGTCGCTGCTCCTGCTCGACGAGCCGTTCAACGCCCTCGATCTCCCGTCCCGGGAGGACCTCGTGGACGCCCTGCGCAGGCTGGCCGCCGACCGGCCCGACCTCGCCACCGTCATGGTCACCCATCACTTGGAGGAGCTGCCGCCCAGCACCACTCATGCCTTCCTGCTCAAGGAAGGCCGCGAACTGGCTTCCGGCCCGGTGGACAGCGTCCTCACCCCGGACAACATGACGGTCTGCTTCGGACGTCCTGTTCATGTGGCCCGTCACGAAGGACGCTGGTACGCACGCTCGGGCCGCTAGGGCGGTGGCGGGCTCGCGGGGGTGGTCCCGTCAGCGACGAGCCGCCTCTTGTCAGGCTTGCCGGCCGGTGTCAGCGGTACTTCGTCGATGAGGGTCAGGCGGGTCGGCGCACTCGCCTCCTCCAGGTCCGCCGTCACCAGGGCGCGCAGTTCCCGTAGTTCCGGGACGCGTCCTGGCGCGGGCACCACAAAGGCGTGCACGGCTTCGCCCGTGCGGTCGTCTGGAACTCCGACGACGTACGCCTCCGCCACCGAGGGATGGGTGGCGAGCAGCCGCTCGACGGGACCCGCGTAGTAGAGGTTGGCGTTGACGATGATCACGTCGCGTGCACGGCCCGTGAGCCACAGCCTGCCTTCGCTGTCGAGGCGGCCGAGGTCGCGGGTGCGTACCCATCCGTCGGCGAAGATCTCCGCGGTGAGGGCGGGTTCTCGCCAGTAGCCGGTGCTCTGGCCCGGGGTTCGCACGAAGAGTTCGCCTTGGGCGCCCGGCGGGACGGGGGCGCCGGAGGCGTCCCGGATCTCCAGCTCGACGGGCGGCACGCCCAGCGAACCCGGCACGTCCCGCGGAGTCGCCATGGAGATCATGCCGGTCTCGGTCTGGCCGTACCCGTGGAAGACGACCGGCCCCAGGACGTCCAGTGCCTCCCTCAGCCGTCCCGGCTCCAGCGGGGATCCGGACACCATCAGGGCGCGCAGGCTGCGAAGGTCCGCCGGTGACTGCCGCTGGTGAGCCGTGAGCTGCGTCAGGCGTGCCACGGTGATCACGCTCGCCGTCGCGCGGTGACGCTCGATACTGCCGGGGAAGCCCGGCTGCTCGGCCGTCACCAGGGTGCCCCCCGCGGCCAGGGCGAGGAGCCCGTATTCCATCATCACCTGGCTCGCGAGGGTGCCGAACACCAGGAAGCGGTCGAGGCGTTCGGCGAGTTCGCGAATGGCGGGAGGCCACTCCTGCGGCCGCAACGCCCAGGCCGCCGTCATGGCCTCGTAGGTCTGGGCGCATGCCTTGGGGAGACCGGTGCTGCCGCTGGTGTGGATGAGCCGGGCGACGTCCCCCGGGTGGGCCAGGGGCGTGGGCCGGATGCCGTCGTCCTCGGCCGTCAGCAGGTCACTGAGCGCGAGGGCCTTCCCCGATGGTCCTGTGTCGGCGTCGTACGACCCGTCGGTGAGTGTGAAGTCGGCGTCCGCGAGCACGTGTTGCCGCTGCCGCGCGGTCAGACCCGGCCTCACCCCGACGACTCGGGCACCGACGGTGTGCGCCGCGATGATGGCGGCGAACGCCTCGGGGCTCACGCCGAGGAGCATGCCGATGCCGTGCCCGCGGGCGACGCCGTACGTGCGCAGGGCCTTGGTCGCACGTCGTACCGTCGCGAGCAGCCCGGTCCCGGACACCAGCTGGTCGCCGTGCTCGAACACCGGGCGCTGGCCCGCCGCGTCGAGCAGGTCCAGCAGGCGGCCGGGGAACTGCTCAGTCAAGGCATGCCTTGACGAACGCGGCGAGTGGCTGCTGGTGGACCGCCGGGATGTCCCACTCGTTCTCGAGGTTCTCCGCCAAGTGGTGGGTGGCGTCGAGGAGTCCGTCGCGGTAGTGGCGTACGACGGGGTGGAGGTAGCTGGAGTCCATCGCGTGCTCGACATCGTTCTCGGTCACGCGCGGGAGGGTGACGTCGAACGGGTCGCTGCCGTCGTGATCGGCTCCGTACTCCAGGTCGACGACGAACCGGTGTCCGGCGGGTCCGAGGCCCCCGTCGACGGCGTACTCCAGCGGAACCTCCTCCTGGCAGACGGCGTCGTCGCCGTCCACCGTGATCACGTCGCCGAGAACTCCGAACTGCTGCCACAGGGCCGAGGACCGGTTGACGCGCGCCACGACGGCGTCGGCGATCTCTTCCGGCGTCGCGGTGAGCGGCCGGGCCGGCCAGGGTTCGCGGTGGTGGCGGGCGCCGAGGATGCGGTACAGGGCGCGCGTCCCGTAGCGGAAGCCGTGGATGAAGCCGCTGGTGCCCTTCTTGAAGTCGCGCTGTTGCGTCAGCGTGCCGGCGAAGTGGAGGTCGGGTACGTTCACCGACTCGTAGGCGGAGTTCTGTTGTGGGAAGCGTCCGTCGATCACGAGGGTGGGTCGGCAGGCCGGGTCGAAGACGTCGGCGTCGAATCGGAAGCCGGCGCACAGGATGACGCGGTCGTAGCGCAGTTCACGCAGGCGCTCCGTGGTCCGGGCGTAGCGGAAGACGACGCGGAAGGTGCCGTCGGCCGTCTTCTCGATGTTCTCCACCGTTCCGTCCAGGACGGCGTTCTGCGACTTGAGTTGGTAGCTGTCCAGGAAGTTGTTGTTCACCGCGCGCAGATGCCCTACGAAGTGGGTCTTCCAGGCCATTTTGAGGGAGTGCGGGCCCGCGACGTGGATGACGGCGGCTTTCGCCATGAGGGCGTCCGCGGTTTCGAAAGCGGAGTTGCCCTTGCCGATGACCAGCACGCGCTGATGGGCGAAGGTCTGCGGGTCCGGGTCGAACTCGTCGTATCTTTCGGCGAGTTCGACACCGGGTATGTCCGGCTCGTTGAGCCGGGAGACACCGGTCGCGACGATGAGCCGCCGCGCCTGCCAGGTCCGGCCGGCCGTGTCACGGACCGAGAAGTGATCCTCCGAACGGGAGACGTGGACGACCTCCGTCCCGTACTCGACGCGGACACCGGTGCGGTCCGCGAAGTCGCCCAGATAGCGGACGAGATCGTCGGCGTGGGGGAAGTACTCCTCGGCGTACCGGGTGAACAGCAGGTCCGGGTCGTCGCTGAGCAGCGAGTTCCAGTCCATCCGCAAGTTGAGTTCCGGGTCGGTGTACCCGGTGTTCACCTTGTTGATCGATATCAGCTGTCGATGTCTGGGGAACCGGGTGAAGAACGTGCCGGGCCCCTCGCCGCGTTCCAGGACGACGTAGTCCCGGCCGTCGCGTTCCATGAGAGCGGCGAGTTGGAGCCCGGCCGGTCCGGCACCGATGATCACGTAGTCGCGCACCATGGCCGGGACGTTAGTGCCGCTACTTCAGAAGGCTCTGAGATTGCGCGGTTCAGGCGGGTACGGAGTCCTCCTCGGCCGATGAGGGGCCGGCGGTGTCGGAGGCGGCCGCCTGTTCGGGGCGGGCCATGCCGCGTTCGAGGCGCTCGGGCAGGGCCAGGCGGTACAGCGGCACGGCGCCCGCGGTGGTGATCACCGCGACCAGGACGAGCATGGAGAAGACGTCCTTGGTGATCATGCCCTGGGCGAGGCCGATGTTGATGAAGATCAGGATCATGAGGCCGCGGGCGTTCATCAGTCCGCCCACCGCCCAGGACTCGCGCCAGTTGAAGCCTGTGCCGCGCATGGCGAGGGCGCAGCCGACGTACTTGCCGATGAACCCGGCCGCGAAGATCAGCAGGAACGGCCCGATCATGTCCCAGCCGGCGACCCCGCCCAGTTCGGTGTTGAGGCCGGAGAAGGTGAAGAAGACCGGCAGGAGCAGCACGCAGACGATGTCCATCATGCGGCTGTGCAGGGCCTCGCGGAAGACCGGGTCGCGGGGCATGGCGAGTCCCGCGAGGAAGCCGCCGAAGACGGAGTAGATGCCGATCCAGTCGGTGAAGAAGCCGGACAGCAGGACGATGCCCACGACGACGTACATCTGGTCGAAGCCGAACTGGCCGGTGCGCGCCACCTTCGCGCCCATCGGTCGCAGCAGTCGCGATACGACGGTGAGCATGACGACGGTGAAGACTATGGTGAGCCCGATGGTGCGCAGGGCGTGCGGCAGGCCGGCGCCGGAGTGCATGGCGGAGAGCACGGCGAGGAAGCACCAGGCCGCAGCGTCGTCGACGGAGGCTCCCAGAAGGGTCATGCGGCCGAGGGAGGAGTTCTCCAGTCCGCGCTCGTAGAGGATGCGGGCGAGCATCGGGAAGGCGGTGATGGACAGGGCGCCGCCCAGGAAGAGGGCGAACTCGAAGGAGCTCACGTCGGGTCGGGAGAGCTTGTCGTAGAGCAGGTAGCCGGATGCCGCGCCGAGCAGGAGCGAGGGGACGATGCCGGACAGGGCGAGCACGGCCGCGTTCTTGGTGTCCGTCCGGCCGTTTCCGGCCGTGTGGTCGAAGCCCGCGCCGACCAGGAACATGAACAGGGTCAGGCCGATGGTGCTCAGGACGTAGAGGATGGGTTTCACCTCAGGGGTGAAGACGGCCTTCTGGGCGTCGGGGAAGAGGGCGCCGAACAGGGTGGGGCCCAGCAGGACACCGGCCACCATCTCGCCGAGCACGCGCGGTTGTTTCACCCACAGGGCCAGGCGGCCGCAGACGGCGGACGCGGCGAGGATGACCACGACGGCGGGCAGGACCCGCAGGACGAGTTCGAGGTTCTTGTCGGTGGTGGCTGCCAGGAAGGTGGTGGGGGGCACGGCGGGCTCCTGTGTTCGTCAGCGACGTGTGGGGAGGTGCGGCGGTGACGGGCGGTGCTGTTCGTCGCCGCTGTGTGCCGGGGGAACGGGGCACCCGCCGATCGGATGCTCCTCGAAGTAGCGGCCCGCCAGACGCTGCCGACGGGCGTGCAGCACCATGACCGTCCCCAGCACCAGTTGCCGCAGGCCCCGTGTGACGTCCTCCACGCCGTTGCGCAGCCGCATGTACCGGCGCAGCACCTTGACGCGGCCCGGCGCGGGGGTCATGTCCCGGGGAATGAGCAGACAGGGTGCGCGGTGCGGTATGGACCGCGTGTGCGGGGCCGTCGAGTCCAGGCGGTACCGGCGCAGCACCTCCCGTACCGCGGCGCGCAGGACGAGGGGGGACATCCGCCAGGCCGGGCAGGGGCGGTTGGCCGCCATGCCGTAGGGGATGTGGTGGGCGTCCTTGGTGGACAGGGAGGCCCAGCGGTCCGGGTCGAACGTGTCGGGCCGGTCGTATCCCGTGGCGTGGTAGCCGGGGTAGCTGAAGCACACCACGGTGCCGGGCGGCAGCACGGTGTCCTCGTCGAGCGGGATCTCGCCCGTGGTGATGCGGTGCGCGATGCCGAACAGCGGATACAGCCGCATGGTCTCGTCGAGCACCCGCGTGAGGTAGCGGTCGTCCTCCCTGTCGTCGACGACGCGCTGCTGCACCTCGGGGTGACGGGCCAGGGCGAGCAGGACGTGCGCGGTGGCCTCCGACAGCTGCACGACGGCGGTGTTGAACATCGTGCCCTGGAGGTAGTGGACCTGTTCCGCGGCGGACAGGGTCGTCGGCAGCGGGTGCGGCACGTCACCGGCGGCGACCCTGCCGCGCAGGTACTCGGTCAGCCGGGCCCGCCGCCTGGGGTGGCGCAGTCCGGTGCACTTCAGGGCGGTGACGACATCGTCGGCGTGTGCGGTGATCAGATCGCGGGCGTGCGGCGGGCACGGCTCCTGGAACACCAACTCGTAGCAGAACTCCGCCCAGGCGGGCATCACCAGGTCGCGCAGGCGGACAAGGCCGGCGCTCCGCTCCGGAAGGTCGTCCAGGGCGCGGGAGACGGCTCGTGCGGCCGCCGCCATGAGGTCGCCCGAACTCCCGGCCAGAATGTGCCGGGTCGTCGCGGCCACGTCCTCGTAGCGCTCACCGGGTTCCAGGTGCTCCTGGTGCACCTCGGGTCCCGGCGACAGCCAGTACCAGAACAGGTCGGAGAGTCCCGCCCCGGCGCTGCGCCCGTTCGCCGCCGGGTGGGCGTAGACCCGCTCGAACACCTCAGGACCGTGAACGGAGTTGGGCAGTGTCACCGTGCGGTCGCCGTTGACCTTCTCGAAGATGCGTCCCCGCAGCGCCACCACCGCGCGAGGCAACCACCACGTGTCCCCCGGGGCCCGCCTGGCCGCGCTCCTCACCACGTGTCCCCCTTGCGGACGACCATGTCCCTCGACAGATCGGCGTTACCGCGTCCCCCGCACAGCGCGAGCGTGTGGTCGTACTCGTCGCGCAGTACCGCCAGCACCTCCCGGACCCCTGCCTCTCCCCCGCCGGCCAGACCCCACAGCACCGGACGGCCCACCCCCACGGCGGTGGCGCCGAGCGCGAGGGCGACGGCGACGTCGCTGCCGCGGCGCACCCCGCCGTCCACCAGTACCGGTACACGGCCCGCGACGGCGCGGGCGACCGCCGGCAGACAGTCCAGTGCGGCGGGTACGGCGTCGCACTGACGGCCCCCGTGATTGGAGACGATCACCCCGGCCGCACCGTGTTCGAGCGCCGCCGGCGCGTCCGCCGGATGCAGGATCCCCTTGGCCAGGACGGGAAGTCTGGTCATGCGCGTGACCTCCTCGAAGTCCCGCCACGTCGGGGTCGCGGACATGGGAATGTCCGTGAGGGCGCCGGGCGCGGCGCCGGGCAGGTCCCGCATGTTCTGCGCGGCGTACCCCGCGGGCAGGTCGGTGAATCCGTTGCGGAGATCCCTGGTGTGCCGGCCGAACACCGGCGAGTCGACGGTGACCACCAGCGCGGTGCAGCCCGCTCGTTCGGCGCGCCGTACGAGCGCTTCGGTGACCTCACGGCGGGGGTGGAGGTACAGCTGGAACCACACCGCCGGATCCGGGGTCACCTCGCGGGCCGCGGCGACGACGGCGTCGACCGCCACGGTCGCGGCCGTCCCCGTCACGAGGACGGCTCCCTCGGCCGCGGCGGCACGGGCCGTGGCACGCTCGCCGTCCGGATGCATCAGCCGGTGGAACGCGGTGGGCGCGACGATCACCGGCGAGGCCTCAGGGGCACCCGGCAGGCAGGCGGTGGTGTCTCGTTCGGCGTTGCCGCGCAGTGTCCGGGGCAGCAGCGCGTACCGGTCGAAGGCCTGCTCGTTGGCGACCAGGACGCGCTCCTCGCCCGCCCCGCCCGCCGCGTAGTCGTAGTGCACGCGGTCCAGCACCTTGCGTGCCGTGTCGTGCAGGGCGCGCAGTGTCACGGGGTCACCGGTGCGACGGGGTGGAGATGGTCGGCGAGGAACGCGCGCAGCGGGGCGCGGTGGAACTCCTCGCTGTCCCACTCGTTCTCCAGGTTCTCCGTGATGTGGTGCTCGGCGACGAACTCCCCGGCCCGGTACCAGCGCACGACCGGGTGCAGGTACCGGCCGTCGAGGCCCGCCCTGTCCTGTTGCGACTTGCGCCCCGCGGTGACGTCGAAGGGATCCACCAGGTCGTGGTCCGCGCCGTACTCCAGAGTGATCACCGCGTGTGCTTCCACCGGCCCGAAGTCTCCCCCGCGCACGGCGTCCGGTACGTGGCGGACGGGAACCTCCTCGGCGTAGCGCAGGCTGCCGTCCTGGGCGACGAGCAGCAGGTCCCCCAGGACGGCGAACTGCTGCCACAGGGCGGAGGACCGGTTGACGCGGGTGATGACCGCGTCGGCGGCTGTCTCGACAGCGTCGCCCAACTCCGTCACCGGCCAGGGCTCGTCGTGGTGGCGCGCACGCAGCGCACGATGAAGGGCGCGGACCGCGTAGCGGAAGCCGTGGATGAAACCGGTGGTGGACTTCTTGAAATCGGGTCCCTGGGTCAGCGTCCCGGCGAAGTACAGGCCGGGCACGTTGACCGACTCCCCCACCGGCGTGAGGGCGGGGAAGCGGCCGTCGACGATGAGGTCCGGAGCACAGGTGCCGTCAAAGATCGAGGTGTCGAACCGGAAACCGGTCGCGACGATCACCCGGTCGTAGTGGAGGTCCTTGACCACCTCGTCGACCCGCTCGAACGACACGGGGACACAGAAGCCGCCGGCTTCCCTGCGGATCTCCACAACCCTGCCGTCGAGAAGCGCGTTCTGCGACTTCAACTGGTAGGTGTCCAGGAAGTTGTTGTTGACCGCGCGCAGGTGCCCCACGTAGTGCGACTTCCACGCCAGACGCAGGGACCCCGATCCGACGAGGTGGATGACGGCCGCACTCTCCATCAGGCTGTCGGCCGTTTCGAACGCCGAGTTGCCCCGGCCGATGATCAGGACGCGCTGGTCGGTGAAGGACTCGGGGTCGGGGTCGAACGTGTCGTAGCGTTCGGCCAGTTCGATGCCCGGGACGGCCGGCAGGTTCGGCTGGAAGACGCCGGTGGCGACGACCACGCGCCGGGCCCGTCTCACCGCACCGGTGTGGTCGGTGACGGCGAAGTCCCCCTCGTCACCGTCGCGGGACACCCGCGTCACCGTGGTGTCGTACCGCACTCGCACCCCCGTGCGGGCGGCGTAGTCGGACAGGTAGCGGACCATGTCGTCGGCCGCGGGGAAGTAGCGGGGACTGTAGCGGGTGAACAGCAGCTCCGGATCGTCGCTCAGGAGCGAGTTCCAGTCCATGCGCAGCCGCAGTTCCGGATCGTCGTATCCGGTGTGCACCTTGTTGATCGAGATCAGTTGGCGATGGCGGGGGAAGCGCGTGAAGAACGCTCCGGGGACGCTTCCGCGCTCCAGGACCACGTAGTCCGCGCCGTCGCACTCCAGGGAGGCGGCGAGTTGCAGTCCCGCGGGTCCCGCTCCGATGATCAGGTAGTCGTGCGCCATGGCCCGGAAGCTATCCACCGGATTTCAGAACGCTCTGAGATTCCCCGCCTAGGTTCTGGGCCGTGCTCACCACCACGGACACCGTCTCGCTGACCGGCCCGCTGGATTCCGCCGTCCTGGCGCGTGCGGCGCTGCCGCTCACCGTCACGGTGGACGCGCGCACCCGCACGCGCATCGACCACAGCCGACGGCTCTTCCGCGCCCTGCGGCACGGCGAGGGCGGCGAGGAGAGCCCCATCTACGGCGCCACCACGGGGTTCGGCGCACTGGTCGGCTACGCCGGCCGGGCGGACGAGGCAGACCAGTGCGACAACACCCTGGCGCATCTCGGCGCCGGCCAGGGCCCCGACCTTCCCCCGGCGATCACGCGCGCGGCCCTGCTGCTGCGCGCCCGGTCGCTCGCCCAGGGCTTCTCGGGCGTGTCCGCCGAGGTCGTCGAGCGTCTCACCGCCCTGTTCGCCACGACGTTCACCCCCGCCGTGCCCCGCTACGGCTCGGTGGGGGCGAGCGGCGACCTGATCCCGCTCGCCTACGCCACGCAGGCGCTGCGAGGCCGCGGGCACGCCTATGTCGACGGCCGTCGGATGCCCGCCGCCGAAGCCCTGACCGCCGCGGGACTGCGCCCCCTCGCACTCGACGGCCGCGACGCGCTCGCCCTCGTCAACGGCACCCCCGTCACCACCGCCGCCACCGCCCTGGCCCACCACGCCGTCCGCGCCGCACACCGTGCCCTGTGCGACCTCACCTGTCTGCTGGCCGACCTGCTCGGGTGCGACCCCGGTTTCCTCGACGAGGACCTGCTGCGTGCCTACGGACATCCCGGCGCGGCCCACGTCGGAGCACGGATGCGCCACGCTCTCACCGGTGCCACACCCTCCGGCACCCGGCCTCTGCAGGAGCCCTACAGCATCCGCTGCGCCCCGCAGCTGCTCGGGGCAGCGGAGGACGCCCTGCGGTACGTCGACGGCGTCGTGACCGCGGACCTCGGCGGCATCAGCGACAACCCGCTGTTCTTTCCCGGCGAGGACGACACCGGGCCGGGAAAAGTGGTGCACGGCGGGAACTTCTTCGGGCAGCCCGCCGCGTTCGCCGCCGACCTGCTGGCCTCCGTCACCGCTCAGCTGGGCAACCTCGCGGAGCGCCAGCTCGACCTCCTGGTGGATCCGGCACGCAACGGCGGCCTCCCGCCGATGCTCGCCACCACACCGGGTCAGCAGCACGGACTGCAGGGCGTGCAGCTGGCCACCACCTCCTTCGTCGCGGAGATCCGACGCGCGGCGACACCGGCCGGGATGCAGAGCCTGCCGACCAACCTCCACAACCAGGACGTCGTCCCGTTCGGCACCCAGGCCGCCCTGCGCTCCTACGACATGGCCGAGCTGCTCGCGCTGCTGATCGGCTCCCTGGCCGTCGGGCTGCGCCAGGCCGCGTACGTCGGAGCGCGCGTGCCCACCGCGCCCCGGTGCCGGGAACTGCTCGACGCCCTCACCGAGACGATTCCCGCGGTCGAGGAGGATCGTCCACTGGATGCCGACGTCCGGGCCGCGGCACGCCTGCTCGCCACGACCGGCCTCGCGTGACCGCCCGCGCCGGGTCCGGGGCGGCCGACGGAAGTTCCGGGAGCCGGATGGTGAACCGGGCGCCGCGCCCCGGGCGGCCCGTGGCCACGACCGCACCCCCGTGATGCGCCACGACCTCGCGCAGCAGCGCGAGGCCCAGTCCGTAGCGCCCGCCCCCCTCGCCCCGGTGGAACCTCTCGAACAGCCGCTCCGCGTCGGCCGGTTCGAACCCGCTCCCCGTGTCGGAGACGGTCAGCTCGACCTGTCCGCGATCGTGCGCGAGGTGCACCTCGACCCGTCCACCGTCCGGGGTGTGACCGATCGCGTTCACCAGCAGTTCGCCGACGGCGCGGCGCAGCGCCGACTCGACACCGCGGACGATGAGTGGATACGGCGGAGCGTGCACGTCGACCGTGAGGCCGCTGCTCTTCACGTGGTCCGACTCGTCGGCGACCACCGACCGCGCCAGCCCGACCAGTTCCACCGGACGCAGCTCCGACTGCCGTGCCGGGTCCGCGGCGAGACTCGCCGACAGCAGAAGGTCGTCGAGCACCTCACCGAGCCGCCCCGCGGAGCCGACCAGCCGCGCCAACCCCTCACGGTGCCGGGCCGGCAGGTCGGCGGCGGCCGCCTGCCGCGACAGTATCTGCGCCCGCGTGTACACCTGGGTGATCGGGGTCTGCAGCTCGTGACTGGCATCGGCGACGAAGCGGCGCTGCCGGGCGAGCGCCTCGGCCAGCGGCGCGACGGCCCGGCGGCCCAGCACCGCGCCGGTCACCGCGGCGGCGATCAGGCCCACCACCTCGGCGACGCCCAGCGCCGACCACAGATACCGTCGGTCGGCGAGCTGGTAGCGCATGTCGAACACGGCCTGCACCACGTCGCCGTCCGCCCTGGCCTGTGTACGTACGAGGTAGACCGTGCCGTTGCGCCGTACCGTGCGCTCCAGCGCCGCCCGGTCTCGGCGCACCCGTTCCATGTCGGTGCGCACCGGGAAGCCGGCCGGAGCGTTCGCGAGCGGCATGGCATCGGGCGCGTACAGCCAGGTGCACACCGGAGGGCTCGACAGGTCGCCGTGTGCCGCGCCGTAGCGCAGCTCCCGCTGCACCTGCTCGCTCTGCGCGTGTGTCATGGCCGCCTGTGCCACGCCGCCGACCATCGTCACGAGGAGGGTGATGATGCCACCGGTGATCAGGGAGATGCGCAGGCGGGCGCGCCGCACCGCCGCCCATTCCGCGTACGCCGACGCCCTCACAGAGCCCCCAGGCGGTAGCCCAGGCCACGGACCGTGCGCACGACCTGCCGGCCCAACTTACGGCGCAGGTAGTAGACGTAGGTGTCGACGATGGACGAGGCGGGCGCCTCATGGAAGACGGCCCGGCGCAACTCCGCCCGCGAGTACACGGTCTCGGGACGGGACGCCAGCACCCACAGGAGCTCGAACTCCCGCGCCGCGAGCGCGATCCGCTCCCCGCCGGCGAGTTCCACCTCCCGGTGACCGACGAACAGGATCGCCGAGCCGATCCTGAGCAGATCGGCCGTCTCGAGCGCCCGTCGGCGCAACGCCCGTAGCCTGGCGCTGAACTCATCGAGCTCGAAGGGCTTGACCAGGTAGTCGTCCGCTCCGGCGTCCAAGCCGTCGACCCGGTCGTGCACCGTGCCCATGGCGGTCAGCAGCATGACGGGTGTACGGACCGCACGGGACCTCAGCCGGCCCAGCAGGTCGAGGCCGTCCAGTCCTGGAAGGCGCCGGTCGACGACCAGTACGTCGTAGCGGCGCGCCAGCCCGAGATGCAGGCCGTGCTGACCGTCCACGGCGACATCGACCGAGTACCCCTCGTCCTGCAGTACCTCGGAGAGCATGACACCCAGTTCCCGGTCGTCCTCGACCAGCAGCAACCGCCAGGGGTCTTGCCCACGAAGCTGCGCCACAGACCCGTCTCCTCGCTGCCGTAACCGGTCAACGCTCCCTGTATGACGCCGAGTTCCGAGTTGGGGAAGGCATGACCGAACGCGAATTCGGTCGACGGAGTCAAAGTAGCGCGATCGATCGTCTGACGGACCCGCGCAGATGCAGTCCGGCCAGGGCGGGCGGCTACGGGCGGAAGGGGCGCTGCGTCGACTCAGCCGAGTCGGGCGGCGAGCGGTGCTGCGGTCGCCTCCACACGGGGAAGGAGCCGCCGGTGGTGCCCTCACGCAGCGCCGGGGTCATGCGCTCGGTCCAGGACAGTCCGGAGCGCATGGGACTGGATCGGGCTCGCGAGGTGTGGGCCTGATCAAGCTGGGGACTTGAAGGGCAGGCCGGGTCAGGTTTCCATGGGGCCGGCTCGGCCAAGGCTTCTCCGGTTCAGACCCGAGCCGGGGAAGTCGCCTGGTCAGGCCACGTCAGGTAAGACTGCCGTCCTCGCAGATCCGGCGGGCGACCTCGCGGAGTTTGATGTTGTTCTCCTGCGAGGAGCGGCGCAGCACGTCGAAGGCCTGGTCGTCGGTGAGGTGGTGGCGGCCCATGAGGATGCCCATGGCTTCGCCGATGAGGTGGCGGGTGGCGACGGCCTTTTCCATCTGGGCCTGGGTGCGGGCGTTGGAGTAGGCGACTGCGGCGTGGGAGGCCAGCAGCCAGCCGGCCGTCTCACTGTCCTGCGTGAACGCGCCGGGTGTGCGGGAGTAGAGGTTGAGCGCGCCGAGGTTCTCGTCCTCGGTGAACAGCAGAAAGCCCATCATGCTGCCCACTCCGAGCTTGCGGGCCTGCGGGGTGTAGGCGGGCCAGCGCTGTTCGCTGGCCAGATCCCGGATGCGGAGGACCCTCTCACTGTTCGAGGGGAGGGCGGCGTCGAAACACGGTCCCTCCCCCAACTCGTCCTGGAGCCGGTCGCTGACGACGGCGACCTTGTCGGTGGGAGCAAGGGTCTCCACCCGCTTGCCGCGCAGCACGAGAACGCCGGCCGCGTCGCACCCCTCCACCAGCTCGGTGGCCGACGCGGTGATCCGCTCCAGCGTGCCGTCCACCGTCTCCTGCGCCAGCAGCTCCCGCGACATCGACGCCATCTGCAAGGCGAAACCAGCCCAGTCCACTTCCACGTCCTCCGCTGCTGAACCCGCCCCCGACGGGCTTTCCACTCACCCTTTCACGACTTCTCCTCAATCACATCGCAATGTGACGCGACCGGGAAGAGCTGTCCGTGAACGACCATCGACGGCAGTGCCACCGCGCCCCCGGGGGGTGCCGGTCCGCCGACTCGGTGTGCAGGCTCAATCCCGAAGTGGCCCACGAATCTGCCCTCGAAATGGACCACAGTCCTGGGCTACTCCGCTCCTAAAGTCGGGGAGGTGACGACCGGCGAGCAACAGTGACCGAGGAGACGACTTTCATGAAAGCGATCGTGGTGACGGACCGTGCCGCGGGAACGGCCGGGATGACGCTGGTGGAGCGGCCCGAGCCGCAGGCCGCGATAAACGATGTCGTTGTACAGATCCATGCGTCGGGGTTCGTCCCGACAGAGATGGAGTGGCCATCGACCTGGGTCGATCGCGCCGGCCGTGACAAGACACCGTCGATCCCCGGCCACGAGCTGGCCGGAGTGGTCACCGCCCTCGGCTACGGCACGACGGGGCTGTCGGTCGGGCAGCGGGTGTTCGGCCTCGCCGACTGGCACCGGGACGGCACCCTGGCGCAGTTCGTGGCGATCGAAGCACGCAATCTCGCGCCGCTGCCCGGCGACGTCGACTTCACGGTAGGCGCGTCCCTGCCGATTTCAGGCCTGACCGCGTGGCAGGGGCTGTTCCAGCACGGCCGCCTTCAGGCGGGCCAGACCGTCCTCGCCCATGGCGCGGCCGGGGCGGTCGGGACGATGGTGACCCAGCTCGCACGTGAGGCCGGCGCCTACGTCATCGGCACCGGACGCGGCGCCGACCGTGCGAAGGCACTCGACTTCGGCGCCCATGAGTTCGTCGACCTCGAGAACGACGCGCTGGAAGAGGTCGGCGGCGTCGATCTCGTCTTCGATGTCATCGGCGGCGACATTCAGAAGCGGTCCGCCGACCTGATCAAGACTGGCGGAACGCTGGTGTCCATCGTGGGCCCGGTCGAAGCGCGGCCCGCTTCCGGCCTGGCGGTGGACTTCGTCGTCGAGGCCGACCGTGCCGACCTGGGTGAGATCGTGCAGCGGGTGCGGGACGGACGACTGCGCACGAACATCGACCACGTCGCGAGCCTCGACGATGCCGTCGCCGCGCTCAACCCGACCGAACGACGCAAGGGAAAGACGATCATCCGCGTTCGCCCGTGAGAACACGGGCCCCTCAGGACGGTTCGGCGGACGCGTTTCCTCCCACGGCCGGGGCTGGGCCGGTTCGCGTCGAGTCCAGGACAAGCGCCTGGTACCACTGGTACCGTGACTACCATGCCGGACGCCAAAACAGCCATGAACCTGCGCTTCCCCGACCCCGGACAGCGGGCCGCGATCGCGGCAGCGGCCAAGCAGGCGGGAGTCAGCATGCAGGAGTTCATCCTCTCCGCCGCCTACGACCGTGCGACCGCCGTGGAGAGGCAGTTCCTCGACGGTTTCCAGGCGTCCATGGCCCGCAGCGGCGCGGCTTTCGCGGCCGAGCCCAGCAGTACGGACCCCAGCACCGAGCAGCGGGCGGCCGAGCAGGAGGCGCGCCGCGACCTTGAGCAGCACCAGGAGCGGGGCCACGCCGCGTGACCCAGCCGGAACCACCGCTCCGCCCGCTCGACGTCACGTTCCTGCTGCACGCCGCCGAGTTGCTCGACGGTGATCCGCAGGTCGACGACCTCGGACCGCTGTACGCCGCGGTCGCCCGGGTCAACGCCCGGGCGTTGGAACACGACATCTACGGGTCTCTGCATCTCAAGGCCGCCGCGCTGCTGCAGACCCTGGCGAAGCTGCCGTGCCTGGAGCACTCCAACGAAGCCTTCGCCTGGCATGCGACCGAGGCCTATCTGATCCTGCACGCGCGACAACTCGACTACCAGCCCAAGGCGGCCGTCGCCCTCGTGCGGGACGCCGCCTCCGGTGTGCTCGGCGTCGCCCGACTCGCCCGCCAGCTGCGCGACTGGACCGTCACCTGATCCAGAAGTGCGGTATCGACGGGGAGCCGCCACACCACCGGGGGCACGAGCGGCGGTGGCACCGCACATCGCCGTACGGTACTTTCCCGAGCGTCGAGCCGACCGGATCCCCTTCGCCGCGAGAGGAACAGTGACGGGTATTCACTACCGTCGGCCAGGTTCTCCCGGGTTCGCGCATGCCCGCTGCCGCATGAAATTGAGGGGCTGCGGAGACGGCTCGCCTGGTAGCGTCCCCGCGCGGCGGGGCTCGGTGCTTGGTGCCACGGCGTAGGCGCTGACGCACTCGCAGCTGGTCGGGCACCTCTTTGATGCGGTTCGCGGCGCCCGCGCGGTGGCATCGCCGGCCGGTGTCGCCTTCACCCGTTGCCACAAGGAGTCTCTTGATGATCGTCGTCTCGGCCGCTTCCGGTTCCCTGGGGCGGCTGGTCATCGACCAGTTGCTCTCCCGGGTCCCCGCCGACCGTGTGGCCGTCGCGGTACGTGATCCGGCGGCCGTCGCCGACCTCGCCGACCGCGGTGTCGGCGTAAGCCGTGGTGACTACGACGATCCCGCGAGTCTGCGCACGGCGTTCGACGGAGCGCAGCGGCTGCTGCTCATCTCCTCCCCCGTGCTGGCGCCTGCGGATCGCATCCGCCAGCACCTGGCCGCTGTGGACGCGGCACGGACTGTCGGCGTCGGCGCCGTCGCCTACACCAGTTTCCTGGGCGCTGACCGTGGCGCGGGCGGCATGACCGAGGCACACCACGCCACAGAACAGGCCGTGCTACGCAGCGGTCTGCCCTGGACGGTGCTGCGGCACCCCTTCTACAGCGAGGCGTTCCTGGGGGCGAGCCTGGCCTCGGCCGTTGACTCCGGCGTCCTGTCCGACCCCACCGGCGGGCGCGGTCTCAACACGGCGTTCCGCTCCGATCTCGCCGAGGCCGCCGCACAGGTACTGACCGGCGGGGACCAACACCTGGGCCGTGGCTACGACTTCACCGGACCGCTGTGGACGTATCCGCAACTGGCGCACAGCATCGAGCGGGTCCGTGGCACGGCAGTCGTCCTCCGCGAGGAGTCGGAGCAGGCACCTGGCGCGATGGGCTGGCTCCATGGGCTGGTCCGGTCCGGCGCCCTGGAACTCCAGACCGGGGATCTCCAAGAAGTCCTCGGTCATCCACCTACCTCTCTGGACCAGGCCGTGGCCCGACTCGTCGCGCCTGCCGCGAGTCCGTGACCAATCAGGCCTCCTCGCGCCTGACCGGCACAGCTCGCTGGTCGCGGACCGTACCCCCGACCTCCTCGACCTGATCGTGACCGTCCTGCCCGGCCGGCGTGCAGCTCACAGCGGGGAGCGGTGCGGCGGCGCCGACGGGTGCAGCGCACCGCCGGGTGCAGCGCACCGCCGGGTCGGCACCGCCGCAGTGCCCTGCTTCCCGTGATGACGAGAGGCCAGGTCCTGGGGCCCGGGATGTATCGCGTGAACGCCCAGAGCGCGAGCCCGAGGCAGCTGAACGCGGCGCCCAGTGCGCATACCCGCCCCAGCCGGCCAGAGTGTAGAGCGAGGTCGCGGCGGTGACACCGATGGCGCTGCCGATGGATTAGAGAACCATGTATCCGCCGATCAGTCGGCTGCCCGCGTCCGGGTGCATCGCATAAAGCAGGGTCTGGTTGGTGACGGTTAGACATGAACGTGATGTGCTCGGTCCTGACGGCCATGGCGGTCAGCAACGCGAGGGTGTCGAATCGTTCGGGCCAGTACGGTGGGACCGGTCAGGATTCGAGAAGCGTTGGCCGCCGTGCGGCCCCTAGCGTGATGGTCATGGCAACCACCGCTTCCACCACAGCCCACACGTTCCTCGCGTCAGTCACCCTTGAGGTCGCCGACCCAGAAGCCGCCCGCCGCTTCTACACCGCCTTCGGCGTGAACACCCACATACGCCTGCAAGCTTCCCAGGCACCCTCCACCGGATTCCGCGGCTTCACCCTGGCCCTCACAGTCTCCAGGCCGACCAACGTAGACCACTTCGTCGACGCCGCCGTGGACGCCGGCGCGACGGTACTGAAGCCCGCCGCGAAGTCGCTGTGGGGTTACGGCGGTGTCGTCCAGGCCCCCGACGGGACGACCTGGAAGATCGCGACCTCGGCGAGGAAGGACACCGGCCCTGCGACGGGCGAGATCGACGAGGTCGTTCTACTGCTCGGCGTCGAGGACGTGAAGGCCACCAAGCAGTTCTACGTCGCACAGGGCCTGAGCGTCAGCAAGAGCTTCGGCGGCAAGTACGCCGAGTTCGCCTCCGGCCAGTCCAGCCCCCTCAAGCTGGCGCTGTACAAGCGCCGAGCCCTGGCCAAGGATCTCGGCGTCCCGGACGACGGCACCGGCGCGCACCAGGTCATCCTCGGCAGCACCAACGGCACCTTCACCGACCCGGACGGGTTCGTCTGGGAGAGCGCCGCGTAAAGCGCGCGGAGCCTGGATCTCTTGCCAGCGCATTCCTGTGGCACCCCCCTTGCTGAAGGTTCCGTGGGACAAGCTGGCGCCGAGAGCCCAGGGATGCCCGAGGCGCTGGTGACGATGCTGGTGCTGTCGGTTGCGCCAAAGGGCGCGGGCGGTCGACGGCAGCAACGGGACGGCGGCATGGACCTGACGGCACAGGACCTACGATCTCTGGCGAGCAGCGAGGTTCGGGAACGGGCCCCGAGGTTCAGGAAGAACGGCCGGAACGATATCCGCCTCTTCGTCCTCTCCCTCCTCTTCGTCGACGAGTTCGGCAATCTCAAGAGCGCCCAGCCCAAGAACGTCTGGTGAGCACTGATAACCGGCTGCTCCTACCTCGGCCGGCGTGACCCCGCCCGGGTGAGACGGTCCGTGGTGGCAGGTGCTCGTGCGCTTCGCCAAAGAGCCGACACCAACTCCCGTGCAACCAAACCTCTTGCTTCGCGAGTATGAATCAGTGGCCGCTTCAAGCGGCACCGGATTCCGGCGATCAGGAGGAGAAGTGCGTAAAGCCGTACTCGGGTTGTTCGTGGCACTGGCGGCTGTGCTGGTCGTAGTACCCCTCGCCGGCGCCAGCCAGACCGAGACCGTCGCCTGCTGCGGCGGCACGACCGGCTTCCCGTAAAGCACGCGCCGTCAGCCCAATGTTGGATGAGGGCCCGTCAGCTTGCTTGCGGGCCCTATCCCCCGTTCGCTGCTCACCGACGCGCCGAACTCCCATCCGTCGGAACCTGCGCCGACGTCGAACTCGCCTGCCAACCAGAGTTCCTCGATCTCGTCCCAGTCACCGCGGCGTCCGTCAATCCGCAGGGGTGCGGTGCTTGGCGTTGTGCATGCCGTAATGCAGGCCATGTGTCCTCGGAACGCACGCGAAATGACAATCCGTCGGCTCTTCTACGGCGCTGTGAAGAGCGCCGGGAAGCGTGGGCCCAACCACGGCTTGCGGCCCCAGACAACGACCTTGGCGCGGGCCATGACGGTGGGGGCGGTCCAGCGGCCGAGGGCGAGGAGGAGGAAGGCGACGGGATCGATGGCGATCGTGCAATCGGGGCGTCGGGGCGGGGTGTCGGTGACCGTGGGCACGCCGTCCGCGAAGGTGACAGCGAAGCGGTCGCCGCCGGTCCGCACCAGATAACACGCCCGGTGGTTGGCCGCGCCGGCGCTCACCACACGCGGCATGGCCAGTCGCATGAAGGGCAGCGTGAACCTGACCACGTCCCGGTCGACCATATGCGGCCCGCGCAGCGCGACCGCGATGTCGTAGCCGTGCCCGAGCAGGTGGGTGAGCAGGTACGAGCCCAGGGTGGCCAGGTCCATCGGCCCCATGGGCGTCAGCACCGCTTCCCGCGGGCTGCGGCCGGCCGCGGCCACGACGAAGGCCCGGGCCGTGTCCGCGATCTCCGCGCCGAGGACGGCAGGATCTCGCTGCGGGAAGGCGGCCAGGGAGGCGCGGTTTGCCGCCGCCAGTCCGGCGGGCGTCCCGTCGCCGTAGGGACGGTTCTTGCCCGCCCCGATGTCCGCCATCAGCTTCCCCGCCAGCGCGAGGTGCGCCGCCGCCTCTCCCACTGTCCACTCGGCGCCCGGCAATGGCGTCCGCGGGTCGGCACCCGGCCCCAGCAGCGTCGCGATCCGGTCGGCGGTGGCGACAATGGCATCCTCGGGTGTCATGGACGCGATCGTGTACGCAGCCGGACGACCTGTCCAGTGTCCGGCCGGGCCCGCTGGAAAGAGGGCAGTCCACGTTCATACGCCTCCTCCCCCGCAGTCTTCCGTCGGATCTGCGTTCACCCTGAGGTCGGAAAGACACGAACCTCCCGCGAGGCGCGGGACCGGGACCGGGACGGACACCATCACGAGCGAGACGACAATCCGCGAATACGGCGAACGCCGTTGCACCGGTCGAGTCCGGAACCGGTGAGGCCCGCTCGTAGAGCGCCAACTCTCTGAGGCGGACACTCCGGACCCCCGCCGCGTACGAGCGGGGACTGGCTGATTGCCCGCTGGTCCGGGAGCGACACGGAATCGGCCCGATTACCGCGAAGCGTCTGCCGTGGCGGCGACTGCGAGGGAGCAGCAACGCGGCCGGGCCCTCGGGGACGACAAGGTCTCACGTCCCCGCCGTCGCCACTCGAACGGCCCACCCTTATCGCGGCTCCGGGACGGCGAGCCGACAGTGAGGGGAACGCGCACTCTGGGCCCGCCATCGGCCGACGGCTGATCCCATCAGTCCGGGAGAACTCATGTCCGTCTACTTGTACCGCCTTGCCCGCTGGGCGTTCCGACGCCGGCGCACCGTGCTCGCCGTGTGGATCCTCGCCGCGGCCGTGGCGATCACCCTCTCGGTCGTGGGCGGCGGCAAGACCGACAACACCTTCACGGTCCCCGGCACCGAGTCGCAGCAGGCCACCAATCTGCTCAAGAAGAAGCTGCCCGCGCTGAGCGGTGGCCAGACCCAGGTCGTGTTCGCGACCCATGGCAGCACCAAGGTCACCGACCCGTCCTACAAGGCCGGTATCGAGGCCGCGGTCAAGAATCTCAAAACGGTGCCGCAGGTGGGCCTGGTCACCGACCCGTTCGAGTCGAAGTCCATCTCCAAGAACGGCCATGTCGCTCTCGGCTCGGTGCAGTTCAACGCGCAGCCGCCCGACGTGAAGACATCGACGCTGGACGCGGTGAAGGCCGCGGTCGTGCCGGCGCAGGACGCCGGTGTGGAGGTCGAGTACTCCGGCAGTGTCTACCCCGGCTGGGAACTGAAGATCTCCGAGGTGCCGGAGATGGTCGGCATCCTGGTCGCCTTCGTGATCCTGACCATCACCTTCGGTGCGCTGGTCGCCGCCGGACTGCCGATCCTCACCGCGATCATCGGCATCGTCGTCACCCTGATGAGCATCAGCGCCCTGGCCTCCGTCATGACGATCGCCTCGACCTCGACGACGGTGGCGACGATGCTCGGACTGTCCTGCGGCATCGACTACGGTCTGTTCATCCTGGCCCGGCACCGCAACAACCTGCTCACCGGTATGAGCATCGAGGACTCGGTGGCCCTGGCCGCGGGCACGTCGGGCAGCTCGGTGGTCTTCGCCGCGCTGACGGTGATGATCGCGCTGTGCGGGCTGTCCGTGGTCGGAATCCCCTTCCTGACCGTGATGGGCCTCGCCGCCGCGGGAGCGGTGCTGGTGGCACTGCTGATCGCGCTGACCCTGATGCCCGCGATGCTGGGCTTCGCGGGGAACAAGGTGGCGAGGTTCATCAGTACGCCGCTGCGCCCGGGGCACCACGAGAACGTCGCCCAGATCGCCGCGACCGAGCCGGAGCGTACGTTCGGAGCCGCCTGGGCACGGTTCGTGGTGCGCTTCAAGGTGCCGCTCCTGATCGGCGGGATCGCCGTCCTGGTCGCGCTCGCCGTGCCCTCCACCAAGATGGAACTGGGGCTGCCGAGCGGATCCTCGCAGCCGAAGAAGAACACCGCGCGCAAGGCCTACGACCTGATCACCGACAACTTCGGGCCGGGCTTCAACGCCGCGCTCCTGGTGGTCGCCGACGGCGTCCCCAATGCTGACGCGGCGGCTCCGATCACCACCGCGCTGGCCAAAGTCCCCGGTGTGGTGTCCGCCGCACCGATGGCGGCCGGCAATGACGTGACCGTGATCCGGGTGATCCCCAGCACTGGCCCCAACGACCAGCAAACCACCCATCTGGTCAATCGGATCCGGGACGAGCGCTCCACGATCGAGGGGAACACGGGTGCGGCCATCCTGGTGGGCGGCACCGCGGCCTCCAACATCGACGTGTCGAGCAAACTCTCCTCGGCGCTGCCGGTGTTCCTGGTCGTCGTGGTCGGTCTGGCTTTCATCCTGCTGACGCTCGCGTTCCGGACGATCCTCATTCCGATCAAGTCGATCGTCGGCTTCCTGCTGTCGGTGTTCGCGGCCTTCGGTGCGCAGGTCGCGGTGTTCCAGTGGGGCTGGGGCGAGCGGCTGTTCGGCATCCCGCCGAGCGAAACCATCAGCTTCCTGCCGATCCTGATGCTCGCGATCATCTTCGGTCTCTCCAGCGACTACGAGGTGTTCGTCGTCTCCCGCATCAAGGAGGACTTCACCAAGAACGGAGACGCCCTCAAAGCCGTGGAGCGTGGCACCGGCCTCGCTGCACGCGTGGTGACCGCGGCCGCGCTGATCATGTTCAGCATCTTCGTGGCCTTCATGTTCACCGACGATCCGACCGTCAAGGCCATCGGATTCAGCTTCGCCGTCGGTGTCCTCCTGGACGCCTTCGTGGTCCGGCTCACCCTGGTGCCCGCTCTCATGGCCATCGTCCGCGCCAAGATCTGGTACCACCCGAGATGGTTCGACAGATACGTCCCCGACCTGGACATCGAGGGTGACCGCCTTCAACACCGGGTCGGCACGAGCGATTCCCCTCCGCCCGCCGACGAACCCACAGCGGTCCACTGATACGCGCCTGGCTCCCCCGCGTTGCCGGTGGGGCCGACGCGGCGAGCGGCAAGCAGTACGTCGATGCCGCCGCCGGAGCCGGGATGCAGGACGCGTTCGCCTTCGTGGTGGTCGGCCGGCGAGGTCGACCAGTTACATAGACTATGAATATAAAAAGGCTATGCTTTGAGCGTGAGTCGTCAACACACCGCTCCTGGCACGTCCGCCGCCATCGGGGCAGCCCTCTACGGCCTGGCCACCAGCGCCGCGAGGCGCCTGCCCCGGGACATGAGCCTGACGTCCGCCGCCACCCTGGCCACCCTGGACCGGACCGGCCCGCGACGCGTCACCGATCTGGCCGCGGTCGAGGGCGTCACCCAGCCCGCGATGACCGCCCTGGTCCGGGTGATGGAGGGGTCCGGCCTGGTCGAGCGGCGGGGCGACGCGTCCGACAAGCGGGTCACGCTGGTGTGCCTGACCGAGGCCGGCGCGTCCTATGTCCGCGCGCGGCGCCAGGCCGGCGTCCACGCGTTCGAGCGGCTGATCGGCGACCTCACCGGCGACGAGGTCGAGGCACTGGTGGCGGCCCTTCCGGCGCTGAAGCATCTGGCAGAGCTCGAATACCAGGACCGCGAAAGGCCGAAGCAGTGACCGAGCAGCCGGTCAGCGGGGTCGAGGCGAAGGCGTTCCCGGTGGCGCGTTCCGAGGCGCCGCTGCTGGCCCCCACCCTGCTGTTCATCGCTCTGGTCGTGGCGACGGTCGCCAGCCTCGGGACGCCGCTCATCACCAGCGTGGCGACCTCGTTCCACGTCTCGCTCACGCCGCGGGTCCGGACCCGGATCGCCGACCCCCTCCTCCCGGCCGGCAGCGCCGTCGTGGGCGGTGGCGAGTTCGCCGTGTTTCGCGGCGGCCCGGGCGAACCTGGCCAAACTGTTCGCGGCGATGGGCGTGCTCGGCTTCGGCGTCGGCGGTTTCTCGGCCGCGATGCCCGGCGTCATCCTGGCCGTCACCCCAAGGAGCGAGACGTCGAGCGCTATGAGCTTCAACTGCGTCCTCCGCAGCGTCGGGGACTCGCTGGGCAGCGCCATCGGAGGCCTGATCCTCGCCGCGGGCACCGGCCCCAGCCTCGCTCCCGCCCGCCGGCGCTCGTCCGAGACCAATCCGTACGTCAGATGCACTCATCCCATACTGGAGGTTCCATGCCCAAGGGCTACTGGGTCAGCGCCTACCGCACCATTTCAGACCCTGAGAAGCTGGCTGCTTACAACCAGCTGGCCGCTCCTGCCGTCAAGGCCGCGGGCGGTCGGGTCCTCGTCCGTGGCGGTCGGGTCGTGGCGCATGACGCCGGAATCGCCGAGCGCACCGTCCTGATCGAGTTCGACAGTTTCGAGCAGGCCGTCGCGGCGCACGAGAGTGCGGCCTACCAGGAGGCGTTGGTCGCCCTCTCCGACGGCGTCGAGCGCGACTTCCGCATCGTCGAAGGCATCGACTGACCGAGGTCCGGTCACCAGGCAGGCCGAGCACCTAGCCGACGGCCCGGACCGTGCCCCCTCCCCCCCCGGCCGCCTCCCGCACGATGGCCCCCAGCCGCTGACAGTCCTGCGGCAGCACGCTAGGGGCGATACCGGCGGCGCGGGCCGCGATCAGCGGCACCGACCGGCCACCTGCCCCTGTCTCCGGCGCCAGCGGCGCCGGAGACAGGTACCCCCGACGCCCTGCTCGCTGATCCGCTGCACGACCCGCGCGGTCACCACCAGCTCATCACGCTCCACCCGCACATCGGCCAGCTGCTTGACCAGCGCCTCTTCCAGAACCAGGACCGGGACTCAGGCCGCGACGAGCTCCTGCTCACGGTCCGGCGTCGTGGCCGCCTTGGGCTTCTTGTTCGGGAGCGAGAGCCGGAAGACCTTGTGCCACGCGGAGAACACCTGCTTGGGCAGTGGCCCGGTGACGTACTCCAGCTCGTACTTCTCGAACAGCGCGCGCACCTTCACCGCGACCTCGGCATACCGGTTGCTCGGCAAGTCCGGGAACAGGTGGTGCTCGATCTGGTGGGAGAGGTTGCCGGTCATGAAGTGCATGGCCTTGCTGCCGCTGATGTTCGCCGAGCCCATCATCTGGCGCAGGTACCACTGGCCGCGCGTCTCGCCCTTGATCGACCGGCGCTCGAAGACCTGCACGCCCTCGGGGAAGTGCCCGCACATGATCACCGAGTGGGTCCAGAGGTTGCGGACCAGGTTCGCGGTGAACGTGGCGGCGAGCGTGGGCAGGAACGACGGGCCCGACAGCAGCGGGTGGATCACGTAGTCCTTGAGCACCTGCTTGCGGATCTTGCGGCCCACGGCCCTGGCCCGCGCGCGGAACTCCGGGTTCTTGCGGCGGCGCTTGTTCAGGTTCTTGCCGAGCTCCAGGTCGTAGGCCGCGATGCCGTACTCGAAGAAGCAGGCGTTGAGGAAGTTCCACAGCGGCTGACCGAGGTGGAAGGGGTGCCACTTCTGGTCCTCGTCGACGCGCATGATGCCGTAGCCGAGGTCGTTGTCCTTGCCGATCACGTTCGTGTACGTGTGGTGCAGTTCGTTGTGCGAGTGCTTCCACTGGTCGGCCGGCGAGACGTGATCCCATTCCCAGGTGGTGGAGTGGATCTTCGGGTCCCGCATCCAGTCCCACTGGCCGTGCAGGATGTTGTGCCCGATCTCCATGTTGTCCATGATCTTCGCCACGGACAGACCGGCGGTGCCGATCACCCACGCGGGCGGGAAGAGCGAGAACAACAGCACGCCCCTGCTGACCAGTTCGAGCTTGCGCTGCGCCGAGATGACCTTGCGGATGTACGCGGCGTCCTTCTCGCCGCGCTCGGCGATCACCTCGTCGCGGATCGCGTCCAGCTCGCGGCCGAGCTCCTCGATCTGCTCCGCGGTCAGGTGGGCGGTGGGGTCGATGGCGGTCAAGGTGCTCCTACCGTTCGATGTCACAGGGGCCCGCGGCGGCGGACACGCAGGTCTGGATGAGGACGCCCGGCTCGGCCTCGGTGATCTCGCCGGTACGCAGGTCGCGGACGGCGCCCGCCTTGAGCGGTGAGACACAGCCGAAGCAGATGCCCATGCGGCACCCGGAGGGCATGAGCACTCCGGCCTCCTCGCCGACGTCCAGCAGAGGCGTGTTGCCGTCCGCGTCGACGGTCTTGCCGGTGGCGCTGAACGTGACCTCGCCGCCGTCGCCGGCGGTGACGATGCTGGGGCGGAAGCGCTCGGTGTGCAGGCGCTCGGGGACGCCGTGTTCGGCCCAGTGCTTCTCGGCGGCGTCGAGCAGGCCCGCCGGCCCGCAGGCCCAGGTCTCGCGCTCGGCCCAGTCGGGCACGAGTTCGTCGAGACGGGCGATGTCGAGCATGCCGTCCGTGTCGGAGTGCACCTCGGTGAGCCGCAGCTTCTTGTCCGCGACCAGGTCGTGCAGTTCGCTGCGGAAGATCACGTCCTGCGGCTGTGGCGCGCAGTGGACCATGACGACGTCGTCGAACTCGGTGTCGCGCAGCATGCCCATCACGGGGGTGATGCCGCTGCCGGCCGTCAGGTAGAGCACCTTGGCGGGCTTGTCCTGCGGCAGCACGAAGTCACCGGTCGCCTGGTCGAGTTGGATCAGCGTGCCCGGTCTCGTCCTGCGGACCAGGTGGTTGCTGACCTTGCCGTCCGGGATCGCCTTCACGGTGATCGTGAAGCGGCCGTCCGAGCGGTTGGTCGGCGAGGTGAGGGAGTAGGCGCGCCACAGGCGCACCCCGTCGACGTCGACCCCGATCCGCACGTACTGACCGGCCGTGTGGCCGCGCCAGCCCCGTCCCGGCCTGATCACGACGGTCGCGGCGTCACCCGTCTCGGGGTGTACGGCCTCGACGCGCCCACGCAGGTCGGCGCCCGCACGCAGCGGGCTGACCAGGTCGAGGTAATCCGACGGCAGCAGCGGCGTCGTGACCATCTCCAGCAGTTTCCACGCCCTGCTGCGAAGGGCAGTACTCGTCATGGCTCCAGCTTGCTGCGCCGCAGGGCGTAAAGTCCTGACCGCAGGACGTGAATCTGGTCGGTCGAATTGTTCGCAGGGAACAAAAACGTGAGCCATGCAATCCAGAGGGCCAGCGAACTGGCCCTGGATGAGACGACGGTCACCGCACTTCGGGCGGCGCTGACGAGCACCGCCGATGAGGTCGTCGAGGCGATCATCGACGAGGTCCCCTCCTACGCCAACGCCCTTTCGGGCCGTATGGGCGTCACCATCCGCCGAGCCGTCCGCACCGCCCTGGGGAACTACCTGGACCTCGCGAGCGGAAATGCCACGGGCGGCGACGCCGGTGACGCCGCCTACGAGCTGGGCCGCGGCGAGGTGCGCGACGGCCGTTCGATGGACGCCCTGCTCAGCGCCTACCGCGTCGGCGCCCGCGTGGCCTGGCGATGCCTGGCGGCGGGTGCCGTACCCGCGGGTCTGCCCGCCGCCGAGGTAGCCAAGTTCGCCGAGCTGACCTTCGCCTACATCGACGAGCTCTCCGCCGCGAGCGCCGCGGGCCACGCCGACGAACTGGCCGCGCGGGGCAGGGCCCAGGAACGCCACCTGGAACACCTGGCCCGCGACCTCCTCGCCGGCGCGAGCCCGGACGTGCTGCTCGCCTCCGCTCAACGGGCCGGCTGGCAGGCCCCGGTGTCACTGACGGCGGTCCTGCTGCCCGCCGCCCAGGCCCGGCCTGCCTACCGCGCGCTCGACCCGAGCACCCTTGTCCTCGACGATCTGCCGGACGCCACCGGTGTGCTGCTCGTCCCCGACGCCGACCGACCCCATCTCCTGCGGCAGCTGACCGACCGTACCGCCGTGGTCGGCCCGGCCCGGCCATGGACGCGAGCGTCCGCCTCGTACGCACGAGCCGTACGCGCCCGCTCCCTCTCCCCTGACATCCGCGACACCGAGGACCACCTGCCCGAACTGGTGCTGAGCGCCGACGCGGACGCGTTCGCAGACCTGCGTGCCCGTGCTCTCGCACCGCTGCGAGCCTTGCCTGCCGCGACCGCACGGCGACTGGAGGAGACGTTGCGGGCGTGGCTGCTGCACCAGGGCAGGCGGGAGGAGGTGGCGGCGGCGTTGTTCGTCCATCCCCAGACGGTCCGGTACCGGATGTCGCAACTGCGGGAGCTGTTTCCGGATCTCGCGTCGCCCCAGCGGGTGCTTGAACTGACGCTGGCGGTCGGCCTTCGGGTCCACTGAGGCGCATCTCGACCCTCCACGACCGCGGCCGGACCGGGTCACTGCCTCCCTTCCGACAGGTCAACCGGACGGCCGACCGGGCCGGACCGGCACACCGCGCGCGGGATGATGGGGACGCAATGACGGAACCAGAGGCCGGGAGCTTCCATGACGAACCGGGTGCACCGACCCCGCGAGGACGCAGAGTTCGATTTCATCCTCGGAATGAGCGGAGTCCCGGTCCTCGCGTACTTCACCGGCACATGGCCCAAGGCGATCGAGCCCTGCCGGGTGATGGACCTCGTCATAGGCGGCATCGCCGACGACTACACGGGCCGCCTGACGGCGGTCCGCGCCGACATCACCCGCTGTCCGGCCGCAACCGAGCGATACGAGATCACCGGAGCACCCTCCTATGTCCTGCTCAAGGAAGGAGAGGCGGTCGCGCACGGCGCGGGGCCCATGACCATCGCCGAGGTAAGGGAGTTCCTGGACGGCCACCTCTGAGCGTCCGCTGCGGCTGGTGCGCGGCACGGTCGAAGCCCGGCATCCGCGCCGCACGGTTGCAGGCAATGTGGCGTGTGATCTTGGACCATGTCGCCGCCATCCGCCGCGAGCACGGCCCCCAGGCCGCCACCTCGGCGGACCGAACTAGAGCAGCCTCAGGACACCGACGACCTTGCCCAGGATCTGCGCCTCATCGCCGGGGATCGGCTCATAGGCCGAGTTGCGGGGCATGAGCCACACCCGCCCCTCCTGTCGACGAAGCACCTTCACGGTTGCCTCGTCTTCCAGGAGCGCGGCGACGATGTCACCGTGGTCGGCGCTGTCCTGGCGCCGGACGGTCACGATGTCGCCGTCGCAGATCGCGGCCTCGATCATGGAGTCGCCCGAGACGGTCAGGGCGAACAAGTCGCCGTCACCGACGACTTGGCGGGGCATGCAGTAGACGTCCTCGACCATCTCTTCCGCGAGCAGCGGCGCGCCGGCGGCGATCCGTCCTACGAGCGGTACGTCGACCGGTGCCTCGCTCCGGCTGTCCAGGTCGGGTGCCCATGACGGGCGGACGCGATAGGCGCGGGGCCGGTGCGGGTCGCGGTAGATGATGCCCTTGCGCTCCAGGGCCATCAGTTGGTGAGCGACGGAGGAGGTGCTGGCGAGGTCGACGGCCTTGCCGATCTCCCGCATCGACGGCGGATAGCCCTGCTCGCCGACCGCCTGACCTATGTAGCGGACGATGGCCGCCTGTCGGTCCGTCAACTCTCCCGCTGCCGCTCGGATGCCTGGCGGGCGGCCCGAACGTTTGGGTGCGGTGTTCTCCATCCGAGGCCCCTCCATCCAAGATCGTCTGAAAGGACCCTATCTCGCTTCTCACGGTAAATGGAACATCTTCTCGAATCTGTGGCAGTCCGCGATGAGCCGTGAAAGGAGCGGACGTATCTGGTCGAGAGGCGTCACGGCGTCGCGATGCCTGTCAACGGCGCCAGTACGGCGGGCTGCCATCATGCCGAGATGGCCCACGACATAGTGTTCTTCCTCGCTCCCGACGACGGGGCTGCCGCTGCGACGCGCCTTCGGGGACCTGCTCCGACCCTTCAGACGGTGACCTGCCGTTTCATTGAGCCGGACAGTGCCATCGCCGAGTGGGACATGTACTTCGAGGAGCCCTCGGTCGAACTCCCGTCGCTTGAGCGGCTCCTTGATTGGCCGTGGCCGGAGTGGGTCACTGCCCCGTTGAACGATGGCGTCGAGGTGTTCGCTCTACCGCGGCGGTTGACCCGGGCGTTGGCCGGCGCCGGCTCCACCGAGTTGGAGGAGCTGGCAGGTCGCTGGACCACAAGGCTCAGATCCGCTGACGGGGACGATATGACCGACGATGATCTGCTGGCGGTTCTGCAGGGAGTTGCCCGGCTCGCGACGTTGGCGGTGAGCACGGGTGGTGGCCTGTACAGCTGGAGCTTCTGACATCCCCCGAGGTCGAGGGATGTGACACGTGCTACGCGCGTGGTTCCTCAGACGCGTGCCGGGTGGTAGACACAGCGAAGTCACAGTTCCTGTCCGCCAGCAGGAGGGTTGTCCCGTATGTCTGCGACACGCCGTCAGATCCTCGCCCGCTCCGGTGCCCTGGGAGCGGGCATCGCGTTCAGTGGAGCACTGTCCGAACTCTTCGCCGGAACCGCCGCCGCACAGGGCATCGGTCACACCGGCTACGGCCCCCTGGTCCCCGACCCGGACGGCCTGCTCGACCTCCCGAAAGGCTTCCGCTACAAGGTCCTCTCCCGTGAGGGTGACCGGTTGCGCTCCGGTGAGGGCACGGTCCCCTCCAACCACGACGGCATGACCGCTCTGCCCGGTCGGCACGGCCGGGTCCACCTGGTCCGCAACCACGAGAACCGCCCCACCGCGCGGTTCTCCGTCCCCACCATCGCGGGCCTCACCTACGACCCGGAGGGCAAGGGCGGCTGTACGGCCCTGACGCTCGACGGCCACAACAACGTCCTGTCCGAGCGGGTCGCCATCGCCGGCACCGCCGTCAACTGCGCGGGCGGACACACCCCTTGGGGCACCTGGCTCACCTGCGAGGAGACCGAGGACACCGCCGGCACGAACGGCTACACCAAGGACCACGGCTTCGTCTTCGAGGTCGACCCCGCCGACCCGCACCGCACCGGCGCCGTGCCGCTGACCGCCATGGGCCGCTTCCAGCACGAGGCCGTCGCGATCGATCCCAAGAGCGGCACGGTCTACGAGACCGAGGACGCCTTCCTCAAACCCTTCGGCCTCTTCTACCGGTTCCTGCCGAACAGACCGCAGGGCGGCACCGGTTCGCTACGCGCGGGCGGCCGGCTGCAGGCGATGCGCGTGCCGGGCGTGGCCGACCTGTCCGCCGTCCAGGAGACCGGCACCACCTTCCACAACATCGAGTGGGCCGACGTGCCGGACCCGCTGGCGGCGCAGACGCCGATCCGGCTCCAGGACTTCGGACCCAAGGGCATCACTCACGCGCAGAAGCTGGAGGGCTGCTACTGGGGCGGGCGGTGCGTGTACTTCGTCTCGTCGTTCGCGCACAGCGCGGAGGGCTCGGCGGCCGACCACTTCGGCCAGATCTGGCGCTACGACCCCGCCGCGCGCCGGCTGACCCTGGTGATCGTCTTCGGCCCGGACACCGACGTCCAACTGCCGGGCGAGTCCCCGGACAACATCTGTCTCGCCCCCAGCGGCGGCCTGATGGTCTGCGAGGACGGCAACGGCGCGCAGCACGTCTTCGGCGTCACGCGCCGCGGTGAGGTGTACGCCATGGCCCGTGGCCGGCAGAACATCGGCACGCCCCAGGCCCCGGAGTGGGGCGAGTTCGCGGGCGTCACCTTCTCACCCGACGGCGACACGATGTACGTGAACTGCTACACGCCGGGCACCACGTTCGCCGTCACGGGCCCCTGGCGCAGGTAGCTCCACACGTGCGGGGCCGCCGCGACCACGGCGGCCCCGCACGCCCGACCGAGCAGGGCGAGCAGGGCGAGCAGGAATGCCATCCGCCGCCCGGTGAGGGAGCAGACCAGTCCGCCGTGGGCCCTCCTTGCGCCGTCATTTCCGCATAGTGATCATTCACGCGCGTCGCGCGGCAGCCGTTTTGCGCACTCGCCTGAGTGGCCGGCCCCGCCCTGACAGTCCGCGGCGCCCCCGGGACGTTCCGCGCCGACCGCCCGGCGGACGGAGGCCGTGGGCAGCCGTCGGTGAACGGTTCGACATCCGCAGCCGATCGCCACCCTGCGGAGGCTGAAGACGGCGCTCGCTGCGACCGGTGTCACGGCGGTGCAGTGGGACGCGTGGTGAGCGGGGACCAGCTCGTGACGGACGCGGTGGCCGTCCGCATGGTCGTGCCGGAACTGCGCGCGCATGGCTTCCGGTTCGTGAAGAGGTCCCAGTTGACCGGGACGGCGAGCACTCACGGGTGACCGGCTTAGGCTGGAGGCATGAGCGACGACAGCGACGACACCTATTGCCTGATCGACGCCACCCGACCGCCGCAGGCCGACGGCCCGCCGTACGCGGAGTGCATGCTGTGCCGTGAGCCGACCGAGTACCCGCAGTCCTACAAGGGGATCACGCTGTGCCCTGTGTGCGAGTGGCAAGAGGCTCAGCGAACGGCCTGCTCGGGCTGACTCCTTCCGAGAAACATTCGCGACGGGCCGACCGTTCCGGGGAATCTGCGCGACGGCGGCGAGCTCCGGGGAAGAGCTGCTGAGCAGTCACCGTTGCGCCAGGGAACCAGATCGTTGCCTTCGGTGTCGGCCACGCCGATCAGTCGTTCCAGCCGGCGGCCCAGGCTGCAGTCTCGGTGACATGTCGTCCGTCCCCGGTCCGGGTACCCCTACGATGTCTCGGCTGACGGTGCTTGATCGGCGGCTCATCGGGTACCGCGCTTGAATGAGGGTGATATCCGTATGGGCAGGCGATTGCTGAAAGCGATGGGTTCGTGAATCGTCTCGGCGGCTTCGGCGACGACCGGGCGAGCACGCCCGGGGACGATCCCGTGTCGCTCGCGCTCGAGATCGCCGATGCCGTGGACGGTCTCGCGAACCTGTGGGCCGTGGCCAGTCAGGCGGCGAGTCTCCGGTTGTCACCGCATCAGCTGCGGGCGTTGCGGATCCTGGAACTGGAGCCGGGGCTGAATCTCACCACTCTGGCGGAAGGCATGGAGATCGGGCCGCCGACGGCCAGTCGACTGTGTGATCGCCTGGAGGCGGCGGGGCTGCTGGAGCGGGTGCTGCATCCCCACAAGCGGCGTGAAGTGCAACTGCACCTCACCGGACAGGGCCGCCAGGTACTGGACGAGGTGGCGTCGCACAGGTCGTCCGCCCTCAGCGCGGTACTCGCGGCGATGGAACCGGCCGAGAGGGAGGCTCTGGGGCGGGGTATGCGCGCTTTTGGGTCCGCGCAGGGCGGTACTGGCCCGGAAACCGGCAGTGGCGCCTGGTGACAGCCAGGGTCAGTCGCCTCGGCCGTTCCAGTCGAGAGCGACGACTGCGGCGTCGGACATGAGGTCGCCGCCGCCACGGTGTTCGACCAGACCGGCGACGACCGCCCGCGCGGTCTCGTGCGCCGGTACGGCACGGGTGGCGCCGAGAATCTGACGCAGCACCTGCTCACCGAAGAGATCTCCCGCAGCGGAGCGGGTGCCGTGCACCCCGGTGCTGACCGCGATGAGGCGGTCCCCGGGTTCGACCTGGAACGTCTGTTCCTCGTAGAGGCTCTCCTCGAACATGCCGAGAGGCATCTGCGTATCCAATTCGATCCGTTCAGTGCGCCCACCGCGGTGGCGGAACAGGTGCGGAGAGCCCGCGTCCACCGCGCGCACCTCACCGGTGGCCAGGTCGAACTGGAGCAGCAGCGTGGATGCGTACGCCTTTCCGCCGTACCGCGAGTAGACCGCCTGGTCGGCCAGGGCTGCCTGGTCGGCCAGGGTGGTACCGGCTCGGCGGGCGTTGCGCAGCGCGCCGACCGTGAGACTGGTGAGAAGGGACGCCTCGATGCCCTGGCCCATCCCGTCGGTGACGGTGAGGATGAGGTGATCGGCGGAGGTGGTCCAGTCGAAGTTGTCGCCACCGATGGCGTAGGCGGGTTCGAGGTGGGCACCGATGGTGTACTCCTCGCGAGCGCAGCCGAGGCCGGGCAGGAGCTGCCACTGCATCTCGGCGGCCAAGGTGAGACGTCGGGTGCGTCGGGCCTGTAGGTAGAGGTCGGTGTCACGTCCGGCGGCGACGACTTCGTGTCCCAGTGCCGTGGCGACCTCCTGGAGCTGGAGCACCGTGTCGGGGGCCGCGGCTCCAGGGGGCAGGTGTACCGAGAGCACGCCCAAGCGGTCGCCGCGCACGCTGATAGGCAGATGCACCCGGTGACCGGCGGGTTCGTGCAGAACTTCGACGACCGGACTCTGGTGGAGGAAGGCGCTGCCGGCCGGGCCGTCGTGGGCGGGAAGGGAGTCGGTGGTGTACGGCAGGTGGGACACGGGCTGCAGGACGGTCAGCCCGTAGTCGGCGAGCAGGAGTGTCACCTCCTGGGCACCTGTCCGCTCGGCGAGGATGCGGCGGGTCACGTCGACCAGGGCGTGGGGCGCGGCCGCGCGCAGTTCCGCTTCCACCGAGGGACGCGCTTCAAAGGCTTGCACCAGATCCACCCTCTCACCTTCTGCTCGCCACGCTACTGCCACAAGTGTGGCGGCAGGTCTACAGGTCCGGTTCCCGCTCGGCCAGGGGCTCCATGTGGCACAGCAGCAGGCAGACGTCGTCGTCGCGCTCGGACTCGTACAGAAGGGGCTTGAGCAGTGCGTCGGCTGCGGCGTCCACGTCGTGTTCCAGGTCCGCCGTGGTCAACGCACCGACGGCCTGGCCGAGGCGTTCGATGCCCACGTCGATGCCCTGCGCTCTGCGCTCGACCAGACCGTCGGTGTAAAGGAGCAGAGACGAACCTGGCTGCAGAGCGACCCTCATGTCCCTGTAGGTGTACGGCAGGGGAATGCCCAGCATGACGCCCGGCTTGTCGTCCAGCGCGTGAACGCCACCGTCGCTGCCGCGCACGACGGCGGGTGGGTGGCCTGCCGAGGCCCAGACGATCTCCGGTTGGCCAGGACGGAAGCGGACGATCATCGCGGTGGCATACAGCTCCGGCTGCTGATGGCGGAGCATGCGGTGCAGGCGGGTGAGGATCTCGCCCGGGCTGTTGTCCTCGGCCGCGTAGGCGCGCAGCGCGGTGCGCAGCTGGCCCATGACAACGGCCGCGTGCAGACCGTGCCCCGTCACGTCGCCTATCACGGCCAGCGTGCTGCCGTCAGGCTGGCGGAACGCGTCATACCAGTCGCCGCCGATGTTCAGGCCCCGTGTGGCGGGAAGGTACCGCGCGGCCAGGAGGAGGCCGGGCACGGTGGGCAGATCCGTGAGCTGAGCCCGTTGGAGGGCCTCGGCGGTGTCGCGGGACTGCTCGTAGCGGTGGGCGTTGTCCAGAGCGATACCGACGCGGCGGGTGAGTTCGACGAGCATCACGGAGGTGTCGGCGTCGAACCCGGATTCTGGGGCGGTCAGGGTGAGGACGCCCAGCAGGCGGTGTGTCGTGAGGGGGATGGCCAACAGGGCCCGGTGCGGGGACAGGCTGGAGGGCGGGAGGTCGTCCACGCCGGGCAGGTCACCGGGGTGGACGGCGGCGTGCTGGGGACGACCCGTGCGGGCGGCGGCCACCGCGGCCGCCGAGTGATCCCGTGTCCGAGCCGGATGGTCGGTGTCCTGATTCGCGGGTTCCTCGTCGAAGAGCCAGACGTCGACGCTCTCCGTGTAGTCCGGTACGAGCATTCCGGTCAGGGCGCGCAGGATGGCCTCGGGACTGAGGGATGCCGAGATGGCCGCGCTGGCATCGGCCAGGAAGGTCAGCAGGCGACGGGCCCGCTCCGCCTGCGCACGGGCGGACCGCTCGGCTTCGAGAAGCTCGCGCTGGACCAGGGCCGCGGCCTCGAGGTCGTGATGCAGTGCCAGGACACCTTGATTCGTCTGGTGCAGCTCCTCCCGGTGGAGCCGGACGAGACCTTCCTGCTCGTCCAGGAGCCTCAGTACGGCCGCGGTGTTCTCGTCGGCACGCAGCAGCGCTTCGGGCAGCGACATGTCCGCCTCCACGTCCTCCTGGGCAGGCGGCCTGGCCAGCTGACAGGTGAGGGTGGGCTCGTCGCCGGGGCCGGACGAATGGGAGTCCACTGGCAGCACCGTGACGTCGAGGCGCGCGGGGTGGGCGGCGTCGGTCTGCCGGACCCGGAAGCGGAGTTCCCACTGCCCGTGGCGGTCCAGGCAGCGCAGCAGCTGGGCCGTCAGCAAGGTCGTGAAGCGGGCGCGTTCCAGCGGAGGCGCTCCGGCAACCGTGATGATGTGATCGAGGGCGGCGCGGGCCTCGGCGGCGTCGGCGGTCGACGCGATCTTCCAGACCTTCGGGGGTGGGGTCATGGCAGTAGGTCGGATGGGTCGGGGGCCAGTACGGCCACGCTGGTGTCGTCACGCAGCGGTAGCGCCGCGCTGCTGCCGTCGCGCAGGACCACCGCTGCCACCACAGCCGGGTCATGGGTGTGCAGCCGGGCGTCGCGCGGGGGCGTCCAGCGGCTGGGGAGTCCGTCGCTGTGCAGGATGAGCAGGCTGTCCGGCTGCCAGGCCGCCCGGTGCTGGGGAACGGTGGCGGGAAAGTGGGCTCCGACGATGCCCGGGTGCGAGACGAGGGGTTGCCAGGTGCCCGCGGAGCGGAGCCTGGCGCCGATGTTGCCGACGCCGGCGAAGGCGAGTTGCCCCGTGGTCTCGTCGAGCTGTGCGATGCCGATGGTCGCGCCTCGAGTGGGCCGCAGCGCGGTGTGCAGATGCCGCAGGATCTCGGCCGGCGGCAGGTCCGCTCGTCGGCGCAGATCCTCCACAGCGGTGGTCGACGCTTCGGCCGCCTTGCCGCCATGACCGAGTCCGTCGGCGAGCATCAACGTGACCAGTGAGCCGGAACGTACCCAGGTGAAGGCGTCCCCGGAGTGCTCGGCATGGTCCAGGGGGACGTTGATGCTCCCCGCCCGGACGCCTGTGCGCGCGGGAATCGCCCCGGCGCGGCGCGGGGACCGCGCTCGTGCCGTACGGATGCGGGCCACCGCGACAGTGCCTCGTTCGCTACTGCTGTGCAGGTCGAATGCATCGGATGTACGACGGCAGGTGCCCAGGCCCGCGCCCAGCGAGGACGTGGCAGTGGTGTAGCCGTCCCGCAGCGCCGCAGGGACGTCGGCGATGCCCGGCCCGTGGTCGAGGGAGGTGATCTGGACGCAGGGCGCGTCGGCGGCGAGGGTGGCGGCGGGTCCGGTCAGGTTGATGACGATGCGGCCGCCGACGGCGTGCTTGACGAGGTTGGTCGCGAGTTCGGTGGCCACCAGCGCCGCGGCCGCCATGGAGTCGGTGTCCAGGCCGGCGGTGGCGCAGGCGGCCTCCGTGGCGACGCGCACGTCCCGGACCCTGGTGCTGTCCGCAACCGTGATGTCCCAGGCCCTGCTCATGGCGCACCTGAGCGCGGCGGGTGAAGACCCGCGGCCCACTCGGTGACGGTGACGGTGGTACCCAGCCCGGGGCGGCTGTCCAGTGCGAAGTCCTGTACCAGCCGTTTGGCACCGCTGAGCCCCATGCCCAGTCCGGCGCCGGTGGTGTAGCCGTCGGTCATGGCCAGAGCGATGTCCCTGATGCCCGGGCCTGAGTCGACGAAGGCAAGCCGCAGCCCGTGGCGGTCGCCGTCGCGCAGCGTCGTGATCTCCACGTGCCCGCCACCTCCGTGGACGAGGGTGTTGCGGGCCAGTTCGCTGGCCGCGGTCACCAGCTTCGTCTGCTGTACCAGGCCGAATCCGAGGTCGGCGGCCGCTTGGCGTACATGCTGGCGCACCCAGGCGAGGTCGGCGTCCGAGCCGATGGAAAGACGGGTGGTCGAGGCGAGTGGGGCATGCATCACGCACCCTCTTCCGGGCGAGCGGGCCGGACGGTCGAAAGCGTGCGGCCCAGGAGGGCCATGGCCCCGTCGACATCCAGGGCCGTGTCCAGGCCGGGCAGGGTGAGTCCCAGCTCGACCAAGGAGATGGCGACTGCCGGGCGCATGCCGACCAGCACGGTGCCGGAGGCTAGGAGACGTGCGCTCGCGGCGATCTCGCCGAGGACGCGGCCGAGGAAGGAGTCGACGATATCCACACCGGAGATGTCGATCACGACACCGCCCACGGGTAGCGGACTGTTCGCGATGCGGTGGGTGATGTCCTGCTGGAGTTGTTCGGCCGCACCGTCGTGCAGATCTCCGTGCAGGGTGATGAGCAGCAGGTCTCCCAGCGTCAGTACCGGCACGGGTGCCGGATGAGGGGCGGCGAAGTCGGTCACCGTGGCAACGCTCCGGCGACTTCGCGGGGCGAGACGGCGATGCCCTGCCGGGTGAGCGCGTAGGCCAGGGCGTCGGCGAGTCCGGCCCGGGTGAGGATCGAGCCGAGGTCGATTCCGAGGTGGACGATGGTCTGCGCGATGGCGGGACGGATACCGGAGACGATGCACTCCGCGCCCATGAGACGGGCGGCGGCGACTGTCTTCATCAGGTGCTGGGCCACGAGCGAGTCGACGGTCGGCACACCGGTGATGTCGAGGATGGCGTACTGGGCCCGCCGGTCCACAATCGCTTCCAGGAGACTCTCCATCACGATCTGGCTGCGGGCGCTGTCCAGGGTGCCGATCAGCGGAACGGCCACGATGCCTTCCCACAGCTCGATGACGGGCGTGGCCACTTCCAGCAACTGCTCGCGCTGCCGGGCGATCAGTTCCTCGCCGGCGCTGACCGTCGTCTCCATGACCACGAGCCGGAGTGTCCCCATCAGGACCGTCAGATCCAGCAGACACGCGTGAGCGCGCTCGTCGGTGAGGTCCTCGAACTCGGCTCGAAGCAGTGTGGTGACGGGTTCGCGCAGTCCGGCGACCTCGCTCATGAGCTGTGACGGACTGATGCCGGCGAGGGCTCGGGAAGCGGACATCCGCCTGAGCTGCTCTCTGACGGTGTCGAACCCGGGCGCCACGACATCCTCGAGCCGTCCGGTCCGGGCGACTTCGGCCAGGGCGTCCACCACGGCCTTGCATGCCTCTACCGCCTCGTCCCGGGAGACGGTGAAGACCGTACGGAAGAGAGCGGCATCCGCCCAGCGCTGGGCGATCTGCTCGCGGCGTCCTTCCAGGAAGCCGCTCAGCTCGCACGTCACCCCGCGGTCCGTGTCGCTCTCCGTCACGTGCATCTTCTCCCTGCTGTGAGAGTCTGTGGTCGGCTCCTCAGTGAACCATCAGGCAATTATTGCCACATGGCAAACATTAGCGTGCGACTTCGGGGCCGGACAACTCGCCATCCCCGCAGGGCTAGTGAGCTGCCGGTCAGCGGCCCGGCCCCCTTCCACGCCAGTCCAGGCACACGATCAGGGCGTCGTCGTCCGGTGCGGCCTCGCCGCGGTGACCGGTCAGTTCCCGCAGGAGGGCGCGCGGCACCTCGGCGGCAGGCAGCAGCCGCGTGGAGTGGATCGCCCGGGCAAGCGCCGCGTCCCCATAGGTCTCACCCCTGGGAGAAGAGACCGCATGGACGCCGTCGCTCACGAACACGAGCCGGTCACCGGGCTCGGCGTGGAAGTCCTGCGCCACGTAGTCGGTCTCCTCGAACATGCCCAGGGGCAGTTGGGCGTCGAACGTGACCCGCTCCACGGCGCCTCCGCGCAGCCGCAACAGCTGAGGGGAGCCCGCGTCCACGACCTGCGCCCGGCCTGTCATCAGGTCGAAGTCGAACATGAGGACGGAGAGATAGCAGCGCCCCTGGTAGTGCGCGTAGAGAGCCTGGTCCGCCAGTGCCGCCTGGTCGGCGATGGGAATGCCGGCCCGCCGCGCGTTGCGCAAGGCGTTGATGGCGAGATTCGTCAGCAGGGACGCCTCGATGCCCTCGCCCATGCCGTTGGTGACGTACAGCGTCAGATGGTCCGCGGTGGCGGACCAGTCGAAGTTGTCACCGAAGATGCCGTAGGCGGGCTCCAGTTGCGCCCCGAGGTCGTACTCGGGGCGGGAACAGGACCGGCCGGGCAGCAACTGCCACTGCATCTCGGCGGCCAGAGTGAGCCGGTCCTTGCGCCGCGCCTGCAGGTAGAGGTCGGTGTCCCGTTCGGCGACAACCACCTCGTGTCCCAGCACGTCGGCGATCTCGGCGAGTTCGGACTCCCACTGGCGTGCCGCCTCGCTCCCGGAAAGAGTCAAGGACAGCACACCGAGCCGATCGCCACGGACACTGACCGGCAGATGGAGACGCGTCCGGCCGCCGTGCCCCTCCTCGCGATACGGCCGCTGCGAACCGAAGGCCCGGCCGGCCGGGCTGTTGTGCACCGACACCGGCTTCAGGGTGTGCGGCAGCACCGAAACGGGCTGCAGAACGGTCAGGCCGTAATCGGCCATGAACAACTCGACCTCCTCGGCTCCGTACTGCTCGACCAGTACGGAGCGCGCGGCATCGAGCAACTCGTGGGGAGCCGCTGTGCGCAGGGCGCGCTCAGCGGCCACAAATCTCTTCATGAGAGGAAATACACCAATCTTTCGTCGGAAGAAACGGGCACCTCGTGCGTGAGGCCGAGATCTCGAAAGGCCCCCCGGGCTTCAAAGCCGTCTGCGTCCGGAGCGCGTGCCTAGTACGCTGACAGCCACCCCAGCGCCTGCGAGAGTGTGACTGTGACTGCCTTCCGCCGCCGCCCAGAGCCCGACGAGGTCGCGCGTGTGACCACGACGGCCGTCGAGCTGCTGGAAGTCGTGTGGGGTCGCGCTTCCACCGCGCCCACCTCCGCATCCCAGCTGCGCGTACTCCACATCCTTGAACACCACGACGGCATCAACCTGCGCACGCTTGCCGAGACCCTCGCGTCGACCCCGCCGTCCACCAGTCGACTGTGCGACCGGCTGCATGCCGCCGGATTCATCGAGCGAGTGGTGAGCGCGGAGGACAGGCGAGAGGTACGGCTGCACCTCAGCGTCCGGGGCCGCGCGTTCCTCGCCGACCTGCGCGCCCGCAGGGAGGCCGAGCTGCGGAAGGTGCTGGCGGACATGCCCGACGGCAAGCGGACCGCCCTGCTGGAGGGTCTGGAAGCCTTCTGCGCCACGGCGGCCACGCAGATACACAGCGACACCCCGGCCTCAGACAGCAAATCCGCCTGAGTCGGGCTGGGCGGCATCAGTGTCACCGCCGCGCCTCTGGCGCGGTGACCAGCACACGGAGTCATCGTCTCCGCCCACCGGAGCATCACACGTCCTTCCCCGCACCCATCCGACACGGTTACCTTGTTGTCCAACGGTCATTGTTGTCAAACAACAACAATGCGTTCGGTTACCCCTGCGGAAACACGGTTACCCCGTGATGCCACGTTCTGCATCGCCTGTGCTCCATATCTCTCCAACGGAGGCACCGGAAACGAATCGGGGCTGTCATGGCGTGAGCCGCCGCGCCGGATGAGGGACACCTCACCCCGACGCCGTCGCCGCGGACTCAGTCCGTCCTGGAGGTGCCGTCATCGCCGCGGACGTGGGGCGCGTCCTGGAACCGCTGCCGCCACAGGCCGGCCGCCTGGAGGAAACGGCCGGCACGGTCGCTGTGCAGGACGGAGTAGGTGCACGCCAGGGCACCCATGGCTGTCGGCTGGTCGTAGGCGAGGTCGGGCCATAGCGGCGGCAAGCCACGCCGCGGTGCGCCGCTCACGCCAGCGGCCCTCGAAGAGGGGCGTCGGTAAAAACCCTCGCAGCTGAGGACGTGGAGCGGGATACGCCTGCAGGGCCCGGAGACGGGAGAGTCGCGACGCGGTCAGTGCTCTCGCGCCGGATCAACGGCCGCGGAACGCTACGGTCGTGGGCCTGGTGTCGGCGGCCACGATGGCCGTCGTGTGAGCGACGTGCAGCTCGGTGCGGTGCAGCCGGGCGAACAGGGGCGCGCTGATCACCCAACGGGGTCGGCAACGCCCTAGTGCCCCGCATCGCGGCGGTCGCCCAATGAGACCTGCTGGCCGCCGAGTTGCACGACGCGCCGGCGCAGCGTCTGACCGGGATTGAGGAGGTCCGCAGCAGCCGTGACGGTCGGCGCCGACTTCCGGCCGCAGGCACTTGGCTCCGCAGCCGCCCCACTCCAGCCGGGGCGGGTCGGCCCCCGTCGCGCCGGACGCATCAGGGTCCGGGAGCAGCTGCTCCCGGACCCTGATGACGAGAGATCAGGCAGGCGTGATGTTCTCCGCCTGCGGGCCCTTCTGCCCCTGGGTGATGTCGAAGGTCACCTTCTGGCCTTCCTGCAGTTCACGGAAGCCGGAAGCGTTGATGTTGGAGTAGTGCGCGAAGACGTCAGCCCCGCCGCCGTCCTGCTCGATGAAGCCGAAGCCCTTTTCGGCGTTGAACCACTTGACGGTTCCGCTGGCCATGCCGGTCCCTCTCATTCGCTGTCAGGAACCGCACCACGCGGCCCCGGAGGTGATCGCCCTGGTCCAGCCACCGCACAGCAAAACGCCCGCGCAACAGCGCGGGCAGGTACTGCGAACCACGACATCTGAGGATGACGCTACACGGCAAAGCCAGCCTCCACCAGAGATCAACAGCTACACAGAGCACCGTGTCCGCCGAACGATGTCGAACGGCCACCTCAACCCGCCGGATCGAGCCACGTGCGGAGCGTGCAGCCGAGGCGCTGAGTCCCCCGTCGTGCCGGCAGCCCGCGGGACATGCCCTGCGGACTCGTCCAGCGGACTCCGGCGTCCGTAACGGGTGCCGAAGGAACGGGATGCCGGGCCCTCGTGGCGGTGACCGCGACCACCGCCGACCGGCCGTGCCGGCTGGCGCAGTTGGGACATGTCGCAGTCGCGACATCGTGCGCCCGTGACATGGTCATCCGCTCGGCAGATTCTTTCGAACAGCGCGAGATCGGGCGTTGCACGAAAGGTGTGTGGCTGATGGCATGGATCCGTCTGACGGCGGCGATATCAACGGCATTGGTGCTGACCACGGGAGGCCTCTCGTCCGCCTCCGCGCGGGCGTCCTCCTCCGGCACAGTCAAGGCGGAGGATGTCGCCAAGTCGGCGTCCACCGTACGGCTGGTGACCGGTGACCAGGTGACGGTGAGACCGGGCGGCGACGGCCGGCGCACCGCCTCGGTGGTACCCGGTCCGGGCCGCCGGGGCATCGTCTTCCGCACGTACGAGCAGGACGACGGGACAATGACCGTACTCCCGTCCGACGCCGCGGAGTTGGTGGCCTCCGGGAGGCTGGACCGGCGTCTGTTCGACGTCACCGGTCTCATAGCCCAGGGATACGACGAGGCCGGTACCTCGGCGCTGCCGCTGATCGTCTCCCCCGAGCCGGGCGGCGCGGCGACCGGGACGGCGGCAGGCCGCAAGGCCGCGGCAACGACCGCGGACCGGCTCTACGCGTTCAACACGGCATCCGTGCCCGAGCGCCGGCTGGAGAGCATCGACGCGACGGCGCTACGGGTGGACGACGGTGACCTGGGCGCGTTCTGGAAGACCTTGCGCCCCGCGGGTACGGCCCGGCTCGCCCAGACCCCCCGGGTGTGGCTCGACGGCAGGGTGGCACCGGCGCTGGACCGCAGCACGGCGCAGATAGGCGCACCCACCGCCTGGAAGGCCGGTTTCGAGGGGCAGGGCGTCAAGGTTGCCGTCCTGGACACCGGTGTGGACGCCGGCCACCCGGACCTGGCGGGCCGGATCGCCGAGACCAAGGACTTCTCCGGCAGCGGCAACGTGACCGACCACTTCGGGCACGGCACCCACGTCGCATCGATCGTCGGCGGCAGCGGAGCGGTGTCCGACGGCACCCGGCGCGGGGTCGCGCCGCGAGCGGACCTGCTGATCGGCAAGGTGCTAGGCGACGACGGGTACGGCTCCGAGTCGCAGGTCATCGCCGGCATGGAGTGGGCGACCGCCGAGCACGCCAAGGTCGTCAACATGAGCCTGGGTTCGGACGCGCCGACGGACGGCACCGATCCGATGAGCCAGGCCGTCGACACCCTGTCCGCCACCGGGCAGATACTGTTCGTCGTCGCCGCGGGCAACGCTGGTGACCAGGGTGCGTCGACCATCGGCTCCCCGGGTGCGGCCGACGCCGCGCTCACCGTGGGTGCCGTCGACCGGGACGACTCCCTGGCACCCTTCTCCAGCCGCGGCCCGCGGCTGGGCGACAAGGCCGTGAAGCCGGACGTGACCGCACCCGGCGTGGGCATCGTCGCCGCCCGCGCCTCGGGGACGGCCATGGGCACCCCGGTGGACACCTACTACACCGCTGCGTCCGGTACGTCGATGGCGACACCGCACGTCGCCGGCGCCGCCGCCCTCCTGGCCCAGAAACACCCCGAGTGGAGCGGGGCGCAGCTCAAGGACGCGCTCATCAGCACCGCCCATCTCGTGTCCGGGACCAAGGTGACCGAACAGGGCGGTGGGCGCATCGACATCAGCGCGGCCATGGGGGCCCTGACCGCCACCGGCTCCCTCACCCTGCCCCCGCTCCAGACCGCCGACGCGGGCGGACCGCGGCGGGTGGCGACCCTGCACTACACCAACGAGAGCGACCACCAGCTCGACCTCAAGCTGTCCGTCTCACTGTCTCGTGACAACGGTGTCGCCCTCGCCGGCGGGGTGATCGCCCTGGGCTCCGGCGCCGTCCGTCTCGCCCCCGGGGCCTCGGCCGACGTACCGGTCCTCGCGGACGGCGCGCACGCCGCGCGCGGCTCCTACTACGGCTACGCCACCGCGACCGGACCGGACGGCACCGCGCTCGCCCACACCACGCTCTCCCTCGTCGTGCACGCGCCCCTGCACCGGCTGACCGTGATCGCCAAGGACCGCGACGGCAAGGTGATCCCGCAGGCCGCCCCGACGATCTGGGGTGCCGACGGCTTCGCCCAGTACACCAGCCTTGAACCGGCGGTAGCGGTCGTCGAGGAGGGCACCTACCAGGTCAGCTTCGGCACCCTGGACAACGCGGCCGACGGCCAGGAACTGCGCGAGGTGATCGACCCTCAGGTGCGGGTCACCAAGGATGCGACCGTCACCCTGGACGCCTCGAAGGTGACGGAAGTGAAGATCCGCACCCCGCGCCCGTCCGAACAGCGCGGAATCCTCAGCTATCAGACGTACCGTCAGATCGACGGGAACGGTCTCATCCAGGGCGTCATGTACTTCGACATCGCCAAGCGGATCTACGTCAGCCCCACCGCGCAGGTCACGGACGGCACCTTCGAGTTCGCCTCCCGCTGGCAGCTGACGGCCCCACAACTGACCGCCAGGCCACAGGGCAGTTCGAGTTCCTTCACCCCCTACTACCTGCCGACGTCACCGGTGTTCGACGACAAGGGTGCCCAACTGACCGCCGTGGACGCCGGCGCGGGCACCGCCGCCGACCTCAAGGCCGCCCATGTACGCGGCAGACTCGCCGTGATCCGCTACGACTTCGGTGACGACACCGCCCTCGCGCGGGCCGCCGCCGACGCCGGCGCCAAGGCTCTGATGTTCGTCGTGCCGGAGGGCTTCTACCCGTGGACCCGCTGGAGCCCGGACGGAACACGCCTCGCCCTGCCCGTCATGCGCGCCGGCAATGCGGAGGGCAGCGCGCTCCTGAAGCGGAGCGCGCGGACCGCCACCCAGGTCCGGTTCACCGGAACGGTGCGCAGCCCCTACCTCTACGACGTCATGCAGGTGTCCCGTCAGCGCGTCCCGCAGCACCTCGTGCACACCGTCTCCGGGCACGAGAGCGCGGTCGTCCACACCACCTACGCCCGCACCGGCGCCTCCGGCTGGGCCAGTGAACAGCGCTTCGCCTGGCGGCCCTATCAGGACACCGCGTGGAACCAGTACACGCGCAACGTACCGGTGGGCCGGGAGCGCGTGGAGTACGTGACGGCCGGCGACACCCTCTGGAACCACGTCGTCCACCACGACACCGTCCTGGACCAGGACTTCCCGCTCCAGGTCGGCATGCGGGAGGCGACCCGCACCTACCGGGCCGGACAGCAGGCCACGGAGCGCTGGTTCAGCGCCCCCGTCCGCCCCGCCGTCCCGCACGGCGTCGACGGCTGGCCCGCCTCCACCCGGTACGGCAACACCCTCTCCCTGTACGTGCCCGACTTCACCGACGCCGCCGGCCACTGGTCCTTCGCGGAGAGCGACAGTCTCGGCGGCATCGGCACCCGTGCGTCCGGTACGGGCGACACGTCCGTCGCCGATCTGTACCGGGAGGGGAAGCGGGTCGCCCATTCCGACACCGGCGCGTGGGGCGCGTACGAGGTTCCGGCCGGGCGTGCCGCCTACCGCCTGGACCTGACGACGGGACGCGACTCGGACGACTGGCGCTTCGGCACCCGCACCGAGACGTCGTGGTCCTTCGGATCGGACACCACCACGAGCCCCGCGCTGCTTCCGCTGCTCCAGGTGGACTACTCGGTTCCCGTCGACGCCGAGAACGCCGTAGGCCGGCAGCGCACCCACACCCTGGGCTTCGGCGTCCGCATGCCCGACGGCCTGCCCGCCCCGCACGGCGTGAAGCTGAAAGTGGAGACGTCCTACGACGACGGCAGGACGTGGGTGACGGCCCGTACCTCCTCAACTGCCGCAAAGGGAACGGGCGGACGCTTCACGGCGACCGTCGAACGGCCGTCCGGGGCGCGAGGCGACGCCTATGTCACACTGCGGGTCACAGCGACGGACGACGCCGGGCACAGCGTCCGGCAGACGGTCGACCGCGCCTTCCTCCACCGGGGCTCCGCCACGCGGCACTGACCCGGGGGACAGCGAAACGGGAAACGGCCGTCGCCGGTGCCGTGCGCACCGGCGGCGGCCGCCGCACGAGGCACAGGAGGGGACCGGCGATGCTGGAAGCGGCAGGGCTGACGGTCGTCGAGGAGACGGTGTACCGCCTCCTGGTCGGAGCGGTCACGACGTCCGCGCACGAACTGGCGGAACAGAGCGAGCTGCCGCACGACACGCTGGAGGCGGTACTGACAGCCCTCACGGGCAAGGGTCTCGCCAGCCCCACCGACCACGTGCCGCCCCAGTACTCCGCCGTGCCTCCGGACGTGGCCCTGCTGCCCCGCCTGCAACGGCGTACCGACGAACTCGACAAAGCCCGCAGCACGGTCACGGATCTGCTCGACCTGTACCGCGACACCCGGCGCCGCCAGGACGCGGGCCAGCTGATCGAGGTGATCACGGGCGCCGAGTCGCTGCGGCAGCACCTCCGGCAGATGCAGGACAACGCCCGCCACGAGATGCTCTGGTTCTGCAAGGCCCAGTACGTCGCGATGCCGTCGGGCAGCAACCGCGCGGAGTACGACGCCCTGGCCCGCGGGGTGCGCTACCGCGTCCTGTACGAGCGGGCGTTCTTCGACGACGACCACGCCGTGGACAACGTCATCGAAGGGGTGCAGGCAGGGGAGATCGCCCGAAGTGTGCCCCACCTGCCGCTACGCCTGGCCGTCGCCGACCGTGCCATCGCCATCTGTCCGCTGGTGCCCGGCGGCCCCCAGGGCTCCCCCGGTGAACCCACCGCGGCCCTGGTCCGTGAGAGCAGTCTCCTTGAGGCGCTCACCTCGCTCTTCGAGCGCTACTGGGAGACCGCGGTCCCCCTGGACCTCAGCGCCGCGGGCACGATGGCGGACGCCGCCGACGGGCAGGCGGCCGACCCGCTGTCCGGCACCGACCGCCGCATCCTCTCCCTGCTGGTGGCGGGCATAGCGGACAAGGCCATCGCCAGTCAGATGGGGCTCAGCCGGCGCACCATCCAGCGTCACATCCAGCGGATGATGACCCTCGCCGGGGCCACGACCCGCATGCAGCTCGCCTGGCAGGCGGCCCGCCGCGGCTGGCTCTGAACGGCCGTCGCCGGTGCCTCATCCGACGCCGATGGGGCCGCACGTCAGGGTGCCGGGTACGGCGCGGTCGTCGCTGATCCTGAACCGGGTCCACAGCGCGGCATCCGCCACAAGCCGGAACCCAGCATGCGAGGAGAGCGGCCCCACGCCCCGAACCCCACCGACCGGTGCTCAGCCCCGCGCGCCGTCGTCAGGAGCGTGCGAGCCGAGCCGCGAGATAGGGCGCGGTGGCGCTGCGACGGGACCTCGCCACCTTGGCCGGCGCCCCCGCCGCGACCACCCGGCCGCCCGCGTCGCCGCCGCCCGGCCCGAGGTCGATGACCCAGTCGGCGGTCGCGATCGTGTCCAGGTCGTGCTCGACGAGGACGACCGTGTTGCCGGCGTCGACGAGCCGGTGCAGCTGCCGCAGCAGCAACGCGATGTCCGAGGGGTGCAGCCCCGCCGTCGGCTCGTCGAGCAGGTAGAGCGCGTGCCCGCGGCGGGCCCGCTGCAGTTCGGTCGCCAGTTTGATGCGTTGCGCCTCACCACCGCTGAGTTCCGTCGCCGGCTGGCCCAGCCGCAGGTACCCCAGTCCCACCTCGCGCAACGTCTCCAGACTGCGGGAAGCGGCCGGGACCGCGGACAGGAACGTGGCAGCGGCATCGACGGACAGCGCCAGCACCTCCGCGATGTTCTTGCCGTGGTAGGTGACTTCCAGCGTTTCGGCGTTGTACCGGGCGCCTTCGCAGGTCGGGCACGGCGCGTAGGTGCCGGGCAGAAAGAGCAGTTCCACCGCGACGAATCCTTCGCCCTGGCAGGTCTCGCACCGCCCGTCGGGCACGTTGAAGGAGAACCGCCCGGCCGAGTAGCCGCGCGCCCTGGCCTCGTCCGTCGCCGCGTACAGCTTGCGCACCGCGTCGAACATCCCGGTGTACGTGGCCAGGTTGGACCGGGGGGTGCGGCCGATGGGCCGCTGGTCGACCAGAACCAGCCGGTCGAACGACTCGACCCCCGACGCCTCCTGCACGTCGACCTCCAGCTGGGCCTCGTCGGGCTCCTCGGGTGCGAGCCCGAGGTGGCCGCGGACGACCTCGGCCAGGACCTGCGTCACCAGCGTCGACTTTCCGGAACCGGACACGCCCGTCACCGCCGTCAGGACGCACAGCGGTACGTCGACGGACACATCGTGCAGGTTGTGGCGGGAGACGCCGCGCAGGTGCAGCCAGCCGTGCGGCGTGCGCGGGCGGTGATCGAGCGGCTGGGCGCGCCCGAACAGGTACTGGCTCGTGGCCGACTCCCCCACCCGCTCAAGACCGGCGACCGGCCCGCTGTACAGCACGCGTCCGCCGCCCTCGCCCGCGCCGGGGCCGATGTCGACCACCCAGTCCGCCCGCCGTACGACGTCCATGTCGTGCTCCACGACGAACAGGGAGTTGCCGGCCGCCTTGAGGCGGTCCAGTACGTCAAGCAGCGGTTCCGCGTCAGCAGGGTGCAGGCCCGCGGACGGTTCGTCGAGGACGTAGACAACACCGAACAGCCCCGAGCGCAGTTGGGTGGCGATCCGCAGGCGCTGCGCCTCGCCGGGCGACAGGGTCGTCGAGCGGCGCCCGAGGCTGAGATATCCGAGGCCCAGGTCGAGCAGTACGTCGATCCGCGCGACCAGATCACCGCAGATCCGGACCGCGACCTCGGTCGTCTCCCCCGACCGGGCGGTCGACGTGGTGGCATCGGCCTCGGACCGAACCGCGACGGGCCGCAGCAGCGCAACGGCCTCGGTGAGCGGCATCGCGTTGATCTCGGCGATGGAACGACCGGCGAAGGTCACGGCGAGCGCCTCGGGCCGCAGTCCACTGCCGTGACACTCGGGGCAGGGCACACTCCTGACGAACCGGAGCGCCCGTTCGCGCATCTTCTCGCTCTTGGAGTCGGCGAGGACGTGCATGACGTGCTTGCGGGCGCTCCAGAACGTGCCCTGGTAGCCGTAGTCGACGCGGTCCTCCTCCGGCTCGATGTACACGGAGGGCTGCTCGTCCGTGTACAGCAGCCAGTCCCGGTCCTTCTTCCTGAGCCTGCGCCACGGCCGGTCGATGTCGATACCCAGCCCGTTCACGACACTGCGCAGGTTGGCGCCCTGCCAGGCGCCCGGCCAGGCGGCGATCGCCCCCTCGCGGATGCTCAGCGAGGGGTCCGGCACGAGCAGGTCCTCGGCGACGTCGTGCACGACACCCAGTCCGTGGCACTCCGGGCAGGCCCCGGCCGCGGTGTTGGGTGAGAACGATTCCGCCTCCAGCCGTTCGGCCCCGGGCGGATAGGTACCGGCGCGGGAGTACAGCATCCGCAGCAGATTGGACAGCGTGGTGATGGTGCCGACCGTCGAGCGCGAGCTGGGTGACCCCCGCCGCTGCTGCAGGGCGACGGCCGGTGGCAGTCCGGTGATCTCCTGCACGTGCGGTGCACCGACCTGTTGCAACAGCCTTCGGGCGTACGGTGCCACGGACTCGAAGTAGCGCCGCTGGGCCTCCGCGTAGAGCGTGCCGAACGCGAGCGAGGACTTGCCCGAACCGGAGACGCCGGTGAAGGCGACCATCGCGTCCCGCGGAACGTCGACGTCGACGTTCCGCAGGTTGTTCTCACTGGCGCCCCGGACATGCACGAAGGAGTCGGTCGCGTCCTTGTTCACCGTCCCTGCTTACCTGATCAGGCCTCGCACCGCGCGGCAGGCGCCGTCACCCGGCCCCGCTCACACGAGCGTCGGGAGTATCCCGGATCCCTTTTCGCCCAGCAGGCCCTGCACGGGGCGGATCCCGACGCGCCCACGGAGATCGCGCGGCGCATGGCCCGGCTACTTCCCGCTCGGCTCGCCGACACGTCTGGCAGGGGGCGACGGTTCGACGTCGAGGTGGTCACTGCTGTCCCTTCCCCTCCTCTCGGACCGAGTCGTCGCCGCTCATACGACGGGAGTGACCGTCGAGCTCGACGACCGGCCGGACGCAGCGGCCATGGTGGCGAAGATGCTGGTGAGCGACTACCCGTACTACGCGACCGTGCGCCTTGCCCTGTCGCCGGCGCAGGCCCGCCGGCTGGTTCCGCCGAACATGGGCAGCTGCCGGGCCGACGGGCCGGACACCACGTACGTCACCATCGGCGCACCACGGAGCGACGCCACAGGCACCCTTGACGAGCCGTCACAACCCCACGCACTGCACGAGCTCGCCCGGCCCTTTGTTGATCGCTCAGTCGAGAGGCATAGCCCCAGAACGTCATGCGTGCTCGTCCGCGTGGGCTGTGAGGACGGGCTCGGGGCCGGTGGGCAGGAGTTCAAGCAGGAGGGCCACAGCCTCCTCGGCGGTTTCGACGTCGCCGATCACAGCGACAGGACTGCGTCGGCGAACCGTGAACCGTCCGTTGTCCAGGGGCTCGATCGATCCGGCCTGCACAGTCCAGGGATAGCTGGTGGAACTGCTGAAGAGCAGGGCGAAGTGGCTGGTGAACGGATACAGCCGCCGGAGTCGTGGTTGAGCGGCGGCAGCCTCCAGCAGTGGGACGATGCGCGGATAGGGGCGCCCGGGCATGCGGAGTTGATGTACCGCCTGCTTCCACTGCCAGCTCAGGAGCAAGGACTGCCAATGAGCCTCGACAACGTCAGCCGGCCCACGACTGCGCGCCGCAGCCATGTCCGGCAGAACTGGTCTTGGAGGTAAGGGCAGTTGCCGATCACGGGTCTCGTCATGCGCGTCCACGGTCCCAGTGTCTACGACGACGCCCCCGCCACCTGGCTTCTGCCGCCGCCGGTCGGACCCACCCGGACGTCCCCCTGGTGGTCGACCGACCTCGCGCCCCCACACTGACTCGCTGAATCATGTCCGAGACGTCCTGCGCGACGGCCCGACCGCAATCGATGTCGAGAGGAACCGGTGACGGTCATGTCCGACCTGTTTGACTACGACGCGGAACTGCGCCTGCACAACCAACTCTTCCGCACCGCAGCCCGCGTCGGCTCTCACGACCGCGTACTCGACATCGGCTGCGGCACAGGCCAGTCCACACGCGAGGCCGCCCGCGCCGCCGTGGACGGAAGCGCGGTGGGCATTGACGTGTCCGCGCCCATGCTCGAACAAGCCCGCCGGCTCAGTGCCGACCAGGGGCCGGCCAACGTCACCTACCAGCAGGCGGACGCCCAGGTCCACCGGTTCGCGCCGCCGCCTTTCGACCTCTGTATCAGCAGATTCGGGACGATGTTCTTCACCGACCCGGTCGCCGCGTTCACCAACATCGGGCGCGCCCTGCGTCCTGCGGCGCGCCTGGTGCTGCTGGTCTGGCAGGAACGGGACCGCAACGAGTGGGCCACCGCGATCCGCCGGTCCCTCACCGCCGTACCGGCCGCACCCGACGGCCCCGACCCGTTCTCACTCGCCGACCCGACCGTCACGGAAGACATCCTGGCCTCGGCCGGCTTCACGGACATCACCTTCACCGACGTCCACGAGCCCGTCTACTACGGCCCGGACAGCGCCGCCGCACTCGATGCCGTGCTCCGCCTCCGGGAAGTCAAGGACCTCCTCGCCCACCTCGCCCCGGCGGCGGCCGACCACGCGCGCACACGACTACGCACCACCCTCGACACCCACCTCACCGACAGCGGCGTCCACTTCGACTCGAGTGCGTGGATCATCACAGCCCGCCGCGACCGACGCTGACCACCGCCACCACACCCATGCTGATAGCTTCGCGCCGTGATCGTCTATCCGCTCTGGCACGTCGTCCACCACAATGAAGCCGGCAACGACGGCGCGACCATGCACGTCGATGAAACCGGTGTGTTCTGCGACGAGGCGGACGGCGACGACGTGAAGCTACTGGGCATCTACTCCACTCTCGACAGGGTCGAAGAGCGTGTGCGTCAGGCTCGACTGCTTCCAGGCTTCCGTGAGGAACCGAAGTGCTTCCACTTCGACGCCTACGAGCTCGATGAGGACAACTGGATCGAGGGGTTCGTCCGAGTTCCGCCGGGCGAGTAGGCCGATGGGCAGGTCCCCGGTGGAATGTCGGGGGCTATGAGGGAGCAGCGAACGTCGCGGGCGTTGCGGCGGAGGCCGGGCGCTCCCGCTCGTACGTGGTTCTGTCCTATCGGCGGACTGCCGAAATCAGCCCGCCCGGCCCCTCCTCGCGCTGCGGCGGAGTACTCATCGGGCGGCCGTAAGCGGCAGCGCGCTCGCGCAGGGTGTGGCTGCCGGCCTCCCAGCCGTGCCCGGACAGCCAGCCCACCGGATCGTCGGGCATCTCCGAGACCCACATGGACGCCGGCGATCCCGGTACGGCATCCGCGCCGAAGCGCTCGATCACGCCGCGCGAGCCCAACGTCAGCCCCATCCGGCTGCCTGCCGCCGACTGCGCGCTGATCCGGGCCAGCAACAACTCCACCGCATCCCCGGGCAGATAGATCAGCAGACCTTCGGCGATCCACACGGTCGGCTCCGTCGGGTCGTGCCCCGCGGCGGCCAGCGCGCCGGGCCAGTCCTCCCGCAGATCCACCGCGACGGTGACCCGTTCGCAACGCGGGACGGCTCGCTCCTGGCGCAGTACCGAAGCCTTGAAGGCCAGTGGCGCGGCGGTATCGACCTCGAACAGCCGGGTGCCCTCGGGCCAGTCCATCCGGAAAGCCCGGCTGTCCATCCCGGCGCCAAGCAGCACGACCTGCCGTACGCCGGACGCGCAGGCCTCCTGCAGCAAGTCGTCGAGGAACTTCGTCCTGATGACGATGGAGAACGCCACGCCCAGCCGACGGCGTCGCGCGGCCTCGTCACCGGGCGGCGGCGAGGAGGAGAGCCCCATGCCACCAGCGGTGGCGAAGGCCTGCGCCAACGGGTCTCGGAACAGCGCGTTCGCTCGCTCCGTCTCCAGCGCCCGCACCTTGGCCACCCCCACCGCCGTGGCCCACACTCCCGACGGCTGCACCCGCTCCTGCTCATCAGTCACCGCGTCAGCCTAAGGGTTGTCCGTAAGCGAACTCCGAGTGGATACACCGCCGCGTGGGCGCCGCTTCCGCGACATGGGTCGTAGCCGACCTCAGTTACTTACCCTCAGTTGTCCTCGTGAAGGTGACGAGCGCGGCAACGCCAGTCACCTTGAGGGTCTCCTCCTGAACGTCGTCGGTGATCAGGGCTCCGTCGAAGCGATCAAGGGCCAGGCCGGACGTCTCGAGAACAGCGGAGCCGTCCAGGACCACCACGAGCAGCGTCGACTCCGGCGCGGAAGCGGAGACGGCTACCCGATCACGTACGATCTCGACGCGCGCGGCGGCCCGTCCACGCCGGACCATCACGTTGAAGTCGACGAGCGGACCGCCGAGCAACCGGCAGTCGGTGGTGGCCTCTCCGGGGAAGGGGAAGGGCGCGTACTGCTCGGCCACGGTGTGGGCGGTGCCGTCGACGGTCAGCACCATGCCAGGGCCCTCGACCAGGGTGATGATCCGGTCGACACCTTCAAAACGGGAGAACGGACCAGGCTCGGCCACGTCGGCGAGACTGACCCGCCACACAAAGTCCGACATCCCCGCCTGGTCAGGTGCCGAGGCGACTTCACGGGTCAGGCCGCCCCCGTTCTTCCAGGGCACCGCAGGCCGCTCATCCGCTCTCAACACGCGCACCGCAATCTCCCACCACTTCTCGTACGAGGTCCACGTCGACGGCCGCGTCTTCGACGCGGGCGTCGAGCGCCTCCATGAAGGCCAGTACGTCCGCGCTCATCACCTGGACCGGCAGGCACCAGCATAAGGAGGCCGGAGTTCTGCAACGGCGAGCAGCATCACACGGGCCCCCAGCACCAACCATCGAACGCGTGGGGCCCGCCCCGCAGCCCGGGCCCCACGTTCGCACCCCTCCGCTTGAGGACGCGGCGCCGCTCCAGCCGGTCAACTGGACTCGGCCTTCCGCACTTTCACCGACCGGGAAGCCGACGCCAGTCGGCTAAAGGATCACTCGACCTCTCGCCGCCCATCCGGAACGACCGCCCGCTGGTCCTCCTCGGATGCGTGCGGCTTCGCCGATCCGGCCTCAAGTTCCCGCTGCCTGGCGGCCAGTGCCCTCGCCAGCACCTTCGCCCGGAAGGGGTTCTCCGTGCTGAGTGCCTTCGCGACCTCCACGGCCTCGTCCAACAGCGCCAGCCGTCGCTCCGGCAACTCCCGCACCAGGGGTGAGCCGCTCTCCTCCACCAGGACGTACGCCAGCTTCGATCCGTATACCTCTGAGTCGACCTGTGTCAGAAGACGGTAGATCCACAGTCCCTCGGTACCCCGCACCACCCTCCGGTTGGCGCTGAGCAGCCTGACCTTCGCCAGCAAAACCATGTCCTGATCCATCGATCCCCTTCGTCCCGTCACCCCCCGACCAGGGCTGTCACACGGCGAGACAGCACGGCGAACGCCCCGGCAGCCGTTGACGGATGCCGGCACGTCGGCCGAAGAGTGGATGACGATGATTCTGCGGGCGCGGCACTACCCGGAACAAGACCGAACGGGCGTGCGCTACGTCCTACCGAAAACGTCGCTGAACAGGCATGATGGACCTGACACTCACTCAAACCCGGTCGCATCCCCCTCGAACGGGCTTGGGTCAGGTGAGACGTTCCGCCTGTGCCGTGCACGGTGCCGTACACGTTTCGACGGTGATCGAAACCCTGGAGATCGTCCTCCCGTGACACCTACGGTGAGGGGTCGCCAACCGCAACAACTACCAGCGTTTCGCAGGCCCGCACGGGCGAGTATTTAGGGGGAATCGAGTTCATGGTTGCTGATGAGCGTGTGTCGAACGGGCTGCTCGCAGGCAGGACGGCGCTGGTCACTGGTGCTTCCAGCGGTATCGGCGCCGCTGCCGCGCGGCTCTTCGCCGCAGAGGGGGCAGCGGTGGTCGTGATGGCGCGACGCGAGGAGCGGCTCAAGGAGTTGGTCGAAGAGATCGAGGCGGCCGGTGGTAAGGCCGTCTACCAGGTGGGTGATGTGGCGCTCGTCGAGGATGTGAAGCGAGCGGTTGCCGTGGCCGTGGATCGCTTCGGAGCGCTGGACGCGGCGTTCAACAACGCGGGATCCGCGGGATCGGAGATCCGTCCGCTGCACGAACTCGCCGAGGACGACTACGACTTGGTGATGGACACCAACGTGCGGGGCACCTGGAACTGTCTGCGCCAGGAGATCCCCGTCATGCTCGCCGGCGGAGGCGGCGCCATCGTGAACACCGCCAGCAGTGCCGCAGTCATCGCCACCGGAGCGCCCGCTCCTTACGTCGCGGCCAAGCATGCGGTGCTCGGTCTGACCAAAGCGGCCGCGGCCGAGTACGGAGCCCACGGGATCCGCGTCAACGCGTTGGTCGTCGGGACCACCAGGACCGAAATGATCAGCGGCGCGATCGAGGCGGTCCCGGAGCTGGAAGAGGCGTTCGTCGCTCGGCAGGTGCAGAAGCGCATGGCCGAGCCCGACGAGATCGCGCAGGCGGCACTCTGGCTGCTCAGCAACCGGGCGTCCTTCGCGACGGGAAGTTTCGTCGCGGTGGACGGTGGCATTCTCGCCACCTGACCGGAGGAGGACAGAAGGCCGTCGGACACGGCACAGGGACGTCAGGGACCCAGAACAAGTCGTGGGGGGGGGGGGGGGGGGCCCGGCCCCCCCCCCCCACCCCCCCCCGGGGGGGGGGGGGGGGGGGGGGGGGGGGGGGGGGGGGGGGGGGGGGGGGGGGGGGGGGGGGGGGGGGGGGGGTGTCCCCCCCCCCCCCCCACCCCCCCCCCCCCGCCCCCCCCCCCCCCCCCCCCCCCCCCCCCCGCCCCCCCGGGGGGGGGGGGGGGGGGGGGGGGGGGGCCCCCCACTGCTGGTCAGGTGTCGGCGTGTGCCTGTC
>NZ_JBIVQP010000011.1:0-204219 GCF_044755245.1 Streptomyces sp. NPDC092369
GGTGTGGCGGTGCGCCCTGGCCCCCCCCCCCCCGCACCCCCCCGGGCCCCCCCCCCCCCGGGCGGGGGCCCCCCCCCCCCCGGGGGGGGGGGGGCCCGGGGGGGGCCCCCCCCCCCCACTGCTCTGCCGAAACAGCCGACACCCGCTGGGAGCTCCTCGCTGACGGCGTGCCGGTGAACGCCGGGCGGCCCGGTGCCACTTCCAGTACCAACTGCCGTACCGACAGACCGCGTTCGGCGGCCGGCTCGCGCCAATTGCGGATCAGCGCCGCCTTACTGGTGCGGTGCGCGATCGAGATCGTGCCGCGGGGGGGGGAACTCGCCCTCTCCGGGATCGATGTCGGGCAGCGGACCGTCCGTGTCGTGGGCCGTGGGGCCCGACATCCTGGGCTCTCCACGAACTGCCGCCTACGTCACCGCCGTCGACGAGGCTTTGGAGATCGACAGGCCGCCCTGGCGCCCATCTCCCGGCCCAATTCGGGCGGGGCGAGCGGTCAAGAACGGCCAGGAGCAGCCGGGCACCCTCCACAGCCGACGGAGTCCCTCGCTGGGCCACCACATTCCAGACAGGATGCGGCGACGTCTCGTTCCGACTGAATCCGCCGTCAGATGGAGAAAAAAAAATGGGCAAATCAACTGTCAGTGGGCGACGGTAACATGCACCGTCCCTCGTACGGTCCGCAGGCGCAGGAGGCCAGGATTTGCTGAAGTTCCGGACGACGGATGTGAACGAGGCTCGGCAGGTCATCCATGAACACTTCTACGCCAACTTCATCGACGTGCCCGACGGCGGCGCCGATTTCATGGCCCGGTACGACATCGCCGCGCTCGGTCCGCTCACATTCGGACGACTCTCCTTCGGCGAAGAGGTGCGCATACGGTTCGGCGAACTGGGCTCTTACCACGTGGACATCCCGCTTGGCGGCCACCTGGCCTGGCGTCAGGGAACGCACACCACCGCGGTGGCGACCACCGAGAACGCCGCCGTCTTCCAGCCGCACGGAGACACGGCCCTGGATCGAGTGAGCACCGACTGCTCCATGCTGGCGGTGAAGATCGACCCCAAGGCCCTCAACGATCAACTCGAACGCCTCCTCGGCCGACCGCTGCGCACCCCGGTCGTCCTCGCGCCCGAACTCGACGTGGCGCACGGCGCGGGCCTGAGCTGGGTGCGGATGATCCGCGCGGTGTTCGACGGGATGCAGACTGGCGGCCTGCTCACCCGGCCGATGGTCGCTCGTCCGGTCGAGGAAGCCCTGCTGACCGGGCTCCTCCTCGCTACTGGCCACCGCTACCGCGACGAGCTCGACCGACCAAAACCCGCTCTGCGCCCGGGCCCCGTCAAGCGTGCTGTCGAGGCCATGCACAGCATGCCTCAACACCCTTTCACGGTAGGTGAGTTGGCCGTGCTCGCCGGGGTGAGCGTGCGGCGACTCCAAGAAGCCTTCCAGCAGTACGTCGGCATGACCCCGCTGGCCTACCTCACGGACATCCGCCTCACCCGCGCCCATGACGAGCTGCGCCGTGGCACACCGGGCGAAGTGAAGGTGAGCGAGGTCGCCCATCGTTGGAGCTTCGACCACCTGGGCCGCTTCGCCTCCCGCTACCGAGCGCGGTTCGGCGAGTTGCCCTCACAGACCCTGCGTTCCGGGTGACCACGGCCCACGCCATCGCCCCGCGCTGTGCGGACAACAGACGCGCTCAGCGGATCGTGCGCAGCGGCAACCACGCCGTAGATTCCTGGTGTTCGCGCGTCCTCTTCTTCCGTCCGCCGCGCGGACACCGGTCGGCCCATCCCCACCCTTTCGGGCCGGTCACCGCCCGGCGGCGTCCCCCGACAACCGCGGGCGGGTCGGCAGCGCACATGTGGCCTGTACCCCGCCACGGTGAACTGTCGACACCGCAAGGTCCGGGCCGGTGTCGGCGCCGGCCCGGACCTTGACCGAACCGAAGGCACACCGACGAGACAGAACTCCGCGTCCAGACATCGGACGGTGCCGGGTTCGCAGTCATGACAAAGAAGTCGGAGGTCGGCAGGGAGGCCAATTGGGCCCGACATGCGCATGCGTTCACGCGCTCCCGTCTCCCAGGCCGACGGGGCAGAGCGCCTGGGCGTAGTGGAACTGGGCACCCGGGACAGGCTTTCGAGTGACGGGACTCCACCGGCATGAGGGATTGTGATCCGGGGATTCGATCAGTCCGCTCATCTCGCTGAGCACTCGGTCGAACTCCGTCAGCGGATTGCGTGGCCGGCCCAGGGACCTGTCTCGTCGCCCGCTGGGGGTCATGCGAGCCAAGCGGACTCCTTCGGACGCGTGTGGCGGGAGGTGCCGGTGCCACCGGGCGCGGCCATGTGACCCAGGTGGCGGTGCACGAAGTGGATGCTCATCGCGCCTTCACCAACCGCGGAGGCCACGCGCTTCACCGAGCCGCAGCGGACGTCGCCGGCGGCGAAGAGCCGCAGGACCGGTGCAGAGTGTCAGCCCAGCACCCGAACAGGTCGCTGTAGCCTCGCCGGACGCGTCAACCTACTCCCCCACTGGTGCTCCACAGGGGCAGGTCATCGCCCGGTCCCCCTCGAACAGGTGCCCTAGATGCGGGCCTGGGAACGGTAGCGGGCCCACGACCCGAAATTTTCCCGACCACGCATCCAATCCGACAGCGCCGCCGCGTCCAGCGAGAACCGAGTGGGCATGCGTGCCCGGAGCCACGGACGGCGAAGCGGCCAACTACATGTAGTGGGCGTAGCGGGCGGCAACAGCCTGGCCGGACGGGCAGAAAAGTAGGACGGATTGGACCTGGTTGGCCGTCCGCAGAGTGACGGGAAGCCGTTCATCCAGGCGGGTCTGATTCCAGTTCATCTTGGTCAAGGCAGGACTTCGGATGCCAGTTCACGGGGTTACGGCTGGAGAGCGCGGGCCTGATACCGATCGGCCGCCGCGCAGGGGCGGGCCGTCGCAGCTCCTTCGCTGCCGGTGATCCAGCTCATCTCCAGCATGTCGATGAACCGTTCGTCCCCCGCGTCATGGAAGCCGCTGACCTCATCGACGGTGAAGGCCGAGGCCTTATGCAGCACGAGGCGCGCGGGTGCGGTGCGGTGTTCGCGCCGATAGGTGTCGGGCGTGGAGCAGGAGGCGGTGTGCGTCGGGACGGGCCAGGTGGGGCTGGCGGTCCGTGCGACTGATCCGTGCCGGTCCTCCTTGCACGATCACTCCGCCTCCACGTTCGTTGATGACCTGGGCAACCGCGGTGCTCAGGGAACTGCCGTCGTCACTGCGGTAGAACGCGACGCCCACGTAGCAGTCGTACTCCCCATCCTGAGCCGCTTGGTCACAGCCACTCGTTGATGGCCGCGACGGTTGAGTTGGCCTCGCAACTACAACCACTTCGTCTGCGAGCGGCCCACGACCGTGTTCATCCGGACTAACCTGACGCCGGAACCTTTATAGTAGGTTCCTTTCTAATGTCCTCCAGGCAGCCCTACCAAGACAGCACGGGAGTCGAAGACCGTGATCTGGGGCGCCAGGGCGGCTTCGGGGATCACAGGATTGCCTGGGAGCATCAGGACTGCGCCGGGCACTGTCCAGTCGAAGCACACGCGCCTCCCTTCTGGAGTCGTTCCCGGTCCTGGTCCCGTCTCGACTGCTGCGCAGAGAGTGGCGGATCGTCCATAGCGTGACGAAGGAATCACTGGCGCCTCGCCGACGTAGCCGCCCCGCACCCTCCCCAAATGCACTTCGGAGAGCAGGCTGTCAATGGAGCCCGCGACCGAAGGACAGCAGGCATGCGGTGCTATGGTTCATCGACCTACCAAGTAGGTAACAACGTTCGGAGTACTTCGGGGAGTCATGTCCATGCCTGAGACACCCTCACGGATCTTCCGCGGGCGAGTCGCCGACCAGATCGTCGAGGACCTGCGCAGACAGATTCTCGACGGCACACTGCCCGACGGCTCACGACTGCCGTCCGAACGCGAACTCGCCGCCTACTACGATGTCAGCGGTCCCACCGTCCGTGAGGCGATCCGGGTCCTGACCGCGATGGGTTTGGTCAACACACGTAACGGCAGCCGAGCGGTAGTCACCGCACAGGGCGACACTCTGCTCGCCGTGTCTATCGCCTCGTTGGTCCAGGTCGAGAAGGTCAGCGGAAGGGAAGTCTTCGGTCTGCTCGGCGCCCTCCACGCTTACGCAGCGGAACTCGCCGCCACTCATGCGAGCGATGAGGAGGTCACCCGCCTGCGGGAAGCGTCACAGGCGATCCCTGCCAGCGAGGGCGTGGCGCCGACCGCCACGGCCTTGCGCGAGTTCTTCGACACGCTCTCCACGATCTCGCACAACCCCCTGCTTGCCGCCCTGTGCCGGTTCATCACCGAGATGCAGATCGAGCTCGCAGTAAAGCTTGCCGGTAGCGACAACCGCGACTTTGTACAGGTCGTGGGCTCGCTACAGACTGAGCGCATGCGGATAGTCGCCGCCGTCGCCTCCCGGGACCCCCGACACGCGGCCAGCGTGGTTCGTGACTACCACCGACTGGCCGTCGAGCAGATCACCGAGGCCCGCAAGGCCGCTGGCGACAGTCCCGTTTCAGGGACCGGACTCACCGAGGCACTGACCTCGTGGCTCAGGGCAAATGTCACTCTGGACGGCCAGACATCCAACCCTCGGGGCAGCCTTCTGTAAGGCAGTCACCATCCGCGAGGATGTCCCGATCGGAACGGCCTTTTCCCATATAGCCTTATCCGTTCAGCGCCCGATCAATTCTCCAATCAGGGCGCAAACAGCCGATCAAAGCGGTCCCGTCACCGCCGATCGGCCATTTGTGTTACATCGCATCGGATATTTTCTACACATAGGGAACTCTTAAGTAAACTCAATTCCTCTCACATTCTCGACAGGAATGATTTCACTGGTATCAAACCGACCGAGGAGCCACCTCATGAATGCAATTGACCCGGCAGGCCCGCCGGGCGACGGCGACGCAAGCGCCACCGCCAACCGCACGCATCGAAAGGGGCAGCTGAAGAACAAGAAGACCCTCCTGATCGCCGGTGCGGTACTTACCTGCGCCTTGGCCGGCTTCGCCACGGTGGGTACTTCAATGGCCTCCACCCCGTCAGCGGATCCGTCCGCGGCCCCCTCGGCCCTTCCCACGGACGGCGGCCAACGGAGCGACCCGGCCGACGGCGGTGCGACGGGCATCGTCCAGTCCAAGTCGTCCTCGGGCTTCACTCTGAAGACAGCCACCGGCGTGACGGTCACGGTCAGCGATACCGCGTCCACGACATTCACGAAGAGCACCCACCGTGCATCGGCCAAGGAGGTGAAGGAGGGCACCAGCGTCCTCGTCCTGGGACTGGTCGACAGCGCCGACATCACAGCGTCCAAGGTCATCATCCAGCCACACGGGGACGGTGGAGCAGCCGCCGCCGAGAAGGCCGGCGTGATCGCTTTCCAGCAGGGAACGCCCTCCCCCGCGAAGTCGGAAGGCACGATTCCTGACTACACCGAGGGTGAAGGCACCGTCGTCAGTGGCTCGACCGCCGACAAGGCCACCCAGGCCGCGCAGGCCGTCGTGCCGGGCGGTATCGCCGACCGGGTCGTCAAGCTCGATGACGGGGAGTACGAGGTGCACAACATCAGCATCAACTGGCCACACCACGTCTTCGTGAACAAGCAATTCAAGGTAGTCGGCTGGGAGTAAGAGGCAGGTCCCACGGGCCTGGGCACCACTGACGCGCCGCCCCCGACAATTCCCTGCGTCGGGGTCGGCTTTTCGGCCGTCTGCCCCCGCTGACGAGGCACGCTTCTCACCCGTACGGCGTGACGCAACCGTGACCTGCAGGCCGGATTGTTACCCCCTTTCCTCATTCCCGAGTGGTCGGCGCCCTGTGCCGGACGTACGTTGGAGCCGACTGGAACAGCGGAAGGAAATGTTATGAGTACAGTCAGCCGTAAGCATTTTTCCTGGATCTGGGGAGGGCTCGTCTTCATTGTCACGACTCTCCAGTATTTCGCGGCGCAGATCCTGGTTTCGGCTGCCTGGAAAAACCCTTCATACCGCTGGAATCGTAATTACATCAGCGACCTGGGAAACACCGCCTGCGGTGACTTCTCGCTCGCCGGACATGTCTCCCGAGTCTGCTCGCCCAAGCATGGCGTGATGAACGCGTCATTCATGCTGTCCGGTGTGCTACTCATTGTCGGCGCACTGCTGCTGTGGCGCCTGTGGCCGCACACCAAGCTTGCCCGGGTCGGTGAATACCTGCTGCTGCTCGCCGGCCTCCTGAAGATCGTAGTGGGCCTTGCCCCCGAAAACAGGAACCTCTCGCTGCACACCCTCGGCGCCACCAACCTCGTGATCGGCAGCGTCGCGGTCCTGCTGCTGAGCCTCTCGGTGCGCCGCAGTCACCCCGCGGTGCAGTGGCTCGGCATCCTCACCAGCGTCGTCGGCCTCGTCGGCGGCACCCTCTTCACCATCTCCCAGCGCGCTGGGCACAGCCCGATCCCGGGGCTCGGCCTAGGCGGTCTGGAACGCTTGGCGGGCTACCCGTTCAACCTGTGGATGGTCGGCATCGGTCTGCTCGCCATCGCGCGCGCTAGTGGGGAATCCCTGCGTTCCCGCTCGCATGCAGACGACGCAAGCGGCGTTCCCGTCGGCCCCGAATCACGGCACGCGCACCGCGCGGCCAAGTAGCCTCCGGCACCCGACCGGTCCGCGCAGAGCCATCGCGCGATCACGGGACGAACCGAGTGCCGGATGCCGGGCCGGTTGACCAAACCCTCGAAGTCAACCGGCCCGGACACACCTGAACAGGAAGGAGTTCCGTGAGCGTTTGGCTGGTCACAGGAGCCTCTCGCGGCCTCGGCGCGGAAATCGTCGCCGCCGCTCTGGCCGCAGGACACCAGGTCGCCGCGACAGCGCGCGACGCCGCTGCCATCGAGGCGCGTATCCCGGATGCCGGCACGTCCCTGTGGGCGACTTCCCTGGACGTCACCGACGGCGCCCGGGCCACCACCGTGGTCGAGGAAGCCGTCGCCCACTTCGGCCGTATCGACGTGGTGGTCAACAACGCCGGGCGCGGAGTCCTAGGTGCGGTCGAGGAGGTCTCGGACGAGGCCGCCCGGGCGGCCTTCGACACCAACGTCTTTGGCGCCCTGAACGTGCTGCGCGCCGCCCTGCCCGTTCTGCGTGCCCAGCGCTCGGGGCATGTCATCAACATGTCGTCGGTCGGCGGGTTCGTCGGCAGCGCGGGCTGGGGCATCTACAACTCCACCAAGTTCGCGGTGGAGGGCTTCAGCGAGGCCCTGGCGCGCGAGGTCGGCCCCCTCGGTATCTCCACCACCATCGTGGAACCCGGATACTTCCGTACCGACTTCCTCGACGGTACGAGCCTGCACACCGAGACTTGTGTCATCGACGACTACACGGACTCGGCCGGTGCCATGCGCCGGACCGCCGAGACCGTCAACCACGACCAGCCCGGCGACCCCGCGAAGGCGGCGGCGGCCATCGTGCGGATCGGCGGGAAGGCGGACGCCCCACTCCGTCTGCAGCTCGGCCCGGACTGCTACGCCCGTGTTTCGGAGAAGCTCAGTTCCATGGCGGCCGAGCAGGATCGTTGGAAGGACGTCGCGTTCTCCACGGACCACGACCCGTCCTGAACTGCGGGGCCCCGCTCGCGGCCCCGCGAACCGACGGCACGCTCGTGGCCCCCTCGGTGGGTTGGCCGTCCGCCTCGCTTCGTGCCGGTCCCCGCCGGCTACCGGCACTAACTGGCCCTAACAAAGCCTTTGGACATGGCGGTGGGTGATCAGGCAGACAGCGAGTCCGAGGAAGGCCTCGTGGATGCGGCGTCTCGCCGGCTGGCTGATCATCAACGCCCGTTGACAATCCGGCAGCGCCTCCCGCCTTCCTGTGCCCGGCAGTAACCCCGCCGCGGCTGCAAAAGTAGTTACTCTCCACGCGGCCAGGGGCCTGCGCCAGGGTTCCTGGTCAATGGGACGTGTAAGCCGTGCCAGGTCAGTTCGCAGAACCGCCGTCCGCACCTCACTGGAAGGTCATAAAGTTTCCTTCCAACGATTCGCCCGAGCGAAGCAGTCAGAGGTGTTGACAGAGCGCATTCCACCGAATTTGCCACGTCTGGCCCTCACTTGAGGCCGTTCCAACTTAACCGTTCCGACATTCCCAGGCCCAATCACAGTATCCGCGGGTGGTCTCAGCTCCCCGCGCAGGGTGGGCCACGGATGTGCCTGGCAAGCGCGCCCCTCGCTCGGTGTGCATCCGGGCATGGACCCGCGTCACGGTGGGCGACTTCGGCCGGTTCCCGCTGGAGCGTGGGTCGGTGGGCGGCGCGCCATCGGCCGGGCGGGAGGCCGTGCGTGCGGCGGAAGGCGGTGGCGAACGCGAATTCGTTGGTGTAGCCGACATCGGCCGAGATGGTGGCCAGGGTGGCGTCGGTACGCAGGAGTGCGTCTTCGGCATGTCCCATCCGTAGTCGGGTCACATAGTTGCCGGGGCTCTGCCCGATGACCTCCTTGAAGGCGGCGGCGAAGCCGGCCCGTGACATGTCAGCAGCGTGGGCCATGGTTTCCACCGTCCACGTGCGCTCGGGGTGTTCGTGGACCGCATGGACCACCCGTGCAAGCCGCAGGTCGGCCAGCGCCCGAAACCAACCGGGTGCCTGCTCCTGTTCCTGCTGCCACCAGGTGCGCAGGGCATAGACCAGGTTGAGATCCAGTAGCCGGTCGAGCAGAACCTGCTGTCCGGTTTCCGTTTCCTCAGCCTCTGCGGCCAGCAGGCTGATCGCGTCCGATGCCGGGGGCTCTGCGCTTGTGCTGGGATACGGGCGAATCGGGGCAGTGATTCCAGCAGACTCTTCCCGACGCTTCCTTCCAGGATGTAGGCGCCGCAGAGAATGTGGGACGCCGGTCCCGGCCCCTCGTCGCTGCCGCGGCGGCGGGCGTCCGTAATCGTCTCGATGTCCGCGCCGACATCGCTGACCAGCTGATACGGGTCTCAGGGGGTGGAGAGGACGACATCGCCCGCGGTGAGCCGCACCGGCACTTCCTGGGATGTGGTGAGCCAGCCTGTGCCGTCAAGAAGGATGTGCGCGGTCAGGGGTCGCAGCCCGCTGAATCCCAGCCCCCAGGGCACCACTCGACGCAGGTCGGAGAACACCGCACCACGAGCGCGCGCACGAGTGAGCTGGAAGCTGCCGCCGCATCACTGGGTTCCTGAATGTGACCGGGATTCACATCAACCACGTCATACTGCGTGCCCGTGGCTCCCTTTGACTCGAAGCCGTCCCACATCACTGACCGCGGGACCGATCCGCCACAAGATCCTCGGCCACACGTTCAGGAGAAGCGAGCGATCGCAGGGCGAGAGTCACCCACCTCTCTCGCTCCTTCCGAGATGTCTGGGCTGTGGGCGCGTGGGTCAGCAGCAGTTCCACGTCGCTCATCGTGACGTCGGCGCGGAGGTCACCGTCGCGGTGTGCTGCGGCGATCAGGTAGTTCATGGCCGACTCCGCCTGGAGCTGGACTTCGGGCGGGAGACACGGGCCACCTGCCGGGCCCAGTTCGCGGAGTAGACGCTCCTCGTTGGCGTCCACCACCGCCCGGCGGAACAACGCCGCGAGCTCTGCGTATCCGGCACTGCGTCCCGCTTCGACCCTGCTCACGGCCTCGGCGTGCGTGCCTTCGATCTCGGCGCCCAGTTCGGCGAGCACAGCTTCCATCAGGTTGCTCTTCGCGGGAAAGTGGCGATACACGGTACCCACCGCGACCCCGGCCTCGCGGGCGATCTCATCCATCTCCACGGCGAGCCCCCGGGTCACTATCAGCGACCGTGCGGCCTGCGTGATGCGCGCTCGGTTGCGAACCGCGTCTGACCTCAACCGTGCCCCACCGCTTGTGCTCGCCATGCCGACAGCGTACCCGTGACTTGCACAAGGTGAACCGATGGTTCACTATCTAACCTGAATCGCTGGTTCATGTTAGGAGCGCGCAATGGTAAGCTGGAACACGTCGGACATCCCCGACCTGAAGGGCCGCACGGCCGTGGTGACGGGCGGGAATACGGGGATCGGCTTCGAGACCGCCAGGGCCCTGGCGGAACACGGAGCCCAGGTGGTTCTGGCCTCACGGAACGTGGACAAGACCAAGGCTGCCGCCGCTCGCATCGCCGATGAACTGCCCGGCGCCAGGCTCGGCGTCGTCGGGCTGGACCTGAGCGATCTGTCGTCCGTGCACGCCGCTGCCGAACAGATCAAGGCCGAATTCGGCAACCTGGACCTGCTGATCAACAACGCGGGCGTAAACAAGGCCGCCGGCGAAACCCGCGATGGGATCGAGGGACAGTTCAGCATCAACCACCTCGGCACCTTTGCCCTGACCGGCCTTCTGATCGAGCAACTGCTGCCGGTTCCTGGATCACGCATCGTGACGGTCAGCAGCATGGTGCACCGAATGGGACGTCTGGACCTGTCGCACCTCACTTCCACAGGCAACGACAACAAGGACTACGCCCGCTCCAAGCTGGCCAACCTCCTCTTCACGTACGAACTCTCCCGGCGGCTGGCGTCCGTCGGCGCTCCCACCCTGGCGGTCGCGGCGCATCCGGGTATCGCCAGCACCGACCTGTCCCGCCAGCAGGCTGCCCCCGGCCTCGACGCGTTCGCCAACAAGGTGCTGGGCCGCACCGCCGCGCGGGGAGCGCTCCCGACTCTTCGAGCAGCGACGGACCCCACCGCCGAGGCCGCCGCCTTCTACGGGCCGGGCGGCTTCCTCGGCGTCTTCGGCGACCCTGCCAAGATCCGCTCTGCCGGCGCTTCTCACGACAGGGATCTTCAGCGCGGCCTGTGGGACTTGTCCGAACGCCTCACCGAGGTGACCTATCCCCTTCCGGCCCTCTGACCAAGTTTGCCCCTGCATCCGGTCCTCACGTTCGAACGGTCCCGCGCTCAGTCCATGTTCACCGGGCTCCGCGGGCCGGACCTACGCACTGCCCGGGATCCCTCGATCCGGCCCACTGAGCTGCGTCAGTCCCCCGACGACACCGCCGTAAGGACCTTCCTCAGCACCGCGGACAGTTCAACCGGGGCAGACAAAAACGGGGAGTGGCCGGACGCCAGCCACTCGACGTTCGCCGCATGGGCCGACATCGACTCCTGGAGGGCAGGCGGGATCGCCCCATCCCTCTCGCACACGACGTAGGTGGAGGGAATCGTCCTCCACGCGGCCCGGCTCACCGGCTGCGCGAAAGACCGCAGACTCTGGTCGACCAGTTGACCGAGGGCGGCCTCCGCGTCCGCGTCCGACAGATCGCCGTACAGGGACGTACGCGGATCATCGATCAGTGGGAAGACCCCGCTCAGGTCCTCGGGCGCGGGCAGCCCATGGATGTCGTACATGGACTCGTTCTCGGCAGGCATGTACGCCGCGAGATAGATGAGATGTACGACATTGGCATGATCGCCGGCCTCTTGCGTGACCGGGATGCCGCCGTAGGAGTGAGCGAGAACGGCCACCGGCCCCTCAATGCTGCGGAGTTGCTCACCGATGGCGGCCGCGTCCTCGTAGACGCCGGCGGTCGGGATGCTTTGCTTGCCGGTGCTGGGGAGGTCCACCGTCCGGCTGTCCCATCCCTCGGCAGTGAGTACCGCCTGCAGTTCCGCCCAACAAGAGGCGCGGTGCCATGCCCCGTGCACCAGCAGCAGCGTGGGGCGCCCGTCATACGTCTTTTCCACGGATGTCTTCCTCGTTCGTCGTGAGTGCCGCGTGCCACGTGTGCCTTTGGCAGCGAGCAACCGCTCCCCGGACGACGACCAAGTCGCCACTCCGCAGATCCGGTGCCCGCGTGTCGTTCATGCAGAAGTCCCCGATGCCACACGCTCTGGGATGAGGACCACTCTCTGTCCGGTCGCCAGTTGCCGGTTCCAGGCCTCCTTCACCTCGAACAGCGGAACGGCAACGGCCTGCGTGCCAACGTCCACTTGAGGCAGAAGCGCGATCAACGACCTCAGTGCGGCATCCACCCGGTCCGGAAAGGCTGATCCGGCGCCGCTTCCCCGGATGTCGACGTTGATTCTGCGCAGGACATCCGACTGCAAAGCGATGGACGGTCCGGCCATGGACCCGACAGCCACCCACCGCAGCAACCGGGTGGGGTCTGGACGTCCGTCGGCGACAGCGGCCAGAGCCACCTCGGCCGGCTGCCCCCAGAGGTAGTCGATCACGGCATCGACGTCGCCGGCGACGTCACGGAGAGACGCAGCGACCTCCTCGTCACTCGCGTCGAGGGACACCGTGTGGTGAGCCCCCATTCGGGAGAGCTCACCCAGCGCTTCTGCATTGCGCCCGACGGCCACCACTTTCTCGGCGCCGCGCAGCAGCGCGAGTTGTACGGCCGCGCGGCCCGCGTTGCCCGTGGCTCCAAGGACCAGTACCGCTCCCCCAGCCTGCAGTCCGGCCCGTTCGTACAGGGCCAGCCACGCCGAGATCATCGGGTTCACCAGGGCTGCCGCTGTCGCCGGGTCGAGCCCGTCGGGCAGTGGAATGAGCGAGGACCGCGGTGCCACGGCCCTCTCGGCCATGCTCCCCTGGGGCGGCACAAGCCCCGAGAAATAGACCAACACTCCCGACTCAGTGCGTCCCACGCCGTCGTATCCGGGAACGAGTGGCAGTTGGTCTCCACTCGTGGGGTGCTTGCCCGCCGCGACAGCACGCACCAGAGGGTGCAGCCCAGCGGCGAGAACATCCACGACGACTTCCCCGGGCGCTGCTTCAGGATCGGGAAGGGATTCATAACGGGGTGAATCGCCGAAGGCGTGGACGACGGCAGCGTACATGCACGTTCTCCTGAGGTGCTGGCCGGACGACGGCGGTTGTCTGCGAGGACTGGATCCCCGGCGACCAGCCAGACCTGACTGGTCGTCATGGACCAGCGCTCAAGGTAGGACCGACCCGTACGCGACAGGACGTCAACTGGCACGGTCGGCTGGACCACCGCTCAGACGGTGGACACGATCTCGTCGTAGTCGAGGCGCGGCAGGCGCGGGTGGTAGGAATCCTCCTGCGGGAAACCCAGGGCGATCACGGTGAGGACCGTGTGGTCCCCCTCGGGGAAGAAGACCTTGTTGATGCCGACGGCGTCGTAACCGGTCATCGGCCCGGCGGCGAGCCCAGCAGCGCGCACACCGACGATGAAGTACGCGATCTGCAACGCAGCGTTGAACTCGGCGGACGCCTCGCGAAATTCTCGGGCAGCGAAGATCGTGTCCTTGGCATCCGGGAAGTGCGGCACAAGGCGAGGCAGCTCCTCGTGGAACTCGTAGTCGGCAGCGAGGATCGCGATTACCGGCGCATTGAGTGTCTTCTCCTTGTTCGGCTCGAACATGTGCGAGACCAGGCGCTCGCGTGCCTCGCGGGAGCGTACGAGCACGATCCGCAGAGGTTGCTGATTGAACGAGGTCGGGCCGTACTTCACCAGCTCATGGATGGCGCGCAAGGTGCTGTCGGGCACCTCCTCACCACTGAATGAGTCGGCCGTGTGGGCCTGGCGGAACAACTGGTCCTGTGCTGCGGAATCAAGTGTCAAAGCGTTGGGGGTGGTCATGGTGCACCTCGATTGATCGATTGCGCGACGGGGCATAGCTCGCCGGCTGAACGGCGGGGCCGGATCCCAGCGAGGGCGGCGCCTTCTCCGCAAGATAATGAACAAGCGGTCATTAGACCCTAACGCCATCCTCCGCTAATGACCACTTGGTCACGAGGGTGATGGGTCACCTACTGTGAGCCCATGGACAAGCCGACGAGTCCCGCACCCGCACCGACACGGAAACGCGTCCGGGATCCCGAGGCCCATCGAGCAGCGATCCTGAACGCGGCCCGGGACGCGTTCACCGAATACGGATACGCACGGGCCACCATCCGGGAGATCGCCCGTCGGGCCGGTGTCACGCACGGGCTCGTGATGCGCCACTTCCAGTCGAAGGAGAACCTCTTCGTCGCCGCGGTCCCAGGCGCGCGCGATGTGGAGCAACTGGTACAGGGAGACCCCGACACCCTGCCGGCACGTATCGCCCAGGGCTACGTGGCCCGAATGGAGGAGGGTGCCGCCGGGGACCCCTTCGTGGCCCTCATTCGCAGTGCCGCTTCCAACGAGGAGACTGCAGTCAGGCTTTACAACGCCATGCACGAGCGCAGCATGGCCGGCTACCTGCGGGCCGTCACGACACCCGACGCGGAGATCCGGATCGAACTCCTCGCCGCAGAGCTCATCGGCGTCACGTTCAGCCGCTACGTCATCCGCCATGGACCCCTCCGGGACCTTTCGACCGATCAACTCATCAGTCACCTCACTCGCGTCATCCGCGCCATCCTGACCGGCTGAAGACTGCCCCCCGAGACAGGTCGGGGGCGCCACCTTCCCACCCAATGGATCCATTCAGGTATACAGAGTCGGGCCAGCATGGCACAAGGCCTGGAATTAAGGTTACGTGACTCTTACCTATGGATCCATACTCTGTAGAGTGTCACGCACCGCAAGCCGGAGTCCTGCCGAGCCGTCGCGGCCTGCATCGCGCCCCCCGCCACCTTCTGCCCCGTCGTTTGGCGGAGGTGGTCATGAGCCGCACCACGTGGCCTGCCCCGAGCAGGGCGTCACAGCCCTCCCACCACCTGGCATCAGGACAGCGTCGCCATTGGGCTCGGAGCGGCACAGCAGAGTCACTGAACCATGAGGAGACAAGATGACAACGTCAGCTCAGCCGGCACCCTCAGAAGCCGGCCCAGCGGAGACCGCCTCCGCAGAAGTCATCGGCACAGCCCTCTACCAGGGCAACACCTACCGTCTGATTCACGAGGTGGCGCGCGATCTGATCTGGCTCGACCACACGACCGACTACCTCGACTGGGCGGACGGCGTTGCCTGGGCAAAGAGCCTCAATGTGGGCGGTGTCCTTGCCTACCAGCTGGAGCCCGGCGTCCACGTCGAGTGGGACGGCGACTGGCGTCTGCCCGCTACACCGCACTCCGCGTACGAGTTCGGCTACGACGGCAAGTCCACCGCCGGCTTCAACGTGACCAGCAGCGACCTGGGCCACCTCTACTACACGACGCTGGGCAACAAGGGGAACCAAGGCACCGACGGCGCCTTCCCCCAGCCGGATGCCGGACTGAAGAACACCGGGCCGTTCGAGAACCTGAAGATCGACTTCTATTGGCAGAACGAGTATGCCGAGCATCCGTCTCTCGCCTGGTTCTTCGGCACCCACATCGGCTACCAGGGTGACGACGAGAAGGACTGGCCCTTCAACTACGCGATCGCCGTCCGCGGCGGGCGAGTTACCCGCACCTCGCTCGAATCGGTCGGCACCGTCACCTACGAGGGCAGCGAGTACAAGTTGATCTGGGACGAGGCGCAGAAGCTCGTCTGGCTGGACTACACCTCGGGATTCAACAACTGGTACAAGCAGACCGAGTGGGCCGCAGGGCTGAACTCCGACGCCGTACTGACGTACAACCTGGACCCCGCCTACGAGATCTCGTGGACGAGCGACTGGCGTCTGCCGGCGACCGAGGACGGTCCCGCGCACTACGGGTTCGATGGCACCACTCTCTGCGGCTACAACACGCAGAACAGTGAGTGGACCCGGCTGTACTACAACGCCCTGGGCAACAAGGGCCTCCAAGGCTTCGACGGCAGCATGCCGGATTTGCCGTCTCCCTCCGACCAGCCCGTGGACGAGAACGGTGCCTTCGACTTCGCGGCGGCCTTCGGCCAGATCTTCTCGAACCAGGATCTGTTCGAGAACCTGAAGGCGGAGCACTACTGGTCCAGCACCGAGTACGGCAGCTATCCGGCCAAGGCTTGGTACGTCATCACCGGCGTGGGCTATCTGGGCGCCATCAACAAGCAGTTCCACTTCAGCTTCGCCATGGCGGTGCGCTCGGCGGAGATCCGGCGTAGGACGGTGTGACGCTGGCGGCTGCCCGGCTCGTCCGGGCAGCCGTCACGGGTTGAGGTCGGTTCCGGGGGCAGCTGCGGGTCCACCGCTATCGCGGGTCAGACCTCGTTGTTCCACATGCGGAACACGGTGCAGCGGCCGCTCTTGTCGAACGTGACGGTCCAGAGGTTGGCGAAGGTGCCGAGCTCTTTGTAGCGGCCGGTACCTTCTATGGCTGCGGTGTCTCCGTTGAGGGCGAGCAGGGACCAGTCGAATTCCCAGCCCCCTTCTTGCCAGGGTACTCGGCTCTGCCAGCCGGCGACGATGGCATCGCGGCCGATCCAGTCGGTTTCGTAGGGCCACTCGTGATACTCGGCCCGCGGGGTGAACAGGGCGGCGATGTCCTTCTTGCCGTTGCTCGCCCAGGCCCGCACATACCCCTCGACCCAGTTACGCACCTGTTCCTCGGTCACCATGAGCACAGCTGCCCTTCTGTACCGGGAGGCGTGTTGTTCAGCGGTGGGCGCCCAGGCGGACGACGCGTTGGCAGACGTGCGCCTCGAAGGCCTGAGAAGTGGGGAGTGGCCGGGTACATCATGCTCGTTCCTTCGACGTCTCGGCGGCCTCATGAGTGGACCGTCCGATTGCGTCAGCATGGACCCGATCTAGCACAAGCGGCAGGGGGGCTCGTCCTGGGTGCCCCACTCCTAGGACCAAGGTCGCGGTGCTGGCGGATGTCAGCGACGACTTCCTACATCCGCCCGGAACAGGGCCGCGAATGCCACTCCTCCGCCCAGGTCATCGATCTACTCGGCCGTGCCTTGTGCCTGGACATCGATGTCTGCTGGCATCCCTGGATTCTGCTGGCGTGGCAGTTTCGGATCATTGAGGCCAGCATCTTTCGATTCGCGACGTGCGGGCGTACGGTCTGTCCTGCCCGCGAAGGGGGCCCACCGCCTCACTCCCCCAGGAGCGACGGGTGTGTGGTGAGGGCACCAGACACCACAGGGAAAGAGCTGCGCTGGCCAACACACGCGTTCGCGCTCCCTGACCCGAACCCGCCCTGGAAATAGACCCATTTGGCGAACAGAAGGTGGAACCGGAACCAGCCGAAACTACAACCCCGCGCCATTCAGCGCCCAGCCGACGAGTGGGTCACCAAACCAGCCGAGGGAGTCACCGGATTCCCTGAGCCGGGTCCGCCTCCCGCGACGGACCCGGCAGAGCACCTAGCGGGACTTCTCCACCTGATCCAGGAATTCGAGGAGGCGGGGCAGGACCACGTCCGGGACTTCCAGGATGGGGCTGTGGCCGATCTTCTCGAGCCGCCACAGGGTGGCGTTCGGCAGGTGCTCGACCATTTCGTCCTGCCACGGGACAGGACGGGGCTTGTCCTCCTCGCCGGAGACGATGAAGACGGGAGTGCTTATCTGCGGGAGCAGGTGCACCGCGGTGCCGCGCTCGATGACACCCGCCATGGCGGGTCGCAGCGTCTTGGGTACCTCGGCGATCCGCGACTCCCACAGTTTGACGATGTCCTGCTTGGCAGGGTCGTTGCGGGTGGTGGCGCCGAACATGATCTCCAGGGTCTCCTGCAGCACGTCGCCGACGAAGCCCTGACGGCCGACGTTGTCGACCCACTCGCGGAAGACCACCAGCTGATCGGCGGGCTCGGCACAGGCGGACGACCCGAGGACGACCATCGACTTGATCAGCCCAGGCCGGGCCACGGCCAGCCGGAAGCCCACATCGCCGCCCATGGACTGCACGAGGAGGTGCACCTGCTCAAGGTTCAGTGCCTCGGCCAGAGCGATGACGTCAGCAGTGACCGTGTCCAGATGAATGAAGTCACCTTCGGCCGCCGCGCTCCTGCCCTGACCGCGAAAGTCAGGGCGGATGACTCGGTACTTGCCTGCAGCGGCTTCTTTGAAGCCCTCGAACATGCGGCCGTCGAGGAACAGGGAATGGAGGGCCAGAACGACGGGGAGGTGCTCCTCACCGGTGTCACGGACGAACAGCTCCGTTCCGTTGACCTTGACCTTCTTCTCGTTTTCGGTGCTGCTCATGGGATGCCTCTCACAACGGCGGGAAAGGAAATGGTGTCTGTGGCTAGGGCAGTTGGGCGGCGAGGAAGGCGACAGCGGACTCAAGGGCGGCGTCGGCATCCTTGAGGTCCTCGGAGAACAGGTGCCACACGTGCGGCATACCGGGCCACACCTCAAGGTTCACCCGCACCTGGGCTGCGGCCAGGTGCTCCGCCAGACGGATGGCGTCGCTGAGCATGATCTCGCGCTCACCGATCTGGATCAGCACCGGAGGAAGGCCGCCGACATCGGCGAACACCGGTGAGGCGAGGGGGCTGTTCAGCGGGCTGTCGCCCATGTAGCTGAGAGCCATGGTGCGGAGAGCCTCCGGGGTGCACAGCGGGTCCGCCTCGGCCTTGGTGACAATCGACGCGCCTGTGTGCTCCAGATTGGCCCAGGGAGAAATCGCCACCGCCGCGGCTGGGAGCGGCAGCCCCGCGTCACGGGCTGCGACCAGCAACGCGACGGACATGGCGCCGCCGGCCGAGTCACCTGACACAACGATGGAGCCGGCGTCGTAGCCCTCCTTGAGCAGGGCTTCGTAGACAGCGAGGTTGTCGTCGATCGCGGCCGGGTAGCGGGCGTCAGGAGCCAACCGGTAATCGGGGATCACGGCCTCGGCACGCAGACCGCTGGCATAGCGGCCCACCAGCCCTCGGTACCCGCGGGGCGCCCCGGCCAGGTATCCGCCGCCGTGCAGGTAGAGCAGGGTGCGGCCGGGGACAGTCTCGGCGGGTCGCGCCCGCGTCACCGGAACGCCGTTGGCCTGATAGTCCTCGTAGGTCACGCCGTCAGGTGCGGGAAAACGCGATACGAACCAGTCGGCGTATGCCGCGCGCGCGGCAGCGAGGTCATCGAAGCGACCCGCCTTCAAGGCGTCCAGGGCAGCTCCGAGCTTCTCGATCCAGGGCTCCACCAGGGGCTCGAGTTCCGGAGGGGGAGGGGTGTTCGCGGACTGCGTCATGGCATCAGCCTTCTCAGACAAGTGGCAGGACACGCGGCTCGCGTCATCCTCGGCCAGTCACTACTCCTGACCACACTGACACTTCATGGATCCACAGACAATGCTACGTTTCACTTTCGTGACGTTCTAATGTCTCAACCTGCCGCTTCTCACAAGATGTAGAGGACAGATTCAGGAATGGATCCACACGGAGGAGTGATGGTCGTGATCGGCAGGTGGACAGGACCACCGGTGGCGAGTCGGCGCGCCCGGTCAGCGCCGTGTCGAGGCGAGCAGCATGCGTCGACTGGTGCTGCTAAGGGCGGTAGCGGCCACCAGGATCCCGCCCTGGAAAAGGAACTGGACGTAGGACTGGGCACCGAGCAAGGACAGTCCGTTGAAGGTGACGGTGACGATGAGGACGCCCACGAGCGTGCCCAGGATGTGGAAGTCACCGTCCCTGAGTACGGACGCACCCAGGAAGACCGCCGCGAAAGCGTTCAGCAGATAGCCGTCGCCGGCAGTCACCTGTCCGCTGCCGATCCGTGCCGACAGCAGGACGCCCGCCAGCCCCGCGCACACGCCGCAGATCACGAAGGCGATCACGGTGATGCGCGCAACCCGAACACCGGCCATGCGCGCGGCCACCTGGTTGGTGCCCACCGCTTGCATGTGGTGCCCGAGCAGCGTGAAGTTCAGGGCGACCCACAGGCCGCCGAGAACTACCGCGGTGAGGATGATCGGTGCGGGGACACCCAGTACCGACGCACGCGCGATGTCCGTGAAGGGACCGGGTTTGAGGGTGATGGGTGTGCCGTTGGAGTAGGCGTAGTTGATACCCAGGAGCATGGTGCTGGTGCCCAGGGTGGCGACGATCGGGTCGATGCGCAGCTGTGCGACGAGCAGGCCGTTGACCAACCCGATGACTCCGGCGGCCGCCAGGGCGAGCAGCATGGCGGCGAACCAGGGCAGTCCACTGCGCTCCAGGAAGCCGACCGCGAGGATGCCGGAGAGGCTCACCACTGAGGCAAAGCTGAGGTCGAACTTGCCCGCCACCAGTGGCAGGGTGAGTCCCCCGGCGACGATGGCCAAGGTGGCGCTCTGATTGAGGACGTTCAGGAGATTCTGACCGGTCAGGAAGGCCGGGCTGGCCGCGCTGAAGCCGATCAGGAGAAGTACGAGGACGCCGGGGGTTCCGTACCTGCCGGTCAGGAGCAGAATGCGCTGTGCGTTGCCCGGTGCGGCCCCCTGCGCAGCCGACGCCTTCGCGGCTTGTTCGATGGTGCCTTCCATGGCGGGGTTCTCCAGTTTCTCGATCGCGCGACGCGGATCACGCGTAGCAGAGGTGCAGCATGTTGGGGACGGTGATCGCGTCCGAGGTCAGCTCGCCGACGATGTGGCCTTCAGCCATGACGAGTACGCGACTGCATTCGAGGAGCTCTTCGAATTCCGAGGAGATGACGAGGACGGCTGATCCGGACTCGTTCGCCTCACGGATCCGTGCGTAGATGTCGGCGCGAGCGCCCACGTCCACGCCCCGGGTAGGTTCGTCCAGGATCAGGATCTTCGGATCGGTGGCCAGCCAACGGCCCATGACGACCTTCTGCTGATTGCCACCGCTGAGGCCGACGACGGGTCTGCGGGCATCCGTTGTCTTGATCCCAAGAGCGCGGCAGGTGTCGTTCGCCCCGGCCCGGGACAAGCGAGGCCGGATGAACGGCAGCCACTTGCGAACGCGCCAGCGATCCCACACCGTGATGTGGAGGTTGTCCTCCACCGAATGCGTGAGGAAGAGCGCCTCCGACCGCCGTTCCTCGGGGACATAGGCAACGCCCCGGTCAATGGCCTGGGTGATGGAGCGGGGCCGGTAGGGCTTGCCGTCCAGCACCATCGTGCCGCCGTCCGGGCGGTCGGCACCGAAGATCAGCCGTGCCAGCTCCGTACGTCCGGAGCCGACCAGGCCGGCGATGCCGACGACCTCGCCCTCGTGAAGGGTGAGGGAGACGCCACGGACTGTCCGGCCACGGCTTACGTCCTGAAGACTCAGGGCGACCTTGGTGTGCTCGGTCGGCTCGAACGCCGTGGCCCCGGCGCCGGGCGTGACCTCATGACCGACGATGGCACGCACGACCGCTTCGCGTGTGACCTCCCTCCGCGGTAGAGCCAGGGACACCGATCCGTCCTTGAAGGCGGTGACCCGGTCGCACACGTCCGTCACTTCATCGAGCCGGTGGCTGATGAACACCACAGCCACACCGGAGGCGGCCAGCTCTCGGGCGACCTCCAGGAGCTTGGCCGCCTCCTGGCCATCCAGTGAGGCGGTCGGCTCGTCCATGGCGATGAGGGCACGGTCTTCGACCAGAGCCCGCGCGATGGTGACGAGCCATTGCTGGTGAACAGTCAGTTCGGAGACCGGAATGTCGAGCCGGAAGTCGATACCGACCCGGCGGGCGACGCGCAGCACCGCGTCGGGTACGCCGCTGAATCGTCGCGGGCTCAACATCGAACCCTCGTGACTGCCGAGCATGATGTTCTGCGACCCGGTGAAGGACTTCACCAGGTTCAACTCCTGGTGGATGAAAGCGAGTCCCAGGGCCGCCGCGTCGGCGGGGCCGTGGATGCGGGTGACCTGGCCGTCGACGAGGACGTCGCCCGCGTCGGGCTGCTCAAGGCCGGCCAGACAGCGGATCAACGTGGACTTGCCGGCGCCGTTCGCTCCGACGAGCCCGTGGATCTCGCCGCGCCGGAAGGCGATGTCGATGCCACGGAGGGCGCGGATGGCGCCGTAGGACTTCGCGAGACCCTCAACCCGGAGGAGAGGTTCCACCTGGGCAGGTGGTGCCGGCTCGCCCGCACCGGGGGCCGCCGCTGCTGTTGTCATGACTACTTCCTCAGCTCGGGGTGTTCAGCGAGGAAGGCGTCGACATTGGACTTGTCGACGATCTTGTAGTTGCCGTCGATCTCAACCGGCTTGAAGTCGTCGGGAGCGGCCCAGTACTTCTCCAGCAACTGGGCTATCTCGCGCCCCTGGGACGGCCCGTCGATCCACTCGGTCGCGGTCAGCTTCCCTGCCTTCACCAGGGACAATGCCTCCGCAGTGCCGTTGAGACCGTAGGTGCTGACATCGGTACGGCCGAGCTGCTGGAGGGCAGCGGCGGCACCCGTGGCCGGGTCGTCGAAACAGGCCCACACGGCGAGCTTGCCGCCCTTGGGGTGCGCCTGCGCCCAGGCCTGGGTCGCCTTGTCCGCCGACTCAACCTGGCCCGGGATCGTGATCTGCTGGGCGTCCACCTTGATGTCCGTCTTTGCCACAGCGTCGTCGAGGGCCTTCTCACGGCGCTGGCAAGGCAGTCCGGGACGGTAGCCGAGGGCCAGCAGCGCACCCGTGCTGCCGAGGTCGTTCATCACCCGCTTCGCCATCGGCTCCCCGATGGAAACGTCCGCGGCGATGGGCACGCCCGGGCCGAGGCCGCCTCCCCAGTTCGCCACAGGGATGCCCGCGGACTGTGCCGAGGCGACTCCCGATGCCAGGGCGTCAGTGGGGAACACAGAGATGGCGATCGCGTCGACGCCCTTGGTGGCCAAATTGGTCAGGGCCGTGTTGGCGGAGTCGACGCTGCCATTCGCGTCCACCTCCGTCACCTTCCAGCCCTTGCTCTTGCCATAGGAGGCAATGGCGTCGAGGGCACTGTTGGCATAGACGTCCGACCCGGAGAACCGGATCAGTCCGACCGTCTTGGCCCCTCCCTTCCCTGTGCCGGTCGCTCCGGCATTGCAGCCGGCAAGAGCGGCGGTCAGGACACTGGAGAAGACGAGGGTCGTGGCGACAGTTATGCGGCGTTTCACGGCGCGCTCCTTCGGAAAGGCGGCGGAGTTGGCGTACGCAACGGCACGAGCAGGAACTCCGCGGCCTGCGGGTAAGTCCCGGGTGAAAGTCCGGGCGGGCGCGTTCTCGTCGCCGAAGCCGGGTGAGCCATGAGCGACAACGCTGGTGAAGGGGATCCCCTCCGTGTCGAGGCGACCCAAATGGATCCATCTGTGAAGACCCTTTGACGATTCCGAGAATCTCTCCAGAATCAACCCACGTCAACAGGCACGAAGGATTCACCAACATTACGATTAAGTAACATGATCAACTCCATGGATCCATATTGGCGCCATGTCATCGGTGTCGCCAGCCGCCGCAGGAGCTCACCAGGGCATGCGAAAACGGCGGGCTGTCCCTACAGCCCGCCTGGAAGTAGACGCAGTTTTGTCAGCCGATGGGTGTCATCAATCGACGAACAGCTCCGGATGACGCGAGAGCGCGAGCCGCGTACGGCGAATGTGTCCTGCCAGAAAACGTTCGGCGTCGACGGGATCGCCCCGCTTGATCGCCTCTATGATCAGCCGATGCTCGAAATTGATCAGCTCACGCCCGGTCGGATCAATGAGGTGGGCGTATGCGCGCCGGTAATGCTGGGTGGTGTTCCAGAATCGCCGAACCATCGTAAGGAGCTGTTCAACGCTGCAGCCTGAATAGGTGATCAGGTGGAGCTCTCTGTCGAGGCTGAGGAAATGGTCGACATCATTGTTCGCCTCGATCTCACGCTGGATCTCGTCAAGTCGCGTGAAGTCGTCCGAGGTGAGGTTCGGCATCGACTCACTGAGGGCCAGGGGTTCCACCCGCTCCCTCAACTTGTATGTCGCCTGGCATTCGGCGAGGTCCATTTTGGAGACCCACGCCCCACTGTTCGCTTTGAGGACGACCAGGCCCTCGGACTCCAGGATCCGCAGAGCCTCACGGACCGGCAGCCGGCTGGAGCCGAAGGACGTGGCGACCTCTTCCTGCATGATCCTCGCACCGGGGCGCAACTCCCCGCCGAGAATTTGTTTGCGCAGGGTGTCGGCGACCCTCTGACTGGCGACCGAGGACGATCCGTCGAGGCCTGCGGGCATGATCTTCCTAACGTGGCGACTGATCCGGCATCTCAGGTTGCCACAATCTCACCCCTTGCCGTTCACTCTGATCAAGTGCTCCTTCATACGCCTTGCCGTCGGGGAAGGAGACGAGTTCCAGCTGCATGCCCCAGGGGGCGAGGAAGTACACCCACCGCTGCCCCTTGCTCGGCCCGGTGCTGTCGGTGGGCTCCCCCAGCACCGTCACCCAGTGAGACCGCAAGTGGGCAACGGCGGCATCCAGGTCCTGGACGTAGAAGGCCAGGTGATGGCCACCTATGTCGCTGTTGCGCGGCGGGACGGGATGCTGGTCCGGGGATTCGTACTGGAAAACCTCGAAGTTGGGGCCGTTGGCACAGCGGAAGAAAGCCAGGCGGTCCATCACTGCTCGCGGGTGGACGTTGAGATGGTCGGTCATCCAGCTGCCGTCGGACTGGAAGGGCCCCAAGGTGTAGACCAGTTCGCATCCGATGACCTCGGTGAAGAAAGCCGTGGCCGCTTCCAGATCGGGCACCGTGAAGCCAATATGCTCGACGCCCGCCAGTCCCGGCAGGCCTCGCGGGGCGACCGCCGTCATCGCAGGCCCCGGGGCAGTGGCTCGGATGGCCTGCGATGCCTGGGGACCTCGATCGCCTCGATGATCAGGCCGACACTGGCCTGAGTGTCGAAGTAGGCGAACCCGCCGTCGCCGTCCTGCCCGTATCCGCTGCCGGACTGCAGCAGACCGACACCGCTCGCGGTCACCTCATTGATCGCCGTCTGCGCGGACGGAACGCGGAAGCCCAGATGGTGAAGGCCATAGCCGTGCTCACTGATCCACTCCGTGTAGATGCTCGGCCCGTCCAGCGACTCGATCAGTTCCACCTGCGGGGCGTTCCCGATGAGAGCGACCCGCATCCTGAACGTGCCCGGCCCACCGCGGTAGGTCAGCCGAGGAACACTGTCGGGCCCATAGGTGTACACGAGCCAGTCGTCGGACCCCAGGATCGCCGACCACGTGGCCATGCCTGCCGCCAGGTCCGGCACGAGGATGCCGACCTGGGCCACCGGCAGTCCGGCCAGGGGCGCGGGCAACACTCCGGGACCCGGCAGGCCGGCCGGGAGGCCGCTCATCGCAGAGTCTCCTTCACGAAGTCGCGCACCGCCCGGTTGAACTCGACGGGATTCTCGATCATGGGGTAATGGCCGGTACCCTCCAGCACCGCGATGCGGCTCCCGGGGATACGGCCGGCGACCTGCTCGACCATCTCCTGAGGGACCAGCCAGTCGGCGTCACCCCGGAGCAACAGCACCGGGCTCTCGATTCGACCCACCTGATCACGCCGGTCGAATCCCGCGTAGCCGGTGAGGTCCGCGGCGATCACCTCCGGACAGACGCGGCGCAGTTGCCACACGACCTCACGCGCCCGGTCGGGAGGAGTGCGATGGCCGGTCATGGAGCGGGACCAGCCCTCCAGGATCTGCGCTCCGTTCAGCAGCAACATCTCCAGCAGCGTGTCGCTGACGGTCGGCGTGTAGTCGGAGCCCTCCGCCGAGATGATCGCGCGGTAGAAGTCCGGCCGTCGGGATGCCAGTTCGAGGACCATGTTGCCGCCCATCGAGCACCCCACGATGGCCGGGTTCTCCAGGCCCAGGGCGTCGATGAACGCCTCGTTGAAGTCGGCGTGGTCACTGATGTCACGAAAAGCGCCCTCGTCCGGTTCGAGGGTCTTGCCGTGGCCGGGTGCGTCGAGGGAGATGACGCGGAATTCGTCCGACAGTCCCTCCACGACGTGGCGGTACATCAGGGTGTCCTGACCCGCCGCGTGGATGCAGACGATCGGAACGCCCTCGCCGGCCTCCTCGTAGTACGTCCGCAGGCCGTTGACCTCGATGTACCGTCCGGTGAGTGCGGTGTGTCGGCCGGTCTCCGGGTCGGGAGAGTACGGACCCGGTTGGGCCGCAGGTTTGCCGGCCGTGGACAGTGCGCCGAGCAGACGCCACATCGCCTTGACGTTGCGCATGGCGGAGATGCCGTCGCCCTCCACCGTGATGCGGCCGAGGCCCGGCGATGTGCCCTCGAACCAGTCGGTCCGCCCGTCGATCACTCGGCGCCATTCCTCGTCCGGAGCGACGACCGTGATGTCGGCGCCCTGCGGATGGGGTCCCGGTCGCACGGAGATGGCCCGGCCGTCGCGAGTGTCCACCGTCCAGGAGGTGTGGTCACTGCGGAGCTCGATGCGAGCGGGGAAGTACTTGGCCGCCTCCGTCCACTGGGTGTCGGCGTTGAGTTCGGCTCGTACCGCCTCCCACCAGGAGTCCTGCTCGAACTCCTTGAGGTCGCCCGGGCCACTCGTTGTCTTTGACATGACCATCCTCCATTGGATCCATGCTCTCTCAACGCAGACCATCACTCTCTTAACGTGCCTAGTCAATGCCTTGCCCTGCAATGCTTAAGTAACATAATGATAACCTGACCTTGATTATGGATCCATTCGGCGGGACGGTGAAACACCGCAAGGGCTGGGTGTTCGAGCCCGGCCGAGCCATGTGCTCCTGTCCTGGAGGCGTTCGTGCCCACACACAAGAAGCTCAGCCCAGCCGCCCCCTGGGTCGAGGTCGTCGCAACGCGGAAGGACTGGGACGCGGCCGATCCAGCACTGCTGACCTCGATGTTCGCCCAGACGCTCCTCATCAGGACCTTCGAGGAGTACGTCCTCTCGCTCGCGTCGCAGGGACTGGTGCACGGACCCGCCCACTCCAGCATCGGCCAGGAAGGCGGCGCTGTCGGCTCGGTGCTCACTCTCACCGGCAGTGACTACATCAACGGCTCGCACCGTGGGCACCACCAGTTCCTTGCCAAGGCGCTCGGCTACGTGGCTCCCGACGGGATCGACCTGCGGGCTCCTCTGTCCGAGGCGGTACGCACGGTGCTCTCCCGCAGCCTGTCGGAGATCTGCGGTCTCGCCGACGGGTTCTGCCGCGGGCGCGGCGGATCCATGCACCTCCAGTGGCGCGAGGCCGGGGCCATGGGCACCAACGCCATCGTGGGAGGGGGGGTCCCCCAGGCTGCCGGGTTCGCATGGTCGGCCCGGCACGCCGGCACGGACGACGTCTCCGTCTCCTACTTCGGTGATGGCGCTGTCAACATCGGATCTGTTCTGGAGACCCTCAACCTCGCCGGGGCGTGGCGGCTCCCCGTGTGCTTCTTCATCGAGAACAACCAGTACGCCGTCTCCACCCACGTGGACGAGGTCACCGCCGAACCGCGACTGTCCGCACGCGGGTTGGGCTTCAACATCCCCAGCTGGCGCGTCGACGGGATGGATCCACTCGCTGTGTACCTGGCGACCGGCGAAGCGGTCGCCCACATGAGGGCGGGCCATGGCCCCACGGTCGTCGAGGCAGATGTCTACCGCTACTTCCACCAGAACGGCCCGTTCCCCGGCAGTGCCTTCGGTTACCGCAGCAAGCAGGAGGAGAAGGAGTGGCGGGACCGCGACCCTCTGGCACTCCTCACGTCCCATCTGGTCCGCCGGGACATCTTCACCGAGACGGAACTGGCTGAGTGCACAGCGCGCGCCAAGGCCGAGGTGGAGGCCGTCGCGAGCGAGCTTCTCGAAGCGAAACCCGACGGCAAGCCCGGCCAGCAGCAGATCAAGGCGAAGCTGTGGCCTGACCCCGATTTCCGGGACGTGGGTATTCGCGGAGACCTCAGTGAGTTCGACGGGGTGCGGACCGCCGATCTCCCCTCCTTCAAGGGCAAGTTGGAGGAGCGCAAATTCATCGACGCCGTGGCTGAGGTCATGGGACGGCGCATGGCCGAGGACGGACGGATCATCGTGCTCGGGGAGGACGTCCACCGCCTCAAGGGCGGTACGAACGGCGCCACCCGCGGCCTCGCCGAAGCGTTCCCAGGACGCGTCCTGGGAACGCCGATCAGCGAGAACGCGTTCGCCGGCCTGGCCGGCGGTGTCGCGCTCGAAGGGCGGTACCGGCCCGTGGTGGAGTTCATGTACGCCGATTTCATGTGGGTGGCCGCAGACCAGCTGTTCAACCAGATCGGCAAGGCCCGCCACATGTTCGGGGGAACCAGCGACGTGCCCCTCGTCCTGCGCAGCAAGGTCGCCATGGGCACCGGATACGGCTCCCAGCACTCGATGGACCCGGCTGGGATCTTCGCCACCGCTCCGGGCTGGCGCATCGTCGCGCCGTCGACACCCTTCGACTACATCGGATTGATGAACAGCGCGCTGCGCTGCAACGATCCAGTCGTAGTCCTGGAACACGTGGACCTTTACACGACCGCGGGCGAGGTCCCGGCGGACGACCTGGACTTCTGCCTGCCCGTGGGCAAGGCCGCGGTACGGCGCGAGGGTTCGGACCTCACCGTGCTGACCTACCTGGCCATGACGAACCACGTCCTGGAAGCGGTGGAGAGCAGCGACGTCGACACCGAGGTGATCGACCTGCGCTGGCTGGACCGGGCGAGCATCGACTGGGAGACCATCGGCGCGAGCATCCGCAAGACCAACAACGTCCTTATCGCCGAGCAGGGAGCTGTCGGCACGTCCTACGGCGGGTGGCTCGCGGACGAGATCCAACGCCGCTTCTTCGACTGGCTGGACCAGCCTGTCCAGCGCGTCACCGGAGGCGAGGCGTCCCCGAGCATCAGCAAGGTGCTGGAGCGCGCCGCCATCGCCCAGACCGACGAGGTCGCCACAGAGCTCAAGAAGATCACCGGTCGCTGAACCGCCGACATCTACGCAACACGGAGGAAACCATGGCTGAGCTACTCCGCATGCCGGAGGTCGCAGCCGGTTCGACAGCAGCGGTCCTGTCCGGCTGGCCGGTGCCCGAGGGGGCATCGTTCCACGCGGGTGACGCACTCATGATCGTCGAGACCGACAAGGCCGAGGTGGACGTTCCCGCAACCGCGGACGGGACTTTGATCAAGGCGCTCGTTCCCACCGGTACCGAGGTCGAGGTCGGCAGCCCTATCGCGGTGATCGGCGCGCCAGGCGAGGAGGTGGGGGACCTCAACGACCTTCTCGCGGGACTGGGCATCGCGGGGCCGACGGAGGCCAAACCAGCCGTCCGGCGAGAGGTTCCCGAAGCCGAGCCGACCACCGAATCCACCGCGTCATCGGACACCGCACTCCCTGCCAACGGACGCATCTTCTCCAGCCCGTTGGCGCGCAGGTTGGCTCGTGAAGCGGGAATCGACATCGGTACCATCCAGGGAACCGGTCCGGGCGGCCGAGTCGTCCGCGACGACGTCAACGCCGCCATCACCAACCGGCCCCCGCAGCCCGCCCCCACCGCTGACGATCCAACTCCTGCTGCCCCCTCCCTACCCCCTTCCGTTTCCCGTTCGACGCCCCCCAGTGTCGGTGCGGCGTTCGAAGTGGTTCCGCACTCGCGGATCCGGCGGGCCATCGCCGGCCGACTGGCAGAGAGCAAGCAGACTGCTCCTCACTTCTACGTCAAGGGACAGATCCGCGTCGGTGAGCTTCTCGCCCTCCGCCAGCAGGTCAACGCGGACGGCGACGTGAAGATCTCGGTCAACGACCTTCTCATCAAGGCCATTGCCAAGGCTCACGCCCAGGTACCCGAAATGAACGTCATCTGGACGTCTGACGCGGTCCACCGTTTCCACACCGTGGACGTCTCGGTCGCCATCGCCACCGAGGGCGGGCTGGTCACACCTGTGCTGCGGGCGGTCGAGTCACTCTCTCTGTCGGCCATCTCCGCCCAGGTACGCGCCTTCAGCGAGCAGGCCCGCCACGGCGCCTTGCGCCAGAGCGACCTGGAAGGTGGGTCGATCACCATCAGCAATCTCGGTATGTACGGAGTCGAGGAGTTCAGCGCGATCATCAATCCGCCGCAGGCCGCCATCCTGGCCGTGGGCACGACTACACGGACCCCTGTAGTCGCCGAGGACGGCAATCTGGAGGCGGCGGACGTCATGACGCTGACCCTCTCGGCCGACCACCGGCCTGTGGACGGTGCCTTGGCGGCCCGATGGTTCGCCGCCCTGCGGGAGAGCGTCGAGAAGCCCGTTCGACTACTGGTCTGAAAGACCCCTGCTCCGCCCCTGGCCACGGCAAAGGGACGGAGCAGGGGGGTGCTCAGGACGAGGCCGGCGCTGCGGTGGTCTTCCATGTCTGCCGCGAGGCGTCAGCCTTCGTGCATGTGCTGAAGATGAGAGCTCGGCGATACCAGGGCTCTCCCGATGCCCGGTCCCCTGCCTCGAATGCCTCGTTGCCGATGGTCAGGCGCTTCGACGAGTCCAGTACCGCCTTGATCTTGCCGGATGCGGTCATGGCCACCTGCTGCGGGGCAGCACCTGTGCAGTCCTCGGCCACGCTGGACGCGTCTTCGTGCACCTCGGTCTGCGCGCCGATGGCGACCACTTCCAGGCAGGCGTTGAGTCGCGTGTAAAGGATCTTTCCTGGCTCCCCGGTCAGAGATGAGCGGGATATGCGCTGATCCATGGTGATGATCCCGGACTCGGGCAGCCCGGTCTTGCAGGTATGCGCTTCCAACGGCCAGGCCGCTTCACGGTGGTTCGATGTCTCCGGAGCTGGGATACCCCGGGATGTCCAGGCAGAAGTGCCGCGGCTCCCCCAGCTCGGCAACGAGCTGCACCATGATCTCGTCTCCCGCAGTGGATGCCTGGAGTCTGTATTCCGCGCCTGCCCGCAATGTTGCGGCGGGAGCCATGTCGTCAGCAGGACTGCTGTCTGTGAGAGCGCTTCCCGCCATGGCACCGAGCGCTGCCACTACGGCGCTAGTACGTAAAGAGACCTTCGCCATTGCTTCATCTCCTTAGTGTTTTTGAACTCTGGTCGTGAGGTGCGTACGGCTGGATGATCTGGTTCGTGGCGGATGGCGGGGGGACTCGGCGGTACTGCCGGGAGCGTGGTGGCATGCTGCCGGTGTCGTGATCGCGATGCAGTGGGGTGAGCTCGCGGAGTGCCCGGTGTGCGGCCGTTCGGGGACGGTGGGTGTGGAACCCTCAGCCTCGGCGGTGTACTGCTCGGACCGCTGCCGGGTGCGGGCCTGCCGGCAACAGCAGGCGTCGCGGAACGGCGTTACGGAAAGGGCGTAGGAGAACGCCTCGCTGTCACCACCAACCCACCTTGTTTCGCAGGCAAGTTGAGGGCAGATGGTGCGTGCTTCGAGCGCCCCCGATTCACGCGCTGCCTCCACGTGTCGCGCCCGCGCCACCGTGAATGGTGACCGGGACCGGCTGCCTTCCTCGGCCACGTGTGGGTGACCGGGCCCGCCCCAGGACAAGGCGGTGACCATCATGACCGACCGGATCGGGAACGTCACCCGGCAGCGTTACGAACAGCACGTCACCCAGCCCAAAGACCTGATCGCGCAGGTCGCCCGCGCGCAATTCGCCTTGGGCGACATGGCGCTGGAGATCGAGCCCATGAGGGCAGTGGGCGGGTCGATGCCGAACGGCACGGAGGACCTGTTCACCGTGACGGAGTCGCTGCAGATGTTCGCCGACGACATCGGGGGGGAACGCCGAACTGTGGAGGACTGGCGCTACACCGCCAACCGGTGGCCGAAGGAGATGCGCAAGGAGGGCGTGTCGTTCACTGTCCACCGCATCCTGGCCTCGGTCGTCGACGAGGGCGAGCGGTGGGCGGCGATCGAGGACGCCCCTTGCAACCCACGTGCCGGAGCCCGGCAGTGGACGCCGGACGGCGCCAAGCGGGTCGTCGGCCAGCGGGTCGAGCGTCCCGTGACGGTCGACGCGAAGGTCCAGGCCGTCGCCGACCTGACCCGCGACGATGAGGTCGCCGCCCAGGTGGCGCCGGACTGTTTACCCGGCCCGCGGTCACCGAGCACGTCACGCCTGCGGAGAAGATGCGGGTCGTCACCGAGCTGACGAGGGATGACAGCGTCGCTCAAGAGCTGACTACCAGTCTGCTGCGTCGGCCGACGGTGGCCCGGACGGTGATGCGGGACCGTACGGCCCGCATGCTGGTCAACCGGGCCCAGTTCGACAACTCGGAGGAAACGCGTGAACGGATCAGGGAGACCACCCCGGCCGTCCGCAAGATCGAGCACACCATCGAGTACCTCGACCTGGTCGGCTCCTGCCCGCAGCTTCGTTGCCACTCTCGGCCGACTCGTCCCCCAGCTGCGCGGGCAGGAGTTCACCAACGACGAGCGCGAGACGGTGAGGCGGCAGATCGGCCGGGTCCGCGCGGCGGCGGACTGGCTCGAAGGAGCCCTCGACAACGGCGAGTTCACCCTCGACGAGCAGCTGGCCCAGCTCCTCAAGGGCGAGTAGACGATGGCCCGTCGCACCGGCCAGCCGCTGGATGAGCACTACGGCGACCTGGTCCGCGTCGCGCTGATGGAAGCCAGACGGCCTGCACACCCTCCAGCTAGTGGCCGCCACCCGATTGAAGAAGTCCCAGGTCCAGCGCGGAATCCGGCACCTCCGCGACGTCGGCGCCGCGGAGAACCTCGCCCCCATCATCTGGCGGCGCAAGGCCGGCTACATGTTCTCCGACGGCCCCGCGGACTGGATTGAGCACGAGAAGAAACCGCTCGCGCAAGTCCTCGGCCGCCACACCCGGATGATCACGGGCACGCTCGCCCCGCACCTGGCTCGCTGCCCCGACGACGAATGGGCCCAGCTGGTGGCCGCCCAGCTCACCGGGGTGTCCGCGACCCTCGCGCAGCTCTCGAAGTAACCCCCGTCCACTCCCTCCCTTCTTCAGCTTCCCGACGAGTCCGCCACGCCGAGCCCTGTCCGCCCGCGCCGTTATCCCTCCGACACCACGATCGTCGAGTGGGCCCTTCTCGAACCGCTCCTGCCCGTCCCGGCCTGCCAGACCAAGACCGGCGGACACCCCGAGAAATGGCCCCGACGGCAGATCATCGACGCGATCCGATACATCGTCGACAACGGCGCGAAGTGGCACGCTCTGCCCTCCGACTACCCTCCGTGGGAGACGGTTTACGAGTTTTTCGCCCGATGGAACCACCGCGGCGTGGTCACCTACATCCGTGACCAGCTCCGCCGCCGGCTGCGCACCGGCCTAGCACGATGCGCCTACCCGGTCACGCTGATCAGCGACTCGCAGTCGGTCAAGGGCGCCTCCACGGTGAGCCGGACCACGCGAGGCTTCGACCCCGCGAAATTGATCAACGGGCGCAAGAGACATCTCGTGGTCGACACAAAGGGTGTCCCTGTGATGATCATGGTGACGCCCGCCGACATGCAGGACCGCGACGCCGCCCGCGAACTGCTCTGGCGCCTTCGCCTCACGCACCCGCAGATCACCCAGGTCTGGGCCGACGCCGCCTACGTCGGCCAGCTCGTCACCTGGGCCGAGGACTTCCTCCACATCACCCTCAAAACCGTCTCCCGCCCCAAAGGCGCCAAGGGATTCGTAGTCCTCCCGCGCCGCTGGCGCGTCGAGCGCACCCTGGGATAGATCATGAACGCCCGCCGCAACGCTCGTGACTACGAACGCCTTCCCCAGCACAGCGAAGCCCACCTGAACTGGGCACTCATCACCCTCATGGGCGGCAGGCGGCTCACGAGGAAGAAGCCTGCCCACAGCTGGACGAAGAAGCCGGAGCCCGCCAGTTGAGCCGACCTAGGACGACTCTGCGTCCTCTCCCGCAACTCCGTGCGTCGACCCGCTCACCTCCGGCGGCAACATCATCGAGGCTGGAACCGATTCCTGCCGTCTTGCTCAGGCGGGGGTACGTGCCGGGCAGGCTCAGGCCTGCTGAGGGCCTCATGAGGGTTGTCGAGTGAAGGTGCACCGAGGTGAGCTGCGATGCGGGCGAAAGTCTGCTCGTTGCCCTCGAACAGGTGAGCCTGCATTCCTGCCGCGCGGGCAGCCTCGACGTTGACGTTGTAGTCATCGATGAAGAGACAGTCCTCCGCGCGTACTTCCAGACGGGCACACGTCATTTCGAAGGCCCGCGGGTCGGGCTTGCAGACGCCGATTTCGTGGGAGTAGAGGATCTGTTCGACCAGTTCGTTGAACTGGTACATCGCTGTCTCCAGTTCACGCGCTCCCACGAAGCTGTTGCTGAGGATGCCGAGCCGACAGTGGGATCGCAGCCCTCGCACATACTCGATGAGCTCCACGTTCGGCGTCCCCAGATACTCAGTCCACAGATCGGCCATGAAGGACTCGACCTGCATGGCATCAAGGCCGAGCCGGGCACCGACCTCCGCCCGCACTTCTATCTCGCTGATTGTCCCGACAGCCCCGGCTCGCCAGACATCGTCGAGCCGCTGGTCCGCGCTTCCCACCGGTAGTCCGAGCCGCTCGTCCCATTGATCCAGCCACCCTGTCCGGGGCGTGATCTCCAGAACTCCACCGATGTCGAGAATGACGCAGCGCGATTCCATTCAGGGTCTCCTCATCCAGTCTCCGACCAGGCCGGGCCCACTTGGTCTGCTGACCTGGTTGCCCTGCACACTGTCGACCTTCACCTTCGGACAAGGTCAAGGCCATGAGGTTGTCGGTGGACGACGGACCCCTGCCGGTCCAAAAACACCCACTTAGAGTGTTTCATCTTTTTTGCAGTGTTCTGGACAGGTATTGGTGTCCGGTCGAGTAGGGTCGATGGGCTTGATGGGGCCTTGGTTACGAGAGAGGCGATCGACTGGGCGTCTTGGTCTGCCTGCTCCTGTTTCATCCCAAGGCGCCAGTTACGCGCCGTATGCCTCGAGCGCCGGCACGAGCGCCCAGGCCTGATGGGTAGTCCCGGATCATGCCTGAACGCCGCCGTTACCCGAGTGATCTCTCCGATGCCCGGTGGGAGTTGGTCGAACCAGTCCTGACGGCCTGGCGGTCCGAGCGCCGCGGCCGCGGCCTGGACATCGGCCGCCCGCCGGACCACGACCTGCGCAGTCTGCTCGACGCTGTCCTCTACGTGAACCGGACCGGGATCCCGTGGCGTTATCTGCCGCACGGCTATCCACACTGGAACACCGTCTATGCCTACTTCGCCCGCTGGCAGGAAGAGGGCGTCTTCGACCAGCTCAACGCCCTCCTGCGCCGTCAAGTCCGCAGGCGGGAAGGCCGCGAGGAAGAACCGACCGCCTGCGTCATCGACTCCCAGAGCATCAAGACATCCACCAACGTGCCCCGCCGCCGGGCAGGGTATCGACGCTGGCAAGAAGATCGTGGGCCGCAAGCGGAGCATCGTCATCGACACCGTCGGACTCCTCCTCGGAGTCCTCGTCAGCGCAGCCAGCGTGCAGGACTCCGTCGCCGGCCAGGCCCTCATCGAGAAGGTCGCCGCCGAGCATCCCACTGTCCGCAAGGCCTGGGTCGACGGCGGCTACCGTCAGCACCTTGTCGAACATGCGGCGACCCTCGGCATCGACCTGCACATCGTCCGCCGCGAACCCGCCACCAGGGGATTCACGGTCCTGCCCCGACGCTGGACCGTCGAACGAACCCTGGGCTGGCTGATGAACCACCGCCGACTGGCCCGCGATTACGAGGCCAAACCGCATCGCTCCGAAGCCATAATCCACCTCGCAATGATCAACCTCATGACCCGCCGCCTCACCGCGGAATCCACCCCGACCTGGCGCGGCACCTAAACCGCCATCAACCCCGCAATCCAGGATGAAACAACGGGAGAAAACGCCCTCTTAGGATGAGCGCGACGCGTCACCCCACCGCGGCTCTGCCACCGCGGCTCTGCCACCGCCCAAGCGGAGCTCAGGTTCATCTCGGGTTCGCGGACAGCAGTCGGCAGTGGGGTGGCAGCGCCGCGAACGGGTTCACGTTCAGAGACCGTCGACACAGGTCATCTCCCCTGCCCCACAGGGAGTGTTCGGCGCCCTGACGACAGGCTCTACGGCAGGTCCAAGGTTCCGAAAGCGACCGATGCCCAGATGTCGTGGGAGGACTTGATCGGCAGCGCCCGGTCCACAGCCAGCCCCTGTTCCGGATCACCCCAGACACGGGTGGTCCGCTGCTCGTTGTCGAAGGCGTGCCAACCGGGCCGACCACTGCGAGCGAAATCCGTGAGTGCCTGCCGGACGTGCGCGCTGAGCTTCTCTTCATAGGGCGAGAACCCCTGCGGATAGAACATTCGGTCGAGTTCGCTGCCAACAGCCCCGAAGACGAGGGGCGCTTCGGCTCCGTGGGGCGTCGCATCGCCCGCCGACGAGATCGGGTGCGCCAACTCGTAGAGGTGGGCGCTTCCCCCTGCTGCGGCCTGCTGCTCGGCCAGGCGCACCACAGGCATGCGGAAGGTCCAGTCGGACATCACCAGTTCGTAGAGAGCGCCCGCGTCCAGTCCGGGGTGGGCCGCGCGGTATGCGGCCAGAGCGCCGGAGGGACCCAAAAGCTCCAGGGCGCGGTCCAGTTCGGGCTCGCCCGGACCGGTGGATTCTTCGCCGGGTGTCGGAGGGCCGGCCAGGAGCTGGAAGAACCGGTACTCGTCGCGGTTGTAGCCGCACAACAGATCAATACCGGCCGCGGTCCCAGCCGCAAGGGCCGTGAAGGGGTCGGCGGGCAGGGAATCGCCGTCGACGACCGGCGAGTAGATGGTCGGCATCAGCGCCATCTGCCCCCACGTCTGCGCGTAGACGCCATGCCGAGCCTGGAGCTCGAAGTCGGTCCGGGCCACGTCCTGCGGTGACCTGCGTGCGAAATCGTCGGCCACCGGTTTGCAGCCCAGGTCCGCGGCCACCTGCCCCGAGATCGTCTCGGCCAGTTCCGGAGTGAGGTAGCTGACCGCGGGACTCATCAATACGGCGCGGCGAAACAGGTCCCGGGCTGTCGGCATGACCAGGAGCGCGGCAAGGGCATTCGCGCCGGCGGACCCTCCAAACGCAGTCACCTGGTCGGGGTCGCCCCCGAAGGCTTTGATATTGCGCCGGACCCACATGAGGGCGGTGATCTGATCGAGCAGTCCCCGGTTGTCGGGTGCACCCTCCAGGCGAGCGAAGCCTTCCGCACCGAGCCGATAGTTGAGGGTGACGACCACGACGCCGTTCTCCGCGGCGAGGTGGCTGCCGTTGCAGCCGGGGTCGGCGCCAGTACCGATCAGATAGGCACCTCCGTGGAGCCAGACCAGGACGGGGAGCCCGGCCGCGCCGGGATCGGGCGTCCACACGTTCAGTGTGAGAGCTCCGACGCCGCTGTCGTCCTGGCTTGCCTGGGCCGGCCCCTGCCAGGGCAGGAACTGGGACACCGCGGGCCCGAACTCCATGGCGTCCCGCGTCCCGTCCCAGCGCTCGGCAGGGACGGGAGCGCCGAAGCGCCGACTCCCGGTCGGCGGCTGCGCGTACGGGATTCCCCTGAAAACGCTGACGGCACCGTCGGACGTGCCGCGCAGGGCTCCATCGGCCGTGCGCACGACGGGAAAGTTACTCATGTCTCAGCTCCTGAATGTGGCGGTACGGCCGCCGGGCACATGGCTCCTGCCTCCAAATCCGAACGCGCCTCCGCCCAATTGATGCGCGGAAGGCACAGCTCATGGTCGGCAGTCGGCGCGACGGATACAGACTGTCGCCGGCCCGCAGAGGGTGCGATGAGTGGAGATGACCGACAAGTGTTCGGGGTCCAAGGTCCAGCAGCCTCGTCGTGGTGTGGGCATGCGGCGCCGAAGTGGAGGTCCGACACCACCGGAAACAATCAATGGATCCATATGCACAGATCTTGACGCGCTGGCAAACCAAGGTTAATCGTAATGGGCAGTTGAGGGAACCCTAGCTCTCGATCAGTCATCTGGCCCGGCACCAGATGGATCCATTAGCCGTAACCGCGGCTGGGTATGCACTCCATTCACCGCGCCACGGGCGGCCCCCACCCGCACTCCTCACCCAAGCCGCGGCAATGCGTCCGCCGAAGGGCCGTCAGGAGCAGGGAGTCCACCTGCCCACGACAGGCCCATGTCCTCCCCCGCGTTCTGCATCCCGCTCTGGTCGTCGAGTCATCGACAAGGCCGCGGGGCGTGTGATTCCGCACGCCCCGTCGTACCCCGCAGCGTTCCCGAGAGGACACGCCATGGTTCACACTCCAGCACCGCAGGCAGGGCCGGAGCCACTTTCCGACGCCTCACCGACCGGGGCACGACCACGCAGAGGGCTCTTTCTAGCCCTGCTGTGGCCCGCCCAGGTCCTCAGCGCCTCCAGCGTCATCACGGCCTTCGCCCAAGCCGATGTGGCACAGCACTTCCATACTGCGCACATCGCATGGTTCGGACTCGTATACAGCCTCGTCGGCACTCTGCTCACACCGTTCGCCGTCAGGTTCGGCGACATCTTCGGCAAGCGGCGCACCATGCTCGTTCTCATCACCCTCGGCCTGCTGGGCGACGTGATCACCGCGCTCGCCTCCACCTACGGCACCCTCCTGGCCGGGCGTGCCGTCGCCGCCTGCTACGCCCCTATGGCGGCGCTGGTCTTCGCGACCGCCCGCGACGTCCTACCCCCGCGCAAGGTCGGTCAGGCCAGCGGCGTCATCGGTGCCACTCTCGGAGCGGTTGTCGCCGTGTGCCCGGTGATCGCCGGCTGGCTGATGGACGATTTCGGCTTCCGGGGCGCACTGTGGTTCGTCACCGCCGTGACAGCTGTGGCCCTCGTCCTCGTGTACCTCTTCCTCCCCGAGACGCCGCGCCGTAGCCGCGGCGAGCCGTTCGACTGGTGGGGCGGCCTGCTTCTGGGGGGCAGCATCAGCGCCCTCATCTACGCCATCGGCCAGGGCGCCGTGTGGGGTTGGACGGATGCCCGAATCCTGGGGCTGATCGCCGGAGCTCTGGCGAGCCGCGTCGCTTTCGTCCTGGTGGAACGGGCCGTCGAGCATCCCATGCTGGATGTACGGATGCTCATGCGCCGTAGGGTGAGCACCGTTCTTGTGGCCACTTCGCTGGCGCAAGGGACGGCGTTCACCGCCGCCGCCATCATGACCGTGGTCATCCCTCTGTACCCCCGCATTCCGAAGGTCTCGGACGGGCTGGGCTGGACGGCCATGCACAGCGCCCTCATCGGACTGCCGGCGGGCATCGTCCTCTTCCTGGCCGGCATGGCCGCGGGACTCGCCTCGCGGCGTGTCGACCCACGGCTGCCCTGGCTTCTCGGCCTGGCCCTGACCGTCGTCGGCATGCTGCTCCAGGCCTTCCACCACCACGACGAAACGCAGATCATCGTCACCGGGGTTGTGGCTGCCATGGGTATGGGCATGATCTACGCCAGCGTGCCCATCCTGGTCGTAGGAGCCGTTTCCGCCCGCGAACAAGGAGTGGCCAGCGGCATGTCGCTCATGCTGGTAGGTCTGATGACCGCCGTGGCAGCCCAGGTGATCTACACGGTCATGGGGCAGCACTCCGTAGTGGTGAAGGGCACCGCCTTCTATCGCGACGCGGGCTACCAGCAGGCCTATGTCACCCTCGCCGCGTTCGTGGCACTCGCGCTGCTCCTCTCCCTGTTCATACCGAAGCCGCACCTACCCGACGAGGTGTGAGCACCCTTTGACAGACGCAGGCTGGATCGAGGATCCGCGGCCGGGGGCGCTCAGCGCGCCCCCGGTGGTGGGTTCTCGGCAATGTCCTGCCAGAACGCCACATAGGTTTCGGCGAGCGCGATGCCCAGGCGCAGGGGCGCCATGCGCCGCTCCCTCCCCTCTTCCGATCGCGTCCTGAGGATGTCGGCGTACACAGCGAGGCGCTCCCGGTACAGATCGATCTGTTGCCGTGCGAGCGCCTCGAGTTCCTCAGTGGACAGGAACTCACTGAAGAACAACTGCATGACAGCTGTGTCCCGCATCTCGAAGATCTCCTGCGGCGCTGTGCGCAGCCAGTGTTCGAGAGCGGCCCGCCCACTGTCCGTCAGGCTGTAGAGCAGGCGGCGGCGTCCGCCCTCCTCACCTTGCTGAGCGAGCAGTCCGGATGCGGCCAGCCGCTTCGGCTCGCTGTAGAGCTGCGAGTGCGGAAAGGGCCAGAAGTAGCTGATAGAGCGGCCGGCCGCCCGTTTCAGGTCGTAGGGCGTCGAGGGTCCACGAAGCCCGATGAGCCCCAGGACCAGATACGACGTGGCGCTCAGCCTCGTCGCGGGCTCGTCCTCGCCCGCAGACAGTGCGTGTGGCAGCGGATCACCGGGGTCGACGTTCATTGACATAGTCCGTTTCGGATCGTACGTTTCGGACTATGGTACCAACTCGCTCGCGCGAGTTCACGGGTCTTGGCAGCGAGGGAGATGTCATGAGCTTCGATGACAGGCACCAACCGATCACTTCGTCGTACTGGCCCGCAGAGCAGTCCGTCGAGGTACTTGACCACACCATCGGGCGGGCCCTGAGCCTCGCGGCGGCCCACTGGGCCCGACGCACCGCCCTAGTCGACGGGGCCTCGCAGCAGGACGGCCGCCGCTGGACGTTCGAGGGCCTTGAGAGAGACGCCAAGCGGGTGGCGCACGCTCTGCTCACACGCTTCTCGCCCGGTGACCGTCTCGCCGTCTGGGCGGCCAACTGCCCCGAGTGGGTCCTACTGGAATTCGGAGCCGCGCTCGCCGGCCTCACTCTCGTGACGGTGAATCCCGCTTACCGCAGCTCAGAGCTCGAGTACGTCCTGCGTCAGTCGAAAGCGCGCGGCATCGTCGTACAGCCCGAGCACCGTTCTCGCGACCTGTTGCACGCCGCTGCCGCCGCGTGCAAGGAGTTGCCGTGGCCCTGTGAAGTGATCTCGCTCGACGAGTGGCACAGCTTCGTCCGGAGCGGTGCGCAGGACGGTCCGTTGCCCTACGTTCGGCCCGGAGACACGGCGCAGATCCAGTACACGTCCGGCACGACCGGATTCCCGAAAGGCGCGCTTTTGACCCATCGGGGGCTGGCCAACAACGGACGCCTCTACGCGCATGCGATCGGCGCCGGGTCCGACGACGTGTGGATCAACCCCATGCCGCTCTTCCACACCGCAGGGTGCGGTCTGGTCACCCTGGGAGCTCTGCAGACCGGTGGCACCCACGTGCTACCGGCCGGTTTCGACGCCGGCGTCATGCTCGACCTGTTCGCCGCCGAACACGGCACAGTTCTGCTCAGCGTGCCCACCATGCTCATTCGTATGCTCGACGAGCAGGCGTCAACTCCACGCGACGTGTCCTCCTGGCGGCTCGCGACCCTGGGCGGCGCACCCGTACCGCCGGAGCTGGTGCGCCGTGCCGAGCGGGAACTCGGCGTGGGGGTAGGGATCGGCTTCGGACAGACGGAGACCTCGCCGTACATCACCCACACCCGGCCCGACGATCCTCACCCGCAGTGGTGGGAGACGGTGGGCAGGCCCCTGCCGCAGATCGAGGTGAAGATCGCGCATCCGGTCCACGGCAGCACGCTGCCGCTGGACGAGGTCGGCGAGGTCTGTACTCGCAGTGTCTGCGTGATGCAGGGGTACAACGAAGATCCCGAGGCCACGGACGCCGCACTCGACTCGGAGGGCTGGCTCCACACCGGCGATCTGGGGTCCCTCGACTCCCACGGATACCTCCGGATCCAGGGGCGTCTCAAAGACATGATTATCCGCGGGGGCGAGAACATCTACCCCCGCGAGATCGAGGACGTGTTGTTCGCCCACCCGGACGTCTCCGGCGCATGCGTCATAGGACTGCCCGACGAGGAATGGGGCGAGGTCGTCGCCGCCTTCATCTGCCTGCGCCCGAACGCCTCCGCGGACGCCCGGGCACTGTCGACGTACTGCCGGGAACACCTGGCGTCGTTCAAGGTGCCGCACGTGTGGGAGTTCGTCGCGGAGTTCCCTCAGACCGCTTCCGGGAAGATCCAGAAGTTCGTACTCAAGGAGCGGCTTGTCCACGGGTACGGCGCGGTCTGAAGCCCAGCCGCCTTGCCCCCAACCCTCAGATCCAAGGAACCGCAATGACCTCGCTCAGGGACAAGACCCTTTTCATCACGGGAGGCAGTCGGGGGATCGGGCGAGCCATCGCCCTGCGCGCCGCGGCCGACGGAGCGCGGATCGCGATCGCCGCGAAGACAGCCGAACCCCATCCGAAGCTGCCGGGGACGATCCACTCGGTGGCCACAGAGATCAGGGATGCCGGCGGAGAAGCGCTGCCGCTCGCTGTGGACATCCGCGACGAGGAGCAACTGGCCGAGGCGGTGAAGGAGACCGTCCGCGCCTTCGACGGCATCGACATCCTCGTCAACAACGCCAGTGCGCTATTTCTCGCGGACACCGCCAACACACCCATGAAGCGCTTCGACTTGATGTTCGACATCAACCTACGGGGGACGTACGCCGCGTCGCAGGCCGCTCTTCCGCACCTCTCGAGAGCGGCCAACCCTCACATACTGACCCTGTCCCCGCCGCTCCAGCTCAACCAGCAGTGGTTCGCCGACCACTGCGCCTACACCATGTCCAAGTACGGAATGAGCATGTGCGTGTTGGGCATGGCCCAGGAATTCCGCTCCAAGGGCATCGCGGTGAATGCTCTGTGACCTCGGTACATGATCCAAACAGCTGCCAGCAGCATGCTTGCCGTCGACCCCGAGGGGTGCCGCTCCGCCGACATCATGGCCGACGCCGCGCACGCCATCCTCAGCCGCGCGAGCAAGCGGTGCACGGGGAACTTCTATCTCGACGACGAGGTGCTGACGGAAGAGGGCATCCAAGACTTCGATCACTACCGGCTGCATCCCGCGACACCCCTGATCCCCGACCTGTTCGTGGCATAGAGGCAGGTACCCACGCCATCCGCCGCCCCGAGCAACCGCGCTCGGGCCGCGTTTCCCCGAGTACCGGAGCGAAAATGATCAGCGTGCACATCCGCTACGAGATCGAGCCCGAGCGTGTAGCCGATTTCGAAGAGTACGGGCGCCGATGGATCACCCTCGTCAACCGCTTCGGCGGTACCCATCACGGCTACTTCCTCCCCAGCGAGGGCGACAGCGACGTCGCCTACGCGGTCTTCTCCTTCCCGAGCCTGGCCGAGTACGAGACGTACCGCATCGCCAGCAGCACGGACCCGGAGTGCCAGGAAGCCTTCGAACTGGCCCGGCGAACCGGCTGCATCAGGCGCTACGAGCGTCGGTTCCTGCGCCCGATCATCTGACCAGGTCCCCGCCGTACCCATCGCCCACCCTGCGCGCAAGCGGTGGGCGATGAAAGTCGGCTGCCCGCCCGACTGGTCGTGAGGAGTCACCTCTCTCCGGTTTGACTCTCACGGCCACTTTTGTGAATATGGATTCAGATTCATTTATCGGGACGGTGCGACCACCGCCGCCCGGAGGACAGGCCACGCGACACGTCGCTGTCGTGGCCCATGACCTGGCCGCATTGCGGCACCGTGAATCCGGTCGATGGTGCCCGGGCCCGTTCATCTCGCCATCCGCACTCTCCGCAGCGGACCGGCCGTCACCAGACCGCCGACCGCGCAGGGCCACAGGGAGACAACATGCCCACCCATCTGACCGAAGTGGCGTCCATCCCCACGTCCGGTGCCCGGGCCGTCCAGCCGTTCGACCTTGGTGATCGGCAGATCCTTGCGGTCCCGCAATTGGCGTATGACGTTCCGGGGACCGACGCCAACATGAACGGCGGCGACAGCGACACCGTCACGCTGCTGCTGGAGCGGAAGGGCGCCGGCTACGTGCCATGGCAGACCGTCCCCGCCCCCGGCGGAGAGGACGCCGAGTTCTTCCGTATCGGTGACCGCGCCTTCCTCGCCATTGCCAGCATCCGCCGTGGCTCCGGCCCCTACCAGTTCACCATCGACTCACAGGTCTTCGAGTGGAACGGAAGGACCTTCGAGTCGTTTCAGAAGTTCGAGGGCTTCGCCGCCAAACAGTGGAAGCACTTTGAGATCGACGGGCAGCATTTCCTGGCTCTCGCCCAGGGCGTGACAGTGCCCGGGCATGAGGACGAGAACCGACCGTCCGTGATCTACCGCTGGGACGGCTCCTCGTTCACGCACTTCCAGGACATCGACTCCAAGTGGGCCTACAACTGGCACGCCTTCGCCGTCGACGGGCACCAGTTCCTGGCTCATGCCGATCATGTGCAGGCCTCGGTCCTGTACCGGTGGACGGGTCAGCGGTTCCAGGCCTACCAGAACCTGGCCGCCGATCACGGGCGGGCCTTCGCTCACTTCGAGCGGGATGGCGTGACCTACCTGCTGGTGGCTCGTCTCCTCGGTGAATCGCAGGTCATGCGGTGGGACGGTGAACGCTTCGTCACACACCAACTGCTGGAGCAGCCCGGCACACGCGAGTTCGCGGTCGTCCACGACGGCGACGTCCTCTTCGTCGTACGCGTCAACTTCATTCTCGGCCCGCAGACCAGCCCCACCACAGCTCTCAATTCCCAGCTCTACCAGTGGCGCGAGAACCGCCTGGAGGTCGTCGAGGAGTTCGCCACCACTGGTGGTACGGACGCCGCGGTCATCCACGACGACCAAGGAATCCTCATCGCGGTGTCCAACGCCCTCGCGCCCGACGCCCGGTTCGCCGCGCGCACGGTCCTGTACCGCTTCACCCACTGACATTCCCACCGACGCACGTCCCCTCCCGACCGGCCGCGATGGAGCCTGCTCATGACCGCATCCGAAAGCCCGGAACTCGTCGACCTCTTTACCACCTACACCGCCTCGCCGAACAGCATCGGCTCCCACCTGACGCATACGGCATCGCGCACCACGAAGGACGACCCGCTGCTGGTGGCCACCTCTGCCGACTTCGCGCTCTATCCCGGTAATGGAGAGTCCCCGACGGTAGAAGGCTTCCGCCTCTCCACACGTGGCTTCAAGGAACTCGCCGGCATTTCCCACCTCGGCCCGGCCGTTGCCAGCCTGGTCCAGCTCCACCACACCTACGGGGACGAGTCGTGGCGGAGCGAGGCGCAGCGCCTGTTGGACCAGGTCGACCGCGGGCGGGAAGCCAACAGTCCTGAACTGTGGCGCGGCACCATCGCGGTCGAGGCCTTCCGAGGGCGCGAGCAGGCCATCGCCGACATGGCCGACTACAGCTTCGCGATGACCGCCCGCTATCTGCGCACCGCACTCAAAGACAGCTCCTACCTCACGCCTCGGACCTTGCGTGATGACTACCTCAACGGAGGCGACAACAACTCCCCCACGTCGATCAACAAAATGATGATCGCGACGTTCTTCCTGACCGCCATGGACACAGCCCACCGCATGATGAAGTGGTTCGACACCAGGAAGATCGACTGGAACCGGGTGATGGTGATCATCGCCGGCAAGCAGGGTCGACCGACCGCCGGCGTCACCTGGAACACCTCCAGCGTTGCCACGGTCATCCGCGGGGCCTCCCGGTACAAACTCCCGATGGAGCGCATGTACCTGGCCCCACACGCCCGACAGTTCGCCACCCCCACGGACGGTGATCTGTCCGAGGTCACCTCACTCGAACAGCCATTGCGGCAGCTGTGGACCAACCTGCGAGCCACCGTGGAACTCGGCGACCTGATGTTCGCGGGGCTTCCGCGTTACGCCCCAGATCATCTCCTCGCTCCCGATGTCGACGACCCGTCCGTCACCGAGATCAGCGAAATGCCCACCATCCACGACCACAACGACTGGCGCGCCATGACCACGCGCCTGCGCATGGTCTTGGAGGACCCGCGCCAACTGCTCTCCGGATGCGTCACCGACTACGCCGTCAGCCAGCTCGTGGAAAACGACAACGCCCCCAGCAAGGTGCTCGTCCCCGGCCTCGACGGACTCACGTACCCCACCAACCTTTGAGGCCTGAGGCCTCTCATCCCTCCCGAAACCCCTCCCGCCTTTCTCTCCCCAGGAGCGCCACCGGTGTCCGCCCTCCTCCTCGACCAAGCCCGACACCTCGACGTGCAAGGCGGCCGTATTGCCTATTACGAGTCCGGCACCGGCCCGCACACCATCGTCTGGGTGCACGGTCTGCCTCTGGACTCCCGCAGTTGGTCCGCACAACAGTCATTCTTCGACAGCCGAGCGCGAAACGTCTTCCTCGACCTGCGCGGCTACGGGGCATCCGACAAGCTGCCGGCCGACTGCGACAGCGTCACCAACCTCTACGTGGCCGACCTGGCTGCCCTCATCGAGCATCTGGGACTGGACAACCCGCTGGTCGTCGGATTCGCCTCAGCCGGGCATGTCGCCCTGCGCCTCGCCGCGCAACACCCAGCCCTGGTGGGCAAGCTCGCCGTCCTGAACGGATCACCCAAATTCCGCCGGAGCGACGACTGGCCCTACGGGTTCGACGAAGAGAGCGTCGCGCTGTTCACCGAAGCAGCCGAAAGCGGGATTGAGGATCTGACCGACTTGGTGATCGACCCGGCGGTCGTACTCACCGATGTCGAGGCCGAGCGAGCTGCCGAACTCGGCTCGCAGTGGAAGGACATGAGCCACAACGCCGGCGTGGACACACTCCTCGGCTTCTTCAACAACATCTCCCTCGATGACGACCGCCACCTGCTGCCCGACATCAAGGCCCCGACTCTGCTGATCACCAGCACACTCGGCCAGGAGGTGCCCTCCGGGGTCTCCCTGTACATGCGGAACAGGATTCCCCATGCCCGCCTGAGCGAGGTGCCCGGAGCCGATCACTTCCTCTTCGCCACACGCCCCGAGCTGGTGAACCACCTTCTGGCGTCGTTCCTCCATGCCTGACCGACACAGGGTTCCAGCAGGCACTGCAGAGCGCCGAAGCCCTAACAAGGGAGCGAACATGGCGCAGACACCGAAGTCGCAGCGCACCGAGACGGATCTCAAGGAGGCAGCCAAAAGGCTCATTCTCCGACTGGGCTACGCGCAAATGAAGATCACAGACATCACGACAGAGGCAGGCAAGTCAGCCGGCTCGCTCTACCGGTACTTCACGGACAAAGACGACCTCATGCGCTCCCTGGCCGAGGACTTCCTCCAAGCCCATCAGCAACGTGCGCACGCCACTTTGGGCGCCACACACCGTCTTGACACGCGCGCCGATATCCGCGCTCACGTCCAGGCGTACTGGGACAACTGCTCTGCCCATTTCCCAGCCATGATCGGCATCTTCCAGGCAGCCCAGGCCAACGATCAGTTCGCGGACACATGGGCGCAATTGCGTGAACACCACGTCGCCATGTGGTCGGAGCACCTCCAACAGAACCGCGGCCCCTGCCCCCGTATCCGCCTCACAGCCCAGGCAATCGTCTGCATGCTCGAGTCCTTCTGCTACAGCCAACTCCAGGCAGGCGTGCCCGCCGACGGAGGCACGGCCGCAGTCGAGACGCTCACCAATCTCGTCTTCTCCGGCATCACCCAGCCTTCTCAGCTGCCCTTCAGCGGCACGCGCGCCTAAGCCGGCACAGGGCCAGTCCGAGTACCTCGCGTCGGGCCGTCCTGGGCAAGGTCCCAGGCCGCCAGCCCAACCGCGCCCTACACCTACGAGGAACTGTGCCCTCCCATGCCACATGCTCCGGCCGTCCCCAGCGACGACCGGTTGTTCAATCGCGAAGCCTTGTGGATCCATGGATTCACGAACCTTGACAGCCCGCCTTAGAAGGTTAACGGTTATGCCTGATGAATGGAGGAGCGATCCCCCTCCTATCTCGATGAGCAGCTCGCATGGATCCATACCCGGGATCGCAGGCTGTTGACGCGCTTGCACTTCCCCTGCCCGCCGCCCTACGCCGAAGGATCGCCATGAGTAACCTGCAGCACTGTGACGTCTTGATCATCGGTGGCGGGCCGGTGGGTCTGAGTGCCGCTCTGCAACTGACCAAACAAGGAGTCAACGCCTGGTGCGTTGAGCGTCGTACAACGCTGTCCAGGCATCCCAAGGCGGGTGGGATCCACGCCCGGACGGTCGAGCTGTTCCGCCAGTGGGGCATCGCCGATGACGTTCTCGCGGCGGCCCTCCCTCCGCACCGTGGCGAGGGCTTCAGTTGGACGACCCGGCTCATCGGCGGTATCCACCTCGGGCACGTGATGTTCGATGACGACCCTGGAGAGCGCGCGGAATCTGCCGAGGCCAGCCCGGAGGCCGGTTGTTTCACGCCCCAGGACGATGTGGAGCCGATCCTTCTTCAGGCCCTGCTTCGTGCGGGCGGGCGCTACTCCTTCGGCACCACGGCCATGGTCCTGGACCAGGATGATGACGGCGTGACGGTCGCCGTCACCAGCGAACACCTCACCCAGACCGTTCGCGCGCGCTATGTCATCGCCGCCGACGGCGTACGCAGCGCCACGCGCGACGCCCTGGACATCACGGAATCCACCAATCCCGTCTTCGGCGAGTCCGTCGGCGTCTACTTCCGCAGCCAAAGGCTCACTCAGCTCACCGAGACCAGTCCGTACGCCTTGTCCTGGGTCATCAACGCCGACATCGTCGGCTCCTTCGCCCGCATAGGAAAGGAAGACAAGTGGATCTTCAATTTCGGACGTGATCCGCAGCTCCCCGACAGCGCATACGACGAGTCCTTGTGCGTGGCCCGTCTCCGCGAGGCCTCGGGTGCCGCCGCCGCGGACATCGACGTGATCAGCATTCTGCGGTGGCAGCACGAATCGGCAGTCGCGGACTCATGGCGGTCCGGACGCGTGTTCCTTGCCGGCGACGCCGCACACCGCTTCCCGCCCCACGGCGGGTTCGGCATGAACAGCGGAATCCAGGACACGGCCAATCTGACCTGGAAGCTTGTACGGGTTCTCCACGGTGTTGCCGACGAATCCCTGCTGGACACCTATGAGCAGGAACGCAAGCCGGTCGCCGAATACAACATCGACCAGTGCCTGCTCAACACCGAGCGGCTCAAGTCCACCGGGTTCATGGGGTCAGACCCGAGCGAACTCGCCACGATCGAGCTGCCGGAGGGAGAACCGGTGCGTCGACGCATCGCGGACAGCGTGCCCGCCCAGCACGAACAGTTCCGTTCACAGGGACAGCAGTTCGGCTTCATATACGAGTCCACGGCGGTTATCGGCGACGGTACCTTGCCGCCGCGCTCCACCGTCAGCGACTACCGCCCCACAGGGCATCCCGGAGCCCGTGCACCACATCTGTGGATCGACTACCCAGCGGGTACGCCCCGGTCCACCATCGACCTCAACGACGGCGACTTCCTGGTGCTCGCCGGACATGCCGGGCAAGCCTGGAGTACGGCCGCCAACGCGCTAGGTCTGCGTTGCGTTGTGATCAGTCAGCGCATGACAGCGGCTGCCGGCACTTCCTTCGAATCCGTCTACGGCATCGCCCCCTCGGGAGCTGTGCTCGTCCGCCCCGACGGACACGTCGGCATGCGGGTGCATACCGGCCCGTCGGACCCCAAGGGGGTTCTGCGCGCAGGGCTCGACCGGATCCTCAAAGGCCGGACCGACGCCTGAATGCCAGCTAGGGGGCCCGGGACGTATCGCTGCCCCCGTGATGCGGGCCGCCAAGGATGTCGTGGATGTGGACTTCACGCTCGACGGGCTGGGCGAGCCGGGGTGCGCCTGAACGGCCCGGTGACCCAGGAAGGTCATAGGTGGGCCTGTTCCTTGCTGAGGCACCGCGCGACGAACAGGTCTCCATCTGTCAGGTGCCCCCCTGCCCGTCTGCGGCACGCGAAGTCGGGCGATGCTCGCTGAGCCAGCGTCGCTCCACGGTCAGATGGGGTGCCAGAAGGTCGTATTCCACACTGTAAGTCGGTGCCGAGTGGCTTTCCCCGTTCCAGGGTGAGGGGTAACGAGGGCCCGACGGCTTCCAGATGCTCCAGGGGTCATGCCGAAGCCCTGCGTCCGTCCGCCCGGCGGACATTGGCCCGGCAGCCCCGCGCCACCCCGTAACACCATGGGAGCACCTCATCGCGTCGGGCAGGGACCAGTTCCTGAGCCCGGGTAAATGGTCGACGCGACGCCGAAGCACCGGCATCGTCGCGGACAGGACGACCTCGACCAGGTCAACTCGCCCAGTTCCGCACAGCCGCCCGCTCCCTGACCACCAGGAAAACACCGTCCCCGCCCTCAGCGGCACCGGCATCCCCGACGACTGACAAGCGACGGCTCGAACCTGCCCAGGTACGTCCGCATCTCCCCCCATCCCAAGACCGTCGACGCCGTCAGCTCAACGGGCGCCGCTACAAGGGCGTCTGCGCCTCTGACGCCGACGGGACCCGCACCGACAGGAGCTTGCCGTCGCCGAGGTGCAGGAGGCCTTTGCCGGGCTGCACCGGATGGCCCGTCGAGCTCCGGAAGATCCGGTGGCCGATGTGCTCTCCCGACGAGGTCTGCTGAGGCGACAGAAGGAGTCCCCGCCGGGCCTTCGCCGCCTCGACCTGCCAACCGGAGAAGCCCGCGCAGACCTTGTCCTCGTCGCCGCCGAGGACAAGGGCGAGCCCTCGGGCAGAGCCGTACTGGATCAAGTCCCTGAGGGAGGGGGCGGCATCACAGTCGTGGAGGATCTCCGCGTCGTCGACGATCACCACGATCGGCCGCTCCGGCGAGGCCGACGCCACCGCTTCCTCAACCGCCCCCGCCCTGAGCTCGGCGCCGGTGAACAACGCCAACACGCCTTCCTGCACAGCCAGTTCTCGCAGCGGCGAGGGCAGCGGCGTCGCCACGACCAGGCGTGCGCCCTGTTTGAGGCCGGCGCGGGCCATGGTGAGCAGGGCGGTGGAGCGGCCCGATCTCTGGGGTCCTGCGACGACGAACGCCGGGACGCCGACAGCGAGATCGGGACCGTACCCCGTGAGCTCGTCCCCGCCGACGGCGGACAGTGTCCAGCGGCGGGAACACGAACCCTCCCGGTCGCGCAGCCGCCACGCCTCGTCGAAGCTGATGCGGTCCGGCAGGGCGGCGACGGCGAACGGGCGCCGCTCGCGCGGCACTTCGGCGTCCCGGACGGTCGTCGCCCGGCCGATCGCGGCGAGCGCCTCGGCCTGCGACTGGTCCGATGGGTCCTCGGTCAGCAGTGCGAACTGGGTCTCGGTGCCGAGTTCCGCGCGGAGGGCCCGGCCGGGGGGCATCCACTCCGGCACCTTGCGCGACGAGACACCGATCATGGCGTAGTCGGCACGATCCGTGAGCCGCAGCGCGTACTTGTCCTCGGTCAGGGTGGAAATCCGGCCGGCGAGCAACTGTCGGTCGCCGGTGATGACGACACATATGCCGACGGACGCGCCTTCCCGCATCAGGGTCAGCAACTCGTCCGTCAACCGGCCGTGTTCGTACTCGCCCAGGGTCGAAGTCCAGCCCTCCCAGCTGTCCAGGAGGACGAACAGGTACGGCAGCCGCCGCGCCGGTTCGACGCCGTCACGCTGTTCGCCGATGTCGACGAACCCCTGCGCATCCAACTCGTCCTGGCGGCGCGCGAGTTCGTCCGTCAACCGGGTAATGAGCCGGTCGACGCGCTCGGTCTCGCGGCGGGTCGTCACAGCCCCGCAGTGCGGGAGTGCGGTCAGTGCGGCCAGTCCTCGATTGCCGCAGTCGATGCCGTAGATGTGCACGTCGGCGCAGGAGTGGGCACCGGCCAGCGCCCCGGCGATCGTCCGCAGGACCTGGGAACGGCCGGAGCGCGGGGCGCCACCGATCAGGACGTGACCGAATCGTGCGAAGTCGATACGGACCGGGCGGCGGAGCTGCTGCGCGGGCAGGTCTTCGGCTCCGAACGCCACTGGGGAAAGGCCGCCGGGGCGCCGCTCGGCGTCCTCGTCCGCGGTCCCGTACTCGGCCTCGTCGAGTGACAGGACCTCGGGCAGCGGCGGTAGCCACGGAGCGAACCGGGGCTGGATGCCGAGCGTCGCGTTCGCCTCGCGGACCGCGTCGACCAGCACGTCGAGGTCGGTGGTGGCTCCGGCCCCCCAGTCCGAGTGCCTAGCTGGTGCTGCCAGGGTCCGCCCGAGGTCGGTCCAGGTCAGCGGGGCGACCCACGGGGCGCGGAGGGCCGTATCCTGGTCGCTGGGGCGGAGTTCGCCGACGCGCGCCGACTGGAACGGGATGAGTGACGCCTGGCCGAGCCGGGCATAGGCGCGACCGGGCGTGGACTTCGGGATCGTCGCGGCTTCCGGAGAGCCGACGATGTCGAGGGACTCACCGGGGTCGGCCACGCGCAGGGCGATACTCAGATTGGTGTTGGCACGGATCTCGGCGGAGACGACACCGCTGGGCCGCTGCGTGGCGAGCACCAAGTGGACGCCGAGAGAGCGACCCCGCTGCGCCAGGTTGACCACGCCCGAGATGAAGTCGGGCAGGTCCCGCACCATCGCGGCGAACTCGTCGATGACGACGACCAGCCGTGGCAGTGGCTCCCGGTCGCCCGGATCCCGCCGCCGCAGGTCGTGGTAGTCCTCGATGTCCTTCGCGTCGGCCCTCGCCAACAGGCCCTCGCGGCGGCGCAGTTCGGCGGCCAGGGAATCCAGGAGCCGTTGGACGAGATACGGGTCGAGCTCGGTGACCGTGCCGACCGTGTGCGGAAGCCGCACACAACTCTTGAACGCCGCACCGCCCTTGTAGTCGATGAGCACGAACGTGAGGTGCTCGGGGGAGTTGGCGAGGGCGAGCGAGGCGACGATCGTCTGCAACAGCTCCGACTTCCCGGAACCCGTCGTACCCGCGATGAGCGCGTGCGGCCCGTCACGGCGCAGATCGATACCGAACGGGCCGTCGTAGGTCTCGCCGATGACGGCCACGGTCGACGGAGCTCGGGAGGTCCACCGCTCGGCGACGGCCGATCCGGTGGGCGACGCGAGGTCGAGCACGTCGAGCAGGCGGGAACGGTCGGGAAGCACCGCAGGATCGAACTCCTCGCGGACGGCCTGCAAGGGCGCCAGGGAGCGGGCCAGTTGGGCGCACCATGCCGGGGACACGAAGTCGGGCCGGACGTCGTCGACCCGGGAGGAGTCGGTGGACTCGACGCGGAGGCGAAGTGCCGACCGGCCGGTGGGTTCCCGGTGTTCGGCGACGACCGTGGCCTGGCACTCGCCGGGCAGGAACAGCTCGTCCTCCTCCAGACACAGCACATGGATGCCCAGGGCGGGCCCCTCGTGCATCAGCAACGTCGTACCGGGCATGGCCCGCAGCCGCCGGGCGCCGTCGAAGACCACGACGACGTCCGGCGCCGGCGCGTGAGCGTTGTCGCCGCTCCCCCGCGCCCGCTTCCGCGCGTGGAGGAGACTGACGAGTTCGGCTATACGGACCCCCACGGTCTCCGAGTCCATGCCGAGGGCGGTGTTGGCGTCGGCGCCGCCGACGGGGCGGGCATGGGGCAGCCATCTCAGCCAGTCCCAGGACTCCTGCGCGTCACGCTCCGTCAGTACGCAGACGCGGACGTCGAGGGGACTGTGCAGTGCGGCGATCTGGGCCACTGCCCAACGGCCCAGTGCGCGGGGAGAGTCACCGGGGCCCGCCACGCCGATCACACCGAGCCGGCGCAGCGGGAGGGTGACGGGTGAGTCGCCGGTGCCCTTGACCAGGCCGGTGCCCACACGCAGTTGGAGATGGTCGCGATCACCGGGGCGGCGTTCCCACAGCCCGGCGCGGGGGTCGGCGGCGAGGGAGAGCACGGCTCCGGGTGACGGGGCGGCGCGGCGCTGCCGGACCAGTTCGACGCGCAGTTCGTCCTGAAGTGCCTCCGCCTCCTCCTGCACCCTGACCTGGCTGGAGAAGTAGTACCCGCCGGCCGTCGCGGCCAGCGCACTCAGCACCCCGGGGAGCAGGAGATACCAGTCGCGCAGGAGTGCCCAGCAGACCACCGCGACGACGAGCACCAGCACCATGGGCGCCTGGAAGGTGATCCGCCTGCGGCGAAGGGCCCGTAGCCGAGCACTGTGCGTCCGCGTGTCGACCGGATCACGCCGCACGCTCTTCGGCGAAGCCGCCCGCGGGGGCCGCTCGAAGACGAACCCCCTGCCGTCCTCGGACCGGCGCGGAGCACCGTCGGACGGCACGCAGGCGACGAGTTCGAGCAGCGTGCCGCCCACCGCGAGTTGCCCGTCGAGGGGCCACACGCCGCTCTCACGCAACCGCACCCCGTCCAGCACGGCGAGCGCATCGGCGTCACGCCCCCGCACCGTGCAGCCGCCGTCCGCCCCGACCGTCAACGTCAGCGCCAACTCGGCCAGTTCAGGATCGTCGATGCACACATGCGCCTCGGCCCCCCGCCCGATGTCCGTGTGCCCGAGCCCCAGCCGGTGCACGGCTCCGGCGTCCGGCCCGCCGATGACGCGCAGTTCGACGATGCCGGTCACCTCACGGGGCGGACAGCCGGCGGGGGTGTGCAGACTGACGACGCACCCTTCCGTCAGCGGCGACCGGGCCAGCGGCGTCGCCGCGTCGACGACGAGTCCGTCGACGTGGACGACAGGCGCCGTCCGGTCACCGCCCTCCCCGCGGTCACCGCTCCCCCCGCCGAGCAGGACACGCTCCAGCGCGTGAGCGACCTCCCCCACGGGTGAGGCGGGGTCGGCGTCGAGGACGACGTCGGCGGAGTTCCCGTCGCGGGGATCGACGACGGTGAGGGTGAGACGCACCGGAGCCCTCCTTCGTCAGTTCCGCGGGGAGCGGTCGGCGCCCAGCTCGTCGAACGCGCACTCGTCGGGATCTCCCGGGCGGAAGGCGAAGGCCAGGTCCGCCTTCCACTGGCCCTGGCGCCAGCGGACGGTGCGTACCGCCAGGGAGTGGCCGTCACCCTCCCTGGCGATGAAGACCTCGTTGTAGCCGTTCTCCTCGTTGGAGTGGATGCTGGCCAGCGCCGGGGCGCCCGCGATGCGGGTGGTCCAGGGCCGGTCGCGGTCGATCAGCCGCTCCGAGGCGAGGAAGCCGAGGTGGGTGTGTCCGTGCAGCACCAGTGCGGTGTGCGCCTCGGCGAGGGCCGCCTTGGCCTGCCCGGCGTTCACCACACCGGCGTACGGCGCCACTTCCACGGCGGGCACCGGGGACAGCGGATGGTGCACGACGGCCAGGTTCACGCACCCTGTCTCCCTGCTCAGGCGTCTGAGCACGGGATGGGCCACGACGCCGGGGTCGTGGCGTTCGAGTCGCGCCATGAGGTCGCTGATCTGATCGCCGTCCTCGGACTGGGCGAGTTCGGCGAGGAGTTGGCGTACGCGGTCGCGGTCCTCGTTGCTCACCGGCTCGCCTCCCGACTCGGCGGAGCCGAGCAGCGCGACCCGCAGGCCGGCGTCGGGGTAGCGGACGTACAGCCGGCGGTCCTCGTGCTTGTCCTTGTCCAGGTCGGGGTGCGGGTACGCGTCGAAGGCCCGCGCGAACCACTCGTGGCGAGCGCCGGGCCGCGGGTCCAGGCACCGGTCCCACGACACGTCGTGGTTGCCGCCCACGAGCAGGATCCGCGGGTCGGCCCGTCGCAGGTCCGGGTGGTCGCTGAGGAGTCCGGCCAAGCGGTCCAGCCAGTCGAGGGCCTCGCGACCGTACTCGTCGAGCGGACGGTCGACCAGGTCGCCGGAGACGATGACCAGATGCGGTGCCCTGCCCTGTCCGGCCAGGTGCTGGACATGTTCCAGATAGCTCTCCAGCGGGGTTCCCTCGCCGGCGAGCCGGGCGAGGGCGGCACCCGCCTGGGTCCGGTCCTTCTGGTCGACGTTGGACCGCAGCCGGCCGCCGAAGTGCAGGTCGGACACATGGTGCACGCGCAGCACCGACGGCAGGTGGTGCGCGATCACGGGGTCGGCGGCCACCGGGCGCAGCACCTCCCGCATCGTCTGCGCGTCGTGGGCGTCGGAGGTGAAGTGGAGCCCGGCGTCGCGCCATCGTTCACGCCGTATGACGGCACGGTGCGTCGCGGACATGCCGTTGTGGAACCACTGGTCGATGTAGCGGTGCTGCGGATGGTCGGCCTCTTCGCCGGCCCTGCGGGAGAGTTCGGCGGGATCCGTACGCAGGTCGGGTTCGGCCTCGGCGGTCTGGAGGGCGAGTTCCAGCAGGAAGGGCGTGAGCAGCCAGCCGGGTTGCTCGGCCCGCAGCAGGGCCACGACGCCGTGCGCCCACTCGGGGGCCCGGTCCGCCATCCACGCGGCCTCCTCGTCGGTGACCGCAGGCGGCATCCGTACGTCCTTGAGGGCGTCGACCCCCAGGTGCGGGGCGAGCAGCTCGTACTCGGCGGGCGTGGCGAAGACCACCGGTACGACGCCCTCCTCCCGCAGCCGTCCCAGTCCCGCGGCGAGCGTCCCGGGATCTCCGGCCCGTCTGCCCGACGGGCCGATGGCCGGCTCGTCGACCAGCACCATGTCCACGTCGCCGAGTTGCGGCCGGGCGGCCTTGCCGTTCGTCAGACAGTTCAGCCCCGCCCTGCGCACGTCGGAGTCGTTGCGTACGTCGACCAGCCGGGTGAGCCCTTCGGGGCGGGCGTGCCGCACCGCGCCGGCCAGCCAGCTCTTGCCGGAGCGCCGGGGCATGACCACCAGCCAGCAGGCGTCGTTGGGCTCGTGCCGCTCCACCAGCGGTGCCGCCCACTGGGGTACCCGTGTGCCGCGGAACCTGATGTCGAGGCTCGGGTCGAACGACCGGCTCGGCCGGTAGTGGTTCATCGGTGCTGCTCCTCGTCGTGCAGTTCCTCGTACGCGTGCCGGATCCAGTCGAAGAAGGGCCGGTCGGACAGCCATCTGTTCTGCGGCAACAGCAGGCCCACGTCGCGCAGTTCCGTCCCCTGTGCCCGGCTGAGGTCCCTGGGCTGTCCGCCCCGGGCCCCGAGCAGGGCCTCACGGGCCGCGGGGCCGATCTCGCTCCAGCGCGAGCGGAAGACATCGGCCTTGTTCACGAGAAGTTCCCGCTCGATGAGCGATTCGAGTTCGGCGGCGTCGTGGACGGCCAGTGTGCTCCCGGCGCGTGCCGACCGCACCAGGGCGTCGCCCACCACCTGGAGGTAGAAGGGCCAGGGTCCTACGTTCCTGAGGATGCGGTCGGCGGTGCCCGAGGGGATCTCCAGCCCCTCGTTCTCGGCGGTGCCCGTCAGGAACTCGCGGGCGTCCCGTTCGGTGAGCGGCCCGAGGATGAAATGGCTGACGTCGTTTCCGTAGCTCGACCCGGGAACCTTGCGTGCGTGGCGCAGGGCGTCGTTCCAGTCCTTGTACGTGCCGCAGTAGACGAGCCAGGCGCCGGCCTGGCCGAGGTCGCGCAGCCAGGACACCGCCGCCGGGTGGTAGCCGGTGAGCCGGCCGACCTCGTCGAGCAGCAGCACGAGCCGGGATGAACCCGTGCTCGCGGCGGCCCGGTCCATCAACTCGTCGGCGGGTCGCGGGGATCGGGCCAGCTCGGGCATGAGCCGTACGGCGAGGTCGTCCTGCGATCCGGTCCGGTCCCGGTTGGACAGTGTCACCACCTTCTGCACATTGCCCAGGCCGTCGGACCGCATGCGCTCCTGGAGTTCCTTGACGATCCAGGACTTGCCGGCCCTGCGCGGCCCGAGCAGCGCGGCGGACGCGCCGTCCCGGTAGGTGCGGTTCAGCCAGGCGAACACGTCCTCGCGGCCCACCGGCCGGCCCGCCGGTCCGAGCGAGAACCGGTCGGCCGCGAGCGCGCTGCTCCCGATCCGGAACGGCCTGCTCTCCAAGGGCACTTCGGCGTCGCGCCGGCGCGTCTCCGTCACCGTCTCCTGGATCCGGTCGGGCAGCGCGATCTGCGCTTCCACGCCGGAGCCCGCGTACAGGGCACGGCCGGGCACGACAACGGGTGGCAGCAGGTGCCCGCGCAGCCCGGCCCGCTCGTAACCGGTGCGGTCGGCCTGTCCGAGGACCAGGGTGGTGTTCCGCTCGGCGCCGCTTCGGAGCTCCAGTACCCGCCGACCGCCCGCGACGACGGGACAGACCCCGGACCGGGTGTCGCGGAGCAGGTCGAGCAGGTCCGCGAGGCATCCTTCGTTGGAGGTCCCGCGCGCCCAGTCGCGGAACTCCTCGAATCCATCGACCAGGAGGACGAGGTACGGCGGCCGCCCCCGACCGCGGCCCTCCTGCCGCTGCCCGTGCAGGCTTCTGAGGCCCGTCTGTGTGAAGCGTTCCTGACGGCTACGGACGGTGTCGACGAGTTTGTCGATGAGCCGCCGCATCCGCTCCGGCTCGTCCGGGGTGACCACGGCCCCGCAGTGCGGCAGGTCGGTGAGGGCTCCGAGGTTGCCGGAGCCGCAGTCGACGGCGTAGAGGTGGACGTCCTGCGCGCTGTACTGCTCGGCGACGGCGACGGCGAGGGTGAGCAGCGTCTGGGTCCGCCCGCTGCCGGGGTCGCCGAGGACGAGCAGGGGTCCGTCGAGGTCGAGGTCCCATGTGGCCTGCTGGAATCCCTGGGTGTCGGGCGCGTCGCGCAGTCCGAAGACGACCGGTGTCCGGGTGCCGGGCCGTGGCCGCAGGGGCCACAGGGCATCCGGCCCGACGGCGGTCTCCTTCAGCCTGACCGACAGGGGCAGCGACGGGGGCCACGGAACGTGCGGCGTCGCCAGGCCGTCCAGGGTGGCCGCGGCCCGTGCGGTCGCGTCGACGAGGTCGGCCAGCTCGCCGACTCCCGTGACCGGGGGTGTCCTGGGCGCGGGCTGCTCCGGGGCTCCCGTCCAGTCCGTCGCCCGGATCCGGACGGTGCCCCGCGATGCGGACGTCCTCTCCTGCCGGCGCCCCAGACTCGCACGGCGGACCAGCTCCAACCCGCCGGAGGCACGACGGACGTACGCCAGTCCCTGACGCCCCGCGTCCAGCCGGGCCGCGGCCGGGGTGCCTATCAGCAGCTCGCTGTCGGCGGGATCGGCGAGCCGCAGGACCACTCTCAGCGGGGCGAACTCCAGTATCTCGTCGGTCACGGCATCGGACGGGCGACGGGTCGCGAGGACCACGTGGACGCCCAACTCCGCTCCCCGCCGCATGGTGTCGATCAGCCCCGCGACGAACTCCGGTGTCTCCTCCCGGAGTCGGGCGAGGTCCGAGACCACGACCACCAGACGGGCCAGGACGGGCAGCGCGGCGGCCTCGGTCGCGCGGATCACCGTGTACTGCTCGAAGTCGCGGGCCCCGGCCTCCTTCATCCGTTGCTGACGCTGCCTCAGTTCCGCGGTGAGAGCGGTCAGTCCACGGGCGGCGGCGTGGGGGTCGAGCGCGGTGTGCACTCCCACCGTGTGCGGCAGCCGGGCCGCCTCGGCGAACGCCTCACCGCCGTCGTGGTGCACGAACAGCAGGTTCAGCTCGTCGGGACGGTTCGCCGCGGCGAGGGAGCCCAGCCACGCGCAGAGCAGTTCCTCCATCCCGGAACCGGCCATCCCGGTCACCAGGGCGTGCGGCCCGTCACCCGGCAGATCGAGGAGGAAGGGCCGACCGACCGAGCCGCCCAGCACCGCCGCCGGGGAACGCGGGGTGCCCGCCCAGCGGTCGGCGACCTTCCCGGGAGTCGGGGGGTCCAGGTCGAGGAGGTCCAGGAGGCGTTCGGCCGGGACATCGGTCGGCTCGGCGGAGTTGTCGCGCAGGGGGGCCAGGAGGCGGGCCAGGGAGTCGAGTTCGCGCGGTGACACGTCGTCGGGGCGGAACTCGCGCCCCACGGCGGTTCGCGCCTGCCCGGAACGCTCGAGAAACACCCCGTCGCCGGCCGCCCGCAGCACGGTCTCGCACCAGTCAGGCAGCAGCGCCGGGTCCTCGGCGAGGCAGATCACATGCACCCCGACGTCCGATCCGGCGCGGAGCATCTCTTCGGCCGACGGTGTCGCGCGCAGAGCCGTCAGGTCGTCGACGACGATCACGAGGTTGACACGGCCCCAGAAGGATCCCGCCACGGGCTCGTCCCGCAGTCGTTCACGGATGATCAGCTCCACCGTTTCGAGCAGCCTGGCGTGCGCCGCGGCATCGCGGCCGACCCGCACGGGCAGGGCTCCCCGGGACATCAGGCCGTCGGGCGGCAGCCACCGTGCGAAGCGCCAGAAGTCCTGTCCGGACTCGTCGGTGAGCACCTGTACCGCGACGGCGGACGGGGGATGCAACAGGGCCGTCTGCGCGACGAGCCAGCCGGCCAGCCTACGGCCGCGATCCCGGCCGACCGCGATACCGAGAGGGCCTGTACCCCGAAGGTCGACGGTCAGCGGATCCGTCCTGGCAGCGCCGACGCGCAGGACCAGGCCGTCCCGATGCCCCGGGCCACGCTCCCACAATCGCGTCGGCGAACCGAAGATCTCCGACGAGAGCTCACGGGGATCGGGAAAGCGCGGCCTCCTCCCACCGGTTCCGTCGGGCGACCGACGCCGCCAAGGCACGAGACCCCGCAGAGAGGAATCCCCCGGAACCGCCCCGGCCTGGGCCGGACCGTCCGCGCGGGGCGCTCTCGCCGCCCCCCGGTCGAACGCCAGGGCCCCTCCCCCGGCCGACGACACGTACAGTTCCCGGAATCGCGCGAAGCCCTCCGGCTCCAGCCCCGCAACCCCGCCTCCGACCGCACCCGCACTCTGTGTCGGCGACCCGAGGAAGACCCGGCAGCCGTCGTACAGAGGCGTCTGCCCGATAGTCGTCTCCGGTGCCAGCCCTTCCCCCTCACTCGTGAACAGATCAAGAGGGCCGGGAGGCGTCCGGGGCGCGCCGAGCCGGACGAGTTGCTCCGCGACCACCCGGACGGGGGTCGACTCGTCGGCTTCGAGTACGACGTCCTGCTGGCCGCCACCTGGCAGCACGACGGTGACAGTCCAGCGGGCGCCCGCCGTCCCCGTGCGCCGCCTGCGACTGATGGGCGCGGCCGACCACGAGGGGGGCGGTGTCACCCGGGCCGGGCGCCGTACGCGGATCTCGGCGGCCGGTGCCGGTGCCGACTGCGGCCCCGCGACCACCCCCAGCAGCGGAGCGGTGACCCTGCCGTCCCGGTCGATGTCGATGCCGTATCCCGTGCCGGGCAGACCGGTGTGCGCCGTGCCGACAAGGACGCGTGGCCCGGTCATGCGGTCCCGGACGACCAGTCGGGCGAGCTGCCTGGCCTCGGCGGGGGTCGGCTCGGTCCCGATGAGCACCACCTCGCCCGCGGTGGCGGGATGCGCGGACCGGGCACCCCAACCGGTGAGCACCGGACGGGAGTTCGGCCCCGACTGCGCGTACCGCCCCGCTCGCTCCGCCAACGACTCGAGCAGAGAAGGGACATCGGGCAGCACGGTCACCCGTTCCGGGAACTCGGCGTCCAGACCGCGCGCCACTCCGACGCAAGTGACGCGGACGTCGCCCGACCACGGTGTCGTGGCCTGCTCGGCGGCGATCGACTCAAGGAGCGCGGCCCGGTGCGCCGTTGGCCCGGTCACGACCCCCAGGCCCGTCCCCGCGTCGAGGTTGAGCAGCAGCCGCAGCTCATCGCCGCGGCCGACAGACACGAGGTGAGGAAATACGGAAAGGCCCCCCACCGGACTCGAGTCCACGTCCAAGTCCCGGTCCCGGCCCTCGTCCTGGTGTGGCCCGACGCTCTCCCGGCTGAGGAACCACAGCTGCCCATCACGCCGCGCCTGCCACTGCTCGGGGAACAACCGGTCCGGCGGATCGGCCACTTCCACGACGATCTCGTCGCCCCAGAGCCAGACGGCGCTGATCCTCGGCAGCAGCGACGCGGGCTCGGCAAGAGCACGCAGGGCCCGTCCCAGGAGCCGAGCTCCCACCGGGTCGGAGCGCACCAACAGCCCGTCGACCGGGCTCGTACCGGGCCGTGGGCCGTAGGCGTGGTGTGTCCGGAGTGCTGAACGAGTGGATCGTGGCATGACTTGTACATCCTCATGGGGCCGACGGATCCGCGACAGGGATTCGGCCGTGCGCTGTCGGCCGGGAAGCGGACGGCGGGACCGACCGGTCAGCGTTCCGCAGGCGCACCGGCCTCCCGCGGCGCCGGCAATGCCGCGGACTGGTCCTGGAACTGCTGGAGCCCGGCCCGGAATTCGGTGCTCCAGTCGGCGGTCTCGGACTCGAGATGTCCACGGATCTTACCGACCAGGCCGCCGATCAGGCTCATTCTGCGCTCGATCACCGCTTGCTCCGGCTCGCCCGTGGAATCCCGCAGCAACTCAGCGGACCAGGCCAGCCGGAACTCGTTCAACTCGCCGTGCAGCGCCTGCGCGGCGGTGATATCCCGCATCCAGGCAGTGGAGAGCCCGAAGAAGTAGTCGAACCCCTTGCACCCCGCCGCCGCGGCCAGAAAGACATAGCCCCAGCTCTGGATGTCCGCGTCCGTGGCCGCGCCGACCAGCGGGATCACGGTGCCGGTCGTCGCGAGCACGATCATCACGCCGCGGATGACGCGGGAGCCGAGTCGCTTGAGCCGTTTGTCCTCCAGGTACCAGTCCATGGCGTCCTCGGCCTCCTGCTCGACCCAGACCCGCAGTGACTCGACCGACTTCAGCCGCTCGGCCGACGTACCCGTGGTCAGCGCCGGAAAGGCACGGCCCCGCAGATCTCTCCTGCGCGCCCGTCCACCACCGCTCTCGGCAGCCGCTGTGCTCCCCGTCAACTCACCCTCCCCAGCAGGGTCTTTGCGTAGGAGAGTAGCCGAAAGGGCTTCGGTTCCAGCCTGATGGTTCAGCCCTTCGAGGACTTGGACACCGACACCTTCTCCCGCCGGCCGGTCCCCTCCTCGTCGGATGCAGCCGCCAGCAGCTTCGAGACGCGTTTGTCCATCGTGCGGTGAAGGCGAGCTGGCTGATGCCGAGCAGGACCGCGTCCGCGGCAACCTGCGGCCAGTCGACCGGCGGCCCGGGACGGGAACCGCACAGGCGGACACCAACGCGGCACCTCGCGTCCGGGACAGCCCTTCGCGAGCCTCCAACTCCTCCCGCCTGTCGCCGAGATGGCTTTCGCCGGGGTGCAGGAACAGCGCCGGCGCCTGTCCGTCGCCACGCGGCAGCAGTACCAGGTAGTACTGCTTGCGGAAGAGGACGTTGGAGGAAGGAGCCATGCCGACGGAGTACACGGACCGGCCCGCGGCGCCCGCGGTGAGCGGAAGCGTGCAGTGGTCGGAGGGGCCTGCGCGCCTCTTCCGCCTCGACGGCCGGCGGGCTGTGGTGATCGGCGCGGGCAACGGCGTTGGTGCCGCCGGCGCCCGTGTCCTTGCCGCACATGGCGCCGCGGTGGTCTGCGCCGGCCTCGCCGCAGCAGCCAGCACCGCCACCGCGATCGGCGGCGAGCCCTATCGATTGGATCTTCTCCCTCCATGGGGCATGCCCCCTTCTCCATACTGCGGCTGCCCCCACCCGCGGATCGCCAGCCTGCCTGAGTGACCCCGCCACGACGGGTGCCTAGCGTTGTGGCGCATGGCACCCTCCCTCTTAACCTCGGCGCTGGGCAGACGCACAGGCGTGGCAGTCCTGTTGGCGGCCGTGGTCGCTCCCGCCGCTCCGACCGCCGCGCAGCCACCCGAGGCGCGACAGCACGCCGTCTGCGGACCGCACGACGAACTGCGAAAGGCCCTGCGCACACTCACCGAACGCGACCGAATCACGGGTGCCGCGGTCCTGGTCACCGAACACACCACGCCCGCGTCCTGCGGGAGTTGGACCGAGACTGCGGGGACGGCCGACCTGCGCACGGGCCGCGCCATGAACGCCACCGACCGGCTGCGCGCCGGCAGCATCACCAAAACGTTCACCGCGACGGTCGTGCTCCAGCTCGCGGCCGAGAACCTGGTCTCACTCGACGCTCCCGTCGACCGCTACCTGCCCGGTCTGATCCGCCGCAACGGCTACGACGGCCGTCGCATCACCGTACGGCAACTCCTGCGGCACACCAGCGGGTTGCCCGACTACCTCGACGCACCCGAGTGGGAGCATCCCGAACTCCTCCGATACCGCCACTTCGAGCCGCGCGAGCTGGTGGCCCGCGCCCTCGACCTGCCGCGCCCGCGCGACAACTGGCACTACGCCACCACCAATTACCTCCTCGCGGGCCTGATCATCCAAGAAGTCACCGGCCACTCTCCGGAGGCGGAGATCACCCGTCGCGTGATCCGGCCCCTCGAGTTGCACGACACGTACTGGCCCGGGGACGCCACAGACATCCAAGGACCGCACTCGCGCAGCTACTTCACCGACGACGACGGCCGTTTCGTCGACGGCACCGCCTGGAACACGACTTTCGGCGGGGTCGGCGGCGCGCTGGTCTCGACACCCGCCGACCTCACCCGCTTCATCACCGCGCTTGTCCACGGTCATGTGCTGCCCGCGGACCAACTGGCAGCCATGCGGCGGACGGTGGCCGCCGACCCCGACCGGCTCTGGCCCGGCGCCCGTTACGGCCTCGGCCTCATCGCCTCCCCGCTGCGCTGCGGCGGCCTGTGGTGGGGACACGCGGGGACCGTGCCGGGAGGCCATCGGGCGCTCACCGCCGCCGGGCCCGGTGGACGGAGCGTCGCCATCGCGCTCAATCAGGTGCCGGACACGCTCCAGGCAGAACAGGACTTCCAGGAAGTGGTCCAGAACGCCCTCTGTGAAGGGCGGCCTTCCGCAGGAGAACGACCGACAGAAGGGGAACATCAGTGATCCGCCCAGCCCGCTCGCCGCAGTGCGCTTCGCGAACGACGAGAAGGGCCGCTTGGGGCCTGGCCGCCGCCGCTCTCGCCCTCCCCCTGCTGCCCGCCGCGGCCCTCCCGGCCCACGCGGCCGCCTCCGACTCCCTCGCCCGGTACCACCACCAGCACCTCGACTGGAAGAGCTGCGTGCTCGGACCGCAGGACACGACGGGAAAGGAGCTGGAGCAGGCGGGCGCCCAATGCGCCGACGTGACTGTGCCGTTGGACTACGGCAACCCCGGTGGCTCTACGATCACCGTCGCGATCTCCCGGATCCGCGCCACCGACACCGCCCACCGCGTCGGCCCGCTGCTGCTGAACGGCGGCGGCCCCGGCGGGCAAACGCTCGGTGACCCGCCGTGGGTACGCGCGGCGATGAAGGACGTCGGCGCACGATACGACGTGGTGGGCGTCGATCCCCGCTTCGTCGGCCGCAGCACCCCGCTGGACTGCCACTGGCCCACCGGCTCCGCCTTTCGGGGAGCCGGCGCCGACCGGACCGGATTCGACCGCATGGCCGCGTTCTCGCAGGACCTCGCCCAGCGCTGCCGCCACAACGCGGGCGACGTACTGCCGTACGCCACCACCCGCAACACCGCACGCGACATGGACGTCATCCGCGCGGCGCTCGGCGAGCGGCGGATCTCCTATCTCGGGTACTCCTACGGCAGTTACCTGGGCCAGGTGTACACGACGATGTTCCCCGGCCGCACCGACCGGGTCGTGCTGGACGGCGTCATTTCGCCGGACCGGTACGGTCCCCGGCTGTTGCGGGGCACCGAGAAGGCCAACCGTCACGCGCTGGAGGGATGGGCCTCCTGGACCGCCGCCCGTGACGCGACTTACGGCCTGGGCCGCACCCGCAAGACGGTGCTGGCGGCCGTGGACCGCGTCCAGGCCGCCGCCGCCCGTACGCCGCTGCGGCTGGGCGCCCACCGGGTGGACGAGCACATGGTGCCCATCATCGTCATCAACGGCCTCTCGCAGGACAACGCCGCCGCATACGGTGACTTCGCGCAAGGCATACGGGATCTCAGCCGCGCAGCCGGCGGTCACCAGGTCACCCCGTCCCCATGGCTCGCCGACTCTCTGGCATTCGAGCTGACCGGGGCCGACTCCCCCTACGGCAGCGTCCAGACGGCGATCCTGTGCGGTGACAAGGCCGCACCGCGGGATCCCGAGGTCTACTGGCGCGACGTCCAGCGCGCCCGTCAGGCGGACCCGCTGTTCGGCCCGGTCACCAACAACCTCAACCCCTGCGCCTTCTGGGACTCGCCCCGTGAGCGCCCGACCGCCATCAGGAAGGACCTCCCCGCCCTGCTCGTCAACGCCACCGGAGACCCGCGTACCACCTACGCGGGCGCCGCAGCGGTCCGCCAGGCATGGCCGTCCGCCCGCCTGGTCACCCTCGCAGGCGCCGATCAGCACGCGGTGTACGGCGTCTACGGAACCCCGTGCGTCGATGCCACGGTCAACGCCTACCTCGCCACCGGCCGGCTTCCGGCCGCGGACGTCACCTGCGACGCACGCACCCGGTGAACGACAGTCGTCGGAGGTCTGCACGTCGATCGGCACCAGGAAAGCCAGTCGATCCGCGTGATCGCCGCTGGAGCCTGCGTCTCGCTCGGTGTCGCGCACAACACCCTCAGTCCCGTCAAGGGCCGGGACGGCTGGTTCATGGACAGGCCGGGGGGTACGCGGGCAGCGACGATATGCTCACACGGTGGGCCGGAATCCCGACACGCCGTCGTCTCGGCTGCCGGAGGGCCGAAGGAGAAACCGGTCGCGTCGAGCGCGAGGCCTGAGGAGGCGATGAAGTGCGGCAGGCAGGCGTTCTCGATGTCGGGTGCCACAGTGCGCTGCTGACCGTCGTGCGGGGGCGCCCTGGTGCGGTGCTGGAGCCGGTGTTCTCCCGCAAGGTGCGGCTGAGACTGCACGAGACCCTCGACCACAAAGGGCGGCTGGAGAGGGCCGGCGTGAAAAGCGTCGAGCGGGCAGTGGCCGAGGCCGTCGCCGCGAACCCTCGTCCGCGCGGACCGGAAGTCTTCGCGTTCGCCACCTCCGTCATCCGGGACGCACCCAACCGGGACGCGATCATCGCGCAGGTGGCACGCGCCACCGGCACCCACCTGCGGGTGCTGACCGGCGAGGAGGAAGCACGGCTGGCCTACGTGGCCGCCCGTCAGTGGGCGGGCCCGACGGCCGGGCGCCTGCTCGTGCTGGACATCGGCGGCGGAACCGTGGAGATCGCCTCCGGCACCAAGAACCAGCCCCGCTCCGTCCACTCTCTGCCGCTGGGCGCGCGCAGGATCACCCGGGACTGGCTACCCGGCACGTCGGCACCGTCCCGACGCCGGCTGGTCGAGATCCGCGAGTACCTGCGCCAGTCCCTGGAAGCCGTCCCCGACCTGCCGCTCGCCGAACCGGGCGTACGGGTGCTGGCCTGCTCCAAGACCTTCGAACAGCTCGCTCGGCTCGCCGCGGCCCGGGGCAAGGCGCCACGAGCCGGACAGCAGTTGACCCTGCCCCACCTGCGCTCCGGGGTCGCCCTGTTGGCCGGGGCGAAGCCGGCGCGCCGTGGCAAACTGCCAGGAATCTCCCGGCACCGCGCCGAACAGTCCCTGGCCGGAGCCCTGATCGCGCAGACCCTCATGGAGGCATGCGGCGCCAAGAGCGTCGAGATCTGCCCCTGGTCCACCCGCGAAGGACTCCTCCTGGAACACCTCCGCGCGCCCCACACCACGACGGACGGTTCCCGCCTCGCCGGCTGACGCGCGGACTCCACGGTTCCACGAGGAACGCGGCCTGCTGCCACCACGGCCACCCACCGCCATGTGCCGCCACCGGGGAACGTGACAACGATGCCGACACGACCGGCCGCCTTGTCGCCTGGACCGCCGAAGCTCATGGGCCGAGACAGCATCCAAGCCCTGCCGCGGGGTCAGTGACCGGCGCGGTCTTGGGGTTCGCCCGCCGACGCAGGCTGGGGGCCGGGCGTGGAGCTCGTCGGTGTCGTACGGCGGGTGGTGACGGCGGGGGCAAGGAAGATCGCGATGGCGACGAAGGCGAGCACGACGGTCATCGCTGCGCGCAGGCCGTAGCGGTCGCCGAGGAAGCCCAGGCCGGGAGGCCCCACCAGGAAGGCGACATAGCCCATCATCGCGACGAGGCTGACACGCGCGGCCGAGTCGGGCCCGGAGTCACCGGCCGCGGAGAGCGCGAGAGGGAACCCGAGGGAGGCGCCCAGTCCCCACAGGAGGACAGCCGCTCCGGCAACAAGTCCGTTGTCGACGAAGATGACGGCACAGAGGCCGAGAGCAGCGGAGATCGCGCTGGCACGGACGACGGGAGTGCGACCGTACCGGTTGATGAAGAAGCCTCCACCGAAACGGCCGAGGGTCATGGAGGCGGCGAAACCCGTGTAGACGGCGGATCCGAGGGCGGGGTCCATGTCGTGTCCGTCGACCATGAGCAGGGGCAGCCAGTCATTGGCGGCGCCTTCGGCCAGCGCCATCGTCAGGATGATGCCGCCGATCATCAGCAGGCGCCGATCCTTCCAGACCGCCGGACGCTTCGGCCTTTCCGCGCTGCCGGTCAGCTTGATGGTGGCAACCTTGCCGACACCGTGGGGGACGGCCCGCAGGGCGTAGGCGAACATCGCCGCGGTGACCAGCGCGATGGCGCCCAGGTGCCACTGCACGGGGAATCCGCCAGCGGTGCAGACGATGCCGAGCGCGGCTCCGACGACGGTTCCCAGGCTGAAGAACCCGTGCAGTGTGGGCAGAACCGTTCTGCCGGTGATCCGCTCGACATCGGCACCGTCGACGTTGACCGCGACCTCGCCGCCGCCCACTCCGGCGCCGAAGAGGAAGAGTCCCGCCATGACGACGGACGCGGACTGCCACCACGCTCCGCAGCCGATCACCACCATGCTGAGAATCACGAGCGCAGTCCCCACAGCCATGACCGGCCGGGTCCCGAACTTCGCCACCAGCGCACCGGAGCCGAGGACACCGAGCATGGAACCGACCGACAGGCCGAACAGGACGATCCCCATCTGCGCCGTCGAGGCGCCCAGTTGGTCTCTGATGTCGGGGGTTCGCGTCACCCAGGAGGAGATCGACAGACCCGGCACGAGGAAGAAGAGGAACAACGCCGTGCGGCGGCGACGTGTGGCCAGATCCATCACTAGAGGGTCGATCCAAACGTGCGGCAGCAGAGGACAGAGCGCATCGAAGAATGTACGAACAAACGTACATCTCTGCATCAGGTGAGCAAAGGGAGATCCCGTACCCAGCCACTCACGCAGCACGCGGCCCCGGTTCAGCGGAGCTGCACGGGCTTGATGATCCGGGCGGCTGGAGTGCCCGCAGCGCTACGACCGTGACGAGACCGCATCCCGCTCCGGTGCGCTGCTGACCCGACACAGAGGCGCCTTCGCCGCTCTCTGCACGGATGAGCAGCGGGTCACCAGCCGTGGTCTGCGCGAACAACACCGCCGCCCCCACCCGCCCGTCGGAACGGATCCGAGGACGCCCACGCCCACGACCTCATCGTCGAGGCCCTCGTCGACCGCGACGCCGAAGCCGCCCGCGACCGCATGCGTGCCCACCTGCTCGACGGGCGCACGAAACCTGCCCCGGACATTCCACGGCCACACCCGAGAGCTCACCTACCGGGCCGCCCCGCACCGGCAGGCGCCTTTACGCGCTCGGCCAGATCCACCAGCCGAGGCTGACCTGGAAGCTCTCCTGTGGGCTGAGATGCCACACCTATAGGGAACTTGACCACGTTCTGTACTTCAGCAGGGGCCGCGTCCGTATTGAGCGAGTGGCCACCGGTATCGGCCAGATACAACCGCATATCTTGCAGCCAGGCCCTTTAGCCGGAGATGGGCATTTCGTTTCCGGCGAAGAATCCGGCGCCGTATATGCCACGCCACCTAGAAAGCGGTATAGTCCGAACGTCAACTACCGCTGATTGCACGCCAGTTGTCCTATCCCCCCGAAGCAGAGGCCAGATCACCTCGCGTGTCGCGTGATGAGCGCAGATGTAACTCGGTCCTCCGCAGACCGCCTTGGCCAATCTCACGAGAACCTGCCGCAACCTGGTCTCTTTCCCCGCGCGCCTTTCCCCACAAGTGACCGGGATCTCTCCTCACCTCCGACACATCTCATCGAAAGCCTCCCTCTTTCGTGGCCATCACCATGCGCGAGAACCTGCCTGCGGGTCGGCATGCCGCCGTTCCGTCCGGCAGTCTCTTTCGGCGTATCTATGCTCCGCGCGCGGGTGACACGCTCGCATTTTCCATGGCGACGTACGCCATGCCGCTGCTGGTCCTCACCATTACCGGCTCTCCGTCCTTGACGGGCCTGGCGTTCGCGCTGGAGTGGACTCCGCGGATCGTGGCGTTCGTCCCCGCCGGCCGTGCCGTGGACCGCCGGGGCGCGGCGATCGTCTGCTTCATCGCCTCTCTCGCCCGCGCCACGGTGGTGGCATTCGCGGCGGTCGCCGTGCTCATGCTTCCTCGGGGCGCGGCCGAAACCGCGGTCGTGCTGAGTCTGGCGGCCGTCACCGGCACACTTTCCCAGTTCGGCTTCGTTGCCAATGAAGCCGTCGGAGCGATCGTCACCCGGCGGGACAAAGCGCGGCCCCATGGAATTCAGACAGTCCTCGTCGGCATCGACCAGACGGCCGCGGTCATCGGTCCGCTGATCGCCGGTTTCCTTCTGCTGGCAGGGCCGGGATGGATGCTTGGGTGCCTGAGCGCGGTGTCCCTGGCAGCCGCCGTACTCGGTCTGCAGACTCCCCCGACGCCGTTACGTGCCGCACGGGCCGACGCGGCAGGTAACAGCAGTGCACTGCGCCTGGGTCTGAATACTCTGCTGACGCTTCCCGTCCTGGGCTGGCTGGTGGCCGGGCTGGCCTGCTCCAACCTCGCCCTCGGACTGCTCCAGTCGGCCAGTCCTGTGATCGTGGTGGAGACCTTCGGGCGTTCTTCCGCCGACGTCGGCGCCATGTGGTCAGCCGCCGCCGTGGCGACCCTGCTGGCGATCACCTGCTGCCGTCTTGTGGTGAGCCGCCTCGACCTCTGGGGGGTGGGCATAGTGTCGGCGACGCTTGCCTCCGCCGCGTGTCTTGCCCTTGCCGAGGCACCGTCCTACGCCTCGTACACCGTCCTCATTGCAATCTTCATGGCGGGCGACGGTGGCCTCACGGTCGTGCTGCGCACCGTGCGTTCGCTGATCATCCCCGTCACCGCGCTCGGCGCCACTCTCTCACTGACGATGCTGCTCCTTCTGCTGCCCTTCCCCGCAGCGGGCATCCTCGTAGCGCTCACCCCGCCACCGCACCTCGGCAACGTCATCCTGATCTGCGCTCTCATACAGGCCCTCGCTCTGAGCGTCATCTTCGTAAGACTCCGCAGCGAACCCACCCTGCGCATGGTCGCCCGCAGGCAGTGAAGAACACACTTCGCTCATCCAACGAGACCACCCTCAGCGGAAACTCCGGACTGCGGCCGATCACCCCCCGTTTGTGCAGGTGACAGCCTCGCCGATTGGATCGGCCTCGAACACATCCGCCGCCTCACCCACGGAAAAGGTCCGGCTTCCGAAGGGAAGCCGGACCTTACCGAAGCTGCGTGATCAGGCGGGACGGATGTTCTCCGCCTGCGGGCCCTTCTGGCCCTGGGTGACGTCGAACTCCACCTTCTGGCCTTCCTGCAGCTCGCGGTAGCCCTGGCTGGCGATGTTGGAGTAGTGGGCGAAGACGTCGGGGCCGCCGCCCTCCTGCTCGATGAAGCCGAAGCCCTTCTCGCTGTTGAACCACTTGACAGTGCCCTTGGCCATGGCCGTCTCCTTCGACGGAAAACCAGGCTCGCACCCTGCGAGCCCGGGAGGTGATCGCCCTGGTCCGGAGAGGCGCTGAACAGCAAGAACGCCCGTGAGTGCGATCACGGGCGAACGGGACTTCGGAACCACGACTGCTGAACACTAACGCTATACCGGCATAGCCCGAGCCGCTAGCGAGAACACGGCGGCATCAACGCCCGCCCTGTCGGTACGCCCCTGGCGTCGGCCGCCGTTTGGACCCGCCGGAGTCGCACACGTCGATCCGCAGTCGCCTCGCGTCACGTCGACGGAGGCGCTGCAGTCGGGGTGCTCACCGCAGATCGGCGTGCGGGCTCCGAGCGAACGGACCGGCCTCTGTGCAGGAAGGGGGTCTCGACAAGCGCATACGACAGCAGAGCCATGACGAAGGTCAGCACCACAGTGGCCGACAACCGTCCATCCACCACCCCGAGCGAGCCGAGGAGGCGGACGATCGGGTAGTGCCACAGGTAGATGCCGTAACTGAGGTTGCGGCCCACCCAGGCCAGCGGCGCCAGGGACAGCACTCGGGACAGCCGCGTGTCCGGGCGCAGTTCGAGCCCCATGACGAGCATGGCGGACACCACGGCGACGGCCAGGAAACCGACGGTGTACCAGACCGGCGTCCAGACGCTCTCGCCGCCGGTGACCGGCACCTTCCAGGCAGTCAGGAGGAGCAGGCCCAGTGCGGGCCAGGCCAGTCGGCCGGCCCATCTGCGCAACATGGCCAGCCGTGGATCGTCGGCGCGGAGGCGGGCCAGGACCACCGCCACCAGAGCGCCGGCGAGCAGTTGGTCGGCGCGGGTGTCCGTGCCGTTGTAGATGCGGTGCGCCGCGTCGGGGTTCCACAGGTGGTATCGCCACAGCACCGGCAGCGCGCACAGCGCCGCAGTGCACACCAGCACCGTACGAGCCCGAAATCGCCTCAGCAGGAACAGCAACGCCAGCGGCCACAGCAGGTAGAACTGCTCCTCCACGCTGAGCGACCATGTGTGCCCCAGCGGTCCGGTCAGGTCGGAGTACGGGCCGGGCTGCACGGCCCGCACGATGTTCACCACGAACGCCGCGGCGAGGCCGGCGGCCACCCAAGCGCCGTCGAACGCCCGCAGCGAGGTTGTCAGCGACAGCACCAGGCACACCGCGCAGAGCACCAGCAGGGCCGGGACGAGTCGCAGCCAGCGCCGCCGGTAGAAGCTCCACAGGCCGATGCCGCCCGTGCGCGCGTACTCGGCGAGCAGAAGCCGGGTGATGACGAAACCGCTGATGGTGAAGAAGACATCCACCGCGACCGAGCCGCCCGGCAACAGGTCCGGCCTCACGTGATAGATGAGAACCAGCGCCACCGCGACGGTCCTCAGGCCGTCCAGACCGTTCACCCGACCGCGGTGTGCCGCCGCCGACGGGAAACCCCGCCCGGACGTCGCGCGTCTCGGCGATCCCCCCGGGTCGGGTGAAGGATCTGAGGCATCCGGGTCCGCCCCCGCTTCCCGGCCGCCGGCCGTCGCCGGCACACCGCCTGACCTGCTCATGAAACGCATCGCCTCCCACCTGCCGCCCGCACCGCTGGAAAGACTTCGTCTACCCGGCAAACTGCAGGTCACGCAGGCGCGGCCGCCTCACGCACCACCGCCGACAGACACGCCCTGGCCGAGGGAAGCAGCGCGTTCGCTGATCTGCTCGCCGTACAGCGCGTTGCGGACGACGGGACCGCCGCGAGGCCCGCGAGGATCGACAAGGAACTGCTGGGTACCCGGGCGCGAGGGGCGCGCGGGGGCTCCCGTCCCGTGGCAGGCCGTACTGGAAAAGGTGTGGAAAGGCGGTGCGACGTGAGTGACGAGGACCCGCTGAGAAGGTACCGAGGCAAACGCGACTTCGACCGGACCAAGGAGCCCCGCGGTCGGCCAGGGACAGGTGATGAGGAGCCGCGCTTCGTGGTGCAGATCCACGACGCCAGCACGATGCACTTCGACTTCCGGCTCCAGGTCGGTGACGTGCTGAAGTCCTGGTCCGTGCCGAAGGGACCGTCCACCGACCCCGGCGACAAACGACTCGCCGTGCCCACCGAGGATCACCCGCTGGACTACGAGGACTTCGAGGGCGTGATTCCCGAAGGCGAGTACGGCGGCGGCACGGTCATCGTCTGGGACCGCGGCGTCTATCGGCCGCTGAGCCATGACCGGCGCGGTCGCCCCGTCCCGTTCGACGAGGCGTTGGGACACGGCCACGTCACCTTCTGGCTCAACGGCTCGAAGCTGCACGGCGCGTACGCGCTCACCCGGTTCCGACACGGCAATCAGGACGGCAAGGGCGAGGCCTGGCTGCTGGTGAAGGCACACGACGAACAGGCCCGCACCGGCGGCCGGGCGACCCCTGATCCGCGCCGCGCCCGCTCGGTGCGCAGCGGCCGTACGCTCCACCAGGTCGCCGCGGAAACCCAGGGAGCAGAAGAGTGACGGCCGATCTCCGGAGCGTCCTGCCAAAACGTGGTCTCCCGACACGCCATGTCACCCCTACGGCTTGGCCTACGAGGTGATCGGCGATCCAGCCGGGGCTGCGGAGTCCGGCACCCCCGCGTAGTCGGGCAGCTCGACCCCGTTGATCGCGCGCCCGACCAGCTCGGTGAACCATTCGCCGGCGAAATCGGGGCTCGGCTCTGCGTCAGGCCCGGGAACGTCGCGGCTGCGGGCGTTCAACCGGCCGATCTCCTGGTTGGCCTCGACGAACGAGCGCATCCGCGCCTCGTATTGGGCGAACGCAGTGTCGGGGTCCCATCCGGCAGTCGCCAGCTCTCCCGCCAGCAGGTAGGCACCGACCAATGCCAGCCCGGTGCCCTGCCCTGACATCGGCGACGAGCTGAACGCCGCGTCCCCGAGCAACACCACGCGTCCGCTCGACCAGCGGTCCATCACCACCTGGGCGACCTGGTCGAGGTAGAAGTCGGGCGTGTCGTCCAGATGCGCGAGAATGCCCGGCGTCAACCAGCCCAGGCCCGCCATCCGCTCCCGCAGCAGGGTCTTCTGCCCTGCGACATCACGGTGGTCGACGTCGAAGCCGGACGAGGCGAAGTAGAACATGGCCATCGCCCGGGTGGCGTCCTGGATGGGCCGCAGGAGGGCGGAGCGCCCGGAGGCCTGATCCTGGTACTCCAACAGCCAGCGGTCCAGCCCGAACTCGTTGGGCACACTGAAGAAGGCCAGCACCTGCCCGAGGTGGCGGAGGAACCGCTCATGCGGCCCGAAGACCATCGCTCGCAGCTCCGAGTGCAGCCCGTCCGCGCCGACCACCAGGTCGAAGCGCCGCCGGTTGCCGCCCGCGAAGACCACGTCGACCCCGTCCGCGTCCTGGGTGAGCTCGGCGATTCGGTCGCCGAAGACGTACTCGACGCCGTCGCGGGTGTCGTCGTAGAGCACCTGGGAGAGGTCCCCGCGCAGGATCTCGATGTCCGCGATGAACCCGTCCCCACCGTCGTCGTCGGCACGGAAGGTCTCCAGCACCTGCCCGTCCGCGTCCACTGTGTGCGCGCCGGCGGTGTCGGTGCACGCCGCACGCACCGCCGCGTCCAGCCCCATGCGCCGGATGACCTCCTTGGCGACCCCGCGCGCGTCCACCGCCTGCCCGCCGGGTCGCAGCTCGGGAGCCCGCTCCACCACGGTCACCTCAGCGCCGCGCCGGCGCAGCCAGTGGGCAAGCGCGGGTCCCGCGACGCTCGCCCCCGCCACCAACACCCTGGGACCACTCCCCCGCGCCCCCTGCCCGCTCGTCTGGATCGCGTGCCCCTGGTCGGAGTCGTCGACGCTCATCACAGCCTCCATCTGCTTCCTCCCGCGCCGGAACGTCCCCAGCACAGGCCCACCGCTGTCGGTGTATCCAGCCCTTTCGACCATGGATCCGCACGAGACTCATCGCTCCCCGCAGACATTGATGAGAAGCACCACCTCCGATGAGACCCACATCAACCCAGACTGGCGTAAACCAGGCGAACCCAGCCTCCCAGCCGGGCCGCAGCCTGAGAATGGTGCGGCTGGAGCTGCATGTGCCTTGTCCTGGGACCTGGTTCAGACGCTGACTCCCACCATCATCTCGACCGGACCTCGTACGGGCTCCTGTGAATCAGTGGCCGCGCGCGCCAGAACTCTTGACTCTCCGAGAAACAGGACTGAAGAATTGCCGCCTCCGGCTGACAACGTTGTCTAAGCCTGAAAGGCCTCGCGAATGGTCCCGAGATCACAGCTCGACCGCCGCCGATTCGTCCAGCTCCTCAGCGCCTCCGTCGGCCTGGCGACCCTCCCGATCGCCGCAGGAGGCAGTACCGCCCAAGCCCAGGGAAACGCTCCGTCGACCCCGACCCCGACCCCGGACCCGGTGGCGGAAACCTACTACCGCGTCCTGCTGAACCACACCCACTGGTCGGAGACCCAGTGGGACGCGGCCCGTGGCTACTACACCGCCAAGGACTTCGGCTTCGCCGTGGTCCTCGGCAACGCCGTACTGCTCACGCACGGCACCTACGACGGCGACCGGGCCGGCGTGGACGAAGCGACCCTCAAGGCGAGGACGCTCGCCACGATCAAGCACTTCGCCGCGAGCAACCGGCTCACCGGCGGCACCGAGTGGGGCCGGACGCTGTTCTTCGACACCACCTTCCAGCTGTACTTCCTGCTGGCCGCCCGCCTGCTGTGGGACGACCTCGACGGCGCGACGCGCGCCGACATCGACACCATCACTCGCGAACAGGCCGCGTACACCGCCGGCTTGGGCACCGGCAACGACCCCGCTTCAGGCGGGTGGACCCCGAACGGACTGCTCGGCGGCTACGAAGCGGACACCAAGCTGGAGGAGATGGGCGTCTACGCCCAGTCCCTCGCTCCGGGTCTCGCCTGGGCCACGAACGACCCGCGGCACGCCGACTGGGCGAAGGCGTTCGGCCGCTGGTCGCGCAACGAGACGGGCCTGCCGCAGGCCGATGCCGCGAACCCGGCCCTCGTGGACGGCGTCCGTGTCTCCGAGAACACCGCGCACAACACCTACGACACCTTCATCGTCGAGAACCACGGCTCGTTCGGGCCGCACTACCAGGAAGAGCTGTGGCGCACGTCGGGCCGCAATGCCGCGCACTTCATCACCGCGGGCCGGCCACTGCCCGAGGTCCTCACCAACCAGCCGAACGCGGACGCGCTGTGGCGCACTCTCCTGAGCGTCATGAGCGACGCGGGTGAGCCGCTGATGCCCATGGTCAACGACCGGGAGCATCTCTACGGACGCGATGTCATACCTCTCGCGTTCCTGGCCCAGGTCGGCGGGGATCGCGCGGCGGCCCGGGCCGAGACAGCCCTCGCGGAGCGACTGGAGGCATACCAGCTGTACCCGCCGCAGTACCGGCTCGCGAAGTTCTCCGGTGAGCCGAAGTACGAGCCCGAGGCGCGCGCCGAACTGGCCATCAGCTACCTCCTGCACCGCTGGGCGCAAGCCCACGGTCGGGTCGTCCAACCCCTTTCCCAGGCCGAGTTGTTCGCCCGCTCGGCGGGGGTGACCGACTTCGGCGCCGGACCCGGACTGCTCTCCCACCAGTCCGCCGCCGCCTGGGCGGGAGCCGTCACCAAACCGGGGTTCGTCAAGTTCGCCTGGCAACCCGCCCACGACGACTGGCTGTTCCGGGTCAGCGGAGCGACCCCGATGTTCCTCCCCGGCACGGCGACCGCGGTGACAGGACGTCAGGTCCATGTGTACGACCGCCGCCGCGACGGATTCGACGGCAGCGCCACGCTGCTGCGCCTGGAGTCGGGCTACGCGGGCCTGACGACGCTGCCGACGGGAGCGGTCGTCTACGCGACGACAGGAATCGCCGCAGGTGAAGGGCGGCTGGAGGTCCACAACTTGACCATGCCGGGCATGCCTGGCCTGACGGGTTCACGGACCTACCGATACGCCGAAGGCAGCACCATCATCGCCTCTCAGGACTCCCGCCCGCCGACTCCGACGCCTCGCGTCGACGAGGTGACGTTCACCCCTGTCGAGGTCCGCCACGTGCGCATGCTCGGGGTCAGTCCGGACCCGACGTACGGGTACTCCGTCTTCACCCTCCAGGTCCGTGACGGGGCGGGCGGGGCCGACCTCGCCCAGGGCCGTACGGCGACGGCGTCCTCCAACGACACAGGCCGGGAGCCCTCGTTGGCGGTGGACGGCAACGACACGACCCGATGGGCGGTGTCGCGGGCCGACCGCCCCCGAGCGGACAGCTGGCTCGCCGTCGATCTCGGCGCCCCTCAGCTCGTCGACCGCGTCACCCTGCGCTGGGAAGCGGCCGCGGGCCGCGCCTACATCGTGCAGGGATCGGCGGACGGCGCGACCTGGAGCAACCTCGCCTCCTGGCCGGCACCCGACATCTCCAGCCGGGGAAACTGGCTGGAGATCGACGGCCGGGCCGGCCTGCGGGTCACCGGCTCCGCACACCCGATCACCGTTTCCGGCGACGCCGTCGTGCTCGCCGACGGCCCGGCCGCACCGCTCCTCGTGGAAGGCTTCGCCGACACGACCGTCAGCGAACTGCGCGCCCTGGCAGACGGCGCCGTCCCCCGCGCCACGGCCGAAGCGGTCCGTGCCGCACTCACCGACAGCCACCTCAGCCTCTTCAACCTGTCCGGATCACCGGTCTCCACGACGGTCGACATCCCCCAACCCGGCTCAACAACGGTCGTGTTCGAAGGCCGGCAGGTGCTCACCAAGACGGGCAGTTCCTACGAGGCACATCTCGACGCGGCGGAGGCACGCCTGCTCCCGCCTCGCATGACGCTGCGGGCGCTCACCGGAAACCGGCTTCCGACGGGCCTGCGAGTGGAGGTCCTCGACGGCGCGACGGCGCGCCTCAGCGGGCCGTCCTGCCGGCTCCAGGTCGCCGGACAGGGGCAGAAGAAGACGGTGGTGATCCGTGCCGGCCGCACCACGACCCTCACCTTGCCCAGGGCGACCGCCTATCCCCTGGACAATCTCGCGCTCGGCCGCGTCGTGTTCCCGACCAACCCCCTGCCGCCCGGCATGGCGAACCCCGAAGCCGCCGTAGACGGCAGCGCGGCAACCGCGTGGACGCCCGGTCCGCACGGCCGACTCGTCGTGGACCTCGGCGATCAGCACCGCGTCCGTGACATCCGCACCGAATGGACAGGAGGCCAACTGCCCGGCCTCCAGGCGGAGTACAGCACCGACGGCCTCACCTACCGGACGGCCGGACAACTCACCGGCCACGGCCGCAACCGACGTCTCAGCACCGACCTGACCGCGCGCTTCATCGCACTGGCGACCGACGCGAAGGACGAACGGAGCGCCCGGCTGATCAACCTCATCCTACGCTGAGACGTCCGACATCGGAACGAGTGTTTCGGCAGGCGAAGGGGCGCAGGCCAAGGAAGCACGGCGAACGCGAAGCTCCCGAATCGACGTTGGTGACACTCTCGCGGAGGCGCGCTGCTGGAGGAATTGTCCGGAGTTGTGGATGAGACGTGCTTGCCTGCCGGCTGGCGAAGGGACTTGAGTCTCCAGTAGGGGGAGACACAAAGGTGGGGGCATGGACGGCGACAGGCTTTACTCGATCGGCGAACTCGCTCGAAGGACCGGTCTTACGATCAAGACCATTCGGTTCTACTCCGATCGCGGAATCGTGGCGCCGGCGGAGCGCAGCCCGGCCGGCTACCGCCTCTACGGCATCGACGCCGTCGCACGCCTGCACCTCGTGCGGACCCTGCGCGAGCTGGGACTGGACCTTCCCACGATCCGCAAGGTCGTCGACCGCGAGCTCTCGCTTCCCGAGGTCGCCGCGGCACACACCGAAGCATTGGAGGTGCAGATCCGCGTACTGCGCCTACGGCGCGCGGTGCTGATGGCGGTGGCCGAGCGCGGGTCCACACCTGAGGAGACGGAACTCATGCACCGGCTGGCCCAGCTTTCCGAGGACGAACGCCGACGTCTGATCGGCGATTTCTTCGACGCCGTCTTCGGCGGCCTTGACGCCGCCCCCGCATTCGCGGGGGTCATGCGCTCGATGACCCCCGAGTTGCCCGACAACCCGGAGGCAGAGCAGGTCCAGGCGTGGGTGGAGTTGGCGGAAATGTCCCTGGACCCGGATTTCCGCGCCCTGCTGCGGCGGATGGTCGAGGACCAAGCAGCCGAGCAGGCCCGAGGCGGCATGACGGGCCCGCGCCGCGGCATTGCCGCAGTCGTCCGTGACCAGGCCGGCCCGGCCCTGGCCGCCGGCATCGCCCCGGCCTCGCCCCAGGCCGATCCGATCGTCACGGCGTTCACGGCGCACTGCGCGCACCTCCTCGGCCACGCCGACGACATCGAGCTTCGCCGCCAACTGACGACTCGGCTGGAGAGCGTGAGTGACCCCCGCAGGGAGCGGTACCTCCAGCTGCTCGCAGTGGTCAACGGCTGGCCGGCCCCGGAGAGTCTGGCTCCAGTGTTCGATTGGTCCGTCCAGGCTCTGCATGCCCGGACACAGCAATGACGGGGCGGTCGCAAGGCGGCATGGGACGGACGCGGTTGGCGTCCGTGAAAACGGTGAACGCCTCCACACATGATCGGTTGATGAGTGCCCCGGTCGTACTTCAGGTGGCAGCGTCAACGGTCTCTCCCGCTCTCGTTCTTCCCCCCCGTCCGACGTCACGACTGCTGCATAGGCATCTGAGCTCGTGATCCCCCGAACCGCCGCTGGGTCGTCCCGCTGCTCCTGGCCGCCTTGGTCCGGCCAGCCCGCAGGACTCGGCGCCGGTCTCGATGAGGGTGGCGTCAGAGGTGAGCTGGTCCGGGACCGGCGCGCAGAGCTGTGGGCCGGTGAAGGGTTGTGACGAGTGGGCGAACGCTCCGTCTGAGGCGATCGTGATGCGGTCCCTCTCCTCCCTCTCCGCCCGAGCCTGGCGATGGACTTCTCGGGGTGGAGCCTGGCGGGCTGCTGCTGGGCAGTGACGCCTACGACTACGGACGCGTGGCCTCCGCAAGGCACCTCGCACAGAACGAGAAGCGGCAGTGGCTCAGCCTGTCCACCGACCACGACGTGGCGACGGACCACAACACCGAACCATGGCTTGCGAGTCGACCCCGGCTGCCTGCGCCTCAGGGTCAACTGCCCGACCACGGTTGCGCCGTGGTCGTCACGGGCGTCCCGGTGCGGGCCGACTCCTCGCAGGCCAGCGCGAGCAGATGGTCCTGGCAGCCGTCGGCCAGCGGGTACGGTTCCGGGCCGGTGTCCCGTACCCACGCGCCCGTCCGGCACAGCAGGTCCACGACGGCGAGGTCGTCCTCGGACAGGCTCGCGCCCACGTACTCGTTGCGCCACACCACGTCGCCGTCGAAGGAGATGTGGTGGACCTCGGCCCCCTCCAGGTTGAGGTCGGTGCCGGTACGGCGGCGCGTCAGCGCGGACTCCACCGGCGTGCGCGGGTCGGCCATCCGCACCACCGTGTCGTCGACGATCTCGCCCAGCGACCCGCGCACCACGATCCGACGGGCCCGCAGCGGGTTCCACCACTGGTTGTCCGTGAAGTCGTAGAGCGCCGTACGGGCCGCGCCGAAGTCCAGCAGGGCGAGGGTGGTGACGGCCTCCTTCGGAGTCAGGTCGTCCGTCCATCCCGCCGGCGTCAGCGGATCGGCCAGCGGGGCGGTGAAGGCCCGCGCGGTGACGGTCGCGGGCGCGAAACCAACGCCGAGCGTGTGCCGGATCAGCGACATCGCGTGGTACATGTGCGTCGAGGACACCTGTACGGAGCTGACCTCGCCGATCACTCCTCGCCGTACGAGGGCGAGCCGGGCGGCGTGGCCCGCCATGAGCGGGTACTGCTCCGCGACCTGGACGAGGGCGCCACCCCCTGGGCGCTGCGCGGCGCCCACGGCGTCCCACAGCCGGCCAAGGCCCTGCACGTCGGGCGCCGGCGGGGTCTCGGCGAGCACGGGTGTCCCGCGCTCGACGAGGTCCTCCACGACCTGCGGCGTGACCTCCCACGGCACCGACGGGATCACGAACTCCGGTGCGGTGGCGCACAGTTCGTCGACCGTGCGGAAGGCCGGCACGCCCCAATCCGCTGCCACGCGGGCGGCGCGGTCGGCGGAGCGGGTCACGACTCCGGCGACCGCGAGTCGTTCCGGCAGCGCCCGCGCCAGCCGGACGAAGAACTCGGCCCGCCAGCCGCTGCCCACTATCCCGAACCGTATGGGTGTTGCGCTCACTGCCCACTCCTCCCGCATCCGGGCCGCGAGTCTAGGTCACGTCGTGACGTCCGGCGCGGGCGGCGTGTCTCAGTGGACGCCGCTGTGGTGGATGGGCGTGCCCGCTTCGGTCAGGGGCCGGCCGGTCCCGCCGCGGCGGGTCGCGACGATCTCGGCGGCGATCGACAGGGCGGTCTCCTCCGGGGTGCGGCCTCCGAGGTCCAGGCCGATGGGCGAGCGCAGGCGCTTCAACTCCCCTTCCGTCAGGCCTGCTTCGCGCAGCCGCCGGTCGCGGTCGAGGTGGGTGCGCATGGAGCCCATGGCGCCCACGAAGGCGACGGGCAACCGTAGGGCGACCTCGAGCAGCGGGATGTCGAACTTGGCGTCATGGGTGAGGACGCACAGGACGGTGCGGGCGTCGGTCGCCGTGCGGAGCAGGTAGCGGTGCGGCCAGTCCACGACGACCTCGTCGGCCTCCGGGAAGCGCGCCCCGGTGGTGAAGACCGGACGCGCGTCGCACACGGTGACGTGGTAGCCGAGGAACTTGCCCGCGCGCACCAGTGCGGCGGCGAAGTCGATCGCGCCAAAGACGATCATCCGGGGGGCCGGTACGCTCGATTCGACCAGCAGGGTCAGGCCGCCGGGACAGTGCGAACCGTCCTCGGAGACCTCGATCGTGCCGGTGCGGCCGGCGTCGAGGGCGGCTCGCGCCTCGGCCGCGGCGGTGCGGTCCAGGTCGGCGTAACCGCCGAGGGTGCCCTCGTACGAGCCGTCGGGGCGCACGAGCAGTCCCGCGTCGAGGTACGTGGCCGGGCCGCGGACGACGCGGACCAGGGCGACCGGCTCCCCCGTGGCGGCGAGGTCCAGCGCGGTGCGCACCAGGGACCGTAGCGGTGCGTCCACGGGCAGCGGGGTGACCAGGACGTCGAGGACGCCGCCGCAGGTCAGCCCGACGGCGAAAGCGTCCTCGTCGCTGTAGCCGAAGCGCTCCAGCACGCTGAGGCCGCTGTGCAGCGCCTGTTCGCACAGGTCGTACACCGCGCCCTCGACGCAGCCGCCGGACACCGAGCCCACGACGGTGCCCTCGGCGTCGACGGCGAGTGCGGCGCCGGGGCCGCGTGGTGCGCTGCCGCCGACGGACACGACGGTGGCGACGGCGACATCGCGGTCCTCGGCGAGCCAGCGTCGCAGGTCGGCTGCGAGATCAAGCAAGGCGGCCTGCCGTCAGGACGCGGTCGGGGCGGATGGGCAGGCTGCGGTGGCGGACCCCCGTGGCGTGCCAGACGGCGTTGGCCACGGCTGCCGCCGCGCCGACGATGCCGATCTCGCCGATGCCCTTGATGCCGACGGGATCCTCGGGGTCGGGATCGTCCACCCAGTCCGCGTCGATGTGCGGTACGTCGGCGTGTGTGGCGACGTGATAGCCCGCGAGGTCGGCGCCGATCGGGCCGCCGTAGACGCTGTCGCGCCTGGCCTCCTCGTGCAGCGCCATCGAGATGCCCCAGATCATGCCGCCGGTGAACTGCCCCTTGGCGGTAAGGGGGTTGACGATGCGGCCGGCGGCGAAGATGCCCAGCATGCGGCGCACCCGCACCTCGCCCGTGGCCGTGTCGACGGCGACCTCGGCGAACTGGGCGCCGAAGGAGTGGCGTTCCTTGCGGGCGAGCGCGGCGATGGCCTCGGTCGTGTCGGAGCGCACGGTGATGCCCTGCGGCGGGATCTCCATGCCCGGCACCAGCCGTTCACGCAGTTCCGCGGCGGCCGCCATGACGGCCCAGGACCAGGAGCGCGTGCCCATGGATCCGCCGGCGATCATCGCCGGTCCGTACGCGCTGTCCCCCAGCCGCACCCGGATGCGCCTGGTGGGTACGTCGAGGGCGTCGGCGGCGACGAGGGTGAGTGCGGTACGGGCCCCGGTGCCGATGTCCGCGGCGGAGATGCTGACGGTGAAGCCGCCGTCGGCCTCCGCCGTGATCGTCGCGGTCGACGGTGCGGCACCGGCGCCGAAGGAGGCGCCGGCGGTGCCGGTGCCCAGCAGCCAGCGACCGTCGCGACGCACCCCGGGCCGCGGGTCGCGCTCGGCCCAGCCGAAGCGGCGGGCTCCTTCTTCGAAGCAGGCACGCAGGTTGCGGCTCGCGAAGGGCAGGCCGGAGACCGGGCCCTTGTCCGGTTCGTTGCGCAGGCGCAGTGCGATGGGGTCCACGCCGCACTTCTCGGCGAGTTCGTCGAGGGCGGCCTCCAGGGCGAAGGAGCCCGGGGCTTCGCCCGGCGCGCGCATCCACGTGGGGCTGGGGACGTCGAGCCGGACGACCTGGTTCTCGGTGTGGTGCGCGTCCGCGTCGTACATCACCCGGGCCACGCCGGCGCTCGGTTCGACGAAATCGTAGACGGTGGAGGTGCGGCTGAGGGCGCGGTGGTCCAGGGCGCGCAGGCGTCCGTCGGGGTCGGCGCCGAGCCGGACCCGCTGGATGGTGGGACTGCGGTGTCCGGCCAGCGTGAACATCTGACGTCGGGTCAGCACGACGCGTACGGGCCGCTGCAGGACGGTGGCGGCCATGACGGCCGCGACCTGGTGGGCGCGTACTCCCTTGCTGCCGAAGCCTCCGCCCACGTGCTCCGAGCGCACGCGCACGGACTCCGGGTCGAGGGAGAAGAGGTTGGCGAGCTCCGCGACGACCCAGGTGGCGCCCTGGTTGGAGTCGGTCAGTTCCAGACGGCCGTCGTCCCAGCGGGCGGTGGCCGCGTGGGGCTCCATCGGGTGGTGGTGTTCCTCGGGCGTGGTGTACTCGGCGTCGATCACGAACGCGGACGCGGCGAGTTCGCTCTCCAGGTCGCCCTTGTCCGTGACGGCGGGCATGTGTCCGTCCACGGGGTACGCGTTCGGGTCCCCGGCGGTGAACTCGACGTCGTGCGGCTGGTGTTCGTAGTGGACGACGAGTGCTTCGGCGGCCTCGCGGGCCTGTTCGGGGGTCTCGGCGACGACCAGGGCCACCGGCCAGCCCACGTGCGGCACCTGGTCGTTCTGGAACACGGCGCAGGTGGGGTCGGGCCTGGTCCCCAGCATGCCGACGAAGTCGGTGTGCAGGCGCGGGGCGTTGCCGTGATGGAGGACGGCCAGGACGCCGGGCATCGCGAGGACGGGCTCGGTCTCGATGGCCTCGATACGCCCGCGCGCGGCGCAGGAGAGCACCAGCCAGCCGTGTGCGAGCTGAGCGAAGGGAACCTCCCCCGCATAGCGCGCCTTGCCGGTGACCTTGTCACGGCCTTCGACGCGGACGTGCTTGGTGCCGATGGCGCGTACCGGAGCGCCCTTCACGGTGGTCGAGGTCATCGGCCGGCCTCCTCGGCGAGTTCACCGAGCACGGCCACGGTCAGGTTGCGCATCAGGGTCACCTTGTACTCGTTGTGCTCGAGCGGTTTGGCTGCGGCCATCTCGGCGTCCGCGGCGGCGGCGAAGGTGTCGGCGACGGCCGGCGCCCCGATGAGGACGCGTTCGGCCGCGCGGGCCCTCCAGGGGCGGCTGGCGACCGCTCCGAAGGCCACGCGGGCGTCATGCACGACGCCGTCACGGACGTCGAGCGCTGCCGCGATCGAGCCGATGGCGAAGGCGTAGGACGCGCGTTCACGCACCTTGCGGTAGCGGGAGTTGGCGGCCAAGGATGACGGCGGCAGGACGACGTGGGTGATCAACGCGCCGGGCGGCAGGGCCGTTTCGCGGTGCGGGGTCTCGGCCACGGGCAGGTACAGCCACCCGATGGGCACCTCGCCCGGGCCGTCGGCGCTCTCGTAGTGCACCACGCCGTCGAGGGCCGACAGGGCGACCGCCATGTCCGAGGGGTGCACGGCCACGCAGTGCGAAGAGGCGCCGAGGACGGCGTGGTTGTGGTGCTCACCGCGGATGGCGGGGCAACCGCTGCCGGGCTCACGCTTGTTGCACGGCTTGGTGAGGTCGGTGAAGTAGCCGCACCGCGTGCGTTGCAGGAGGTTGCCGCCGACGGTGGCCATGTTGCGCAGCTGGCCCGATGCGCCCGCGAGGACCGCCTGCGTCAACACCGGGTAGCGGCGCCGCACTTCGGGGTGCGCGGCGAGGTCGCTGTTGGTGACGGTGGCGCCGATACGCAGTCCGCCGTCGGCGGTCGTCTCGATGCGGTCCAGGGGCAGTTCGCGCACGTCCACCAGCCGGGCGGGCCGTTCGACGCCGCTCTTCATCAGGTCGACCAGGTTGGTGCCGCCGGCGAGGAAGCGCGCCTCGGGGTCGGCGCCGAGCAGTGCGACCGCGCCCGGCACGTCGGCGGCCTTCTGGTAGGTGAACTCCTTCATGCCGCCTGCTCCTCCGAGTCCGCTCCGGTACCGGCCGGCTGAGTGGCCGTCGTTCCGGCTGCCTGTGCGACGGCGTCGACGATCGTGGCGTAGGCGGCGCACCGGCACAGGTTGCCGCTCATGCGTTCACGGATCTCCTCGGCGGTCAGTGCGGGCGGTCCCGACTCGGGCCGCAGGTCGTCCGTCGCCGCGCTCGGCCATCCCGCGGCGTGCTCCTGGAGCGCGCCGATCGCCGAACAGATCTGTCCCGGCGTGCAGTAGCCGCACTGGTAGCCGTCGAGGTCGAGGAAGGCCTGCTGGACGGGGTGGAGCCGCTCGCCGTCCGCCACGCCCTCGATGGTGGTGACCTCACGCCCCTCGGCCGCCACCGCGAACTGCAGGCACGCCACGGTGCGCCGGCCGTCCACCAGTACCGTGCAGGCACCGCACTGCCCCTGGTCGCAGCCCTTCTTGGTACCGGTCAGGTCGAGGCGCTCGCGCAGCGCGTCGAGGAGCGTGGTGCGGTGGTCGACGGGCAGCGTGAACTTCTCGCCGTTGATGTGCAAGGTGATGACGCTGGACGTCGGTAAAGCCATGAGCCACTTCTTTCAGGGGTCTTCGCGGACATCGGAAGGGTCGTTCCGGGGGAACCTCGGCAAGGACCGGAAGCCGTTGCGCAGTGCGCGTCCGGCGACGGTGCACGCGGGCTGCCGTACGGGTGAGGGCAGGCTAAGATGGCTGAAACGGACAGCTGTCCGCTCATCGGCAAACGTAACGGACAGCTGTCCGCTTAGCAAGGTCGGGTTTCGGCCCAGGGCCCGTGAGGAGTCCCGCGTGCAGCAGAACGACAACGCGCCCCTGCGCTCTGACGCGCAGCGCAACCGCGAGCGCATTCTCGATGTGGCCCTCGCGGAGCTGACGCACTGCCCGGACGTGCCGCTCAGCACCATCGCCAAGAAGGCGTGCGTCGGCCAGGGCACGTTCTACCGGAACTTCCCCAACCGCGAGGCACTCGTCCTGGAGATCTACCGCCACGAGATGCGGCAGGTGGCCGAAAGCGCGACCCAACTCCTGGAGCAGCTACCGCCGCAGGCGGCCCTGCGGACCTGGATGGACCGGCTGGCCGAGTTCGCCATGACCAAGGCGGGCCTGGCGGACGCGATCCGCCTGGCCTCCAGCTCTCCGGGCGGCCTCGCCAAGCCCTCCCCCACCCCCGTCGCCGACGCGGCCGACCTCCTGCTGCGCACGAACGAGGAAGCGGGCACCATCCGCCCCGGCGTCACCCCCGACGACTTCATGCTCGCCATCGCCGGCCTGTGGCAGATGACCCCCACCGAGGACTGGCGCCCCCGAGCCGCTCGCCTCCTGGACCTGGTCATGGACGGGCTCCGCACGGGAGCAGCGGGCAACTGAGCGCTTACAGCTGCTGATGCCGCCGAGTCGGGGCGGGCCCGAGTCGCTCTTCGTCAGGACGCGGAGCGTGGTGTAGGTCCGGTGCCGGGACGGAAGCGACTGCCTCATCCTCTACGGCCAGCGGCGACCGGCTCAGACCGGAGGAAGTCCACGGTCTGCTACCGCCGTAGGGTGCGGCGGCCGCACCACATCGACCTTCCTCCGGACGATGGGCTGTGCTTCGCTGCGGACATGAGCGTCGAGGGCTTGCCTCACATGAAGTTGATCGACCGTTGGCTGCGCGGCGAGGTCCTCCACAACACCGTGGGGATCAGGATGTGCGGCGGACCGTTCCACGGCCGCTTTCGCATCGTGGAGCTTGACGATCAACGCCATCCACCAGCACGGCAGCGGGCGAGCGGTTCGCGCGAGCGACCGCCCGCCGATGCCTGGCACGTGTACCTGGCCACTCCTGCACCTGACGCCACTGCGGGCTGGACGTACGAGTACGCCGGAACCGAGCCACGCCATCGCCCCGCCTAGATCAACAGGCCAGTCGCTGACCGCGAGCGGGCCAGCTGCGTCACGTTCGTCCGCTACGACGCTCCGCTCATGGTCAGTGCTGTCCGCGCGAGCCCGCGCAGCCAGGTGTGAGCGTGGTCGGTGTCGTAGCGCTGATGCCACGACAGGTACATCGGGGCCGGCGGAAGGTCGAGCGGCAGGGGGAGCAGAACCAGGCCGCGGTCCGCCACCGCGGCACGTGTGGTGGCTTCGGGGGCGGTGATCAGGAGATCGGAGCGGCGCACGAATTCCAGCGCGGCCGCCTCCGTCGGAGCGGTCGCCACCACGCGACGGGTGAGGTCAAGTCGCGCGAGGGCGTCATCGATGGCGTTGCTGAGGTTGCCGCGTCGCGAGACGGTGATGTGCTCGGCCGCGGCATACCGCTCGGCGGTGACGGCCTTGAGACGGGTGAGGGAGTGACCCTGCCTCACGGCGATGACGAGGCGGGTCTCGCCCACGTTCTCGGCACGGATGTCCGGTGCGGTCGGGCGGTTGGCGTTCGCCTCCAAGTCGACCTCACCGCGCCGCAGTTCGGGAGTGTCGATACTCGATTCCGCGATGAAGCGCAGTCGCACGCCGGGCGCCTGTCCGCGAACGGCCGCCAGCAGTGCGGGGCCGCTGAGGGCGACGAGGGAATCGTGCCAGCGGAGTGTGAAGGTGCGCTCCAGCGTCGTGAGGTCGAGTTCGCGGCTCGGTGCCAGCACGCCCTGGACCTGCTGGAGCAGATCATGCACCTGCTCCCGGACGGCGATCGCATACGGCGTCGGGGTCATCGTGCGTCCCGTGCGTACCAGGATCTGGTCCCCGGTCGTGCGCCGGATGCGGCCCAGGCTCCGGCTCATCGCGGGCGCGGTGACGTGCAGGCGCGCTGCCGCCCCCGCCACGCTGCCCTCTTCCAGCAGCGCGTCGAGCGCGGCGAGGAGATTCAAGTCCAATTGCATGGGAGTAATCCTAGGCGTTCCTGACATGCAGTTGAAGTTAATGACGGGGGTGCATACCTTCGAGACGAGAGCGCAAGACGGAACGCGCGACTCGGCCTGACCGGCCTCATCACCCCTGCTCATACGGGAGTTTCACCATGTCCGAAACCCTTCAGACCGCTGACCTCGCCACCTCCGACGCCGACCTGCTCGCACGGACCGCGATCGCCGTACGCACGGCGGGTTCGGTGCTGCGGGAGCGTTTCGGCGAGGTGGTCCGCTACCGGACCCGTGAAGAGCTGATGCACTCGCTCGCCGCCAACGACGACGCGGCCCTCGACGTCCTGCGCCCCCGCCTCTCCCAACTGCACCCGCAGGCCCGCTGGGTGGAGGACGAACTCGCGGGCGGAGCCCTGCCGGCCGGCGAATGGTGGGTCGTGGATCCGGCCGAGGGCAACGTCAATCACCTGCACGCGCTGCCCGAGTGGGCCGTCACCGCAACCCTGGTGCGCGACAACCAGCCCGTCCTCACCGCGGTCCACCTGCCCCTCACCGGCGAGACCTACACCGCGCTCGCCGGCGCCGGCGCACACCTCGACGACCGGCCCCTGCACGTCTCCGACACCGCCGACCTCGGCCTGAGCATCGTGGCCACCAGCCAGGCCAGGCCCGACGAGGACGAGCAGGTCGTGCGACGCGTCGGCTCCTCGATCACCGGGATGTTCCTCGACGCGCTGGTGGTACGGACCTCGGTGCCCGCCACCCTGCACCTGCTGAACGTGGCCGCCGGCCGGATCGACGCCTTCTGGCAGTTCGCCGGCGCCCGCGCGGACCTGCTCCCCGGAGCACTGCTCGTCACCGAAGCCGGCGGACGGATCTCCGACGCCGAGGGGCACCCCTGGACGCCGGCGAGCGAGAGCTTCCTGGCCGCCGCGCCCGGCGTACACGCCGAGGCCGTCGCCACCCTCTCGCGCTGACCGCACACCACGACCCGCAAGCACAGGAAGGACCACATCATCATGACCACGATCGCAGTTCTCGGAAACGGCCGCGTCGGCGGCAGCCTGGCCACAGCCCTCACCCGGGCCGGGCACGAGGTGACCGTGGCGGACCGCTCGCCCGGCTCTGCCGCCCACGCCGCCCGGACCGCGCGGATCGTCATCAACGCCACCCCGGGCGAGGGCTCCCTGGAGCGGCTCGGCGCGCTGCACGAGGAACTGCGCGACAAGATCCTCGTAGACGTCTCCAACGCCACCGTCGACGGGCCGGACGGACTCCCCGCCGACCTGCTCTATCCCGGCTCGAGCCTCGCCGAGCAACTTCAGGAGTCGCTTCCCGAAACCCGCGTCGTCAAGACCCTCAACACCATGCTCTTCTCCGTGATGACCGCGCCCGCCACTCTCACCCAGGCACCCAGCGCCTTCCTCTCCGGCGAGGACCCGCAGGCCAAGCAGACCGTCCGCGAACTCCTCATCGATCTGGGCTGGCGCAATGAGTGGATCACCGATCTCGGCGGGATCCGGACCGCCCGCGCCACCGAGGCCGCGATCCTGTTCGTCCCGCATGTGATCCGGTCCAGCGGATTCGCGCCCTTCGCGCTCTCGATCGCCCGCTGACGGAGAGCGTGGCATGACACACGTGCAGCACGATACGTTCGGGGGATCCCGCGTCTGTAGCCACCGAGGTTCACCGCCTCGCCCAGCAGGGCGGCCGAGTCGTCGGCGAGCCGGTCCACGCCGCGAAGATCCTTCGCGTCAAAGACGGCCCCGGACCGAGGGCGACGCGGGCATGGCGGAGCGGACGATCCATGCACGAATGTTGACGAAACCGTAGCCCGCTCAGGACCTTGACGACCTATCAGGCCGCCTCTACGTTCAGCCGCACCAACCGATCCGAACGCCGTTCGGGATATCGGACAGCATGGCTGAGCATGTCGGGGTGATCATGAAGAAGATCGATCCGCAGGTGGAAGAAGCCGTCGACACGCTCAGCCTGAACGGGCTGGCAAGACGACGGCTACTGAGCGGCGCCGGAATGGTGAGCGCCTCCGCAGCCGCGGCCGCCTTGCTGTCCGCCTGCTCGGCCAGCAACAAGAGCGACGACGACAAATCCGGCGACGGTGTCGGCGACTTCCCGAAGACACCGAAGTGGCGGTTCGTGTTCGTCAACCACGTCACGACGAACCCGTTCTTCACTCCGACGCAGTACGGCGCGGCCGACGCCTGCGCGCTCCTGGGCGCCTCGTTCCAGTGGACCGGCTCTAAGGACTCCAGCGTCCCGGAAATGGTCAGCAGCATGTCCTCGGCCGTCTCCGCGAAGGCGGACGGCATCGCGGTGGCGGTCGTCGACAAGAACGCCTTCACATCGCCCGTCGACAAAGCCCTGGACGCCGGCATCCCCACCGTCTCGTACAACGCGGACGGCGCGAAAGGGGATCCGGGGACGAGCCGGCTCTGCTACATCGGCCAGGACCTCTACCAGTCCGGGGTCGAGCTGGGCCGCCGCATCGCCTCGGTGATGCCTTCAGGCGGGGACGCGGTCGGATTCATCGCCACCCCGGGCGCGCTCAACATCCAGCCGCGCATCGACGGAGCCACCGACGCGATCAAGGCATCCGGCAAGTCCATCAACTTCAAGTCGGTCGCCAGCGGCGCGGAGCTTCCTCAGGAGCTGTCGACCATCGACGCGTATGCCAGCGGGCACAAAGGCCTCAAGGGCCTGTTCGCGGTCGACGCGGGCTCGACGGAGAGCATCGGGAAGGTCGTGAAGAAGTACGGCCTCAAGAAGAAGGGCGTGGTCGCGGGCGGCTTCGACCTGAATCCGAACACGCTCACCGCGATCAAGGCGGGCGACCTCGACTTCACCATCGACCAACAACCGTATCTGCAGGGCTTCCTGAGCGTGTTGTACCTGTGGATGTACAAACTGTCCGGCGGCCTGGTGATCCCGAGTGTCACCGACACCGGCCTGCTCTTCGTGACCAAGGACAACGTCGACCCGTATCTGGAGTCCAAGACCCGCTACGAGGGCTCCAGCACGAAGCAGCAGCTGATCAAGCGCTCCGGCGCCATAGGCCACGCATGAGCGAGCGGGCCGTGCAGGACGCGATCGACGGGAAGAACACCGCCGGCACCCCGCCGGTGAGGCGGTACGGTCCGCTGCGTCTGGCCTTCGAAGCGTTCGTCATCCGACGCGAGGCCACCATCTTCATCGTCGCGGTGGCTCTGCTGTTGTACTTCTGGTCCAACAACTCGGACTTCCTGGCGCGCAGCAACCTGGTCAACCTCTCCCAGCAGACGGCTCCGTACGCGATCATCGCGGCGGGCATGGTGCTGCTGCTGGTCAGCGGGGAGATCGATCTGTCGGTGGGCGCCGTGTTCGCGCTGTCACCGTTCCTGATGCACTACATGATCGACTACTACGGCACGTACCCGATCGTCGCCATCATCGGGTCGATACTGGCCGGCGCCGTCATCGGTCTCGCGAACGGCTTCGTGGTGGTCGTGCTCAAGGTGCCGTCGTTCGTCGCCACGCTGGGCATGCTCTTCCTCATCCTGGGCATCATGCTGACCACGTCGCACGCGTACCCGGCACAGATCCCCGAGGCGGCGCACGGGGTACGCGGCTGGTTCGGACAGGCGGACTGGTCGGAACTGATCTGGTGCCTGATCATCGTCGCGTTCTTCCACGTGGTACTCACCCGTTCACGCTGGGGCCTGCACACGATCGCCACCGGCGGCAACCCGCTCGGCGCGAGCGAGGCCGGCATCAGGACCGGCCGCATCAAGTTCGGCAACTTCATGGCCACCAGCGCCCTCGGGGCCTTTGCCGGCATCCTGGAGGCTTTTCGCGTCGACTCCATCGACCCGACCTCTGCTGGTGCGGACGGCGCGTCGCCGATGTTCACGGCCGTCTCCGCCTCGGTCATCGGGGGTACGGCGCTGGCCGGCGGCTCGGGGACGGTCGTCGGAGCGCTGCTCGGCGCGCTCGTCCTCGCCGAACTGCGCAACGGATTCAACTTCATCGGCATCAACGCCAACCCGTTCAACATCATCCTCGGTGCGGCGATCATCCTCTCCATGGTGCTCAACGTGTATCTGTCCGGACTGCGAAGGGCAGGCCGCCGATGAGCGGCACGACCGGGACGGCACCACCGGCGCTCTCCGTGGAGCACGTGGTGAAGGGCTTCGGTGCGGTCACGGCGCTGCGGGACGTGAACCTGCGCCTGGACAAGGGGGAGGTACTCGCCCTTGTCGGTGACAACGGCGCCGGAAAGTCGACCCTGTTGAAGATCCTCTGCGGCTTCCACCGGCCCGATGCCGGCCGCATCCTCCTCAACGGCCAGGAGGTGACACTGAAGTCGGTCGACCATGCCCGCTCGCTCGGCATCGACGCGGTCTACCAGGACCTGGCGCTGGTGAACGAGCTGACGGTCTACCACAACATGTTCCTGAACCGGGAGAAGATCGGCCCCACCCGACTGCTGAACAACCGCGCGATGCGCAGGATCGCCCAGGAGCACCTGGACGAGATGGGGGTGAACATCCCGTCGGTCGATGTCGAGGTCGCCAAGCTCTCCGGCGGCCAGCGCCAGGCCATCGCCGTGGCCCGCTCGGTCTATTCCGAGGCCAGGGTCCTCCTTCTCGACGAGCCCCTGGCCGCGATGGGCGCCAAGGAGGGCGCACTGATTCTCGACCTGGTCAACGACCTCAAAACCCGCGGCGAGGTCTCCGTCATCATCATCGCCCACAACTACGCCCAGGTCTTCGAGGTCTGCGACCGGGTGAACCTGCTTCAGCACGGCGAAATCACCTTCGACAAGCGCACGTCGGAGACATCGGTGACCGAGCTGACCGACCTGGTGGTCGAGGAGTACCGCAAGTCGCGTACCAGATAGGCGTCCCCGGGCGCAGCCACACCGCAGCGAGTGCGCCGGAGGACGGGAAGCCGGCGATCGCTGGGCCGGGATCCCGGCATCCCGACCGTGGAACAGGCCGACCAGGGCGCCGACTTCGGTTTCCCGCGCGGCAGCCGTGGACACGAGGTCCCCGTGACTCCCCCACCGAGCCCGCCCCGGGCGACCGTATCCCTTTGATCCACAGGAGAGCGTCGATCGTGGAATCGGCAGCAGCGCGCCCTCGTCCCGTCCTCACACCCGCCTCCGTCCTGCCGGAGGACGCCGACCGGGCCGTCCTCGTCGCGCGCGTCCACGACCCGGAGTGCGACGGACCGTGTGTCGCCGCGGTCCGCGGCGAGGAGGTCGTCGACCTGACGGCCGTGGTGCCCACCGTCTCCGACCTCGTGGATCGCGACGACGCGGCGGCAGTCGTCCGGGAGAGCGTCGGCGGACAAGTCTGGCGTCTGGACGAGCTGTTGGAGGCACCGGCCGGCCGTCGTGACGTTCCGCATCTGCTCGCCCCCATCGACCTGCAGGTGATCAAGGCCGCGGGCGTCACCTTCGCCCGGAGTCTGCTGGAGCGCGTCATCGAAGAGCGCACGGGCGGCGATCCGGCACAGGCCGCGCGGGTGCGGGCCCGCGTCGGGCAGGTGGTGGGCGGTACGCTCGCCGGCATCCGTCCCGGATCGCCCGAAGCGGACAAGGCCAAGGAATTGCTCGTCTCCGAAGGGCTGTGGTCGCAGTACCTGGAGGTCGGAATCGGGCCGGACCCTGAGGTGTTCACCAAGGCCCCCGTACTGTCCGCGGTCGGCACCGGCTCCGACGTGGGAGTGCTCGGTGCCTCGGTGTGGAACAACCCCGAGCCTGAGGTCGTCCTCGTCGTCGACTCGCGCGGCCGGGTACGCGGCGCGACGCTCGGCAACGACGTCAACCTCCGCGACATCGAGGGACGCAGCGCCCTGCTGCTGTCGCGGGCGAAGGACAACAACGCCTCCTGCGCGATCGGCCCGTTCCTGCGCCTGCTCGACGAGGGCTTCGACCTCGACACCGTACGCGGGCTCGACATCGACCTGCGGATCGACGGCACGGACGGCTACGTCCTGCACGGCAGCAGTTCCATGCGGGAGATCAGCCGCGACGTACTGGACCTGGTGGCGGCCACACGCGGTCCGCATCACCAGTACCCGGACGGCTTCGTGCTGTTCACCGGAACGCTGTTCGCTCCCACCGAGGACCGAGGGGCACCTGGCGCGGGCTTCACCCACGAGTACGGCGATGTCGTGCGGATCTCCAGCCCGCGGCTCGGCGCTCTGGTCAACACCGTCGTCGCCAGCGAGCAGGCCGCGCCGTGGACGTACGGCGTACGGGCGCTGATGCGCAACCTCGCCCGGCGCGGCGTGCTCTGAGCGGACGAGGGCTCCCGCGGCCGTCACCGCGTTGGGGGTCGTGTGCGCAGCGCCGCCGATCCCGCGGCGCGCGCTGCGCACGTCCGGTTCACGCCCGGGCGACCGGCTCCCGCACGATCGTGGTGTGCAGGCGCCGTGTGTGATCCACGTGGCGCTCTGCGCCGGTCAACGTGACCCGGGCCGTCAGGCGCGGGTCCGCGCTGGAGGCGGCCAGCCGCAGTTCCAGCTCGCCCGGTTCGACGACGCGCCGGCCGTCGCGTCCGGTGAAGGAGGCGAGGTCGGCCGGGACCGTGACATGGATGCGGCGAGCCTCGCCCGGCTCCAGTTCGACCCGGGTGTAACCGACGAGACGCTGCACGGGCTGGACGACGGAGGCAACGGGGTCGTGCAGATAGAGCTGGACGACCTCGGTTCCGGACCGCTCGCCCGTGTTGCGGACGGTGAAGGCGAGGGCGAACTCGCCGTCCGTCGACGCCTCCTGGACGTCCACGGTCAGGTCCGTCCAGTCGAACCGCGCATAGGACAGGCCGTGGCCGAAGGCGAACGCGGGGGTCGGGTCGATGCAGGAGGCCTCGTTGACGTGAGCGAGCCGCGCCCCGAGGTAGGTGGCCGGCTGGGAGCCCGGCCCGCGCGGCACGCTGACCGGGAGACGTCCGGAGGGATTGGTCCGGCCGCTGAGCACCCCGGCGATCGCATGGGTCCCCTCCTCGCCCGGGAAGAAGGACTGCACGATCGCAGCGGACTCCTCCACGGCGCGGCCCAGGGCATACGGTCGTCCCGCGAGCAGGACGGTGACCACGGGTGTCTCCAGGTCGAGCAGGGCGTCGAGGAGTTGCTGCTGCGCACCGGGCAGCACCAGCGCCTCGACGTCGCATCCCTCACCACTGGTGCCCCGCCCGAAGAGCCCTGCGCGGTCGCCTAGTACCACCAGGGCGACGTCGGCCTCCCGTGCCACCTGGGCGGCCTCTTTGATGCCGGAGAGATCTCCGTCGTCGATTCCGGTGCCGCGGGCGACCGTGATCTCGGCGTCGGGGAACTCGGCGGCGAGTGTGTCGCGCAGTGTGGGCAGCTCGATGCCGAGTGGCGTATCGGGGTGGCGGACGCCGATGTGCTGGGGGAAGGAGTAGCAGCCCAGTACGGCGACGGGCTCGTCGGCGTTGGGGCCCAGCAGCGCGATGCGGCGCGGCCTCCCGAGCGGCAGGGTGCCGTCGTTGCTCAGCAGCACGACCGCTTTCTCGGCGACCGTGCGGGCCAGCGCGCGGTTCTCCGGGCCGTCCAGGTCGATGCGGCCGCGCAGGGCGGATGGATCGGCCAGGTCCGCCCCGTCGAGGGCGGCCGGCACGGGATTCCAGTCCGGGTCGAGCAGGCCGAGCATCGCCTTCTGGGTGAGTGTCCGACGCAGGGCGCGATCGACCAGTGCCTCCGGGACGCGGCCGTCGGCGACGGCCTCGGCCAGGGGCGCGCCGTAGGTCTTGACGTTGGGCAGTTCGACGTCGATGCCCGCACGCAGCGCCGTGCCGGCGGCGCCGGACCAGTCGGCTGCGATGCCGTGCAGGGTCTTGAGGAAGGCGATGGCGAAGTAGTCGGCGACGACAGTGCCGTCGAAGCCCCACGTGTCGCGCAGCAGCCCGGTGAGCAGCTCCTCGTCGGCCGCGGAGGGCATGCCGTCGGTGTCGGTGTAGGCGTTCATCACCGACCGGGCGCCGCTTTCACGGATCGCCATCTCGAAGGGTGGCAGCAGAACGTCGGCACGCTCGCGCGGCCCTATGGAAGAGGGGGCGAGGTTGCGCCCGGCGCGGGAGGCCGAGTATCCGACGAAGTGCTTGAGGGTGGCGACGATGCCGGCGGATTCGAGGCCCTGCACGTATGCCGTCGCGATGGTGCCGACGAGGTACGGGTCCTCTCCGATGGTCTCCTCGACCCGGCCCCAGCGCGCGTCGCGCACGACGTCGAGGACGGGCGCGAGTCCCTGGTGGACGCCGACGGCACGCATGTCGCGGCCGATGGCGGCGGCCATGTGCCGCACCGTGTCCGGATCGAAGGTGGCTCCCCAGGAGAGGGGAACGGGGTAGGCCGTCGCTCCCCAGGCCGCGAAGCCGGCCAGACATTCGTCGTGCGCGAGAGCAGGGATGCCGAACCGGTTCGTGGCGGCGATACGGGTCTGGGTGCGGGCCAGGGAGAGCGCGCCCAGGGCGGGGTCGACCGGGACCGTGCCGAAGGGTCGGGTCAGCTGGCCCAGTCCGGTGGGCAGGAGTGCGTCGAGATCGACGGCCTCCTCCATGTCGTGCTGGTGGGGCGCCACTTCGGCGCCCTGGTCGGAGGCGCCCACCCACACTCCGTACAGCTGGGCGGTCTTCTCTTGAAGGGTCATCGCGTCGATCAGGGCGTCGACTCTTGTGGCGACGGGCACGGTGGGGTCGTTCCAGAGGGCGATTGCGGGGATGTTCTCTACAGCCACGTTGGCGTTCACTTTCCTCCCATGTGCGTCAGGCCCTTGGCCGGGACGCGACGGGCGAACAGGTGGACGAGCAGGACTCAAGAAGGGGCAGATCGCGTCCGGGCTTCGGCAGAGACCCGGATCCGCGTGGCCGGGCCATCGGTCGTCAACGGCTGAATCCGGCGGTCAGTCCGCTCAGCAGCTGGCGGCGGCCGAACGCGTACAGCACCAGGACGGGCAGTGTGGTGAGGACGACGGCGGCCAGAACGGCAGGGACATTGACCCCGTACTGACCCTGGAAGGTCCACAGCGCCAGCGGCAGGGTCCGGCGGTCAGGGCTCTGGGTGAGGATCAGCGGCAGCAGGAAACCGTTCCAGATGGTCAGCGAGTTGAAGATGGTCACGGTGAGGATGGCCGGCCGGGTCAGCGGTGCCGCCAGCCGCCACAGTGTCGTCCATTCGCTGGCGCCGTCGACCCGCATCGAGTCGAACAGCTCTTTGGGTACGTCGCGGATGAAGTTGGTGAGCACCAGCACCGACAGCGGGATCGCGAAGGCGATCGACGGGAGGATGAGTGCCAGCAGATTGTCGTAGAGGTGCATTTTGATGATGATCAGGTAGACCGGGATCACCGTCGCCTGCAGCGGGATGGCCAGGCCCATGAGAAACAGCCCGTTCATCACGCGAAGGACCCGCATGCGCCAACCGCGAACGATCGCGTAGGCGGCCATGAAGGAGATCACGACCGCCGGCACCACGGCGCCGGCGGTGACCACGACGCTGTTCAGGAAGTAGCGGAGGAAATCGTTCTCCATGACGAACCGGTAGTTGTCCAGCGTCGGGTCGCTCGACGGCACCAGCGGGTTGCTCGCGTAGTAGCGGCTCTTGGCCTTGAAGCTGGTGATGAGGGTCCAGTACAGGGGTACGGCGACGATGACGAGCCAGAGCCATCCGGCCAGGCCGCCGGCCCAGTTGCGGCGGCCGGCCGTCCGACGCGGGCGGCGTTGCCGTTCGCGGTGGGTGGTCTTCTGTGGTTGCCGCGACTGGGTCAGGGTGGTGGTCACGTCAGGCCCCCTCGAGTTGGCTCGCGCCGGCGTCCCGGCCGCCGAGCCGGCGCAGCAGCAGAGCGAGAGCCAGACCCACCAGGACCAGGATGACCGCGATGGCGCTGGCCGGTCCCATCAGGCTGGCCTGGAACCCGCGCTTGTACATGTCCAGTGCGAGGACCCGGGTGGCATCGGCGGGGCCGCCCTCGGTGAGGATGAAGATGAGGTCGAAGAAGGTCAGCGACCCGACCACCATCAGCGTGGACGAGGTGATGATGGTGTATTTCAGCTGGGGCAGCGTGATGCTGAAGAACTGCCGGATCCGTCCGGCTCCGTCCAACTGCGCCGCTTCGTAAAGGGACTTCGGGATCTGCTGGACACCACCCTGGTAGATCAGGGAGTGGAACGGGACGAACTGCCAGGAGACGACGAAGATGACGACTCCGAACGCGAGCCCGGGCCGCCCGAGCCAGTCCTTGCTCAGTGCCTGGATGTTCAGTCCGGCGCCGAGCCCGAAGTTGGGGTCCAGCAGGGCCTTGTACGCGATCGCGATGGCCGCGGAGCTGAGCATCAGCGGGACGAAGTACACGACGCCCAGCACCGCGCGGTAGCGCTGGCGGCCCGCCATGAACGTACCGAGCAGAATACTCAGCGGTGTCTGAACGGCCCAGGACACGGCCATCACCAGAAAGGTCACCCACAGGGCGTGCGGCAGCCCGGGGTCGGTGAGCACCGCACGCCAACTGGTCAGTCCCGAGGGGTGGATGGCGCCGATCCCGTCCCACGTGGTGAAGCTCAGCGCGAAGACACCGACGAGCGGAATCACGGCGAAGCCGACGAAGACCACCAGCGCCGGCACCGCCAGCCAGGGCAGGATGCTGCGCGGTTCGCGACGCGGCCGATGGCCGGTGAGTGAACTCATTTGCCGATGACCGCGTTGAGGTTGCCGGCGAACTGCTTGGGTGAGATGGACAGTTGGAACAACTTGACGATGTTGTCCAGCAGGGTCTCGGCGGCCGTCGGGCTGAGGGCCTGGTCCCAGGACTGGCCGAACACCTTGGCCTTGCTGGCGATGTCGTAGGTGAACTGCAGGAAGTCGGCGCTCTTGGAGGCGGCCAGCAGCTTCTCCGTGCCCATCCGGATCGGGACCGACCCGTTGTCGATCCACGCCTTCACCTCCTCCTCCTGGAGGACGCCTTTGGCGAAGAAGTCCTTGGCGACCTTCTTCTGCTCGGCGCTGGCCTTCGAGGAGATCGACAGGTACTGGGCGGGGTTGCCGACGGTGTCGCTCGGATCGCCCTTGCCGCCTTCCACGGGCGGGAAGGTCATGTAGCCCAGCGAGCCGCTGGAGACGAAGTCACCCCCATCCGCCTGCTGGATGCCGTACGACCAGGCCCCGTGCAGCATCATCGCGGCTTTGCCGGTGTACAGCAGCGCCTGGTCGGCGTTGGAGTCCGCGGTGATCGAGGAGAAGCCCTTCACGAACCCGTGGGCCTTGACGAGCTCCTGCACCTTGGTCAGCGCGGTGATGGCGTCCGGGTTGGACCAGGCGTTCTTCTCACCTTCGATGATGGCCTGGAACACCTCGGAACCGCCGATGCGGTCGAACAGGAACTCAAGCCACATCATGTTCGTCCACCGGGACTGGCCACCGAGGGAGAACGGCGCTATGCCCTTCGCGTTGAACCTGGGCACCAGCGCCATGATGTCGTCCCAGGACTTGGGCGGTTCCACGCCGACCTGGTCGAAGACCTTCCTGTTGTAGTAGAGGATGATCGGCTGCACGGTCTCGACCGGCATCGCGTAGATCTTTCCGTCCACGGTCGCCGCCCCGAACGAGGATGGGAACAGCCCCTTCTTGACCTCGGGATGCTCGTCGAACCACGAGGTGAGGTCCTCGACCTGGTCCGCCTCCGCGTAGGTGCGCAGCGTCCCGCCGCCCCAGCCCCAGATGATGGTGGGCGCCGTTCCGGCACCGATGGAGGTCTTGATCTTCGTCTTGTACGCGTCGTTCTGGAACGTGGTGTCCTTGATCTGCTCCTTGGGGTGGGCCTTGTTGAACGCGTCCACCGCGCCGGCCCTGACGCCTTCCTGCGGCTGACCGTTCAGGTACCAGTACGTGGCCCCGCCGCTCTTGCCGGGACCGGACGAGCCGCAGGCCGCCAGCGCCGCGGAGGCCGGCACGCCGACAGCCAGACCGAGGAGGGTACGTCGGGAGAGCGCCATGTCTTTTCTCCGCACTCGAGAGCCACAGGCTTCTCGTGAGTCATGGTGAAAGGTTTTCGAAAGAACCTTCTTCTTGCTCTGTCCGTGCAAGCTAGGTTTCGGTCTGAAGCCCTGTCAAGACATGTGCAGCGACGCATTGTCGGCCCGCATTCAGCCCCGTAGCATCGGGCAAGAGCCGCCTCCGAGAGGCCTCGGCAGGGATCGAAACTATTTCGAAATCGTCTGATTGAGGGCAGGAGGCCCTGCCATGGCTGCGTCTGACTCACTGTCGGTGCAGGTCCTGCTGGGCAGAGCCGGACGCGGTCTCACGCAGTTCGTCGGACGTGTCCGGAACGAGGAGCCCGTCAGCACCTCCGTGGACGATCTCGGTGCCGGGCTACCGTACGGTTGACCGGTTCCACCCGCATTGCCGGTCCGACCGGCGGCTCACCACACTGGTGGACGTACAACTGGGAGAAACCGATGCGACCGAACGCCAGGCGCACCACCTTGGCGGACATCGCCCAAGCGGCCGGGGTTTCCGTCGCGACCGTGTCCAAGGTCGTCAACGGCCGCGGTGACGTGGCACCGCACACCCGCACCCGGGTACAGGAGCTGCTGCATCAGCACGATTACCTCGCGCCGGTGTTCCGTCACACCGAGGCCGTCGAAGTCCCGACCATCGAGGTGCAGTTCCAGGGCGGCCTCAAGTCGTACGTGGCCGAGACCCTGGAAGGCATCATCGACTCCGCCGCCGAACTGGGGGCCTCGGTGGTGATCAGCAAGGCGTCCCATGCCCCGCACTGGGCCCGGGATCTGGTCTCGGCCGGGCGGCGCGCCGTCATCGCGGTCACCAGCGTGTACACCGCGGCGCACCTGAACGAACTGGCCCGGGCCGGGCTGCCGTTGGTCGTGCTGGACCCACTGCACCTGCCGGACAGCCGGGTCAACAGCGTGGGGGCGACCAACTTCGCCGGCGGCCTGGCCGCGACCCGGCACCTGCTCTCGCTGGGCCACCGCCGCATCGCCTATCTCGGCGGACCGGCCATGGCCGTATGCAACCAGGCACGTATGCACGGCTACCGCGCCGCCATGGAGGCGGAAGGAATACAGGTGCCCAACGCCTACGTCCGGCCCGGAGAATTCACGTACGAGACGGGCTTGCTCGGCGCCACGGCGCTTCTGGGCCTGGAGGAGTCACCGACCGCGATCTTCGCAGGCAACGACGAGATCGCCCTCGGTGTCATCGAGACCGCCCGCGCCAGAGGCCTGCGCATCCCCGACGACCTGAGCGTGGTCGGCTTCGACGACACAAGCCTCGCCCAGATGGCCTCACCGCCGCTGACCACCGTGCGCCAGCCACTACGGGAGATGGGCGGTGCCGCCCTCCGCACCGCGCTCCGACTGGTCAACGGCGAAAAGGTCGAGTCCCACCACATCGAACTCGCCACCGAACTCGTGGTGCGGGCCTCGACGGCGCCGCCCCGCTAACAGGAAACGTCTCCCGCGCCAGCGCCTCCCGCCCAATACACGAAGTGGCAGGTTCTGGTCAAAGGCTGCCCAAGTGTCGGACGCTTCCTCTCTCGCGTGGTCGGGTCCCAGCGACGGCTGTATCTGTACCCGTTGGGAGGACCTGGTGTCAGCACCTACCCGCAAGAGACGATGGTTCACGATCTGCGCCATCACCGCATCCGTCGCACTCGTCGCGATACCCGCCGGTGCCGCGCCGAGCGGCAACAACAGCCCCTTCGGCGCCCGCGCACTCGCCCGACTCGCCGCCGAACGCACCCATTCGACAGGCGTCGTCAGCCCCAAGGCGAAAGCCCAGGACGACGACGGCGGTGATGACGGCAACGAGGCCGACGAGATAGTGGAGGGCGCGGACCAGTACGCAGAGGCCCGCACCTCACCCGGCATCGTCGCACCGGGCGCGTACGGCGCCGCCTGGAACAGTCTGACCAACCTGCCGAGCACCGGCGGCAGTTGGCACAACGCCACGAATCTGCCCTACAACTCCGACGACCCCCGCTACCGCGACTACGACTCCAACTCCAGTGGTGGCTCGGGCAACGTGACCGGCCGCATGGCGGCGATGGCAGCCGACGACGACGGGTACGTGTACGCGGGCAGCGCGGGCGGCGGCGTCTGGCGGTCCAGGTCCGGCGGCGGCCACTGGCAACCCATCAGCGACAAGCTGTCCTCGCAGTCCACCGGCGCGCTCGCGCTGGACGGCGCCGGGCGGCTGTGGCTGGGCACCGGCGAGGCGACGACCAACGCCGACGCCTACCTCGGCAGCGGCGTCTACGTCCTGTCCGACCCGCGCCGCGGCTCCTTCTCCTCCCGCAGCCGGGTCGGCGGCGACGAGCTGGAGTCCACCACCGTCCACGAACTGCGCTTCGGCGGCGGCAAGGTGTGGGCGGCGACCAGCGAGGGCGTGTGGAGCCACTCGACGAAGACGCTGAAGGGCGCCTGGAAGCTGGAGTTCGCGCCCAACCCCGCCTATCTGCCCCATGGTTCGCTGGCGAGCGACCCGTCCGCGCCGTACAAGAACATCGCGAACGACATCGCGATCGACCCGAAGAACCCCTCCAAGGTGGTCCTCGCGGTCGGCTGGCGCAGCGGCGACGACTACAACGGCTTCTACAGCAAGGTGAACGGCACCTGGACCCGGATCACAGGCGGTCTGGGCGACCTGCCGGCCGACGCGGACGACGTCGGCAACGTCACGTTCGCCCGCTCCGCCGACGGCTCGCGCTACTACGCCATCGACCAGTCCCCGGAGCAGTTGAACACCAACCCGGACAGCGCACTGGAGGGCATCTACGTCTCCAAGTCCGGTTCTCCCACAGGCCCTTGGACCAAGATCGCCGACTACCAGGGCCTGGCCGCCGCCGGTTCGGCGCTCACGTCCAGCGGCTACATGCCCGGCGTACAGGCTTGGTACAACCAGTTCCTGACCGTGGACCCGGCGAACGCACAACACGTCTACGCCGGCCTCGAAGAGGTCTACGAGACCAAGGACAGCGGCACCACCTGGTCGGCCGTCGGCCCCTACTGGAACTTCGGCTTCCCCTGCTGGAGCATCGACCCCACCAAGCAGACGGGTGACTGCAGCCCGACCACCCACTCCGACCAGCACGGCGTCGCGATCGGCAGATACCACGGCAAGAGCTTCGTCTACGTCGGCAACGACGGCGGCGTCTACAAGCGCCCCCTCGACGGCTCCCAGGACGCCTCCGGGCACGCCACCGACTGGACCTCGCTCAACGACGGAACCATCGACACCCTCCAGTACTACTCGGTCGGCGTCGGCAAGGACCTCGCCCACGGCGGCGTCTCCGTCACCGGCGGCCTGCAGGACAACGGCCAGTCCATCCTGCGCAGCAACGACAAGGTCATGGGTTCCAACTTCGGCGGCGACGGCGGCGACACCCTCACCGACCCTGCCAACGGCTGCGACATCGCCGAGGAGTATGTCTACCTGGCGATCCAGGTGACCCAGAACTGTGCGGTGAACGACGGCAGTTGGGTCACCGACCCCAGCAAGATCACTTCGTACAACGTCGCTCCGGCCGACAACGCCACCGGAGAGGCCCGCTTCATCGCCCCACTCGCCGCGGACGCGAAGAACAGCTCGACGTGGATCGCCGGTGGCCGTCACGTGTGGGTGCAGACCCACGGCTACGCCATCCGCGACGGCGACGAGTGGAGCAGCCTCTACGACCTCGGCGAAGGCCATACCGCGACCGCCGTCGCGATCTCCGGCGGCAAGGTGTACGCGGCCTGGTGCGGCCCCTGCAACAACCAGGGCTTCGCCCGCGGCATTTCGGTCGGCAACGCGGACGGCACCGGCTGGCACGACATCACCCTGCCGGTGGACGCCACGGTGCCCAACCGCTACCTCAGCGGCTTCGCCATCGATCCGAAGAACGCCAACCACGTCTACCTGACCGTCAACGGCTTCTCCCGCCAGTGGACCGAGGGCCCCGGCGCCGGCGTCGGCCACGTCTTCGAGTCCAAGGACGGCGGTACCACCTGGAAGGACATCTCGAAGAACCTGCCCGACGTCCCGGCCGACTCCGCGGTCGTCACACCGAACGGCGGCCTCGCCGTCGCCACCGATCTCGGTGTCGTCTACCGCGCGCCGGGCCGTTCGACGTGGAAGCGCGTCGGAGATCTCCCGGCCGTCGCCGTGCTCCAGCTCAAGCTGAGCCCTGACGGCACCACTCTGTACGCGGCCACACACGGCCGTGGCATCTACACGATCAAGGTGCGTGATTGCGACTGACGCGGTGACGTCGCAGAGGTGATCCCGGGGTTCCCGGGATCACCCCCGCGTCGTGTACGGCACCACACTCACATGCAGCGTGAAGGCAGCGCTCGCCGCGCCCGCCACATCTGACGCCTTCGCCAACGCGGTGACCTCGGCCTCACCGGCCCGGGTCCCCGCGCACCGCAGCGAGGCATGGGCCGTACCGTCCGAATCCACCCGCCAACCGGACGCCAGGACGAAAACCGGCGCGGAAGTCCGCACGGCCGTCCACCTCTTGTCGTCGACACGCGGTTTGAGCACGAGAGTCACCATGGTCCCGGGCCGTACGCACAGCCGTCGTTCGACGGCACCACCGGGACTGACGGTGATCTCCGTGTGCCCGGCGGCACACCTCCCGGTCGAAGAGGAGGACGCGGAAGGCGATGCGGACGAGGCCGAGGACGACGCCGGCGTCGATGCAGAGGCTGACGGCCGTGCCGAGCCATCACGGCTCCCTGACGGCGCTCCCGCCGACCCGCCACCCGTCGATCCGCTGCACGCGGCAAGGACGACCACTCCGACGGCCAGCGGCACCCCGGCCCACCCTCGCATCCCAGCACCTCCCTGCGTGTGCGTGCACCACAGCGTCTCCCGTCGGCACGCGAGCCGACACCATGCTGGCTGTTTCGATTCGCCCATCTCCACGCAAAGGCATGGGCACAACGGTGAGCGTGAGGCCTCAGGCCTTGGTCCGTACAAAACGCGATCCGGACTTTCGAGCTCCCCTGTCATGAAGCGGGCTTTTCAGCTGTGGCTGAAGGGAGTTCCCGCGTTTGCGGATCAATGGCAGCGTGTGCGGCACCCGCCGAGTTCATTGCGTATCCACGGAGGGAATCCATCCGCACGCGTTCCATGAACCGGCCGGTGCCCGCGGCACGTCATCACCACCGACCACAGGATGCGACGGCCGACCGGCCGTGCACCACGCAGTTCAGGGGGAAACCGTAATGCCGATCCGTTCCGCCGTCAGAACCTCTCGGGCCGCTATCCGTTCCGCGGCCGTCGTCACCGCCACGCTCACCGCGGCCGCGCTCTGGGCCGCGGCCTCTCCCGCCTCCGCGGTGAAGGGCGGCGGTCCGGCCACGACCGACGCCCGACCGTACGCCATGATGATCGAACTCGACGGCAGCCAGTTCTGCGGCGGCACGCTCGTCGCGCCCACCAAGGTGCTCACCGCCGGCCACTGTGTGGAGAACGCCGGGGACGTCTCCGCACTTCGGGTCATCGGTGGCCGCACCAAGGTGGACAGCACCGGCGGCACCGTGCGGAACGTGGCGTCCTACCGGCTGGACTCGCGCTACACCATGCCCGGTTACGCCTACGACGCCGCCGTCCTCACTCTGGACCGGCCGATGCCCTACCGCACGATCCCGGTGGCGGGCCCCAAGGATGCCAAGCTGGTCGCCGACGGCCGGAAGGCCACCGTGCTCGGCTGGGGGCGTACCGGCCCCGGAGAGTCCGCGACCCGGCTCAAGCAGGCCACGTTGCTCCTCTCCCCCGTCGCCAACTGCCAGCCCTACACGGACCCCGACACGGACCCCGCGGCCATGCTGTGCGGCATGCCGAGGCCGGGAACCACCGACAGCATCTGCCCGGGCGACTCCGGCGGACCGCTCGTCAGCGGTGGCAAGGTGGTCGGCATCGTGTCGTCCGGCAACAAGTACTGCGACGAGCAGTTCCCGGTGTCGGTCTTCGTCCGCGCCGACTCGGTCGCCGCGGACCTGGGCCTCCACACGTCCTGACCTCGGCCGGGCGGCACGGTTTGTGGTCCTGGAGTCCAGGGACCCTCGTGTCGCCGCGGCGTTGGGTCCCCCGGCGCCGCCCACCGCAGCGCAACCCTTCCTCACCCTGCGGCACGACAACCCAAGAGCCCACACGAAAGCACGAAGGGGGCGGAGGTCAGGCGACTCCCGAGCCGAACCCGTTGTGGGCGGTGTTGTCGCCCCAGTACTCCCACACGCCGACGCCGACCGCCGTCTCCTCCGTGAAGAAGTCGCCCGTCCTCGACTCGCAGTGCCCGTCATTGGAAGGGTCGTTCAGGTATTCGCCGATGGAGGTGTCACCTTTCTTGCCCGTCACCAAGGCATCGGTACCACGACCGTCGGTCTTGTTGTCGCAGACCGTGATCTTCTCCAGGCCCGGGTAGCCGTTGAGGTCGGCGTCGAAGTACACGGCACCGCTCTGGTTGCTGGTGTACACCCAGCCGCTGTTCTGGGACGCCTGTGCCTGGGTGGCGAAACCCATGGCCGACATCGCCACGATTCCGGCCACCATCGAGACTCTTCTGAAAGCTCGCATATCAGTGTGCTCCCGGTTCTGTTCGGCCCCCGACGGAGGCACCAACTACGCGTCCGGTAGCGATTCTTCGCTCGCGGCATGACTCCAGCTGGGTGGTGGTGAGCGTTGTGGACGCTCCGCCAATAGCTGTGGACTCTTCGCCAAGGCCGCATGCCGAAAAGCACCTGTGCGTTCATGGACTCCCCGGATCTGCCCGGGATGATTCCCCACCCTCGACGCGACCATCGGCCGCACCCACACCTTTGACGCGACAATGCGGACAGCCACCGTGAGAATTTCGATCTCAGGACCAGACTCCTGGGCGAAGACCACCCCGATACCGTGCAGAGCCGTCGTGACCTCTCACGGGCGTCCGGCTCCGATCCGGGAGTCTCCATTCTCGGATGGGCCGACTGAGCCAGGCCGGCGCCGCTCGGGGGTCTCGTCCCGGTCGGCCTCACACCGAGAACTCGCGTATCACCGTGTTGCGGAACACCGCGCCGCCACCGATCGTGAACAGCGCGAGCCGGGTGTCCAGCAGGTACGGGAACACCTGGCTGGTGTGCACGTAGCGGCCGTCGTCGACGAACATCTCCACCGACGTGCGGTCCACCAGGATGCGCAGTTTCACCGTGCCGGCGGACGGGTCGAACGGGGTGTGGCTCTCCTGCCACTTGCCGGACGTGTCGGCGTTCACCGTGTTGCGCCGGTTGAGGAAGGCGTAGTCGGCGTAGATCCCGGCGTCGATGTGCCGGCCACCGTCGGGTGAGCGCCTCAACTGGATTCCGGCGCCGGTGAGTTGGGACCACGTGATCTCGGTCGTCACCTCATAGGAGATACCGGTGTAGTCGAGCACCTTCGTGCCGTTCACGGTCACGTCGCCCAGGCTCACGGTGCGGGAGACATGCGAGTCGAGGCCGGCGACGGGCCGGGAGGCGAGGTAGTAGGTGTTGTCGGACGCCTTCTTGAGGGTGATCTCGCGGACGACGGAGTCGGTGCCGTTGAAGCCGTCGCAGTCGATGGTGGGGGTGGTGCCCGCGTAGTCCCAGTTGTTCACCCATCCGATCGCGTACCGGGCGGCCGCGTCCACCGCGCCGCTCCCGTCCCGCTTCTCGAAGGTGACGGCGCCGTACCAGTCCCAGCCGTGGTCGAGCCACCGCGGCTCACTCGCATCGGCGGTGAACGCGCCGCCGTCGAAGGAACCCGTCCAGTAGGCGTACGTGTTGGGCAGCCCCACGCCCTTCCCGTTGGCGCTCACGCCGAGCACCCACTTCACCGTGCCGTCGCCCGCGGTGATGCGGAACAGGTCGGGGCACTCCAGGACTCCGATGCCGCTGTGGATGAACCCGCCCACGTACGACCAGGACTTGAGGTCGTCGGAGTGGTAGAAACCGACCTTGTCGTTCTCGGCGAGTGCCATCACCCAGCGGCCTCGGTCCTCGTCGCGGATCACCTTGGGGTCGCGGAAGTCGGCGACTCCGGGGTTGGGCAGGACGGGGTCGGTCCCATAGTTGATGAAGGTGAGACCGCCGTCGGTCGAGTAGTACAGGAACTGCGCTTGGCGGTCGGTGCCGTCGCCCGGGGACATGGTGGCGATGACGACGACCGCGCCCGCGCCGAATCCGGCCGTGTTGCCGGTGTCGACCACCGCCGAACCCGACCAGACATCGCCGTTGGGCGTGGTGTCCTTGGGCACGGCGACCCCGCGGTCGGTGAAGGAGACCAGGTCCTTGGTGGTGGCCAGGCGCCACGCGGTGCCGACGGCACCGGTGAAGTAGTCGGCGTTGTAGAGGTAGTAGTAGTGGTACTCGCCGTCGATCCATACGGGCCGCTGCGGGTCGTTCTTCCACTGGTCGGGGACCGTGAAGTGGAACGCGGCACGGTAACTCGCCCCGCACGCTGCGGAGTTGGTACAGCCCTCAGCCGTGGCCGTTCCGCTGGACAGCAGCGCTGCGGCGGCGCCCGCCGCCGATCCCGCGAACAGTGATCTCCTGGAAATCCCCGGGGTTCCGAGCATGACGCATCGTTCCTCTCGTGCGGCTCCTGCGAACGAGGACTGTAGACCTAACTCGATAAAGGTCAAGAGTCCTAACTCGTTAAAGGTCGTGCGTTCCCGACCCTTGACAGGTCCGCCGCCCAGTTCCCATCATCTGGGCATCACCCCTGAACTAACACGAGTTAGGCCCGTTGATGACTGACTCGCACATCCCCCGCCGCACGCTGCTGCGGTACGGCGCCTACGGGGCCGGAGCAGCCGCCCTGGCCGGGACCGCCGCGAGCTGGGACCGGCTCACGGGAGCCGACATCCCGGGCCGCGACGACGGCTCCCTCGTCGTCGCCACCCTCGGCTCCGCCTTCGACCCGGCCACCGTCGACGCCCTCACCAAGGGCTTCCACCGGCTCCACCCCGACATCCCGCTGCGGGTGAACGCGGTGCAGGCCGTCGACTGGTCGGATTTCTTCGCGAAGATCCTCACCCAGATCGCCGCGGGCAGCGCCCCCGACCTGGTGTATGTGGCCACCGAGGGCGTGCAGTTGTTCGCCCAGAAACTCGGCGTGCCCCTGGACCGCTGGGTACGGCGGGACGCGGCGCAGCTGCGTGAGTACTTCGCCGACGTCCACCCCTCGCTGGTCGAATCGATGATGTACGAGGGGAACCTCTACCAACTGCCGATGGAGTTCAACGCCGCCGACATCTACCTCAACAAGCAGGTACTGAAGCGGACGGGCGCGGGCTTCCCGGCGGCCGACTGGAGCCGCGACGACTTCACCACGCTGCTGCGGGAGATGAAGCGCGCCGGCGACGCGCACTTCACGCCGTACTTCTGGACCAACCGGCTGTGGGGCGGCGTGGTGCCCTGGCTCTTCGCGAACGGCACGAACCTGCTGACGGAGTCGAAGGCGCCCGGCGGCTCCTGGCTGTGGGACACCTTCTACCCGGCCGCCGACCGGCAGGGACGCGGCGGCGGCTACCGCTGGAGCACCCCGCAGGCCGACGCCGACCGCGTCGAGGAGGCGTACGGCTATCTCGCCTCCCTCGTCCAGGAGGACCTGTGCACCCGGCCCGAGGGCGGCAACGGCAGCAATCTGGTCGGCGTGTTCTCCACCGGCCGCGTCGGCGTCACACCGGCGGGCGGCTTCTGGGCGGGCGGCCTGCACCTGGCCGGCATGCGGGCCGACGACTACGACGTGCAGTACTTCCCGCGCTGGCGCACCCAGCGCCACCAGTTCGGCGCGGCGGGCTACGCGCTGCTGCGCACCTCCACGAAGCAGGAAGCCGCCTGGGAGTTCATCAAGTACGCGGCCCACAAGGACACCATGACCCGGTTGTTCCAGGGCAACCAGACCACCCCGGCCCGCCGTTCGATGCTGACCGCCGCACGCTACGCCGAGAGCGGCCCGGCCCACTGGCAGGTCTTCTACGACACCCTCGACCGGTTCCCCGACACCGGCCCGATCCCCGCGCCGCCGCAGGTCGCCGAGGTGACCGACGTCCTGCTCAAGTACACCGGCACCGCGCTGGCCTCGCCGCGTGCGGTGGGTCCCGCGCTGCGCCGGATGCAGGGCGCCCTGGAGCAGGCCATGGAGCGTGAGATATGACGAACACCCAGGTCCCGAACGCCCAGGACCCGAACACTCAGAACCCGAACGCCCAGGTCCCGGCCGTACGTTCGCGGCCCACGCCACCACCCGCCGTCACGGTACGGCCGTCGGTCCGCGACCGCGGATCCCGGCTGCTGGCCACGCTGTTCCTGGCGCCCACGGTCGTCGGCATCGTCGTCTTCACGGTCGTGCCGATCATCGGCTCCCTCGTGCTGAGCCTGTTCCACTGGAACGTGATCGACCCGCCACGATTCGCCGGCGGCGCCAACTACCGCACCACCTTCACGGATTCGACCGTCCTGGTCTCCTTCCGCAACACGCTCCTGTTCATGGTCCTCGCGGTCACGCTGCAACTGCTGATCGCGCTGACGCTGGCACTCGCACTGAACGCTCGGATGCCGGTGTGGCTGCGGTCGGTGTTCCGTTCGGCGTTCTTCTTTCCGCTGGTGCTGTCCGCCGCGTCGATCTCGGTCGTGATGAAGTACCTGTTCAACCAGGACTTCGGGGTGGTGAACTGGCTGATCGGACTGGTCGGCGTCGCGCCCGTGCCCTGGCTGACCTCGGAGCACGCGGCGATGGCCACGGTGATCCTGGTCTACGTCTGGCAGCAGTTCGGTTTCTCGTTCCTGCTGTTCGTCGGCGGTCTGAACAACATCCCCAAGGAGATCCACGAGGCCGCCGCTCTCGACGGCGCGACCGGCCTGCGCAAGCACCTCGGCATCACGCTGCCGCTGCTGTCGCCGACGCTGCTCGTCGCGTCGGTGGTGGGCATCATCAACGCCCTCCAGGTCTTCGAACAGCCCTACGTCCTCACCGACGGCGGACCCGGCGATGCCACCCGCACCGTGGTGATGGTGATCTACGAACGAGCCTTCGAGCAGCTCGACTTCGGCGAGGCATCCGCGGTGGGCGTGCTGCTCTTCGTGCTGATCATGGCGGTCACCGCCCTCCAGTTCCGGCTCAGCCGGCGTTTCGTCCACTACCAGTGAGCCGGTGAGCCGCATGAGCGCCATGAGCCAAGCAACCCCGACCCTGAAATCAACCCCGACTCTGAGCCGCGTACGTCATTCACTCGCCCCCTGGGCCCGGATCGCCGCACTGACCGTCTGCGCCCTGCTGACGCTGGGCCCGGTCGTCTGGACCGTCTCCACCTCCCTGCGCACCCCGGCCCAGTCCTTCGACCTGCCCCCGCAGATCATCCCGACGCACCCGACGTCCGCGGCCTACCGCGGGGTATTCGACCAGATCGACGTGTGGCTGCTCGCCCTGAACTCCACGCTGGTGACGGCACTGATCGCCGTCGGCCAGATGATCACGGCGGGCCTGGCCGGATACGCCTTCGCGCGCCTGGAGTTCCGCTTCAAGAAGCCGCTCTTCGGCCTGGTCCTGGCGACCATGATGGTGCCGTTGCAGGTCACCATCGTGCCGGTGTTCCTGGTGCTGAAGTCGATGGGCCTCACCGACACCCTCCTCGGCCTGATCATCCCGGCCTTCCCGACCGCCTTCGGCACGTTCCTGATGCGCCAGTACTTCCTCGGTATGCCGAAGGACCTGGGCGAGGCGGCCATGCTGGACGGAGCCGGGCCCTGGCGGATCTTCCGCTCGGTGTACGCGCCGCTGGCCGCGCCCGGCCTGGCGATCGTCGGGGTGCTGGCCTTCAACTACCACTGGAACGAGTTCTTCCGCCCGCTGATCCTGGAGACCTCCGGCCAGAACTACACCCTTCCGCTGGGTCTGGTCTCCCTTCAGGGCAACCTCGGCACCGGGTCGATCTCGGTGGTCCTGGCTGGGGTCGTGCTCTCGATGCTCCCCGCCCTCGCCGTGTTCGTCGTCGGCCAACGCCCTCTGCGTGAGGGCATCACCTCGGCAGGAGTCAACCGTTGAGCAATGACCCCAACGCACCGCGTTTCAGGGTCCGTCCGCCTGCCGGCTGGATCAACGACCCCAATGGGCCGTTCCGTTGGCGGGACCGCTACCACCTCTTCTACCAGCACAACCCCGACGCACCGGTGCACGCCAACGTCCACTGGGGTCATGCCTCCAGCACCGACCTCGCGCACTGGGAGCACCACCCGATCGCGCTCACCCCGACGCCCGGTGGCCCCGACGAGGCCGGCTGCTGGTCGGGCTGCGTGACCGACGACGCCGGCACACCGACCGCCGTGTACACGGGAGTTGACCATGCCCACACCGGACTCGGCACCATCTGCCTGGCGCGCTCGGCCGATCCGGACAACGAGCTGCTGACCGAGTGGAAGCCACTGCCGACGCCGGTGGTGGCGGGGCCGCCGCCGGGACTGGACGTGGTGATGTTCCGCGACCCGTTCGTCTTCCGCCACGCGGACCGGCGCTGGGCCCTCGTCGGCGCCGGGCACGCCGACGGCACGCCCTCGGTCCTGCTCTACGACTGCGACGACCTGACCGACTGGCGGTTCGCCGGCGTGCTCCTGGACGGCAGGGACCCGGTGGCGGCGGGCGTTTTCGGCGACAAGTCGGTGGGCTGGGAGTGCCCGCACCTGTACCGGACGGCAGGCGGCGACCACGTGCTCCTGGTGTCCCTGTGGGACGGAGATCCCTGCTCCACGGGGTATTTGACGGGCCATCTGGAAACCGATGACCAGGGTGAGTTGAGGTTCGAGCCGCGCACCGGCGGCCGACTCGACCAAGGGCGGGACTTCTACGCTCCCGCCGTGCTCCAGGAGCCGGACCGCGCACTGCTGTGGGGCTGGTCGTGGGAGGCCCGCCCGCAGGAGGAGACGGACCGGGCCGGATGGGCAGGAGTACTCACGGCACCCCGGGTGGTCGACGTCCACCCCGACGGCTCACTGCGGGTGAGTCCGGCCCCGGAACTCGAACTCCTGCGCCCGGCCGAGCCGTTCGTCACTGCGCCGGGTCGGGTTCCGCTTCCGGCGACGTACGACCTGACGGTCACCGCATGCGGACCGACCACGGTGAAACTGCGACGGGACGCGACCGGGCGGGAGTTGACCATCCGGGCGGACCCCGCGTCGGGGACCGTCGTCCTCGACCGCAGCGCCTGGCCCCGGACCGGCAGGGAAGGCTCCGCCCCGATCACCGTGCACGTACGGAAGGGACCGGAACTCGAGCTCCGGCTGCTCGTCGACGGCTCGCTCCTCGAACTCTTCGTCGAGGACCGGGCCATGGTCACCGAGCGCGTCTACCGGCGCCCTGGCGACGTCACCGAGTTGGTCGTCGACGGGCCAGGGTCCAAGGTCACCGGGTGGGCGCCGGACACTGAGAGGCGCGGCTGACCAAAGTCCGGGCCACACCTGGACCGGGCACCCGGGGCACCGGCTGGACAGCGCACCCACGAAGGCGCGACTGCTCACGCCCTGTTCAGGTGCCCGGGTTACCGACGGGCACCTGCCCCATGGAGGCACGGCTGACCACGGGGCAAGGCGGGCGCGCGATGGGCGCCCAGGTCACCGGACGGGCGGCCGAGCCCCGCTGGCACGACTGCTCACGCACGGGCCAAGGGCTCGGCGTACCCGATGGACACCGGACCCATCGAGGCACGGCTGACCGCAGGGCGGGGCGGGCGCGGCGCGATGGGCGCCCAGGTCACCGGACGGGCGGCCGAACCCCGCCGGCACGACTGCTCACGCACGGGCCAAACGCCCGGTTACCCGATGGACGCGGGACCCACCGACGCTCGGCTGACCACCGGGCAGGCCAGCCGCCGGACGGTCGCCGGCGGCGTGCGGCCGGCTTCGATGGCGTCCAGGAGCAGCCGGGCCGCCTCCTCGCCCATCGCCCGGTGCGGCAGCGCGATGGAGGTGAGTGGCGGGGTGAGGAACGCGGCCATGTGCTCCTGGTCGTCATAACCGACGACGGACAGATCGGCGGGCACGTCGATTCCGAGCCGGGTCGCGGCGTGGAGGACACCCGCCGCGACCCGGTCGTTGTAGCACAGGACGCCCGTGGGGCGACGGCCCGGCTCGACCCCGTCGAGCAGGCGCAGCGCCCCCGCGTATCCCGCGGAGATCTCCCCGCCGCCGCGCACGATCCACTCCCTGGGCACGGTGACGCCCTCGGCGCGCAGCGCGTCCCGGAAGCCGCGGGTGCGTTCCGCCGAGGCGATGTCGTCCAGACCGCCGATGACAGCGAGCCGGCGGTGACCCGCACCGAGCAGCAGCCGGGCCGCGGTACGGCCACCGGCGCGCTCGGCAGGGACCACGGCGGGCAGGGAGTCGTCCTCGGGCAGGCAGTTGGCCAGCACGGAGTGAGTGCGGTGCAAACCCTCGGGGACGCGGACCCGGCGCAGCGACATGGCCGCGTAGATGATGCCGTCCACGCGCCGGTCGAGCAGTTCCGCGACGGCCGCGTCCTCCTTGGCCGGGTCACCGCCGGAGTCGACCGTGAGGACGAGATGGTCGCTGTCCCAGGCGGTCTCCATCGCGCCGCGCAGCAGCCGACCGGCGAAGGGTGAGGACGCGATCTCGTCGGTGACCAGTCCGATCACGGCCGTACGGCGACGGCGCAGACCGCGGGCCACCGGGTCGGGGCGATAGCCGAGGCGGGACGCGGCCTGCCGGATGCGTTCCTGGGTGGCGGGCGAGAGGTTGCCGTCGGCCCGGCCGTTGAACACGAAGGACACCGCCGTGTGCGACACACCGGCCAGCCGGGCCACGTCCCGTGACGTCGGGCGCCCGGTGCCCGTGCTCCCGCTCTCCTCGGCACCACCCACGCCGTCCGCCGCCCTCACCCAGCCCGTCCCTGTCGATCACCGTCCACCCTATCGGCGGGGAGCGCCAGGGCACACGGGAGATCCTCCGGGCGTCGCGGGGTGGGCGTCGTGAACCAGCCCGGCTACCGCTCTGCCAGCCGGTCAGCCTACAAGGCGTTCCTCGGACCAGTTCCTCGTCGAGGTCGGTGAGCCGGTTGAAGCCGAACTGCCAGAGCCTCTGGTTGGGCGCGGCCGGGCCGAAGAACGGCGGGGACGGCGTGAGAACGGGAACAGCTCTTCTTCGGCTGGCAGTTCGCCACCAAGGCCGCGACGCCGACCGCGATCCCCGCGTACGCAGTCGACGTCTACGTCGACGCGATCACCGCGGATCCTCGCGCGCTGCGAGCGAGCTTCGCGAACTACCGGGCGCTGGACGAGACGATCGCGCAGAACGAGCAGCGCGGCAAGACCCGGCTGAGCCTGCCGGTGCTCGCCGTCGGCGGCGCCCTGTGGAGCGGCGAGAATGCCGCCCAGACGATGCGGCTGGTGGCCAACCGGTAGCGGCACGCCACACGGCTGAAAGGCGCACCGATGAATCTGTTACGAGCTCTCAGGACGGCGGCGTCTGATACTCGGAACGCCAGCCGACCGACAAGCCCCAGTGGATTCCGGTGCCGGCCGTGACCACGATCTTGACGTGCTTCCTGGCGCTGCGCAGGCCGATCTCGTTGTAGGTCTCAGAGGGGGCGGCCTCGCAGGGGATGGTGTAGGTGGACAATCCGCCGACGACTATTTTCGTTACCCCTTCACCGGCGCATTCGGTCGCCACCGCAACCGTCCCGCCCTCGATGCTGTCGATCACGGCCACCTCTTCCGACCCCGTCCTGTCCGCCAGGCGCACGAGGGCCTTGGTCGAGCCGGAGATGTCGGGGGGAGTTGACGGCAGAACGATGGCGGAGGGAGATCCGGAAGAGGTTGCGGAAGGTGGGGTTCTCCCAGGTGATTGCTGGCCGTTGTGTGCCGTGCAGCCGGCGCTGAGGGAGAGGCTCGCTGCCACGGCGATCGCCACGGCAGCGCGGGCCTTCAGCTGTCCCACGTGTACCAGCCCACCTTCCAGGGCGTGATGGAGGCTGACTTCATCCCCGACGGGGTCGTGTCCCCGGCGGGGGTCATGTCTGCCTCAAGGGATCGTAAGGGTCACCTCCCCAGCACTCAATGATCATCGCCCTAAGGGTGCGCAAAGAGGATTGGACGTGATGAGACGCTGACCTGCGGCAACCTGAAGCAGCGATGGGCAGGCAGCCCCGACCGCCTGCCCATCAGGTCGGGAGACAGCTCAGGTCCCCTCTCGCGCCCCGCTCGCGACGTCCTTGCGTGTCACCGCCAGATGGACGACCAGGCCGAGGATGACCGCGAGGAACAAGACGCTGGTGACGACGGTGCCCAGGCCCACTCCCCCGTCGCCGGTCGGCTGGGACAGGTAGTCGCCGATCGAGGCGCCGAGCGGGCGGGTGAGGATGTAGGCGATCCAGAAGCTCCACACCGCGTCCAGCCCAAGCGTGAAGTGCGCGAGCGCGACCGCGGCGATGGCCAGGCCGAACAACACCGCGGAGAGCCAGTAGCCGAGGTTCATACGCTCGGACACCAGGTCACCGGCCGCCGTACCGAGCGCGAAGGTGAACAGCACCGCCAGCCAGTAGAAGGACTCACGGCTCGTGGTGTCGATGCTGTGGATGGACAGGGTCCGCTCACGGCGGTACCAGACGACGAACACGATCGCGAGGAGGAGCGCGAACACCGTGGTGCTCGTCTCCAGCGGTACCCCCATGTTGTCGGTGAGGTTGTCGCTGATGAGAGTGCCGACCACGCTGATCAGGGCGACGGCGAGCCAGTAGACGCCCGCGCGGTAGGCGGTCGTACGGAACTGCACGACCAGGACGACGGCGAGCAGTGCACTCATCAGCACGGACACGCCCGTCAGGCCCAGGCCGGCCTTCTCGTTCAGGAGGTCGGCCGCCGTCTCGCCGACGGTCGTGCACAGGACCTTGATGATCCAGAAGTAGTCGGTGACCTCGGGGACCTTGTTCCACCGCAGGCGGGGAGAAGGCCGGGCGCCGGCCCTCGTGCCCGCTTCGGTGCCGGGTGTATCGGAGAGTTCATGGGTCATGGGGCGTGACGCTGCCAGGGGTTGCCTGAACGCATCCTGACTGCAACGCGGCGTACCGGACCTTCCACACCCACGGAGATCGCGAACGCCTCTGCCCCGGGGTCGCCCGGCACAACAACGAACTCCTGGCCTGACAGACGAGCTCACGCCGGAAGACCCGCACCCATCGAGGTCCGGGTCGCATGCGCCGAACAGGCCCTTGCCGGCCAGGACGACGCCGATCGCCGGCAAGCTGACAGGGAACTCGTCGGGACGTACTCCGGGCAGCGAGTGTGCGGAGCAACTCCGCTGCCGCGCACGCGGTTTCGGGGGCGTGCGGCCACTTCTGCGCTGAGGCTCCCTCCCGGGGGTACTCGCGCGGCATGACCGTCTATGGATTACACGCCTCGCACGAACAGGTGCCGCCCGCGGATCTGCTCGACGCCGTGGTGCACGCGGAACGTGCGGGCTTCACCGCCGCCATGTGCTCGGACCACTTCTCGCCGTGGAGCGTCCGTCAAGGGGAGTCCGGGTTCGCCTGGTCGTGGCTCGGCGCCGCCCTCCAGGCCACCGACCGGCTGCCGTTCGGTGTGGTGAACGCGCCCGGCCAGCGCTACCACCCCGCGATCGTCGCGCAGGCCGTCGCCAGTCTCGCGGCCATGTATCCGGCCAGGTTCTGGGTGGCGCTCGGCAGCGGTGAGGCCTCCAACGAGCACATCACAGGGGCGGGTTGGCCCCGCAAGGACGTCCGCACCGCGCGGCTGCGCGAGTGCGTCGACGTCATCCGGGCACTGCTGCGGGGCGAGGAGGTCAGCCACGACGGCCTGGTGACCGTTGACCGGGCTCGGCTGTGGACGCTGCCGCCGGACGTACCGCCGTTGATCGGAGCCGCGTGCAGCACGGCGACCGCGGCCTGGTGCGCCGAGTGGGCCGACGGCCTGATCACGGTCAACGCTCCGCGCCAACTGCTGCGCGAGATCGTGGACGCGTACCGGGACGCCGGCGGACGTGGGCCGCTGCATCTCCAGGTGCACCTGAGCTGGGCGCCAGGCGAGGACGAGGCCCGGGCGCTGGCGCACGACCAATGGCGCACCAACGTGCATGGACCCCCGGCCAGTTGGGATCTCGACACCGCGGAACTGTTCGACGTCGTCAGCGAGCACGTCACCCCCGAGCAGGTGGCGCGCTCGGTCAACATCTCCTCCGACCTGGGCCGGCACACCGCCTGGCTGCAGGAGTACGCGGAGCTCGGCTTCGACGCCGTGATGCTGCATCACGTGGGCCGCGAACAGGGCCCGTTCATCGACGCGTTCGGCGCCGAGGTACTGCCGCGACTCGACGTCACCCGCCCGCTTCCCGCCACGGTGAAGGAGTACCGATGCGTCTGACCCGTACGTCCGATCTGTGGTGGAAGAACGCGGTGGTGTACTGCCTGGACGTCGAGACGTACCAGGACGGCAACGGCGACGGGATCGGAGACTTCGCGGGCCTCACGCAGCGCATCGACCATCTGGAGCGTCTCGGCGTGACCTGCGTGTGGCTGATGCCCTTCTATCCGACGCGGGAGCGCGACGACGGGTACGACATCACGGACTTCTACGGTGTCGACCCCCGCCTGGGCACCCTCGGTGACTTCACCGAGTTCACCCGCACCGCCAAGGACCGCGGCATCCGTGTGATCGCCGACCTCGTCGTCAATCACACCTCCGAGGACCACCCCTGGTTCAAGGACGCCCGATCCGGCCGGGACTCCGCCCACCGCGACTGGTACGTCTGGGCGGACAAGCCCCCCGAGGACGGTCCCAAGGGTGTGGTCTTCCCCGATGCGGAGGACAGCCTGTGGGAGTACGACAAGGGCAGCGGCCAGTACTACCTGCACCGCTTCTACAAGCAGCAGCCCGACCTCAACGTCGCCAACCCCGAGGTCCGCGACGAGATAGCCCGCGTCATGGGGTTCTGGACACAGCTCGGGCTGTCCGGATTCCGGGTCGACGCCGTGCCCTTCCTGCTGGAGACGGACGGGCAGGCCGACGCCGGGGCACTGCCGGACCCGCACGACTACCTCGCCGACCTGCGCGCCTTCCTCGGCCGCCGCAACGGTGAGGCGGTGCTGCTCGGCGAGGTCAATCTGCCCTACGACGACACCGCCCGCTTCTTCGGCGACCCCGCCTCGGGCCGCGGCGACGAGCTCACCATGTGCTTCGACTTCATCGCCATGCAGCAGATGTACCTGTCGATGGCGCGCGAGGACGCCGGGCCGCTGGCCGCCGCGCTACGGGACCGCCCCGCGGCCCCGCGGGACGCCCACTGGGCCACGTTCGTGCGCAACCACGACGAACTCACCCTCGACAAGCTGAGCGACGCCGAACGGGCCGAGGTGTTCGCGTCCTTCGGCCCGGACAAGGACATGCAACTCTACGACCGGGGACTGCGCCGCAGGCTGCCGCCCATGGTCGAGGGCGACCGGCGCCGCATCGAACTCGCCTACAGCCTGCTGTTCACCCTGCCGGGTACCCCCGTGCTCTTCTACGGCGAGGAACTCGGCATGGGGGAGAACCTGGCCGCCGAAGGACGCCAAGCCGTACGGACGCCCATGCAATGGACCCCGGAGGCGGGCGCCGGCTTCTCCGATGCCCGCCCGGACGCCTTTCCCAATCCGCTGACCGACGGCGCGTTCGGACCCCAGAAGGTCAACGTGTACGAGCAGAGTCGCGACCCGGGCTCGCTGCTCAGCCGCATGCGGCTGTTCATCGAGCGCTACCGGGAGGCTCCCGAACTGGCCTGGGGCGACTACCGCCTCGTGGACACCGGGGAGCGAGCGGTCCTGGCGCACATCGCCCGCACCACCGACGGGACCGACGGGGCTGTCCTGGCGATGCACAATTTCGCGGGCGGGCCGGTCACCGTACGGCTGCGGCTGCCAGAGGCCGGGCCCGGCGGAAGGCTCATGGATCTGCTCGACGAAGGGCACGCCGGTCTCATCGTGGACGACGACGGCCTGCTCCGCGTCGAACTGCCCGCCTACGGTTATCGGTGGCTGCGCGTCGGCACTCCTGCCGACGACCCCGAAAGGGTCGCCTCCGACTGACGTCACGTCCGCCGGGAAAGCCTCCGGCCTTCATGTCCCGTTCGAACCGAGCTCGCAGGGCGACCGCCGCTCCTCCCCGCGTGTCCGCCGTGGAACGTTCCCCACTCCCCTATCGTCTACAGTTCAGTAGACCGTCTACAGAATTGTAGTCGCATGTCGGGAGCCGCCGTTCCGCCGCGTCCGACAGCCGGAAGAAGGACGAAGGGCACTGGATGATGACCGCAGCCGTACACCTGTCGTCACAGCTCGCCGTCAATGTGCTGGATGCGCGGTCACTGCTGTCCGCCTTCGGAGTGCTCGGCGTGGGTGTGGTGCTGTTCGCCGAGACCGGGCTGCTGATCGGCTTCTTCCTCCCCGGCGACTCACTGCTGTTCACGGCCGGTCTGCTGTGCACCGGCACCGCCGACCGCGGCCTGAAGTTGTCGCTCGCGCCGCTTCTGGTCGCCGCGGCGGTGGGAGCGCTGGCGGGCTCGCAGTGCGGATATCTCCTGGGACGCAGAGCGGGCGGCGCCCTGCTGGCCCGTAGCCGCTCGGCCCGCCTGCGCGAGGGGGCGAAACGCGCGGAGGAACTCCTGGAGGGCTACGGGTACGCCAAGGCGATCGTGCTGGCCCGCTTCGTGCCCGTGGTGCGCACAGTCCTCAATCCGATGGCGGGCGCCCTGGGAGTGCCGGTGCGGACGTTCACCCTCTGGCAGGTGGTCGGCGGGCTGGTGTGGAGCATGGGTCTGACGCTGGCGGGGTACGCCCTGGGCTCCTCCGTGCCGAACATCGACCGGTATCTGCTGCCGATCGTCGCGGTGATCGTGGCGCTGTCACTCATTCCGCTCGCCTCCGAGATGTACCGCTCACGCCGGGCCTCAAAGGCAGCGGCGAGGCAGAGGGAGACACCCGGATGATCCTCGCCTTCGACGGCTCGTCGGTCGACGGCTCGGCGTACACCGACATGGTGCATCTCGCCCAGGAGGCTCCGACCTGGCTGGACGACTCGGTGTCGGCCTGGTCGACGTACGGACTCGCCGTGTTCGGGATGCTCATGGCGATCGGCTGGTGGCGCGCCCGACGGGTCGGCGCTGTCGCGTCGGTGACAGCACTCGCCGTGCCGTTCGTCGTTGTCGTGGCCTACGGGGTGGATACCGCGCTGAAGGTGCTGGTGCGCGAGGACCGGCCCTGCCAGAGCCTGGGGGTGACCACGCTGGAGGCGTGTCCGGCACCCGGCGACTGGTCCTTCCCCAGCAACCACGCGGCCATCGCCGCCGCGGCCGCCGTCGCCCTGCTGTTCGTCTCCCGCCGGCTCGGAGCTGTCGCCGCGGTGGCCGCGGGTGCGATGGCTGCCGCGCGCGTCTGGGTCGGCGCGCACTATCCCCATGACGTGCTGGCGGGTGTCGTGGTGGGCGCCCTCGTTTCGCTCCTCGCCATGCCTGCGCTGCACCGGCATGCGGAGATGCCGGCTCTGAGACTCACGGCAACCCGTCTGCGTCCGCTGCTGGTGGTCGCCGTACGAGACGTGGTGACATCCCCAAACTGACCGGCGGCTACGGCCTCGGCGCATGGACGGCCTTCAACGTACCGACCATGACCGTGGTGGGCCGCGACGGCAGACCCTCGCGCAGCACAAGAGCGGAAGGAGGACCATGCGTCAGACCATCCTGGTCGTCGAGGACGATCACGGCCTGCGTGACGTCCTGATGCGCGGACTGCGCGACGAGGACTTCGACACCGTGCCCGCGCCGGACGGCGCCACCGCTCTGCGGCTGGCCGGGGCCGACATCTCCGCCGCCGTGCTCGACATCGGACTGCCCGACGCCGACGGGCGGGACGTGTGCCAGGCGATGCGTGCGAACGGGTTCCTCTCCCCCATCATCTTCCTGACCGCTCATCACCGGCTGCCCGACCGGCTGGCCGGGTTCTCCGCCGGAGGCGACGACTACCTGCCCAAGCCGTTCCATCTCGCCGAACTCGCCGCCCGCCTGCGGGCCGCCCTCAAACGGGCCGCGCCGCCATCTGCCGCCACAGCCGGAGACCTGTTCCTGGACGCCGTCCGGCACACGGCCGGCGTCCGAGGCACCCGGGTCGATCTGACACCCACCGAGTTCCGTCTCCTGGCCGCACTCATGACGGCCGACGGCGGTATCGTGCGCCGCCGCGAACTGGTCCGGGCGGCCTGGCCCGAGGGCGCCCAAGTCCATGACAACACCCTCGACCAGTACCTCACGCGGCTGCGCCGCAAGCTGCGCGAGGCGGGCAGCGACCGGACGATCGGCACGGCCCGCGGAATCGGCCACCGCCTGACATGAGCGGATTCCACCCACGGCCCGTCTCCCTCAGCCGGCTGGCGCCCCGCACACTGCGCGGCCGGCTCTCGCTCGTCGCCCTCACCACGGCCGCACTGCTGATGCTGGTCCTCACCGTCGCCTTCAACGTCGTGGCCGGCCACCGCCTCCAGCACCAGGCGGACGACGAACTGCGTACCCGCGCCGCGGCCGTCGCGACGACCATCGACACCAGCGGCAGGACGGTACGTGTCCTGGAGACCTCCCACGACGAACTCCTCGACACCAACGTGTGGATCTACGCCGGCCGGCACCTGTTGGAACAGCCTCCGAAAGCCGGCCACTTGACCCGGGTCGCCGACGCCCTCGCCGGGCAGGGCGGGCGACGGTGCGTCACCGCCGACGTCCGCGGCCCTCTCCGGCTGTGCTCGCAGCCAGTGCCCGGTGGCGGGAGCGAGGCCTCGGTGGTCACGGCGTTGGACCTCTCCCCCTACCGGAGTTCGGCCGACACGCTGCTCCTGGGATCGATCGCCCTGGACGTCGTGATGCTCGCCTGCACCTACGCCCTGACCCGGCTCGCGGTAGGTCGTGCGATGCGCCCCGTCCGCACGATGACCGACCAGGCCACCCAGTGGAGCGCCGTCACCTCCGAGGAACGCTTCGGCAACACGGGACACCCGGCCGAACTCGCAGGCCTCGGCACGTCGTTGGACGCGATTCTGGACCGTATCCGCACCCTGCTGCGCCACGAGCGGCAGCTCACCGGAGAACTCTCGCACGAGCTGCGTACGCCCCTGAGCCGCATCATCGCCGAACTCGACTGGTGGCAGAGCCGTCCGCGTAGCGACGCCCAGACCCGCGCCACCCACAAGGTCATCACGGATGCCGCCGAGTCCATGCGCACCATCTGCGACACCCTCCTGGACGACGCCCGGGGCGGCACACTCTCCGCACCGGGCACCTCGAAGGTCCTGCCCGCACTGCGGCGCCTCACCCAAGTCCTGGACACGCCCGACCACTTGACTGTCACCACCGACGGCCCGCAACTGGAGGCCGGAGTCCCGCCGGCCCTGCTCGAACGCATCGTCAGCCCGCTCCTGGCCAACGCGTCCCGCTACGCCCGCTCCGGCATCGCCGTACGCGCGTACCGCGCACGCGGTGGCGTACGGGTGGACATCGTCGACGACGGGCCCGGCGTACCGGCCCCCTTCGCAGGACAGCTCTTCGAACCCGGTCAACGCGCCGATCCCGGCGACGGACACCACGGAGCGGGCCTGGGACTGCCATTGGCGCGACGCCTCGCCCGCTCCGCCGGCGGCGACGTGATCTACGACCCCGCGCACACACCGGGGGCCCGGTTCGTGATCACTCTGCCTGCCGCCTGACGCCGAGCCCTCCCCCGTGTCACAGCACGACGTCGTGCCTGATGTCCTTGCGAGAGGCGGCCAGGTAGCCGACGAAGCCGAGAATGGCCACCGTCCAGGACAGCGTGACCGGCCCCAGACCCAGGTCGAGTCCGCCTCGACCACGGCCGACGGCCATCCAGTCGGCGACAGAGGCACCGAGCGGGCGAGTGATGACGTAGGCCGCCCAGAACGCGACCACCGCGTTCAGACCGCCCCATCGGTGAGCCGCGGCCGGAACCGCTATCGCCGCGGCGTACAGGATCGCGGAGCCCAGGTAGCCGAGGCCCATCGTGGCGGTGAGATCCCCGGCGGCGGTGCCCAGTGCGAACGTGGCCAGCACAGCGGCCCAGTAGAAGATCTCTCGGCGCCGGGTGCGGATGCTGTGGATCGACAGCGTGCCCTCGCTGCGGTACCAGAGGGCGAAGACGGCGGCCAGCGCGGCAATGAAGAACGGTGTCGACAGCGCGTACGGCACTCCGAGCCCGACGTGCAGGACGTCGGCGGCCATCGTGCCGAACACACTGACCATGACGATCGCCGTCCAGTAGATCCAGGCCAGGTACCGACGAGCGGCGAACTGCACCACCAGAGCGGCGACCAGACCGATGCCGCCGAGGCCCACAGCAGGGATCGGACCGAACACGTGGGCCAGATAGTCGGAGGCCGTCTCACCCATACCGGTCGTCAGCACCTTGATGATCCAGAAGTAGACGGTCACCTCCGGCACCTTGCTCGCCGCGTGCAGTCCATGGCGCAAAGGCCGGTTGTCCGTGAGGTGATCAGTCGTCATGTCACGCACGATGACACGACGTCCGACGGTTGCCCCAGACCCCTTTGCCAGAGCTTTGGCGCTTCTGGTGCCTGAGTTTTCCGAGGCGGGTCCGAGCCTGAACACAACCTGAACGCAATGGCAGATGTGCTGGTCAGCGGCGCGTTCCGGTGATATCCCCGGTCTGCCCGCACTGCCGGAGCGGAGGGGTCGCCGGGATCACCGGCGGTCCCGATCGGACGATGTGGAGGCGCACGAAAAGTGTCCCTCCACATCGTCGGGGGTGGCGGCGGTCAGTTCTTGCCGAGGAGCCGCCAGATCTGGTTCCTCTTGGTGCTCAGTACGCTCGCCGCGTCGCAGGTCCACTGGTGGACCAGCGCGCCGGCGGTGGTCGAGACGCCGGTGACGTCGACGCACTTGCCGCTGTGGACGGCGACCAGTTGGTAGTCGTGGCTGTTGCCGAGCGCGGTGACGGGGTTGAGGGTGAACTGCTGGTTGGTGGCGCCGTTGCAGGTGTACTGGATGACGGCGGCGCCGTCGGCGGTGGACGCCCCCGAGGCGTCCAGGCACTTGCCGCTCAGCTCGTTGACCACGGTGTAGGTGTTGGTCCTGCCGCTCACCGGCTTGAGGTCGAGCATCTGCTGGTAGCCGCCCTCGCAGTAGTACTGCTGGTACTGCGTGCCGTTGGCGGTACTGACACCCGTGTCGTCCAGGCACTGGCCGCTGTTCTGGCTGACGGCGACCGTGGAGACGGTGGTGTTGGACGGGGGCAGCAGGGTGACGGTGTAGCCGTCCTTGGCGTTCGTCCACGGCAGGCTCACCGAGGCGGCGTTGCCGCTGACCGTGAGGGTGGTGTCGGAGATCGTCTCAGGGCCGGTCACTGCTCCCCCGCTGTTGTACGGGATGCGCTGGACGACGGCACGGACCTGGCCGTTCGTCACGACGGACGTGGTGTTGAGCCCGGTCAGGTTGACGGTGACGGTGCCCGTGTTGCCGCTGCTGCCGAGCAACACCTTGGCGTTTCCCGCCGAGTTGTCCTTGGTGGCCAGGCCGTCGGTGCCGGTGCCGGGGGTGAGCTTGACGATGTTGCCGGTCTGCGAGCCGTAGTAGCGGTACATGAACCACTCGCCTAGCGGCAGGTACTGGCCCGCGCTGTTCTTGGTGAGCAGGTTGGCCTCGTTGTCGTGCAGCGCGGTGCCGGAAGCCCAGTTGCCGCGCAGTCCGTCGGCGCCGGCGCGCTCCAGGCGGCCGATGAACCAGGCGCCGCCGCCCGGGGACTGCATGGACAGGGTCGCGTACTCGTTGATCTGGTAGGCGCGGGTGTGGGTCAACCCGGCCGCCGCGAGGGTGGAGTCGGCGCGGCCGACGTCGGTGGCGGGGTCCCCGGGTTCGTCGTGCCAGCTGTAGATGTCGGGGGCGACGTTGTTCGCCTTGATGTAGGTCAGGTACGTCGTCCACCAGCTGTTGGAGGAGTTCGGCTGGCCGGCGATGCTGGGACCGACGATGAGCTGGGCGGGGAAGGCGGCGCGCACCTTGGCGTAGAACCGCGACCACATCTGGAGGTACTGCGTCTGTGACGCGCCCCAGAAGCCGCTGCCGTCGGGCTCGTTCCACAGGTCCCACTGGACCGTCATGTTGTTGGCCTTGACGTCACTGATGAGCTGGGTGACGAAGGCGTCGAACTGGGTCCAGTCGCCGTTGTCTCCGGGCCAGCCCTGAGTGGTGGTGCCGTCGGCGCCCCACAGGTCGTGCGGGAGGAGGACGAAGGTGCCGCCGAGGGCGGCGGTGCGCTTGTACTGAGCGAGAGTCGAGGCCCAGCGGGTCTGGTAGTCGGCGAGGCTGGTGGCGTAGCCGCCGTTGTTGAGCTGGGCGCCGCCGGCTCGCATGAAGTGCCACTTGATGTCGGTGAAGAAGTGGTCCTGCGGCAGCGAGCCGCCCGGGGTCATCCCGTAGATCATGCCGGAGGCGTGGTAGGTGGGGGCGCCGCCGGCGGTGGAGAAGTCGACGGTGACGGAGGTGTCGGCGGCCTGCGACGGGGTGGCGGGAAGGAGGGTTCCGGCCAGTGCGGCGAGCAGGGTGACGAGGGCCGCGGCCGCTCGGCGGCCGGGGTGGTGTCCGCGTGGTGTTCCGGGTGGCGCTGTGGGGTGCATGGCGGCTCCTGTGTGAGGGGGTGCTCCCTGGGCGGGGGCCGCCCAGGTCGTCTGTCAGCCGCCGATGGCCTCGACTGTCTCGGCCCGTCGCAGTTCGTGGGCCTCGGCGAGCAGGAGATAGCTGCTGGCGGTCCAGGTGTAGGCGCGGTCGCGCAGTCCCGCGCCGGTGAGGGCGTCGAAGTTCTCGGCGAAGCCCGACGTCTCGCACAGGGCGCGGAAGCGGGCGCTGATCTCGTCCGCGAGCCGGTCGTGTCCTGCGCGGCGCAGGCCGTCCTCGATCAGGACCGTGGACGGGGCCCAGATCGGGCCGCGCCAGTAGCCGTCGTCCAAGTAGTGCGGTGACGTGGGCAGTTCGGTGGCAAGGCCGTGCGCGGTGAGGTGGGCCTCGATGCGGCCCGCCAGGGCGGCACCGATGTGGTCGGGCAGGTGCTCGCCGAGCGCGACGGGCATCAGGTCGAGCAGGCTGGAGCTGGTCCAGGTGGCCCCGCTCTGTGCCGAGCGGGCGACGAACCGGTCACCGGTCCACAGCTCGTCGAGCAGCGCCGCCTGCGTCGCGTCGACTGTCCGGGTCCACTTGCGCGCGTCGTCCTTCCGCCCCAACTCCTCTGCCAGTTCGGCGAGTTCGCGGAGTTGGAGGACGAGGAAGGCGGACAGGTCGGCGCTGACGATCACGCGCTCGGGGTCGAAGGTGGTGGCGTTGTCCCAGCCGCTGTCGTTGCCGTGCTGGTAGTGCGGGAGGGCGGCACCGGGCGCGCGCCGCATGGTGAGCCAGAAGTCCGTCCAGCGGACCAGCCGGCCGTACACCTCGGTCAACTCCCGCTGCCCCAGCGGCTCGGGAAGCCGTCGGCGCAGGTGGCGCAGGGCCCACCCGTGGATGGGCGGCTTGACGAAGTTGTGCAGGATCTCCGAGTGCGCCACCGAGTCGGGCAGCGCACCGGTCTCGTCCTGGTGGTCGAAGGGCAGCGAGAACTGGTCCAGGGCGAGCCCGGGCGAACCGGGCGCCAGGGCAAGGGCGTTGAAGCAGTGGTCCCAGCTCCACACCTTGTCCATCCAGTGCTTGGACATCAGCACGGCGGGCCGGGTGACGAAGCCCCGCGGCCGGACCGTCGCCGACCAGAGCACGTAGGCGGCGAGTTCGGCGGCGGGAGTCTCGGAGGTACGCCAGGGCGCGACCGAGTCGGCGAAGGCTGCGAAGGCGGCACGCGCGGTGTCGACGACCTGGTCGAAGGGTGTCGAGGACCGGTAGGGGCGGCGCGCGGTCTCGTACTCCTCGACCGCGGCCTCCCAGACCGTGCCGGTCTCGGCGCCGATCGTGACACCTCGCGCGGCGCTGCCCAGACTCTGCGTGCCGGACGCCTCGGTCACGGTCCCCGACAGCACCGTGACGCGGTAGCGGCGGCCGGTCTCGTACGAGGTGAACACGTAGGCGCCCGTGCCGGGTTCGGGGTAGAAGTAGGTGCCGCTGAACGGGGTCAGCACGGTCGCCGCCGCGCCGATGTGCAGAGCCGGTCCGCTGCCGCGCAGGCGTACGGTGTCCGGTGATTCGTAGGCGAGATCGATACGGCCTGCGGCGCCGGTCCAGCTGAGCAGGCCCGGCGTCGCGTGCGGTGTGGTGGCGGCGCGCCTGCCGGTGGCCGGGTCGAGCGGGACGAGGCGCAGCACGGCGTGCATGCCGTTCTGGTGCGAGACGAGGTGCAGGTCTTCGGCGTACGTCTTCTCCGCCACCACGGGTGAGATGCCGAACCACGACCCGCTCGTGCTGAACGGGATGTCGTGGACGGAGAAGGCCGGGCCGGACAGGGCGGCGGTCATGCAGTGTGACTCGTTTCTGGGGCAGGGGTGATCGGCACGTGAGCAGGGGTGCTCGGCCGGCCGACTGACAGGCGGCTGGAAGGGGGACGGGGTGGCGGTGTCAGTCCTTGACGGCGCCGGCTGTCACACCGGCGGCGACGTAGCGCTGGGCGAGGACGAGGATCACCGCGGCGGGCAGCGAGGCCACGACGGCGGTCGCCATGATGGCGTTCCACTCCTGGTTGTTGTTGCCGATGTAGTGGTAGATGCCGAGGGTGATCGGCTCGTGGGCGCCGCCGTTGGCGAGGGTGCTGGCGAAGACGAAGTCGGACCAGGACCACAGGAACGCGAACAGCGACACCGTGACGACGGAGTTGCGGCTCATGGGCAGCACGATCGACCAGAAGGTGCGCACGGGCCCGGCCCCGTCCGTCTTCGCGGCCTGGAGGAGTTCGCCGGGGATGCCGGACATGAACGCGGTGAAGATCAGCACGGCGAACGGCACGGCGAGCGTCGAGTCGGCGACGATCAGGCCTGGCACCGATTGGAGCAGGCCGAGGCTGAGGTAGATGGCGTAGAAGCCCATCGCCATGATGATGCCGGGGATCATCTGGGCGACCAGGAAGAGGAAGCTGAGCACGCCGCCGCCGCGGGGGCGGAGTTTGGCCAGGGCGTAGCCGGCCGGTGCGGCCAGGGCCACCGTCAGTACGACCGTGCCCAGACCGATGACGAGGCTGGTGCCGAGGTAGGGCAACTGCTGGTCCAGGACGGCGCGGTAGCCCTCCAGGGTGCCGTGCAGGGGGATCAGGTCGGGCGGGCTCTTGCGCATGTCCTGGTCGCGGGTGAAGGACACGTTGAGCATCCAGTAGACCGGGAAGAGCATCACCGCGGTGAACAGGACGCCGAGGGCCGTCTGCCACCACGTGCGGCTGGTGCGCCGGTTCGCCACCGTGCCGTTCGTGACCGTCCTCTTCATGACCGTGCTCTTCATGACAGTGCCTGCTTCCGCTGGACCCTGACGTAGACCAGTCCGAACACCAGGGCGGCGACCACGAGCAGATTGCCGACGGCCGCTCCGGGGCCGAAGGCGGGCAGCATGTTGCCGAAGCCGAGCCGGTAGGACCAGGTGGCGAAGGTGGTGGAGGAGTCGGCGGGGCCGCCCTTGGTCATGATCCAGATGATGTCGAAGACCTTGAGTGTGTAGACCAGGCCGAGGAGGAGGGTGATCGCGGACACCGGGCGCAGCAGCGGGAAGGTGATCCGCCAGAACCGCTGCCAGGCGTTCGCCCCGTCGAGGGCGGCGGCCTCGTAGAGGCTCGCGGGGATGGACTGCAGCCCGCTGTGCAGCACCACCAGGTTGAACGGGACGCCGATCCAGATGTTCGCGATGATCACCGAAGTCAGCGACCAGCCCGGTGCGGTCAGCCAGTTGACCGGATCGACGCCGACAGCGTGCAGGGCCGAATTGACCACGCCGGAGTCGCTGTTGAGCATCCACGACCAGGTGGACGCCGACACGATCAGCGGCAGCAGCCACGGTACGAGGAAGAGGGCCCGCAGGGTCGCGGAGAGCCGGAAGCGCTGGTTGAAGAAGACCGCGAGGGCCAGGCCGATGGCGTATTGGAAGAACAGGCACACGGCCGTGAAGACCACGGTGTGCAGCAGGGCAGGGGCGAAGGTCGGATCGTCGATGACGGTGCGGTAGTTGGCCAGGCCCGTGAAGGGCGCGTCGCCCTGGACGAAGGACCGGACCGTGTAGTTGCGCAGGCTCAGGTCGATGTTGCGGTAGAGGGGATAGGCGTAGAAGAGGACGAGGTAGAGGGTGACCGGGGTGAGGAAGCCCCAGGCGGCCCACTGCTGGGAGGTGGGGCGGCGGCGTGCCCGTGGCGGTGCGGTGGGGGCCGCACCGCCGGCGTGGCGCACGGGCCGCCGGTGCGGCACTTTGGTCGTATGGCTCATCAACGGGCTCTGATCCCTGGCTACTTGACGGCGGACTGCGCCGCGGCCAGCGCGTCCTTCGGTGACTGCGAACCGCTGAGCGCGGACTGGACCGCCTTCCACAACTGCTCGGAGATCTTCGGGTACTTGGTGCCCAGGTCGTCACTGGTGCGCCCCTTGGCCGCCTTGACCGCGTCGACCCAGGGCTTCAACTCGGCGTTCGCCGCGACCTGTTTGCCCTGCACCTCGGAGGTGGGCGCCACGTAGGACAGCGTGGTGTCGGTGGTGAGGAGGTTGTCGGTACTGGTCAGGCAGGTCACGATCTTCTGGGAGGTGGCGTAGCGGTCGGTCTTGCTCTGGACGGGGATGGTGACGAACTCGCCGCCGGTCGGGGCGGACGCGCTGCCGCCGTCAGCGGCGGGGACGGGGACGACGCCGTAGTCGAAGCCTGCCTTCGCGGCGTTGGCGAGCTGCCAGGTGCCGTTCTCGCCGAACGCGTAGTCGCCGCCGGCGAACTCCTGCCAGCTGGTCGTCTGGGTGTTGTTGAGGACCGAGTTGGGGGCGTATCCGTTCTTCAGCCAGTCCTTCCACAACGTCAGCGCGGAGACGGCCTGTTCGGAGTCGAGCGCGGTCAGCTGGGCGCCCGATCCCCAGTACCAGGGCAGGAACTGGAAGGTGCCCTCCTCCGTGCCGATCGCGGAGAACGTGATGCCCTTCTTGCCGGCCTTCTTGACCTTCGCGAGCGCCGCGGTGAGCGACTTCCAGTCCTTGACCGAGGCGATGTCGACCCCGGCCTCCTTCAGCACCTTCTTGTTGTAGTAGAGGGCGAGGGTGTTGGCGCCGATCGGCGTGCCGTATGTCTTGCCGCCGGTCTGTCCGGCCGCGAGGAGGTTGGCGTCCACCTTCGAGGTGTCCAGCTTGTTGTCCTCGGTCGTGGTCAGGACGCCGGCCTCGGCCAGGGTCGACACCACCGGGTTGTCGACGATGAGGACGTCGGCGGAGTTGTCCTGCTGGGCGGCGAGCAGCGCCTTGTTCGACAGGTCGCTGGTGTCGAACGCGGTCCGCTTGATCTTCACCCCGGCCTTGGTGCCGCAGGTGTCGAGCAGCTTTGCCCAGTCGGAGGTCTTGTCGAACTGCGGGTAGGGGTCCCAGATCGTGTACGTGCCGCTGTCGGCGGCCTTGGTGCCGGCGCTGCCCGAGCCGGAGGAACAGGCGGTGGCGGTGCCGGCGACGGCGAGGACGGTCACGGTCGCTGCGGTGATTCGGAGCCGTCTGACGGAGCTGTGCATTGCGCGTTCCTTCGTTTTTGGCACGGGTGTGCCGCGGGAGGGTGACGAGGGGGGAAGCGGGCATGCCGGACAGCCACGGCGAGCGGTGAGGTCGGCTCGTACGGCGAGAGGGACGCGCGCCGTCCGTGGTCAGAAGGTGGTGCCGACGGCAGACGTCAGGAGGCGTCGACCGACGGTGTGGCGGTGGCGGGCCCCGTGCTGGCGCGGAGCGAGATGGGCGGCGTGAGCAGGTGGTGCCGGGGCGGTGCGTCGGGGTGGTCGAGACGTTCGACGAGGAGGTCGACGGCGTGGCGGCCCATCTCCTCCGCCGGTACGTCCGCCGCGGTGAGCTGCGGGGTCACCGTCTCCGCCCACCGGCTTGCCACGACTCCGGTGACGGAGAAATCGCGCGGTACGTGCCGGCCGGCCTGGGCGAGCCCCCGGTACAGGCCGCCGAGCGCTGCCTCGTTGAGGGTGACCAGGGCCGTGGTGGCCGGGTCGTCGTGCAGGATCTGTTCCAGGCAGGCCTGGCCGGACGCGGCGTCGTCCCCGCAGCGGTACGTGCGCACGGTCAGCCCGCGTTCGGCCGCGGCCTTCGTGAAGCCGTCCACGCCGCGGTGGGCGGACTCGTATCCGGCCCGCCACAGCTGCTCGGGGCGGTTGACGAAGGCGACCTTGCGGTGGCCGAGGTCGGCGAGGTGATGGACGCAGGCCGCCGCCAGCGCGGTGTGGTCCAGGCCGACCCACCAGGTGCCTTCGGGGTGCGCGGTGCGGCCGATGGCGACGGAGGGGAAGTCGAGGGCGGCGAGGTGATCGACCCGGTCGTCCTCCAGTCTGATCTCCATCAGGATCGCGCCGTCGACGCGCCGCTCCCCCAGCAGCCGCTGGAACGAGCGGTCGCTGTCGACACCGCTGGGAGACAGCAGTACGTCGTAGTCCCGGGCCGCGGCCGCCTCCACCACGCTGCCGATGAAGTCGAGCTGCATCCCGGTGTAATGGTTGCCGGCCGGCGGGAAGACCAGGCCGATCGTGCTGGTCCGGCCGTTGGCCAGGGCGCGCGCACTGGCGTTGGGCCGGTAGCCCAGTTCGTCGATGACCCGCTGGATCTTGCGGCGGGTGTCCTCCGACACGGAACGCTTGCCGCTCAGCGCATAGGACACGGTGCTCCGCGAGACACCGGCCCGTCGGGCGATCTCACCGATGTTCACGGGCACTCCTTGGAGGGATCGAACCGGTTCGATTCGGCGGAACCGACTGTCGAACCGGTTCGCGTGAAGTGAAGGTAGGAACAACCCCGGCGACTGTCAACACCTCTGGCAGCACTTCTCGTAACGGCCACGAAATCCCGTACTGCAGGCCGCAACTCCCTGTGCCGGAGGTATTGCTAGCGGATTTCCGCGGTGCTAGCTTCCCGACCCACCAGTATCGAACCGGTTCGACCACCGTCGCCGTACGTAGTCCCGGTCCCGACAGGGCGAGTTCGCGAACCGCGTCCCTCCGACCGGCAAGGAAGGGGAGCCGCCGCTGTCAGGGGCGGGGCGGGCGCGTGACGGTGTTGAGGTAGAAGGCGTCGATGCTCTGCACGGCACGCTCGAACTCGTCCAGGTTGACGGGCTTGCTCACGTAGGCGTTGGCATGGCTGCTGCAGGCACCGGCGACGTCGTCAGGAGCAGTCGAGGTGGTGAGCACGACTACGGGGATGGTCTGGAGGTCCTCGTCCGCCTTGAGGATCCGCAGGAGGTCACGTCCGTTCATCCGAGGCATGTTCAGGTCCAGGACGATCAGATCGGGGCGCGCGCTGGCGGCATTGCGCAGATGTTCCAGCGCGGCGACTCCGTCGGTGACCTGGACCAGGTTGCGGGCTCCGCGTTCGCTGAGGGCTTCCTCGATGAGCAGGGCATCGGCCATGTCGTCTTCGACGAGGAGAACGTCGAAGGGCCGTGCGGGGGTGGTCATCATCGGATGCTCCAGGGGTGCTTCGTGAGAGTGGTGGAAGAGACCCGGCCAACGGCGGCGCGCACCCTGCCGGGTCAGACCGCAGGCGGCCCCGATCTGCGGGTAACCGGCGCCCGCGCGGGCCGCGGACACAGCGGCGGCGCGTTGGAGACGTTCGGCGGCCTGCTGGAGTTGGTCCAACAGGTGCAGATGAGTCAACGCCTGCGTTGCGTCCCCCTCCCGAGAGGACGGGGCATCGCCCAGCAGTTGGAAGGCGAGACGCCGGGCAAGGCGGTCGACCACGGCGTCCGCGACGGCTGCCGTCTCCTCGGGGGTGGTCTGCAAAGCGAAGTCCTTGCCAGGCATGGCCCGACCCTAGGCCCAGGGCTGATCGTTCGACAACCGTTGTTGTCGAGCACCCTCTACAGTGACCGCTGCCCCCGTAAGTTGCAGGCGGCCATCACAGCGGAGGGGTACTCGGGATGAGCGGGAGCACGAGAGCACGTGCGGGGGCCTTCTCCACCTGGACGACCCGCCGGTGGCTGCGCGTCGGGGCGGTCGTTTCGCTGACGGCTCTGACTCTCCTGGGAGTGACGGGAGCATGGATGCTGCACCGCACGGCATCCATCAGCGCAAATCTCGTGAACGTGAAATCTCCGGCCCTGAGCACGGCGCTGCAACTCGAATCGGCGGTGCTCAACCAGGAGACCGGTATCCGCGGCTACGGCCTCACCGGCACCGCCGACTTCCTCACCCCCTACCGGCAGGGGCTCACCGACCAGGCGACCAGCACCGCACGCCTGACAAGGCTTCTCCACGGTGACGAGGCCGGCCTCATGGACCTCAAGGCAGTACGGGATGCCGCGGAGACCTGGCAGTCGAAGATCGCCCGCCCGATCGCCGCCGCACCAGCCGGAATTCCCTCACCCCTGGCCGCCGAACGCGCCGCGCAAGGAAAGAAGGACTTCGACGCGCTCCGTGCCGCCCTGGCCGGCCAACAGAAGCGGCTGCGTGCCGAGCGGGCACAGGCCGCAGCAGACCTCTCGTCCACGATGACACTGCGGAACTGGGTCTTCGCCGCGATCGCGGCCGTCATCGCGGCCCTGAGCGTGCTGGTCTTCGAAGGACTGCGCCGCGGCATCACCGCGCCCCTGGGGCAACTCGGGGCGGACGCCATCGCCATCGCCAACGGTGACTCCGGCCATCCCATTACCCCCACCGGGCCCGCGGACCTGCGCCGGCTCAGCGGCGAGATCGACTTCATGCGTCGGCGCCTGGTACGGGAGTTGGCGTTCGCCGAAGAGGCCCGGGTGAGGCTCCACGCACAGGCGGCCGACCTGCAACGCTCCAATGCCGAACTGGAGCAGTTCGCGTACGTCGCTTCCCACGACCTTCAGGAGCCGCTGCGCAAGGTCTCCAGCTTCACCCAGCTCCTCCAGCGCCGCTACGGCGGCCAACTCGACGCCCGAGCCGACCAGTACATCGACTACGCAGTCGACGGCGCGAACCGCATGCAGGTCCTCATCAGCGACCTCCTGGACTTCTCCCGCGTCGGCCGCGTCCACCACGAACTCCACGAAGTCGACCTCGCCACGGTGCTACGACAGACCCTGTCCTCCCTGAGCGTGAGCATCGAGGAGAGCGGGGCGACCATCACTCACGATCCGCTGCCTTCACTGATCGCCGACACCACGCAGATGGGCATGCTCTGGCAGAACCTGCTCGGCAACGCCGTCAAATTCCGCCGCCCCGACCAGCCACCCGAGATCCACATCTCAGCCGCCGAGGAAGGCCCGTTGTGGCGGTTCTCGGTGACCGACAACGGCATCGGCATCGGTCCGGAGTACATCGACAAGGTGTTCGTCATCTTCCAGCGGCTGCACACCAGGGACGCCTACGACGGCAGCGGCATCGGCCTGGCCATGTGCAAGAAGATCGTCGAATTCCACGGCGGCGCCATCTCCGTGGACCCGGATTACCGGGACGGCACCCGCATCACCTTCACCCTCGCCAGCAAGCCCCCCAAAGCGATAGACCCCGCGGCCATGCCTGAAGCCACTCGCGCCGACACCGGGCAAGGACCCTGACCCCTCAACCGCGCCAATTCGCTTCGCACGCACAGAGGTTGTCCGGTTGTGTACGCGCCCGCCGCCGTCCTCCGCAGGCGCTGCAGGCCCATGAACAACGGTCCGCCGACTCGCCCGCGGCCGACCGGCGACACCGCAGGGTCCCCAGCGGCTGTCCGACCGCGAACCGCTCGCCGAGGGGCTGTGCACGTAACCCGGCCCATCGCTGGTCGTCGTCCACGTCCCACCGCTCGACCAGCGCGTTCAGCGGCTCGTCTCGTACCTGGTCAGGACCACGCCTCCGGGAAACGTCCGTGTCTCCACCAGGTTCAGGTTCGTCCCGTTGTCCAGCGCGGCGAAGAACGGATTGCCGCCGCCCACCAGAACCGGATGGGTGACGATCGCGTACTCGTCGATCAGTCCGGCCCGCATCGCCGCCCCTGCGATCGCTGCGCCCCCGACCCTCATCGGCCCACCGTCCTCGGCCTTCAGCCGAGTGATCTCCTCAACCGCGTCGCCGGTGACCAGGCGAGTGTTCCAGTCGACCTTGTCGAGCGTCGAGGAGAACACCACCTTCGGGGTGTCGCGCCAGTTCCGCGCGAACTCGATCTGCGCTGGGGTGGCATCCGGCTGCTGGTCGCCGGTCGGCCAGTAGGAGCTCATGGTCTGCCACAGCTTGCGCCCGTACAGGAACAGGCTGATCGCCCGTTCCTCGTCGAGCCACCACTGGAACAGCTCGTCGCTCGGACTGCTCCAGCTGAGGTCGTCGCCGGGCGCGGCGACATAGCCGTCCAGGGACAGGTTCATGCCGTAGAGCAGTCTGCGCATGGCGCCGGCCTTCCGTCAGGTGGGGCTGGGAAGTCTAGACGGGCCTTGACGCCGCATCCGACTCGGCGCCTGGAGGGGCGGCGTTCACACGCCGTGGTCCAGCTCCAGCTCCCGCTTGAGGTTGCGCAGGGTCGTCTCGATGTTGCGAGCCTGGTACTCGGCGAACGTCTTGCCCGAGGTGGCGATCCGGTCGAAGACGTTGGCCACGAACGTCGGCCACGACCGCCGATCATCCGTCCAGGTCTCCGTCACCCGCGTGCCCTCACCGGCCGGCTCGAAGCGGTACTCCCAGGTGGCGATCGGGCCACGCAGACGCGGGCGGGTACGCCCGATGGCGTGGACACGGAAAGCGAAACTGCTGCCCGGATCGGCCGCCGTGACCGTGCATCGCGTCACCCAGCGGAACCCGCCGCGCTTGTTGCGCCCGACGAACGTGGTGCCCAGCGTGGCGTTCCCGTTCGGGCCCGTTACCGTGCCCAGGTTCTCCGGGCTCCACCGCCCCATGTCCCCAAGGCGGCTCACGGCCCGGTAGGCGGCCTCCGGCGGAACGCCGATGACGATGCTGTCGCTCACGGTGAACACTCGGGTCACTGCGTCGCCTCCTGCCGAGAACACGAAATTACCGCCGAGTAGGAATCATGGCATGCGCCCGACGAAGCCGAAGGAAGCGGGCAGCGGCGAAGGGTCAGGGGGACAGCGCGGACCATGCCTGCCACGCCGTGTGAAGGTCGGTGTGCCAGTGCAGGCGTCCGTCCTCGGCCGTGTGGGAGCGAAGCAGGTCCGGGGCCAGCAGGTGGATGGTGCGGGGGCCGTCCGGCCAGGGCGGTAGCGGCAGGAACTCGTCCATGGACAGCCACAGTTGCCGCAGGTCGAGTACGACGACCGTCGCCTCACCACAGCGAGCGGTCAGCTCCGCCCGCAGGACACCGCTCGAGACCGCGGTCAGCCGGCCCGCCGCCGCGCACCACACCTGAGTGCCCGAAACCGCGAGGACCCGGACACGGAAGAGTGCTGACATGTGCTCCGTCCTCTCTCGACTGGTCTCCACTGCTCTCGAGTGCGTAAAGCACTGGGGCATTGCTGAGGGGCGGGACTGTTGTCCCGCCCCTCATCTCCTCCCCGTCACAGGAGTCGTAGGGCCGGACACCACGTCGTCGGGTTTCCGGCCTGGCTGGAGGCCCGTCAGCTGGTGGGCATGAGGACGGTGTCGATGATGTAGACGTTGGCGTTGGCGGTCTTGACGTTGCCGCAGACGACCTTGGCGGAGTCGTTGACGGTGTACGACTCGCCCGAGCCGGCCGTGGTGACCTTGGCCTTCTCCAGGGTGTCGAAGGAGCCCTTCTCCAGGTCCTTGGGGGTGAGCTGCTGACCGACGACGTGGTAGGTGAGGATCTTGGTCAGCTGTGCCTTGTCGGCCAGGACCTTGTCGAGGGTGTCCTTCGGGATCTTGGCGAAGGCGTCGTTGGTGGGGGCGAACACCGTGATGTTCTGGGCGTTGTTGAGGGTGTCGACCAGACCGGCCTTCTTCACCGCCGCCACCAGCGTGGACAGGGCGGGGTTGTTGGAGGCGGCGGTGGCGACCGGGTCCTGGGCCATGCCGTCGAAGGAGCCGGAACCGCTCTTGGGGACGGCCGCGCAACCGGGGCCGAAGGGCTGGTCGGACGTCGTCGCACCGGCACCCGCCATGCTGTCGTCCGATGCGGACGCGGAGGCCTTGCTGGACGTGTCGGACTTCGCGGAGTCGGAGTCACTGCCGTTGTCGCCGCAGGCGCTGAGGGCGAACGGGAGGACGGCCGCGGCGGCGATGACGACGGCGGTACGACGGATACGGGTGTTCATGGTCAGTCTCCTGATGCGCACGCGGCGTGTGCCGCATGCAGACGGGGATGAGGAAGATCATTCGAGTTCAGGCGGACCGGCTGGAGGAAACCGTGAATTCCGCAGGGATTGCGGAGTGTTCGCGATTTCATCTCGTCCTCGGTCACATGGGGAATCCGGCCCAGATGGCCTGCCGGATTGGCCGTTTGCCCGATCGGATGAATCTTTTTCTCAGACCAATCCGCGGTAGGACCTGCTACGGATATATGAGAGTCCCGAATATGTGTCGGCCAGTTGCCCCGGTGAGGGGACTCCAAATCGCCAGGTCTCCCATGCAGATGACCAGTACCCAGCCATCAGAAATCTCAAGAGCCGTCCCAAATCCCCCGGCAGGTTTCTGCGCCGTGACATGAACGCGTGTCGCCGAACACCCTCTCTGCACGGCGCTGTTCGGGCCACCGCAGTCTCCGTCCCCACCGCAGACACACAATGATTCAGTCACCGGTAGCCGTCAGCGGGCGGCCTTCCGGTGACGGGTGAGGACAGCCGCGCCGACCCGTTCCACCGACAGGCACTCCAGTTCCGTATGAGGGCCGTCGGTGGGGAAGAGCCGCTCTCCCGTGCCCAGGACGCTGGGGAAGGTCAGCAGCCGGTACTCGTCGATCAGGTCCTCGGCCATGAGTTGGCGCACAAGGCTGAGGCTGCCGGTGATGACCACGTCGCGAGGTTCGCGCTTGACGGCGTCGACGAGGTCGCCCGCGAGGACCCGCGAGTTCGCCCACGCCTCGGTGTCCGCGTCGGAGAGCATGCGGGAGGCGACGAGTTTCGGGACCGCGTTCATGCGCTGGGCGAAGGGGTCTTCGCGTCCGGGCCACAGTCGCGAGAAGAGCTGCCAGGTCGCGCGCCCGAGCAGCAGGACCCCGTCGTCCAGGGTGCGGCCGAGCCGGAACTTGTCCCCGGCGACGGCTTCGGGGCCGTAGCGAAACGCCCAACCGCCCAGCGGCGTGCCCGCGGAGCCGTCGGGGTCGGACACGATCCCGTCCAGGGTGATGAACTCGATGACGATGACGCTCACGGTGAATCCTTCCGATCGGATGCTCACCGGTACATACCGGCGGAACCTCCCGGACTCATCGCTCCCGTGAGAAATCGTCGGAGAGAATCTGCCGCGGCACCTCGAAGGCGTCGAAGACGCGCGGGTCGGCGAAGACGACGTTGTGCCTGACCTGGCCGCCGGTGACGGTGAGGACCTGGAGGGTGTGCAGCCGGTGCCCGCCCGGCTCAGGCGCGTACGCCGCGAGCGTCGGCTGCCCGTTCGCCGTGAGTTCCCGTACGAGCCAGCCGGTTCCGCGCATGCGGAAGACGCGGGCCAGGAAGCGGCCGTAGTCGCCGCTGCCCCGATACCACAGCGGGACCGGCGGCATCTCCAGGACAGCGTCGTCGGCCAGCAGCCGCACCAGTGCGGGCACATCGGCTGCCTCGAACGCCCGCATGTACCGCTGGACCACCGCCCTCGCCTCGGGATCGTCCGGCTCGCGCACCTCTTCGAGATCGGCCGCACCCGCGGCGGCGGCCCGTGCGCGTTGCAGCGTGCTGTTGACCGCCGCGACGGTGGTCCCCAACTGCTCGGCGACCTCGGCCGCGCTGAACTCCAGCACGTCCCGCAGCACCAGCACGGCGCGCTGCCGCGCCGGGACGGCCTGGACCGCCGCCACCCACGCCAGGCGCAGGTCGGCCCGTGCCTGCACATCGAAACGCGCGTCGGGAAACGGCTCGATCCAAGGCACCTCGAGGGCCGGCGTCAACGGCGCCTCCGGATCGGTGCTCGGCGTGCCGAGCCCGGACGGCAGCGGGCGCCGGCCGCGCCCCTCCAGCGCGGTCAGACAAGCGTTGGTCGCGATCCGGTACAGCCACGTCCGCACCGAGGCGCGCGCCGGGTCGTACCGCTCCCGGGCCTTCCAGGCGCGAAGCAACGTCTCCTGAACCACGTCCTCGGCCTCGTGGAACGAGCCCAGCATCCGGTAGCAGAACGTCAGCAACTCACCCCGGAACGGCTCGAAGTCCATCAGCGCATCATGCCGCACGCCGATCTCGACCCGCCCAACCCGGGCACCTCACTCGCCGGTCTCGCCGTCGATGAGAACACCGTGACCGTTCACTTCCCACTACGGTCCACCGTGCGCTGGAAGTACGGGGGCGAGGCGACGTCCATCGAACGGACGCTGTCAGGCGGGACGGCGCCCCGCACCCGAGGCGTGTCGGCAGTTCCATGGGATCGACCGGCCGGCACGTATTGCAATCTAGAGGTTATTGCGAACCTTTCGCAATAGTGGCCCTCGGATATCGGGCCATCCCCCGCGTATTCGGCCAGCAGTTGCCGTCGTGTTCGACACCGCGCTTGTCGGTGTCATGCCGCTCCGGAGCGGCGGCGGACCAGGCCGAACGCCGACCCTGCGGCGAGCAGAACCGCGAGTGCCGCGTAGCCATGGGTGAGAGTGGTGAGCGTGGCGACTGCCGCGACCAGCAACGGGCCGCCCGCATCACCGAGTTCGCGACCCAGTTCGGCGGCGCCCATCGTCTGGCCGAGGCGCTCGGTGGGTGTGGAGGCAGCGAGTGCCGCGAAGCCGAGCGGCGTGATCAGACCGGTGCCGATGCCGATCAGGGCCGCGCCGGTCAGTACACCGGTCAGGCCGGGAAGCATGGCGCAGCCCAGTCCGGCAGCGGTCAGCAGCAGTCCGGCGGTGAGGCCGCTGCGGATCGTCAGCCGTCCGTCGTCCAGGGCGTGCCCGGCCCGGGGCTGGACGATCGCCGCGCACATGGCGAGTACGGACACCGCGGCGCCCGTGGCCACGGTGCCCAGACCCGCCGTACGGCCGGAGACCGGGAGGAAGCCCACACCGACCGAGAGGGCGGCGGTCGCCGCCGCCAGTGCGGCGGTCGGAGCGAGGAACGCCGGATCGGCCAGCCGCCTCGCAAGGTCAAGTACCGTCTGCCGCGCCTTGGGCAGCGGCGGTACGACGGGCACGGCGAGCGCGGCCCAGGCGGCGACCGCCGCGCCGAGCACCGCCAGGACGATGAACAGCAGTCGCAGGCTCTCGGCCCACACCAGGACGCCGCCGAGCAGCGGTCCCAGGGTGTAGCCGATCGACTTGTAGAAGCCGTAACTGCCAAACGCCCGCCCGTGTTTCGCGGCCGGATTGAGGCGGGCCACCAACGCGGAGGCGGAAGGGGAGAACGCGGAAGCGGAGGCACCCTGTCCGAGGCGCGCCGCCCACAGCCAGCCGGGGCTGTCCGCCACGGCGTACACCGCGGAGGCCACGGCAAAGGCGACCAGGCCGCCGAGCAGCACCGGACGGGCGCCGATGCGGTCGGCGAGCGTGCCGAAGACCGGCTTGAGCAGCACCTCGGCGCCGTCGTACAGGGCCAGCAGGCCGCCGAGCACCATGAGGGAGGTGACGGCGTCGTCGGAATATCCGCCCAGGTTGGCGGCGATGCCGTGCGCGCCGAAGGCGGTGGTGAACCCTGCCGCGTACAGCGGCCACATCTGCCGGGCCGGTGCGCCTTGGGAGGCTGCCGGCGTGGTCATCGATCCTGCCCCTTTGTCTCGTGCAGGGCGCGGAAGACCTGCTCGGCGTAGTCGTCGCGGACGGTGACGCACTGCTTGAGGCGTGCCGCGGCCTCGGCGGTCTCCGGGGCGCCGAACACGTGGCGGTCGGTGAGGTCGCGGTGCCGGCGGCGCAGCCGTTCCAGGGACTGTTCCTCTTCCTCCCGCTCCCGCCAGACCGCGACCCGGTGCCGCGAGGGGCCTGCGGGGAGCTTGATCACGAGGGCCGGCCGGCGACTCCCCGGTTCGGCGTTCTTCTTCGTCACGCTGCGGAAAGTAGCAGGCGTTGCATTCATCGGCGCAGGTGACCGGATCGAGCGTCGGGCGCCAGGGGCTATTCGCCGGTGGTGCCGTCGATGGCCTCGCGGAGGATGTCCGCGTGGCCGACATGGCGGGCGTACTCCTCGATCACGTGCTCCAGGACGAACCGCACGTCGGTGTCGCCGAATTCCGGGTTCGGCACGATGCGCGCGAGGTCGACGGTCACCTTCGCGAACACCTGCCGCGACTCCTCGCACGCCTTCAGGTAGTCCGCGTAGACGTCCCTGGCCGGCGTGGCGTCCGACTCGTCGTACCACTCACCACCGTCAGCGGTCGTGTAGGTCCGATACGGGGAGAAACGAGGCCTCGTGCCGGCCAGCGTCCGTTGGAACCAGGCGCGTTCAACTCCCTGCAGATGACGCATGAGCCCCAGCGGGGTCAACGCCGACGATCCCACGGGGCATATCCGCAGTTGTGCGTCCGAGAGGCCCTCGCACTTCCACAGGAAGGTCGCTCGGTGGTAGTCGAGATTCGAGGCGATAACCTCCAACCACGGGCCCGACAGCGCACGTTCGGGCCGGACGATCTTCTGGACGACAGAGTCGCTCACGCTGGGGTCTCCCTACGGGGCATCAGGCTTTGCCTAGTTCGTGCGTGCCGACGAGCCGAGGATCGGGCGACGCCTGTACCAGCGTCTCTCTTCTCTGACACGCGCACCCAAGAAGACCTGGCGTCGTATCGGAACTCATCGCTCGGCAGCGGACTCGGCATGATTCGGCGTGGCACCCGAGACCGTCACCCGCAATCGGTCCAGGCCGAACCGCTCCCGCAGCATCGCGGCGGCTGCCGTGCTGCACGACCTGATCCGTACCGGACGGCTCTTGCTGAAAGGAGCCGTCCGGTGTCGGACACGGACGGGTCGTGGAATCCATGACGGAACAGGAGACCCGTCGGCTACGACGGGCACGCTTCGAAGGACTGGCGCATGTGGTGACGGAACCGCTGCACCGGTATCTGTTGCGACGAAAGGCCCCTGACATGGTCGAGGACGTCCTGTCCGAGACGATGCTGGTGCTGTGGCGTCGCGTCGACCATGTACCCGGGCTCAGGAACGGGTCCCTGCCCGATCGCGATGAAGTGCTCCCTTGGTGTTACGGGGTGGCGCGGGGCTGCCTGGCCAACGCCCGCCGTGCGCACGGACGCAGGGTCCGTCTCGTGGAGCGGCTGATGAGTGTTCAGCAGGCACCTGCGTCCGCAGTCGCCGATCACAGCGACCTGCATGCCGCGCTGGACGCACTCGGGGAACTGGATCGCGAGGTGATACGGCTGTGGGCGTGGGAGGAGTTGGCGCCGCGGCAGATCGCGGAGGCGACCGGAATGACGTCCAACGCGGTGAGCATGCGGCTGCACCGGGCGAAAAAGAAAATCGCCGACCAGCTCCAGGCGCGGCGAAAGAACGCCGAACTCGCCGGACACAAGATGAGTGAAGGAAGGAGCGGTCAGTGAATGACAACGAGTTGCTGACCCTACTGAGGGATGCGGATCCCGTACTCACCTCACGAGCTCCGCTGCCGGACATCAATCGTCTTGTGGAGGCTGCCATGAAGACCAACTCCGTAGCAACGTCGGAAAACACCGACCTCAACACCGCGAATTCCACCTCGAAGTTCACCGCGGGAAGGGGCCGCCAGCGGTTCTTCGGGATCGCGGCGGCTGCCGTGCTGCTCCTCGGGGGTGGCGTCTCCGCGGGAGTCGCGGCAAAGGCCGGAGACGGTCACGCGAGCGAAGCCGTCAAGCAGCTGAATCTCACCGTCACCGGAAACGGCAACGGAAAGTGCCAGGCGCCTGTTCCCGACCAACTGGCGGGCTACCCGACGCTTTTCTACGGGACGGTCACCTCCGTGAAGGGGCCCCTTATCACCCTCCACGTCGATCATTGGCTGCGCGGCGGTGGCCCGCGCACCATCGTGGTGAGCAATGACCCGGACTTCCCGGAGAACCTGACCTTCACGGTCGGCGAGCATTACATCGTGGCCGCCGAAAGCGACGGCTCCATTCCTTCCTGCGGTGCGAACTGGGTCTCGGACGAGACCTGGGAGCAGTTCAGCGACGCATTCGGAAAGTAGCGACACGCTTCGACCGCCCGGTCCCGGACACCACGACGATCTCGTCGTGGTGTCCGCCGCGCCCGCGCCGGGTGCGGATCGCCTCGTACGCGGAAGAGGCTTCCGTGGTCATGGCCGCGGGTTCCTCTTTCGGTCTCGGGGCCGCTCACAGCGAGCGGGCGACAAGTTCCTTCATGACCTCGTTGGCCCCGCCGTAGATGCGCTGGATCCGGCCGTCGGTGAACAGCCGGGCGATCGGGTACTCGGCCATGTAGCCGTAGCCGCCGTGCAGTTGGAGGCAGCGGTCCACCACCTCGGTCTGTCGGTCGGTGATCCAGTACTTGGCCATCGAGGCGGTGGCGGCGTCCAGCTCTCCGTTCAGGTGGCGCTGGACGCAGTCGTCGAGGAAGACCCGGGCCACCCGCGCGGTCGTGGCACAGTCCGCCAACTCGAAGCGGGTGTTCTGCAGTTCGAACAGTGCTCGCCCGAAGGCCTGCCGTTCCTTGGTGTAAGCGACCGTGGTGTCCACGGCGGCCTCCAGCCACGCCAGTCCGATCGCGGCGATCAGCAGCCGTTCCTGCGGCAGTTGCTCCATCAGCTGCACGAAGCCGAGGCCTTCGCGGGAGCCGAGCAGGTTCGTCGCGGGGACGCGCAGCTCGTCGAAGAACAGCTCCGCGGTGTCGGTGCTGTGCTGGCCGATCTTCTTCAGTACCCGGCCGCGTTGAAAGCCTGGCGTCTCCTCGTCCACTTCGGCGGCCAGCAGCGAGATGCCGCGGGCGCCCTGGTCCGGGTCGGTCTTGGCCGCGATGAGCACCAGGCCGGCGTTGTGACCGTTGGTGATGAATGTCTTCGCGCCGCTGATCAGGTACTCGTCGCCCGCGCGGACCGCCCGGGTCTGGATGCCCTGGAGGTCGGATCCGGTGCCCGGTTCGGTCATGGCGATCGCGCCGAGCAGTTCGCCGCTCGCCATCCTGGGCAGCCAGCGGCGCTTGTGCTCCTCGGCGGCAAAGGCGTTGACGTAGTGGGCCACGATGCCCGAGTGGACGATCATGGGCATGGCTCCGGCGCCTGATCTCATCTGCTCCTCGATCAGCACGGTCTCATGAGCGATCGTCCCTCCTCCGCCGCCGTACTCCTCCGGGATCGACGCGCACAGCAGGCCCAGCTCACCCGCCCGCCGCCACAGCTCCTTCGCGGGGAATCCCTGTCGGGCGAACTCCTCCTCGCGCGGCGCCGCCTCCTTGGTGAAGAAGGTGCGGGCCAGGTCGCGTACGGCGTCCAGCTCGTCGGTCAGCCATGGGGACCGGTATGCCGTCGTGGTCATGCGACATCCTCGCAATCTTCACAGTGCCCTAATGACGATTAACATCATGCACTAAACCCCTTGTTGTCAAGGCTAGAAATGGATGACAATCAACCTAGCGATGATTAACAGGAGAGGGTTGGGATGTCCGCCTACCAGCAGATTCGTTATGAGCTGACCGGCCGAGTGGCGACCATCACGCTCGACCGCCCCGCGGCACGCAACGGCTACACCCTTCGCATGGCGCAGGAGCTGCGGGACGCCTTCGCGCACGCCGACGCCGACGAGGAGGTGCGGGTCGTCGTCCTCACCGGTGCCGGACGGGACTTCTGTGTCGGCGCCGACCTCTCAGGAGGCGGCTTCGACGTCGACGCAGAGGGCGAGAACGATCTGCCGCCTCTGGAACTGGAGCCCGCCGGCAGTGTCTCCGCCCGCATGTTCGCGATGAACAAGCCCGTGATCGCCGCGCTCAACGGCGCCTCGGTGGGGGCGGGCGCGACCGTGCCACTGGCCGCCGACTTCCGGCTGGCGGCTCACGACAGCAGGTTCGGCTTCCCGTTCACCCGGCGCGGTATCGCCCCCGAGGGCGGATCCACCTGGTTCCTGCCCCGCCTGGTGGGGCTGTCCACCGCCCTGGACTGGACGCTCACCGGACGGGTGTTCGGTGCGGAGGAGGCGCTGCGCTCGGGACTGCTGCACAGCGTTCACGAGCCCGAGGCGCTTGTCGACGCGGCTTACGCACTCGCGCACGAGATCGCGGAGCACACCGCTCCGGTGGCCGTCGCGATCACCCGGCAGATGATCTATCGTGTGTCGGCGCTCGACTCACCCGACCAAGCCCACCGACTGGAGACCCAACTGGTGTCCGCACTGACTCTCAGCGCAGACGCCGTGGAAGGTGTCACCTCGTTCCTGGAACGCCGGCCGCCGAAGTTCCCGGGCCGGATCGACGACGGCCTTCCGAGCTTCCTGCCATGGGCGGGTGACAAGTGAGCCCACCCGCCGGCGCCGTCCCCCGGCCGGGAAAGCCGACGCGACGCGACCAGTTGGGGGCGATCGCCGCCGGGCTCTTCGCGCGCGACGGCTACCACAACGTCTCCGTCCAGGACATCGCCGCGGCCGCCGGGCTCAGCGGACCGGCGCTCTACCGCCACTTCCGGGGAAAGCAAGCGGTGCTCGCCCATGTCCTGCGCGCCGGCCTCGACGAGGCAAGGCGGACGCTGGACGGCTGCACCGGGAGCGACACCGGCCAGGAACTAGCCGAGGCCTACGCGCAGTTGGCCGCTTTCGTAGTCGCATGGCCGGAGTTCGGCATCCTCTGGCGACGCGAGCGCCGGCACCTCGCGCCGGACGACGCCATCGAGGTGAGGAAGCGCGCCGTGGGAATCGGCGCGCCATTGATCCGCGCGCTACGCGACCAGCGCCCCGAGTTGGAGCCCTCCGAGGCGTCTCTGCTCACCTGGGGGGCGCTCAGCGTCCTGGGGAGCGTCTCCGACCACCGCGTCCGGCTGCCGCGAACGGCCTTCGAGGAAGTCCTCACGGCAATCGCCCTCAACACCCTGGCGACCGACCTGACCACTGCCTCCGCACCGCGGCAGGCCCCGGCGACCAGCCCGTCCCTGCTGCTGGACGCCCGGCGTGAACAACTGCTCGCCGTGTCGGCCCGGCTCTTCCGGGAGCACGGTTTCCACGCGGTGACCATGGAGCACATCGGCGCCGCGGCGGGCATGGCCGGGCCCAGCATCTACACCCACTTCGCGGGGAAGATCGACCTGCTCCAGACCGCCGCGAGCCGAATCCGGGAACGCCTGCGGCAGAACGTCACAGCCGCACAGGCGGCCGGGCTGCCCGCGAGCGACACTCTCGACCTGCTGGTCGTCTCCTACGTCGAGACGGTGCTGGACTACCGGGAACTGGTCGCCGCCTACTTCGCCGAAGGCCACAACCTGCCCGAGCGCGACCGCACGGAGCTGCGGCGCTTCCAGCGGGCTGTCGCCGCGTACTGGGCGGAGGTGACGCAGGCGGCAGCGCCTAGCCCGGACCCGCGGGAGGTTCAGGTCCGCGTCCATGCCGCGTTCGCCGTCGTCAACGACCTGGCGCAGACCGGCCAGTTCACCTCACGCCCGGCCTTGGCAGGGGAGCTTCGCGCCCTCATGCACGCGGTCCTCACCAAGGGATAGCGCCGGCCCGCAGCAGCACAGGCACCGGGTTCCGTATGCCGTGCGACAGAGGCCGCTCAGGCGCCGCGGGTGATCGCGCCGTGCATGGTCGCGCCGTACGTGCGTGTCTTGGTGTGCAGGGCGAACTGTGCGTCGTCGTACTGCTCCTTGAGCGTTGCGACGAGGTCTGCGACCGTCGTGCTCCGTTTGACGACGCCGATGCCCTGGCCTGAGCCCCAGACGTCCCTCCACGCCTTCGGCTTCGCGGTGTCGCTCGTGCCGAAGTCCATGGCGGACGGACCCGACTCGGAGAGGTTGTCCGGGTCGAGTCCGGCGGCGGAGATGCTGCCGCGCAGGTAGTTGCCGTGGACGCCGGTGAACAGGTTGCTGTAGACGATGTCCTTGGCGGCACTGTCGACGATCATCTGCTTGTACGCGGTCGAATTGTTCGCCTCATTGGTGGAGAGGAATGCGGAGCCCACGTACGCGAGGTCCGCGCCCGCGGCCAGCGCGGCCAGGATGGAGCGGCCGTGGGCGATCGCGCCCGACATCAGCAGCGGACCGTCGAACCATTCCCGGATTTCCTGCACGAGGGCGAAGGGTGAGTGTGTGCCGGCGTGGCCGCCGGCCCCGGCGGCCACGCCGATCACACCGTCGGCGCCCTTCTCGATGGCCTTGTGCGCGAACTCGTTGCTGATGACGTCGTGGAGCACGACGCCTCCGTAGGAGTGCACCGCGTCGTTGATCTCCGGCCGTGCGCCGAGCGACGTGATGACGATCGGCACCTGGTGCTTCACGATCACGTCCATGTCGCGCTCGAGGCGGTCGTTGGAGCGGTGCACGATCTGGTTCACCGCGAACGGGGCGACGACGGCGTGCGGGTGCGCGGCCGCGTAGGACGCGTTCTCCTCTGTGATGCGCTCGATCCAGTCGGACAGGAGCGAGGCGGGCCGCGCGTTGAGGGCCGGGAACGAGCCGATGACCCCGGCCTGGCACTGGGCCATGACCAGCTCGGGGCCGGAGGCGATGAACAGCGGCGCGCCCACGACGGGAACCGTGAGGGGCAGCGCGAGAACAGGGGGCAACGGCATGAGGAGTCCTTCAGCGGATTGGGGATCGGCCCTGTGGCGGGCGCGGCTCGGTTCAAAGGCCGCCCCGCACAGAGTCCTGCGTGCGGGGTCCGGTACGGATCAGGCCCTGCCGGTGGCAACGGTGTGCTCGGTGTACATCGCCTCGATCTTCGCGGCGTAGTGCTCGTGGATGGGCCCGCGGCGCGTCTTGCGGGTGTGGGTGACGAACTCGCTGCCGGGCTGCCAGTCGTCGGTGAGCACGATGTGGGCGCGGACCTGTTCGGGCCGGGACAGGACCGAGTTGGCCGCGGCCAATCCCGTCTCGATCGCCGCCAGGACCACGGGATGCCGGCACAGTTCGCCAGGTCCGCCGTCCAGGCCGTGCCGTGCCGCGAAGGCGGTGACCGCCTCGGGATCGGGCACCAGCAGCGCGGCCACGAAGGGGCGAGCGTCGCCGATCACGACCGCGTGCGCGAGCAGCGGAGAGTGGGAGAGGACGGCTCCCTCGATGACGGAGGGCGACAGGTTCTTGCCGCCCGTGCTGATCATCAGGTCCTTCTTGCGGTCCACCAGGGTGATCGCGCCGGTCGGGTCGATGGTGGCGACATCCCCGGTCCGCAGCCAGCCCTCGGCGGTGAACGCGGCGGCGGTCTTCTCGGGGGCGCCCCGGTAGCCGCGCATGACGATCTCACCGCGCACCAGCAACTCGCCGTCCGCGGCGATCGAAGCTTCCACGCCGGGCAGCGGGCGGCCCACCGAGGCCACCGGGGCCTCACCGGGAGGCGAGTAGGTCGCCATGCCCGACAGCTCGGACATGCCCAGGCCATTGCTCACCGGGATGCCCAGGCCACGCAGGTTCAGCAGCAGACTCGCCGCGATCGGCGCCGCGCCCGAGGCCGCCACCCGCAATCGGTCCAGGCCGAACCGCTCCCGCAGCGGTGCCAGCTCTCTGGAGTCCAACGCCGCCCAGCGGTCGGCGAGTTCGGCGGTGAGCCGGCCGCGCTCGACGGCCTCGGCGTAGCGCAGGCCGAGACCGGGAGCCTCGGACAGTGCCTGTCGGCGTACCTCGTCGGGCTCGCTGTCCGCCGCCCGCTCCAGTGCCGCCCGGAGGCCGTTGTAGAGGCGTTGCCAGATCTGCGGCACCGCTCCGAAGACCTGGGGGTGGACGTCGGCGAGGGCGGCGGCGATGTCACGGGGCTTGTCGACGGTCGTCAGTTCCGTTCCCGCGGTCATCTGCGTGTAGTGCGAGGACCAGCGGTCGGCCATATGAGCGGACGGCAGGAAGGAGATCATCCGGTCGCCGGCGGTGATTCCGAGCCGCTCGTTGGCGGCCGCGCACTGGGCGATTTCGGCCCGGTGCGTGATCTCGACGCCCTTGGGCTGCCCGGTCGTACCGGAGGTGTAGATCAGCGTGAGCACGTCGTCCGGCTGCACGGAGTGCCAGATCGCCTCGAAGTCGAACCCCTCGGCCTCGCGGGAGGAGACGTCGTCCAGCGACAGGGTCCCGGGGAAGGCGCCGTCGACGGTGACGACCGTCGCGTCCACCGCGCGAGCAGGATGGTCGAGCACGGGCAGGAAGCACTCCTCCGTGATCACCAGTCTGGTCCGCGAGTCCGTGAGCAGGTGGGCGACCTGCTGGGGAGAGGAGGTGTTGTAGACCGAGAACGGGATTGCCCCGAGATGGAGGACGGCGGTGTCGGCGACATGGAATTCGGGCCGGTTGCGCAGCATGAGCGCGACCGTGTCGCCGCGGCGTACGCCGAGGGCCGTCAGCCCCTCGGCGAGCGCCCGGACGCGGTCGGCGTACTCCGACCAGAGCAGCGTCGTCGTGTCACCGACGGTACGCAGGGCGACCTGGCCTGCCTGGAGTGCGGCGGTCCGCTGGAACGCCTCACAGAACGTCCGGGGTTTGGTCGGCATCACCGGGCAGCTCCTTCGCTGTCGGGAAGATCGGGCTTGCTCGTGTGGACGCCGAGCGAGGCGGCGGGGCACGGCCGTGAGACACCGGCGGACTTCTTCGCGGAGTGGTACGGCAGGCCTGCTCTCCGCGACTCCGGCTGTCACGGGGCACACGCCGGGCGGCGGACATGGCAACACTGTCACCTCATTATTGGTGACCCGTCAATAGCTGCCGGGCGATTTCACTCCAGTTTATTGGCGGGTCGTCAATAAGACGCTCGGGTGACGACGCCCCAGTTCGGCACCCCACACCCGCAGTCGTCGTCACCGCAGCCAACCCGATGCCGATCAACTCCTTCACCCGCCCCCTGCCCAGGTCGCCCCGCGGAATCCCCTGACGCCGGAGGCGACGCCCGGCGCGCTGCGGCTTCCGCTGACGGTCGTCGACGGGGACCGTGAAAAGATGCGGCCGTGACAGCCTCTTCCTCCGCCGAAGGCCGGCCACGGATCCGAATGGAGCCGGAAGCCCGCCGCGGCCAGATCATCGCCTGCGCACGCCGCGCCTTCGGCGAGAAGCCCTACGGCGCGGTCTCACTGGCGGACATCGCACGCGAGGCGGGTGTCACCCGGGGCCTGGTCAACCACTACTTCGGCGGCAAGCGAGAGCTGTACCTGGAAGTGCTGCGCGAGATGGTCGCGGTGCCCGACTACGTACTGGAGCGGCTGCCCAAGGGCACCCTCCAGGAGCGGGTGAACGGCGTCGTCGACCGCTTCCTCAGCGTCGTCGACCGCAACCGCGGCATGTGGCTCGTCACCGTCGACGCGCTGTCGCACGGCCATGACCCCGACGTCGACGCCGTCATGCGGGAGGCGGAGGAGGTGACCGTCGACCAGACCCTGCGCGCGCTCGGCATCGACCCGGACACGGACGAGGCGCTGCGGGGCATGTGCCGGGCGTTCGCCGCGATGACACGGTCCGCGACCAACGAGTGGCTCAACCGCGGCACCCTGAGCCGGGAGCAGACGTTCACTCTCCTGGAGCGCACCCTCCTGCTGATCATCACGGAGTTCGGGCCGGAGAGCCGCGCGAAGTGACGGTGCGCGGGCCGGTGTGATCCCGCAGTTTTCGACGTACCCCCTGCGTACAGGACTTCCCGACACGCGGAGCCCCGCACTCTCGGCTACCCCCGCCGACCTCTCACGCCTCCTATTGTCGGGTCGCCAATAACGTGTTACGTTCCCGAATACGATCCCGGCGGCACCGCGCAGCCGGCGTGATCGCCTCGTACATCACCGCCGGGAAGGCGTACGGCATCGGGTCACTGCCCGCTTTCACGCACACCAAGGACGGTCGGGTGACCGCCGACGACCCGACCAAGGTCTCCTCAGGCGCCGTTCCGTAGCGGAGGACTCAAACAGCCGTTCGCCGACCCGACCATCACCGCAAAGCGAGGAACGACATGACCACGCCGACCAGCCTGCCGACGATGCAGGAGACGACGTACGACGTCGACGGAAAGAAGATCTTCGTTGCGGAGACGGGCGACGGCCCGCCGGTGGTGATGCTGCACGGCGGCGGCCCGGGCGCCTCCGGCGTCTCCAACTACACGCGCAACATCGCCGAGTTGGCCGAGAGGTACCGGGTCATCGTGCCCGACATGCCCGGCTACGGCCGCAGCAGCAAGGGCGTCGACAGCGCCGACCCCGTCGGGTACCTGTCCCGCCACATCCGCGGCCTGCTCGACGAACTCGGCCTGGACAAGGCCCACTTGGTCGGCAACTCCTACGGCGGCGCCTGTGCCCTGCGCCTGGCCCTGGACACTCCCCACCGGGTCGACCGCATGCTGCTGATGGGGCCGGCCGGCGTCGGCACCACCCGCACCGTGCCCACCCGCGGCGCCAGGAGCCTGCTCACCTACTACACCGGCGAGGGACCGTCCCGGCTGAAGCTGGAGACGTTCATCCGCAACTACCTCGTCTTCAACGCCGCCAGTGTCCCGGACTCCGCCATCGAAGACCGTTACCAGGCCAGCATCGACCCCGAGGTCATCGCTTCGCCCCCCACCAAGCTTCCCTCCGGGCCGGGCGCACTGCGCATCCTGTGGAAGTCGGACTTCACCCGCGACCCGCGCCTGAGCCGGCTGTCCGTGCCCACCCTCGTGCTGTGGGGTGCCGAGGACAAGGTCAACCGCCCCTCCGGTGCTCGCATGCTGGCCGACCGCATGCCCAACTGCGATCTGTACATGGTGGCCAACACCGGGCACTGGGTGCAGTTCGAGCAGCCCGACCTGTTCAACCGCCTCTGCTCCGACTTCCTTGGAGGCCACCGATGAACACGTATGAGAGGCACGACGCCCCGTCGGTCTTCGGAGCCGTCCACCTCGGCTACATGATCATCGAGACCAACCGCTTCGCCGACTGGCAGCGGTTCGGCACCGACGCCATCGGCATGCATCACGACGCGCTCTCCCGCGACCTGATGCGCTTCCGCCTCGATGACCAGGAGTGCCGCTTCCTGCTGCGGCGCGGCCCCGCCGAAGACGTCGTCACCACCGGCTGGCACATCGACGACCACGCCTCCTTCGAACAGATCGAGGCCCGCATCCGTGCCCACGGCGTGCCCCTCGTCGTCGGAACCGACGAGGAAGCCGCCCTGCGCGGTGTCGAACGCCTGCTGCGCTTTCCCGGCCCCAAAGGCATCACCCAGGAGATCTACACCACCCCGGTGAAGTCCGCGGAGCCCCTACGGATGCTCGCCTCCGGCTTCGTCACCGGCGATGCCGGCATCGGACACATCGCCCTGACCTCCACCAGGCCGACGCAGATCCGCAGCTACTTCAACACCGTCTTCGACGCCCGCCTGACCGACTACATCGACGAGACCATGAGCGGCCTCAAAGTCAAGATCCGCTTCCTTCGCGTCAACGAACGCCATCACACCATCGCGGTGGGCAACGCCCGCCGCCTGCCGATCGACCCGATCCGCACCCGTGTGCAGCACCTCAACGTCCAGGCCGCCACTCTCGACGACGTCGCCCAGAGCTACCAGCGCGTCCACGAAATGGGCTTCGGCTCACTGACCGTCGGCCAGCACACCAACGACCGTGAACTCTCCTACTACGCCCGCACCCCCTCCGGCTTCGACTGGGAAGTCGGCTGGAACCCCGTCGTCGTCGACGAAGCGACGTGGGAACCCAGCACCCATCAGGGCATCAGCGTCTGGGGACACCTCCCGGTCGGCGAGACCATCCTCGACAAACTCGCCCAGTTCCGGACCGGCGCCCTCTCCCTCGCCCATCCCGAGAACACCGTCCCCGCCCTGAGCGGTACCGGCATCGCCGACGACTGACGCTCTCGGCGGGGAAACCGGGCAGTAGCAGTACATGACGTCCTCACCGCGTTTCACGCTGGCCTCGATCACACTTGATGCACCGAACGCCCACGACTTGGCTCGGTTCTACCGAAGCCTGCTGGGGTGGCCGATGCAGAAGGAGGAGCCGGGCTGGAGCGAGATCGCACCACCTGACGGCGGTACCGGGCTGTCGTTCCAGACAGAGCCGCTCTTCACCCCTCCGCGGTGGCCGTCCGAGCTGTCCGGGCAGCAGATGATGATGCACATGGACATCGAGGTGAGCGATCTTTCATCGGCCGTCGACCATGCTGTTGCCCTGGGAGCGACCGTGGCCGACTTCCAGCCTCAGGCCGAGGTACGCGTCCTGTTCGACCCTGCGGGCCACCCGTTCTGTTTGTTCACGCGCTCCGAGCCCACCCTCTGACCGGACCCCGACCGCGGAGGGCAGCCGAGCCCGGCAAAGGTGCGCTTCAGATGGGTCGGATGCGCTGCCTGGGGTAGCCGGACCATGGAAACCGATCAATCGATTTCCATGCCCCAGGTAAGGACGAGCCGTGCCGCGAGCGCGTGAAGAAACCCGTTTCAGACATCCGCGGCACGAGCGCCGAGGAGAGGCCCGACTACCAGGCGTGGCAGCGACACTCGTCGCCATCGCGCTGTACCTCCTCCTGCCCCAGCGACTCCTCATCGCACCCCGCTATGTCCTGCCCGCCCTGGAGTGCCTGCTGCTCATACCCCTCATCGCGATCAACCCACGCCGGCTGACGCGCCAGACGCGGGCGTTCCGCGTCCTGTCGCTGACGCTTGTAGCCGTGATCGGGGCGAGCAATCTCGCCGCGCTGGGCACTCTGGTCCATGAGCTGGTGTCCGCCGAAGTGAAGGACGGCCGGGCGCTGTTGGTGGCCTCGCTGCAGATCTGGCTCACCAACATCATCGTCTTCGGCCTGGCCTATTGGGAGTTGGACCGTGGCGGCCCCGTCAGCCGGACCCAAGTACCCCGCGCGGAGCTGCCGCTGGCGGACTTCCGCTTCTCGCAGGACGAGAACGCAGGCGCCGTCCAAGAGGTCTCCGACGGCTCCAGCAAGACATCCGACTGGGTGCCCACGCTGATGGACTACCTCTACGTGTCGGTGACCAACTCCACGGCGTTCAGCCCTACGGACACCATGCCCCTCTCCTCACGCGCCAAGTTCCTGATGAGCGTGGAGAGTGTCGCCGCTCTCCTGACGTCGCTCCTCGTGATCGCCCGCGCGGTCAGCATCCTCCACTGACTTCTTCGACCGACGACCACCGCGATGCAGCGGCGGCGAGAGGGTCAGAGCCGGGTGGCCGTGCGGATGAGTCCCGCAAGGGCGAGGGAGCGGCTGTGCGCGGGCCAGGCGATGTGGGTCACGACGGGGGGTGCGTCGGTCAGGGGGACGGCGGTGTGCTCGGCCCACAGCCAGGCGCGGGCGGACTCGGGGAAGACGGCCACGGTGCGTCCGAGGGCGATCAGCTGGGCCAGTTGGGTCTGGTCGTGGATCTCGGGGCCCGGGCCGGGTGGGTACGAGCCGTCCCGGGACCACCGGGCGAGCGGGAGATCGGGGATGTCCGTGACGTCGGAGAGGGACAGTGTCCTGTGCGCGGCGAGGGGGTGCCCGGCGGGCAGGATGGCGATCTGCCCCTCGGTCATCAGCTCCTCGCTGTCGAACCCGGCGAGGGAGTTGAACGGCGCGTGCATGAGCGCCACGTCGGCGCGGCCGTCGCGCAGCATCTCTCCCTGTTCGCATGTGCCGCTCGGCAGTACCTCGATCTCGGCGGCGTCGGGTTCGGCCGCGTAGGTGTCCAGAAGTTTCTGCAGCAGTTCGTGGGACGCGGCGGCCTTCACCGCCAGCACCAGTCGGTTGCGGGGACCGCCCGGGTTGTCGGCGCCACCGGCGCGGCGGGTGCGGCGAGCGGCGGCGGTGGTCGCGTCGAGAGCCGCGCGACCCTCGTGCAGCAGCGTCTCTCCGGCGCCGGTGAGGGCGACACCGCGGCGGTCGCGTTCCAGCAGACGGACGCCGAGGCGCCGCTCCAACTGCTGGATCGCCCGGGACAGCGGTGGCTGGGCCATGCCCAGGCGCTCGGCGGCTCGGCCGAAGTGCAGTTCCTCGGCGACGGCGATGAAGTACCTCAACTCACGGGTCTCCAAGGCGTCCATGGTCGCAGCATATCCCGGTGATACCCGGCGGGTATGACAGGGCACGGTGCCGGTATTGGATGCGCGGTCCGTCGGCGAGCGACCATCGACGGCATGAGCGAGAAAAAGATCGGTCCGGCGGCAGCCGCGAACAACGGAGGCTGTTGATGAACGGCACTCCACGTGGCAAGCGACCCTCTCCAGTCCCCGGTTCGGCAGGAAAGACACAGTCATGAACACATCCCCCGCGTCACTGCCCGGCGGCACCTGGACCATGGGCGATCTGACCGTCACCCGCTTCGGCTACGGCGCCATGCAGCTGGCCGGCCCCGGCGTCATGGGGCCGCCCGCCGACCACGACGGCGCCCTCGCCGTCCTGCGCGAGACCGCCGCCCTCGGGATAACCCACATCGACACCGCCGGCGCCTACGGACCACGCGTCACCAACCGGCTGATCCGTGAAGCGCTGCACCCTTTTCCCGCATCGCTGCACATCGTGACCAAGGTCGGCGCGGTCCGCGATCGGCAGGGCGGCTGGATCCCCGCCCGGCAGCCCGAGGACCTGCGCCGCGCCGTCCGCGAGAACCTCGAGGACCTCGGCCTCGATGCCCTCGACCTCGTCAACCTCCGGCTCGGCGACGCCCAGGGCCCCCGACCCGGCTCGCCCGCGGAGCCCTTCAAGACCCTCGTCGAACTCCAGCGGCAGGGCCTGATCCGGCATCTCGGAGTGAGCAACGCGACGGCGGAACAGGTCGCCGAGGCGCAGTCGATCGCGCCGATCGTGTGCGTGCAGAACATGTACAACCTCGCCTACCGCCAGGACGACGCGCTGATCGACGATCTCGCCGACCGGGGCATCGCGTACGTGCCCTTCTTCCCGCTCGGCGGCTTCACTCCGCTCCAGTCCACGGCACTTTCGGCCGTGGCCGCCCGGCTGAATGCGACCCCGATGTCGGTCGCCCTGGCGTGGCTGCTGCGACGATCGCCGAACATCCTGCTCATCGCCGGCACCTCGTCGGTGACGCACCTGCGCGAGAACGTCGCGGGCGCGGGACTCCCGCTCTCCGAGGAGGACCTCGCCGAATTGGACAAGATCGGCCGCTAGTCAGGACGCAACCCGGCCCCCGACAAGGAGAAGGGGCAGACGCGGGTCCGTCGGCGTGGAACCTGCGCACCTCATTGCGTGTGCGCGGACCCCACTTGGCGAGGAGGGCAGAGAGTTCGCGTGCATCCACGTGGCGGTCGAGAGCCTCCGGGGACGCCCACTCCGCAAGCACCGTGACGCTTTCGGTCGCCGCGTCCTCCACACAGAACGAGATCATCACGTTCCCGGGATTCGCCGCAGCAAGGGGGTACGACGTCGCCCGCGCCTCGGCGACGAACGTCTCGACGTCGGTGACCGGTCGTCAGACGGTCGGGAACGGGCGGCCCGACAGGTACGTCCATGGAGAGATCCTGGATCCTCCGGCTAGTGGAGGCTCGCGTACCCCGGTGCGACATCCCGTCAGTTCTCCGTCACCGACCGGCCGGGCACGGCCTTGTCCGTGGCGCGGTCGGCGCGACGACCTCGGTCGCCTCGGGGCTCCCGTGTCTATCCGCGGTCGGCGGAGCGCAGCGGGTCCTCGCGTTCGCCGCGGCTGACCAGGCCCGTCTCGTAGGCGATGACGACGGCCTGGGCGCGGTCGCGCAGGGCGAGTTTGGCGAGGATGCGGGAGACGTGGGTCTTCACGGTCGCCTCCGACAGGTGGAGCCGGTCGGCGAGTTCGGCGTTGCTCAGGCCCTGGGCGAGGCGGCGCAGGACCTCCAACTCGCGTGGTGTGAGGGCAGCGAGGTCGCGATGGAGGGCGGTCGTGTCGGGGGTTTTGCGCGCGAACCGCTCGACGAGGCGGCGGGTGATGACGGGGGCGAGCAGCGCGTCACCTGCCCTTACCGTGCGGACGGCGGCGACGAGATGTTCAGGCGTGACGTCCTTGAGGAGGAAGCCGCTGGCCCCGGCGGACAGCGCCGCGTACACGTAGTGGTCGAGGTCGAACGTGGTCAGCATGACGACCCGCGGTTGGTCAGCGCCGCCGGCGAGGATGCGCCGCGTGGCCTCCAGGCCGTCCATCTCCGGCATCCGGATGTCCATCAGCACCACGTCGGGCCGGGTGTGCCGGACCGCTTCGACGGCCTCGACACCGTTGGTCGCCTCGGCGGCCACATCGATGCCGTCGGCGGTGAGGATCATCCGGAAACCGGTGCGTACCAGCGCCTGGTCGTCGGCGACCACGACACGCAGCGGTTCGGTCACGCTTCCTCCAAGGGAATCAGTGCATGGACGCCGTAACCGCCGAGCGGGCCCGGGCCGGTTCGCAGGGTGCCGCCGTAGACGGCCAGTCGCTCGCGGAGGCCGATGAGCCCATGACCGTTGCCGGTCGCCGCGGACGGGCTCGGGCTGCCACCGGAGTCGGTGACCTCCACCCGTAGATCGTCGCCACCGTACTCGACCTTCACCCTCGCGGTCGCCCCGGCCGCGTGTTTGACCGTGTTGGTCAACGCCTCCTGCACCACGCGGTATGCGGCGAGTTCCACTCCGGCCGACACAGGGCGCGGTGCCCCGCAGACGTCCAGCTCCACCGACACTCCGGCGCTCCGCATCCGCGCGACCAGCGTGTCCAGCTGGTCGAGTCCCGGTTGTGGCTCGAGCTCTTCGGGGTCGGCCGACTCGGATCCGTCCGCGTTCATCGTGAGCAGCCCCATGACGTGGCGCAGCTCGCTCATCGCGGACCGGCCGCCCGCCTCCACCGCGAGCAGCGCATCGGACGCCTGGTCGGGGGCCGCTCTCATGACCTTGCGGGCGGCTCCGGCCTGGATGACCATCATGCTGACGTTGTGCGTCACCACGTCGTGCAACTCGCGGGCGATCCTGGCGCGTTCGTGCTCGACCGCCCGGCGCAGCGCCTCCGCCTGTTCACGTTCCACGGCGGACAGCCGCGCACTGCTCTCGTCCGCCCGAAGCTTCCATGCCCGCAGCCCGTTGGCCGCCACGACGAGCGGCACCGCGATCAGCAGGGGAACGTACTGCGTGGGCACGGTGGGTGCCCCCGGATCCCCGACCGTGGCGACCAGGAGGACCGCGCCGGGCAGACTGGCCAGCGTCGCCACCCGGTAGGGGCTGTAGGCGGCGGCGCTGTAGGCGGCGATCACGCATGCGTAGAACGTGAGCCGCGCCGCGTCACCGGGCGTGAACAGGGTCGCGCCCATGACGATCCACAGCACGGCCAGTGGATAACGGCGGCGCAGCGCCAAGGGCGCGGAGGCCAGAAGGGCCAGGCCCAGCAGGGCGACCCAGTCGACCGCCCCGGTCGGGTACCCGACCGGAACGGGACGGTCCTGCCGGCTGTCCCATCCGTGCAGGTTGTCGAGGACGTACTGGGCCGCGGCGACGCCGAGGCACAGCGCGAGTGCCGCGTCGAAGGCCTTGTTCCGCCGGGTGGGGCTCGGGGTGGGGCCGCTGGGGCGCGTCAGCGCCCTGGCTCCCTGTCGCACGCGGTCCATCACCGGGCCATTGTCACCGATGGCCCGGATCGCCGGCATCCACACAGAGGGTCTGGCGGATACACCGGTCGACTACATCTCAAGGATGACACCGACCGGCATCAGCCCAACGCGGTACGGGAATTACCCCTGCCGACCGTCGTGCTCCCCCGGGCCGCACGCCTAGCGTCACACCCATCAGATGTGAGCAACGAGGGAGCGTCCATGACCACACCGGTGATCGAACTGCGCGACGTGAGCCGCCGCTACGATGCCGGGCCACCGGCCCTGCAGAACGCGTCGATGACCGTGCAGGCCGGTGAAGCCGTCGCGATCCTGGGTCCCTCCGGCAGCGGCAAGTCCACCATGCTCAACCTGATCGCGGGCCTGGACCGGCCCGACACCGGAACCGTCACGGTGGACGGCGTACGCGTGGACCAGCTCGGCGAGGCCGGTTCCGCCCGTTACCGACGCTCGAAGATCGGCATGGTCTTCCAGTTCTTCAACCTGCTCGACGATCTGACCGTCGCCGACAACGTCGTCCTGCCCGCGCAACTGGCCGGAATGGGACGGCGCGAGGCGAACCGCCGGGCGGCGGACCTGCTGGAGTCGCTCGGTATCGCCCGGCACGGCGGCGCCTTCCCGGGCCGGTTGTCCGGCGGGCAGCGTCAACGCGTCGCGGTGGCAAGGGCCTTGATGAACCGCCCGCCGCTTCTCCTGGCGGACGAGCCGACCGGCGCGCTGGACTCCGCGTCCGGCGAGGACGTGAGCGAACTGCTCAGGGAGCTCAACGCCGAGGGGCAGACGATCGTCATCGTCACCCACGACCTGTCCCTGGCGCAGTCCTGCACGAAGCGCACCGTGCAGCTCGTCGACGGCCGGATCACCGCCGATGTGAACGCCGGGGTCGCCCGATGAGCGCCCTGGGCCGCGTCGTCCGCTCGGGAGTGGCGCGCCGCCGGGTGCAGACGCTGGTGATCGGACTGGCCGTCATGATGGCGGTGACCGCGTCGGTTCTCGGCGGTTCCCTGCTGGTGGCGTCCGACGCGCCGTTCGACAAGGCCTTCGTCCGGCAGCACGGTTCGCATCTCACCGCGCAGTTCAAGGCTGACAGGGCGACGAGCGCGCAGCTGGCCGCGTCCGCGGACGCCCCGGGCGTCGACGCCGCGTCGGGCCCGTACCCCACCACGACGATCAATCCACAGGTCAACGGCATGTCCGTCGCACCGTTGTCGGTCGTGGGCCGTGCGAAGCCCGGCGGGGACGTCGACAAGATCTCGCTGACCGAGGGCCGTTGGGTCGAGGGCCCCGGCGAGATCGTCCTGTCGGCCGATTCCGGCCTCATGGCACGGATGGGCCTGGAGCTCCAGTTCTCGGACCTGCCCGGCAGTCCGACGCTGAAGGTGGTCGGCATGGCCCGTACGGTCAGCCGTACCGCCGATGCCTGGGTGGTGCCGTCCGAGGTCACCGCGTTGACGCCGACCGGTGCGACCGGTGGCTACCAGATGCTCTACCGCTTCACCAAGGCGGACACCGCCGCGGCGATCGGCAAGGGGCGGGCCGCGGTCACGGCGGCCGCTCCCGCGGGGTCGATGGCGGGTTCGCAGTCCTGGCTCGCCCTCAAGAAGGTCTCCGCGCGCGACACGTCGCTGTTCGTGCCCTTCCTCGTCGCGTTCGGCGTCCTGGGCCTGGTCATGTCGGTGCTGATCGTCGGGAACGTGGTCGCCGGCACGGTGGGCACGGGGCTGCGGCGGATCGGCGTCCTCAAGGCCATCGGATTCACCCCGGCCCAGGTCGTACGCGCCTATGTGGGCCAGGCCCTGCTCCCGGCGGCGATCGGGACCGCGGCCGGCGTCGTGATCGGAAACCTCCTGGCCGTACCGGTGCTGTCCGAGACCGCGGACGCGTACGGCACCACGGGCCTGACCGTAGAACCTTGGGTCGACATCGCAGTGGTCGCCGGGGCGTTGGGCGTGGTGGCAGTCGCCGCCTGTCTGAGCGCCTGGCGTGCCGGCCGACTGCGGACCGTCGACGCACTGGCCGTCGGGCGAACCCCCGCGCCCGGCCGAGGGCGCCGGGCGGCCCATGTGGCCGCCCGGCTGCCCCTCCCCCGTCCCGTCAGCCTCGGCCTGGCCCGTCCGTTCGCCCGCCCCGCCCGTACGGCCTCGATGATCGCGGCGGTCCTGTTCGGCGCCACGGCCGTCACCTTCGCCACCGGTCTGGCGTCCTCGCTCAGCGAGGTGGTGACCGCGAGGGACCACAACGCCGCCGATGTCACCATCGGCGTCGTCGGCCCGCAGGCCGGCCCCGGCGGCCTTCCCGGCGGGAGCCAGGCGACACCCGACGCCGCCGCCGTCGACGCGGCGATCGAGGCGCAGCCCGGGACCGCGAAGCACTACGGAAGCGCCACGACCGAGGCCACCGTCTCGGGCGTGACCGGGTACACCAACGTCGTCGCGTTCGACGGCGACGCCTCCTGGGGCGGCTACACGATGGTCTCGGGACACTGGATGAGCAAGACGGGCGAGGCCGTCGTACCGACACCGTTCATGACCGCCACCGACACGAAGGTCGGGGACACCGTCACGCTCAACGCACACGGCAAATCGGTCACGGTCAAGATCGTGGGCGAGGTCCTCGACACCCGCAACGGCGGCATGCAGGTCTACACCGACGCCGCGACACTCGAGAACGTCGAACCGGGCCTGCAGGCCACCAGCCAGTACATCGCGGTGAAGTCCGGGACCTCACTGAGCAGTTACGTCTCGGAACTGAACCAGAAGCTGCAGCCGCTGGGTGTCAGTTCGACCAGCGCCAAGAACGAGAGCGAGAGCGACACCGTCGTCATCCTCAACTCGCTGACCGCGATCCTCACTCTGATGCTGGTCGCCGTGGCGGGACTGGGTGTCCTCAACGGTGTCGTCCTCGACACCCACGAACGCATCCGTGACCTCGGTATCCACAAGGCACTCGGCATGACACCCCGTCAGACCATCTCGTTGGTCGTCACGTCGGTCGTCATCGCCGGACTCATCGGCGGTGCGCTGGGGGTGCCGCTCGGTATGGCCCTGCACGGCGCGGTGATGCCGGCCATGGGGCGCAGCGCCGGCCTGAACCTGCCCGACTCCGTCATCGCCATCTACCACGCTCCGGAACTGGTCCTGCTCGGCCTCGGCGGTCTGCTCATCGCCGTCCTCGGCTCCCTGATGCCGGCCGGCTGGGCCGCCCGGACCCGTACCGCCACGGCCCTGCGCGCCGAGTAGAGCCCCCGTGGAAGCGCCCACGCGGAAGGTCCCGTCCGATCGTCACGATCGGACGGGACCCCGTCACCCGGACCAGCGCCTCCCCTTGTTCAGCGAGCCGTCGGGGTCACTCCCCCGCAGTCCGACGCGAACGCAGCCACGCGGAGACGGCGTCCCAGGCCAGCCCCAGCACTTCGGGCCGCGCCATGTCGGAGTGCTCGCAAGGCAGTCCGACGGAGGAGACCGCGCCACTGAGATACGGCTCCCACAGCGCCGTCGGGGAGAAGTCCGCCGGCTTTCCCTCCTCCGCGACGAGGAGCAGCGTGTCGCCGTCGAACCGGCCGAACTCGTGCTCGGCCCTGATCTCCGTGTTGTTGCGGTAGATCCGCGCCATGAGCATGAGCTCCTCGTCCGAGAAACCCCCGAGCAGATGGCCCAGTTCGGCACGGATCCTGCTCACCAGTCCGGCATCGACACCGTGCGCCGACACGGCGGGCCCGGCCGGTACCGCCGAAGCGTCATCGGCAGGAGCGCCGGCCGCCGGAAGCGGAGGATAGGCATCCATGAGGATCAGCGACACCTCCTCGCCCTCGGCCCGCAACCGCACCGCGATCTCGTGCGCGGGAGTACCACCGAACGACCATCCGACGAGGTGGTACGGCCCCGACTCCTGCACGCTGCGCAGCTGTTGGACGTACTCCGCCGCCATCTCCGCCACGGAGCCCGCCACTTCACTCGTGCCGTCGAGACCACGCGCCTGGAGTCCGTACAGCGGATGCCCCTCCGGGATGTACCTGGCGAAGGGCAGATAGCACCAACTCAGGCCGCCACCGGGGTGGATGAAGAAGAAGGCCGGATCGCCGCCCGTGGTCCGGATCGGCAGGAGCCCGCCGAGCGCGTCCTGGACGGACGACAGGTTCAGGGTGCCCATCAGCCGGGCGGGAGTCGGGTTCGCGATCAGCTCCCGCATCGAGACCGACACACCCCGGGCACGCAGCCGCTCCATCAGGGTGACCGCCAGCAGCGAGTGTCCGCCCAGCGCGAAGAAGTCGTCGTCCACACCGACCGAGGGCACGCCCAGCACTTCGGCGTACGCCTCGCACACCACCTCCTCGAGCACCCCGGCGGGTCCACGGCCACGCGCCTCCCCGGCGGCCGACCCCGGCAGGTGCTGAGGCGCGGGCAGCGCCCTGCGGTCGAGTTTCCCGTTCACCGTCAGCGGCAGCACGTCGAGCACCACTACCGCGGACGGCACCATGTACGGCGGCAGCCACTCCGCCGCGAACTCCCGCACGGCTCCGGCGAGGACGGCCGGCTCGACGGTTTCGCCACCGGACGGGACGACGTACGCGACCAGCCGCTTGTCACCCGGCGTGTCCTCCCGCACGACGACCGCGGCCTGACTCAACTGCGCCTGCGTGGCGAGCACCGCCTCGATCTCGCCCGGCTCGATCCGGAAGCCACGGATCTTCACCTGGTCGTCCGCCCGCCCCGCGAACAGCAGTTGGCCGTCGGCCGTCCAGCGGGCCCGGTCCCCGGTCCGGTACAACCGGGAGCCGTCCGTGGCGTACGGGTCCGCCACGAACCGTTCCGCGGTCAGGCCCGCACGGCCGACATAACCGCGAGCCAGTCCCGCGCCCGCGACATACAGCTCACCGGCAACCCCCACCGAGACCGGCTCCAGGCGCTCGTCCAGCACGTACACCCGCGTGTTCACCACCGGCGCACCGATGGCCACCACCTCCGCCTCCGTGTCGCAGCGCCACAGCGTGGCGTCCACGGTGGTCTCCGTCGGGCCGTACGAGTTGAACATCACCCTGTCCCTGGACCAGCGCGCCATCACCTCCGGCGGGCACGCCTCCCCCGCCACCACGAGCACCGTCTCCGAGTCGAGCGACTCCTCGTCGAGTGTCGCCAGCACGGCCGGAGGCAGAGTCGCGTGGGTCACACCCCGCTCCGACAGGTAGCGCGGCAGGGCGGTTCCGAGCCGCCGGTCGGCCGGTACGACGACCAGCGCGGCCCCGGTCAGCAGGGCCATCATCCACTCCCAGCCGAACGTGTCGAACGCCGCCGACGCGAACTGCGCCACCCGTGCCCCGGGGCTCACCCCCAGATTCCGCACATGGCCCTCGATCAGACTCGCCACGCCCACGTGGGAGACGAGCACGCCCTTCGGCCGGCCCGTAGAACCCGAGGTGTAGATCACGTACGCGGGGTTCTCGGACCGCAGAACACCGCGCTCCGCGACGCTCAACGTCGCGGAGTCGAGCGCCGCGACCTCCCGGGCCAAAGCCGGGTCGTCGACCACCACCCGTGAGACACCGTCAGGCACGACCTCGTGCAGCGCCGCCGAGGTCAGCACGATCCCCACCCCCGCGTCCCGCACCACATAGGCCAGCCGTTCGGCCGGGTACTCCGGATCCAACGGCACATACGCGCCACCGGCCTTCAGCACTCCCAGCAGCGCCACCAACAGGCCGGCACCCCGTTCCAGGCAGACCCCGACCAGCGACTCCGGGCCGACGCCGAGACCGACCAGATACCGTGCCAGCCGGTTCGCGCGGGCGTCCAGCTCCGCGTACGACAGTTCGACGTCCTCGGCCACCACGGCGACCGCGTCGGCGGCGCGCGCCACCTGCGCCTCGAACAGCTCCGTGATCGTCCCCTGGCCGAGCTCCGCCTCCGTGTCGTTCCACACGGTGAGCACCTCGCGCCGCTGCTCCGGGTCGAGCACGCCGACGGCCCCGATCGCGCTGCCGGGATCGTGCAGCAGGGCGGTGACCAGATGGTCGAGGCAGGTGTGCAGCAGCTTGGCGATACGCTCCGCGTCCGCGGTGGCCACGGCGTCCACGGTCAGCCCGAACCCGCTTCCCTCGTCGTCGACGGCCACGGTCACCGGGTAATTGGTCGCCTGCCTGCTGTGCATCGTCCTGATGCCCTCGAAGGCACCGGCGCCGCCCTCCCGCGCCGCCGGCGGTGAAGTCCGCTCGTTGTGCCGGTAGTTGAAGAGGGACGTGAACAGCGGGCTGCCGCCGGGTACTTGGGCGGCCTGCTGCGCCAATGCCAGCGGCGCGTGCTCGTGCACCAGCAGCTCCGCCAGTTGGTCCCGCAGGCCGGACAGGGAGTCCTTCACGCCCGTGGAGTCCACCCGGACCCGTACCGGCAGCGTGTTGAGGAACAGACCCGGGACGCGGTCCGACCCGGTACCGGCGTTCATCCGGCCGAACAGTACGGTGCCGAACACCACGTCGTCCCGACCACTGATCGCGGCCAGCACCCGCGCCCAGGCCAGGTGGAACACGGTGGCGGTGCTCATCCCCAGCGAGCGGGCCACCTCCCGTACCTGGGTGCCCAGTTCGGCGTCGACGGCCAGCCGGGCGCGGGTCACACCACTTCCGTCGCCGTGAATGTCGGCGAGTCCGTACGGTGCGGTCGTCTCCTCGACGTCTCCGAGCAGTTCGGCGAAGTACCGCTCGTGCTCCTCCCTCGGCACCCCCAGCCGGGCCTGCGCCACGAAGTTCCGGAACGGCAACGGCTCCGGCAGGGAAGCCTCCTCACCCGAGAGGAACGCGCGCAGTTCGGCCAGCAGGACGTCCTGAGTGGTGTGGTCCTGGACCAGGTGATGAATACGCAGCAGCACCAGCCACCGGTCACTGCCAGGATCGGCCGCCACCTGCACCCGGATCAACGGAGCCCGGGTCAGATCCATCCTGGCACCACCCAGAGCCAGCATCTGCGATACGGCCTCGCCATTCTCCGCATCGAGCACGACCTCCTCGACCGGCAACTCCACTTCCCGCAGCACGACTTGGACGGGCTCGCGCAGGCCCTCCCACACGATCGCCGTGCGGTAGATGTCGTGCCGGTCCACCACTCGCTGCAACGCACCCAGGAACGCGTCCAGCCGCTCCCGCGAGTCGAGCCCGAGGACGCGGGGGGAGGCGTACACGTCGTGTCCGGTGTCCGCCTGGAGCAGATAGTGGAAGAAGATGCCTTCCTGGAGCGGGGCGAGGGGATAGACGTCAGCGATGTTGCCCGCGCCACCAGGGACCTGCCCGGTGAGGCGCACGATCTCGCCCTCATCCAACTCGACCAGAGAGAGCATGTCCGGAGTGATCTCGACCGCACCCTCCACGAGACGGTTCGGCGGAACCACCACCGTCTCCGGAGCAGCCACCACGGCCAACCCCGCCACCGTCGGCGTCTGGAACAACGCCCGCACCGAGATCGACACCCCCCGCTCACGCAACCGCTCCACCAACGACACCGCCAACAGCGAATGACCACCCAACTCGAAGAAGTCATCCTCCACACCCACCGACGGCAGCCCGAGAACCTCGGCAAACGCCTGGCACAGGATCTCCTCCTGCACACTCACCGGCCCCCGCCCGGTGCCCGTGGCAGCGGCACGGTCGGGGGCGGGCAACACCCCGCGATCCAGCTTCCCGTTGCCGGTCAGCGGGAGAGCGTCCATCACCACGACGGCCGAGGGCACCATGTGCTCCGGCAGCCGGGTTCCGGTGAACTCGCGCAGCGTGCGGGCGAGGTCAGCCGGATCGGTGTCCTCGTCGGAGGGCACGACGTAGGCGATCAGACGTACATCACCCGGCACGTCTTCGCGGGCCACGACCGCCGCCTGGGCCACCAGCGGATGCGCAGCCAGGACGGTCTGCACCTCGCCCGGCTCCACCCGGAACCCCCGGATCTTCACCTGCTCATCCACACGGCCGGCGAAGACGACCTGACCCTCGGAGGTCCACCGGACGCGGTCGCCCGTGCGGTACATCCGCTCGCCTACGCCGCCATAGGGGCAGGCCACGAACCGCTCCGCCGTCAGACCAGCCCGGCCCACATACCCCCGCGCCAACTGCGCGCCCGCAATGTACAGCTCCCCCACCACACCCGGAGCGACCGGCTGCAAACCCTCGTCCAGGACGTAGAACCGGGTATTGGCCACCGGAGAACCCACCGGAACCACTCCCGATGCGGCCATCTCCGCCGTCAGACGAGTCGTCGCCACACCGATCGTCGCCTCGGTGGGGCCGTAATGATTGAACACCCCCCGATCACCCGCGCCCGCCAGCAGCTCACCCACCAACTGCGCGGAAGCCGCCTCACCACCCAGGACAAGAGACTTGGCGGGCAGTACCGCGGCCGCACCCAGCGCGGCGACATGCGAGGGGACGGCCTTGAGGAAATCGATCCGATGCTCGGCCAGATACGACGACACCGCTACCGGATCCGTGACCGCGTCCTCGTCAAGAATGTGGAGTTCACCACCAGAGGCCAGAGCGGCGAACACCACCGTGTTGCCCAGGTCCGTGGCCTGCGCCTGCAACACCGCGAACCGGCCCGGCCCCTCGAAGCCCACCCGCGCCGGCACCGACCCGACATAGTTCGCCAGCGCCCCGTGCGTGACCGCAACACCCTTCGGCCGCCCCGTCGAACCCGACGTATAGATCACATACGCCACCTGCCCAGGCACCACACCCGGGACCTCCGGAACCGTCACCGGAAGCGCCGCCAGCTGCATCGCTACCAGGGGACCATCCACCGCCACCAGCCGCTGCCGGCCCGCCGGAAGATCCTCCAACACCTCCTCGGACGTCAACGTCAGGACAGCACCGCTGTCGGCCAGCATGAACGCGATCCGCTCCGCCGGCTGACCCGGATCCAACGGCAAATACGCCGCCCCCGCCCGCCACACACCCACAATCGCCGCAACCATGTCCACACCCCGCGGCAGGCACAACCCCACCACCGACTCCGCACCCGCACCCTGCGCCCGCAAGAAATGCGCCAACCGATTCGCCCGCGCATCCAACTCCCCATACGACACCGACACTCCGCCGGACATCACCGCGATGGCATCCGGCGTCCGCACCACCTGCCCACCGAACAACTCAACAACCCCAACAGGCGCCACCCCGCCCGCCGTCTCATTCCACACCTCAAGAACCCGACGACGCTCAACCGCACCCAGCACATCCACCGAGGAAATCGGTGCCTGCGGGTCCTCGGCGAGGGCTGACAGCACTCGTACGAGGGAGCCGACGAATCGTTCGACCGTGTCGGCCTCGAACAGATCCGCCGCGCCCGTGACCATGCCGCCGAGACCGGCCGCGCTGCCTTGGTCGTCGAAGTTCTCCCCCACGAACACGGTGAGATCGAACTTCGCGCCGACGTCGGCCATCGGAGCCGGGCCGGATTGAGTCTCCGCCTTCTTCTTTGTCCTGCTCTTGGACCTCGCTTCGGGCACCTCGACGGTGTCCTGGAAGGTCAGCATGACCTGGAACAGCGGCTGGCGGGCGAGCGACCGGGCAGGGGCCAGTTCCTCGACCAGGCGCTCGAACGGAACGTCCTGGTGCGCGAAGGCACGTAGCCCCTTCTCCCTCACCTGCTCAAGGAGTTCAGCGAAGGTCGGGTCCCCGGACAGATCGCTCCGGATCACCAACGTATTGACGAAGCAGCCCACCAGATCGTCCAGGGCTTCGTCCGTCCGCCCGGCGATCGCGCTCCCGATCGGGATGTCGGAGCCGGCACCAAGCCGGTTCAGCGTCGCGGCCAGGCCCGCCTGGAACAGCATGAACAGGGTTACGCCCCGCTGCCGTGCCAGTTCCCGCAGCCGCTGGTGCGACTCGGCCGGCAGGCTCCACTTCACGCCGTGGCCCCGGTGGGAGGGCACCGCCGGGCGCGGCCGGTCGAAGGGAAGCCCCAACTCCTCGGGCGCACCTGCAAGTTCGTCATGCCAGTATGCGACCTGCTGGGACAGGACGCTCTCAGGGTCCTTCTCGTCGCCGAGCAACTCCCGCTGCCACAACGTGTAGTCCGCGTACTGCACCGGCAGAGGAGCCCACTGCGGCGAAAGGCCCGCGCGGCGTGCCTCGTAGGCCGTGGACACGTCCCGGGCCAACGGGCCGTTCGACCAGCCGTCACTGGCGATGTGGTGCACCACCAGGACGAGCACATGCTCGTCCGCGCCCTCCGTGCCCTCCGCGAACAGCCATGCCTGGATGGGCACTTCGTTCGCGAGGTCGAACTCGTAGGCCGTAGCCGCGGCGACCGCGGTCGTCATGTCCGTCGGCTTCTCTGAGTCGGCCAGGTCGACGATGTGCAGATCCCAGGACAGTTCCGAGGGGTCGAGAATGCGCTGGTACGGCTCGCCGTCGGAGGTCGCGAGGATCGTGCGCAGCACCTCGTGCCGCGCGAGCACGTCACGCAGGGCCGCGGCCAGCGCCGCCCGGTCCACCTGACCGTTCAGGCGGAGCACGGTCGGCATGTTGTACGTAGGGCTCGGGCCCTCCAACTGCGCGATGAACCACAGCCTGCGCTGTGCGTACGACAGGGGAACCCGCGCCGGCCGCTCCCCGGCCACCAACGCGGTCCGGCTCCCAACGGCGCCGCCGAGCCGAGTGGCCAGGCCGGCCGGTGTCGGCGCCTCGAACAAGGCCCGGAGCGGCACCTCCGTGCCCAGCACCGTCCGCACCCGGCTGATGAGCCGGGTGGCCAGCAGCGAGTGCCCTCCGAGGGCGAAGAAGTCGTCGTGCACACCGACGCTGTCGAGCCCGAGCACCTCGCCGAACGCGGCGCACAGGAGTTCTTCCTGCACGGTGGCAGGCCCTCGGCCCGCGCTCTGCGCGTACTCCGGGATGGGCAGCGCCTTACGGTCCACCTTCCGGTTCACCGTCAACGGCAACGCGTCGAGGACGACGATCGCCGACGGCACCATGTAGTGCGGCAGCCGTGCGGCCGTGAAATCCCTTGCTCCCACTCGCAGTTCTTCGGCATCCGTGGTGTCGCTCGTCCGCACCACGTAGGCGACCAGACGTAGGTCACCCGGCAGGTCCTCGCGCGCGATCACCGCCGCCTGGGTGATCTCAGGGTGGGCCTCGAGTACCGCCTGCACCTCGCCCGGCTCGACCCGGAATCCGCGGATCTTCACCTGCTCGTCCGCACGCCCCGCGAACACCAACTGCCCATCCGCAGTCCACCGAGCCCGGTCTCCGGACCGGTACATCCGGCCTCCCGTCGGCCCGAACGGGCACGCGACGAACCTTTCCGCTGTGAGGGCGCTGCGGCCGATGTACCCGCGGGCCACTTGGTCGCCGGCGATGTACAGCTCGCCAACCGCCCCCACCGGCACGGGGGCGAGATGTTCGTCAAGCACGAACAGCATGGTGTTGGCGATCGGCGCGCCCATCGGTACCACCGGGCCCGGCTCGTCGCCCACCGGACCGGCCGCGACGATCACCGTCGACTCGGTCGGGCCGTAAGAGTTGATCAGGCGACGGCCTTCGTTCCACACCTCCGCTTGGGCCGCCGACAACGGTTCGGCGCCCACCCGCAAGGTGGACACGTCGACCAAGTCCGCCGGTTCCAGTACCGCCAGCAGGGACGGCACCACGCTGGCCGTCCGCACACCCGACTCCCGTATCAGCCGACCCAGTTGCTGGGGATCGGCACGATCGGCGGCCCCGGCCACAACAAGAGTGCCCCCGGCCGTCAGGGTCGCGGCCACGTCCAGCACCGAGGCGTCGAAACTGAACGAAGCGAACTGCAGAACCCGCACTCCTGGACCAGCGCCCAGCACCGGGCGCAGCGCGGCGGCGACGTTCCTCATTCCACCGTGCGTGGCCTGGACGCCCTTGGGTCGCCCCGTCGAACCCGACGTGTAGATCACGTATGCCGCCTGGTCGCCGGCGAGGTGAATGCCGGGTGCCGTCGACGGCGCCTGCGCGAGGGCGGTGATGGTCTCGATGTCGTCGAGATTCAGTGCGGGGACGGTCAGGTGCCGGGTGAGTTCGGACAGTCCCACGACTGCGGTCGCACCACTGTCGGCGAGCATGAACTCCAGCCGCTCGACCGGGTATTCGGGATCCAGCGGAACGTAGGCCGCACCCGCCTTCCACACACCCAGGATCGCCGCAACGATGTCGACACCCCTGGGCAGGCACAACCCCACGACTGACTCGGGACCGATACCCCGCGCCCGAAGGACATGCGCCAGCCGGTTTGCCCGGACGTCCAGGTCCCCGTACGACAGCTCCACATCCTCGAACACCACCGCAACAGCACCAGGATCAGCCGCCGCACGCTGGGCGAACTGCTCCGGCACCAAAACATCCGGCACCACGGCCGCAGTGTCGTTCCACTCCTCGACCACCAGACGACGCTCATCCTCGTCCAGGATGTCGACCGCGCTCAGCGGAAGGGTCGGGTCGGTGACGAGGGTTTCCAGGACGCGTCCCCAGCGGTCCGCCAGCCGTTCGACGGAGTCCGCGTCGAACAGATCGGCTGCGGCTACAACGGAGCCGCGCAGCCCACTCGGAGCGCCTTGCTCGTCGTACAACTCAGTGGCCGTCACCTCCATGTCGAACTTCACCGATGCCGCACCGGAAGCCCCTGCACCCGCCGGCAGTCCACCGCTCTGCACGCCGGGCAGGTCCAACGCGGCACGTGCGTTGTTCTGCAGCGTGAACATGACCTGGAAGAGCGGGTGCCGTGCCAGCGAACGGACCGGCGCGAGTTCCTCCACCAGCCGCTCGAACGGCACATCCTGATGCGCGAACGCACCAAGCCCCGCCTCCCGCACCCGACTCAAGGTCTCCACGAACGTCGGGTCGCCTGAAAGATCGGCACGGATGACCAGACTGTTCACGAAGAACCCGACCAGATCGTCGAGCCCTTCGTCCGTACGCCCCGCCACCGCCGACCCGATCGGAATGTCGGTCCCCGCGCCCAGGCGCGAGAGCAGCGTCGCGAGTGCCGCCTGCAACACCATGTAGACGGTCACGCCCTCAGAACGCGCCAACTCCACAACGCGCGCATGCAATTCAGCGGATGCCGACAACTGAACCTGATGGGCCCGGTGCGAGGCGACGGCCGGGCGCGGCCGATCGAAGGGAAGCTCCAACTCCTCAGGAACACCGGCCAACGCGTCTCGCCAGTAGGCAACTTGAGCGGAGAGGAGGCTGTCGGGGTCGTTCTCGTCGCCGAGCAGGTCCCGCTGCCAGAGCGTGTAGTCCGCGTACTGCACCGGCAACGGCGCCCACTCCGGCACCCGACCCTCAACACGCGCCGCATACGCGACCGACAAGTCACGCGCCAGCGGAGTCACCGACCAGCCATCACCCGCAATGTGATGCACCAGCACCACCAGGACATGCTCATCCGGACCCACCTCGAACAACGACACCCGCAACGGGATTTCAGCAGCGAGGTCGAACACATACTGACCCGCCCGTGCCACCGCCTCGTCAAGCCCGTCCCGCTCCACCGCCGCCACCGCGAGCTCGAACCCGCACTGCGTGACGGACAGGATCCGCTGATACGGCTCACCCTCCACCGCGGGAAACACCGTCCGCAGCACCTCATGACGCCCCAGCACATCCCGCACCGCACCGGCCAAGGCTGCCTGGTCCACACCACCCGACAACCGCACCACGGTCGGAATGTTGTAGGTCGCACTCGCCCCCTCAAGCTGACCCAGGAACCACAACCTGCGCTGCGCGAACGACAACGGCACCCGCCCCGGACGCTCAACCCGACCCAGCACCCTGCGGGCAACCCCCGCACCCAGCAACCGCGCCGCCACTCCCGCCGGCGTCGGAGCATCAAACAGGACCCGCAACGACAACTCCACCCCGAGCACCGCACGCACCCGGCTCACCAATCGAGTCGCCAACAGCGAATGCCCACCCAGCACGAAGAAATCGTCATCCACACCCACGGACGACAGACCCAGAACCTCCGCGAACGCACCGCACAGGATCTCCTCCTGCACAGACGCAGGCTGGCGCCCAGCACCAGATGCATACTCCGGAACCGGCAACGCCCCACGATCCAACTTGCCATTCACCGTCAACGGCAACCCATCCAGCACCACCACCGCAGACGGAACCATGTACGACGGAAGCCGCTCCCCAACGAAGGCACGCACCGCCTCTGGCGACACCTCCGAAGCACCGACCGCAACGACGTAAGCGACAAGGCGTTTGTCACCCGCCGTGTCCTCGCGCGCGATCACCGCCGCCTGAGCGATCTCCGGGTGCGCCTCCAGCACCGCCCGCACCTCACCCGGCTCCACACGGAAGCCACGAATCTTCACCTGCTCATCCGCACGCCCCGCGAACACCAACTGCCCATCCGCAGTCCACCGAGCCCGGTCCCCTGTCCGGTACATCCGCTCGCCCGCACCCGCATACGGGCAGGCCACAAACCGCTCAGCCGTCAACCCGGCCCGACCCACATAGCCGCGCGCCAACTGCGCGCCCGCCACATACAACTCGCCCACCACGCCCGGCGCCACCGGCTGCAGTCGCTCATCCAGTACGAACAGCCGCGAGTTCACCACCGGCCGCCCGATCGGCAACACCCCCTCCCCACCCAACACCCGAGCCGTCGACACAATCACCGTCGACTCCGTCGGCCCATACGCATGCACCAGACGCCGACCCCGCGACCACACCCCCGCCAACCCCGGCGGCACCGCCTCCGAACCCACCACCATCGAACCCACCCCGGCCCACTCCACCGGATCCAACACACCCAACAACGACGGCACCACACTCGCCGCCCCCACACCCGCCCCACACACCAAACCCGTCAACAACGCCGCATCTGCACGCTCAGCAGCCCCCGCCACCACCAACACGCCCCCGGCTGACAGCGTCGCGGCCACATCCAACACCGAAGCGTCGAAACTGAACGACGTGAACTGCAGAACACGGACCCCCGGACCCACACCCAACTCGGAACCCAACGCGACCACCATGTTCGCCACACCACCATGCGTGGCCTGCACACCCTTGGGCCGCCCCGTCGAACCCGACGTGTAGATCACGTATGCCGCCTGGTCGCCGGCAAGGTGAATGCCGGGTGCCGTCGAGGGCGCCTGCGCGAGGGCGGTGATGGTCTCGGTGTCGTCGAGATTCAGTGCCGGGGTGACGAGGTGCCGGGTGAGTTCGGACAGTCCTACGACAGCGGTCGCACCACTGTCGGCGAGCATGAACTCCAGACGCTCCACCGGGTATTCGGGATCCAGCGGAACGTAGGCCGCACCCGCCTTCCACACACCCAGGATCGCCACGACGATGTCGACACCCCGCGGCAGGCACAACCCCACGACTGACTCGGGACCGACACCCTGCGCCCGCAGAACATGCGCCAGCCGGTTCGCCTGGACGTCCAGGTCCCCGTACGACACCTCTACACCCTCGAACACCACTGCGACGGCACCAGGATCAGCCGCCGCGCGCTGGTCGAACTGCTCCGGCACCAAAACATCCGGCACCACACCCGCCGTGTCGTTCCACTCCACCAAAACCCGACGACGCTCACCCTCGTCCAGGACGTCGACAGCAGACAACGGCAGCTCGGGTTCACTGACCACGGTCGTCAGCACACGTACCCACCGTTCGGCCAGGCGCTCGACGGACCCTTCGTCGAACAGGTCCACCGCGCCGGCGAGCGAGCCGCGTAGCCCTGCCGGAGCACCCTGTGCATCGAACACCTCGGAGGCGGTCAGCTCCAGGTCGAACTTCACAGCCGTTTCCCCGGACAACTCACGCGTCTCGGTCGGGAGTCCACCTGTCCGTACTCCGGGCATGTCCAGCGTCGCGCCGGCGTTGTTCTGCAGGGTGACCATCACCTGGAACAGCGGGTGCCGTGCCAGCGAGCGGACCGGCGCGAGTTCCTCCACCAGCCGCTCGAACGGCACATCCTGATGCGCGAACGCACCAAGCCCCGCCTCCCGCACCCGACTCAAGGTCTCCACGAACGTCGGGTCGCCTGAAAGATCGGCACGGATGACCAGACTGTTCACGAAGAACCCGACCAGATCATCCAAGGCCTCGTCCGTGCGGCCCGCCACCGCCGACCCGATCGGAATGTCGGTCCCCGCACCGAGACGGTTAAGCGTCACGGCCATAGCGGCCTGGAGCACCATGAACACTGTTACGCCCTTGGCGCGCGCCAACTCAACGACCTGGGCGTGCAGTTCATTGGACAGATTGAGCGGCACGCGGTGGCCCGCGTGCGTAGCGACCGTCGGGCGCGGCCGATCGAAGGGCAGCTCCAACTCCTCGGGGAGTCCGGCCAACGCGCCTCGCCAGTAGGCAACTTGAGCGGAGAGGAGGCTGTCGGGGTCGTTCTCGTCGCCAAGCAGGTCCCGCTGCCAGAGCGTGTAGTCCGCGTACTGCACCGGCAACGGCGCCCACTCCGGCACCCGGCCCCCAACGCGCGCCGCATACGCGACCGACAGGTCACGCGCCAGCGGAGTCACCGACCAGCCATCACCCGCAATGTGATGCACCAGCACCACCAGGACATGCTCATCCGGACCCACCTCGAACAACGACACCCGCAACGGAATCTCCGTCGACAGATCGAAGTGGTACCCAACCGCCTCCGCCACAGCAGCAGGCAGACCCGCCCGCTCCACCGTCACGGCCGCGAGTTCGAACCCGCACTCCGCGACAGGCAGGATCCGCTGATACGGCTCACCCTCCACCGCGGGAAACACCGTCCGCAACACCTCATGACGCCCCAGCGCATCCCGCACCGCACCGGCCAGCGCTGCCTGGTCCACACCACCCGACAACCGCACCACGGTCGGAATGTTGTAGGTCGCACTCGCCCCCTCAAGCTGACCCAGGAACCACAACCTGCGCTGCGCGAACGACAACGGCACCCGCCCCGGACGCTCAACCCGACCCAACGTCCTGCGGGCAACCCCCGCACCCTCCAGATGCGCCGCCACTCCCGCCGGCGTCGGAGCATCAAACAGGACCCGCAACGACAACTCCACCCCGAGCACCGCACGCACCCGGCTCACCAGTCGAGTCGCCAACAGCGAATGCCCACCCAGCACAAAGAAATCGTCATCCACACCCACGGACGACAGACCCAGAACCTCCGCGAACGCACCGCACAGGATCTCCTCCTGCACAGACGCAGGCTGGCGCCCAGCACCGGATGCATACTCCGGAGCCGGCAACGCCCCACGATCCAACTTGCCGTTCACCGTCAACGGCAACACATCCAGCACCACCACCGCAGACGGAACCATGTACGACGGAAGCCGCTCCCCAACGAAGGCACGCACCGCCTCTGGCGACACCTCCGAAGCACCGACCGCAACGACGTAAGCGACAAGGCGTTTGTCACCCGCCGTGTCCTCGCGCGCGATCACCGCCGCCTGAGCGATCTCCGGGTGCGCCTCCAGCACCGCCCGCACCTCACCCGGCTCCACACGGAAGCCACGAATCTTCACCTGCTCATCCGCACGCCCCGCGAACACCAACTGCCCATCCGCAGTCCACCGAGCCCGGTCCCCTGTCCGATACATCCGCTCACCCGCACCCGCATACGGGGATGCGACAAACCGCTCGGCCGTCAGCGCACGACGCGCCACATAGCCCTGCGCGAGACCGGCACCCGACACATACAGATCGCCCGCCACGCCCACCGGCACCGGCGCCAGACGCTCATCCAGCACAAACAACCGCGTATTGGCAATCGGCGCACCCATCGGCACCACCGCACCAGATCCGTCCACCACACCAGCCGTGACCATCACCGTCGCCTCGGTGGGCCCATACGTGTTCACCAGACGACGACCCCGCGACCACGCAACAGCCTGCTCCGCCGAAATCGCCTCAGCACCGACCACCAACCGCAGCAGCCCCGGCACAGCAGCCGGGTCCAGTACACCCAACAGGGACGGCACCACACTCGCCGCCCCCACACCCGCCCTACGCACAAGATCCGTCAACAGCGCCGCATCCGTACGCTCAGCAGCCCCCGCCACGACCAAGGTGCCGCCACCAGAAAGCGTCGCAGCCACATCCAGCACCGACGCATCAAAACTGAACGACGCGAACTGCAGAACCCGCATCCCAGGAGCAACTCCCAGCTCGGGTCGCAAGGCTCCCGCAAGATTCGCCACACCCCCATGCGTGGCCTGGACGCCCTTGGGCCGCCCCGTCGACCCCGACGTGTAGATCACATACGCCACCTGATCGCTGGCGACAGGAATCTGAGGCACCGACGACGACGCTCCCGCAAGGGCAGCCTCCACAGCCGGGTCATCCAGTGCCATCACCTGGCGGGCGCCCAGCCCCCCTGCCGAGCCGGCCGTCTCGACCACGATCTCGACCCCGGCGTCAGCGACCATGAACTCCAGCCGCTCAACGGGATACTCCGGATCCAGCGGAACGTAGGCCGCACCCGCCTTCCACACACCCAGGATCGCCGCAACCATCTCCACACCCCGCGGCAGGCACAGCCCCACCACCGACTCCGGACCGACACCCCGCGCCCCAAGAACATGCGCCAGCCGGTTCGCCCGGACATCCAGGTCCCCGTACGACACCTCCACACCCTCAAACACCACCGCGACGGCATCGGGATCAGACGCCGCACACTGGGCAAACTGCTCCGGCACCAAAACATCCGGCACCACACCCGCCGTGTCGTTCCACTCCACCAAAACCCGACGACGCTCACCCTCGCCCAGGACGTCGACAGCAGACAACCGCGCCCCCGGCACGGCAACGACCGTCTCCAACACTCGCCGCAGTCGGCCAGCTATCCGCTCAGCCGACTCGACATCGAACAGATCCGCAGCCGCGACGACCGACCCACGCAACCCACCCGGCGCGCCCTGGGCGTCGAACACCTCGGCCGCGTTCACCTCCAAGTCGAACTTCACCGATGCCGCACCGGACACGCCGGCTCCCGCCGGCACTCCACCGCTCTGCACGCCGGGCAGGTCCAACGCCGCACGTGCGTTGTTCTGCAGCGTGAACACCACCTGGAAGAGCGGGTGCCGAGCCAGCGAGCGGACCGGCGCGAGTTCCTCCACCAGCCGCTCGAACGGCACATCCTGATGCGCGAACGCACCAAGCCCCGCCTCCCGCACCCGCCCCAGCATCTCCACAAACGTCGGATCACCCGACAGATCCACCCGCGTCACCAACGTGTTCACAAAGAACCCGACCAGATCGTCGAGCCCTTCGTCCGTACGCCCCGCCACCGCCGACCCGATCGGAATGTCGGTCCCCGCGCCCAGGCGGTTGAGCGTCACGGCCATGGCAGCTTGCAGCACCATGAAGACCGTCACACCCTCAGCACGCGCCAACTCCACTACACCTGCGTGCAGTTCGGCAGACAGGTCGAGCGGCACCCGATGTCCTCGATGCGAGGCGACGGCCGGGCGCGGCCGATCGAAGGGAAGCTCCAACTCCTCAGGAACACCAGCCAACGCGTCTCGCCAGTAGGCAACTTGAGCGGAGAGAAGGCTGCCGGGGTCGCTCTCGTCGCCAAGCAGGTCCCGCTGCCAGAGCGTGTAGTCCGCGTACTGCACCGGCAACGGCGACCACTCCGGCACCCGGCCCTCAACACGCGCCGCATACGCGACCGACAAGTCACGCGCCAGCGGAGTCACCGACCAGCCATCACCCGCAATGTGATGCACCAGCACGACAAGAACATGCTCATCGGGACCCACCTCGAACAACGACACCCGCAACGGGATCTCAGCAGCGAGGTCGAACACATACTGACCCGCCCGTGCCACCGCCTCGTCAAGCCCGTCCCGCTCCACCGCCGCGACCGCGAGTTCGAACCCGCACTGCGTGACGGACAGGATCCGCTGATACGGCTCACCCTCCACCGCGGGAAACACCGTCCGCAACACCTCATGACGCCCCAGCACATCCCGCACCGCACCGGCCAGCGCCACGCGGTCCACACCACCCGACAACCGCACCACGGTCGGAATGTTGTAGGTCGCACTCGCCCCCTCAAGCTGACCCAAGAACCACAACCTGCGCTGCGCGAACGACAACGGCACCCGCCCCGGACGCTCAACCCGACCCAAGGTCCTGCGGGCAACGCCCGCAACCTGCAACCGCGCCGCTACTCCCGCCGGTGTCGGAGCATCAAACAACACCCGCAACGACAACTCCACCCCGAGCACCGCACGCACCCGACTCACCAGTCGAGTCGCCAACAACGAATGCCCACCCAGCACAAAGAAATCGTCATCCACACCCACGGACGACAAACCCAGAACCTCCGCAAACGCACCGCACAGGATCTCCTCCTGCACCGACACCGGCCCCCGACCACCACCCGACACAAACTCCGGAACCGGCAACGCCCCACGATCCAACTTGCCATTCACCGTCAACGGCAACCCATCAAGCACCACCACCGCAGACGGAACCATGTACGACGGAAGCCGATCTGCCGCGAACTCCCGCACAGACACGGGCAATTCAGATCCGACGCCATCAACAACCGGCACAACATAGGCAACCAGCCGCTTGTCACCCGGCATGTCCTCGCGCGCGATCACCGCCGCCTGAGCAACCCCCGGATGGCCGGTCAGTACCGCCCGCACCTCGCCCGGCTCGACCCGGAACCCACGAATCTTCACCTGCTCATCCGCACGCCCCGCGAACACCAACTGACCATCCACGGTCCACCGAGCCCGGTCCCCTGTCCGGTACATCCGCTCACCCGCACCCGCATACGGGGATGCCACGAACCGCTCAGCCGTCAAAGCCCTGCGGTCCATGTATCCCCGGGCGAGACCGGCCCCCGACACGTACAGGTCTGCCGCCACGCCCACCGGCACCGGTCGGAGAGCTTCATCGAGGACGTACACCCCGGTGTTGAACACCGGTGAGCCGATGGCGACTTCGGTGGCCTCCGGTTCGCAGCGCCACAGGGTGGCGTCGACGGTGGTCTCCGTGGGGCCGTACGAGTTGAACATGGTCACGACGGACGCCCAGCGTGCGACGAGTTCGGGCGGGCAGGCCTCGCCCGCCACCACGAGGGTGAGGTCCGGCGGGACGGAGTGTTCGTCGAGGGTCGCGAGTACGGCCGGCGGCAGGGCCACGTGCGAGACGGCCTGCTCGCTCAGCAGCTCCGCCAGTGCCTCACCGGCTCGTCGCTCTTCGGGAATGACCACCAGGGCGGCACCGGCCAGCAGCGCCATGCAGCATTCCCAGACGAATCCGTCGAAGCTCGGCGAGGCGAACTGGCCTACCCGACTTGTCGGTCCGACCGCCAGGTGGCGGGCATGTCCCTCGACGAGGCTCGGGATGCCTTCGTGGGTGACGGCCACGCCCTTCGGACGTCCTGTCGTCCCCGATGTGTAGATCACGTACGCTGTCTGGTCCGGCCGCGAGGTGACCTCGGGCGGGGTCGTCGGTGCCGCAGCCCATGCGTCGGCTATCTCCGGTTCGTCGATGTTCAGCACTCGACGCTTCGGCTCGACGAAGTCGGCCGTGCTGTCGCCGCGCCCCACGACGAGGGACGCGCCGCTGTCGGCGAGCATGAACTCCAGCCGTTCGGTGGGGTATTCGGGGTCCAGCGGCAGATACGCCGCCCCCGCCTTCCACACTCCGAGGACCGCGGCGACGAGGTCCGCGCCGCGCGGCAGGCACAGCCCCACCACCGACTCCGCGCCGGCTCCCTGCGCCCGCAGGAGGTGCGCCCACCGGTTCGCGCGGGCGTCGAGATCCCCGTACGAGACCTCCGTACCGTCGGCGATCACCGCCACCGCGGCCGGGTCGCGGGCCACCGTCGCCTCGAACAGGGCGGCCGCCGTCGTCTTCGGCAGCTCCGCTGCCGTGCGGTTCCACTCCTCGACCACCTGGCGGAGTTCATCCCCGCCCAGTACGTCCACCGCCGCGAGGCCTTGCTCGGCGTCGCTCTCCAGCGCGGCCAGCAGATTGCCCAGGCAGGTGTGCAGCAGCTCGCACACCGCTTCCGCGTCCACCGGGGCAACGGCGTCGACCGTCAGACCGAAGCCGGCCCCGAAGTCCTCCACCGCGACGGCGACCGGGTAGTTGGTCGCCTCTCGCAGATGCACCGTCTTGATGCCCGCTGTGCCCGCGGTACTGGTTGGCTGTTGCGTGTCCTGTTCGCTTCCCTGCGCCTGGGCCGTGGTCTGGTTGTGGCGGTAGTTGAAGATCGAGGTGAACAGGGAGCTGTTCCCGGGGAGGCCGCTGGCCTGCTGGGCCAGGGCAAGGGGGGCGTGTTCGTGCACCAGCAGTTCCGCCAGCTGGTTGCGCATGCCCGACAGTGCCTCGGCCACGGCGGTCGAGTCGACCCGTACCCGCACCGGCAGAGTGTTGAGGAACAGTCCCGGAACACGTTCCGAGCCGGCGCCCGCGTTCATTCGGCCGAACAGGACCGTTCCGAACACCACGTCGTCACGACCGCTGACCGCCGCCAGCACCCGCGCCCAGGCCACATGGAACACGGTGGCGGGACTCATCCCGCGCGAGCGCGCCGCCTCTCGCACCCTGCGGCTCAGGCTCTCTTCCACAGCCGTCTGGGCGCGTACGACACCGCTGCCGTCGCCCTGGACGTCCAACAGCCCGTACGGCGCTGTCGTCTCCTCCACATCGCCCAGCAACTCGGCGAAGTACCGCTCGTGTTCCTCCCGTGGCACGCCCAACCGGGCCTGCGCCACGAAGTTCCGGAACGGCAGCGGCTCCGGCAGTGCTGCCTCCCGGCCGGAGAGGTGCGCCCCCAGCTCACCCAGCAGCACGTCCTGGGTGGTGTGGTCCTGCACCAGGTGATGGATCCGCAGCAGGGCGAGCCATCCGTCGCCATCCGGCTCGGCGGCGATCTGAACCCGGATCAGCGGAGCCCGCGTCAGGTCCATCCGCGCCGCGCTCTCGGCGAGCATCTGCCGCACCGGCTCGACGCCCTGAAGGTCGAGGACGAGTTCCTCGACCGGCAACTCCGCCTGCCTCAGCACTACTTGGACAGGCTCGCGCAGCCCCTCCCACACGATCGCCGTACGGTAGATGTCGTGCCGCTGCACCGTCCGCTGCAGCGCGTCGAGGAACCCGTCCAACTGCTCCCTGGTGGGGAACCGCACGCCTCTGGACGACGCGTAGACGTCCGAGCCGCTGTCCGCCTGCAACAGGTAGTGGAAGAAGATCCCCTCCTGCAGCGGGGCGAGCGGATACACGTCCGCCACATTCGCGGCGCCACCCGGGACCTGCGCGACGATCCGCGCCACCTCGGCTTCGCTCAGGTCGACCAGCGGCAGCATGTCCGGGGTGATCTCGTCGGCGGCGTCCGGAATCCCGTTCGGCGGAACGACGACCTGCCGGGGCGCGGCCACCGTGGCGAGGGACGCCGGAGTGGGCGACCGGAAGAACTCCCGCACGGGGACCGAGACTCCCCGCGCGCGAAGCTGTGCCACCAGCGTGACCGCGAGCAGGGAGTGGCCGCCCAGGGCGAAGAAGTCGTCGTCCACTCCGACCGACGGCAGGCCGAGTACCTCGGCGAACGTCTGGCAGAGGATCTCCTCCTGCACCGTCGCCGGCCCCCGGCTCGCCGTCATCGCGGCCGCGTAGTCAGGAACGGGCAGCGCAGCGCGGTCCAGCTTGCCGTTGCTCGCCAGCGGCAACGCGTCGAGTACTACGACCGCCGACGGCACCATGTGCTCCGGCAGCCGCTCGGCGGCGAACTCGCCCAGTTCGACGGCCAGTTCGCCCCCTTGGACTCCCTGCTCGGACGCTACGACGTAGGAGACCAGGCGCACATCACCGGGGATGTCCTCGCGGGCCACGACCGCCGCCTGGGCCACCAGCGGATGCGCGGCCAGGACAGCCTGCACCTCACCCGGCTCGACCCGGAACCCCCGGATCTTCACCTGCTCATCCACACGCCCGACGAACACGACCTGACCCTCGGAGGTCCACCGGACGCGGTCGCCCGTCCGGTACATCCGCTCACCCGGGTCGCCATTGGGGCAGGCCACGAATCGCTCGGCCGTCAGCGCGGACCGACCCACGTACCCCCGCGCCAACTGCGCGCCCGCGACGTAGAGTTCACCCACCACACCCGGTGCGACCGGCTGCAGACCTTCATCCAGGACGTAGAAGCGGGTGTTGGCCACCGGAGAACCCACCGGAACGACTCCCGATGCGGCCATCTCCGCCGTCAAACGGGTCGTCGCGACACCGATCGTCGCCTCGGTGGGGCCGTAGTGATTGAACACCGCCCGATTGCCCGCAAGTAGCTCTCCCACAAGCTGCGGGGAAGCCGCCTCACCTCCGAGCACAAGGGATTTGGCGGGCAGTACCGCGGCCGCACCCAACGCGGCGACATGCGAGGGAACCGCCTTGAGGTAATCGATGGAATGCTCCGCCAGATACGACGACACCGCTACCGCATCCGTGACGGCGCCTTCGTCGAGGATATGCAGCTCGCCGCCGGAGGCGAGGCTCGCGAACACCACCGTGTTGCCCAAGTCGGTGGCCTGCGCCTGCAGCACCGCGAACCGACCGGGCTCATCGAAGCCCACCCGCGTCGGCACCGACGCCATGTAGTTCGCCAGTGCTCCGTGCGTGACCGCAACACCCTTCGGGCGCCCCGTCGAACCCGACGTATAGATCACATACGCCACCTGCCCAGGCAGCGCATCCGGGATTTCCGGAGTGGTCACGGGAGCCGCCGTCAGGGAGGCTGCCACGTCCGGGTCGTCCAGGTTCAGGAGAGGGAGTGCCGGTACGGGGGCGGCGGGCAGGAGTTCGCCGAGACCGATGGCGACACTCGCCCCGCTGTCCGCCAGCATGAACGCGATCCGCTCCGCCGGCTGACCCGGATCCAACGGCAGATATGCGGCCCCCGCCCGCCACACGCCCAGGATCGCCGCGATCGACTCCACACCCCGGGGCAGGCACAGACCCACCGTCGACTCCGCACCCACTCCCCGCGCCCGCAGCACATGGGCCAGCCGGTTCGCCCGCGCGTCCAACTCCCCGTACGACACCGGCACACCGTCGGATACGACCGCGACGGCGTCCGGAGTGCGTGCCGCCTGTCCGGTGAACAGGGCGGGCACCAGTGCCGCGGGGCGCTCGACCGCCGTGTCGTTCCACTCGGTCAGTACATGACGGCGGTCAGCCGCGGCCAGGACATCGACTGCGCCGACCCGCGCCTGCGGGTTCTCGGTCAGTGCCGACAGGACTCGTACCAGGCAGTCGGCGAACCGCTCGACCGTGCCGGCCTCGAACAGATCCGCCGCGCCGGTGACCGTACCGCCGAGGCCGGTCGCCCTGCCCCGCGCGTCGGTGGTCTCGCCGACGGACACGGCCAGGTCGTACCGCGCCACCGACAGGCCGCCCGGCATGCCGGAAACGTCGAGGCCGGGCAGGCGCAGGCTCACGGAACCCGTGTTCTGGACCGTGAGCATGACCTGGAACAGCGGGTGGCGGGACAGCGACCTGGCCGGTGCCAGTTCCTCCACCAGCCGTTCGAACGGCACGTCCTGGTGCTCGAAGGCGCTGAATCCGGCTTCCCGTGCTCGCGCCAGCACCTCGTCGAAGGTGGGGTCTCCGGACACGTCGATGCGCAGCACGAGTGTGTTGACGAAGAAGCCGACCAGGTCGTTCAGTGCTTTGTCGGTGCGGCCGGCGATCGGTGAGCCGATCGGGATGTCCGTGCCCGCTCCCAGTCGGTTGAGGGCGACCGCCATGGCCGTCTGCATGAGCAGGAACAGGGTGACGCCGCGCTCGCGTGCCAGTGCGGTCAGACGCTTGTGCACGTCGGCCGGAATCCTCAACTCGGCCTGGTGGCTGCGGTGGGACGACACTTCTGGGCGAGGGCGATCGGCCGGCAGGGCCAACTCCTCGGGGGCACCGGACAGGACGTCGCGCCAGTAGGACATCTGTCGGGTCAGCACGCTGTCCGGGTCGTTCTCGTCCCCGAGCAACTCCCGCTGCCACAGGGTGTAGTCGGCGTACTGCACCGGCAGGGGTTCCCAGCCGGGTGCTCGCTCCTCGCACCGTGCGGCGTACGCCACCGACAGGTCGCGGGCGAGCGGGCCCACCGACCAGCCGTCCCAGGCGATGTGGTGCACGACCAGCACGAGCACGTGCTGATCGGGTTCGACCGCGAACAGCCAGGCCCGTACGGGGATTTCGGCGGCGACGTCGAATACGTGCCGTACCGCCCGCGTCACCGCCTGGGTCAGCTGTTCGGACGGCACATCGGAGACCGTCAGCTCGAACCCCGTCTCCTCCAGGGGCAGCACGCGCTGATAGGGCTCGCCGTCGGCTTCGGGGAACACGGTGCGCAGCACCTCGTGCCGCTCGATGACATCCCCCAGCGCCGCGCTCAGGGCCGCCCGGTCGAGCGTCCCGGAAAGGCGCAGCACGGTGGGATTGCTGTAGGTGGTGCTGGGACCTTCGAGCTTCGCCTGGAACCACAGCCGACGCTGCGCGAACGAGAGCGGGATCATCGGGACTCCTCCTGGTTGCGCATCGGCCGCAGTGTGGGCCTGGCTGCTGTCTTTCGGTGACTTGCGTGTTCTGCGAGCCAGGTCGCGAGTGCGGCCGGCGTCGGGTGCGCGAAGACCGCCCTGATCGGCAGTTCCACATCCAGTTCGGCCCGCATCTCGCTGACCAGCCTGGTGGCCAGCAGCGAATGTCCGCCCAGTGCGAAGAAGTCGTCGTCGACTCCGACGGCGGGAAGATCGAGTACATCGGCGAACGCCCTGCACAGGGCTTCTTCCTGCGCTGTCGCCGGTTCGCGGCCCGCGCCGGCCAACGCGGCGAAGTCGGGCGGGGGCAGGGCCTTGCGGTTCAGCTTTCCGTTGGCCGTCAGTGGCAGTTCGTCGAGCGTCACCACTGCCGAGGGCACCATGTAGTGCGGGAGTCGCTCGGTGGCGAACTCCCTTATACGCAGGGAGAGTTCGAGGGTGTGCTCGGTGTGGGGGGTCGGCACGGCGTAGGCGACCAGACGTTTGTCGCCGGGCATGTCCTCGCGCAGCAGCACCACGGCTTGTGCGACCGCGGGGTGCGAGGCGAGCACCGATTGCACCTCGCCGGGTTCGATGCGGAATCCGCGGATCTTCACCTGCTCGTCCGTCCGCCCCAGATAGTCCAGTTGACCGTCGGGGGTCCATCGCGCCAGGTCGCCGGTACGGTACATGCGCTCGCCTGGTGCGAACGGCGACGCAACGAAGCGCTCGGCCGTGAGAGCGGCGCGGCCGACATAGCCACGGGCCAACTGGGCTCCGGCCAGGTACAGTTCACCGCGCACCTCCGCCGGCACCGGCCGCAGGTCGGCATCCAGGACGTACGCCTGGGTGGCCGCGATCGGTGTACCGATCCCCGGACCGGCGGAGGGTATGTGAGCGAGCTCGGCGGCCGTCGCCCAGATCGTCACCTCCGTGGGCCCGTACAGATTCGTCACCGAGTGCGCCCGGTCGCACAGTTCTCGAGCCAGCCCGGTGGGCAGTGCCTCGCCGCCCACCAGGACGCGTACCGTGCGCAGCTCGCCGTTCTCCGCGGCCACCACGCCCTGCCACAGACTCGGCGTGGCCTGCATCACCGTGATGCGGGATTCCGACAGGGTCCTCAGGACGGCGGCCGGGTCCTGTGCCGTGGCCTGCCCGGCGAGCACCAGGCGGGCCCCGCTGAGCAGCGGGAGGAAGATCTCCAGTCCGGCGATGTCGAAGCCGACCGTGGTCACGGCGAGCAGCCGGTCCTCCGTGTCGAGCGGGAACCGCCTTCCCATGTCGGCGAGGAAGTTGCTCAGTGCGCCGTGGGGGACGGTGACGCCTTTGGGGCGGCCGGTGGAGCCGGACGTGAAGATCACGTATGCCGGGTTTCCACCCGCTGTTCCTGCCTCGGGTGCGGTCGCCGGCGCCTCCGCGAGCTCCGCCACCGTCAGCGGATCGTCCAGCACCACCCGCCCCACACCGTTGGGCAGCACCCCTTCAAGCCCGGCCACCGTCACGACACAGGCAGCACTGGCGTCCGCCACCGCGACCGCGATCCGCTCCGCTGGATACTCCGGGTCCAACGGCAGATACGTCCCGCCCGCCTTCAGCACACCCAGCAGGGCGACCACCAGGTCGATGCCACGCTCCAGGCACACCCCCACCACCGACTCCGCACGCACACCTCGGGCCCGCAGCAGATGCGCCAGCCGATTCGCCCGGGCATCGAGGTCTCCGTAGGACACCTCTCCGCCCTCGAACACCACGGCCACCGCAGCGGGATCGGCAGCCGCACGTTGCGTGAACTGCTCGGGCACCAACGCCTTCGGAACGACCGCCGAGGGCCCGTCGCCCTGGGCGAGCAGCCACTCCAACTCCCCGGCGCCCAGCACCTCCACCGACGAGACGCCCGTGTCCGGCGCGGCGTCCAAGGCCGCCACCAGGCCCTCCACGCAGCTGTGCAACAGCCCGCACAACCGCTCCCCGTCCACTCCGGCGACCGCGTCCACCGTCAGGGCGAACCCACGCCCCGACCCCAGATCGTCCACCGACACAGCCACCGGGTAGTTGGAGACATCCCGGGTGAGCAGTGTCTTCACGCCGTCGAAGTGCGCGTCGGCTTCGGAGGAGGAGGGTTCGGGAGTGGAAGCGGCACTGTGGCGGTAGTTGAAGATCGAGGTGAACAGCGGACTGCCTCCGGGCACCCCACTGGCCTGCTGCGCCACCGCCAACGGCGCATGCTCATGCACCAACAGCTCCGCCAGCTGATCCCGCACGCTGAGCAGAGCGTCAGCAACACCCTTGGAGTCCACCCGGACCCGTACCGGCAGCGTGTTGATGAACAACCCAGGCACCCGGTCCGCCCCGGCACCCGCGTTCATCCGCCCGAACAACACCGACCCGAACACCACATCACTACGGCCACTCACCACCGCCAACACCCGCGCCCATGCGAGATGGAACACCGTCGCGGCGCTCACACCCAAGGCTCGCGCCGTCTCCCGTACCGCTCGGCTCACGTCGTCGTCGACGGCCACATGGGTACCGGTGACACCGCTTCCGTCGCCGTGGACGTCCAGCAGTCCGTACGGCGCTGTCGTCTCCTCCACGTCTCCGAGCAGTTCGGCGAAGTACCGCTCGTGCTCCTCCCTCGACACCCCCAGCCGGGCCTGCGCCACGAAGTTCCGGAAGGGCAACGGCTCCGGCAGGGAAGCCTCCCGCCCACCCATGAACGCGTCCAGCTCCGCGCGCAGGACGTCCTGCGTGGTGTGGTCCTGCACCAGGTGGTGGATGCGCAGCAGTACCAGCCAGCCGTCGGACTCCGGTTCCGCGGCGGCATGCACATCGATCAGCGGCGCCCGGCCGAGGTCCATCCGCCCGCCCGCGGCCAGTAGTTGGTCCACCAGGTCCGCGCGCCGATGGTCGAGTACCACCTCGTTCACCGGCAGTGGCACCTCGCGCAGCACGACCTGCACCGGTTCGCGCAGTCCCTCCCACACGATCGCCGTCCGGTAGATGTCGTGCCGGTCCACCACCTGCTGCAACGCACCCAGGAAGGTGTCCAGCAGAGCTCGCTCGGCGAAGCGCAGCACCATCGGCATCGAGTAGGCGTCGGCGCCCTGCTGATCGTTCATCAAGTGGTGGAAGAAGATGCCCTCTTGGAGCGGGGCCAGCGGATACACGTCCGCGACATTGGCCGCGCCACCCTCAACCTGCGCGACCAACCGCCCGACCTCGACCTCGTCCAACTCCACCAACGACAACATCTCCGGCGTGATCACCGCCGCACCCTCAGGAATCAGATTCGCCGGAACCACCACCTCCGCCGGACCCGCCGCCACCGCCAACCCCGCCGGCGTCGGCGACCGGAACAACGCCCGCACCGACACCGACACACCCCGACCCCGCAACCGCTCCACCAACGACACCGCCAACAGCGAATGCCCACCCAACGCAAAGAAATCGTCATCCACACCCACGGACGACAGACCCAGAACCTCCGCGAACGCACCGCACAGGATCTCCTCCTGCACCGACACCGGCCCCCGACCACCACCCGACACAAACTCCGGAACCGGCAACGCCCCACGATCCAACTTGCCATTCACCGTCAACGGCAACCCATCCAGCACCACCACCGCGGAGGGCACGAGGTAGTGCGGCAGCCGGTCCTGCGCATAGGCGTGCAGCACGTCGGGCCCCACGCCGTCATCGGCGGCGACCACATAGGCGACCAGCCGCTTGTCCCCCGGCGTGTCCTCGCGGACCAGCACCGCGGCCTGGGCGACCGCGGGGTGCGCGGCAAGGGCTTCGGCGACCTCGCCCGGTTCGATCCGGAAGCCGCGGATCTTCACCTGGTCGTCCGAGCGCCCGAGGTACTCCAGTTCGCCGTCCGACGTCCATCGCACCAGGTCGCCGGTACGGTACATGCGCTCGCCGGGCGCGAAAGGCGATGCCACGAACCGCTCGGCGGTCAGGTCGCTGCGTCCGACATAGCCACGCGCCAACTGGGCTCCGGCCAGGTGGAGTTCGCCGCCGACCCCGACCGGGACCGGTCGCAGGGAGGGGTCCAGGACGTACACCTGGGTGTTGGCGATCGGCGCGCCGATCGGCACGGATCCGTCGGTCTGGCCGGGGCGGCACTCCCATGCCGTGACGTCGACCGACGCCTCGGTGGGGCCGTAGAGGTTGTGCAGTTCCACGCCGTCGTAGAGCTGGAAGAACTTTGTCTGAGTGCTCAGTTGAAGCGCCTCGCCCGAGCAGATGACCTGCCGCAGGCTTGCGCACTCCGCCACCGTGGGCTCGGCCAGGAAGGCGTCCAGCATCGACGGAACGAAGTGAGCCGTCGTCACGCCGGCGTCCTGGATCAGCTTCGACAGGTAACTGGGATCGCGGTGGCCACCCGGCCGGGCGACGACCAGTGTGGCGCCGTTGAGGAGGGGCCAGAAGAACTCCCATACCGACACGTCGAATCCGAAGGGTGTCTTCTGCAACACCCGGTCGGCCGCGGTCAGTTCATAGCGGGACTGCATCCACTCAAGTCGGTTGACGATGCCACTGTGGGGGACGGTGACGCCCTTGGGGCGGCCGGTGGAGCCGGACGTGAAGATCACGTATGCCGGGTTCCCGCCCGCCACCGTCGTCTGCGGGGCGATCGCAGGCGACTCCGCCAACTCCGCCACCGTCAGCGGATCATCCAGCACCACCCGCCCCACACCACTCGGCAGCACTCCCTCAAGGCCTGCCACCGTCACGACACATGCGGCACCCGCGTCCGCCACCGCGACCTCGGTCCGCTCCACCGGATACTCCGGATCCAACGGCAGGTACGCCGCACTCGCCTTCAGCACACCCAGCAACGCCACCACGAGGTCGACGCCACGCTCCAGGCACACCCCCACCACCGACTCCGCACGCACACCTCGGACTCGCAGCAGATGCGCCAACTGATTGGCACGAGCGTCGAGTTCCCCGTACGAAACTTCCACGCCCTCGGACACCACAGCCACAGCTTGGGGCGCACGCGCCACCTGCGCAGCGAACAGCTCTCCCAACGACTCCGACGGCTGTCCCACCGTCGGCCCGTCGCCTCGGGCGAGCAGCCACTCCAGCTCCCCGGCGCCCAGTACCTCCACCGACGAGATGTCCGCGCCCGGGGCATCCTCCAACGCCGTCACCAGACGTTCCAGGCAGCTGTGCAACAACCCGCACAGCCGCTCCGCGTCCACCTCCGCGACCGCGTCCACCGTCAGCTCGAATCCACGCCCGACCCCGAGATCGTCCACCGATACGGCGACCGGATAGTTGGTCGCCTCGCGTATGGACAGCGTCTTGATGCCTTCGTCGGTGGAGGTCTGGCCCGAGGGCCGGCTGTGCCGGTAGTTGAAGATCGAGGTGAACAGCGGACTGCCCCCGGGCACCCCGCTGGCCTGCTGCGCCACCGACAACGGCGCATGCTCATGCACCAAAAGCTCTGCCAACTGATCCCGCAGGCCGAACAGGGAGTCCTTCACGCCCGTGGAGTCCACCCGGACCCGTACCGGCAACGTGTTGATGAACAACCCAGGCACCCGGTCCGCCCCGGCACCCGCGTTCATCCGCCCGAACAACACCGACCCGAACACCACATCACTACGACCACTCACCACCGCCAACACCCGCGCCCACGCCAGATGGAACACCGTCGCGGCACTCACACCGAGTGAGCCGGCCACGTCTCGTGCCCGTCCGCTGAGATCTTCGGCGACGGCCAGACGACCACGTTCCACGTTGCTTCCGTCACCGTGGACGTCCAGCAGCCCGTACGGTGCGGTCGTCTCCTCGACGTCTCCGAGCAGTTCGGCGAAGTACCGCTCGTGCTCCTCCCTCGGTACCCCCAGCCGGGCCTGCGCCACGAAGTTCCGGAACGGCAACGGCTCCGGCAACGACGCCTCCTCACCCGAGAGGAACGCGCGCAGTTCGGCCAGCAGGACGTCCTGAGTGGTGTGGTCCTGGACCAGGTGATGAATACGCAGCAGCACCAGCCACCGGTCACTGCCAGGATCGGCCGCCACCTGCACCCGGATCAACGGAGCCCGGGTCAGATCCATCCTGGCCCCACCCAGAGCCAGCATCTGCGATACGGCCTCGCCATTCTCCGCATCGAGCACGACCTCCTCGACCGGCAACTCCACTTCCCGCAGCACGACTTGGACGGGCTCGCGCAGGCCCTCCCACACGATCGCCGTGCGGTAGATGTCATGCCGGTCCACCACCCGCTGCAACGCACCCAGGAACGCGTCCAGCCGCTCCCGCGAGTCGAAGTCCAGCACTGTGGGGACCACGTAGGCGTCCGTGCCTCCGTCTTCCACCAAGTGGTGGAAGAAGATGCCCTCTTGGAGCGGCGCCAGCGGATACACGTCCGCGACATTGGCCGCGCCACCCTGAACCTGCGCGACCAACCGCCCGACCTCGGCCTCGTCCAACTCCACCAACGACAACATCTCCGGCGTGATCACCGCCGTACCCTCAGGAATCAGATTCGCCGGAACCACCACCTCCTCCGGACCCGCCGCCACCGCCAACCCCGCCGGCGTCGGCGACCGGAACAACGCCCGCACCGACACCGACACACCCCGACCCCGCAACCGCTCCACCAACGACACCGCCAACAGCGAATGCCCACCCAACGCAAAGAAGTCATCATCCACACCCACGGACGACAGACCCAGAACCTCCGCGAACGCACCGCACAGGATCTCCTCCTGCACCGACACCGGCCCCCGACCACCACCCGACACAAACTCCGGAACCGGCAACGCCCCACGATCCAACTTGCCATTCACCGTCAACGGCAACCCATCCAGCACCACCACCGCGGACGGCACCATGTACGACGGAAGCCGATCTGCCGCGAACTCCCGCACCGAAACTGCCAGTTCGGGGCGCCGGCCATCAGCCGTCGCAACGACGTAGGCGACAAGCCGCTTGTCACCCGCCGTGTCCTCCCGGGTAATCACCGCCGCCTGAGCGATCTCCGGGTGGGCCTCGAGTACTGCCCGCACCTCGCCCGGCTCGACCCGGAATCCGCGGATCTTCACCTGCTCGTCCGCACGCCCCGCGAACACCAACTGACCATCCGCAGTCCACCGAGCCCGGTCCCCTGTCCGGTACATCCGCTCACCCGCACCCGCATACGGGGATGCCACAAACCGCTCAGCCGTCAAAGCCCTGCGGTCCGCGTATCCGCGCGCGAGACCGGCACCCGACACGTACAGGTCCCCTGCCACGCCCACCGGCACCGGCGCCAGACGCTCATCCAGCACAAACAACCGCGTATTGGCAATCGGCGCACCCATCGGCACCACCGCACCAGATCCGTCCACCACACCAGCCGTGACCATCACCGTCGCCTCGGTGGGCCCATACGTGTTCACCAGACGACGACCCCGCGACCACGCAACAGCCTGCTCCGCCGAAATCGCCTCAGCACCGACCACCAAACGCACCAACCCCGGCACAGCAGCCGAGCTCAACACACCCAACAGCGACGGCACCACACTCGCCGCCCCCACACACGACTCAGCGATCAGACGCTCCAGCTCACGCCCATCCGCACGCTCCACCACCCCCGCCACGACCAACGTGCCGCCACCCGAGAGCGTCGCCGCCACATCCAGCACCGAGGCGTCGAAACTGAACGAGGCGAACTGCAGAACCCGCGCCCCGGGCTCCACACCCAGCTCAGGCCGCAAGGCACCCGCAAGATTCGCCACACCTCCGTGTGTGGCCTGCACGCCCTTGGGTCGCCCCGTCGAACCCGACGTGTAGATCACGTATGCCGCCTGGTCGCCGGCGAGGTGAATGCCGGGTGCCGTCGAGGACGCCTGCGCGAGGGCGGTGATGGTCTCGATGTCGTCGAGATTCAGTGCCGGGGTGGCCAGGTGCCGAGTGAGTTCGGACAGTCCCACGACCGCGGTCGCACCACTGTCGGCGACCATGAACTCCAGACGCTCGACCGGGTATTCGGGATCCAGCGGAACGTAGGCGGCGCCCGCCTTCCACACACCCAGGATCGCCGCGACGATGTCGACACCCCGGGGCAGGCACAACCCCACGACTGACTCGGGACCGATACCCCGCGCCCGCAGAACATGCGCCAGCCGGTTCGCCCGGACGTCCAGGTCCCCGTACGACAGCTCCACACCCTCAAACACCACCGCAACAGCACGAGGATCAGCCGCCGCACGCTGGGCGAACTGCTCCGGCACCAAAGTCGGCACCACACCCGCCGTGTCGTTCCACTTCACCAAAACCCGACGACGCTCACCCTCATCCAGGACGTCGACAGCAGACAACCGCGCCCCCGGCACCGCGACCAACTGCTCAACAACACGCTGTAGCCGACCCGCGATCTGCTCAGCCGACTCGACGTCGAACAGATCCGCCGACGCAACCAACACACCCCGCAGACCCGCCGGCGCACCCTGGGCGTCGAACACCTCGGCCGCGTTCACCTCCAGGTCGAACTTCACCGACGCCGCACCGGACACGCCGACTCCCGCCGGCACTCCACCGCTCTGCACGCCGGGCAGGTCCAACGCGGCACGTGCGTTGTTCTGCAGCGTCAGCATGACCTGGAACAGCGGGTGCCGTGCCAGCGAGCGGACCGGCGCGAGTTCCTCCACCAGCCGCTCGAACGGCACATCCTGATGCGCGAACGCACCAAGCCCCGCCTCCCGCACCCGGCTCAAGGTCTCCACGAACGTCGGGTCGCCTGAAAGATCGGCACGGATGACCAGACTGTTCACGAAGAACCCGACCAGATCATCCAGGGCCTCGTCCGTGCGGCCCGCTACCGCCGACCCGATCGGAATGTCGGTCCCCGCGCCCAGTCGCGAGAGCAGCGTCGCGAGTGCCGCCTGCAACACCATGTAGACGGTCACGCCCTCAGAACGCGCCAACTCCACAACGCGCGCATGCAATTCAGCAGACAAATTCAACGGCACCCGGTGTCCCCGGTGTGACACCAACGTTGGGCGCGGTCGGTCGGAGGGCAGCTCCAGTTCCTCGGGGAGTCCGGCCAACGCGTCTCGCCAGTAAGCGACTTGAGCGGAAAGAAGGCTGTCTGGGTCATTCTCGTCGCCGAGCAGGTCCCGCTGCCAGAGCGTGTAGTCCGCGTACTGCACCGGCAACGGCGACCACTCCGGCACCCGGCCCTCAACACGCGCCGCATACGCGACCGACAAGTCACGCGCCAGCGGAGTCACCGACCAGCCATCACCCGCAATGTGATGCACCAGCACCACCAGGACATGCTCATCGGGACCCACCTCGAACAACGACACCCGCAACGGGATCTCAGCAGCGAGGTCGAACACATACCGACCCGCCCATGCCACCGCCTCGTCAAGCCCGTCCCGCTCCACCGCCGCCACCGCGAGTTCGAACCCGCACTGCGTGACGGGCAGGATCCGCTGATACGGCTCACCCTCCACCGCGGGAAACACCGTCCGCAACACCTCATGACGCCCCAGCACATCCCGCACCGCACCGGCCAGGGCTGCCTGGTCCACACCACCCGACAACCGCACCACGGTCGGAATGTTGTAGGTCGCACTCGCCCCCTCAAGCTGACCCAAGAACCACAACCTGCGCTGCGCGAACGACAACGGCACCCGCCCCGGACGCTCAACCCGACCCAACGTCCTGCGGGCAACCCCCGCACCCTCCAGATGCGCCGCCACTCCCGCCGGCGTCGGAGCATCAAACAACACCCGCAACGACAACTCCACCCCGAGCACCGCACGCACCCGACTCACCAATCGAGTCGCCAACAGCGAATGCCCACCCAGCACGAAGAAATCGTCATCCACACCCACGGAGGCCAGACCCAGAACCTCCGCAAACGCACCGCACAGGATCTCCTCCTGCACAGACGCAGGCTGGCGCCCAGCACCAGATGCATACTCCGGAACCGGCAACGCCCCACGATCCAACTTGCCATTGACCGTCAACGGCAACACATCCAGCACCACCACCGCAGACGGAACCATGTACGACGGAAGCCGCTCCGACGCGAACTCCCGCACAGAGATGGGCAGTTCGGGACGCTGGTCACCGGCAGCCGCAACCACGTAAGCGACCAGCCGCTTGTCACCCGCCGTATCCTCCCGGGCAATCACCGCCGCCTGGGCGATCTCCGGATGCGCCTCCAACACCGCCCGCACCTCACCCGGCTCCACCCGGAACCCACGAATCTTCACCTGCTCATCCGCACGCCCCGCGAACACCAACTGCCCATCCACGGTCCACCGAGCCCGGTCCCCTGTCCGGTACATCCGCTCGCCCGCACCCGCATACGGGCAGGCCACGAACCGCTCGGCCGTCAACCCGGCCCGACCCACATAGCCGCGCGCCAACTGCGCGCCCGCCACATACAACTCGCCCACCACGCCCGGCGCCACCGGCTGCAGTCGCTCATCCAGTACGAACAGCCGCGAGTTCACCACCGGCCGCCCGATCGGCAACACCCCCTCCCCACCCAACACCCGAGCCGTCGACACAATCACCGTCGACTCCGTCGGCCCATACGCATGCACCAGACGCCGACCCCGCGACCACACCCCCGCCAACCCCGGCGGCACCGCCTCCGAACCCACCACCATCGAACCCACCCCGGCCCACTCCACCGGATCCAACACACCCAACAACGACGGCACCACACTCGCCGCCCCCACACCCGCCCCACACACCAAACCCGTCAACAACGCCGCATCCGCACGCTCAGCAACCCCCGCCACCACCAACGTCCCGCCACCCGCGAGCGTCGCCGCCACATCCAACACCGACGCATCAAAACTGAACGACGTGAACTGCAGAACACGGACCCCCGGACCCACACCCAACTCGGAACCCAACGCCACCACCATGTTCGCCACACCACCATGCGTGGCCTGCACACCCTTGGGCCGCCCCGTCGAACCCGACGTGTAGATCACATACGCCGCCTGGTCGCCGGCGAGGTGAATGCCCGGTGCCGTCGACGGCGCCTGCGCGAGGGCGGTGATGGTCTCGATGTCGTCGAGATTCAGTGCGGGGACGGTCAGGTGCCGGGTGAGTTCGGACAGTCCCACGACCGCGGTCGCACCACTGTCGGCGAGCATGAACTCCAGACGCTCGACCGGGTATTCGGGATCCAGCGGAACGTAGGCGGCACCCGCCTTCCACACACCCAGGATCGCCGCGACGATGTCGACACCCCGCGGCAGGCACAACCCCACGACTGACTCGGGACCGATACCCCGCGCCCGCAGGACATGCGCCAGCCGGTTCGCCCGGACGTCCAGGTCCCCGTACGACACCTCCACACCCTCAAACACCACCGCAACAGCACCAGGATCAGCCGCCGCACGCTGGGCAAACTGCTCCGGCACCAAAACATCCGGCACCACACCCGCAGTGTCGTTCCACTCCACCAAGACCTGACGACGCTCGACCTCGTCCAGGACGTCGACAGCAGACAACCGCGCCCCCGGCACGGCAACGACCGTCTCCAACACTCGCCGCAGTCGGCCAGCTATCCGCTCAGCCGACTCGACATCGAACAGATCCGCCGACGCAACCAACACACCCCGCAGACCCGCCGGCGCACCCTGGGCGTCGAACTTCTCCCCCACCGACACCTCGAGGTCGAACTTCGACGCCTGCACTCCGGCGGTCAGCGCCTCGACCTCGAGACCGGTCAGGCCCAATTCGACCGACCTGGTGTTCTGCAGCGTCAGCATGACCTGGAAGAGGGGGTGACGGGCGAGCGTGCGGGCCGGTGCGAGTTCCTCCACCAGCCGCTCGAACGGCACATCCTGATGCGCGTACGCTCCGAGGCCCGCCTCCCGGACCCGGGCCAATACCTCGTCGAGGGTGGGGTCGCCTGACAGATCGGTCCGGATCACCAGTGTGTTGACGAAGAAGCCGACCAGGTCGTCCAGCGCTTCGTCCGTGCGTCCGGCGACGACTGAGCCGATCGGGATGTCCGTGCCGGCGCCGAGACGGTTCAGTGTCACCGCGAGGAGGGCCTGGAGCAGCATGAACAGTGTCACGCCACGTTCACGCGCCAGTGCCGCCAACTGTTCGTGCGTCTCGGTCGGAACGTCCAGCGGGATGCGGTGTCCCTGGTGCGTGCGTACGACCGGGCGCGGCCGATCGGTCGGCAGTTCCAGTTCCTCGGGGGCGCCCGCGAGGGCCTTGCGCCAGTACTCGACCTGCTCGACCAGGACCTTGGTCTCGGCGCCGTCGTTCCCCAGCAACTCCCGTTGCCAGAGCGCGTAGTCCGCGTACTGCACCGGCAACGGTTCCCACTCCGGGGCCCGTTCCTCGATCCGCGCCTCGTACGCGACCGCGAGGTCACGGGCCAAAGGTCCCACCGACCATCCGTCGCCGGCGATGTGATGGGCCGTCACCATCAGAACGTTTTCCGCCGGGCTCTCGGTGAACAGCCAGGCACGGAAAGGGATTTCGGTGGCCAGGTCGAATTGGTGCTCCGCCGACGCCGCGACGGCCGCGGCCAGTTCATCGGACGACACCTGTACGACGTTCAGCTCGAACCCGGTCTCTTCGACCGGCAGGATCCGCTGATACGGCTCGCCCTCGATCTCCTCGAACACGGTGCGCAGTACCTCGTGACGTCCGAGTACATCCCTGAGCGCGGCTTCGAGTGCCTGCCGGTTCAGGTCTCCGGACAGTCGGAGCGCCATAGGGGTGTTGTAGATCGCGCTCGGCCCCTCCAGCTTCGTCAGGAACCACAGTCGGCGTTGCGCGAACGAGAGCGGGATCATGCGGACTCCTCCTGCTTGCGCATCGGCCGCAGTACGGGCCTGGCCTTCTCTTGCTGAGCGCCGTGATCGGCGAGCCAGTTGGCGAGCCCGGCCGGGGTCGGGGTGCTGAAGACCGTCCGGATGGGCAGTTCCACGTCCAGCGCCGTGCGAATGCGGCTCACCAAACGGGTGGCGAGCAGTGAATGGCCGCCGAGTGCGAAGAAGTCGTCGTCGACGCCGACCGCGGGCAGACGCAGTACGCGGGCGAAGGCCTCGCAGAGGATCCGTTCCTGTTCGGTGGCCGGTTCCCGACCGCTGCCTGCCATGGCGGCGATGTCGGGGGCTGCGAGGGCCGCGCGGTCCAGCTTTCCGTTGACCGTGAGGGGCAGCCTGTCGAGCACGACCACTGCCGAGGGCACCATGTGCTGCGGCAGGCTCTGCGCGGCGTGGGCGCGTACGAGGTCCGAGAGCGTGCCGTCGTCCACGATCTCCCGATCGGCGGCTGGGACGACGTAGGCGACGAGCCGTTCGTCGCCGGGGGTATCCTCGCGGACGACGACCGCGGCCTGGGCCAAGGCGGGGTGGGCAGCGAGTACGGTCTGGATCTCACCGGGCTCCACGCGGTATCCACGGATCTTCGCCTGCTCGTCCGCCCGGCCGGAGAACACGAGTTGGCCGTCATCGGTCCACCGCGCCGTGTCGCCCGTCCGGTACATCCGCTCGCCGGAGACGTACGGGCACGCAACGAACCGTTCGGCCGTCAGTTCCGCGTGACCGACATAGCCGCGCGCCAGATTCGAGCCCGCGACATACAACTCGCCCGCGACGCCCACCGGAACCGGGGTGAGACGCTCGTCCAGCACGAACGCGCGGACGTTGACGATCGGTCCGCCGATGCCCGGGGTGTCACCAGCGCCCATGGGGTCGGACATCGTGGCGCACACGGTCGTCTCCGTCGGTCCGTACGCGTTGATGAACCGCCGACCCGGTGCCCACCGCGCGACCAGCTCACTGCCGAGGGCCTCACCCGCGGACACCAGCGTGGACACCGATGGGAAGTCCTCCGGCGACAGCACGGCCAGCACGGCCGGCGGCAGTGTCACATGGCTCACCTCATGACGCGCGGCGATCTCCGCCAACGCCGGTCCGGGCAACAGGTCTTCCGTCCCCGCCACCACCAGCGTGGCGCCGGACGCCAGCGCCACCAGCACCTCCGACACCGCCGCGTCGAAGCTCGTCGACGCGAACTGCAGCACTCGGCTGGACCCGTCCACGGCGAACCGCTCCGACTGCGCCACCACCAGGGCGGCCAGTCCCGCGTGCGACACCGCCACCCCCTTGGGGCGACCTGTCGAGCCCGACGTGTAGATCACGTATGCCATCTGCGCGGGGAGCGTGACGCCTTCGGGAGCGGTCGCCGGCGCGGCGTCCAACTCGGCCATCGTGTCCGGGTCGTCGAGGTCGAGCCGCGAAAGCCCTTGTGAGTGAAGGCCACTTGTCAGATGACTCAGACCGACAACAACACGCGCACCGCTGTCGGCGAGCATGAACTCCAGCCGTTCGGACGGATACTCAGGATCCAGCGGCACGTAGGCCGCCTCCGCCTTCCATACGGCGAGGATCGCTGCCACCAGGTCGACGCCACGGGGCAGGCACAGCCCCACGACGGACTCAGCGCCCACCCCTCGGTCCCGCAGGTGGTTCGCCAGCCGCGCGGCCCGGGTGTCGAGTTCCTCGTACGACATCTCGGTCGTCCCGGACACGATGGCCACCGCGTCGGGAGTGCGCGCCACCTGGGCCTCGAACAGCTGGGCAGCCGTCTCGGCGGTGACCGGCGCGTCCGTGTCGTTCCAGTCGCTCAGCATCCGGCGAAGTTCGCCCGTGTGCAGTACGTCCACCGCGCCGAGCCCGGTCCCTGGGTCGCCCTCCAGTGCGGCCACGAGGTTGCCCAGGCAGGTGTGCAGCATGGTGCACACCGCCTCTGCGTCGACCGGGGCCACCGCGTCGATGGTCAGCCCGAACCCGGTGCCCAAGTCGTCCACTGCGGCGGCGACCGGATAGTTGGTGCGTTCCCGGGTGAGCAGAGCGCTCACTCCGTCGAGGCCTGTGCTGATGCCCCATCCCGACGCACGGGTGGCGGCCTGCGCGGCGGCCTGGTTGTGCCGGTAGTTGAAGAGGGACGTGAACAGCGGGCTGCCGCCGGGTACTTGGGCGGCCTGCTGCGCCAGTGCCAGCGGCGCGTGCTCGTGCACCAGCAGCTCCGCGAGCTGGTCCCGTAGAGCGAACAGTGCCTCGCCCACACCCACCGAGCCGGCACGCACGCGCACCGGCAGCGTGTTGATGAAGGGGCCCTGCACCCGGTCGGATCCGGCTCCGGCGTGCATGCGGCCGAACAGTACGGTGCCGAACACCACGTCGTCCCGACCGCTGACCGCGGCCAGTACACGCGCCCAGGCCAGGTGGAACACGGTGGCCGCGCTGACGCCGAGCTGCCGAGCCATCTCCCGGACCTGATCGGCGAGTTCGCCGTCCACGGACAGCTTGGCCCGTTCCGTGCGCCTGCCGTCACCGTGCACGTCCACGAGCCCGTACGGTGCCGTGGTCTCCTCGACGTCTCCGAGCAGTTCGGCGAAGTACCGCTCGTGCTCCTCCCTCGGCACCCCCAGCCGGGCCTGCGCCACGAAGTCACGGAACGGCAGCGACTCCGGCAGGGACTCGCCCTGCCCGGACAAGAAGGCACCGAGCTCCCTCAGCAGAGCTTCCTGGCTGGTGTGGTCCCGTACCGCCTGATGGATACGGATGAGGCACAGCCAGCGCCCACTGCACGGCTCGGGGGCGACATGCACCCGGATCAGGGGAGCGCTGGCCAGGTCCATCCACCGGCCGCCGAGTTCCAACAACTGCTGTACGGCATCTCCGCCTTGAGGGTCGAGGGTGAGTTCCTCGACGGGCAACTCCACTTCCCGCAGCACGACTTGGACGGGCTCGCGCAGGCCCTCCCACACGATCGCCGTGCGGTAGATGTCGTGCCGGTCCACCACGCTCTGCAGCGCACCCAGGAACGCGTCCAGCCGCTCGCGCGAGTCGACCCCGAGCACGATCGGCAGCACATAGACATCACCACCGTCCTGACCGGCCATCAGGTGATGGAAGAAGATGCCTTCCTGGAGCGGGGCGAGGGGATAGACGTCAGCGATGTTGCCCGCGCCACCAGGGACCTGCCCGGTGAGGCGCACGATCTCGCCCTCATCCAACTCGACCAGAGAGAGCATGTCCGGAGTGATCTCGACCGCACCCTCCACGAGACGGTTCGGCGGAACCACCACCGTCTCCGGAGCAGCCACCACGGCCAACCCCGCCACCGTCGGCGTCTGGAACAACGCCCGCACCGAGATCGACACCCCCCGCTCACGCAACCGCTCCACCAACGACACCGCCAACAGCGAATGACCACCCAACTCGAAGAAGTCATCCTCCACACCCACCGACGGCAGCCCGAGAACCTCGGCAAACGCCTGGCACAGGATCTCCTCCTGCACACTCACCGGCCCCCGCCCGACACCCGACACCGCGGCACGGTCGGGGGCGGGCAGAGCACCGCGGTCCAGCTTCCCGTTACCGGTCAGCGGAAGAGCGTCCATCACCACGACGGCCGAGGGCACCATGTGCTCCGGCAGCCGCGTGGCGGTGAACTCGCGCAGCGTCCGCGCGAGGTCGACCGGATCGGTGTCCTCGTCGGAGGGAACGACGTAGGCGACCAGACGCACATCACCCGGCACGTCCTCGCGGGCCACGACCGCCGCCTGCAGGATCAGCGGATGCGCCGCCACAACGGCCTGGACCTCGCCCGGCTCCACCCGATACCCGCGGATCTTCACCTGCTCATCCACACGGCCGACGAACACGACCTGACCCTCGGAAGTCCACCGGACGCGGTCGCCCGTGCGATACATCCGCTCGCCTACGCCGCCATAGGGGCAGGCCACGAACCGCTCCCCCGTCAATCCGGGCCGGCCCACATACCCCCGCGCCAACTGCGCGCCCGCAATGTACAGCTCCCCCACCACACCCGGAGCGACCGGCTGCAGCACCTCGTCCAGGACGTAGAACCGGGTGTTGGCCACCGGAGAACCCACCGGAACCACCCCGGAAGCGGCCATATCCGCCGTCAGACGAGTCGTCGCCACACCGATCGTCGCCTCGGTGGGACCGTAATGATTGAATACCCTCCGATCACCCGCGCCCGCCAGCAGCTCACCCACCAACTGCGCGGAAGCCGCCTCACCACCCAGCACCAACGACCTCGCAGGCAATACCGCAGCAGCACCGAGGGCCGCGACATGGGACGGCACGGCCTTGAGGAAATCGATCCGATGCTCGGTCAGATAGGAGGCCACGACCGCCGGATCGGTGACCGCGTCCTCGTCAAGAATGTGCAGTTCACCACCGGAGGCCAGAGCGGCGAACACCACCGTGTTGCCCAGGTCGGTGGCCTGCGCCTGCAACACCGCAAACCGGCCCGGCCCCTCGAAGCCCACCCGCCCCGGCACCGACCCGACATAGTTCGCCAGCGCCCCGTGCGTGACCGCGACACCCTTCGGCCGCCC
>NZ_JBIVQP010000012.1:0-153586 GCF_044755245.1 Streptomyces sp. NPDC092369
CCGACCCATGCGCGGGGTCCGCGACCTGGGCGGCGTGACACACAGCACCAGCACGGCAAGGACCGGTCCCCCAGCGGACTCGCAGGGTTACGGGCCTTTTGTGTTTTCAGGGTGCTGTTTCGCCAGCCGACGACAGCCGAGCTCGTAGTCGGCGCGGGAAGTCGTCGTCGACGGCGCCGTGGCCACGACAGGCGCCGACCGACTGACCCACGAACCTTGACCACCGATACTGCCAGGCCGGGATGAACGCGTGCATCAGCTCCGGCCGTTGTCCCGTCTCAGCGAAGCTCGATCGGTCTCATCGATGTTTGGCCTCGGCCGTGGTGAGCTCCTAGAACGACCGGAAGACTCCGGCAGGGTCGCTCTGAGCGGCATCGACGACGTCGGCGAAGTCCAGGTTGGCGATCGACAGGTTCGCGTGGATGTCGTGAATGCCGATGGGGGCGGCGCGTACTGATCCACCGTAGACCTCGAACTCCTCATCGCTCTGGCACTCCTCTCTGGTCAGGACCGCCACCGCTAGCAGCGCGTGGTCGTTGTCCCGCATGGTGGTCCAGTCAGCGAGAAAGACGACGCTCAAGTCCTCGTCCGCTGATACGGCAGCGATCACTTCATCGGCCGTGGCACCGGCCCAAGCTGGATCATCGATGATGTGGACGGCCGGCTCGTAGTCGCCGTTGCCCCAGGGCCTCGACAACTCCTGACACACGGCCAGCCAAGCCGCCGAGTCACCGAAGTCAGTCCTGATGACCAGCGCGGAGAACTCCTCGCGGTCGGTAACAGAGGGCAGCATGGGGGGCTCCGGTCTTCATTGGGCGCGGGTACGGCATACAAGATGCCAGCCCCTGCCGACAGTCGGTCAAACTCCGATGAGATCCGTCAAAGTTCGGTGTCGAGGCGGTAGGCGATCAGGTGGGGGCAGGCGCCTTCGACGGCGCCGGTGGCGATCGGCCAGCCGGCCTTGAGTGCGGTGTCGTAGCGGAGCTGATCGAGGTAGCCGTGGCAGGTGGTGACGGCCTCGCGGCGGGAGCAAGTCAAGCCGTTCGGCCGCAGCCTGAGCGGACATCTCGGTGGCGGCGCGTTCGACGTGTCCGGTGAGGATCGCGGTGAGTCTGTCCGCGGCCCAGGTCTCGGCCTCGCGGCTGCCGGGCGGATGGAATGCATGCGCGGCCGTCCAGCAGTACTCGGCGACGTGCACGAGGTCGAGCAGGACGGGGACAGTGACGCCGCGGCGGGCGGCTTCGGTGTTGATCAGGTCGAGTTGGTGGCGCTGTTCTTTTGGCTCCAGTCCATCCACACCACGTCCATCGACGAAGCCTTGGATGCGGGACTGACAGTAAACGAATTGGCGTTCTTCAGGGAAAATCGAACGACGCAAGCGCGCCCGTCTTTGGAAGTAGTCTCCAAAGGTTAGCGGTAGGTCGAATTTACCGCCTTGCGCGAATAAGCCCCTGCCAGCCATATGACGACGAGCAGGCCCATTAGCACCCATCCGCCTGCCATACCGCGCACCACAAGGAAGACAGAGAACGCAATCCCGATGAGGACAAGAAAGGTACCGACAATAAAAAAATCCTTGCTCAGGAACTTGCGCCTTGCTCCCATATCCGGCTCAATCATCGACAACTCCCTTTCCGGCAACTCGGTGGTGGAATTTCTGATTTCACCACCGGGTCGCCTTTCAATTTACAGACGTGAGACGGCGTTTGAGGCTATCTGACCAGCCGCCTAAGAGCGGGCGAAACAGACAGCGAGGTGGGTATCCGGGCGGCAGACCGGCCGGCCGACACCCCATCCGAGATGAGGCGTCGGCCGGCGATGCCGCAATCGCCGACGTGCACGGCTTGCGGTGCGCCGGTGGCACGGCTGAATTCGAGGATCCAGTCCGGCCCCGGCGGCCGAGCGCGTTCCTCTTCGGCCTGCCGCTACTGTACGTGCCGGCTTTGCTGTCGATGCCGTCCAGCCACATGATGCAGCCAGTAATTCAAGATGCCATGCCTGCGCGGCGGTACTTCTACTTTTTTGGGTAAAATAGTAGATACAGATCACCGCCAGAGCCGCGAGGAACGTTCCGACTATGATGCCGACCGGCGCGTCGATCGACGGGACAATGATTCCCGATCGCATGGTCATTCAGGATTCACCTCGGCGTCTTTTTTTCGTCCCACCCAGATGGAAGCGGCGATTAGCATAAGGCCGAACGCCACCGGTATTGCTCCAGCTGCCGATTCCCCTTGAGAAATCGCTGCGAAGCCGAGAATGTCAGTGAGCCCCCGCCACGAACTCAAATTGCGGCTTCGCTTGCTGCGCTGGCCGCGCCGCCGAGTCCGACGGACAGCACCGTGCAACATCCACGAGGCCTTCCTCGGACTCACTGTCCGCCTGATCACCCACCGCCACGCCCAAAGGCTTTGTTAGGGCCAGTAAGAGAATGCCGACAACGTAAAGGACGAACTGAAGCGTCTCCAGCTGCTGAGAATCGGCCCGGCGGCTCACACCGGGCCCACACACTCCTCAGCGCCTTTGATTCCTGTACCACAGGGCGAAGGTCGACCAGATCAACAGAAAGATCGCCACACCAATCCAGGCTCTGGCAAAGCCGGTTGCCGCAGCTACGATCCCGATGATCAGACCGAGCGCCAACAGGGCTGTGGCAAATTGGAAGTAGCGACGGATCGCCGCTTTCTGCCCTACATTCGGCTCAAGTCCCGACATCTGCTCCCTCACCCGTGATCAGGCGGGACGCGGACTCATGAGTCGCACGCCCCGGCTGCGATCATCCTGAAATCGCGTTGCTGGTGATTGTTCCTACTGCCCACCCGGCTGCGAAGCACACCGGAGTCGCGCCCGTGGACGTGCCCAGGGTGGCAGGCGCTCCGGCGGTGAGAGCGGCTTCGCAGCCGAGTCCTACGATGCCGCCTGCGATCACCCCGAGCGCATCTCCCCAGAGCGCTTGCGTATCGCCCTGGTAGAGGTGATAGACGCCAGTGGCCATATCTGCCGCAGAGTCCAGAGCGTCTCCGATGGAGAACAGGCAGTGGGGTCGGTGCGGTTGACGGGGTCGCCTTCGGTGTAGAGGTAGGGGTTGGTTTCCTGGCCGGAGGGGTCGGGTTGGGTAAAGCGGCCGAGTTGGGATTCGTAGTAGCGGGCGCCCATCTTGTACAGCCCGCTCGGGTCGGCATAGGCGCCGGTGTAGCGGTGGGGCTGGGGAACTGCTTCGGTCGGGGTAGTGCGGGGCAGGCCGGTGGATCCGTAGGCGTACGTGTGGGTGCGCTTGCCCGCGTCGTCGACCAGACCAAGGACGTTGCCGGTGGCGTCGGTGAGGTAGTAGGAGGACTTCCCCCCGGTCGTCATGGTGTTCAACGTGCCCGCGGGTTCGCGTATGAATCCGGTGTCGACGCTGTTCGTCGTGGTGGATGCCAGTCCGAGCGCGGTTTGGTGGAACCCGGTGGAACTCAGCTTCGTACGTTCGGAGTTGTCGGATCCCGCGTGTATCAGGTCGTAGTTCGTGCCGCCCTGCGTGATGCCGGACAGTTGGCTGTGGTCCGTCCACGTCTCGTTCGTCCGCGCGGTCGCGGCCGTACGGCCGCCCGCTGTCTCGTTGCCTGACTTGTCGTACGACCACGGGATGGTGGAGCCGGTCTGGGCTGTGAGTTGGCTTGCGTCGTTGTAGGTGAAGGCCGCGCTGCCGGGGCACGCGGCGGCAGTGCCGTCCTGGGAGGTGAGGTTGCCCGCCTTGTCCCAGCAGTACAGCCACGACGCCGTGCGGGCACCGGCCGAGTCGGCCTCAAGCACATAGGACAGCCGCTCCTGGCAGTCGTAGGTGTACGACGTCTTGCGGCCGGCGGCGTTGTCGGTGCGGGTGCGGATCTTGGTGGTGTCCTTGCCCGCGCGGGTGTAGCTGTAGGCCAGGTCGACCAGTGTCGTCGTGCCAGAGGTCGTTTTGACGGCCGAGGGGCGGCCGTTGTCACCCCTTTTCGGCCGGTCTGCAGACGGGGGTCAGTTTGTCCGGGGGCTGTGGGGGGCTATGCGAACAGGGGGAAGCGGGCGGCGTCCGCACCCAAGCGATCTCGGTCGGTATCGGACAACGGCGCGCGCCCGGTCGCCACGCGTGCGTACTGCGCGTCGTCCCACGGCACTGGCACCGGGCGGCCCAGCAGCCCGTCCAGCGTGCGGCGCACTTGGCCAAGCCCTTCTGCCGAGGGGCCTGGTGCGTCAGGGAGCGACACGATGAGGTCGAGATGGTGGATCGTCGCCTCGACGGCCAGCGTGCGGATCAGATCGCCGGCATTCAGCACGCGGCCCTGGGTGGCAACGGGCTGGTCGAGCGCGGCACTGGCCGCGGCGTTCACCACTGCGGCTGCAGTCTGCGAGTACAGCTCGCACAGCTGATCGATACGCAGGAACATACTGGCGACGACCCGAGTGAACCTCCGCCCGTTGGCCGCGCCCAGGGGGTCCGGGCGCCAATCCTCCCAATAGGTGACCGCGTCACGGTCCGGCGTCCGTCCGGCAGGCGTGTGCAGCGCCACCAGGCCGCGTTGCGCGTCGCTCAGGCAGTGGAAGACAAGATCGCGCACCGCCCAGCCGGCACAGCCGGTCGCCAGCCACGACCGCTCATCCGTGATGGTCGTGACGACGGCGTCAAAGGCACCGTAAGACGCGCGCAGTACGTCGGCCGGACGCGGTCCTTCCTCTTCGTAAGACATGCCTGCGAGGATAAGGCGGCTGCTTGTTCAAACGCAGCCCACTCGCCTGCGCTGGACGCCTACCGGCCGTCCTCCGGGGCGACACCCGCGCCCTGGCGAGTCATCGTCGGCTCATGCGTGATCTCGGCCCTGCTAGGCCTCCCGGTGTTCTTCACCGCGGCGGCACCCGGCTGGGCCCGGATCTCCGTGGCCGTCCTCATCACCGGCGCCGCCATCGCCTTTACCAGGCTGGCGCCCGCCGCCCGTCCTACCCCAGCCAAACAGACCTGACGCCACCGCCCGGGCCGCCGGTGCCCTGTCTCCCACGAAGGCACGGCTTCCCCAAGGAAGACCGAAGACTGAAGAAGGAGTTACAGACGTGCGAATCGAGCTGGCGGAAGCACCGGCCACCATCGCTGCTCGTACGCTCGTCGCGGAACTCATCCGCGGCACACCGCCGGGGGACGGCGTGCTCGTCGCGTTCCAGCGCACAGGGGTCGGACTCTGCCAGACCAGCCGTACCGGTGCAGCAGCCGCCCCACTGATGAGGCTCCTTGAAAGTGGGTCTGGTCGGCATTTCGTGACGGTCACGATCACGTAGTTCTCGGCGCCTGTGGACGGGCACGATGTTCCCGCGGCCTTGGTCCGTTGGGGTCGGTCAGTAGCCGATGGTGAACCGACGTTGAACGAAGCGCGGCAGTTCTGCCTCGTCGACAAGGGCAATGGCGGCGTCCTCCATAGAGATACGGCTGCGTCCTTCCGCGTCGAGTACCGGCTGGTCGCCACCGATGCGGAACCGGTCGGTGCGTTCGCCGGGTGCGATGTCCTCTGCGGGGCTGAAGTAGGTCCACAGCCGGTTGGAGGTGCGGAGGACGTTCAGGGCGTCGCGGTGGCCGCGCACCGCGGCGGCGTACGCCCTCGGCAGGCCGATCTGGTCGAGGGTTTCGTGCAGGAGTTCGTCGGAGTCGGCCCGTGCGACGCCGGGCGCGATCTCCAGGCTGCCGGCACCGCCGATGACGATGAGCCGGGTCCGTGGGTGGCTGTGCAGCGCCTTGAGGAGTGCGCGCGCGGCGGTGGCGTACACGGTGGGGTCGGCGATCGAGCGGGCCACGGTGTCGGCGATGTCCTTGGCGGCGTTTCCGGGCTGGAATCCGCTGATCAGTACGTCGAGGCCGGCTATGACGGCGGCGACGGCGTTGGCGTCGAGGACGTCGACGCTCTTCCAAACGATGTTCTTGCGGTCGTCGTCGATCCGCGTGGTGTCGCGGCTGAAGGCCGTGACGTGATGCCCCCGGTCGAGGGCTTCGGTGACGACGCGACTGCCGATGCCGCCTGTGGCCCCGATGACTCCGATGTGCATGGTTCTCCCTGGGTAGTTGCTCGTACCGCCATTGTCTTCACGGCATGCAGAGACTATACGGCGTGAAGTATTAATACGGCACGCAGTATTGTGACGCTGTAGAGTCGGTGGCCATGGAAAGCGTGGGGAACACCAAGGGGCGCCGCGAGCGGCTGAGGGCCGAGACGACCGCCGAGATCAAGAAGATCGCGCTGGAGTTGATGGCATCGGGGGGACCGGACGCGATCACGCTGCGGGCCATCGCGCGCCAGATGGGCATGACGGCCAACGCCATCTACGGCTACTTCACCACCCGCGACGACCTGGTCACCACGCTGATCAACAACGTTTACACCTCGCTGGCCGATACCGTGGACGCCGCTTGGGAGGCCGCCCCCGCTCAGGACCCGGCTGCCCGGATCCAGGCATGGGCCCACGCTTTCAGGAACTGGGCGTTGGCCAACCCCGAGGGCTTCCGCCTCATCTACGGCGACCCCGTCCCCGGCTACCAGCCGCCCGAGGGCGGCGCCGCTCCGGAAGCTGCCCGCCGTGTCTGCATCGGCATCACGGCACTCGCGGCTGCGGCCTGGCCGTACGCCGAACTCCGTTACGCGGACAGCGACTTCGAGTGGTCCGACTTCGCTCTCGGTCTGCTGGACAAGGTCCGCCCGGCCTTCCCTGACCTGCCCCCGGCCGGCGTGGCCCTGGCCCTGCGTATCTGGAGCCACCTGCACGGCCTGGTGTCACTGGAGATCTACGGCCACCTGCAGACCCAGGCTCTCAGCCCGGAAAAGCTCTTCCGCGAAGAACTGGCCCAGCTCATCCGGTCGTTGGCCATCACACCGCAGAACTGACTGCCCTGCGCAAGCGACCCAGCCACAGGGCCGCTGAGTCGCCTCCGTAGGTAAGCAACTACCGCCAGGGCATTGCTCAGGTTGAACTCGCGATGTCCGAGTCCCGGCGCGTTCCATGATCCCTGCGGTAGGGGGGCCATGCGGTACAGGCCGGGGGCGGGCTGGTGCCCGGCGAGCAAGAGAAGGGGGAACGGCTGCGGCTGGAGGCCGCCGAGGGGTTCGTACGCGGTGAGAAAACCGAGGTCATCGCGCAGGAATCAAGGGTGACCTGACGCTCGGTGCGCAGTGGCGATCTCCCGACCGAGACTCCCCTGCGACCCACACCCGTCAAGATCGGACCAGCAACAGCTACTCAGCCGCGTTCCTGTACGAGCTTCACGCGGTGACCCTCAGGATCGCGCAGCCAGGAAAAGCGAAGACGTCCGTCCGGCGAGTCCGTGGGACCCTTCAGTGGCTCGCCTCCTGCATCGACCGCCGTCTGATGCACGCCATCGACGTCGTTACACCACAGCACGACCTCAGTGTTTTCCCCTGGCGTAGTGGCGATGCCGAAAAGCTCGCTGCCCACACGAGCCGAGCTGAACCCGATCCGGACGCCAGCCGCCTCCACCTCGACCTGATGGGGCTCACCGTCGGACGGGAAACGGAACTTCTCCGGCATCCCAAGGCTACGGAAGAACGCTGCGCAGCGCTCCACATCCTCGCACCACAGGTTCACCTGAACAGTCCCGAACACCGCCATGCCCATACGCTACCCACACAGACGCTGTTCGACCGGCAGGGTCACCGCTCGGTATGACAACAGGCACCACGGTGCCTTCTCCCAGACGGAGTTGTGGTTGCGGCTTTTGCTGGTGAACGGCATGCGGTGCCAGTCGCTCCAGCGTTCGCGCAGCCTCATGCCGGCGAGTCGGGCCATCAGATCCAACTCTGAGGGCCAGAGGTAGCGGTGCGGCGAGGACGATGCCTCCCCGACCACGGGTCCGTCGCGCTCCCCGGGCTGGCCGAACCGCGCCTATTCCCTCATGGATGCCACCGCACAAAAGTCGCTGATCGGCGCCCTCCATCAAAGCCTGCGGCCATGGCAGGGCTGGCGAGAGTTGCACCGTCGAACACGCCGGGCCCGGGAGGGTCTTCTACGGACGTTCTGCGCATCCGATCCGCCCACGCACGGGTGGGCCATCGTGTCTCGCGGTCCCAGCGGATCCCTGTGAGGTCGACCTAGGCAGGGGCGATGGTGGTGAAGTCGGCGCCAGCGAAGTTATTTGCCGCTTGGACCAACATGTCCCGAGCGTGAAGGAAGCCGCGCGCGAGGACGAGGCTGTGGGGAACCTCGGGGCCGCGGTCGAGGGAACGGGCAGGGGCAAGAACGCGGGCACAGGCTTGAGCAAAGGCGAGATCGACAGCCAGGCCGAGATCGAGGACGAGAGCATGAAAGTACTCAAGCTCTCGGTTCCGACTGAGCCTATAGGCGCCACCTCAAGTCGTAGGCGTGGCCGTGTCCGGAGAGCGCGCAGGTGCTGATCCATGACGAGGACGACGACTGCTTCGGTGGTGGATGATGCGAGACGGCGGGCCGGGCCGAGAAAAAGGCCGCCGATGCTCCGCGTCAGCCGGCAGGGCCAACCGGCAGGGGCTACACGATGCAGCGGGTGACCGGGTTGCACTTCCTGCTGCTCGCCCTGCGGATGCTCCTTCGGCAGCTCTGAACGCGGACTGGACCCCGAAGCTCCTCACGCCGTCCTGCGCTCCGTGAGGGTCGGCCGGGGAGTTCGCGCACCGGCCCGTTGGACGCGCAAGGAAAAACGGGATCAAGAAAGGCCGCCTGCCCAGGTGCGGTGAGTGGCGGGTGGCCGGGGCCAGGGGTGAAGCTGGAGGTGGCCGCCGGGCGCCGGGGGAAGCACGGCGGACGTGCACTCGAACTCGTGGACAGGGGTCGGGGATGCGGGCGGGTGACTTGAAGCCCGGGATCGGGGAACTGGAAGTGATGCCCTGACCCACCAGGGGAGGTCGGGCGTCCCGATGCCAGCCTCTCTCACCGGAAGAAGGACGACGATGGCGCACGAAGAGGACGACGGGCGCACCGGCGGCGACGGCGTCACACGCCGCCGTCCGCTGCGCGAGCGGCACGTCGAGGAGAGGGTCGAGGTCGCGGTGCCGGTCCGTACGGCCTACAACCAGTGGACGCAGTTCAAGTCGTTCCCGCGTTTCTCGGCCGTGGTGCGCGACGTCGAGCAGGTCAGGCCCACCGTCACCGCGTGGACCATCGGCTACGGCCCTGTGCGCCACCGTTTCCTGGTCGAGATCGTGGAACAGGACCCCGACGCCTATCTGGCCTGGCGGGGCTTGGAGCAGCATCCCACCCATGAGGGCGAGGTCGAGTTCAGGCCCACGGAGTCCGGGGGCACCTCGATCACCGTCCGGATGCTTCTGCGGCCGCACGGCGCGGTGAAGGTCCTCGCCCGCTCCCCCAGGGTCACGGAGCTGGCCGCCCGGCTGGTGCGCGGAGAACTTGTCAGCTTCAAGGACTTCATCGAAGGGCTCGGCCAGGAGGGCGGCGCCTGGCGCGGCACCATCCGCAACGGCCGTGTCCAGCACGACACCCCGGAACCGCCCAGGAGCCGTGTCGCCCAGTGGCCCGTCGGCTGACCTGCCCGCCCAACACGGCAAGAGAAAGGCCAAGCGATGCAGAACCCGCCCGGTGAGGAGCCGGAGACCTCCCTCTCCGTGACACCGCCGAAGAAGTGGGCGGCCGGGGTCCCCGCCGTCGTGCACGCGCTGGAGTACTCCCTGGAGCAGACCTCCCCGCGCAAGACCGGGGTCGACCTGCTCACCATGAACCAGGTGGGCGGGATCGACTGCCCCGGCTGCGCCTGGGCGGACCCCGCCCCGGGCCGGCGCCACCGCAACGAGTACTGCGAGAACGGCGCCAAGCACATCAACGACGAGGCCACCACGCGCCGGATCACCGCCGACTTCTTCAACGAGCACAGCGTGTCCGACCTGGCCGGCCGTTCCGACATGTGGCTCAACCAGCAGGGCCGGCTCACCGAGCCGATGATCAAACGTCCCGGATCGGACCACTACGAGCCCATCGGCTGGAACGACGCCCTCAGCGTCCTCGCCCAGGAACTCAAAGGGCTGGACTCCCCCGACGAAGCGGTCTTCTACACCTCCGGCCGGGCCAGCAACGAAGCCGCCTTCGTCTTCCAGCTCTTCGCCCGCGCCCTGGGCACCAACAACCTGCCCGACTGCAGCAACATGTGCCACGAATCCAGCGGCTTCGCCCTCAACGAGACCCTCGGCGTCGGCAAGGGCACCGTGAGCCTGGACGACCTCCACCACGCGGACCTGATCTTCCTGGTGGGGCAGAACCCCGGCAGCAACCACCCGCGCCAGCTCTCCGCGCTGGAGGAGGCCAAGCGCAACGGCGGCCGCATCGTGGCGGTCAACCCGCTGCCGGAGGCGGGGCTGCGGCGCTTCAAGAACCCGCAGAAGCCGCGCGGGATCGTAGGGCGGGGCACCCAGATCGCCGACCGTTTCCTGCACATCAAGCCCGGCGGGGACCTCGCCCTGTTCCAGGCACTGAACCGGCTGCTCCTGGAGGAAGAGGACGCGCGCCCCGGCACCGTCCTGGACCACGACTTCATCGACTCCCACACCTCCGGCTTCGAGGAGTTCGCCCGGCACGCCCGCACCGTCGACTGGGACGACGTGCTCGCGGCGACAGGACTGACCCGCCAGGAGATCGAGAAGGTCCGCGACGAGGTCCTCGCCAGCGAACGCGTCGTCGTCTGCTGGGCGATGGGCATCACCCAGCACAAGCACGGCGTGCCCACCATCCGGGAGATCGTCAACTTCCTGATGCTGCGCGGCAACCTGGGACGTGCCGGCACGGGCGTCTGCCCAGTGCGCGGCCACAGCAACGTCCAGGGCGACCGCACCATGGGCATCTGGGAACAGATGCCCGACAGCTTCCTGGACGCCCTGCGAGAGGAGTTCGGCTTCGACCCCCCGCGCCCGCACGGCCTGGACTCGGTGAACTCGATCAAGGCGATGCTGGAGGGCCACGTCAAGGTCTTCCTCGCCCTGGCCGGGAACTTCGTGCGCGCAGCGCCCGACAGCGAGGTCACCGAGAAGGCGATGCGTACGTGCCGGCTGACCGCCCACATCTCCACCAAGCTCAACCGCTCGCACACCGTCTGCGGCGACACCGCCCTCATCCTGCCGACGCTGGGGCGCACCGAGCGTGACGTCCAGGCCGACGGCGAGCAGTTCGTCACCGCCGAGAACTCCATGAGCGAAGTGCAGACCTCCCGGGGACGGATCGAACCAGCCTCGCGCATCCTGCTCAGCGAGGTCGCCATCCTGTGCCGGCTCGCCCGGCTCAGCGTCGACGGCACGGGTGACGTGCCCTGGGCGAAGTTCGAGGGCGACTACAACACCATCCGCGACAGCATCTCCCGCATCGTGCCGGGCTTCCACGACTTCAACGCCCGGGTGACCCGTCCGGGAGGCTTCCAGCTGCCCAACCCGGTCAACGAGGGCGTGTTCCGGACCGAGACCGGCAAGGCCCGCTTCACCTGCAACGAGCCGGTGGTCCCCGTGGCCCCTGAGGGACACCTGCTGCTGCAGACCCTGCGCTCGCACGACCAGTGGAACACCGTCCCGTACACCAACAACGACCGCTACCGGGGCATCCACGGCAGCCGCCAGGTCGTCCTGGTCAACCCGGCCGACCTGTCCGCGCTCGGCCTCGCCCAGGGCGACCGGGTGGACCTGGTGAGCGTCTGGGAGGACGGCACCGAGCGCCGGGCCGCGAACTTCGAGGTCGTGTCCTACCCGGCGGCCAAGGGGTCGGCTGCCGCCTACTACCCGGAGACGAACGTCCTGGTGCCGCTCGACAGCGTCGCCGACATGAGCAACCAGCCCACGTCCAAGGGCATCGTCGTCCGCCTGGAACCCACGGGCGACCGGTCTCGGCCGGCACCCGTGTGACCGAGTGCGGCATCGTGACCAGTGGTTCGTCGGACACCGGATCAGGCGGCCCAGACTCCGCACTCTCGACAGGCTCCACGGTCTCCAACTCCACGGCCGTGTCGGTTACTTGAGGTCTCCCCCACGAGCGTCGGATCCGCCGTCAGATTTTCACTCCCGACGGCGGACCGCGCAGACCTACCGGCAGCGACTCGCGGCCGCGACCTCCTCCAGGTCTGTCCCACTGACGGGCATGCAGGAGATCTCGCGGCACCGATCGCGACCCGGCGGGTGTGGTGCACGGGGTGCTGGCGTGCAGGAAGCGACATCGGCGCGCCGCTATGTCCGAGGCTGCGGAGAACTGTCAGGCGACGCGGAGGGTGGCGTCGTACTCCTCGAGTTTGATGTTGGTTGCGGGCTTGTCGAAGATCGCGACGAGCGGCCCGAAGAGGGACAGTGCGGTGAACAGGGCGTTGCGGGCGACGATGCCGAGCTTCGTGCGGGGTGCGAGGAGCCGTCCGGCGTTTATCTTCTGCGAGACCGACGCGTAGGCGCGGAACTTTTCCTCGTACGCGGCAAAGGCCTGGCGGTAGTCGCCGTCGGCTCGGGCCAGTTCGCCGGCGAGCACGTAGGCGCCGACCATGGCCAGGCCGGTGCCGTACCCGCCCAGCGCGTTGCCGTAGGCGGCGTCGCCGACGAGAGCGACGCGTCCCTGACTGTAGTGATCGAGGGTGGCGCGGCTGATGGAGTCCATGTAGAAGTCGTTCGATGCGGGGATCTTGTCCATGAGCTCGGGCAGACGCCACTTCCCGTCGCGGTAGGCGTCCATGACTTGCTGCTTCTGCAGATCGACGTTGTCACGGGCGGGCGGGAGCAGTGGAGAGGCGAAAACGAAGAACGCCGGGGCTTTCGCGCCGCCGAGCGCTGCCATCTTGCCGGGCTCGTTGTACATGACGTCGTCTTCGCCGGCGTCGAGGGTGGCCAGCACGTAGTAGTGGCCGAGGTGGGTGACGTAGTCGGATTCGGAGCCGAACGCGAGTTTGCGGGTGTTGGAGTGCATGCCGTCGGTGCCCAGCACGATGTCGAAGGTGCGCGGTACACCCGCGGGGAGAGTGCACGGGTCTTCAGAGCACGTACCTAGGGCGGCCGCAACCAGCGCAACGCGTCGGCGAAGGAGCCGGTCAGACCCGTGGCGTCCGCGCGATCGGCCAGCAGCGCGATCCGGGGTGGCTGAGCGCTCCGCGGCCGTCAGCGGACACGACGACGTTGGGGCGCGAGCCTTCACGCCCCGCTGTCGGCTCCACCATGAGTCAAGTCGTGTCCCTTCCTGCTTGCTGCACTGTCCCGTGACTCGATACTCGGGAGCGCCGATGTCGCCGGAATCAAACCCCGCGACTCGACCGCCGCTACTTCGCGTGCCCCCTGTTCGAGATGGCGCAGGCGCCAGTAGGGGTTGTCGTGGGGCAGCTTGCTGGAGACCCGGCCGTACATGCCGAACGTCGCGATGAGCAGCCCCATGACAAAACTGAACATCACGTTGGTCATGCCGAAGTCGAGGACGTTGGCCGGGCGGTCTAGTACGAAGAGGTGGAAGAAGCCGCTCAGCACGAACAGGGCGCCCACCGTCATGTTGAGGGTGGAAGCGAAGTTTCCGCCGATCACAGTTCCCACGAGGAGTGCCAGCCCCACGACAGCAGAGATGACGCTGAGCGCGACGTTGGTGGTCATACCCGCGATCGTGCCGCCCGCAGTGTCGAAGGGGCTCAGAGCGTCGGCGAAGCCAAGGCCCGCGAAGACGAGCAGGACGAGACCGCACACGGCGGAACCGTAGCGGTAGACGGTCGCCAGGTGGTGATCGACAGGGAGTTCATCTTGTAGCTTCATGATGCCTATTCATCAGGTATGTCTCTTTTGGATGCATTTTCTATTCATGGTCAGGCCTCGTGTACAAGATCCTCTGAGCTATCTCCCGGTCCGACCGGCCGCGTGCAGGACCACCGCTCGACAGCCTCCTTGCCGCCTCACGATGTGTGCGGTCCTCGTGATGCCGACGTCATGGCCCAGCGGATTGTCCCGGTGAGCAGGAGGCCAGCAGGTCGTACCGCCAGGTCGTCCACGAGAGCCGACCTGGGTATCCCCAGCCGATCCCGTGCCCATGGAGGAAGAAGGGCGACCGCATTCGCGGCGAGTGCCGCGTAGAACGGCCGTTGGATCAGCGGGAGCGGTGGGCTCAGCAGCAAGAAGCGGGCGGCTGCCCGGGCCTCAGAAGTGGCCCGCAGTTCCGGTCGATAGGCGTTCAGCCTTTGCGCCAGACTTTCGCGATCGCGAGGCGGATCCAGCACACCCAAGGCCTCAGCGACGCGCGCGGTGTCGGCTACATAAGCGTCGTATCCGGCCGCGTCCAGCGGCTGCGCCCCGTAGCGCTCATGGGCACGCAGAAAGCTGTCGGTCTCGGCTGCATGCACCCAGCCCAGCAGATGCGGTTCCGCGGCGCGGTATGGCAATCCCTCGCGCGTCTTCCCGCGTACACGCTGATGAATCGCGCGCACACGCTCCACGGCCTCCTCCGCGTCGGAGGCAGTTCCGTAGGTCGTGACGGCGAGGAAGGTGCTGGTGCGCTGCAGCCGTCCCCAGGGGTCGCTGCGGAACCCCGAGTGCGCGGAGACGGCTGCCATCGCGAGAGGGTGCAGGGACTGTAGAAGCAAGGCGCTGAGCCCGCCGACGAACATCGATGCATCGCCGTGGACGGTGCGGATGGGCCGTTCCGGAGAGAACCAGCGCGGCCCGGGCGTGTCGTGAATACGTGCACGGGTGGCCGGACCGTCCGGGCCGGCGACGCGCAGGAACAGAGCCCGGCCCAGCTGATCGCGCAATTCAGTCAGCACCGTCTCACGTCCTTCCCACTGTGGAGTGAGCACACCTGGTGATGGGGGTTCCCCGAGAACGGGGCTTTTGGATGCGGAATGCACCCCATTATTCCGACAGCGCTGGAAGTCAGCGCCGCACAAGCACCTGACTCTGCTTGGTCTTGGTGTTCACACCCTCGGTGGGGCCGTTGCTGTACGGAAGCGTGAGGGCGGCGTTTACGGCTTGGGGGCGGCTCTTCTGCGGTGAGCTGGTGATGCCGTGCGCCGTTGCCGTTCGTGGTCGGACGGCGGATCGTCGTGTCCCAGGACGTGGTCCTGGAGGCGGCGATGGTGTTGTGGCTGGAGGAGCTCGATCGGCGAGAGACTGCCGCGCGGGAGGAGGTCGCCGAACTGCGGGGCGTCTCATCGATTCCCTCTCCGGTCCCGAAGCTCTGCTCCTGCCCCATGAACGGGTGGAGCAAGACGCCGAGAACGGGGCGAGGGAACTGGCCCGCCTCCTCCTGCAGGGCCGACCGGCGCGCCCGCCAGGAGGAAGCCGAACTGTCGCCCCTCGGCACCGGCGAGCGGGCCCAACTCGCCCCGGGCCGGACCCGTCTGGAGAAGGGCCACCGGCGCCAACTGGTCACCGTGGTCGGGCCGGCGACCGTCACCTGGTGCGCACTGCGCGCCCCGGGCCGGCCCAACTACTGTCCGGCCGACCAGGTGCTGGGGCTGCCGCGCGAGCGCCACAGCCTGGGACTTCGGCGGCTGGTCGTGCTGGAAGCGGTCCGCGGCTCCTACGACCACGCCCTGGAGGCCATCGAACGCCGCTGCGGGAGTTGGGCGGTCGGCAAACGCCAGCCCGAACAGCTCGTGCGGGCAGCTGCGGTGGACATCGCCGCCTTCTATGCCGCCCGCACCCCTGCCCCGGCAGCAAACACGACGCTGCTGGTGCTGGGCAGTTCTTTGCGACAGAGGTTCTCATCGAGACAGCGCCCCGTTCCCGGTTGTCGGGAGCGGGGCGCTGTACTGCGGCGCAGATTGTTCAGGCCATGTCGAGACCGAACTTGCATGCCAAGGTCTGGCGGTAAGTCCCGTCGTCCTGGGTGTAGTCGACCTCGCATCCCGTAAGCGGCTCGGTGACCTTTCCGGTGACTCGGAGCCTGATCACCGCGTACTTGTCGCTGAGCACTCCCGGCTTGATGGTGTAGGGGTGCCCGGAGTAATCCGGGTACTTGTCGAGGTCGATGTCACCGGCGGTGGGATGAGCCGTCTCCTGGTAACCCAGGCGGTAGCCGGGGGTGTCCTTCACCGAGTACACGGAGTACTTGAGGACCTTCACGCCTGGCGGGATGTCCAGCAGCTTGATCCCGGTGACGGACACCGGCAGCTTGGACGTGTTCCTGGTGAGAGGGAAGGCCATGCGGTAGATGTCACCGACCTTCACGTCCGAGAAGCCGAGGGAACCGCTCGTGCCGGGCCCTTCCGCCTGCAGGGCAGTCCCTGCAGAGCTGCCTCCCGGCGAGCCCGAGCACGCGGTCGCGAGGACCAGCAGAGCCGCTACAACGAACTGTCCGGCGCGATCAGTACGAGTAGATGACACCGGGGTTCCCCGAAATCTTGCCCTTGGCACCCCAGATGTCGTGTTCCGAGCTTCCCGACCCTGCGGTGATCTTCTGGTAATGCGCCGCACCGTACTCCGTGTCGAGGCTGACCGTCACGTTGAACACCTTGGCGGCGACGCTGTAGGTGACCGACGTTCCTGACGTGATGGTCGCATACTGCTTCTTGCCGAGGACGGCGCGATAGGCGGGGTTGGAATTGCGATAGGCGCTCACTCCGTCCTTGGATCGGACGTCGGCGCCGTATCTTGCCACGTCGCCGCCGGACGGGATGTCGTACTTGACCGGGATGATCGAGTAGGTGTGCTTGGTCTTCACGCCCACGCACGTGACGCGCCGGTCAACGTCCTGGTATTCGACGGGAATCTGGAAGCGCTTTGCCCAGTAGGGTCCTTGGCCGGCGAATCCGACCGCGTGGCCTGTGCTGTTCTTCCGGGAGATCTTTCCGGTGATCGACCAGTGGGTCCCGTCGACGCTGGTCGCTATGCCCCAGGTGCTGGACAGGGTGTTGTTGTACTCGAAGGCCGCGGTGGTGTCGTAGTAGGCGTGTGCCTCACCGATGGTCGTGTAGTAGTCGTGCTGCTTGATGACGTGCTTGCTGACGATGCAGGCCGGGCCGAGATCCGGGGTCACGGAGCTGTAGTCGACGCCATCGACCTTGTCGGGGTCGAAGCCCGTGGTGGATGTGCCGTCCGCCGACTGCCAGGTATTGCCCGCCGTCCCGGAGGAGTCATCGGACGCGGTGTCCGTACTGTCGACCAGCGTTGAGTCTGCTGGTGTCACCTGCGTCTCGTCCACATCGGGGTGGATGGCCACGCTATTTGGAGCCTCGGCACGGGCGGCCACCGACCCCTCCGTCGTCGCCGAGCCCGTGGCCACTCCGGCGTCGACGTAGTCGCTGCCGGTCAGTACCGTGCCGTCGGGTGCCTTTCCGTCGAAGGACGCTTCCAGGGACAGCACTCCCCCATTGGCGTCCGCGTAGTTTTGGAGGCTGGCCGGCAGGGATGAGGGCAGCGTGAACGACCAACTGCCGTCTGCTGCCGTCTTCGTGGTACCCACGACCGTTGGAGTGACGTCGCTGCCGTCCTCCGCCACCTCGTCCACCGGCGTGAGAGTCACGGTCGCGCCGGCCAGCGGTGATCCGTTGCCCAGAGTGAAGACACCCTTGACCGTCGCGGCACCGGACACGGAGGGCAAGCTGCTCGGGCTGGGAGCCGCGGTGATCGTGGGCCCGCTGATGGGCGGCGCCGCGGAGTCAGAGGGCTTGGCGTCGGTGGGTGTGGGGGTGGGAGTCGGGCTGCTGGTGCTGCCGCAGCCCGGCGTGTCCGTGCTCTGCGTGCAGGCGGCGTGCGCCGGTGCCGAGAGCCCCAGGCCCAGGACAGCTGACGTGGCGACAACGCTGAGAGCGGTGGCCAGAGTCAGGCGTCTGCCAGAGATTTTGGTCATGAAGAAATTCCCCCATTCACCGAATTCCATCGTATGCCCCGCCGTTTCCAGGGGCGCTCGATGAGTCACGTGAAGCCGCATTGGAAGCAGCTAAGAACAGGCGGAGTGGGCAATCGCCTTTGAATGATTCCCCCGCCGAGAGCCGCGCTGGTCTTGTCTGTTGCGGCTTGACGGGAAGCTAACGCGGGAGATCTTGAAGAGTCAACGAATCCTTGCCGGGGGTGGGGATCGCTTTGCCTTCAGCTCAAATCCTGCTCAAGTCTTGACGAAAGCACCAGGGATGAATTACCTGCTCATTCCTTTGGACCTGCCAGGTCGGAGCGCAAGCCAGCCCCGCCCCCTGTAGCGCCAGGGACGCCCGCCACCGATCCGCGAAGGCCTTTCAACAGGGCCACGACGAGGGGGACGACCGGTGATTCGAGATGGGTGCGGCTCCTCTGGAGTGAGGCCGCCGGTCAGGCCAGAAGTTCGTAGTTGTCGGCCGGCTACTGGGCATTCCTCGACCGTCATCGGGAACAGCTCAGCCGCAATCACCGCACTGCCCAGCCGGTGCGCCAGCCGGAGCGGCTCACCGACCTTGCCGAGGTGTGCCGCCAGGAACACGACCGAGGTGACGCTCCGCCCTGACAGCGCCGCAGGCGAGCGGATGAGGTGACCGTGATCCGGGCGGCTCGCACACCCGGTGGGAATCAGCGCATCCGTGCCCGGGCATGCGGCAGAAGCACTGGTGTAGAGGTGACTCCCAGTGCGAAGGGGTTGTGCATGATGGGACCGCGGCCCAGCGTGGCCGAGCCGGTCGAGCCAGGCGTCAGCCCACTCACGGCCCAGGACGCGGCCCGGGCCGTGGAGACGGAGCTCGGGCGCATCCTCGATGAAGGGTTGAGAAAGGCCCGCGAGACGGATCCGCTGTTCGCCCGCGACATCACCGAACGCGTCACGTCCTTGGTCCGCCGCGGCGGAAAACGGCTGCGTACGGCGTTCGCGTGGTGCGGATGGCAGGCCGCCCACGGATCCGGGGACACCACGCCGGTCCTGCGCACGGGTGCCGCCCTCGAACTCCTCCAGGCATGCGCCCTGATCCACGACGACCTGATGGACGGATCCCCGCGGCGCCGCGGCGCGCCGTCGGTGCACATCGACCTGGCCCGCATGCACGAGAGCGCAGGCATGTCGGGCTCACCCGAGACATTCGCGGCCTCCGCAGCCGTGCTCTGCGGCGACCTCGCCCTGGCCTGGGCGGATGACCTGTTGACGGAAACGGCTCTCGGCTCGCCCTACGGTCCGCAACTGCAGCGTGAATGGCAGGCCATGCGAAGGGAGATGGTCGCCGGACAGTACCGGGACATCCACGCGCAGGCCACGGATGCGTCCGGCGTCGCGGAGGCCCTGACCATCGCCACTCTCAAGAGCGCTCTGTACACGGTCGAACGTCCACTGGCGTTGGGAGCGTCGCTGGCAGGTGCCGACGCCACCGTCCTGGACTCCCTGCGTTCCGCAGGGCGGTGTGCCGGTCTCGCCTTCCAGCTTCGCGACGACCTCCTCGGCGCCTTCGGCGACCCGGCTCTGACGGGCAAGCCGGCCGATGACGACCTGCGGACGCGCAAACTCACCTATCTGCTCGCCGTCGGAATCGAGCTCGCGGAAGCGTCCGGTGACCAGGAAGCCGCAGACCTGCTCTCCCCGCGTACGCCCTCCGTATCAAACAACGCAGTGCACCGCATGCGTGCCGCACTGGAGCGTCTCGGCGCGCAGTCCGTCGTCGAGTCGAAGATCGCGGCGCTGGCCGCGACGAGCCTGCGGCACTTCCACCGGACAGGCGCCGAACCCGCCATTCAAAGGGAGTTCGCGGCCCTGGTCGCGCGAGCTTCCGGAATCGCACCGCAGTGCACCGGGAGAGAGGAGGCGGCGTGAGAACGGTAGCGGGACCGACGGATCATGTGGTCGTGGTGGGCGCCGGGCTGTCCGGCCTCGCCTGCGCGCTGCACCTGCTGGGCGCAGGACGCAGGGTGACAGTCGTGGAACGGGACGCCGAACCCGGCGGCCGGGCGGGCCGGACACAGCTGGGCGGCTACCAGGTGGACACCGGGCCCACGGTGTTGACCATGCCCCATCTGGCGGACGAAGCGTTCGCCGCCGTTGGCGACAGCCTCGGCCGTCACGTCGAACTGACGGCGCTCGATCCCGCCTACCGGGCATGTTTCGCGGACGGGTCCTCACTGGATGTACACACCGACGGCGAGGCCATGGAGGCCGAAGTCAGACGCTTCGCCGGTCCGGCCGAGGCGTCCGGCTACCGCGAACTGCGGAACTGGCTGCAACGGCTCTATCAGGCCCAGATGCGGCGATTCATCGACACCAACTTCGACTCGCCCTTCCAACTGCTGCATCCGGACCTGGCCCGCCTGGCCGCCCTGGGCGGCTTCGGTCGACTCGACCAGCGCATCGGACGCTTCATCGCAGACCCCCGCCTGCGCCGGGTCTTCTCCTTCCAGGCCCTGTACGCCGGAGTGGCGCCGGCCCGAGCCCTCGCCGCGTACGCGGTGATCGCCTACATGGACACCGTGGCCGGTGTCTGGTTCCCCAAGGGGGGCATGCACGCGCTGCCGCGCGGAATGGCGAACGCGGCGGCACAGGCAGGGGCCGAGTTGCGCTGGTCGTCCGAAGTGGCCTCGCTGGAAAAGTCGGCGGGCCGGGTCCGCGCTGTGCGTCTGGCGTGCGGTGAACGGATCACCTGTGACAGCGTGGTGCTGACATGCGAGCTGTCCACTGCGCACCGCTTGCTGGGGCACAGTCCCAAACGCCCGGTCCGGCTGCGGCACTCACCGTCAGCTGTCATCCTGCACGCCGGTACCGACCGCACGTGGCCCGGCCTCGCTCATCACACCCTGTCCTTCGGCGCCGCCTGGGAACGCACCTTCGATGAACTCACCCGCTCGGGGCGGCTGATGAGCGATCCATCCCTGCTGATCACCCGACCCACAACGCACGACCCCGCCCTGGCCCCGCCGGGCAAGCATCTGCACTACGTCCTGGCACCCTGCCCCAACACCGACGTGGGTCCATCGCTTGATGAGTGGCGCGACCTGGGGCCTCGTTATCGCGACAGCCTGGTCCGCGAGCTGGAGCGCCGCGGTCTCGTCGGATTCGCGGACAGCGTGCAGGAGGAAATGCTGGTGACCCCGCTGGACTGGGCGGCACAGGGCCACGCCGCGGGCGGCCCCTTCTCCGTCTCCCACACCTTCGCCCAGACCGGCCCGTTCCGTCCCCGCAACCTGGTGCGCCACTTGGAGAACGTCGTGCTGGCGGGCTGCGGAACCACACCCGGCGTTGGCGTGCCGACGGTGCTCATCAGCGGAAAGCTCGCCGCCGCACGCGTGACCGGCCACCTTCCCGGCCGTGGTCGCCAGAGCCTTCGCCCGGCACCTCCCGGCGGCCGAGCCGTCACCATGACTGTGGAAGGCGCCCATGACCCGTCGTGAACTGGACGCGGCAGGCATTGCCGACCCCACGCTGCGAGCCGCCTACACCGAATGCCGCAGGCTCAACGCCCGCCACGGCAAGAGCTACTTCCTGGCCACTCGGCTGCTTCCGGTGGACCGCCGGTCCGCCGTGCACGCGCTGTACGGCTTCGCCCGCTGGGCCGACGACATCGTGGACACCCTCGATCATCGCCAGACTCCCCAGGAGCGTGACCGTCTCCTGCACCGCCTGGAAGGCGACCTGGCCCAAGGACTGCGGACCCGCGGCGGGAGCGACGCACCCGTCGTCCGGGCCGTCGCCGACACTGCCGAGCGCTACGGCATCGAACCCGCACTGTTCGAGGACTTCCTGGCCGCGATGCGCAGCGACTTGCATGTCACGGACTACCCGACCTACGCCGCCCTGCGCTCCTACATGCACGGTTCGGCCGCGGTGATCGGACTGCAGATGCTGCCGGTACTCGGCACGGTCGTCCCCCGCGAGGAGGCGGCTCCCTACGCGGCGGCCCTCGGCGTGGCCTTCCAGCTCACCAACTTCCTCCGCGACGTTGGCGAAGACCTCGATCGGGGACGCGTCTATCTCCCGGCGGATCTCCTCACCTCCCACGGCGTGGATCGGCCGCTGCTGGAGTGGAGCAGACGCACCGGCCGCGCCGACCCACGCATCCGCGCTGCTCTGGTCGACGCCGAAGCCCTGACACGCAGGGTGTACGAGTCCGCAGAGAAGGGCATCGCCATGCTCGATCCGCGAACGCGCCCCTGCATCCGTGCCGCTTTCACCCTGTACGGCGGCATCCTCGACGCGATCGCAGACCAGGAGTACACGGTGCTGCACCGTCGTGCGGTGGTGTCCCGCAAACGCCGTGCAGCCACGATGGCCACCGGCCTTGTGCAGGTCGCCGGCGCGCGTGGGCGCTTCCGCATCGAGCGCCGGAGCACCGGTCGAGCGGCACCGCATACCAGCGAAAGGATTCCGTCAAGTGACAGACCGAGCTGACCGTTCCGGCTGGACGCCACCGCTTAGGCGGCGCCGCCGGTCATCGTGGGCAACCCAGGAGCCGACGTGGCGGGAAGCACGCCCGGCACTGATCGCCGACGCGCTCAAAAGGGCGTCGGCCAAGCCCTCCGGCAACTGGTTCGTCGTCGGCAGCTCCCGCAATCTGCGTGCCGGCGTCCGCCCCACAGGCAGGATCGTGGGGGGTGTCGAAGTCGTTGTGTGGCGGTCGGACACGGGTGAGCTGCACGCGGGCCCCGGTATCTGCCCCCACCTGGGCGCGCCCCTGCGGGACAGCAGGGTGGTGTGCGGCAGACTGGTGTGCCACTGGCATGGACTGGCGCTGGACGGCGGGTCGCTCGCGGGCTGGGATCCCTACCCTGTTCACGACGACGGCGTACTGGTGTGGGTCAGACTGGACGCGGTCGGGGGCGAGGACCCGACGGAACGCCCTATGGTGCCGGTGCGGCCGGTGGCGGGCACCGGGGTGGACGCTGTCTTCACGGCCGTCGGGCGGTGTGAGCCCCAGGACGTGGTCGCCAACCGGCTCGATCCTTGGCACGGCTCATGGTTCCACCCGTACTCGTTCGTCGACCTCACGGTGGCACGGCCACCACAAGGGGAAGGGGACGACGTCTTCGTCGTTGACGTCTCCTTCCGGGTGACCGGCCGTCTGGTGGTTCCGGTCCGCGCGGAATTCACCGCTCCCGAACCCCGCACGGTCGTCATGCGCATCACCGAGGGAGAAGGGGCAACGTCCGTGGTGGAGACTCATGCCACGCCCTTGACCCGCGATTCGGCCCAACGCCCCCTGACCGCGGTCACGGAAGCAATCGTCGCCGCCTCGGACCGCCGGGGCTTTGCTCTGGCCCGAGCCGCAGCACCCGTGCTGCGACCGCTGATGCGCCGGACAGCCGGCAGGCTCTGGAAGGACGACCTGGCGTACGCGGAGCGACGCTGGTTCCTTCGCAGCACGGGACACTTTCCGGGGTGACCGAACCACGGATGAAGGGCCCCGCAAGCTCAGCTGTCCCCCCATCGGCCGAGAAATCGCATCACAGGTGAGCGGCCGGATCGAGGGACGGTCCACAGTGTCTGTCCCCGGACGCCCCAGTTCGCGAGCAGGGCCCCGGCTGCCAGGAATCCGGTCGTAGCCGCGCGTTCCATCAGCGCAACGGGAAGGTCGCAGCGGATCGCGTCACCGGCGAGCGTGACCCTGGGGTGGGGCGTCAGCACGGTGGGGCGCCGCGCGTAGGAACCGACGGGAAAGAAGGGACAGTCGGAGCGCCATTCGTCCCGGAGGTCGACGATCCGTGCCGGCTCTGTTTCCGGGTACACACGATGGAGGCTCGCGATGAGACGGTTTCGCACCGTCAGGGGGTCCGCGTCACCGGCCAGAGCGTACGCGTGCAGCTCCACGACGGAGCCGCCGTTGTGAGCTGCCCACCGTGCGGCTTCTCCTTCATAGTGGTTGAGGACGCTGATGTTGTCCAAGCCGTCGTAGCCGCTGGTGCCGAGAAATCCGGGGCGGTCGGCCCGGACTGGCCTGTCGAGCCAGATACGGGATACGAGAAAAGGCGGGGCAGTCGTCACAGAGGCGATGTCGTCGCGCCAGCCCGGAGTGCCGAGGCCTGGTGAGGCGGCGACCACCTCACGCAGTGCACCGGAGTCGAGAGCGAGCACCGCCGCGTCATACCCGTCCACCGTGTGGTCTGTCCGCACTTCCACTCCCCCGTGCGCGTCGGGCAGGACGCACCGCACGGGTGTGCCGGTGCGGATGTCCGCCCCCAGGCGCTGGAGGTACTCACCGAGCGGCTCCCAAAGGGCCTGGGGGAAGGGCTCGTCGGGTACGTCGAAGAGCAGGCCCTCCGCGGAGCCCAGGAAGTAGATGTGGAACATCAGCAGCATTTCCGCAGCCGACAGTTCGCGTGGATCGGCGAAGAAGCTGCGGGAGAACACCTCAAACGCCAGATGGTGAGCAGCTTCGGGGAAGCGGACGCGGTCCAGGAACGCTGTGGCGCTCATTCGGTCGAAACGGTCGTAGACCTCGGGCACCCGGACGTCGAGGAGCGGTAGCGCGGCGCGTGCGTCCATTGCGGTGAGGTCGCGCCAGCCGAAAGTCGGGCTCAGGGCGGCGAAGCCGAGCGCGCTGAAGGGTGGGGTACGCGGTACGTGGACGAAGCTGTCGGTGAGTCCGCCACTGTGCCGTAGCGGATAGTCAGGCAACGGACGAAGGCGATCCAGCCCGGGATCGGTTCGCCGTAGCAGGCCGCGCAGGTTGTAGTACTGGCGGAAAAAGGCGTGGAAGCCGCGGCTCATCGTCACCTGGGAGCCGTCGGACAGGCGGGTACGCCGGCCTGCGAGGCGTCCGCCGAGCGACTCCTCTTTTTCGTGGAGCGTGACACGGACGCCTCGTTCGGCCAGCAGGGTGGCCGCGGCCAGACCCGCGATACCGCCGCCGACGACGACCACGGCGGGCGCATCGTCAGGAGCGAAACGGGCGCGCCCCGGCGCGGGCATGATGATTTCGGCTTTGCGGTCCCGGCCCCTCGATACCGTCTGCCGTCGCACTCTCATCCGGCGTCCGAGGCCTGCGTGCTGGTGGGGTTGGACGCCAGGAAGGTGTGCACGATGCCGGTCTGCCAACCTGCTACGGGGGCGACCCGCACACCGGCGAAGCCGGCATCCGAAAGACGCGAGGTGAAGGCGGGGGCAGTGTCGAAATCGAGGACACTGCGCCACAGGTATCGGTAAAGGGCGCGATCGCCGCTCAATGTTCCCGCGGGAATGATCACGCCGTGGCAGACCGCCGTCCACAGTGCTCGGTGGGTGGCGGAGCCGCTGAGACTGTACTCGTGGACGGCGAGCCGGCCGCCGGGTCGCAACAGTGAACGGACGGCTGTCAGGATCCTGTCCGGGTCGGTGACGTTGCGGAACAGGTAGGCGGCGAACACCGCGTCGTACGATCCCTCTCCACTCGTCGCGATTTCCTCGGCCGTACGGTGCTGAAACCGCACACGCGCGGGCCACGATTTGGCCATGGCGCGCCGCAACATTCCTGATGAGGCGTCGACGGCGGTGATCCTGGCGCATGGTGCAGCCCGCAGAAGGGCCCTGGTGGAAGCGCCCGTACCGCAACCGAGATCCAGCAGATGCAACCCGGTTCCGGCTTGTGGCAGCCGCAGGCGACGCGCAGACCGTAGGAGATCTGTGCGGTAACCGGGGTTGAAGGCAGTGAGGCGGTCGTAGGTGCGTGAGGCGTGGTCGAAAGCCCGTGCCAGTTCGTGGTCGCGCAGCTGTGTCATCGGTGGTCTTCTCCAGTCCGTGGTTCGGGTGGCGAACGGCGGGGCAAGAAGGGCAGTTCGACGGCTGTACGGAGCATGGGGCCGATGGGGGTGCGCAGGCCGACGCTCCACTCCTCCCACAAGGACGTGTCGCCGTCGAGGAAGCGCAACAGACGTTCAGGCGGGATACGCCGGAACAGGCCCGTGAAAAAGTCGGGACCGTTGATCCGCCCTGTGTCCAGGGCTCGCAGCAGCACGGCGTCCATGGCCAGAGCCCGCTGCCCGTACGGCGCAGGCACCAGGGCATGGCCTGCACGCAAGGAGGCGGCGATGGCACGGCTCTGCCGCTGAACGGCAGCGAAGGTGTACCCGGTCGACGGCCGGGTGGCGCCGCCCGCCGTACCGATCCGGAAAACTGCCGGTCCTACCTGGTGGGCGAGGCGCGCGTCGGTCATGGGGATGGCACCCTGTTCTGCCGATTCGACCTCAAACGCGCCCAGCTCCAGGATGTGGCGGCAGTAGTGCAGGAGAGCGGTCTCGTACGCCGCGGTGGTCAGTGGGGCCCGGGAGAACTCGGTGTACTCGACCAGGGCCCGGTCCGGCGCCAAGGGCAGAACGTAGCCGAAGGCGAGTCCATGGCTCGGCTGCGGCACCCGGAAGTCCATCAGGTCGGCGACCGAAGGGTCGAATCGGGCTGTCTCGGTGCGCAGGAACCAGCCGCGGAAGTGCTGCGTCAGCTGGGTGCGGGCCGGCGGCAGATGGTGCCTCGGGCGGGAGTCGAAGGCGTATCGCGCACGCAAGGACAGGACCCGGCCGTCTGCGGGCGTGCACAACACCTCAGCGCCGCCGGCCGTGTTGCGCACTGTGTGCGCTGTCGCCCGCAGAATGCGTACGCTCGAAAGACGTGTGAGCCGAGAGTGCACAAGACGTTCAAAGTCCGCGGACCGCACCATGTGGTAACTGAGCGGCGACGGACGCACGGTCGTCGCAGAACCGTCGGCGCCGTGGATCCGCAGCCGGGACCAGGACGCGCTCACCGCTTCGTCGATGTCGCTTTCGCCGCAGTCCCAGTAGCACCAGGTCCGCTCGGGAGGACGCAACGCCCCGTCGGGGGCTTCGACGAGTGTGATGCCGAGTGAGGGGGAAGCCCCCGCCAGTCGGTAGGCAAGACTGAGTCCAGCCGCTCCCCCGCCGACGATAATCACATCCTGCGGCGCTTCGAAAGCACCGGACCGAAGACTCACCCGGCCCTCCGATCGACGGCGGGAGCTCTTTCCAGGGCGGAGCCCCGCTGTTCGGCGCCTGCTTCCATCGCACAGACGAGGGCAACCAGGACAAAGGGTGAGTTGCCTTCGGCTCGCTTCGGCAGGACCGCGTCCGTCACGCGAAGTTCGACGAAGCAGGTATCGGCGTTCCCTGGCGCCGTCTCCAGGACATCGGTGACCCTGGTTCGTGTCTCCCGGATCACTGCCCCCAGCCGGACGCCCAGCAATGGCTTGGATTCAGGCCGCCCCGTGGTCCGCACCTGCGGTCGTTCTGCGACCGCGTCGATGAAAGCGTCACGCACCGGTGTGAGGCTCACGACGGCGATTCCGGAGCGGCCGAAGCCAGCGGCCACGGAAGCGACGCAGCAGCGACGCCGGCTACCAGTGCTTGCACCGCTCAGGTTCACACTTCGCTCCATATCCCAGGAAGCTCGCCCGGTCTTTCCCCACCTTCTGTTCCGCGTCCGGACCACACACGGATTCAACTCGCGCGAACTGATCGGCCCTCAGCGCGACGCCACATCGCTGAGCAGTTCCCGTGCCGCCCGCGTACCAGAGGCCAGCGCGCCCTGAACGCTGCCGGTCGCCCGGTAGTCCCCGCAGACGTACCTTCCTGGTGCGATACGCGTCGTACGGCTCAGCGGCCAGGGCGGCTCCATCGCGGGAAGCGCCCGTTCAACGGTGTAACTGCCCACCTGTCGCCAACTGCTCGTTTCAGTGCCGTACAGCTCCGACAGGCGCCGAAGCACCCGATCGGCGGAGCCCAGCCGGTCCGCACCCAGTACGGATGTGGAGATCAGGGCGGTCCCCGGCGGAGCGTACGTGGGAGCGACCTGAGTCAACACACAGGTGTTCAGCACGCTTCCGGAACTGTCTACGACCAGCGTGGGCTCCGTCAGTGGGGGGCGTTCGGCGGCGTGGTAGTAGGTGGTCACCGTGCGGCCATCCGGAACGGTCAGGCCCGGCAGCAGACGCGCTGCGGCGGCCGCGTCCGTCGCCACCACGACGGACGCGGCCGGCAGCTCATGGCCGTCGCTCAGCAGCACCCCATCAGGGGTGAGCATGTCGACCGGCGCATTCAACCGAAGAACGCCGTCGGGCAGGCCGTCTGCCAACTGGGCCGGAACAGCACCGACTCCGTCTGCGGGCAGACAGAGCGTTCCTCTGATCATGCTGCGCCAGACCAGATGGAAGAAGCGAGCCGAGGTTTCCAGCTTGTCCTCCAGGAACACCCCGGACAGAAAGGGCTTGAAGATCTCGGCAACTGATTGAGCCGACAGTCCTGCTTCGGAGAGAGCCGAGGCGGTGCTCCGGTCCGGGTATTGCTTGAGCACTCTGGTAGGCAGGAAGGCGTCCCTCGCCAAGAGCACGCCCAGGGCTAGCAGGTCCTGCGCCGACAGGACGCGCCCGGGCAGCAGTGCCCCCCATGCCGACCGCTGCCGGGTCGGATCGGCCAGCCGGACGGGTCCCGTCGAAGTGTGCGCGATGACGCCCGGAGTGAACGGCCTCAGCCGCAGCTCTCTCAGGTTCAGGCGCCGCTTGACCTGCGGATACGAGGTGTTGAACACCTGGAAGCCGCGATCCAGCAAGAAGCCGTTGCGACGGTCCGTTCTCATCCGGCCTCCCACGCCGTCGGAAGCTTCCACCAGCACCACGCGCTGTCCGGCGCGGCACAGGTCCAGAGCGCAGGCGAGACCGGCCAGGCCCGATCCGACGACAACCGAGTCGGGAGTGCTGTGCGAGTGACTGGTCATGTGCCTCTTCCTTCAGCGTCAGGTTTCGCGGTGTGAGCAGCGGGTGGGATTCCTGCTCGCGTCTGCGCCTGTCCCGCTCTTCCGGCCCCGTCCCGGCTCGGTCTGCGTCGTTTCTGGTTTCAACAGGAGGCATACAGGCGTCCCCGCCCGAGCACCGTCTCCCCTTCGATGCCAGGCACAACCCACTCGTGTACCCCAGACATGCAGTGCGTCCTCATCTGCGGACGGCGGACTCCACTGCCGCCACAGCCTCCGCCAGTCCTGAAGGGCGCGGGCAACCCGCCAGGGTCTGTGCGGCCCAGCCCGGGCCGAGTGTCAGGACGACGGACCTCTTGCGTGCGCCGCGCACCCCCCACTCGATTGCCGCGATGTGCTGGGCCAGGGGCCGATTAGCGGTGGTTCGGGACTGGGACCAGAGCCCTACAGCGGCCGGCCCGGTTCTGCGTACGGCGGCGACAAGGGACTCGACGGGCAGAGCACCGCCGAACATACGAACGGACAGGCCCCGTTCAGCCAGCACCGCGGCCAGCACTTCGAGCGGCAGGGTGTGATGCTCCGCAGGCACGCAGGCGAGCAGCGTGCTGGCCTTTGGGTGATCGGCCGGCACGGGAGGCGAGTGGCGTCTCAGCGCACCGGAGACATGCCAGGACAGGAAGTGCTCGACTTCCACATACCGCTCTCCCGAGCCCTCCCACTTGCGGCCGACCGCCTGCAATGAAGGCATGATCACCTCCGTCCACGCCTTGATCAGGCCGTGTTGCTCGATGGTGTTCGCCAGTAGTTCATCGAGGGCGGAAGCGTCCAGGCGTAGGGCCGCACGGGCGACTCCCTTGCATTCCTGACGAACGTCGCCGGGTCTCAGACCGGTGCCGACGCGGCTGGGCATGACAGCGGCAGGTTGCGGGACATCTGGATCACCAGCGTCGTGCGGAGGCGCGCCGGAAACCGACTCGCTGAGGGCCACTCGAGCCGCCTCAGCAGGCGGCATTCCAGTTGCCGTCAGTGCGCACATTCGGTCGAGCCTGGCCAGGTCCTCGGCTGTCCAGCGTCGATGACGGCCGCCGGTGTGCGCGGCAGGGCCAAGTCCATAGCGTCGATCCCACGAACGGACAGTCGTCGGCGCCACACCCAGACGCCTCGCCACCTCGCCCGTGGTCAGCCCGCCACCTCGCCGTACCCCTGCCTCTTCGCCGTCGACCTCGCCCGTGTCCACCACCCTCTCATTTTACGACGCACAAGCGACGCGTGTTGTGTGCGTCGTTTCCTCTCACAAGACTTGGTTACACGAAACCGGCGAATCCGACGCAGACAGCGCCCCGATCCGCTGTGCGGGCGAACGCGAGTCACGCACAACCCCAGACGGCAGGAGGAACGGATCATGCCGACGAATACGCGAGACACCGACGTATGCTCTCCCGCCCTGCAAGGGACCCGCCACGAGGATGAACTCGCTCGTGGTCTTCTTGCCGCCGACGAGAACGCCTTCGCCGCCGTCTACCGACGCTGGGGCTCGCTCGTCCGCACAATGGCCACTCGCTCACTCGCTCACTCGGTGACGCGTACGAGGCGGAGGATGTCACCCAGCAAGTGTTCCTCGGCGCCTGGCGCGGCAGACACGGCTATCACCCAGAGAAGGGACCGCTCGGCGGCTGGATCGTCGGCATCACCCGACGCAAGATCATCGATGCACTGGCTGACAGAACCAAGCGCCTCAGCCTGATCGAAAACGCTGCCCACGACGCCGAGTGGAAGCTACACGACGAGGGCGAACCCACCGAGATCCTGGACCGCATACTCCTGGTCGACGCGCTGTCTCGACTGCAACACAGCCAGCGTCAGGTGCTGTGCCTTGCCTTCTACCAGGATCTGACCCAGCCACAGATCGCCGAGCTCACCGGGCTGCCGCTGGGAACGGTCAAGAGCCACACCCGACGTGGCCTCCATCGACTGCGCGAAGGAATCGAAAAGGATCGCACCAGTGAAAACGCCGCATAGCCACGCCAAGGAAGTTCCGCCACACACAACGGCATCGGCGCGCTGCGCGGTGGCCAGGTGGTGGCACCGCTCCGACCACCAGACGAAACCAGTGCCGCCCACGCCGTATCGGCCCGATGCCCGCACCTCGACTGCATGGTCGCCTGCAACCCTGCCCAAACGCCTGGTGCCCCCGCTACAACTCGCCTTTGGCGACAGTGCCGGCGACGGTCAGACCGAAAGAATGACCGCCGCCCTCGCCGTGCCGACGTCCGTCAGCAGGGGCGGCCGGGCAGGATCATCGCTATGAGTGAAGCAGCGGACCACGAGGGTCAGCCCGATGCTGTGCATATGCGGCCCGAGGGCGTCAGCGACGCAACGGTCGAAGCCCTGGGCACGCTATCGGAGGCACTGGAGACCGTAGAGCGGGCCCGAGGGCATCTGTATGCCTTCCATCAACTCACCGGAGGAGCCGACCTGGCCCTGGGTAAGGCCGTAGAGCAGTTGCGGGCGGCTGGGCACACGCAGCAGGCGGACGTGGTGGAGCGCGAGATCGTGGGTCGCAACGTCATCCCCGGCCACTGGACCTTCCAGATCGTCGAGGCGTACAACGCCACCTACTACCAGCCGTTCACCCACGTCGAAACACGCGTGCGGCAGGAGCTCGTCGACGGCCGGGCGCATCTGTACGAGGCGGAGATGAAAGAGGCGCGCCGTACGCGCGGGCACCCCGACCATACGGCACGGCCCGCCCTGCATCAGCCCGCGCCGGATGAGGAAAAGTGATCCACAAGGAACCTTGATCCATTGCACGACCACGGCGGGACAGAGGGCGATGACAAATGAACCTCACCCGTGCGCTGGGCGCCGCGACCGCCTTTACAGCGCCGCCACCATGATCAGACTCGCATGACTGGCCAAGCCCTGTGCGTCCGCGCGGGAACCTGGCGGTGAAGCACCGCGAGTCGCAGGCTTGATGATCAGGACCATCGGCGCATGGGATACGGCGATCGGACTGGCCATGGTCATCGGCACAGCAATGCCCGACACACACGCTCACCTGGTGCCGGTTCGCCTCGGACGCCTGCGACGCATTCCTATTCAACGTTCTCCTGCACAGGCGTGAGAGACGTCTGGAAGGCTCGCAGCCTCATGGGGCGCCCTGTGCGGCGTGAGCCTGAATGTGGCCAACGGGCCTCGACGGTTCTGATGACCTCGGCGTCGAGCGAGCCCGGGACGTTCTGGACATGTGGTCGTCCTGGTGGCCAGGCCCCGCATATCGCAGAAATGCCGCCCGGCAGTCGTCCACCACGCCGAATACGACGCACGTATGAGATGCACCGTACGTGGTCGGTGACATCCCCGTTCTGGACCCCGCCGCGAACGGCAGGGGGCTACAGGGCTCGCACTCAGCGCCGCCCCTTACGCGGGTAGGAGTCCGGTCCGATCTCCGCTGCACGCGGCAGCGCCGACTCACGCCGGCTCCGAGGGCTGCGACGACACCGAGCACCCCACCCACCGCGACCACGAGAAGAAGGCGCTGCCCTGCCGGCGCTCCCCGCGGGCCACGATCACCGTCGCCACGGCGCTCTCCTTGCTGCCCAGGGCTGCAGAAGAAATGCTATGCACCCCCGCGACCCGCGCGGCCGCCGGCTCCCAGCAAGCCCGTAGAGGGGAATTCGGAACGGAGCAAGGCGCGCCGGGACCAGAGGGCGACCAGACCGGGCAGGGCCGCCCGTACCGTCTGGACACCGCGAAGCCACGAAGGGACATACACCGTCGACGAGCGCCTTTCGACACCGTGGACCAGGCGAGCCGCCACGTCCGTGACCGGATAGACCTTCCGCGCCGGGCGCGGCATGTGCGCTCGCAGTTCACGCAGGACCGCATGCGTGTCGGCGTCCCGGATCATGTCCGTGTCGGTCCAGTTCAGGTAAGCGATCCCCACAGCGACTCCGCGGGGAGCCACTTCCGCGCGGAGAGCGTGCGCGAAGGACTCCGCGCCCGCTTTTGACGCGCAGTACGCGCTCATCATCGGTGCGGCGCCGATGGACGCGAGGGAGGCGATCTGCAGGTAGTAACCGTGGGTGTCGAGCAAGGCGGGCAGGAACACACGCGCGGTGACAGCGCTCCCGATCAAATTGACTTCGACCACACGCCGCCAGGTGGCCGGGGCGGAATCGACGAACGGGCCGCCCTCCGCAACGCCTGCGTTCGCCACCACCACCGTCGGCGGGCCGAAGCGATCGCGGACCTCGCCGGCAACCCGCGCCATCGCATCGTCGTCGGTAACGTCAACCTCCCAGTGCTGCGCCTGGGTCGGCAAAGACCGGGACACCCGCGCGAGCGTGTCCCCTTCCAGACCGAGCAGTGCGACCTTCGCTCCCCTGCGAGCCAGTTGCGTGGCGACCGCTGCACCGATACCCCGCGCGGCACCTGTCACCACCGCGACACGGCCTCGAAGAACGTACTGATGGTCAACCACGAGCTGCTCCTCTGCAGATGAGACCGGATCCTCTATACCCGAGCGACGCCGGGCCGATAAAGGTTGTCCGGGACGGCGTAGGGGTCGACAGGAACCTGAGCTGATGAGTACCTGACTCTGTCGGAGACCTTGGCATCTGGGGGTGTCGATCACGCCCCGTCGGCGGGATGGATGGACCACTTCCCTAGCTCAGACGTTTGTGGTGGTCGTCTGGCGAACGACACGACGGCACAGTCGTGGCGTGCGAGACGAGGGGACAAAATCAGGCATCGATCACGCAACGCCGTAGCGGGTACCCGCAAGAGATGATCCGGAACAGTGTCCTCGTCAACAGTGCGCAGGGTTCGTTAGGCCGGCCTCGGGAACCTCAGCGGATGACTTGAAGGCAACAGACGACGATGGAACTGGACCACGGCGAGGCGTGCACCACTGATCGTGGACGGCCTTAGCGGTGGGCATGGTCTGGGTCGTCATCACGTGTTTCCTTACTGGTGCCAGTTGCTCTCACGTACTTGCATCGCCCGGAGTCGGCCTATGACGCGCATGCGCGCAGCGGACTTCACTCGATCGGGTCAGCGATCTGGGCAAGCGGCTGCTGTGGCGGCGACGGATTCCTTCTGGACATGGGATCCGCGTCGGGCGAGAGGTGCCGTTGTGTCGGTCTGGTGTGAGGGGGTGGCGTCCACGCCTCTGCGGGTGCGCCATCTTCCGGAGCGGACGCGTGCGGCCGTGTTGGTCCTGCACGGAGGCCCACTTGTCTGCCGTCGTGCCACGCGTCCTTGGCAGTTGTCGGCGTTGCGGATGCGGCCGGTGCTGAGGGCCGCAGCATCGGCCGTGTCACTGGACGAGGTGCTGTTGGGCCAGGTGCGCTATCGGGACCGGGGCTGGAACGAGGGTGCCGCGGAGACTGATGCGCTGCGAGCGCTCAGCGACCTGGGCCGCTTGGCCGGGAACGTCCCGGTCATCCTGCTGGGGCATGCGATGGGCGGGCGGACCGCCCTGCGGGCCGCCGTGCACCCCCAGGTGCTCGGTGTAGTGGCGCTGGCCCCGCGCCTGCCGGCGTGCGAAAACGTCGGTGGACTGGCCGGCCGGAGCATCCTGCTCGTGCAGGGCGAGGACGGTGGCACGGCGGCCCGGCGACAGATGCAGGACTTCGTGCAGCGAGCGCGCACGGCGGGTGCCCGGGCCGGTGGTGTGGTCGTCCTCGGCGGCGGTCCGTGGATGGCGCGACGCGCGAGCACTTGGCACGGGGTCACGGCCGCCGCGGTACGTCAGATGCCGCGGCCTCATGCGCAGGGACCGCACCGGGCCTGGTCCAGCCCCGTTCCAGTCGTCGTGTAGAGCGGCTGTCCAAGCACATTGCCGGGGCATGGACGGACGAGTGACGTGTAAGGGCCTGCCTGGCTTCAGCCGGACCATGCTTCCCAGGCCATGTGCAGAGCGTCATGCCAGTGGACACGCGTGTCCTCGGCGGCCGGAAACCGCAACGCGTCCGGGGCCAACAGACGGATCGAGTAAGGGCCGCCCGGCCACGGCATCTGCTGCCGGGAAGCCTCCTGGGGCCGAAGCAGTTCCCTCAGATCCAGACCGACCACGGACCTTCCGGCGCACAGTTCGGCCAGGTTGATGGGGCTCGTTGAAATCCCCCGACCCTCGCTCATGGATGGGACAGACTTGCTCGCCGTGACTACCCCGTATAGAACGCCAAATTCTTGTTCGTAACGCCCCCATGCCGTGTTGCTTGATCATGCGTCTTAGGGTGCTTGGGATGGAGATTGGCGCTGCCTGGAAGGGGGAGGCGATGAAGGTCATTGAGTATGCGCTGACGGCTCCTTGGGAGGCGGTACTGCTGGAGCCGGCCGCAGGCAGCAGCACGGGTGTGGTCGTGTTGGCTGGGTCGAGCGGCCGGGTAGATCGGCAGCGCGCCCGTCTTCTCGCTGAGCAGGGCTTCCTCTCCCTGGCCATCCGCTGGTTCGGCGGACCCGGGCAGCCGGAGGGGATCTGCGAGGTACCGCTGGAGACGTTCGTCGCAGCCGTGGAGCTGCTGCGATCTCGCGGAGCGGGGCGCGTCGGCATCCTCGGTGTGTCCAAGGGCGCCGAGGCCGCGCTGCTGACCGCGGTGCACGAGCCGCGTGTGGACGTGGTGGTCGCCGTGTCACCGACGTCCCTGGTCTGGTGCAACGTCGGGCCGGGACTCGATGGACGGCAGCGTCCGTATCGCTCGTCTTGGACCTGGCGCGGACGCCCGCTGCCCTTTGTCCCGCTGGACGACTCCTGGCTGCCCGCCGTACAAGGTGACGGCCCCTTGGCGATCCGTGGCTGGTACGAACAGAGCGAGCGAACGTTCGCCTCACGCCTGGACGCCGCCGCCATTGCGGTGGAGAAGGCACGCGCCGACGTACTGCTGGTCGCTGGTGCCGACGACGCGATGTGGCCCTCCCTGCGGTATGCGCAGCAGTTGGCCGCCCGACGTCAAGCGGCCGGCGCCCGGGTTGAGGTGGTGGCCCGGGACGATGCAGGACACCGGCCGCGTCTCCCCGGCGAGGGCCCCGCCGCGCCCTCGACGGCCTTCCTCTACGGCGGCACAGCCAGCGGCGACACCCTGCTCGGCGAGGCCGCCTGGACGCCCCTCCTCAACCGGCTCCGTTCGTAGTCGTCTCCCAACGGGCTGGCTCCGGCCCAACAGTGCCAGGTCAACGATTTGGAGAACGAAGAGCGAGCCTGGGGACTTTCACAAAGCCTCATCAAGGTCGTCGTGAGCCGCGCGGCACTCGGCCGTGGACCGTGGACGACGACTGGTGGGCGTTGATCGGGCCGCTGTTGCCGCCCTGGCCGGAGACGTCACCGGGCCCGCAACCGGTATCGGACAGGCTGTGTCTTCAAGGCATCCTGGACGTTCTACAAGGACATAGCCTGGCAACTTCTGCCGCTGGAACTAGGTTTCGGTTCCGGACAGATCTGCTGGCGGCGCCTCGATCGCTGGCAGTAGGCCGGTGTCTTCGATCAACTGCACCGCATTCTGTTCGCCGGCTGAACGCGGCCGGCGAACTCGGCTAGTCCAGGGCGTGCGTGGACGGCTTCCACATCCGTGCGAAAAAGGAGCCGACACCGGTCCGTCGCAGGTCGGCCGGCGCATGACGGGCAGCAAGCACCCAGTGATCTGCGACGGACGCGGTACCCCGCTCAACGCATCACCCAGACCCTCGCCCTGATCCACGGCATCCCTCCCGTGGCTAGACAGCGCGGGCACCCGCGTCGTCGCCCCGCCTCGCTGCTCGGTGACAAGGGCCACGACTTCAACCCCAACCGCGAAGAGGTGCGAAGCGGCGAATCCTGTCGGTGATTTCACGCAAGGTCGCCCCGAACATCCGGGGCCTGGGCAAGCTCCGTTACGTCGTGGAGCAGACCTTCGCCCTGCTCCACCAGTTCAAACGCCTCGCCGTCCGATGAGAACGTCGGACCGAACTCCACGACGCCTTCGTCTCGTTGGCCTGCAGCCTCATCTGCTGGAGACGCCTCAAAAAGCACAGTCATGACCGTGCTACAAGCACATGGCGCCCTGTGCCCTGGGGCGACCCGGCTGTCAAGATGCTCGATATGCCGTGCCGAACGAAGATGATTGAGCCCGGTGCGATGCACCACATCCACCCAAGCTGAAAGCCCCAGCCCGGACTATCCCGCGGTCAGGGCTGGTCGTACCAGGCAAACGCTGCGATCCGCCAGCCCTCGGAGGTGCGGACGAACTGGATGGTCTTGGTCCCGTCTCCCTCGAACGGCTCACCATCCAAGATCCCGGACTTGCGGTACTCGCCGAACCGCGACGCGATATCGCCCGCGATCTCTGTCCGTTCAGAGGTCTCCCACTCGGAGAACTCGACCAGCCGACCGTCGGTCAGCAGCCGCTGGCGAGGCTCGATGAACTCGTCCACGGTATAGACCGTGAACTCCGGGCCGGTCTTGACGATCACGCCACCCGGAAGAACCAGGCGGCGGATCCGGGCCACGTCGGCAGCCTTGCCGCCCCGGTTGTCGAAGGCATCGAAGAACTCGGCGGTCACGACGTCTATCTCGATCTTGGACATGGCGCGACAGTAACAGCGAAGGGTCGCCGGACATCGTCGGTCTCCGCAGACTGCGGAAGGTCGTCGAGACAGACCGTCGCACGCCAGATCAAGCGCTTCGCAGTCCGCTGGCAGACGGCTCGACCTCCACACCGCCATAGTCTCCCTGGCCTGCGGACTGATCGGCTGGAGACGACTCGACAACCCTTCACCATGATCGCGTTACGAGCTCAAAGCACTCTCCACTTCCGCCGACGCCGGCGCGTCACTTCACGGGCATCATTCTGCCCGTCGGGACGTATCAGACTTTTATTCCGAACAGTTTTTCCGCGTTTCGGAAAGCAATCTTTTCCTTGACTTTACGTGGCAGATCGACTGCCCGGAACCAGTCGGTTCCATCCTTCATATTCGCAAACGGGTAGTCGGTTGCAAACATCACTCGATCAACGCTTATGTACTTCAGCAGGAGATCAAGCAGATCATCCTGGAAGAATGCGCTGGTTGTGAACCAGAAATTGTCATGGAAGTACTGCTCGAACGGCTTGTCCAGGCTACTCTTGGTCACTTCGCCCATCTTCTCGACGATGCGTTCGTAGAAAAACGGAAGACCTTCTCCCATATGGCCGATGATAATCTGGAGCTTCGGATGCCTGTCGAACACCCCTGAAGTGATCATTCGGAGGCACTGAGTGACGACTTCTTGGTGCCATCCATATGCAGAGATGCTGAGAACCTGGTCCTGGAACTCCTTCTGATATTCCGGCAGCATATTGCTGTAGTAGATTTGGAAAACCTCGTCAGGCGGCAGGCCCGGATGGATGTATATCGGCACATCAAGGGCTTCGGCGCGCGCCAGTACCGGCTCAAAGTCGGGATGGTCGAGGAATTTCTTCCCGATGATTCCATTAGTCAGACATCCCAGGAAGCCATCTTCCCGAACTGTGCGTTCCAGTTCATCTGCCGAGGCTTCCGGATTCTGCAGCGGCAAGGTTGCAAATGCCTGAAACCGCCCCGGATAGGCGGCCATCGGTCCGTCGACGAGCATCTTGTTGAGACGATACGCAAAGTCGATCCCCTTCCGACCTGGGACATTCTGCACACCTGGCGTATGTGCGGAAAGGACCTGAACGTTGAGCCCCGCCTCATCCATTGCACCGATGCGGCGCGGGCCGAGCTCTGCAAGACCGGTATCCTCGAGGAACAGCCTGTCGTTCAACACCATCAACTCATGGGTGGAAAAGGTCTCTTCTGTGCCGATGAAGGGCAAGTCCTGGTCTCGCAGAGAAATTTCCGAAGTTTCGTTCTCGTTCTCTGCCATGCAGGAGGCAATGGCATTCGTGGACAAGCCGGCACCAACGCCAAGTGCCGTGGCGGCCAGAAAATTGCGGCGTCCCATAGACTTCATCTCAGTCTCTCCTCAGGTGTTTGTGTGGTGCGGTATCCGTGCAGCATCCGTCCGCATCAATTCAGATCGACCCTCGTTGTCACCAGGCGCGCCCAGGCGTCCACCCAGGCCGCTTCCCCTCTCCCCCCTCGGCGCCTTTCTGGACGATCTCGCGGCGGGCCGGGAAGGGGTGTCGACTCGCACAGCCTCGACGAACCGCTGGAGCCGGACCGGTTCGTCTGCGTTCACCGGCAATAGACCGAGGACCAGCCGTGAGTCGAGGCCGCCGATGGGTACCGTGACGCCGCCGTGAGTGACTTCCAAGGGGTCAAGAACATGGAAGAACAACGAGACTCTCGCCATGTCGGTCCAGCCATCGCCGCTGACCGCTCGTTGTGCCATTGACCGACCTCCCTCCGGGTGACGTCTGCTTCGGTCTCCAGACTTCCGGTGAGAACCGCGGCTTTCGTCGGGCGGGAGGGCGAGGTGACGCGTACTGCCGGGGGCGACGGCGGGGGCGGATTACTCCCCGGGGAGTAATCGGCGGACGGCGCGCCGCACGGGGACGGGTGCGCTCCTGGGCGCCGCAGCTGTTCTCCCGGTAGCGCGACGGCACGGGTCTGCTGGCCGACTGCCCAAGCCACCCGGAAGCTGGCGGCGACGGCGGGGCTGTGACGTTGTTCAGCGAGCTCTGGTACTGATCTTGGGGAGCGGTCGCGGGGGTACTGAAGCAGGATCAACGTGCGGAGCAGTGTGAATCCGTCCCGACCGTACGACTGCCTCTTGATCTTTTTCACGCGTGTCTCGGCACCCTCCGTGCCACCAGATCTCCAGTGCACGGTCAGTCCTGCGCCGCCTTGAGATCGGCGGCCAGCCCGGTTGCCAAGCCGGTCATCCCCGGCAGCTGTGCGGCGCGCGCGCCGTCCATACGGCGGGGCAAGTCGGCACCAGTGCGCTGGGCCAGCATCCAGACGAAGTCCCGGACGAGGTCGTGGGTTTGCTCCAGCTCCGGACAGCCGTCGAGGACGGCCCTGAGCTGTTGAATCTCGTCCTCGGTAAGCGTGTCGGGGTGCCGGGTGATCCAACCGACGACGGTGCGCAGGGATGGTGCTGCCAGGATGGGGGCAGAAGCGCCTGGCCAGGTCAGGCGCCTGCGGGCCCAGTCCCGCAGGATGGTGCAGGGCACCGTATAACCTCGCTCGGCGAGTTCCTCACTCAGGCGCCAGTTGGTGATCTCTCCGTCGGTCTCGTCGATGCGCCGCTGCAGAGCGAACCGGCGGATGTCGAGTCGGCTGGCACGGGTTCGCCGTCCGGTGACCACGTCCTGCCAGCGGTCGGCGCGGGCGGTACCCCTGGACGGTTTGCCGTCCCCAGCCCGGGTGACGGGCGATCGCACGCGGGCCCATTCCCTCGCTCAACAGGCCATGGACCACGGCGTGATGCACGCGCATCCGCTCGGCGCGTCGACCGGTCGCAAGCGCGGGAGGCACCGGCTCGTCGCCGTCGGGTGGCGGGAGCGGGAGCGAGCGGAGGCAGTCGCGGTGCGTGGCGACGCGCTTCTCGACGGCCTGGCCCAGGTTCTGCAGCAGGTGGACGCGATCAGCAACTTGGAGGGCGTCGGGCGCTCCGAGCGCAGCACCCTCTCTTGCTAGTCCGGGCTATCACAAGCTGTGCAATGGCTGGTGCTCAGCGGCGAAGCGAGAGCACAAGTCCGGCGAGGGCTACGAGCATCCACGCTGTGAGGTAAGTGAAGGCGGCCGTGGGCGAAATGGTCGTCCAGAGGATGCCGGCGATGGTGCTGGCAGTGAGGTTTCCGAACGACTGGACAGTGGCGAGCATGCCGAATGCCGAGCCGCGCAAGTCCTTCGGGGCGAGTGCTGCGACGGCGGAATGCTGGGCGGTCTCCACGGCGCCGATCCCTATGCCCGCCAGAAGGAACGGCACGGCCAGGAAGACGATCGCGGCGCTGTTGATCGTGAACAGGCCATAGGCGACGGCGAATGCGGCGACCCCGCCGGTCAGGACAAGGACTGGGCCGCGGGCGCCGATCCGGTCCGCGAGGCGACCGGCCGGGACCGAGGCGATCGTTGCGGCGACGTTGTAGGCGGTGTAGAGGCCAAGCGCGATCGTCGTCGCGGTCTTCGTGCCGTGGCCTGGGGCGAGCAGGTCGCTGGCGCGCAGAATCAGCAGCGTGGCGGCGACATTGCCGGTCTCGAACGCGGCCACGGAGGCCATGAGTTTGCCGAGGTCGCCCCGCAGGACGGGGCGGATTCGGATCTTGAGGGGGACCTTGTCTCGGTTGGTTGGCGTCCGGGTGTGCCGGATCGCGTAGATGATGGCGACGGCGGCCAGCAGGCCGGGGATCACCGAAAGGCCGATCGCCCAGGTGACGCCGAGCCAGGCCACCAGACCGAGGGCAAGGAGCGGCCCGAAGATCGCGCCGAGGTTGTCCATCATCCGCTCGAAGCCGTAAGCGCGGCCGTAGGCCTTGGCCGGGACGATGTCCGCGAGAAGGGCGTTGCGTGCCGGAACGCGCAGCCCTCGGGCGGTCCAGGCGGCGGCCCGCAGGATGCCGACCTGCCAGACCGCGGTCGCCCCGGCGGTCGCGGCGCCCAGGACGGCGGTGGTCGTGTAGCCGCCGACGGCGACTTTGCGGCGGCGGGCCGGGTCGTCGGCCAGGAAGCCGCCGCCGAAGCGGGCCGCCCCGGCGAGCGCGTCGGAGACACCCTCGATCGCGCCGAGAGCGGCGGCCGGGGCGCTGAGCGTGGAGGTCAGCAGCGAGGGCAGCAGGGCGGTGGGGATCTCATGGCCCACGTCGGCGAGAAGGCTGGCTGCACCGATGCCGCGGACACCCGGCGTGAGCCATCGCTCCTGCTCGGAGCTTGTCTGGTCGGTGATCGGAGGCATCTCGTTCATGGCGGGCAGTCTGACTGGCTGCTTGCCCGGTTGACGAGTGGGCGATGCCATGAACGCCGGTCCCTGCGCTTGACGGAATGCCTCGCAGTGGACGGTCTGCGGTCTGCCGGATCAGCGGCGGGTCAGCTCGGCGGCGTAGGCCGCGTGGTGGGCGCCGGAGGTGCGAGTCCAGCGTGCGGCGGCCTCGTTGCTGATGCCGAGAAGGCGGCTGCAGACGACGGCGGAGGCGAGTGCGGCAGCGACCAGGGCGGTCGGCCTGGATTCCTCCGGCCGGTCGGGGTCGGCCCCCAGTCGCCGTGCGAGCTCCGGCACCAACATCTCATGCCAGCCCAGTTGCTTCGCGAAGTGCCGGGCGCGCAGTGACGGCGTGTCCACCTCCCTGGAGATGCCCTGCTTTCCTGCGCTGATTGGTGTCCTGAGAACATCAGTCATCGCAGGCAGCAGGGCATCTGCAGGGTGGATTTAGGCTCAGTGGGCCATGACGGGCTCGCCCTCGGACGGCTCCAGAGCCCGATTGGGGATCAGGAGCGCAGCGATCACCGCGCCGACCACGAAGAACCCGGAACCCCATGCCAGGGTGGCCGTGTAGCCCTCGACGCCGGCTTGCGCCGCGGCCAGCGCTGTGGGCTTGTGCGAAGTCAGGTAGTCGGTCGCGGCCGACGAGGCAATGGTGGTCAGTAGCGCCGAGTCGGTGTCACAGCAGGAGATCGAGCAGGCGCTCGCCGTCATCGACCGCATGACCCGAGACGACCTCGGAGGCCCCGAGTTCACCGTCACGTACACCGACGCCCTGCCAAAATCATCGAGGCGACGCGGGAGGAGAAGCCTGTTCCCTGGGCCCGCGAGCCCGAGCAGCCGGGCAAGGTCCTCGATCTCATGACCGCCCTCAACGAGTCCCTGCCACAGGCCAAGGCGGCGAAGAAGACCACGAAGGAGGCGACTGCACGCCGATCAGGCAGCACCTGATCGGTCTGCCGCTCGCAGGGGTGCCGGTGTCGGACTGGCCCTGGTTCCCAACGAGGTGGTCGACTTGGCGGCCGGGATCGAGGCCGCGTGCTGGTTGACTGTGTCGGTGACTGAACTGATGTACGTACCGGATGCCGAGGACGGCTGGGAGCCTGCGACGGAACCAGGTGGACTCAATCCAGCCTGGCAGGCATCGATGTTCCAGAGCGTCGGCTGGCCCCTGTATTCGTTCGCCTACCTGTGGGTGGACTTGGACGCGGTCGCCCGTCGGCTGAGGCTGACTCTTGAGAGCTCATGGGACGGCCACGGCAGGCTTCGGGCAGCGTTCTTCGTGCTGGAAGGAACGGACTTCGTCGCGACCGATCACGAAGGAGACGCCCCGGGGACATACATCTGGACCCGGAAGGGCGGGCCCCTCGCCGGCACCGACCGGGCGGCGAGCCTGCTGGCGGCTCTCGGCGTGGGGCCGGAAGCGGTCAGGTTCTCCACGTGGGGAGGCGGCACCGATCTGTCAGACATCCCCCCGGCCTGGAGTCGTGCAGGGCGTGCCATGCGCAAGGCGGTGCAGTCGCGCCAAGATTTCTGGGACGACTTCAAGACGCATCCCGGCACCTTCGTTGGCCGCGTCACCTTCGAGTCGGTGGCCGGGTTCCTCAACGGCTACAACGCCGCCACCGAAGGGGAACTTCTGAACGGGTTTCGGGAATGGCTCGCCGACCGACTGGACTTCGGATCGAACCTGGTCTGGACGCGCTTGGTCCTGAACCTCGCCTTCCCTGAGGGTCCCCCGGAGGAGCCGTGGTCAGCTGAGGACGACCAGCACGCTGTGGATCAGCTGATCCGCCTGCTCGACGAATACTTCGTGTCTCTCGCCGGCGGCCCGACCGCTGACGGCAACCCGCAGCGCACCAGAAAGTCGTCCTGACCTGAGGATTCAGACAGCTGCGAACAGAGGTGCCAGGGGCTGGCTTCTCCTCTCCCCGACTCGTGGAGGTGAATCCGGAACCCGCGGAGAACCCCGTCGTGCACAGGGACGTAGAGAAGGTTGTGCACCCGACCGAGAAGCGCATCCCCCAGCGCCGGAAGCGTCACCCCAGCGGAGTCACCATGAAAGCCTGCGGACCTTTAGCACCCTGCTGGATGTCAAAGGACACCCTTTGCCCGGCGTCCAAAGTCTTGTAGCCGAACATCTGTATCGCGCTGTAGTGGACAAAGACGTCCTGTATAGCCTCCGGTACGGGGGCGGGTTTGCCTCGCAGCCTGCTCCACCAGCTCTGATGCGGCGGGGAATTCCAGCCGTCGGGCGTGATCCACCCGTATCCCTTCTCAGAGTTGAACGACTTGACCGTTCCCTCAGCCATGACTGCCTCCTCCTCCGATCGGTTCGTCCGGGCAGTGAGCGGGGCTGCCGCGCGGCGGCCAGGATCACTCTGATTCCCGCTCTGGACAGAGTCCATGCAACGCCGAGGTTCGAAAGCAGGTTCTGACCATGGCATCCGCCCGATGGCCGGAGGTCGGCTGGTTCAGCCGAGCCAGACGATGTCCAGGACGGACAGGTGACGCAGGGCCCGGTTGACGAAGTAGACGACCGACAGCTGGCCGACGGAGACGATCCGCACGTCCTCGCCCTCCAGGTCGCCGGCGTCCCATTGGCGAGACCCCCACGGGTCCACCCCGCCGCCTACGACCGCACCCACGGCATCCGTTGCTTCCACGGCTGCTACAGCCTCGCCGACGACCGCTTGTGGGGCGTGGTGCGCACCCGCAAGGGCGCCGACCACACCCTGGCCGCTGAAGAGCATCCGCACCGCTCGGCCCGACCACGCCCCCATCTACGTCGTCCTCGCCAACTGGTCCGGCAACAAGGCCAAAAGCATCCGCGCCTGGGCCGCCCGGCACAGGACGGAGCTGTGCTTCACCTCGACCCAGGTGTCCTGGGCCAACCCCATCGAGCCGCGCTTCGGGCCGCCGCGCGGCTTTGTCCTGGGCAACAGCGACCCGCCAACCACCCTGCACCCGCCCGCGACCTGCACCCCTACCCGCGCTGGCGCAACCAACATCGCCAACCACCCCGCCGTGCTGGAAGCCCAGCGCCGCGAACACGCCCGCGTTCGATCCGAACGCCGGCACCGCGGGGGCCGACCCCGGATCCAAGCAGCGTGATCAGTCCACACCTACTGGCCACCGCTGCCCGTGTTCGTGCATCGTGCCGTGGTGAACCGCATGCTGAAGGGAGAGCGCAATGGCCGATGAGGCTTCCTTCCGGGTCGGGCTTCGCGTCCCGGACGTGACCGAGGCGGCCAGGTTCTACCAAGGGCTCGGGTTCACGCCGATCGCAGCGATACCGGGACCGGACGGCCGGACCGTCATGGCGATCCTGCGCCGCGGTGAGCTCCAGTTGCTCGTCGATGCCCTGGTCGGCATGCCGTTTCCCGACAGCGAACGGGAACGCATGACCAAGACCGGGCCACGCGGCCTGGGCGTGGTCATCGGCGTCGAGGTGGATGACGTCGACGCGACAGCGGTCTACTGCCGCCTGGCCGGATGCACCGTCACCGCCGACCCAATCGACGCACCGTGGGGCGAGCGGTACCTGGAGTGTCTCGATCCGTACGCGTACGCATGGAAGTTCTTCCAATTGCTCGCCGACGCACCGGCAGACGGCTTGAGCGCCGCCCGCGACAGCTGGTTCCCCTGATCACACCCAGAACCCACCGCGTCCCCGACACAGAACCAGCCACCACTCACCCAGCGAACCTTGGTGGTCAGCGCACAGGGCGGCGCGTCCTTCTCTCACTCCCACCCATTCCGCGCGATACACGAGCAGCGCGACCTCGAAGCTCTCGCCGCTCTGCCGGACCACCTTCAGCGTCACGTCACGCGTGCGGTCTTTCACCCATTCCACGGCCACGCGGGCCAGCATCGTGGGCCCCGCCCGACGAGAGGGCGATCACGAGAGTCTCAGGCAGCCCATCCATCTCGGCGCTCGCGATGTCCCGTGTTCCCACCCGACCCGCCCATGCAGTTTCTTCCGCAATAGACGCTTCCCTTGGTGGTCGTGCGCCATTCCGTTGAGGAACGGCACGATCACCGTGTCAGCGGTGTCAGGCCGACCGCACCTCGCCCTTGAGGGAGAGCGACTCCCAACGGTCGAGTTCCTCCAGGCGGGAGCGCAGGGAGGCGCGGATGAGCTCGACGGCGTCGGCGCCCACAGCCAGACGCAGGGGCGGCTCCTCGAGGGCGACGACGCTCATGACGGCGTCTGCCACGGCGTACGGGTCACCGAAGGCTTCCGGAGGCAGGGCGGAGAAGTCGGTGAGGAACTTGCCGACGGTGGGTGTGTAGGCGTCCGTGGGCGGGACGACGCGCAGGTTGGCTCCGAACTCGGTGCCGAACGTGCCCGGTTCGATGATCGTGACCTTGACGCCGGTGGGGGCGACTTCGTGGGCGAGGGCTTCGCTGATCAGCTCGACCGCGCCCTTGGACGCCGCGTACAGGCCGGAGGAGGGCCAGGCGAACTGGCCGATGAGGGAGGAGGTCTGCACGACGCGGCCCTGTGCCAAGCGCAGGGCAGGGAGAGTGGCGCGCAAGACGGCGAGGTTGGCCAATACGTTGGTGTCGAGGACCGCGCGGGCTTCGCGTGCGTCGATGTTCTCGATCGCCCCGAACAGACCGTAGCCGGCGTTGTTGACCAGCACGTCCAGGCAGCCGGCGGCACGGACGGTGTCGGCCAGGACCCGCTCGGCGCCGGCGTCGGTGAGGTCCAGCTCAACGGCGGTCAGCCCTCCCTGCGGGGCGAGCTCGACAAGCTCCTGCAGGCGGTCCTTGCGCCGGCCCACTGCGATCACATGGGAGCCGGTGGCGAGGGCGCGTTCGGTGACGAGACGGCCGAAGCCAGAGGTCGCTCCGGTTACGAGCCAGGTGGAAGACATAGCTGATCCTTGAGAACGTGGGCGACCCGGGAGGTCGACCCCATCTGTCGGAGCCGGCTGGCTCCGTCCTCAAGACAAACGGCCAGAGGCGGCTGCGGCGAGAGCAGAGGTGGTCTCTTCGATCCTGGGTCTGGGAGGACCACCCACGCGCTGGCACCTGCCGCATTGGGCGACGATCCTGGCCCTATGGACCGGAACGAAGGTCTCGCCGACTTCCTGCGCGCCCGGCGGGCCGCACTCGACCCCCAGCAACTGGGCATCGCGGACACTGCACCGCGCCGGGTACCAGGGCTGCGCAGGGAGGAATTGGCGGCACTGGCAGGAGTCAGCGTCGACTACTACACGCGCCTGGAGCAGGGCCGGCCGATCACCCCGTCGGAATCCGTGCTCGACGCGCTGGCGCGGGCACTGCAGTTGGACGATGCCGAACGCAGCTACCTGCATGCCGTGGCACGCCGCCCCATGGCGCCGCGCCGTACGGCCAGACGCTCCCCGCAGAAGGTGCGCCCCGGCGTGCACGCGCTGCTCGCCCGGCTCGGGGACACGCCCGCGTTCGTCCTGGGCCCCCGCACGGACATCCTCGTTGCGAACCGGATGGCGCGTCTGCTGCTCGCCGACTTCACCGCTATGCCGGCGCGTGAGCGGAACGCGGCCCGGTGGATCATGCTTGACGAGACGGCGCGGGAAGTGTTCGGCGAGAGCTGGGAGAAGGTCGCCGCCATGTTCGTCGGGACGCTGCGGATGGACGCCGCCCGTCACCCCGACGACACTCGCACGGCGGAACTGGTGGGTGAGTTGTCGATGCGCAGTGCCCTGTTCCGCCGTTGGTGGGCGGTGCAGAAAGTGGTCCGCATCAGCCACGACACCAAGGTGCTGCACCACCCTGTCGCCGGTGAACTCACCCTGCGCACCGAGGTCCTGGCCTTCCCCGACGACCCCGACCAGACGCTCTTCACCTTCCTCGCCGACCCTGGCTCCCGCACCGACGAAGCCCTGCGCCTGCTGGCCTCCTGGACCACGGACACCACCGAACCACACGGATCAGAGCACGGCCTGCCCCACCCCGGCTAAAGGGGCGATCATGCTTCAGCGGCATCCCACTCTGCTTGCAGCCAGCTGAGTTGCGCCTTGCTGAGCGGAGGCTCAAAGCCTTCAGGGACCATGAGTGTGAGAGGCTGCGCCCACATGCTCTCGGGCCCGTGCTCCTCACAGTGCAGAACCACGAGATGCGGTCCCTCACCGCAAGCCTCGCGCTGGTAGAAGCGGTCATGCGCCTGGCAGAAGTACGAGAACGCGGTGCAGTCGTCCTCGTCAGTCGGCTCGTAGAAACCGGGATCCCGGACAATCAGTGTCACCGGTTCTTGACGGTTGAACCGGGGAATGGGCCGAGGATCGCACCACAGCAGTCGAGGAGGAAGCACGCGATCATCATCCTTGATTCAGCGTGCGACCGTGTTGCGCTGCTTGTAGGCGTCCCGGTCGAAGGCCGGTGGCCTGCCGCCCCGGCTGCCGCGGCGTTTGCGGTTACCGGCCTGGTCAGCGGGTTGTGGGCTGCGGGATCACGGTCCGGATCCCGCGCCGACGGAGATAGGTCCGGATCGCGCGGGACGAATAGGCCTTGTCGGCCAGGACCATGACCGGCGTGGTCCTGGCCGGCCGAGCGGCCGAAGCACGGCAAGGAGTTCCGCTTCGCCAGTCCGGAGACCTGGGGCGAGCCGGACGCGGCCACGACACAGGTCACCGACCGGCACGGCGCCGCCCACCCGATGGCCTGGGAGGGCATCCACCCCCCGCTGACCACCCGCCCCGCCTGGATCGACCACACCGGCGAACTCCCCGGCATCGAAGGCACGCTGATCCGCGTCCAGATCGACCGCCTGCCCGGCGGAAGCGGCCCGCTCCCGCTCTGGCTCTGGTCGTCCGCCACCGGCCTGAACAGCGAGAACGTCGCCGTGCGCTGGCCTGAGGAGGTTCGACATCGAGCACCTCTTCAGGCTGATGAAACAGACCCTCGGCTGGACCCGGCCGAAGCTGGGGACCCCCGAAGCCGGCGGGCGCTGGACCTCGCTGATCATCGCCGCCCACATTCAGATCCGCCTCTTGCGCGGGGCCGCCGCCGACTTGCGGCGGCCGTGGGCGAGGCCCGCTGTGCTCGATCGGCTCACCCGGCCCGCGTCCGCCGGGGGTTCGGAAACCTCCGCCCACATCTCACCTGATCGGCTCATGCACCGAAACTCTCAACACCCGGACCAGGCAGGCCACTTGGCTCGAAGAACGGGCGGCCCGCCACTCGTGCTCAGGGCGCACGCTGGTCCAGGACGCGATCTCGGTATGCACGCCAAGTATCGAAAGCCGACTGGGCGCAGTCCGCGGTGAGGAAGTCTCCCGACCCGGTGTCGAAGGCCCGTGCTTTCAACGCATTAGCGACCGCGAGGGCTGCGGGAGCTGCTGCTTCGCTGTCGCCATGGATGAAGAGACTGACTCCGGCGACCGTGGCCTCATCAGCGTCCTTGACCGGCGTGCTGATGGAGAAGCCTGGGCCCTCGTAGTCGCCCCAACCGTTCTGCGCATACTCGATGCCCGGCAACACGTCTGCAAGGACACCGCGAACGTCGCGGCCCGTGCCCAGGCTCGGTGGCTCCCAGCTTTCGGGTATTTCGTCTATTACCTCGGCCTCGGGCGGAAACCGCATGATGAATACATCCCAGCTCACCCGCACAATTTACGCGGCAGCACTGACACTCAGCCCGGCTCTGAACCGGCCGCCTGGGTAAGAGACAAGCTTGGCTCGAGGTCGTTTCATATTGGTGCAACGTGGATGTGAACGCTCAATCAGGTTCGGACTGGCAGGAGGCTTGTACCGCACCAGTTCTGCTGGTTGAGATGGTCGAGCATGGCCGTCTCTGCCGAACCCGGATCGCGCCGCACGCCGACGAGGACGGGCTCGGTCAGGGAGGGCAGTAGCGGGCAGGCCAGTTCTTCGAAGCCTTCGGGGATGGCCGAGGCAGGGACCACGGTGACGCCCAAGCCCTGCGCCACGAGCCGCACCGCAGTGGAGATCTGTGACGCTCGGGCCACCGTGTGCGGGCTCAGGCCCGCGTCGGCTAGCAGGCGGGCGAGGTAGTCGTCGAGCAGGCTGGCGCGTCGGAACCGGATCCATCCCTCTGACGCCAGGTCTTCCAGGCGCAGGCCGGCGCCGTCCGAGAGAAGCGGGTGCCCCTTCGGCAGGACGGCGACGTAGGCTTCCTCGCCCAGATGGTGCGTGTCGAAGGTGCAGCCGGCGGGGAAGCGGTGCACGAGGATCATGTCGAGGGTTCCCTGGCGGACCAGTCGTTCCATGTCCGCGGGATCGGGCTCCTCGTGGAGAGTCACCTGCAGCTTCGGGTGGCGATTGCGCAACTGCCCCAACACCTTGGGCAACTGCCGTGCTCCCAGGCCCATGTGGACGGCCATGATGAGTTCGCCTGCCAGTTCCCCGTCGGCGGCGCGGGCGGCCATGATGGCGCGCCGGGATGCGGTCGTCGCGATCTCCGCCTCCGCGAGGAAAGCCCGCCCTGCCACGGTCTCCGTCACCCCGTTCGGGGTGCGGGTGAACAGCTGCACCCCCAGGTGCTTCTCCAAGGCGCCGATCTGCTGAGACAGAGAGGGCTGAGTGACCCCCAGACGTTCTGCCGCAGCTGTCATGGAGCCCTCCTCGGCGACGGCCAGGGCGTATTCGTACTGGCGCAGGTTCATTCGAAAATCCAACCTTCGACCTGACATAGAGGATGTCAATGCAGAGTATACGTTGCCACTATTTGCCTCTATGTCGAGCCGCTCCTACCGTGGTGCACGCACAGCGCGGCCACCAGGGCCGGAAAGCTGCCGCCCGATCTGGGCTCGCGCCGTCAGGCATCTTTTTTTTTCGAGGAGCACACAATGGATTTCGAGGGCAAGAGCGTTCTGATCACGGGTGCGGGGTCGCGAGGAGGGATCGGTGCCGCGACGGCGCACGCGTTCGCCCGCGACGGAGCGTCGGTGGTGATCACCGGCCGCAACGCTGAGCGAGGGGCCGAGGTGGTGGACGACATCACCACCGGCAATGGAAAGGCCCGGTTCATCCTCGCCGATCTGAGTGATCTCGCCGACGTCGAGCGGTTGGCAAAGGAGGCGGGTGAAATCGACGTGCTGGTCAACAACGCGGCAAGCTACAGGGCCAGCATCAAGCCGACCCTCGACCAGGACAGCGAAGCGAACGCGGAGTCGTGGGACACCAACGTGCGCGCCACCTTCGTCCTCAGCACACGAATCGTCCAGGGGATGATCGAGCGGGGCGGCGGCAACATCGTCAACATCAGCAGTATCGCCGCTGCGATCGCCATGCCGCACATGTCGACGTATGGAGCGCAGAAGGCGGCCGTCGAGTCCTTCACCCGCAGTTGGGCCGCGGAGTGGGGCCGGTACGGCATACGCGTCAACGCGGTGGCTCCTGGGAACGTGAACAGCGACAACGTGGTGGAGTTCATCGGCGCCGACCAGTTCACGAGCTGGGGCGAAGGCAACCCGCTCAAGCGCAATGCCACGCCCGAGGAACTCGCCGAGGTCATCGCGTTCGTGGCGAGCGAGCGCGCGAGCTTCGTCACCGGCCAGGTGATCGTGGCCGACGGTGGTCGCCTCGCCGTCTGAACGACGCGGAGACCATCGCCACAGCGAAGGTCCGTGAGGCCGAACTATGTCTGGAACACCTCGCCATCACCCGCGCGACCATCACCGGCCTCGCCGACCGAATCCCGGCCCAGACGGTCGACCCAGCAGGAAGTCTGGAGCTGCCTGAGCACCCGGACTACCCGCGCATCCTGGCCGTCTTCAACGACACCACCGGTCCGCTGAGGGGCCGAGACATCTGCCAGGCCCTCAACTTCGAGCTCCTGCCGAAAACACATCGAACGCACCCGGACCAAGATGAAACGCCTGGTCACCATAGGAATCCTCACCGAGGCCGAGCCCGGCACCTTCAGCAAGAAGTAGTAACCAAGTCTGGAACGGACATCAACTCACGAACCGCCCACTCAGATCCGGTGAGTGCGGGCAGCGATGCGATCATGCGCACGGCCGGGCAGTGTCGGCGAGATCCACAGCGGCCGTCCGGACGGGTCAGCCACCACCTGCACGTCCACTCCGTGCCGGCGGTGCTTGTGGGAGAAGTCGGCCCGGTTGTAGCCGACCGGGTCGCACTCCGCCGGGGCGCCGTCCAGCGGGACGTAGTCGGGGTCGGACTCGCCCAGGGCACGCGGCAGGTCGGCGAGCAGGTCGATGACGGCGGCGGTGTAGGCGTGGGCGGTGCCCACGGATATAGGACATCGCCATACTCGTCGGCCTCCGCTCAACCATGGGCTTCAACTCCTCAGTGTTGGCGGAGAGTTCACAGTTGGTTACCGCAGAGTCCACAACCCCTGCCACCACCTTGCTAGGGGCTATCGCACGGACGAAGGATCTTCAGTAGCTGAATCGGCGGTGCCTCCGATGGAGGCGAAGTGGAAACGGGAGGGAATCATGCGAACTTTGCGAAGAGCCTCGATGGTGGCCGGGATCGCGGTGATGTCGACGATCGGCCTCGTCACCCAGGCACAGGCGTCGTCCAACAGCGGCTGGGTGTACACGAGCAATTCGAGCGGTGCCGTGTACTTCGACGCCGATCTGAACGGCTACCCGGGCTACGAGAAGATCACGGTCTGCGACAACACGACCGACGGCCGCGGTACCGAGGCCGTAGTGCAGGGTTATGACGGTGACGGCCCTGTCGCTTACGTCGTGTCCGATCCGAACAACAACGGGGAATGCGCGTCGGCGATCGGCAACTTCTTCCTGGAGGAGACGGCCGTCAGCGTGACTGTGTACGAGTACTGGGGCAGTAACACGGCCCACCCGGGGTACGGCTCGGGCGTGGCCTAGGTCTAGATCCAAATCGTCTGCGAGGGCTCGCCGGTTTGTCCGGCGGGCCCTGGCAGTTTGTCGGGCAGGATGAGGGCCAGGGCACTGTCTCATCGGTGTCTTCAGTGTGAGCTTTGTCAGCGATGCCGCTCCGGGGTGGGGACGCAGGGCTGTCTCAAAGTCCCAGTGGTAGCGGAAATTGCAGGTCACGGTGGCGTGACGTCTGCTGGCCGTCCCGTCTCGTACGCAACGAAACTCCGGTTTCACGATCTCCCGCATCGAGTAGCGGCCCTGACGGCCGCTGACGGAACGATGCCGGCCCTTCCAGGCCGTGAGCACCGGCCCGATCAACGCCCATTGCTCGTCCGTCAAGTCGCTCTGTACGGCTTGCGTTCACTCACCCGACCGATCCCAGCAGGCCACCGGCTCGGACCGGCACGTTCCGGCTTTGCCCACACCATCAGGTGACACCAGACCACTCATAGACTCACAAACCGCCCACTCGGAACCCACTGACAAAGCCAGAGGCCGTCGACGCCGCCGCTCAAACCCGTCAGGGTGCCAAGTGAGAGCGTCCCGACCTCCGCACGTGCAGGCGCCGACGCGGTGGTTGAAGGTGGCCACGACGGTGTCCTTCGACGCGAGGGTCGCGCCCTCATGGACCGGCTGACCTGACCACATGGCGCTGTTGCGGCCACCGTAGATCCACACGAAGACCGGGCGGCGGGCTTTCGAACTCGCCTCCGACGTCCAGATGTTGAGGTTGAGGCAGTCCTCGCTCAGCTCGGGCACCTTGTCGGCATCGATGCCATTGACGGGCTGAGGGCAGGCGGCGCCCCAGGCGTCGGCCTTGCGGACGCCCTTCCAGGACGGGGGCGGCTGCGGGGGCGCGCCAGCGGTTCTCGCCGGCGGTGGATGCGGCATACGGGATGCCCTTGTAGACGGTGATGCCGTCGAGGGCCGCCGGGACACAGGTCACCACTCCGGACTGGGTGCGTACTGCTCGACCGGACCCGGTGCTGGTACGGGGTGCGGCGGACGTAGCGCCGGCCACCGTGCCGCCGAGCCCCGTTGCCGCGGCGGCGACACCGACCGCACCACCGAGCAGCCGACGGCAACCCAAGTCGGCCGCAGTGGAGGGCGGCCGGGGGAAATCTCGCAGGCTCACACGGGCTCCCGTTCCGAGAGGGGGGACGGTTCGCCTCATGCTTGTGTTCGCGTTCCGCATGCCACCACAGGCACGGCCGCTAATCACAGGGATCGCCGTGAATCCTTAGATTGCGCGCGTGAGGGTTGACAGAAGAATTGTTAACAATTTCGTTGACCGATCTTGTGCCGAGTCGATCCCGGGACTACGGTCCTCGGCGTACCGCCCCTGTGAAGCCGCAGTAACCAGGGGCCGGGTGTGGGCCGCGAGATACGGCGATGTGTTGAGGACAGACGGACCGAACGGGTCGTTCCGCACACAGCGCCAGGTCACCCGCCTCGGCTCAGCGAACGAACGGAGACCGAGCATGCGCATGCTCCCCAGATGGAGTCCGTGGAAGTCCACCACCGTCATGGCCACCCTGGCCGCCACCCTCGCCCTCGTGACCGGGGCGAGTATCAGCCTCGCCGACGCGACGACCGGCGCCTCAGCCACTTCCGGTTCCGGCACGGCGGTCAACGCCGCCACCACCACGTCCGGTATCGCGCCCGCGCTGACCTGCTCCCAGGTCGCCTCCCTCGACCTGGCGGCGGCCGTCCCGGACGTGCCGTTCGAGATCACCTCGGCCGCCGAGGTGGCTGCCGCCGATAACACTCTCGGCGACTGGGCGTACTGCAATGTGCAGGGCGTGATCGCCCCGCAGATCCACTTCCAGCTGCGCCTCCCGAAGACCGGCTGGCAAGCGAACTACCTGCAACTCGGGTGCGGAGGCCTGTGCGGCAACGTCAACACGAGCAACGCCGCCGCGTCGTACGGCTGTGTCCCGCTGACCGACGGCTCCTTCGCCGTCGGCTCCAGCGACGAGGGCCACTCCCAGGGCGGCGGGCTCTTCTCCACCGACCCGGCTCTGCGTGCCGACTTCGGCTACAAGTCCGACCACCTGCTCGCCCAGGTGGCGAAGGTCCTGGTCAAGCAGTACTACGGCACCCCCGCCACGCACTCCTACTTCGACGGCTGCTCACAGGGCGGCCACCAGGCCCTGACCGAGGCCCAGCGCTACCCGACCGACTTCGACGGCATCGTCGCCGGGGCACCGGCCAACAACTTCACGGCCCTGAATACCTTCTCGCACGCCTGGACCGCCCAGTCCGTCTACCTCAACGGCGGCCCGGCCACAATCACCACGGCCGACCTCGCCCCGATCCACACGGCCGTCCTCAAGGGTTGCGACGCACCGGCCGACGGCATCATCGCCGACCCGCTGGCCTGCGACTGGGACCCGGCGAGCATCAAGTGCGAGGCCGGACAGACCTCCACGGCCGACGCCTACTGCCTGACCGCCGACCAGGTCACCACCCTGCGTCGCATCTATGCGGGCCCGACCGACGAGCACGGTCAACTCCTCTACCCCGGCTACCAGTTGCGCGGTTCGGAACTCAACTGGGCCGGAATCATCGTGCCCACCACGGCGACCGGCACCACCGGCGACCAGAACTTCGTCCGCGAGACGCTCCGCTACCAGATCTTCGACAGCCCGCGGCCGTCCCTCACGTACAAGGACATCAAGTTCACCGCGGCCTACTTCAAGAAGGTCATGCAACCCAACGAGGGCATCTACGACGCCACCGACCCCGACCTGACCGCGTTCAAGAAAGCGGGCGGCAAGCTGATCCTCTGGCACGGCCTGGGCGACCAGCACATCCCGGCCGTGGGAACCATGGCGTACTACAAGGCCGTCCAGAAGGTCATGGGCGGCGCCGGGGCCACCAGCAGCTTCGCTCGCCTCTTCCTGCTCCCGGGCGTCGCCCACTGCGGCGGCGGCCAGGGCCCGGACAAGCTGGACGCCCTGACTGCGATCACCGACTGGGTCACCCAGGGCCAGGCACCGGACAGCCTGCTGACCAAGACGGTCGACAGCACCGGCAAGGTCGCATCGTCGCGACCCACGTACGCCTTCCCCTACATCGCCGTGAACACCACGGGCGGCTCGGCCGACGACCCGTCCAGCTACACATCGGCCAAGTCCACCGCGGAGGCGAACCTGAGCCTGCAGTGGCTCGGCTCCTTCCGCTCCGGCTACGAGGAGGTCGGCAACTGGGTTCACGGGAAGTGGGTGGTGAGCAAGGGCAAGGCATGAGCTGACCCGCCACCAAGCGATCAAATGGTCCACCATGCTCCCTGACACACAGGCCCCACCCAGCGAGGCCAGCACTCCGCCAGCCGCAGGCGCCCGGTTGGAGAGGATGTGCAGGCCTGTCCGCCTCACCCAACTCGCCCTGCTCACCGCGATCGGCGCCGGCCCCCTCGCCCTCGGTATTACCCTGTGACCCGGACCGACCACCGCGGCAGCCGCCGTGAACCCGACACCCGTGCGCACGGCGGCACCCGCCGATCCCCCGGCGGGCCACGCGCAACTGTTCATCGACGCGAGGCTGCACAGCAGCACGGACGAACCAACGAGTGGGCAGGCCAGGCTTGCGCACTCGATGGCGCCGGACGTCGAGCTGCCCGACCCGGCCGCCGATGCGCACACGGTGACCGCGGTGCGCAGCGCGATTCGGCGCATCGGTGGTGACGGTGGCCGCGCAGTACGCCGTCGGACAGTTGCACTACTCGCCGTGCCGGTGGCCGCTGACACCTCGGGGACCTCGTTCGCGGTGACGGGTGCTCCCGCTGTGGTTGCCGGACCAGCCCGATCCGAAGTGCACGCGTCGCCCTACGGCGTAACCATCCCTCACTGTGCTCCGCCCTCCGCCGTCGAGGAGTTCCTGGCCGCTCACCTCACCGGAGCCGACGAGATCAACCGCTGCCTCGCGCCGAAGGGCAAACTCATCGCCGTCTCCCCCACCCGGCAACTGCGGTCACCGTCCATCTGTCGTCCCATCGGCGGGTACACGTCGACGAGACGTCATGAGAACCTGCTCGCGGCCGGGCGCACGATCACTTCGTACGCGGACGGTACGGGTGCGGCTACGGGCGATACCTGAGGGTGGTGGGTCAAGGACGGCCCCCCATCCAGAGGCTGCCGAGAGGGTGACGAGCCGTGAACAGGTTGCCGTGCGGCTCCTGCTGCTCATCGACGGGGCCTGCGAGCAAATTTCCGATGTTGAGCAACGTGACCCTGTCCTCCCTCATCCGCAACTCAGCCAGCGCATGGGTGAAAGGGGCCGCGAAGGGGATGTCCACACTCCCCCACGCCTACTCAGCAGTTGGGCAACGGGTTCGTCTCGCTGGAGATCGCTGTGTCCTTCATCCAGCCCCATTGCCCATTGTCCGCCTTCGTGAACTCCCAGCGCCTCGGGTGCGGTCCGCCCACCCAGGCCTGATCGTCCATCTTGCAGTCGAACCAACTGGGGTTGGAGTACATGTAGCCGACGATCACGTCGGGGTCGGGGTATTGCGTGCTCGCTCCCATCGTGCCGTAGACGGGCGCCCCCGACACGTTGTTGCACCACCAGCGCCCACCGCTCTGCCAGCACCCGCGGGCCGCTCCGGCTGACGGCGTGCCGGCTCCCACCATGGCGGCGGCGATTACGGCGGTGGTCAGCACCGCACCCACCCTGCTCCTCTTGCGCATGTGAATCCCCCGTAGGACCTTTGCGCGGTGCTCCCTCTCACGGAGCACCGTGACACCCGGAAGGCTCGCGGCGAGTGCGTGGTTGAGCTTTCTGCTGAGACTCATGACGTCCTTCCACACAGACTTATGACGCTCCGACCTTCAGCGAGCGCCGCCAGTCTCCCCGTCCAAATCCGCGCGTCACAAACCTTTCAGCGGAGCCTGAAAGGCTAGGTAAACCCGGAACGGCGCATGCAGCTGGCCCACCTGGGTCTGGAGTAGACAGCGCAGGAGGGGAGCGTGATGTGGAGTGCCGAAGACTTGGCGCGGGCCTCGGTCCGGCGGCAGCACGCGGCGCAGGTCGCGGACAAGGTCGCCGAAGCCGCGACGCGCTGACATGAGACCAGCGCGCAGCTGGACTCCCCTGTGATCGGCCACGAGCCCTATGCGACGGACCCGGAGGACCTGGTGCACCAGCGACGACAGCAAGCCGCGGACTCCGGCTTGTGCAGAAGAAGGCCCAGCCGATGGTGCAACAGAAGGCGGGCTCGGGCCCGTTGACGAGCAGTCCGGCTCGGTCGGGTGTACATGAGGGCGATGAGGGAACCGGTGGCCCGCGGACGTCGCCGTGCGCTACATGGTCACCCGCGACCGCCGCGCCGCCGTCAACGAAATCCTGGTCCGCGCCGGCGAACAGACCTGGTGAGCCCGACCCCGCAACTCCTCCGTATCCCCCTCGCGCTGCCGGCCCGAGACCGCGGCACACAGAGCACACGCCGACTGGCGCGGTCCGACCGCGGACGGCCGGGCTCGAAGGGGTGCCTCCCTCGCACACCGGGCGAGCATGGTGGGCATCAGCCGTCGCTGGCGAGGACCCGAGTCAGACCGTTGATCGGGCCCTCAGCAGGCTGGACGCAACTGACTCGCCCACCCCCGCTCGGCACGCAGCCTCCAGGCGCTGGTGGCTGGAGGCTTCCTTGCCCTGCGTGCCCGACAGCGCCGGTTCGCGGGGGGGGGTGTCCCCGACACCGAAACGGCCTTCGGCGTCCTGCCGTCGGTCAGGACGATCACCGGCCGGGCGTCGGCCTGGTTCCATCCGACGGGGCGCCCCCGCCTTCCGTGGTGAGCCTGCCCGCCGCGTGGTATCCGGGTGAGGATACGGCTTGCGCGGGCGTTGCGGCCCTGGTGATTTCGCCCTCGTCACGGGCTGGACTCAGGGGCATCGGCGATGAGACGGACAGCTGTCCAGAAGCCTTCCCGGTCCATGGCGTGGGAGAGGAGCGCATGCCGGACGGCGCGTGCATGAGCGGGCCGGGCGGCGGCCAGGGCTCTGCGGCCGGCGTCAGAGGCAATGATGACGTGACGCCTGCCCGGACCGCCCTCCCGAGTCAGCAGATCGCGCTCGGCCATGCGGGAGAGCTGACGTGACAGCCGCGCCCGCTGCCATTGGAGCATGAGCCCGAGCTCCTGTTGCGGCATGCGGCCTCCGCCGTCCTCGATCACTCTCGAAAGGATCGAGAAGTCCGGCACGGACAGGCCAGAAGCCTTGTAGATCTCGCTCGCCACGGCGGTGGTGACGGCGTCGTTGGCCCGCTTCCAGGCGACCCACTGCGCCATCTCAGCGTCATCGAGCGGTGTGGTCATGCGCTCAGTGTATGCCGGAGTTGCCGTGTAAACACGAATGGGCCATGCTGTTTACATGGCAACAGAAGAGACCATCCACAACGTCCTCATCACCGGCGGCAGCTCCGGGATCGGCTTCGGCCTGGCCGAGCGCTTCCTCAGGGACGGACATCGCGTCTTGGTCACCGGGCGCAGCCGCCACAGGCTGGCCGCAGTCTCCGAGGCACTGCCCGGCCTGGAAACCTTCGTCAGCGACATCGCCAACCCCCAGGACCGCGAGGAGCTTGCCGCCCACGTTCGGCAGGTCATGCCGAACCTGGACGTCGTGATCAGCAACGCCGGGATCCAGCGGCGTGTAGGAATCGCCGTGGACCACGCGCCGTGGGCCGACGTCCAAAACGAGATCGACATCCTGCTCGCCGGGCCGGTCCACCTTTCCCGGCTCCTCGTGCCGCAGCTCCTGGAGCATGGCCGCCCCAGCGTGTACGTCAACGTCACCTCCGGCGGCGCCTTCCAGCCCATGCCCTTCGCACCGCTCTACAGCGCGGCCAAAGCCGCCGTGCACAGCTACACCGTGAACCTGCGCCACGCGCTTCGGGCCACCCCATGCCGGGTGGTGGAACTGATCCCGCCGGCCGTGGCCACCCAGCTCGCCGGCCCCGGTCCAAATCACGGGGCCGACCCGGACGAGTACTGCGACACGGTGTATCCCCTGTTGGACGGATCGCACCCCAACGTCGGCTTCGGCCCGACCGCCCAGCCCGACTTCACCGCACGCCTCACCGCCGAGCACCGCGCTTTCGAATCGGCCTCGACACGCTTCCCCGTTCCGCTCTACCAGGCCGACGGCACCGTCGCACCAGCACACTGACCCGACCTCGCCAGACCGCGCTCGGCGCACAACGGCTTCCCATCAAGCAGCACCGGCACACGGTGTGGACAGGGCTGTTGGACAGCCAGCGAGATCGCCTGGAAGCGATCGGCGTTGCCCGCTGGCTGTGCCATTCTCAACGGGTTCTGGTCCGCCTCTTGTGACGCGGTCACCGTTAGTGATTGCTGGGTGGTGCGAGGGCCTCCATGATCTGTTGAACTTCGTGGCGCCACTGAATGGCGTCGGCACTGTCCACCCAGCCCGTCGCCATTTCTGATCCGTCTTGGAGCACGCGATGCAGACGATCACACTGCATGCATGCAGAGAGCGGGAAGACGAATCACAACCGGCGCGGCGTCTCTGGTCCTGCTGGCCTCAGCAGGTTGCGGCGGAAGCCACGAACCGGACGTCCAGCACAGTCGAACGGCCACCATCTCCGTTGACAAGCCGGTTGCTCTGGCGGACGAGCCGGTGCACACCCGGATCAGCAATCTGGCCTCCGGGGAGAAAGTCACGGTCATGGCCCGGGCCACTGATGCCGAAGGCATGGCCTGGACGGGCCGCGCCGTCTTCAACGCCGACGACAGGGGCGTTGTGGACCTGGATCGTGCCAAGCCCATGGGCGGGACATACCGCGGAGTCGACGGCATGGGCCTCTTCTGGTCCATGACCCCCTCGCAGGGAGATCCTGACAAGAGCTGGTTCCACACCGCTGATCCGCAGACGGTCACCTCTTACCAGGTGTGCCTCACGGTCCAAGCCGGCAGCCGCACCATCGCCGAGCGACAGCTCACCCGCAACTGGACCGTGCGCGGAGTGCGTCACACGACACTCACCGTGGCTCACGACAGACTGAACGGGGAACTCTTCCTTCCTCCCGCGGGCGGACAGCGCCGTGCTCCGGTCCTGCTCGTCGGCGGTTCGGAAGGCGGTACCGGCTCCCTGCTCACGGCAGCACTGCTGGCCTCCCGCGGCCACCCCGCCCTGGCTCTGTGCTACTTCAGCTGCAAGGGACGGCCCAAGAACCTGTCCGGCATCCCCCTGGAGTACTTCGCCTCCGCAGCCCGCCTGCTGGGTGCCCAGCCACAGGCCGACCCCACGGGCCTCACGGTCATCGGCGCGTCCCGTGGCTCCGAAGCGGCCCAGCTGATGGCCCAGTACTACCCGGATTTGGTCGACAACGCCGTGGTGTACATGCCCAGCCGGAACACCAACGGAGCCTATTACCAGGACTGCCTCAGCTGCGGGCGAGGACATGCCGCATGGACCAGGAACGGCAAAGGTCTGCAGCTGGTCCCCATCCCGCTCGACCACGTCCGCGGCACTGTACTGGCCATCGCGGGCGGTGACGACCGGATATGGGGCTCGCTGCCGTCCGCCGAATCGATCGCACGCGAACACAACGCCACCGGCCACACGTACCAGGCCCTGCTCTACCCGAAGGCCGGACACGCCCTTGCGGGCCTTCCCTATCTTCCCGACAGCGTGGACAGCGGCGCCGGCCCGCTTGGCGGAACCCGTGCGACTAACGCCCAGGCAAAGGCCGACAGTTGGCCGCACGTGCTCCAACTCCTCGAGTCGTAGACACGACGGAGCTGCACACCTGAGGCAGGTTCAGATACAACCACTGAGCTTGATCCTATTCAGCGGCTGACCAACCGCTCAGACGTTAAAGATCAAGCCGGGGCCTATCTCTTCGACCTGGGAGGTGGGGCTGGGCGGGGGGGTGGTTGGGGAAGGCGCGCACCGGCTAGGGTCGCGGTAAGCGTTCGCTTAGAGGGCAACTGATCTGGCTTGCAGGTGATTTGGGGTGCTCGCTGTGACTGTGGCGACTGTGGGTCGTTGCGGGTCTCGTGAGTTCTCGACGCCCTTATCGCAGCGACGTGTCCGATGCCCGTTGGGCGTTGATCGAGCCGGTGTTCGTGGCCTGGCGGGCTGCCCGGACCGGTCCAGGTATCGCGGCGCGGGTGCATGAGCTGCGGGAGATCGTGAACGCCATCCTCTACGTCAACCGCACGGGTATCCCGTGGGAGTACCTGCCGCACGACTTCCCGCCGTACAAGACCGTCTACGACTACTACGCGAAGTGGGAAGTGGACGGCACCGCCCAGCACGTTCACGATCTGCTGCGCGACAAGTCCCGCCGCGCGCATGGCCGGCCTGCGGCCCCGTCGGCTGCGGTGATTGATGCGCAGAGCGTGAAGACCTCCGCGAACGTCGCTGAGGCGAGTCAGGGCATCGACGCCGGCAAGAAGATCAAAGGGCGTAAGCGCCATGTGGCCACGGACACGCTTGGCCTGGTCCTGGCTGTCATCGTCACGGCCGCCTCGGTGCACGACTCCACCGGCGGAAAACGCCTGCTCGACGAGCTTGCCGCGTCACATCCCAGCGTGACCAAGGTCTGGGCCGACGGCGGATACCAGACCAGCGTCTTCCAGCACGGAGCCGCGAAGGGAATCGACGTCGAGGTCGTGAAACGGCCTACCACCAAGGGATTTCAGCCCCAGCCGAAACGCTGGGTGATCGAACGCACCTTTGGCTGGCTGATGCAGCACCGGCGCCTCGTTCGAGACTACGAAGCTCTGCCCCAGAGATCCCGCACAATGATCCACTGGGCCATGGCTAACAAAACGAGCCGAGAACTCACCGGAGAATCCACACCAACCTGGCGAATCGAAACGGACAAGCCACCCACATCGTCCTGAACATTGATCAGATGCTCTCTTAGAACCACTAACAGAAGGACCTTCAAGGCCCATTGAAGCTTGGGCGGTAGGTAACGGCCGGGTGCGAGGATGCTGGTGTGCTGGATGAGATCGACGCGGTGGACTGGGGTTCCATACCGGGCCATCTCGACTGGTATGAACCGGAGCGTGCCGTCCGTGGTCTGAGGGCCCTGGCCGAGGCAGCGGACCTGGCGCAGGCGGCGGAGGCCGGCTCGCGGCTTGGTGGCGGTGGAGTCGTTCATGGCCACAGTGCCGCTGTGTTCCCAGCGGCTGTCGTTGCGACCCCGCTGCTTCTGGACATCGCGCAGCAGGGGCATCCGGCGGCAAGGGACACTGCGTTGGGGCTGCTTGATGAGGCTCTGTCGTGCTATCCGCATGCCGGGTACACGCGGGCGATGGCTCCTGACGGCACTGCGGTTCCCATTTGCTGTGCCATCGCCCACCATCTGCGGGCCCGCACTGATTTCCTCGTCGGGCTGGGCGAGAGGGGCAAGTCATTGCTGGCCGACGCGGCTGCGCACTGGCGCTTCGAGATCCGCGAGTGTGTCGCCGGCAGCGGCGGCACAGCAGCATTCGGCATCTTGGCCGGCTGTCTCACCGACGGTGTGCATGCAGCGGAAATGCATCTCGCGGGTGCCATCACCGTGCTGAGCGAAGTCACCCTCGAGTACCCCCTCGCGGAGGGCTCTCTCGAAGCATGCCTGCGGGTGATCGCCCGACATCCGGGCGAACTGCCGCCAGGTGCCATGCTGCTTCCAGCGGAGTGTGGGGATCGCGTGCACTGACCGGCTTGAGGAGATTCTGGTGCAGGGGTCGGCTGCTATCGGTACGCGGCAAGACGCCTCCAGCAGATCAGGGCGCATCCGAGGGTGAGGAAAGCTTCGTGAATGTCGTCGCGGATCTCCCAGCGGATCCGCAGGCGACGGAACCAGTGCAGGTGGGCGAACGCGCGCTCCACGACCCAGCGTTGGGTGCCAAGCCCGGAGCCGTGCTCGGTGCCGCGGCGGGCGATCAGCGGCTTCACGCCAAGATCCCAGACCAGACGGCGGTACTTGTCGTGGTCGTAGCCCCGGTCGGCCAGCACCACGTCTGGTCGACGGCGGGGCCGGCCTCGCTTGCCCCGCACCGGCGGCACGGCCTGGAGCAGCGGAATCAGCTGGGTGACGTCGTTGCGGTTGCCGCCGGTCAAGGTGACGGCAAGCGGGATGCCGGTGGCATCAGTGATCAGGTGGTGCTTGCTGCCCGTCCTGCCCCGGTCGACAGGGCTTCGTCCGGTCTTGGAGCCCCCTTTAACGCCCGGATGTGGGAGCCGTCGACCGCAGCCCGAGAGAAGTCCAGGGCGTTCACGCTGCGCAGCTCAGCGAGGAGGACCTCGTGCAGCCGGGGCCAGACCCCCGCTTCGGTCCACTCGGCCAGGCGGCGCCAACAGGAGGTCATGCCGGAACCGAAGCCGAGTTCCTGCGGCAGGTGTTCCCAGGCGATCCCTGTGTGCAGCACGAACAGGATGCCCTGGAACACCAGCCGGTCCGGGTGTCGCTTGCGTCCCGGATGCCGGGCCCGACGCTCCACCCTCGGCAGCAGCGGCTCGATCACCGCCCACAGCTCGTCATCGACTTCCCACGGCTTCGGCCGCGCCACCCCGCACCCCCGGATTCATCGGTCCAGGAGTGATCCAACCACCTCGAAGATCATTCTGTTAGGAGTTCTTAGCCGCCCTCGGTGTGACCAGTGGCACCGCGAGAGAGGTAGGGAACCTGATGTCGGTCATCGATGCGTGGATGCAGCACCCCACGCTCCGTCACACCAACCACGAGATGTTCGAGTCCCTGCGTCGGTGGACGGGGCGGAGCCTGCTAGAGGAGCCGTTGCCTGTCGAGGCCACGGTGGCTGCGATGACGGCCGCTGATGTGGAGATCGGTCTTTCGGCAGCCTGGTACGGGCCCCAGGGGCCACTGATCAGCAACGACGAAGTGGCCGAGTTCGTCGCCGAGTCCGGAGGACGGCTGCGCGGGGTGGCCGGCGCGGACCTCGCCCGACCGGTCCCGGCCGTGCGGGAACTGCGCCGGGCTCTGGAGGAACTCGGGTTCGTGGCCCTGCGGATCGTGCCCTGGCTGTGGCAGCTTCCGCCCACCGACCGGCTCTACTACCCGCTGTACGCAGCCTGCGTGGACCTCGACATCCCCTTCTGCACGCAGGTCGGCCACACCGGTCCTCTGCGTCCGTCCGAGACCGGCCGCCCCATTCCGTACATCGTCAGGTCGCGCTCGACTTCCCTGAGCTGACCATCGTGTGCGGGCACATCGGCTACCCGTGGACCACGGAGATGATTGCGGTGGCCGACAAGCACGCCAACGTGTACATCGACACCAGCGCCTACACCGCTCGCCGCTACCCGCCCGAGCTGGTCGACTACCTGCGCAGCCGGGGCCGGAGGAAGGTGCTGTTCGGCACCAACTACCCCATGATCACCCCCGGCCAGGCATTGGAACACCTCGGCGAACTGGGCCTGGACGAGGAAGCCACCGAGCTGTTCCTGTCCGGCAACGCACGACGGATCTTCAGGATCTGACGGTGCCGGGGCCGCGTCGGCTCCCATGAGGATCGCCGCGAGATGGAGTGCGACCCAAGATACGAGAGCAAGCTTGCCGACCGCGGCTACGGGTGCGTGTCCGTGACCGCGATGACCTCGTCGAGGCGGTCCAGGACGGCCTGCAAGTCGTCGACCTTGGCCTGGATGCGGTCCCGCTCGGCGCGCAGCATCGCTCGTTGCTCGGCGTCTGTGTGCCCCACGACCCAGCACGGAAGGAGCTCCGTGATCCTTCGGCTGGTCAGGCCGGCGGCGAACATCTGCTGGAAGAAACGGACCAGGGTGACGGCATCCTGCCGGTAAAGGCGCTGGCCGGACGGGCTGCGCTCCGCCACGAGAAGCCCCTGCTGCTCGTAGTAGCGCACCGCGCGCACCGAGACGCCGGCACCCCGCGCCACCTCACCGATGCGTATCAACCGCTCGTCCGCGGCCCCTGAGACAGTCATGGTGGTACCTCTCCCCCTGGCCCCGCCGACCAGCACTTGCCCCTGACGTTAACGTCAGGTTTTAGCGTACCGGGCATGGACATCAACAACTCAGTTGCCCTTGTCACCGGAGCCAACCGCGGCCTGGGCCGCGCCTTCGCCCAACGCCTGATCGAACGCGGCGCCCGCAAGGTCTACGCGACAGCCCGCCGACCGCAGACCGTGGACCTGCCCGGCGTCGAAGTGCTCCCCCTTGACATCACCGATCCCGCATCCGTGAAGGCCGCAGCCCAAGCCGCCCCGGACGTTTCCCTGCTTATCAACAACGCCGGCATCAGTACGGGCACCGACCTGGTGACCGGTTCACTGGACGCGGTACGGCACGAGCTGGAGACCAACATGTTCGGCCACCTGGGAATGATCCGGGAGTTCGCGCCGGCGCTCGCCACAAACGGCGGGGGCGCGATCGTCAATGTTCTCTCCGCCATGTCATGGTTCGGGGGCAAGGGCGCCAATGCCTACCACCTGACCAAGGCCGCCGCCTGGGCCATGACCAACGGCGTCCGCCTGGAACTCGCCGAAGAGGGCACCCTGGTGACAGCGGTGCACCTCGGTCTGGCCGACACCGACATGGCGGCGGGCTGGCCGGTGGACAAGATCGCGCCGGCGGACCTGGCCGACGCGGCGCTCGACGGCGTCGAGGCGGGCTTGGCCGAGGTCCTCGCCGACCAGTGGAGTCGGGACGTCAAGTCCCGCCTGCCACTGACGCCGGAAGAGTTCAACGCCGCAATGGACCGCGCCGTCGCGGCGCTGATGGCGGCCTGAGAGGCCCCTCAGGCGCGGACTTCGATCAGCTGCCTCTCGAACAGCCTCCGGGACTCCCCTACCTGAGGTCGAACTCGTGGTCTCGCGCCGCTGATCAGGTGGGTCTGATGGGTAGGCCGGTCTCGGCGAGGCAGCCGGCTACGAGGTGAGCGTGTTCCTGGATGAGGCGTAAGAAGCCGTATCGCAGCCGAACTTGATTCCTGCTGGTCAGGCATAGTTCCGCTCGGATTGGGGGGAGGCATTGCGGCAGCTTGTGTCCGCTTCGTGCAGGCTCTCGCAGTCCCGCGCCAGACGGCGGGAGTTCGTCAACCACGGCGCTCGGGAGGCCCACGCAAGGCCTCCCGAGCGCCGCCCGCGAAGACCACCCGATTATCAGCTCACGCTCACAGTCTCCCGGCCAGCCCGGGGAACGCGTCGCCCATCTCATACATGGCCGCAGTCCCGGACCGGACGGCGCCGGCCGCCGCATCCGCGCCCGCATCGGTGGTCGTCTGCGCGACCCCCGCCTACTGCGCGACCAGTGCGAAATGGTCCTCGGGGTCCGCGTCGCCCAACGCCGCCTGGTGGCGGTCGCGCAGCTCAGGCGGCAGCGCGCGGCGGATCGTCACAACCGCCCCGGGGCCTGCCGATCGACCCCGAAGCATGGCCGAGAAGTTCAGAGGGCATTGCGACCTCCGGTCTCGGTCTCTCACAAGGCTACGCAGAGCAAACCCTGATGTGAGCCGCCTCCCGCCGCACCGGATCACCGAAACTCGCCGCTCCACGGCCGACCCTTGCGCACCGGATCCGCGCCCTACCGCCGCAAGGCTGTGATCAGCTTCCCGAAATGGCGCGGGCGCAGCCCGGAAAACGGGGCTATCCAAGACGGCTCCAACGCCGTGATCACACCAGCCATCCGAAGATCATCCCAGGACGGCGAGGGTGCCCATCGTTGAGCCAACGGACTGGAGAGGAAAGATGGAACACGAAGACGCCCTGCAACTCGCGGCGACATTTCTGGCGCCCAGCCAGCGCGATGACGAGCCGCCCCTTCAAGGTCGATGAGGATGGGCCAGCAGTCCAGCAACTGTTGTTCCGGCTCACGAGAGGAGCGGTTGCCTACGCCTAAGTGGCTGTTGTCGTTCCGATCTTGAGGGCTGTGCGTCGAACGGGAGTCTCGATCGGGTGACCGCAGTCGGCCGCGTGTATGAGATCAGGGCCTCGTGGCAGCGCCGGCGGCCGCGACAGGTACGGCTCAGCAACGCCTGCCCCGGGCCAAGAGCGGGGCAGGCCTGCCGTTATCGTCCCCATGGTTGGGCTATGGGGCCCGACTTGGCAGGGAGGGGTCAGCCGTGGGGATATTGCAGAAGTGGGCGCGTAAGCGCATGACTCAAGGTGCTATCGGAGCACGGGAACGGGGTGAAGCCACCTACGTTCACAGATTGGCCAGTTCGAGTCAGCAGATCCAGGACCGGTACACCTCGGCGATCGAGTCAGAGGGCTGGAAATTCGCCGGTATCCACGAAGATCCTTCACACCCCAGGGAGCGCTGGGTGATGACCTTCGAGCGCGCAGGCGAGGCGAGCGGGACACCGACCCATTCCTCCTAGTACGCCTCAGCAGTTGTTGTCGTTTCGATCTTGAGGGTTGTGCGTCGAACGGGAGTCTCGATCGGGTGACCGCGGTCGGCCGCGTGCATGAGGGCAAGGCCTCCTGGTAGCTCGGGGTTGCGAAGCCAACCGAGATCCAGGAGACCTCGTTGCCGCAGTTGTACGTGCTCGCGCCGGTGGAGTTCAACTCGGCTTTACCAACGTGTGTTTGCGTCGCTCACCGGTTCCGAAACGCGGCCGATCACCCGGAACGTGTTCGGCGGTATCCCTCGGACATGACGGACGCGGAGTGGGCTGTGGTCCGGCCGCTGCTGCCGGTGCCGGCCTGGCTGCGGGGCCGGGGCGGACAGCCGGAGGCCTACTGCCACCGGGTGATACTCGATGCGATGCGATGCGCTACCTCGTCGACAACGGCATCAAGTGGCGGGGGTCGGTCGCTTCCTGCACGGTTTCTGACCTGCCGTTGAGGTATGGCCACAGATGACTGTCGGCCGGACCTCAACATGTGAGTTTCATGGGAGTCCCAGAGGCATCGGGCACTGTCTGTTGGGTCTTCCCAGGTCAGAGGCTTGGCCTTGCCATGAAACGTTCATGTTCGTCCAGATCGGGCCCACGTCGGTAGCGGACAGTGCGTGGTGCACGCGTCGGTCGCGTGCACCACTGCCGTCTGGAGTCTCGATGATCGAAGTTTGCGGCCTGTCGAAACGCTATGGCGAGGTCATGGCTGTGGATGATCTGACATTCGCTGTCCGCCCCGGGGAAGTGACCGGTTTTTTGGGGCCCAACGGAGCCGGCAAGTCGACCACGATGCGCATGATTCTGGGACTGGACGCTGCCAGTTCAGGGACTGCGACAGTGGCCGGTCGGCCCTACGCCGCGCAGCCCGCGCCACTGAAGGTGGTCGGGGCGCTCCTGGATCCGGGCGCGGTACTGCCCAGCCGTACCGCCTATCACCATCTGTCGGCGTCGGCGGCCGGCAACGGAATTCCGCGCCACCGGGTGGACGAGGTACTGGCTGAAGTCGGCTTGGAGAAGGTGAGTCGCCGACGTGCGGGGACGTTCTCCCTCGGAATGCGTCAGCGGCTGGGTATCGCCGCGGCCCTGTTGGGTGATCCTCCGGTGCTGGTGTTTGACGAGCCGCTCAACGGGCTGGACCCGGAGGGCATTGTGTGGATCCGTTCGCTGATGCGGAGGATGGCGGCCGAAGGACGAGCGGTTTTGATGTCCAGTCATCTGATGAGTGAGATGGAGTTGACCGCCGACCATCTCATCGTCATCGGTCGCGGAAAGCTGATCGCTGACACGACGATGAAGGACTTCATCGAGGCGCACTCCGAGCGCGAGGTCTTCGTTCGTACCCCTCAGGCCGAGGCCCTGCGCAGCATGCTCACCGCAGCCGTTCAGGTGCGGACCGAGGGCAGTGACGCCTTGGTGGTGACAGGTCTGGAAGCCGCCGAGATCGGGGCCCTGGCATCGCTCGGCGGAGTGGAGCTGCATGAGCTTGCTCCGCGCCAAGTGTCGCTGGAAAAGGCATTCATGGACCTGACGCGCGAAGCGGTGGAGTACCAGTCGGAGAAGGAGACGAGCCGATGACGCACGCCCCTGCGCAACTCCCTGCCAGGTCGACAAAAGCCCGTCGGCACTTGCTCGTGTCCCGCCTTCGACGAGACCCGGATCGTGCGGGGAGTGGGAGGGTGACCTTCTGGCACTGTCTGCACGCCGAGTGGATCAAGATCCGCACGATGCGATCGACAATGTACGTGATCGTGGGCACTCTGGCGTTCTGCATTGGTCTTGCTGCGCTGAACGCCTCGGCCGCAGGCAGTGAGTTCGCGGACCTGAGTCCCGCGGACCAGGCCTCGTTCGACCCGTTGGCGACCAGCCTGCGCGGCTACCTGCTGGCGCAGATCGCGCTTGGCCTGTTGGGCGGCCTGGTCATCACCTCGGAATACGGTGCGCGCACGATCGTCCCCACCCTGATCGCTGTTCCGCACCGGGCGCGGGTGCTGGTGTCCAAGGCTGTGGTGCTGGTGGGCGTGGCGCTGCCGGTCGGGATCGCGGTGTCACTGGCCGGGTTTCTCGTGGGACAGGCGTCGCTGTCCGCAGCGGGCGCCCCGCACCTGGCACTCTCCGACGGCGTGGCACTGCGTGGCATCGCAGGTGGTGGTCTTTACCTGGCACTGGCCGGGCTCTTCGGGCTGGCTCTGGGCACGGTGATCCGCTCCACCACGGCAACAGTGACCACACTGTTCGGCGTGATGCTGATCGTTCAGGCCTTCGCCCCGGCCCTGCCCGCAGGACTCGGCGACTGGGTGTCGAAGTACTGGCCGCCGATCGCCGGCGGGCAGATCATCACCAGCTATCAGGACCCCGTGTTGCTGAGTCCCTGGGCGGGCGTGGGCGTCATGGCCGGATGCGTGGCGGCTTTGATGACGGCGGCGTTCGTCGTCTTCCGCAAGCGTGACGCCTAGCAAGGCAGGACAGTGAAGACAGAGATTCGCCAGCCGGGGACGGGTGCCATGACGACGACACAACGACTGCTGCTGGTGGAGGACGAGCCCACGCTGCGTGAGCTGCTGTCTGCCAGCTTGCGGCTGGCCGGCTTCGAAGTGATTGCGGTCGAGGCCGGCGGCCAAGCCCTGGAAGCGGTCCGTGACAAGCGTCCCGATCTGATCGTCCTGGACGTGATGCTGCCCGACTTCGACGGCTTCGAGGTCGCACGCCGCCTGCGCGAGCATCCGTCCGGTTCCGGGAGCGGGCACCCGCCGATTCTCTTCCTGACGGCCCGGGACGCAGCCGAGGACCGCATCAGCGGCCTGCGGGCCGGCGGGGACGACTACGTGACCAAGCCTTTCAACCTCGAGGAACTCATCCTGCGTATCCAGGCCGTGCTGCGCCGCACCAGCGGCCGCCGGCTCGATGGGCTCGTGGTCGTCGACGACCTGGAACTCGATCTCGACAGCCACCAGGTGACGCGAGGCGGCGAGCCGGTGCAGCTGTCTCCGACCGAATTCAATCTGCTGCGCGTGCTGATGGACAACGCCGGCCAGGTCTTGTCCAGGGATCAGCTGCTGGACCAGGTCTGGCACTACGACTTCGACGGCGACGACTCCATCGTCGCCTCCTACATCAGCTACCTGCGCCGCAAAATTGACACCGGCGAACGGAAGCTGATCCATACGGTGCGTGGCACCGGCTATGTCCTGCGCAGGCCCCGCGGATGAGTGCGGCTGCCACGCGTGGGCCGGTCAGCCGTCTGTCGCTGCGCGGGCGGGTCGTGGCCCTCACATTGCTGCTGGTCATCGCCGCCCTGTTGGCAAGTAACGCCCTGCTCGTCACCCTGCTGCAACGGCAACTGGTACAGCAGCTGGATGACCGGCTGCGCACCGCTGTCACGACTGCGGCACGGCTGTCCAACACGGAGGACTCGTCCGGCGAGCCGGCACCGGAGACGCGCGATGGCGTGGAGGGCGACTTGGCGGGCGATGTCTACGTCGCCTACCTCGATGCCGAAGGGCATCTGCGGCAGACGCTGCGTCCAGCCGCCCATGGCGCCCCCCGGCTTCCGGTCCTGGACACGGCAGCGGTCGCGGCCCGAGACCAGCACCCCTTCCAGGTCCTGGGCAAGGGTGACGGCGATGAGTGGCGTGTCATCGCTGCCCCGCTGGATACCGACCACGACGCCCAGGTGGACGAGGTCGGCAGCGTCGTCGTGGCCGGTTCTCTGGCGCCGGTCGACACGACGATCCGGCGGCTGGGCGTGTGGATGCTGGTGATCGATTCCCTGGTGCTCGTCTGCTTGGGCGTCATCGCCTGGTTCGGCGTGCGGGCCGGTCTGAGGCCGCTGCGGCGCATCGAGACGACGGCAGCGGCCATCGCGGGCGGAGATCTCTCGAGCCGGGTCCCGCAGCCGGACACGATGCGCACCGAACTGGGCCGGCTGTCCGCCGCGCTCAACGGCATGCTGGACCGCATCGAAGCCGGCGACGCCGCTCGCGCCGCCACCAACGAGCGCATGCGCACTTTTGTCGCGGACGCCAGCCATGAACTGCGCACCCCGCTGTTCGGGATCAAAGGCTTCACCGAGTTGTATCGGATGGGGGGCATGCCCGAGCGCGCCGATGTCGATGCCGCCATGGGCCGTATCGAACGTGAAGCAGGCCGCCTGGCCCGCATTGTCGAGGACCTGCTGCTGCTTGCCAGGCTCGACGAAGATGCCACCGGTGATGTGCATCCGACTCTTCGTCTCACCCCCATGGACCTGCGCACCCTGGCCGCCGACGCCCTGCACGACCTACGGGCCCTGGCCCCCGAACGTCCCATCACCCTGACCGGCCCGGGCGGCGGTCCGCCCGGTGGCGCCCCCGTCCTGGGCGACGAGTCCCGACTGCGACAGGTCACCTCCAACCTCGTCGGCAACGCCATCGCCCACACCCCGCCCGGCACGCCGGTACGCATCGGTGTCGGCACCGTGGAGGATCAGGCAGTGCTGGAGCTGAGTGATGAGGGGCCAGGAATCGCGGCCGAGCAGACCGGCCACATCTTCGACCGTTTCTACCGCGCCGACACCGCTCGCGGCCGCACACAGACTGGCGGTGCCGGTCTCGGACTGTCCATCGTCCGCTCCCTGGTGACCGCTCACCACGGTCGCGTTGAGGTCCGCTCAGTGCCGGGGAAGGGCGCCACGTTCCGCGTCCTGCTGCCGTTGCATCCCGACAGCTCCGTCAGCAATTACTGAGGACAGCGCGGTAATCCCTCGGCCGGCCGATGCGAACGGCCGGATGTAGCCGACGCATATCCGAATCCAAGACTCACCGATGGGGTGCTCAACCCAGGTGTGTCGCCTTTCTGTTCGCGCGCCCTGTGCCGTTCGCGGCTTGGGGACTACCGGCGGGAGATGAGACACCCGCCGAGTCCTACTTGTTTTTGAGTACAGGGGATTGTCGATAGGGCCGACGACAGGCAGAGGCCTGCCCGCCAGGGTGAGAGACGTTCCCGATATCCAGATATGGAGATGTCCTTCATGGCGATTTTCTTGCATCGGGTGGGCCAATGGGCCTTCCGCAAGCGCCGCATTGTGGTGTTGGCCTGGGTGGCGGTGCTGGCCGCCGTGTTCCTCGGGGCTTCCACCGCGTCCGAGGCACCGGACGACTCGTCCTCCCTGCCCGGCATCGAATCCCAGCAGGCGTTCGATCTGATCAATGAGCGTTTCCCGGGCGCCGAAGCGGACGGGACCGAGGCCCGCATCGTGTTCGTCGCGGCACACGGTTCGCACGTCACCGCCGCCGCCAACCGCTCGGCCATCGGCAAACTCGTCGCCGCGGTGGCCAACGGGGCACAGGTCGCCGACGCGACCAGCCCCTTCGACACGAACGCCGTCAGCAAGGACAAGTCGACGGCGTACGCCACCGTCACCTACAAGGTCGAGAGTGACGATCTCACCGATGCCAGCAAGAGGGACCTGACCAAGGCGGTTGAGCAGGCCCGTGACGCGGGTCTGAGCGTCGAGGTCGGCGGCTCCGCGCTGGAGACCGATGCAGGGCAAGGCCTGGGAGAAGTACTCGGCGTTCTCGTCGCCGCGGTCGTGCTGCTGATCACATTCGGTTCTCTCGCCGCCGCCGGCCTGCCCCTGCTTACCGCCATCCTCGGTGTCTGTGTCAGCCTGGCCGGGATCACCGCCGTGAGCAGCGCCTTCGGATTTTCCTCGACGGTCGGTGAACTGGCGATGATGCTCGGCCTCGCCGTCGGCATCGACTACTCCCTGTTCGTGGTCTCCCGCTACCGGGAAGAGCGGGCCAAGGGACACCAGCCGCAGGAGGCGGCTGCCCTGGCCGCGGGCACGGCCGGGAGCGCGGTCGTCTTCGCCGGGCTCACCGTTGTCATCGCTCTGCTGGGCCTGTCCGTGGTCGGCGTCCCGATGCTCACCAAGATGGGTATCGGCTCGGCAGGTGCAGTGCTCGTCGGAGTCCTGGTCGCCCTGACCGCAGTGCCCGCGCTCCTGGGCTTTTGGCCCAATGCGGTGCTCTCCCGCCGTGACCGCAAGGGCGGACGTCGCACCCCCAGCACACGCTTCGGCCGCATCGGCAGGACCAAGGCGGTCGGCTCAAGGACGAAGGCCGCCCGGGGTGTTCGCTGGGCGCAGTTCGTGGTGCGCCGGCCGCTGCCGGTGCTGCTCCTGTCCGTGATCGGACTCGGGGCACTCGCGGTGCCGTCGCTGGACCTGCGGATGGGCATGCCGGGCGATGAGGCCAAGTCGACGGCAACCACGGAGCGTCGCGCCTACGACGCGCTCGCCGAGGGTTTCGGCCCTGGCTTCAACGGCCCGCTGACGGTGGTCGTCGACGCCAGGGACTCCGATGACCCGAAGGCAGCCGTCACAGCCGTTTCCGCAAAGCTCGCCGGCACCAAGGGAATCGTCTCCGTCTCGCCGGCACGCTTCAACGAGGCGAAGGACACGGCAGTGATCTCCGCCGTCCCGTCGAGCGCGCCCACCAGTCGACAGACACAGGATCTGGTGCACAGCATCCGCAGCGAGCGCAGCGCGGTGGAGTCGGCCACCGGCGCCGACTTCAAGGTCACCGGCACCCCCGCCTTGAACATCGACGTCGGCCAGAAGATGCAGGACGCCCTCATCCCCTACCTCGCGGTCGTCGTCGGTCTCGCCTTCCTCCTCCTGGCTCTGGTCTTCCGCTCGATCCTGGTACCGCTCAAGGCCGCGCTCGGCTTCCTGCTGTCCGTCGGCGCGGCCCTCGGCGCGATCGTCACCGTCTTCCAACAGGGCCACGGAGCCGGCCTCTTCGGCGTCGACGAAACCGGCCCGATCATGAGCACCATGCCCATCTTCCTGGTGGGTATCGTCTTCGGCCTCGCCATGGACTATCAGGTCTTCCTCGTCTCCCGGATCCGCGAGGCGCACATCCACGGAGAAGGGCCCGGCCAGGCCATCGTCACCGGATTCCGGCACAGCGCCCACGTCGTAGGGGCAGCGGCGCTGATCATGATCGCGGTGTTCGGAGGGTTCATGACGGGCGGCGAATCCCTGGTCAAGATGGTCGGCTTCGGACTGGCCAGTGCCGTCTTCTTCGACGCCTTCGTCGTCCGTATGGCCTTTGTGCCCGCGGTCCTGGCGCTCCTCGGCAAGCGGGCATGGTGGCTGCCGCGCTGGCTGGACCGGCTGATGCCGCGCGTCGACGTCGAGGGAGAAGCACTCACCCAGCAGGTCTCCGCGCCGCGTGATCTGCCTACCGACGACCCGCGGACCTCCGTGACGGTCTGACGAACGTGCCGGCCGGGCCGCTCGGACCCAGTCCAGAGCGCCCGGTCTGCCTCCACTGCGTCCACTTCTTCAGCCCTCGGCCACGGCACTGCGGAGAAAACATGGTCACCCGCCTGCGACGTCGCATCGATCGGCACCCCCGCCTGGTCGAAACGGCTTTCCTCCTGTTGATCTATGCGGCCACCAGCAACCAGTACCGCCGGGTCGGCGACGACACCCTGTGGTGGCCGGGCTTCGCCCTCGCGGCAGTCACCTGTACGAGTCTGCTGGCGCGCCGCCGACGCCCTGGCGCCGTTGTCGTCCTCACCACCCTCGGCACCGCCGTCGCAGGTGCCCAGGGCAGCATCTTCGGACCCCTTCTGCTGCTCCCGGTCATCGTCGCCCTGTACGAACTGACCCTCCAGGCCTCTCAGCAAGCCATCCGCATCTACGGTCTCCTGGCTGCTGTCGTCCTCGTGCCTACTGCCCTGCGCTGGGATGCGGAGGGCGAGCCCTGGGCGAACGAAGCGGTGAGCCTTGCCTTCTGGATCCTGCTGCCCATCCTGCATGGATCGGCCGTGCGAGCCCGCCGCGCGTACATGGACACCGTCCGCACCCGTGCCGAGGACGCCGAACGCACCCGCTACGAGGAAGCACAGCGCCGCGTCACCGAAGAACGCGTCCGCATCGCCCGAGAATTGCACGATGTCGTGGCCCACCACATGGCTCTGGCCAACGCTCAGGCCGGCACAGCCGCCCACCTGTTCTCCACTCACCCCGCGCAGACCGGGCGCATCCTCACCGAACTCACCGGCACGACCACGGCAGCGCTGCGCGAACTCGAGGCGACCGTGGGCCTGTTGCGCCAGTCCGAGACCGCAGAGGAATCGCTCAATCCCGCACCTGGACTTGACCGGCTTCCTGACCTGGTCGCCGCCTTCGCCGCCGCTGCACTGCACATCACGATCGCCGTCGAAGGCCCCGTGAAGCTCCTGTCGGCCGGGGCAGACCTGGCCGCCTTCCGCATTGTGCAGGAAGCGCTCACCAACGTTGCCAAACACGCCGCGGTGAACACGGCACATGTCCACCTCGCATACGCGCAGGAACAGTTGACGATCACCGTGAGCAACGACAGCAGTCCGATCGCGCCTCCGCGCGCACCCGGCGGTGGCTTCGGTCTCATCAGCATGCGAGAGCGCGCTCAGTCCGTCGGGGGCAGCTTTCGTGCGGGGCACTGCCCGGAAGGCGGCTTCGCCGTCACGGCCGAACTTCCCATCAGCGCCACAGCAGAGAGTGAGTTCCATGACGATCCGCGTACTGATTGCCGACGACCAGGCCCTGCTGCGAGCGACCTTCCGCGTGCTGATCGACTCCTGTGACGATATGGAGGTCGTCGCCGAGGCCGCCGACGGCCAGCAGGCCATCACGCTGGCCGGACTCCACCGCCCGGACGTCGTTCTGATGGACATCCGCATGCCCGGCACCGACGGACTGGCCGCGACCGCCGCCATCTGCGACCAGAGCGAGCTGCAGGACACCCGCGTCCTCATCCTCACCACGTTCCAGACCGACGAGCACGTCGCCCAGGCCCTGCACCTGGGTGCGAGCGGCTTCCTCGGCAAGAGCACCACCGCCGACGCCTTCCTCGACGGCATCCGCACGGTCGCCTCCGGTGACGCCTTGCTGTCACCCGTAGCCACCCGCTCACTGATCACGCGCTTCCTTGCCCTACCCGTGCCCAGCTCCGTCGCCCCTGCCCCCGAGCGGTTCAGCAGCCTTACTCCGCGAGAGCGCGAGGTGCTGGCCGTGGTCGCAGAGGGCAAATCCAACGAAGAGATCGCCGAGGAACTCTTCCTCAGCCCTCTGACCGTCCGCACCCACATACAGCGCGCCAAAACCAAGACGGGCGCCCGCGACCGTGCACAGCTCGTCGCCTTCGCCTACCAGTCCGGCCTGATGCAACCGCCGCGGTGACAGACGAGACGACAGCGCCTTTCACCGGCGCACGCCGTAACAGGGCTGCCATCGCTTGTCGACGCTGCCGCTCTCGCAGGCATCGGGCATGCCCTGTCCCTGACCGATCAAGCCACTCAGAAGACGGGACACAAGGCATCGTGACGCACCCACGCTTCGTTCTGACCGGAATCCTCCTGTCCGCAGTAGTCCTGACCGCCACCGTCGCCGAGACCCGTCAGGACAGCGACCCTGCTGGGGACAGCGTCCTGCAGGGCCCCTATGTCGCTCTCGGCGACTCCTACACTTCCGGTCCACGCATACCGGCTCAGAGCGGCAAACCCGCTGGCTGTGACCGCTCCGACCACAACTATCCGGCGCTGCTCGCCGCCCGCCTCAAGCTCAAACCGGGCATGTTCCGCGACATGAGCTGCAGCGGCGCGACGACGGCGGACTTCACCTCGCCTCAGTCCACCGACGACGGCCGCAATCCTGCGCAGCTTTCCTCTCTGTCCCGCCGGACCCGGCTCGTCACCGTCGGCGTCGGAGGCAATGACATCGGCTTCAGCAGCGTGCTCACCCGCTGCCTCACCATGGGAGCGGCGTACAAGCTCATCACTCGCAACAAGGACGTCTCGGTCGACGCTCCCTGCCGAGAGCGTTACGTCAAGGACGGCACCGACAGGACGCAGCAGCGGATGACAGCGCTGGGAACGGCACTGTCCGACCTGATGCAGGAGATCAGGCGGCGTGCGCCCAAGGCGCACCTCTACATCGTCGGCTATCCCGCGATCCTGCCGCCCGGAGGCACGGGATGCGGACGCGCACTTCCCCTTGCTCCCGGCGATATCGCCTACCTGCGGGAGCGGGAAGACCAGCTCAACAAGGTGCTGCGGCAACAGGCCCAAACAGCTGGCGCCACCTACGTGGACACCGAAACCGAATCCCGGGAGCACAACGTCTGCTCAGCTCCGGACACACGATGGATCGAGCCATTGATCCCCAGTAGCCCGGCGGCACCGATACACCCCAACGCTCGCGGACAACGCGGAATCAAGCAGATCATCCTGCGTGCCATGAGGGCAACAAAGTGAGCCGAAATGGATCACGTGCTTGGCTCTGCACGTGAGACGAGTGGGGCGGGCGGCTACCCGCACACGTGGCCGCCCGCGCATTGTCACAGGCTGAGGTAGAAGCGCACGGTCGTTCCGTCGTCGCTGGTGTGCACGCGCACCAGGTCGGCGACGTAGTGGACCAGCATCAGGCCCCGGCCGCCCAACTGGCCGTGCTCCGGCGGGCGGCGGCCGGCCAGCGGGTCGGTCAGTCGGCCTGCGTCGCGGACTTCACACACCAGTTGCCCCTGCTCGGCCCAGACCGCGAGTGTCCCGTGGCCTCCGCCGTGTACGACGCTGTTGGTCGTCAGTTCCGCGACCGCCAGCTGCACGTCCATCAGCCGTTCCCCGGCCATGCCCAGCTGCATCGCCTGAGCGAGAGCGAACTCTCGCACTGCCGGAAGGTCCTCATCACCGTAAGAGAAGGCCGCGGCGTCCGGTGCGGGCACGAGCGCCTGGTTGTACCGATCGACGACCGCCTGCCAGTCGTAGGCGTCGCTGACCGACTCGCGGCCCTGCCCGCTGATGAGTGTCGGGTGGGTCACCCGCGCATCGGCGATCACCTGCGGATCCAGCCCCACCTCGTCGTAGGGGCACAGGATCGTCACCGCCCGGCCCTCGAAGGCGGCGTTGATCAGTGCCTCGTGCTGCGCGCACGCCGGATACTCCACTGCGCTGCGTCCGGCCCAGATCGGCTCGCCGATGATCCGCACCCGGCCCTCCGGGTGGGCGTCGGCGAATCCGCGCAGCACTTTGGGGATGATCCGCCCCGGGTTGCGGCCGGCCTGGGTCATGTCCAGGAACAGGATGCCCTCGGCGTCCCCGCCCAGACCTGCTTTGATCAGGTCCAGGTTGGGGCCGGGCACCGCCACGGCCAGCGGCTCGCCGTTGGTCAGGCCCTCGCGCAGGAAGGCCACGGTCTGCTGCGTGTACTCCTGCTCGGTGCGGTAGAAAAGGGCGGGGTGCACGAACGCCTCATGGGTGGTCACCGTGCTCATCACAGAGCCACCTCGATCCGGTCCAGCCCAGGCCAGAACATCTCCAAGACCCGCGGCAGCTGCGGCGGGGGATTCTCGACCACAACCCTCCCGTCGGGCAGGTTCATGGCGGTGACCGCCAGGGCGGTCACCCCGGCGACGTCGACGAACGCGACATCCGACAGCTCCACGTACGACACGCCCGCGTGCCGCCTGGCCAACTCGGACAGGGCCTGCGCCCACGACGTGCGAGTGAGGACGCTGATCTCACCGCGGGCTTGTATCCCGGCACGACCGCGCAACGGGCTCACCTCCAACGCACCCCTCCTCCCGGGCTCCGCCAGGGCCCTCCCGCCCACCCCATGTGGGATATCCACGCTCGGGCTCCTTCGCATCAAGCCGCCTGCCGACCGTGCCGGCACAGGCAGAGGATGAGCTCCTCCCGACGGGGCAGTGTATCCAGGCGGAGCACGCCCGGTTCTGTCAGCAGGTGGCGACCCGTCCCCGGTGAGCGGGTGGAGCAAGTTCCCGCGGCTGTCCTCCGGAACGCTACCGCCGGGCGACTCACGCAAAGTGACGCGTTCTGCTCCTCGACATGACCGACCCTGGCTCCATCGACCGCATTGCACGACAAGCCGGCGACACGACCATCTCGATCAACGACGCGGCCATCTACCCCAGAGGCGACCTGCTGACGGCGCCGCCTTCCGACTCGAACTCCCTGCCGCCGGCATCCAGGTCCTCGGCGTCTACGCCGGCCCGACCGACACCCCGATACAAGCAGGCAACGACCCGGCCGGCTGAACCAGCCCTCCGACGTCGCCGCCGCAATCCTCGACGCCGCCGAAGCCGAAGACCACGAACTCATCGTCGACGAGATGACCACAAAGGTGCACACCGCGCTCTCGGCAGCGGTCACCGTTCTCTACCCGACTCTCGCGCAGCAGCTGGAGCTTGAACACGCGTCGCCGTCGTGGTGAGGGTGAGTCCGGTTCCGACGAGGCATCCGTCAAATGGGGTGCGGCCGGCACTGGATCTCCCTCATTCCGTGCCGGATGGTCTCGATCAGACGCTCCGGAGTCGCGAACGCTGTGCTGGTGAGCCAGCCGCGCCGCAGCAGGGAAGACGTCCACCATGCCCTCGACTTGGTCCCTGCCGGATCATTCGGCGGAGCCCAAGTGGGACGGTTACCGGGCACTCGTGGGCTGGCGGGTCGACGGCGTGTGCTGATCCGCTCTCGCGTCGGCGGTGACGTAGCCGGTGCCTTTCCGAGATCGTTGCCGCCGCCCTGCCCGCCGACACCGCGCTCGACGGAGAGCTCGTCCGATTACTTGGCAGCACGACGGGCCGCCCCCGCAGGGCTAGGAAGCTGAGCTAAGTAGGCCAGTGTTCCCAGTCTGCGCTATTGGGGGATGGTGAGCAGGATGCGGCCGTGGCCACCGCCAGCGTCGACGTGGTCGTGGGCCTTGGCGATGTCGTCCAGCGGGTGACGGTCGCCGACGGCGACGGTGAGGGCGCCGACCGCGGCGGCGGATGTGAGGTCGCGGGCGGCCTGGCGCTTTGCATCGGCGGGGAAGTCGTCGCTGCCGAGCAGCCGCAGGGTGACGTTGTTGAACAGCAGGGGCCAGAAGGGGATTTCGGTGCGGTCCGTGCGGGTGGCGTAGGCGGCGATGACGGCGTTGTGGGCGGCGACGGCGTTGTCGAGATCGGCGTTGTCGGACAGCGCGACCTCGATGATCCGGTCGACGCCCCGGGGCGCATACGAGCGGATGGCCGCGGCGGGGTCGCCGGTATCCAGGGCGACGGCGTGGGAGACGACGGCCGGGTCGACGCGGTCGAGGTCCGCGGCGCGGCGGACGGTCGCGATCACAGTCGCACCTGCCCAGTGGGCGAGCTGGGCGGCCAAGGAGCCGACGCTGCCGAGAACTCCGTGGACCAGGACCAGTTGCCCGTCGACCGGGCCGTCGGCGAAGACGGTGCGGTGGGCGGTGATGCCGGGGATGCCGAGGCTCGCGCCCAGATCGTCACTGAGGTGGTCTGGCAGAGGTTCGGCTTGGTGGTCGGGTACGACGGTGTACTGAGCAGCTGTGCCGGAGGGGCGGTAGGACTGGGCGCCGTATACCCAGACCCGCTGTCCGACGCGGCGGGCGTCGACTTGGGCGCCCACGGCGTCGATGACTCCGGCGGCGTCGCTGTGCGGGATCACCCGCGGATAGGGCATGGACGAGCCGAGCCAGCCGCGCCGCTTCTTGGTGTCGCCGGGGTTGATGCCCGAAACGGTGACGCGGACGCGGACCTCGCCGGGGCCGGGGGCGGGATCAGGGAGTTCACCGACCTGCAGGACATCGGCGGCGGAGCCCTGGTCGTCGTACCAGGAAGCAAGCATGGGAGTACCTCCGTGGACAGTCAGCTAGCGGGAGCGGCGGGCGCATGCGGATCGCTGTCGGTGCATCCGGTGTCGAATACGGGCCGTTCTTCCCCGAGGGTCTCGCGCAGCCAGGTCCGTTCGGCGCGGCTGGTGGCGCGGGCGGTGAGCAGCATGCCCCGCCGGTAGGGGTCGGCGACCTCCTCGGCACGCAGGGGCCGCTCGTGGTCGTAGAAGAAGCTCGCCGGCTCTTCCAGGAACTCCAACCGTCTGCGCAGCACCGCGTGCTGTTCGGCCACGTCGGGCAGGTGGGAGAGGAAGGCCAGGACGACGTAGAACCGGGTGAAGTCGGTGATCTCGTGGTCGGCGGGCTTGCGCAGACGCTGAAGCATGTCGGCCCGTCCGGCCGCGGTCAGGCTGAGCACGTACCGGGCCGCCCCCGCAGCCGGGTCTGAGCGCCGCTCGATCAAGCCCGCCCTGGTCAGGCGATTGATCGCCGGATACAGGCTGCCGTCGCTGACCGGCCGCGTATAGCCGGTCAGCTGTGAGATGCGGCGGCGCACCTCGTGTCCGGGCAGAGGTCCCTCGGCGAGGAAACCGAGTATCGCGAGTTCCAGCATGAGTCCATCCTCGCACGCAGACATCGAATCGATGTGCACATCGATTCGATGTTACACTCGTCGGTACCCGTCCAAACGTCTCCGGAGAGGCACAGCAAGATGCCATCGCAGTCCACCGAGTCAGTGATGAACCGTTTCGTCGAGTTCATCAACACGGGCAACGAGGATCTCGCCCACGAGGTCATTTCTCCGAACGCGGTGTTCCACGCGCCAAGCCACCCGGAACCATTGCGGGGGCCCGATGGGTACTTGGAAGTCATCGGGATGATGCGCAGCGCCTTCCCCGACGTCCAGTGGACGCTGGAGGAGACGGTCACCGAAGGCGACACCGTGGCCGCGCGGTTCACCATGCGGGGAACGCACGACGGTGAATTCTTCGGGATCCCGGCGAGCGGCAACAAGATCTCGGTGCAGGCCATGAACTTCTACTACCTGGCCGGCGGCCAGATCGTCGGCGAACGGGGCCAGCCCGATCTCGTCGCGGTGATGCAGCAGATCGGTGCCGTACCGGCGCCGTGAACCGCGTAGCACCGGGTGAGCCTTCCGTTGCGCGGAACTGACGCTGCCGGGAAGCGGCCCTACCGCACGGTGGCAGAGGGCGAAGCCTGCACCGGAGCGCTCGCGGACGGCGCGCGTTCGACGTGTAACCGCCCGGCATCCTCGTAGAAGCGCAGCGTCGTGGCCGGAATGCCGGAGCTCTCGGCGAACTGCGGCATGTCGTCACACCATCGACGCCAGACCTTCAACCCGACTCGAGGGTCAACCCGCGTCGAGACAGCCACCACTCCCTCATCGACGTACGGGTTCGCACTCGAACTGCTCCAGGATTCCGCGAACCCCTGCGCTTCCAGGTTCGACGTCCTGACCCATCGCGCCGGAGGGCTGCCTGATCTGCGGTCGCGTCCGTGCACCGAGCGCCGCCAGGCGCTCCTGGACGTGCTCGCCGACATCGGGCCGCCGCTCCAGCCCGCACTCCCGACCTCACCCGGCCGGCGAGCGCTGCGGTCGCCGGCCTGCTCGCTTTGGCGCAGCACGGTCATCCGTGACGGGCTGGTCGTTCTCCGCCGGGTAGGGCAGCCGGGAGACGTTGAGCGTCACGCTGGTGAGGCCCGAGCTGGTGGTGGAAGTCGGCGTCGACGTCGCCCGCGACGCCTCCGGCCGGTGGCGTCACCCCGCACGCTGGCACCGCGCCCGCCCCGACCTCTGCCCCGCCGACATCCCGGCCTTCTGACGGCGACGTTGCGCAGCAAGGGCCTCCCGCTGCTTGGCCAGGTCACCACCAAACGCCCGGGGTCACCGCCCGGGAGTGGGCCGTCCCATCCTTGACGCTTTTGAGGCGTCGGTGAGGTCTGCGCCGGTGGCGGCGTCCCTCTCGAAGTGATTGGTGCCGTGCCAGTCCAGGCACATGACGGTCGCGTCGTCCTGCAGGTGGCCGTCGTTGGCGTCGACGATCGCCGCGATGAGGGTGCGGGCGGCCTCACGGGGATGCAGCGGGCGGGTGCGCACGATCAGGTCGGACAGGTCGATGCTGCCTGCGTTGTGCTCCAGCATGCCGTCGGTCAGCATCACCAGCCGGTCGCCCGGACACAGGTCCAGAGACTGGACCCGGTAACTGTGCGGGGCGTCGAAACCGAACGGCATATCGACCGTCGGAGTGATCTCCCGCACCTGGCCATCCCGCATCCGCAGCGGCCAGGGATGCCCGGCGTTGACGAACTCGGTCCTGCCGTCGAGCAGGCTTATACGCAGGAGTTGGCCGGTGACGTAGCCCTTGTGGCCGTGCTCGCGCATGGCCTGGTCGGCCTGGCGGGCCTGTTCGGCGAGATCGGCACCGGCCCGCCGTGCCCGGCGCAGGGCGCCCACCGCAAGGGTGGCCAGCAGCGCGGCCTCGACATCGTGACCCATGGCATCGGTGACGGACAGCTGGACGGTGTCCCGGTCGATCGCGTAGTCGAAGGTGTCACCCCCGACGTGGTCGGCCGGCTCCAGCGCCCCGGCCACCGCGAACTGTGCCGCCTCGCACGCCAGCGACGCCGGGAGCAGCCGGTGCTGGATCTCCGCGGCCAGACTCAGGGGCTTGGTCCGGCGTCCCCACTGGTACACGTCGGTGAAGGACCGGTTGGCGATGACGATGTATGCCAGCGCGTGCGCAGTCTCGCCGATCTCTCGCATCACCTCCGCGTCCGGCGCCTCGGGCAGGAACAGTTCGAGGAGCCCGATGGCGTCACCGCGGTTGGTCACCGGGGCCACGATCCGCACCAGACCGCCCTCGCCCTCGTCCTCCACGCCCGGCCGCTGGGTACGGATCACATCGTCGTACAAGGTTCCCCGCAGCGTGATGCGCCGGGCGGGTTCGTCGGTGTCGACGCTGCCCGCCGCCCCCAGCCGCACGACCGAACTGCCGGTGAAGTCGGTGATCAGGAACGACACCGACACCGCTCCTAGACGTTCCTGGAGCAGGCGCGCGACCACATCGAGCGACTCCACCGGCGCCGCGGCCTCCGCCGCCTCCAACGTCCCCGCCAACGTCATCGCCCTGCCCCGGCCCCTTTCGCCCCGGAGAAGTCGAGAGACCAGCCCGCCATCCGGCCCTCCTGCACTCACAGCGATTTCTCCATTGCTCGATGACGCTCAAGACTGCGCCCGGAAAGACGCGGGAGACCAGTACCGATCCCGGTCCCCGGACCGGTCACAATGCACCACCGGGCCCAGCTTCGGCCCTCAAACACCGTTACTACGTGGCCGCGAGAAGGATGGCCGTGTAGTGCGAGGTGAAGGCGGCGATGGTCAGGGCGTGAAAGACCTCGTGAAAGCCGAACCAGGCCGGGGAGGGGTCCGGGCGCTTGAGTCCGTAGACGACGGCGCCTCCGGTGTAGAGCAGACCGCCGGCGATGACGAGGACGACGACGCCGGCACCGCCGGTGCGCGCGAAGTCGGGCAGATTGAAGACGGCCACCCAGCCCAACGCGATGTAACACGGCGTGTACAGCCAGCGAGGAGCCCCGATCCACAGGAGGCGGAAGGCGATCCCGGCCAGCGCACCTGCCCACACCACCGTCAGCAGCACCCTCTGCCGGCCTTCGGGCAGCAGCAGTACCGCCAGCGGTGTGTAGGTGCCCGCGATGATCAGGAAGATGTTCGCGTGGTCCAGTCGCCGCAGAACCGCCTCCCCGCGCGGACTCCACGTTCCACGGTGGTAGACCGCGCTGGTGCCGAACAGCAGGCAGGCCGACACCGCGTACACCGCGCAGGCCGCCACCGCCGCGCCCGTGCGCGAAACAGCGATCAGGACGATGCCGCCGGCCAGCGCCAGGGGGAAGACGCCGGCGTGCAGCCAGCCGCGCATCCTGGGCTTCAGCGCAGCCGCCGCCCGCTCCACCCCGCCCTCCGGGCCGGGGGCGGCAGTCAGCCGGCCTGTTGCGACCGCAGACGCATCCATCGCCGGGATGCGCAGGGTGCCGGGCGGGTTGCCCGCGTCGGGCTGGGGCTCCCGTACGTGGGACGGCGGCTCAGTACCTTCGGCGATCATGCGCTCATATTCTTGATAGGGCGAAAGCGTGGGGTCGGGCGCGGCATCGCGGACCGCCTATCCGGTGGCGGTTGTGCGCAGGGTTGCATTGCGGCGGTGTTCGGCGTTGATGCGCTGGGCTTCCTCGAGTTGGTCCTCGAGGATGATGATCCGACACGCGGCGTCGATGGGGGTGCCGTGGTCGACGAGTTCCCGGGCGCGGGCGGCGATGCGCAGCTGATAGCGGGAGTAGCGCCGGTGCCCGCCCGGGGACCGCAGCGGGGTGATCAGGCGGTGTTCGCCGATGGCGCGCAGGAAGCTCTGAGTGGTGCCGAGCATGTCGGCGGCCCGGCCCATGGTGTAGGCGGGGTAATCGTCGTCGTCGAGTCGGCTGAAGGTGTCGTCTGCTGTCATCTGACCTCTCTGTAAAACGCGTGGAGGGGAACACGTGGAGGGCCCTGGCGCCGTACGGCGCCAGGGCCCGAAGGAACTGCTCCACCATCTGCCGGCCCTACTTCTGCGCCGGCCTTCTGTCTGCGCACGCCCGACCGGAATGCTGTCGGGGATGCTCGGATCGCGATTGCTCGACCGGAGACCACCTCACTATCGATGTCCTGCGGTACCCGGGCTCAACAAGCCGCCCGGGCAATCCTGATGGCGCCCAATTCCTCCGTTCCTTCCCTCAATGCTGGTACTGCTCTACTGCGTAGTGCTGGTGATGCGACCTGCTCCATGGCCTGGGACAGCGCCACTCTTTCGGCAGTCAGCCCCGTCGCCCGTCCTGCGTCTGCTCTGGCTTAGAACCCCACTGCCGAACCTCCCGGTGCGCGCGTCCGCAGCCGACGCCTTCACCGAGGTACCGCTCACTGACTTCACTGCTGGGTATTACGAACTTCACTTGCGGGTACTGCCACTGCGGTACTGCTCACGGCGGCCCCTGATCACTGCGCGCCACCCGGTCCGGTCGTCAGTCCCGTCACCGTCCTACATCCCTGGCTCCGGAACTCCACCACCGCACCGCCCTGCACACTGCAACTACATACTGCTGCCTGGCAGTTCGTGTCTGCCAGGCCCTACTGTCTCTCTGGCTATGAGGGAAACCATAACCACACCACTGCTCAATGTCTACTCCAGCCAGTACAGGTTTTCTGTGCGTCCAACGGGGGGTAATCGACCTCGAGCAGCGATAGGGCACCAGATGGAGCCGCCGCCCATACCGAGGAAGGCTGAGGGGGCCAACAGGAGACCGGTCGGCGCACGCGCGGGGCGTCGCGCTCTCGTCGACCCGCGCGGCCCCGGCCGAGCCCCAAGCGATGTCATGGCTGCCCGCCCCCTGAGCCTCCTGGGCGGACTAGGGCAGGCCGTCACGGCAAGCCGCCGGACCGAGGGGAGCGCGCTGCCTGCTACTAGGGGTGGAGACTGGTGGCGTGTCCCCCGGGGCCGCCGAACAGGCGATGCGGGCCGCGACGTGCTTGCCGACCGGCTCCCGCTCGGTGAACAGGGTGTCGATGACGGCCTTGAAGATCTCCAGGCCGCGCTGGCCGATCCGGTCGCAATCGGCGGTCCGGGCAGCGGGCACGATGTGGTCGCTGCCTCACACGACAACGTCCACGGCGCGGGCGTTGATGCACAGTTCCAGCAAGACCGGGCCGGGTGGCTTAGTGGATGACGGTGGACTCCACTTGTAGGTCAGTTCTGACTCCACCCGGTGCCTGAGGGGACCTGAATCTGTAGGTGAGAAATGACTCCACCTGGCGGCCCCGCTGCGGCGGGTCAGGGTGTTCGAGGGCGTTAGAGCCTGTGTCTGAGACCGACATGACAGTTCCCGATGTCGGGAACCTTGTTCTCATGGCATTGGAAGCGCGATGGGATGCGCGGCGGGAGCGGGTTGGATGCGAAGGCGGAGTGCGCTGCCGAACTCGTTCGGAAGGCTCGCTTGTTGACCGAGGAGTGCTAGGGGCTGCTTGACGAGAACTGTCGCCTGCGGCGTCGACTTGCCCGAGCGGCGGAGCATGTCGGGGACCGCCTGGACGGTGACTCTGACCTGACGGCTTCTCAGCCTTGGCTGTCCGGTCCGTAATTGGCCTGTCGCAGAAGGGGATCCTCACGGGCAGGCCCCGAGTAGTGTCGGAGTACGAGGACGAACTCCGGGCCTGAGGCCCGGCCGGAGTGTGTGGCCGCCGCCGAGGCATCGGCATCCCCGGCGGCGGCCGTGGCGCGGGGACGGGCGGCTCCCCTCCGCGCTGTCCTCGCACCGGTCGTCCTCACCGGCGTCCGGGGTGCGCGGGAGTTCACCCCGGCTCGAAAAGCTGGGAGGACGGGGTCGGAGCCGTGTTGTCGGCGATACGGCTCCGACCGTCAATCGCCCCGGGGGCTTGGGGGCCAGGAATGCGGGCTCAGCGTCCGGTGGCCGGCTGGTGCCGGTGCAGCGGACGACTGCCCTGGGACCAGGGTAGAACCAGGCAACGGATGGGCGACACCCCCGACTTCCGGCCTTCGTGACGGTATCGGACCGGGTACGGGCAGTCGGCTGTGGTGCTGAGGCGGCCTGTGGCATCACGTATCCGTGGGCGGCGTCGCAGCGTTCGGCGGGACGGGCCCGGTGGGACGGAGCCGGTGGCACGGGGCCGTCTTCGTCAGCCCGCGGGGACCGCGGCGGCCTGCCGTTCGGCGCGGGTGGCGGCCAGGCGGTAGGAGTCGGTGCCGGTCTCGATGATGTTCCCGCCGAACGCCAGCCAGTCCACTACGGCCGCGCAGAGACGTGGATCGGTAAAGGTTAGCCGAGTTCATCAATACAAAGGAGATCGACGCGGCCGTAGCGGGCAGCGGCTAACTGAATGGGCCGTGCGGGCTGACCTACAAAGATCCCGGTTCGCCGTCGGCGACGAACCGCGTCAAGGACCGCTCCAGCATTTCCAGGAACTGCCGCAGGCCATCGGCCACCTTGTCGAGCTCCGGGTCGTCCAGCGACGCCGTCCGCGTTCGATGAACCGACCCATCAGGGGCTGCCACGTAGGACAGGCCGCCGCCGTTCGAGCCGATGACCAGTCCCTGGACCCTCTGCTGGGCAACGAGGTCGACAGCGCCGATCTCCTGGAGTCGCAGGAGGACGTCACTTGCCGGGTCGAGGAAGTAGCCGTTGCCGACGTCCGCCCAGGTGACGCCGCCCACGCTGCCGTAGAAGGTGACCAGGTCGGCCGGTATGAGGCTCGCTTGGGCAAGAGCGCGAGCAGCGCCTTGATCGTCACTGTTGGCCGGCCGGACCTCGTTGGTGCCAGAGGGAAAGCCGTGCCGCCGCTCGAACTCACCTGTCATTGCCGCGAGAATCCCGGAGACACTGTCTGTCCACGAGACCAGCCAGGCGGGGGAAAGTGAACGCTCGCTCATGAGGCCGGATCATGGCATGAGCCCCAGACACCCATCGGGTGACCAGCGGCCTTGCATGCCAACGTCAGCGCAACGCCCTGAGTTGTCGGTGGGTGATGAGGCAGCAGGCGAGTGTCAGGAATGCTTCGTGGATGTCGGCTCGTCGTTCCCACCGGATCCGCAGGCGCCGAAAGCCGTGCAACCAGGCAAGACTCCTCTCCACACCCCAGCGGTAGGTTCCCAGTCCGGTGCCGTGCAGGGTGCCGCGGCGGGCGGTTGCGGGCACGATGCCGCGGTCGTGGACCCGGTCGCGGTAGATGGCGTGGTCGTAGCCACGGCCGGCGAAGAGCGAGTCGGGTTTGCGCCACGGCCGTCCGACGCCGCCGCGGACCGGCGGGATTGCGTCGAGCAGGGGCAGGATTTAGGTGACGCCGCTGCGGTTGCCGCCGGTCAGCAGGACGGCAAGCGGGGTGTCGTGTCCGTCGGTGATGAGGGGATATTTCGAGCCGGCGCGGCCCCGGCCGACTGGCGAGGGGCCCGTGTGGCTCCCCCGCCACCGGCACCGGCCGTACCGGGGGCGCAACGGCGGTCAGCCGCAGTGGTCGCCGGTCCGGACCGGTACCGGTGGCGGGATGACGGCAGTGTCGAAGCCGCCCGAGATGATCTGGGTAGCCAGCTCCGACAGGCGCAGATGCCGCGCGCGGGCGTACGTCCGGAACGCGGCGAAGGCGTCGTCGACGGAGGTGTTCCAGCGCTCCGCCAGCACGCCCTTGACCTGTTCGATCAGGATGCGGCTGGTCAGCGCGGACTCCAACTGGCTGTTCTCGACGTGCGACTGCTCCAGGGTGCGCTGCTGGAGGATCGCGATGGTGGCCACGTCGGCGAGTGCCTGGGCGAGCGCGATGTCACCCCTGTCCAGGACATGCGGGGAGGTCTGGAAGAGATTGAGGGCGCCGACGACCCGACTGCGCAGACGCAGGGGGATGGCGTGGGTGGCCACGTACCCCGTCTCGCGCGCACGGGCGGCGAAGCGCGGCCAGTCGGCGGCCGACTCCGGCCGCGTCAGGTCGATGTTGGTGCGGGCGGTGCCTGTGCGGTAGCACTCCACGCACGGGCCCTGGTCGTGTTGCAGCGCGAAGAGCTCCAGCAGGCGGGTGTGCTCGTCGGAGGCGGCGATGACCTGCAGTTCACCGTGCGCGTCCGCGAGCAGGATCCCGGCCGCCGACACGTCGAGCAGTTCGACACAGCGCGCGGACAGCCGGTGCAGCAGGTCGATGACGTCGAAGTCCTCGACCAGGGAGTCCGCGACCTCCACGAAGATCTCGGCCAGACGTCGTTCGCGGGCCATGGCAATCATCCCTTTCCACCGTCGGGCGAATACGGCCCGCTCACATCGTCGTCGAAGTCGTCATCGAAGCGCATCCTGCGGGCGACCACGTCCGCCGCGATCTCGCCGAGGGGGCGCTCGCCGCTGTACGCACGGGCGCGTAGCCGCAGCAGGGCCTCCTCCATGGACACGTCCAGCTGGACGCTGATCATTCCCGTGGCCTGGTGCACGACCGCCCGGTGCAGCACCGAGGGAAATTCCAGGGCCATGCCGAGCCCGGGACCGCCCCTGTCCCCGTCATGTCGGTCATCCTTCAGGAGGGCGCTGGTCAGCACGGCGGTCAATGCGGTGGCGTCTGTGTACTGCTGCCCGCTCAGCCTCCGTCCGCTGTCGCACAGCAGGGTCAGTACGCCGATCCGGATAGCTCCGATGCCCAGCGGGAAGCAGCACACCCCGTGTACGCCCAACTCGCGCGCGGCCGGCAGCAGTGCGGGCCACCGCTCCGGGCGCACCCGGTCCAGGTCCGGCTCGACAACGGGTGAGCCGACGCGGACCGCGTCCGGCCCCGGGCCCTCGCCCAACGTGAACTGGAGTTCCTCGAACTGCGCGCTCAGCTCGGGATGGCACCACAGCGGCTCGGGCGACCGCTCGACGCCGACCCGCAGCGACAGCGCGACACCCGCGACGCCCAATGCCCTCGCACACGCCTGCGCCAGGTCGTCGACCCTGCCCCCGTCCAGCGACCTCAGGACCGCGGCCATACCGTCGCTGATCACCGCTCTCCGATCCCTGCCGGCCGGGACGCTTCGGAGCGGGATCCCGTCCCACTCGCACCGTCCACTACGGAGCCCGGCCCGCCGCACGGTCCGCGGGCACGTCCTGCCAGGCGTCCTGGGAACTCGCGTACCGCGGGAAACGCTCCAGCAGGCCGCCGGCCCGGAACACGAGACTCGCGCCCGGCCGGTGGTACACGACCCGCACCCATCCGAGCCGCTCATGACAGTCCTCCCACGCCGCGCACAGCGGGTCCAGGACGCTGCCGTCCATGAAGGTCACGTCGAGCAGGTCGACGATGAGGAATAGCCGGCCGCTGCCGTGCCGGACGTCCTCCAGATCACGTGCGAAGGCCGGCGCGGTCGTCAGGTCCAACTCGCCTCCGGCCGTGACCACTCGCAACTCGTCGAACAGGTCGGCATGCGGGCCCATGTGCCCCATCTCCTCTGTCACTGGCTGGCTTTCACCTTGCGCAGGGCCTCTGTTGCGCGGAACGAGACTGCACGGAGAGGGCCGGGGTCATGGGCGCCCGTATATGAAGAGTACTGCCGCGAAGGGATCGGCCGGTCGTCCTTTGTTCAGGTATCCACGAGGGTTGTCGAAAGCGTCGTCCCTGGTCGGTTCCTGACGAAATCGAGGACGAAGGTGCAAGAGAGTGGTGCTGACGGAGGCCGTTTGCCCGGGAGCCGGATTTCGAATTCGGCGCCCGATGGCTCCACGAAACGGCCCACGGATCCGCTCAGTGGCCCCGGCCCGGCATGGTGTGACAAGAGGAGACCGGAGCGCGAGGACGAGTTCGGGACGGTCGCGCGCGAAGCCGACTGCGACAGGTCGGTGACGACGATGAGTGCGTACCACCGTGGAGCCATATGGCGCTACTGACCTTGTTGGCGTGATGTCGCGGGGGCTGACAAGCCTTGGTTCTCGCAGTAGGCCGGTCATATGAGGTATCCGCAAGGGGGTGGGCTGACCGCGGAGCGACGGGGGTTCGCGAGCACATCCGTAAGCAGGCGGCCCTGTCGAGTCCGGGTTCGTCTAGTGACGCTGCCCGCGCCCGACAGACCACCCCGCCGGCACCGGTGGTCGTGCACCGGCGGCGTGGGCGCGTGAGGTCATCGCGGTGAAGACTGCGACCGGCGTCGACGGTAGGCCGCGGCGTTGGCCCGCCCGCCGCAGGTCTGCTTGTCGCACCAGCGGCGGCTGCCGGACCGAGAATGGTCAACGAACAGTCGAGTGCACTGCGTGTCCGCGCAGGACCGGATACGCCGGTGGTCGGGGCCGCCGAGCAGGACGCACGCCTGGTGGGCGACGGTGGCCAGTACCTGGTCGACGCTGCCGCGCCACACCGTCCGGCCCAGCTCCTCCAGCACGGGGGTGACCTGCCTGCCGGCCGCCGTCCTGCTGATGAGGGGCAGGTCCCCGATTCGGGGAGGCTGGTCCAACAGCTCCGCGGACGCGGTGCGGTAAACGGCTTCGCGCAGCTCCCGCGTCCGCTCGACATCGGCGTCGCTGACGCGCTCGGCCACGTCCGCCAGTCCGGCCTGCTCGATCCACGCGGACAGGTCCTGCGGGCCGGCCAGCAGCTCAATCGGGTAGCTGCTGCGCCAGGTCAGCGTCGCGGCCAGGTCCAAGGCCAGATGACCGCTGACGAAAGTGAACTCCACCCAAGCAGTGTCGCCCACCCAGGCATACATCCACAAGATCGTGGAATCAGACTCTTAACCGATGACGCTCACGGAGGTTCGGGGCTGGCTCTTCACTGTCCGCGGCCCCTTGATGACGGGCAGGATCTCGATGGCCGCAACCGCTTCATCCGCTGCCGTCGCCACGCCCACGGCGTGCTACCTCGGCGTCGCCATACCGGCGCGCCTGGCCGACGAGGGAGCGCGTGTAGCGCTCGTTCTGCTCGCCCTGGCACGCGAACACAGCGCAAGTCTCGGTGGCCTCCTGATCGCCGCGCTGATGGTGCCCCATGTGGTCGCGGCTCCCGTGGTCGGCGCCCTCGCCGACCGGGTCCGGCGTCGCAAGCTCTTCCACGGCGTGGGCCTGGCCGCCTACGGCACAGGCCTGGCCGCGACCGCATGGGCATTGGGCCGTCTTCCCACGGCCCTCGTTGTGCTCCTGGTCCTCGCGGCTGGCTGCTGCGCTCCCCTGGTCACCGGGGGACTTACCAGCCTGCTCGCCGATATCCTCCCGGAGCGGGCCCTCACCCGTGCTTTCAGCATCGACTCCACCACCTACAACCTGGCAGGCGCCCTCGGCCCCGCTCTGGCAGCGATGCTCGCCGTCATGATCGGACCGGGCGCAGCACTTTTCGCCCTCGGAGTGGCGGCGATGAGCGGTGCCTCTGCCGTGATTCTGCTGCGGCTGCCTGGCCGCCCTGCCACCAAGCACCGGATGAGCGCCGCGCTACGGCCCGCCGTCCTCGCGGCCGGTGCCCGGGAGATCGTGCGCAATCCTCCGCTGCGGTCCGTGACCTGGGCCAGCAGTATCGGCCAGATCGGCATCGGAGCCCTGCCCGTCATCACGGCTCTGCTTGCCAGCGAGCGCAATGCCGGGTGGGCGGCGGGCGGTCTGATGACCGCCTTCGCCGTGGGCGCCATGGTCGGCTCCCTCACCTACGCCGTCAGACCCTGGACCCCTACCCGGCCCGAACGAGTAGTACTGATGTGCCTGCCGCTGATCGCACTGCCCTTGGCTGTGGCCGCATGTGTCACCGCAATGGCACTGACCACGGCGCTCTTCGTCACGGCGGGCTGGGCAACGGGTCCGCTGTTCAGCACCCTGCTCGCCGCGCGCGAACGGTACGCGCCACAGCCATTGCGCACCCAGATCTTCACCCTCGGCGCGGGTCTGAAGAGCACGGCGGCCGCGGCGGGAGCAGCCGGGATCGGCGCCCTGGGGGGGCTGGGAGCCGCACCCCTTCTGGGCATGGTGGCGGCCGCGCAGATCCTTGCGGCAGGCCTTGGTGTCGTCCTGCTGACGCACTCGCCGAGGAACATCCGGCGAACCAGCAGAAGGCCCGACGGCGGTGCCCAGGACGGTGCATTCCAGGAACCCGGAGCGCCAGGAGAAAATACCTCCACCAGATCCCGAAAGAATTGACCGCCGCCTATCCCGACCAGAAACAAAGAGGAAAAAGAGTATCTGTAGCCGGCGGTCCCGTTCCAGACCACCCATACCCGATACACCATCCCTGGCGGCGTGAAAAGCCGGGGACGAGTGACATTCCCACTGCCATCAAAGAAAATCTGACCGGAGGCGATCCGACGTGCCCTAAGCCAGTCCTAGTGCCCCGGCGGCGGTCGTTGGATCGCCCGTAGCCGCCAGCGATGCGGGCCTCGGCGAGAATGGTGCGACGCGGCCAGGGTGTTGATCCTGACAACGAGCCCTTTCCAACCTCAGACTGACGCGGCGAGGTGAAGGGCCAGGATTGCCTGGACGATTCCGGTGATGCGGGTGGTGCTGCAGCGAAGTTTGCGGAGGAGTCGCCAGGCCTTGAGGGTGGCCATGGCTTGCTCGTCGAGGGCTCGGATCTTGGCGTGGGAGGACCGTGCTCCATGCTTGCCGGAGTAGAAGGGGCGGTCGGCTGCGATGGGGTCGATCGGTAGCAGGGTGCCGTCCAGGATCTCGAATGCCATCGCTGCCGCTGTCCTGACGCACTGTTCGGGGCTGGGGCCAGGGCGGACAGGACCTCGACGGCCTCGCGGACGTAGCGATAGACGGTTGCTATGCCGATTTCGAACGCTGTGGCGGACTGGTTGTAGGTGTCGCCGCAGCGTAGATGCGCGAGGTCAAGGTTGGCCTGGCGCCGAGGTGGCGGGCGTCGCCACCGGCTGCCGATCTCCCGGCGGTGTTGACGCAGGTGACGGATGAGGAACTGCAGGGTCGAATGGGACAGGGAGATCCCGGCGGGTAGAGAAGCACAGAAGCGCCAGGCGATACGGGTGATCTTGGTCGTGAACCCGTCCACCTGGCGCTTCACTGCGTTGCACAGCTCCCAGCACTCAACCAGCTGCCCGCACCGACAAGTTGACACGCGCTCGATGTGGACTCGTGCTGATGAGGTTCGGCCTTATCCCATTCGGCTGGTGAACTGGCTCACGTCGAAATAGTCGCGCCAGGCGTTGATCTTGCCGTCAGTGACCTCGAAGGTCCCCATGACCGGCAGTTCGAACGATTTGTCAGGGAGCCTGAACACGTCCACCCGCTCGGTCATCACGACCGGCCCGTCGGCTGCGATGTTGATGACGCGGAACTCGATGTGCTCAATGCCGGGCGGGCCGGGACGGATGAACGAGGTGATGGTGTTGGCGATGGCCTCCCGGCCGGTGACCGGCTCCAGCGGGATATTGTGGTAGATGGCGTCGTCGGTGAAAAATGCTGCCAGCTCGGCGGCCCCGGTGTTGTCCGACCACGCCGCGCAAAACCTGCGCACTACCTCGATCGGGCTTTCCATCTGGCTCCTCCTGCGGTTGATCTGAACAGTGCACTGCGACAGACGACTAAGGGGTGAGGATGAGCTTTTCGTGCGCGGTGCCCGCTTCGAGGAGGGCGTGCGCCAGCGCGGCGTCCCGCATCGGCAGCAGCCGCTGGGCACGCAGGCGGAGTTGCCCGGAAGCGAGAAGTGGCATGGTCTGCTCGACCGCGTCGGGGGCACGGTCCGGGGTGGGGGCGGAGAGGACGACGCCGAGGTCGGCCGCGTGCTCGTCCGCGAGGGTGATCACGCGCGCGGGGCCGCCCGCGAGTTCGACAGCGTCACGGAGGCCGCCACTGCCTCCGGCGTCGAAGACGGCGTCCACCTTGCCGACGTGCGCACGCATCTGCGCGAGGAGTGCCGATCCGTATCGGACCGGGATCGCACCGAGATCCGTGGCAAGCTGTTCGTCGCTCGGGCCGGTGGCGCTGAAGACCGTGAGGCCCTGGGACACGGCCAGCTGGGTGGCGATCACGCCGACCGAGCCGCCGCCCCCGAGAATCAGCAGGGTCTCGTCGGCGGTGACGCCGAGCTGGCGCAGGACGCCGACGGCGGCTTCGGCCGAGGCGGGCAGCGCCGCGGCATCGGCCCAGCTGACGGTGGCCGGTTTGACGGTCCAAGCCGAGGCCAGGGCGTATTCGCCGTAGCCGCCGAGCGTGGGCAGCTGAGCGGCCACCTCGTCACCCGGCGACACGCCAGTCACGCCAGGTCCGAGGGCGTCGACGGTGCCGGCGGCCTCGAAGCCGAGAACAGCGGGGTCGGGCAGCGGGAAGACCTCGCGGAGGTCGCCGCGCCGGATCTTCAGGTCCGTCGGGCCGATTCCCGCCGCGTGTACGCGCATCCTGATCTGACCAGGTCCGGGTACGGGCAGGGCGACTTGCGACCACACGAGCGCCTCGGGCGATCCGTATCCGGTGAGCAATGCTGCGTACGGCATCGGTGCCTCCTGCTCCTGGCGGTCCGCGCGAGATGATGGGGGACGGCACACCTCGACGGTGGTGCTGGACAGAGAGCATAGGTGATATGTCACGCAACGCCAACGACGGTGCGCCGGTGCCCGAGGGCGGATGGCTCGACGGCGAACAGCAACGAGCCTGGCTGGCCTACATCCGGCTTCAGCTGCGGCTGACCTACGAGATGAATCGCCAACTGCAGTCCGACAGCGATCTGTCGCTGCCGGATTACGACGTCCTGACGGCCCTGAGCGTCGCCGACGGCGGCCTGATGCCGATCACGGCGCTGGCCGCGCAGATCGGCTGGGAGCGCAGCCGGGCCTCGCACCACGTACGGCGGATGGCCAAGCGAGAACTGGTGAGTTGCAGCCCGTCCGCGAACGACCGGCGCGTCACGGAGGTGAGTCTGACCCGGCACGGCCGGAAGGTGCTGGAGGCCGCGGCTCTGGGACACGTCGAACTCGTGCGTCGCCTGTTCTTCGACGGCTTGCCACGCGAGCTTGTCGATCCGCTCAGCCAGGCACTGGAGAGCATCTACGCGAACACAGTCGCGCAGGGCACGCTGCCGCCGCCGGTGGACTGGCACCCGCCCAAGGCGAGTGACCGGCGGCCGGCGCCGGGCTCGACCTAGAGACCACCTGACAGGCCACGCGACGGGTAATCAATCCTGCGACCACAACCCCCTACCCGTGCGAGTACCCCACACGACTGCCATACCAGCCCGCCCACCAGCAGCTTCAAGTTGGAATTCGCTCAATGTCGACCTCTATCTGGATAGTCGACACATTTTCCTTCGCCATGATCGCTCGCCAGACGAAGTCCGGCAGGACACCCGCCACCACCGCCTATGTCAGCCACGTCCTTGACGCCTGCGGCCTCGCACCTGCATGATCCGCTGCACTCGGCTGCTCGACCTGGTCAACACCATGGACCCCAAACTCGTCGCCGCCACGTTCGGCATCGACCCCGAAGCCACCATGATCTATCTCGCACCACGTCGACGAGGGCCGTTTGCCAGGGCGGCGAAGACCAGGCATTTGGTGGCTACTGAAGCCGCAGGACGCCAGGGGCACGATCCTCGAAAATCCTGATCAGCCAGTCGAAGACGGTCGGCCCCTGCTCTGTTCGCGCCGCAGCCAGATCCGCGCTGACAGCAGCCCTGTTCGTGGGATGGCACCGCGTGAGGCGGATCTCCAGCTGGCGAGCCGTCTCCGGATAGCCTAGATACTCGCGAGACGCCTGGTGCTCATGCCACTCAACGACATAGTCGTCATCGTCGGGCTGCCCGAAGCCGCCGCTGAGGCAGTCAGCGAAGGCGTCGAGGTTCTTGCCGAAGTAGCCTCCAGGACCATTGACCGCCTCGCCGATGAGTCGCCAGAAGTCTTCCAGCGTCCTCACCTGGGTGCCGTCCAGCACGTATACCGCCGTCACGACACGAAGGATACGTCCGGCTCGATGATCTCCCTCTCCAAGAACCCGCGCTGTTCAGCCGCTGCCTGACACAGGTTCGCCGGGAACATGTGCGCTTTGCCGAACAACTCGTTGGAGGCGATGGCCACGCTGCTGTTCTCCTTGCGTTCGTTCAGGGCCCGAACCAGGAGTTCAGCGCCGCGGCCGTCGCGTTGCATGCACCCGAGTCCGCCGATGGACAAGAGATCGGCGCGACTCCAGCGGGCGATCGTCTGGAGAGCTGCTTCTCGTCGGCGGCCTCGACGAACTCGTCGACCTGCTCCGTCGCCACCACATACCTGACCCGGCAGCCGGCCATCCCGACGTCGGTGCCGAGCACAATCAGCACGTAGGACCGCCGGCCCCGGAATCGCCGATCAGACAGAGCGGCCGGCTCTTCCTGATCCACTCGCAGCCGGCGAAAGCCGCGCCGACGCTCGGGTTCGCGTCGAAGTCGAAGGTCCGCCACCACTTGCCCCGAGGAAACCAGCCGCCTTGAGCCGCGTCGGCGGCCTGCGGCCAGCCCCGCCCGCCGGCGAGGCCACCGCAGGGGTGTCAGGGGTGTCCGCCGCAGCCGCAGCCCGTCATGGCCGGCCCGGACTGGGGCGGCGGGGTCTGTGCGGCAGCCTCCTCCACCTCCGCGAGCAACCGGCGGCGTTCCTCCGGCGAGATCCACCTGCCGTCGACGACCACACCGTGGATGCGGCGGGTGTTGCGGATGTCGCGCAGCGGGTCGGCGTCCAGGACGAGCAGATCGGCGGCCTGTCCGCGGGCCACGGTGCCGACAGCGGGCAGGCCGAGGGTGCGGGCCGCGTCCTGCGTGGCCGCCCGCAGGGCCTCGGCCGGGGAGAGGCCGGCGGCCACGAGCAGCGCCAGCTCGTCGTGCAGGGCAAAGCCCGGGACGAGGTATCCCGTACCGGTGTCCGTGCCCGCTGCCAGGCGCACACCCGCGGCGTGCAGTTCGCTCACCAGCCTCAGCCGGTGCCCGAAGATCTCGCGGATCTGCCGCTTCTGTTCGGCGGTACGCCCACCGGTCAAGGCCGCCAGTTGGTCCGGCCAGCTCTCCACCTGCCAGGCCGGCAGATACTTCCACTCCTCGGCCCTAGAGGGAACCTCGTCGGGCAGCTCCAGCGTGCGGTGCACGCTGAGCGTGGGGACGACCGCCGTCCGACCGGACGCCAGACTCGCGAACAGGGCGTCCGCCCGGTCCCGGTCGTAGCCCTGCACCGCCTGCCATTCCAGCGGATGCACCTGCTGGAACCAGCTGTGGTAGCGGGACAGGCTGCTGGGGTCGCCCGGGTCGATCCGTACGGCGGCCAGACGTCGCCGAATCTCCTTCTCGTGCCGTGAGGTCGCAAGAAGCAGCGCGTGCAGGTGCTCGATGGTGCGGTGGCCGGACGCGCTGGCCTCCGCGATCCGTACGGTGTCGGGGCAGTGCCCGAGGTAGGGGATGCCCTGGCGGCGGGCCTCGTCGGCGATGGCGAAGTAGGCCTCGCGGGACAGGCGGGAGTACACCTTGACGAAGTCCGCGCCCTCGCGCCTGACCTGCCGTACGGCGAGCCGGGCCTCGGCCGCGTCTCGCACCTCGATGGTCGGGCCCACGTCGGCCGCCCACAGGGAGGGCGCGCCGTCGACGATAGGGCTGCCGACCACCCAGCGGGGGCCGAGCAGCGCACCGTTGCGGATCTTCTCGCGCCACTCGTGGTGGACCGGCTGGCCTCGCATCTCCCGGACCGTGGTCACGCCGGCGAGGGGGTACAGCGGCGGGATCACGCTCTCCGGGCCGTCGCTGTGAGTGTGTGCCTCGATCAGGCCCGGGATCAGATATTTGCCGCTCAGGTCGACCTTGCGGGTGCCCGGGGGCAGCCGGGTACGTGAGCTCGGGGCGAGCACAGTGATACGGCTGCCCTCGACGACGACCGTCATGTCGGCGGCCGGGGGCGCTCCCGAACCGTCGATCACAGTGACATGGGTGAACGCCAACAGGCCGCTGCCGGCGCCGTTTCCAGCCCTCGTCCCGACCGCACGTGCCGTGCCGGCCGCCGCAGTCCCCGTCAGCACCGCACCTGACACTGCTACAGCCCCGACCAGGAACCCCCGCCGGCCCACACCGCGATCCGCCCCACCTGTCGCTTCGGACATGCTGTTTCCCCTCCAGCTCGCGAATCCGCCGGCCGTATTCGCCGACCCCCACAACCCTGGCCGACACGAGACAACAGAACAGTGCGACCAGACCGTGTAGGCGGGGGTGTCGCTGGCACCACCACACGCCCTCCCCGCACTGCGGCGCCTCCGCCCGTGAACCGGCCGCCTCTTCCCTCCCAGCTGGAGGAACCAACAGCCACATCACGTGAGGCACAGCGCATGTGACGTCTCATCAGCCAGCTTCACCCATCACCGCGACAGCCGCTCCAACAAGCTGCCGCATCCTCCGAGGCCCGCACGCCCGCCCCGGAGAACATCGCCCGGCGCCGGGGTGTTGAGGCGTTGGTTGAGCTCACCGTGAGCCGTGGTGGGGGTGGATGTCCGTCTGATCTGACGGGTGAGCGGTGGGCGCTGGTGGAGCCCTTGCTCCCGCTGGCAAGGGTGGGCCCGAAGGGCGGACGTCGGGAGAGCATCCGCGGCCCGGATCGTGGACGCGATCTTCTATGTGGTGCGGACCGGCCGTGCCTGGAGGCAATTCCCGAAGGACTTCACCCCGTGGCCGACGGTGCACTGGCACTTCACCTGGTGGCACGCCGACGGCACCGTCGAGCGCATCCACAACGCTCTGCGCGCCAAGGTCCGTGAAGCTGACGATCGCGATTTGGAGCCGAGCGCGGGCGTGATCGACTCGCAGTCCGTCCGCACCACCGACACGGTCCCCCGCGGCCACCAGAGGCTTCGACGCGGGCAAGAAGGTGAAGGACCGCCAGAGATTCATCGTCACCGACACCCTGGGCCTGCTCCTGGCCGCTCACGTCGTCGCGGCGAGCATCCAGGACCGCGACGCCGCGAAACGTCTCTTTCTGTGGACCAGGATCGACCAACCCCGCGTCAGAAGGTCTGGGCCGACCAGGGCTTCGCCGGCCGCCTGGTCGAGTGGGCCGCCCAGATCCTCGGCCGCGACCTGGAGATCGTCCGCGATGATACTGACCAGCGAGGCTTCCAGGTCCAGCCCAAGGGTGGGTGGTAGAGCGTACGTTCTCGTGGCTCACCACCCACCGGCGCCTGGCCCGGGACTACGAAACCAGTCCGGCTTACTCCGAGACGATGATTCAATGGGCCGTGATCGGCGTCATGGTCCGCAGACTGATCCGGGGCCGTGCTGCAACACTTCCCGGCCCACCGCTGCTCGTACGAAACCTCTCGTAGTCAGCTTGCCGGTCCTTTGACGAGGTAGCCGCTGTCGGCGAGCTACAGAGCTAAAAACCGCTCGACCTCGCTCTTTAGGGCAGGCGGCACGTCGGCCGACTCCGAGACGATCAGGCGGACATCCCGCTCGAGTTCGGGGGACTCGCTCCAGACCTCCGCGCTTCTGGTGAGCACGGCAGCCAGTAGATCACCCTCGTACATGTCGCCTTCCGCCAGTGGGTCGATCCGGAGGACCTCCACCGCCAGGGGCAGCAGATAGGCAAGGCCCACGTCTTGCCTGAGCAATAGCCGCATGTCCTCGACCGTCAGGCTGCCGATCGGCTTGCGCCGAAGCTCACGCACGGTCGCCATCAGCCGGGTTTCACCGCTCGACGGGGTCGACCAGCGGTCGCGCTCAAGGTCCTCAAGGGAGCGGTCTCGGTTCACGAGTCGAGTCACCGACCGATCGTCCCACGTCAGATCTCAAACGCGGACTCTCAGGGCTGCGCCTGCTTCGTGTGCCTGAGAGTGAGGAAGAGTCCTGTCCACATGACGGCAGCGAAGACAACCAGAACCCAGCCTGCGGCGTTACCCATGATCGCGAGTGCCACTCCGGCGATCACCAAGACTGCTGAAGCGATGGACGACCAGACATAGAACATGCGCGACTTACCTTGCTGTTCCGCAGACGGACCAAGCTGTCCCACGGTTGAATCTCCCTGCGTTGAGAAGCTGTGGCTGACGGCTGTTTCGCCGCCCGCCGCTGTATTTGTTATCCGCCTGTCAGGTACGAGTTTCGCGCGCAAGCAAAGGCCGCAGCAACAACCACACGGCGCCATCCGGCCCAGAGGTTGGATCTGGCCTCCGTCTCAAGTGACCTGCTTTGATTCGTCGTTGATCCCGGTTGATCTGGTTCGTCATCCTGATCACTGCACTACCCTGTCGAGCCATGAACGCGGACCGCTGGTTGGCTGACACCCGGACCTCCTACGACACGGTCGCGTTCAGCTATGCCGACCAACTGCGCGAGGCTCTGGCCCGGGCTCCGTATCTGCGGGCGGCGCTGGCACTGTTCGCCGACTTGGTGCACGCCGCTGGCGGTGGGCCGGTGGCCGACGTGGGCTGCGGACCTGGACACGTCACCGCTCACCTGCACGAGTTGGGTGTGGACGCTTTCGGCATCGACCTTTCATCCGTGATGATCGACGTGGCTCGGCGTGACCACCCCCGCCTGCGGTTCGAGGTGGGCTCGATGACCGACCTCGACCTCGTCGATGGTTCAGTCGGCGGCCTGCTCGCGTTTTGGTCGTTGATTCACGTCCCCGACGAAGCAGTACCCACGGTCTTCGGCCAGTTCCGGCGCGTGTTGCGTCCGGGGGGACCACTGCAGCTCGGCTTTCACGTCGGCGACGAGTCGAGGCTGAAGACGCAGGGCTACGGCGGCCACCCGATGAACGTCCACGTTCACCGCCGCCAGCCTGACCAAGTGGCGTCCTGGCTACGCGATGCCGGGTTCGCCGTCGAGGCCCACATGCTGATCGACCCCGACGAGAGCGTCCCAGGTGCGGTCCTCTTCGCACGCCGTGGGTCCTAGCCACATCAGTCAGCGGTCCGGTTGTCATGCGCGGCTCCAACACAGCCTCTGAGTTCGCTTTTTATGGTCTGGGGCCCGCGCCGCTGACCGCTCGTGTCGATTGTTACGGTGATGGGTTGTGACTGAGCTGCTGCCTGAGTTTCGGTACCACCCCGATCCCATCGCCACAGGCGTGATCGTGCCTTCTGGCACGGCCTGCCTCTGCTGTGGGCGGGAGCGCGGGTATGTGTACAAGGGCCCGGTCTACGCTGCCGACGAGCTCGGGGGCCGGCTGTGCCCGTGGTGCATCGCGGACGGCAGCGCCGCCGAACGGTTCGACGCGCACTTCACGGCGGGAACACGCCTGGGCGACGACGTGTCCCTGGAAGTCTTCGCAGCGGTCGACCGCCACACTCCGGCCTTCACCGCGTGGCAGGAACCCCAGTGGTTCTTCCACTGTGGCGACGGCGCCGCGTTCCTGGGCCTGGTCGGGGCCGCCGAGCTCACCGCTCATCCCGACGCGCTGGAGATGCTGCGGCAGGAGAGCAACGACTGGGGCTGGCCGTCGGACCAGGTCGAGTACTTCCTCGGCTCGCTGGACAAGGACGGGGAGCCGACGGCGTACCTCTTCCGGTGCCGGGTCTGCGCAGCCCAACTCGCTTACGCCGACTTCGCATAGGCGCTGCAGACGGGTCGAACGGTTTCACTCACCTGGGAGTTCGGCGTACACAGACGGCAGTCTTGGCGTGATGCTGCGTGCTGTCCAGAGCGCGCTGTCCACCAAGTCCACCGGAACCGAGACCGCCAGGAATGAGTCTGGTGCATCACGATGCCCGGCCCGATGCGTTCGACTTCACGTCCCACTTTCGGGAGGACCTTTACACGTGTCTGACCCGGCGTGGTGACACGTTGTTCGAGCTGTGCGACGCGATGCTCTGCGAGGACGGCCCGGTGCCCTCGCCGGTCGACCTGACGTTGCTGGCCGAGCACCGGCGTGGGCACGGTACGTTGTACGACGCGCTCAACAAGGGCCGCATCGACGTGGTTGGTCTCCGCCGCGCCCTGGCGATGCTGCCGCAGCCCAAGGCCGCCGACGGGTGGCTGGTCCTTGCGGTCGATGTCTCGGCGTGGCTGCGGCCCGACGCGCCGACCAGTCCGAACCGCCTGTTCGGTCATGTCTTGGGACGCTCGGGACGCTCCAGTGACCAGTTCATTCCCGGCTGGCCGTACTCGTTCGTCGCCGCCCTGGAGACCGGGCGGACGTCGTGGTGCCAGCTGCTGGACGCGGTCCATCTCGGCCCCGACGACGATGTCGCTGAGGTCACCGCCGCCCAGGTCCGCCGCGTCGTAAACGACTTGATCGGCCAAGGCCAGTGGGAGAACGGCGACTCGGACATCCTGGTCGTCTTCGACGTCGGCTACGACGCCCCGCCCATGGCCTACCTCCTCGGCGGCCTGCCCGTCGAGGGACTGGGACGGATGCGCTCCGACCGGGTCATGCGCCGTCCGACACCCTCGCTCAAGGAGTACGCCCCGGCCTATCCCCAGGGCGGCAGGCCGCCGAAGCACGGCAAGGAGTTCCGCTTCGCCAAGCCCGAGACCTGGGGCGAGCCGGACGCCGAGACGGCGCAGGTCACCGACCCCTACGGCACCCCGAAGGCGATGGCCTGCGGCGCATACCCAGCTCAGGCTCACCCGCGAGGCCGCGGCCTATCTCCGCCGCCCCTGGGAGAAGCGGGCCGAACCTTCTCGGCTCAACCAGGCCCGCGTCCGTCGGGGGTTCAGGAACCTCCGCCCTCATCTGCACAGTCCGGCCCGTGCGCCCAAACCCTCAACTCCAGGCCCAACGCACCCACTTGGCTCGTAAAATCGGCGCCCTGCCATCCGTTATGACGTGGGCAAAACGACCAGACCGCCCCGTGTCGCGGAACGCAATCAACTCAAAGCTGGCAAACCATAAAAACAATCTGAGCTTGTTCTTTATGGTCGCTGCGACTGACCGCGACAGCTCGCGGAGTTGAGTGTGCATGACTGCCCAGTTGTTGCGCCTGTGTGCTTTGTTCTTCAGCATCCGCCGCTGTGGGTGCTACCGGTCGACCACGTGGTTCGAAGCCGGCATCCCGGCCCCCGTTGGTAGCGGTCGTGGATGAGCACGCTCGTACTGGTCGTGCCAAGCAGCGATCGTGAAACACAGTGCGATGGCTGCAACAAGCAGTTGGACCGCACCCGCGAACGGATGTGCCGAGTACAGGAAGAAAAGGGCGATCACGAGCACACTCAATGTGAACCCGCCGAGCCAGAGGACCGGGTCCCAGTCCATCGGGGATGCCGCGGTTTGCTCGTCCACACGGCCCCATCCACGGAGGACCGACGTCAGCCCCAGCAGCAAGGCGACCGGGATTTCGATGAGCAGCACGATAAGACTTGTGCAGCCACCCGCGAACCCGTCGCTTCGCGAGTCTGGAAGCTTTACAGGGCGGCCGTCATTCCCCGGCAGGCGCGGTATGTGCGGACTCGGCTCGAAGGGCATGGTCACACCCTCGTACGGCACGCCGTGTGCTGCATCACCGTTCACCAGGACGAGACCGAGGCGTGGCCGAGCCGAGTTCCCCACAGGTGTCCACCCACCCTCGAACTGCGAAGTGAACGCACTCGCTCGTACGAGGATTCCGGGGACGTGAACACGTCCGCCGTCTGATCCTGTGTTCCGATCCCAGATCCATGTCTCCCGCCTCCTCAACGGCATCGTCGCCAAGCTCCGCGCCGGCCTCCTGACCGCCTGCCCCCCACGGCCGCAAGGGGTGGATGGAAAGGACCATCGCAGTACGCAGCGGCCCGCGCCCTGCCCGGGCCGGCCCGGGAAACCGCGCAGAGGGAGAGGCAGACCAGCATGGGACTTCCAGCCGCGCCGCTGTGTCAGGTCAGCACCAGCCAACGCCGGCCGTCGATGAGTTCGCGTGCCGCGTCGAGGTGACCGGCGTGGCACGCAGTCTCGGTGATGACGTGCAGCAGGACGTCGCGCACAGTGTGCAGATGCGGCTCGCCGAACAGGTCGCGAGGCCACCACGCCAGGGCGGCATCGGCGGCAGTGGCGGAGATGACGGCGTCGGCAAACTCTGCCTCCATCCGGTATGAGTCCAGGACAGCGGCAGCCCGTGTTTCCGGATCCACCTTCCACGCTTCGTCGCCGCTCGGCAGAGCGCGGATGGTCTCTTCGTCCCCGGCGACGACAGCGCGGAACCAGAACCGCTCGACGTCCAGCGCAAGGTGCTGGACCATTCCCAGGCAGTGCCATCCAGATGGCAGCACCGGCCTTCGCAGAGCCTCTTCCTCGAGCCCATCAAGGGCGCCCAGGACATGGCGGCGCTGCCCGTCCAAAACCCTAAGAAGTGTCTTGACCTCACTGCCGGGAATCGTTTCGTACGCATTTTCGGTCACGACACGCAGGATTCCCCAACGCCGCTGGAATCGCAGGAAGTTCCCTGACGTCCGGGACACCACTCGTCCCCGCCGCCCGCACCCGTCTGCGCGGACGCTGCGACAGCGCGCAGGCCCGCCTTGCGCACTCCCTCGCACCCGCCGTCGAACTGCCCGGGGGGACGGCCCGGCGCTCCGTCGTGTCGGCCGGTGTTCCTGCGCGTACAAATACCGGAGCCGCGTCAGGGTCCTGAGCACGGCGGCACGGAAGGCAGGTCCATACAGAAAGCCGCTGAATGACGTGATGGACCTCCGCCCGCGGGGCCGGCCGATGCATCTGCGCACCGTCGGGCCCGTGTCCTACCGTCGTGCGTAGCTACCGTGCTCCAGCTCTTCCGCGAGGGAAGGTCGACTTGGGTTCAGCTCAGTTCCGAGGGGGCTTTGCCGCTGGCGGCCGACTGGCTACGCAGCAGTCCCTGCGCGAACACACCCAGCCGTCGAACGGTGTCCTCGGCCAATTGCGGGACCACCAATCAGGTCCCGACCGGCAACTGGAGTGCTAGGCGGTTTCAAGTAGTCGCTTCCGCAGCAGGATTGTGCCGGATTCGGCGAGCCAGTCCGCGAGCGTACGCAGTCCGGGATGGATGACGCGCAGCGCCTCGATGTCGGCGTGCCAGCGCGATCCGGCTGCCCAGCGTTGCCGCACCTGGGCGATCTCGGGGTTGAGGGCGGTTGCCTCGGCGTGAGTGATCTGCTCGTAGCGAATTGCGGCACCGGTGGCCTCGCTGATCGCGGCGACCGCCTCGGTCGGAGTGGGGGCGTCCCCAGCCAGTTCCAGACTCCGTCCCGCGAACCGGTCCGGCTGGTCGAAGGCCAGCGCGGCGAACTCCGCGATGTCCTCCACCGCGATGATCTGGACAGGCTCGCCCGGCGGAAAGATGTGCCGGTGCACGCCCTGGACGATGCCGTCGAGGCCGATGGGCGTCGAACCGAGATAGTTCGACATGAACCGCACCGGACGCAGCACGGTCACCGACCGGATGCGCTCACGCAGGTAGTCCTCGATGCGCTTCTTCCCCTCGGAGCCACCCGGGCGACCCGGCGTGGACGCGACGCCCGTGAACACGACGTGCTCAACTCCCACCGCGGCCGCAGCATCGATCAGTGCCCGGCCACGGGCGAACTCGCGCTCCACGTCGGAGCCGGTCGGGCCGAACGCCACGGGCGGTACAGCGAACAGTGCCGCCGCCCCCTCCAGCGCAGCGGGCAGACTTGACGGGTCGTCGAAGTCGCCGCGCACGAGCTGCGCTCCCTTGGTTTCAAGTGATTTGGCGGCGAGCGCGGTCGTGTCCCGCACGAGCGCGCGCACCGGCCTTCCGGCCGCCAGGAGCCGGTGTGCGGTGGCTCCGCCCTGCCGACCGGTCGCACCGGTCACGACAACCAAGCGGTCAGTGGTCATGTCGTCCTCCGCCCCGGGATGGTCGGTGGGCCGGTCGGGCTGGCCCCGGGGTCGATGTGGAATGCTCCACCCGGTTGAGTGGCGCAGACAAGGGATTACGTGACATGACCGCAGCTCCTCAAGACGCGAGCCGGGCCGATGCCCGCCGTAACCGCAGGAAGGTGCTCGCCGCCGCTTCACAGGCGTTCGACGAGCAGGGCCTGGACGTCTCGCTCGGCGCGATCGCACGGCAGGCAGGGGTCGGTGCCGGCACCGTGTACCGGCACTTCCCCAGCAAGGAGATCCTGCTGGAGGCGGTACTCGTCCAGCAGCTCGACGACTTGGTGGAGACCGCTCGACAGTGGGCGGCCCGCACTGACCCTGCCGCAGCATTCTTCGGCTTCCTCCTGTAGGTCGTCGAAACGTCCCACGGGCGCAAGCACGCATGCGACGCCCTAACCACACAAACGAGCTGGCCACGGCCAATCCTGGCTGCGTCGGCGCGCCGGTTCAGCCAGGCACTTGACCAACTGCTCCGCGCGGCCCAGCACGCCGGCGGCATCCGTACCGACGTCAACCCGGACGATGTCACAGCCCTCACCGTCGGGTGCGCCACGATACGGGCCGCCCACCATGACCGGAACGGCGGCACCCGCATGGTGCGGCTGGCACTGGAGAGCCTGCGGGCTCCCTCATTCGTCACGCAAGGGCGGGGCTTTCGTGACATCCCCAGTACGCTTCACGCAGCGTCGCGGTGCGAGGAATGCGGGGCTCGGCTCGAGGCCCGTTCCGCCGGCCGCCCGGCGCGCTACTGCGGAGCTACCTGCCGACAGCGAGCACATCGCCGTCGCCTCGGTACCGCAAAGCTTTCCTAGCGGCAAACGTATCCCTGGCATCGGCGGCGCCAAGTAGGACGGTGCCCACGGCCAAGGTTGCTGTTTCGATCCCGTACCAGCCATTACCGGCAGCAAGCCGCATCCCAGACATGAAGATCACGATCTACAGCTGGAGTACTTAGTTCCAAGCGCTGTTGCCGCATCTGGACGAGCGTCAGCGTGGACCTGGCCATAGGGGCGGAAGCGGGGTCGCTCGGGCATGGCGGGTTCAGGCTCGTCGCCGCTGCGGCCGGGGTGCGGGAGGGCACAGTCTCACGCGGGGTGGCTGAACTTGAGTCCGGGCAGGCCCCGTTGGGGCGGGTTCGTCGTTCTGGTGTGGCCGGAAGAAGGCGACCGAGCTGGATGCGGGACTGCTGCCGGCGCTGTTGGCGTTGGTCGATCCCGACGAGCGGGGCGATGTCGCCGCTGCGGTGGACGACGAAGTCGACCCGGAAACTGGCGGCAGAACTGATGCGGCGGGGCCACCGGGTCTCCGCCGACACGGTCGCCGGCGTGCTACGGGAGGAAGGCTTCAGCCTTCAGGGCAAGGCCAAGACCATCGAGGGCGCCCAACACCCGGACCGGGACGCCCAGTTCCACTACCTCAACGGGCAGGCACGAGACCACCGGTACGCCGGAGACCCGGTGATCAGCGTGGACACCACGAAGAAGGAGCTGATCGGCGACTGCAAGAACGCCGGGCACGAATGGCGGCCCGCCAGACAGCCCGTGAGAGTCAACACGCACGACTTCACCGGCCAGGCCCACCGAGTCTCCCCCTGCGGCCGGGCAAACTCCACACGTCGTACGTCTCTCCAACTCCACGCGGCTCCGGGAGTTCACCGCGACGACGAGTGCTCCTCGGGCGTGGCGCGCTGGAAGGTGGCGTACAGCAGCCACAGCGAGGGGACCAGGACGAGCGCTCCGATGCCCAGCGCCCACAGGACCGCCGACAGCACGGTGGCGTTTGCTGCGGCCTCGGAGACCGTGGTGCTGCCCACGAGCAGGGCCGGGTACTGGGCGGCGCCCCACGCCCACAGAATCGCGGCGACCGCCAGGGCCGCGGCGGAGCGGGCGGCGACGAAACGGTGCCGGAGGAGCAGTCCGAGTCCGGTGACTCCGGCCAGGGCGCTGACGATCACCAGGGGAAGGGCGCGGTGGGTCAGCCCGTGGAACAGGTCGGGGGCGTCCGCATGCAGCACCGCGATACCCGCCAAGGCGACGACGCCGGCCAACAGGCCGCTGATCACGGCGTCCCGGGTGAAGGCGGCTGCCATCTCCTCGCGGCCCTCGCGGTGCGCGTCGGCGCACAGGTACACAGCGGCCAGGTGGGCGCAGGTGACCACGGCCAGTACGCCGCCGAGCAGCGAAGTCGGGTTGAGCCAGCTGGTGAGGACGTCCCCCTGGGCGAGCCCTGGCGGGACGCGTCCGGAGGCGACGCCCCCGGCCACGGTGCCCAGGAAGAACGGTGTGAGCAGCGAGGACACCGCGAAGCACGCTCCGAAGAGCCGCTGTTGCCACAGTTCGGTACTGGCCTTGCGGAAGGCGAAGGCGGCGCCGCGCGCGATGATGCCGAGGGCGGCGAGGGTCAGCGGGATGTAGAGGGTCGACATCACGGCGGCGAACACCGGGGAGAACGCCGACCACAGCAGCACGACCACGAAGATCAGCCAGACGTGGTTGGCCTCCCAGATGGGCCCGATGCTGTGTTCGATGAGCGCGCGGCGGTCCCGGCCGCGTTCGGCGCCGCCGGCCAGCAGGTCCCAGACCCCGGCGCCGAAGTCGGCCCCTCCGAAGAGGGCGTAGCAGGTGAGGCCCACCCACATGACGGCGAGCGCAGCGTCCGCGAGCACGGTCGCCTCCAGATGGTCGTAGAGCGGATGGCGGAGATTCACACGACGGGATATCCGGTGACGTCCTCTTCCTGCGGAGCCAGAGGCACTGGGGTGCCCCTGGCCAGACGTCGCAGGACGTAGACGGTGGCAATGGTCATGGCGGCGTAGACGAAGAGCACCAGCCACAGGCCGACCATCAGGCCGGGGGCGGGGTTGACCGCGTCGCGCACGCTCATCACGCCCCACACGATCCAGGGCTGGCGGCCCAGCTCGGTCACTGTCCAGCCGCTTTCCAGGGCCACGACCGCGGCCGGGCCGCCGATCGCGGCCAGCAGCAAGAACGGGCGGGGGAGGGAGAGTTCGCCCCCGTGCACGCGTCGCCGCCACCACACCCAGAGCAACCATGCGCCCATGGCGAGCAGGAAGAAGCCGATGCCGACCATCAGGTCGAAGGCCCAGTGCACACCGGTCACCGGAGGACGTTGGGACCGCGGTACCTGATCGAGCCCCTGGATGACGGTGCCGGGGCTGTAACCGACCAACAGGGACAGGCCGTTGGGGATCTCCAGGCCGTACTTCAGCCCGTTGTCTCCGGCGACACCGCCGATCGTCAGCGGAACATGCGAGCCGGTCTGGTAGACGCCTTCGATGGCGGCGAGCTTGGCCGGCTGGTAGTCGGAGAGGAAGCGTGCCGCCCAGTCCCCCACGAAGATCTGGAACGGCGTGACGATCGCGCCCAGCGTGAACGGAATGAAGAACCCCGCCCGGTGGTAGGCGTCGTGGCGTCCCCGCAGCATGGCCACGGCATAGACGGAAGCGGTCAAGAACGACGCGACCATGAAGGCCGCCAGGATCATGTGCACCGTCTCCGGCGGGCTGGCGGGGTTGAGCATCGCCGCCCAGGGGTCCACGGCGACCACCTTGCCGTGGCGCAGGGTGAAGCCGCAGGGCTGGTTCATCCAGGCGTTGGCGCACACCACGAAGAACGCCGAGGCGGTGCCCGCCACCACGATCGGGATGCCGGTCAGCAGATGACGGCGCGGTGACATGCGGTCCCAGGCGTACAGGTAGATGCCGAGGAAGATCGCCTCCACGAAGAAGGCGATGCCCTCCAGCGCGAAGGGCAGCCCTATCACCTGGCCGAACGTGCCCATCAGACCGGGCCAGAGCAGCCCCATCTCGAAGCTGAGGATGGTGCCGGAGACGGCGCCCACCGCGAAGAGCACGCCCATGGCGCGCGCCCACCGCCTCGCCAGCAGGCGGTGGGCCGGATTCCCGGTGCGGATGCCGTACCACTCGGCGAGCAGCGTCAGGGCGGGCAGGCCGACCCCCAGGCAGGCCACGATGATGTGCCAGGCCAGCGAGAAGCCCATCTGTGCCCGGGCCGCCGCCAGGTCCCCTTCGGACACCCGGCGGACCGCGGACGTCAGGAGCGCCGACGGGCCATCGAGCAGAGTTCTCATCATGGGTTCGGGTAGTACCCGCATGGAGAGGTCGAAACCGGAATGCCCTCGGACCGTACCCGCACGGCACAGCGCCGACGGAAGCTGGTCGGGCCGGCGGCAAACGCCTGCTCGTGATCGAGGACGCAGCGGCCCGCACGGCATGGGCGCCCGGGACGGTGGTGGCTGCACTTTGTGTGCCGGGCTCAGGACCGCGCTGTCGTCGTCCGCTCCCCCACCCGTCCCGGCTGGTGAAGGTGTTCGAGCGCCTCTGATGCCCAAAGCGCTCATTAAAGATCTCTAGTGCTGTGACCACGTAGGTTCGCCGGGTTGGCGCTTCCGGCGGTTGGATGTGCGGTGACGTCGGGCTGATAAGTTCGACGGTCCGGTCTGCCCGCGCCTCTTTCGCGGGCAGACCGGACCGTCTCGCCCGATGTTGCTCAGCTGTGCGCGGGCTTCGCGGTCTTCGCCCCGCCCCATAGCGCGCCGGGGTTGGCCCGCCGTGGGTAGAGCGCGAGCATCCGGTCGTAGAGTTCCTCGGCCGTGGCGGTCTCGGCGACGGCCTTGTTGAAGTCGCGCAGGTAGTTCGCCGTCTGCTCGAGGATTGCCGGGTCGTCGACGGCGTCCGGTTTCTTGTGTCCGGCGATCACCGCTGCCGGGCGGAGCGCGGCGAGCTGCTCGGCGGCCTGCGCCCAGTGCTCCCGGGTCTCGGTGGTTGTCTCTGCGGTGTACTGGTGGGTGTCGTTGTAGGCCACATCGCCGGCGACGATCAGGCGGAGGTCGGGCACCCACAGGCTGGTGCTGTCGGAGGTGTCGGTGAAGCCGGTCTCGATGACCTCCAGCCGGTGTCCCTCCAGCTCGAAGAACTCGGAGCCGAGGGGCTCGGGGTAGGCGATTTCAGGGATCTGTGCCGGGAACAGCTTGTCCCAGAACTCCGCACGGTGCCGCGGCCCGCCCTGGAAGTGCGCAACGGCGACGCTGCCATGGGAGGTGACGGCCTTGGCTTCCGGAAACGCCTCCTGGAGCTGACCGATGCCGAAGAAATGATCGCCGTGGCCGTGGGTGATGTAGACGTGGGTCAGGCGCTTACCGAAGGACCGCACCCACTGGACCAGCTCGGCGTTCTGCTCGATCGTGGTGTAGGTGTCGACGAGTACGGCGTCCTGGTCGCCGTAGATCAAGGTGGAGCTGTTCGAGACCCACTGCAGGTCCTCGGGACCGTGTGGCAGGTCGCGGGTGACTCCCTGCCTGGTCGCTGTATGCACGGCGTACGCGAGTTTGCTATCGGACATTGATGTTCCCTTTCGTGCTGTTCCTCGGCGCACGGCACGCTCAGGCGCCGTCGACGCCGAGGGTGTCTCGCAGGACGTCCGCGAGGCTGGTGGCGGCGAGCTCGCGCCTTACGGCGTCATCGACTCGGGCGTATACGGGCGCTAGCGCGGGGCGGATGCCGCGGGCGACCGGGCAGATGGCGCTCGGCTCGTTGCGGTGCATCGCGAACGCTGCCTCCGCTCCGAGCGCGTCGTCGATGTCCCGCAGGCTGATTGCCTCCGGCGCCTTTGCCAGCTTCCAACCGGCGTTCGCACCGCGCCGGGAGCTGATCAGCCCGGCCTTTCCCATCTCGGACATGAGCCGGCGTATGACGACCGGATTCGTCTTGACGCTGCCTGCGATCTGTTCCGAGGTGGTCAGCTGCGCGCCGCCGCGCTCGTTGAGCGCCATCCAGGCCAGCGCGTGCGTCGCGATGGTCAGTCTGCTGTTCGCACTCATGCAGCGACTGTAACTATTTTTGTTACTTCAAGGCAAGCCTGCCGATGCTTGGGCACCGGTGTCGCTGTCGACCCGCCCGGTCGTCTGCGCGTATCTGCTGATCGGAGCAACTCACGCCGCGAGCGCAGGCCTGCCGCCCGAGCGGATGCCCTTCTCGCTGCGGATGCGAGAGCGCGCTCCTTGCGTTGAGCGACGAGGACGTCGGGGTGTCGGGCATTCCTGTGGCGCCAGCGCAGGTAGGCGTGCAGAACCCGGATCTGGACGGTGCGGTTGCGGCGGTTCGAGTTCACGATGGTGAACTGCCGGAGCGGCCCGAAGCGGGGCTCGATCGGGTTGGCCCAGGACGCGTAGGTCGGGGTGAAGCACAGCTCGACGCGGTTCTTCTTCGCCCAGCGTCGGATCGTCTCGCCTTTGTGGGCAGACAGGTTGTCCAAGATGACGAAGATCGGGCGAGGTCTCGACGGGCCGCGCGGATCGACCTCAGCGCAGCCAGGGTGTGGACCACACGCGGTCACCGGTGCGGAGTGTTCTCCGGAGCACTGGCGACAGCTGAATAGACGAGTCCACCAGTACGGATCGCCGACCGGACCGTGGCGGACGAGTACTTCGCCGTCTCGGAGAAGGTCGAGGCACTCTACGACGCCCCGCGCCGCTTGCCGGCCGATGCCGAGGGCTCGGGGATGGCCAAGCTCTGCCAGGGAATGCACCGTCGCATGCTCGGGAACGGATACCGCGCTCGCCCGGTCGAGATGGACTGCCACTTCGGATCGATCTGCGAGTCCTGCATGCTCTTCGTCAGCACGATCGAGTTCCGTGCAGCGCTCACGCCGACGGGACGACGCGGCAGCCAAGGGGTAGGTCGCACGCGCGCAGATCTTCGACGGGCTCCTTCACCGACTCGACGAACAGGCCGGGTGACGACGTCACTGGGCGGGATGCCAGAATCCGGTGCTCCGATATCGCCACCAGTAAAGGACGGTGCGGTCGTCAGGCCAGGCAGCCAGCTGCACGGCCTTGGGCTCGAAGCGGTCGCGGTCGGTGTCGATGGGGCGCCAGCTCGGGTCCAAGGGCTCGTCGTCCTCGGGCCGCCTGACGTGTTCCATTGACCGTTCGTCACATGCCCCGTAGTCCTGGAAGTTCTGCTGGGCCTCGATCAGGGAAGGCCTGTTGGCGCCACCTGAGTAGTCCGGCCAGCGCAGCTGGATGTCGTCGTCCTCCCAGAAACAGACCGCAGAGATGATATGAACCGGGCCCGTCGTTCATCGTCAGGTGGCCGCAGCACACGCAGGGATACCTAAGGATCACGTCCGACATCCTGCCGGATGCATAAGTGAGGCCCTAACGGGTTTCCCGGGCCTGACATCGAGACCCGCATATCAGAGGACTGCCGGCTGGTCAGGTCCACCACGACCAGCTCACCCCGGCCGTGAAGAAGGTCGTCTTCCGCAGTAGCACACCCGATCCGCTTCGCGAGCCGACGCCATGGGACGATCTTCGCCGAGATCAGCGGGCAGAGGGGCGGAGATGCAGTACATCGTGCATGAGGAACCGGTTGGTCGGGCCGAGAGCAACTACATCGCCCAGGCCGATCTCACCCCCTTCGACCTCGAAGGGCAGATCGAGCAACTGTGGCTCCAGCCCGAAGAGCACGGCACATACGCGGTCGCCTGCATTCCCTTCAGGACCTACGGCCTCGCTCTTGGAGACCGGGTCCGTCTCTCACCGGAAGCTCGCGTGGTCGAAGTTGCCCAGGCAAGCGGGCACCGCGTCCTGCGCGCACTGCTCAGACCGAGCGACGACACTGCACGACTTGGCCGCAGCATCAGCCTCATCAAGATCTCGGTCAAGGAATCCGAGCTGCTCAGCGAATGGCACGGGGAGCACTTCATCGCCATCGACGTTCCTCCCGGCACCGACACGAGCCCGTTGTTCGCCCTGCTGCAACGGGAAGTCGACGAGGCCGGCGCCTTCTGGGAGTGGGCCGACGCCCTGCCGTTCTCCACCACGCGGAGCTGACCGTGCCGCGGCTGGTCCCGGCTCAAGTCAATTCCCGGGGCCACTTCAGGACGTCGGGAAGCTACACAAGCTTCACGTACTGGGGCCGCTCAAAGCCAACGTGCCGGGACTGCTGAACGGTCCTGGCGTCCAAGCCTCAATAGCCCAATAACGGATGCCCTGGACGGCAACCGTGGTGCATGGGTGATTCTGTGATGGACCTGCCATGGGCCGCGTCTAGTCGCTACGGTGACCATATGCCCGAGCCTGTGACGGTTCCACCGAAGGCGACGTGGGTGGAGCAGACACGCGACGTGTTTCGCTCCCTGTCGCGTCTGAACCGTCCACGGTATTGGTTGGTTACCCGAGGCCCCGCATGGCTCACGGTATTCGGCCTGCTATACGTCGTGGGGGGTGTGGTCCTCGGGTGGCGCGCCGCATACGAAGTGCTGGTCGGCCTCCAATCGCCGGGCGACACGAACGTTCCAGCCTACGCATATGCGCTCGGGCTGCTGGGTTGGTTGCTGGTCCCAGCCATCATCGGGGGCGCTGCCGGCTACCTCGTCACACGCCAGATCGATCGGCGCAGAACTGTGGACGCGGAGGAACTTCTGGCCCAGATGCGCAGGGAGGCAGGACACCTGGCGGATCCACCTCAGGTCCGCGAATGAAGTCGCTGCAACAGCTCTATGCGGAGGGTGGCGAATCACGTGAATTCGTAGAGCAGTTCGTCAACGGCCCGCACAGTGGCCGATGGAGCCGCGCGCAGGATCACTGGTCACGCACCGTGGAGCACATCGCGCACAACGCCAAGGAACTGGAGAGCATGCACTCGGACGAGGCAGAGCACCGGGCCGAGACCCTTGCTCGAACGTTGGCCTGGACTTTGGCGCGGATGCACAAGTGCTGGGCGTGTGCGCTATGACCACACATCATCCCTCAGATGAGGAGGGTTCGATGTCGCCGCGGAAGCCGGTTGATGCGGTCATCGAGCAGATGATGCACGTCGTCTCTCCCGGAGAGCGAGCCATCGAAGTTCAACAGGTTGCCTCCATGATCGCGGACATCGGCATGCGGCGCACCCCCACCAGCGCGGACATCGACGAATTGCGGCGGCTCTTGAGCGCGCGCGGCGAGACAAGCATGGTTTGGAGGACTCGCGGCCGACGGTTCGGCATGAGTGCAAGCCGGTTCCTGGCTGGTCTCTCAGACGGATTTGCCGAAGCACGCCGAGAAAGTGCCTCTCGCGGCGAGGCCAGGCATCTAGGCACAGAGTGGCGGCAGCATCAGGAGGACTACGTCACAAGCCTGGTATCCGTGCACGACATGCGCCTCGGGCTACTCCGCGAGGCGATCGACAACCCGGATCTCGCAGCAGCTCTGGATGTGTACGGATCCGAGATCTCTGCCGCAATGCGTCGGCAGTTCCTCTTCGTCGAGGCCGTGTACAGGACATATCTGCTGGAGTGGCGTGTCGGCGCCATGACCCTGGAGGAGTTCTACGGGAACCTGCGGATCTTGTTCCAGAACCCGATTTTCCGGCAGTACTGGGAGGCGACGCGCAACCATCGGGCCAGCCTCAGCCAGAACTCGGCGGAGGCCCGCATCGGACGCGTCGCGGACCGTCTGGTAATGGACATGGACGAAGCGGATACTGACGAATGGTGGGTCGTCGGCGAGCCGCCGACGACCGACGGAAACGTTTGAGGGACCCGTAGGGCAGGCCCTCTGAACTGCATCTGCCACGTGACCAGCGCCGCGCCGCAGAGGGCCCAGGCGTGGCCACCGTGTAGCTCTGGCCGAACATGACGTCCGTGTAACCATCGCGGTATCTGTTTCACGAAATGCGCGCCAGGACCCGCTGAACGACGTCACAGCCAGGGAGTAGGGGCTCCTCACCACTACTCCACGGCAGGTGGGAACGGTGCGTGAGCGTGAAGCCGAGTCGAGCGGCGGGGCGGACGGCCTCCCGCCCATCGAGGGTCCAGGCAGGCCAGGCCGCTCTCGTTGAACCGGTGGATCACGTCCCGGACGGTGTCCTCATCAGCCTGCACCAGCCGGGCGACCGCCAAAACCCGCTTCCACCCAGCCGACGCCAGCAGCAGCATCGCGCGTCGACAGCGCACCGCGCTGGTGCTGCCCCGGCGCACGATCTGCTGCAGCCTCGGCTCCTCCTGGTCGGCCAGTCTGCGCACCTGGACAGGCTCGGCCACCGCACCTCCAGCGGTCGGATCAGACATCACCCCACATCCAACCGCCACAAATACCGACCCGGCGAACCTATGTGGTCACAGCACTAACAGTTCCTGATCCAAGAGACCCAGGCCCATGGGGCGACGTCGTCGGAGCTGTGGGCCCCCGGTGTCGTGTAGCCGAGATTTCCGTTGCCGTCGTACATCCGGGCTTTCGTGCCAGTCGTCTGGTTGTTGTCCCACGACCCGGTGACGCCCCACGGCATGTAGTAATCGGCGCAGTTGTACATCTCGATGTAGCCGCCCCTGAAGTTCGTCTCATCGTAGGTGCAGAACCAGCCGTAATCGGCTCCGCCTGAGCACGGGTCGTAAGAGGCGGCACCAGCGCCCAGGACAGAGCTCAGGTCCCGCGGCCTGGCTTCTCCCGGCACGGCTACGTGCACGCTGTTCTTGCCGCCAAGGGCGATCGTGTTGAGGTTGACCCGCGTTCCGCCCATCTTGGCCTGGATACGTTCGACTTCGGCATTGAGCGCAGCGCTCTGCGCGCCAGTCAGATGGATCGCCCTCGCTTGCGCGGCGAAATCCTGGCTGAGGTTGGTGGATGTGGAGGCGCCGGCAGTCGTGGTGGCCATCACCGCAAGCAGGGTGCCCGTCAGTGCGACGAGAAGCCGCCATCGCCTGCCGGCTGCCGAGATGTGGTGCTTGGTCATCGAGTCCCTTTCCTCTCAGCCCAGAGCGGGCTGGTCCGATCGACCCCGAACTCGGTTATAGCAACGGCCAGTTCGGACCCGGCCGCGGTGGCCGTAGCCGGTTCGGCATGCTAAATCCGCGGCTTGAGCACCAGCAATCAATTCAGGGAGGGCTGAAAAGTGGATCGCCGACGAGAGGGCCTTCCCTCACTGCTCCCGCCACGCTGCTGGTTACGGCTGTCGCGAGCGCCCTGGTCCGACGGCCCCGTGCCCCCTCCCGCCCTCCTGCCGCACATCGGCACGGGCCTGGGAACGGCACAGGACCGGACATCCTGGCCCTCCTCCCCCGCGCCCCCTCGGCACCGAGCTCCACGTGCACGACTCACTCACTGAGCGGGTCCTGCGGCTCCAGCGTGGGTCCACGCCGGAAGCTCCTACAGATCGGCAAGTGGCCTGTAGGAGCTTCCGGCGTAGAGCCGCCTCGAAACGGTAGGACAAGCTCAAAGGTCTACGGGCCGATCTCCTGGTGGTGGCCGGCCTGCTGGCCGCTGCATCTGGGACCTCACGCAGGAGGAGGAAGGACATGCCCTTGAGGCGCTCTTCGAACTCTTCGACGCCGTCCTCGCCGAACGTGAGGTCGCCATCTGGGGGGGCGTAAGGCGTACCCCCGCTATCCGCGCCTTGCCGTCGTCACGGCTGCGCAGCTGAAGTGTTCCGTCCGGGGACCGGCACATCGAAGCAGTTCAGCACCATCGCGATGAGGCAGTAGCTGCCGATGAGGAACACGAGCTCGCCAACCCCGTCATGACCCAGCAGTTGCGTGGCCCGGTCGTATGTCGAGTCGGGCAGTACGCGCCCGGCGGTCAAGGCCATGGCGACGTCATGGGCGACGGCCTGTTCGTCGCTCAGTCCGGAGGGGCGGCCGCCCGCAGCCAGGGTCGCGATCTGTGGGGCCGGAAGGCCGACCTCATCTGCTGTCTGCTCGTGTGCGTACAGCAGATACCGGGCGCCGTAGGCGCCGCCAACGGTGAGGATCGCCACCTCGCGGACGATGGGATCGAGGTGGGCCTCGGCCGCGACCGCCCTTTGTAGGAACAGGGCCGGGACCCCGAACGTGGGAAAGTGCAGCATCGCCGCGAACGGCCCGACGAGCGCGCCGTCGTCGTCGAGGATGACGACGCGGCCCTGCTCTTCGGTGACGAGGCCGGCGATGCCGTCATGCACCTCACGGAGTTGAGGGGTGAGTTCATCGGGTGGGATGGGTCGAATACGCATGCGTTGCTCCTCCTCAGAGTCCGTCGGTGTACTGCCCGTCGATGAGCACGAAGGCAATGCGGCAGTTCGCAGCAGACCGGTTTGCCCATGCGTGATTGGTGCCGCGCTGGATCACGATGTCTCCGGCGTGGAGGGTGGTCTCGCCGTCGTCGACAACCAGCGTGAGCTCGCCCTCGATGACGATCCCGTAGTCGATCGTCTGGGTGCGGTGCATCAAGGGATGCGGGGCGCCGGCAGCGGTCCGTGCGGCGTCCGCGCCGCCCATCTCGCCGAACTTTTCGGCTGCCTCGGCCCCCGTCAGGTTACGGATGCGGTCGTCCTCCGGCGGGAAGTCGATCACCCGGAGGCGTGTGCCGTGCTCGGGGGGTCCGAGCACCAGACCGTCCTCCGCCGGCTCACCGGACTGCCGGTCGATGACCGCGGGCGTCTGGCGTGTATTCCAGATCTCGTAAAAGGTCGGACCGCCCGGTCCGCCGATCTCCATCACGCGCGTCGGCGGTGCATCCTGCGTGATCACCGCACGGTCGGTCGTGTCATGGCCGGTCACGATTCTCCGGAACGGTTGCAGCGAGCTCATGTCGTGAGTCCTTGCCCTTTCAGCCGAATTGAGCATTCGAGGTCATCGCGTCAGGTAGGTACGCGCCTCGGCCTCCATCGACGCCGAGGCGCAAAGGAAGGCTGGCGGCCTTTACTTGACGCCCAGTGGACGCCTCTGGATGGCGCTCTCCACGGCCCGTAAAGTCCGGCTCGGTACCTGCCCGGCGAGGAGGGCACCGGCCGCGGTCGACGACGCGTAGCTGCCTCGTCGGCACCGCCGCCGAGGTTCGACGATCTCGCCGAGTGCGCCGATTTGTTCAGGCGCGGGCGGGCACGAGTGCCGGCTTCAGCCGGGCCACGGTCGTGACGTACAGGAGCAGACCTACGGTGGTCAGGGCGAAGCCCGCCCAGACGGTGGACAAGGTTTCCCAGCCGGCGTCGAGGACGATCGCGCCGCCGATCGCGCCGAGGCAGTTGGCCAGGTTGAGGGCGGCCAGGTTGAGGGTTCCCATCAAGGTCGGGGCGTCCGGTGCGAAGCTGGTCAAGCGGACCTGGATCGTGGGGATCGCGAACATCATGGTCGCGCCGACGCCGAACAGGCAGGGCAGCAGAATGACCAGGTTGCCGCCTGCCACGCCGATCAGCACCAGGAAGCCGAGGGCCCCGCCGTAGCCCCAGAGAAGACCACGGTTCTCGTACCGGTCGGCGACCCGTCCGCCCACGTGATTACCGACCGCCATGCCGAGGCCGAAGACGGCGAGCGCGATCGGAATGAGGGAGGCGTCGCGCTGCGCCGCGTCGGTGATGAACGGGCCGATGAAGGTGTAGACGGCGAAGATGCTGGAGATGCCCAACGCGGCGACGGTGACCATCAGCCAGACTCCACGGCGCCGCAGGGCGCCCAGTTCACCCGTGAGGGAACTGCCGCGCAGGTCATCGGACCGCGGCAGCCAGGCCACCAGCGCCGCTCCGGCGAGCAGGCCGACCACGACCACGGTCGCGTACATGACGCGCCAGCCGGCGTGTTGGCCAACGAAGGTGCCGAGCGGCGACCCGGCGATGGTGGCGACCGTGAGACCTCCCATCACGGTGGCGAACGCCTTTCCGCCCTGGCCCGGCCCGTACACGTACGCGGCGACCACAGCCCCGGCCCCGAAAAACGCACCCTGCACACTGCCCGCGACAAAGCGGAAGGCGACGAACAGCACGATGTTCGGAGCCACGGCGGAGAGCCCGTTGCCGACCAGGAACAACCCGATCAGGCCGAGCAGCAGACTGCGCCGGTTGACCCGGGCGGCGAGCAGGGTGATCGCCGGGGAGCCGACCATCACCCCGAGCGCGTACGCGGTGATGGCGTATGTGGCGACCGGGACGGAGACCTCCAGATCGGCCGCGAACAGTTGAATGATGCCGTTGCTGCCGAACTCGCCGGCGCCGATCGCGAAGGTGCCCAACGCCAACGCGAACAACGTCAGCTTCGGATGCCTGATGGGTGACTTGGCGAAAGTGTGCCGCTTCTCCTCGGCTGTGCACTGGCCGGCGTATGCGCGCTGATGCATCGTCTCGTCCTCGACAGGTGAGTCAGGTGAGTCGGGTGGGTCGGGTGGACGGCCTGCGAGCAGGTGCGGGACGGAGATCAGGGGTGAGGCGAGTCGTCACCTTCCCGCAGGCCGCGGCGGGCGTGGAAGCACCGCAGGGGCGCCGTCGCCCGGCGCTTCTCCGCCCTGGCGGCGGACCGTCGTTCGCCCCTGCCTCGCGAACGACACCTCCCCTGCCTCGTCAGCCTGGTGTTGTCAGCAAGCGGCGCGCTTGATGAGTGCGGCCGTCGCGGCGGGCTGCGCGATCATGGCGACATGCGAGGCGTCGGCCTCGACGGTGTGGGCGCCGGCCCGGCGCGCCATGAACCGCTGGGCCGCCGGGGGCAGCACCTGGTCGTTGCGGCCCACGAGGTACCAGGACGGAATGGTCTTCCAGGCCGGGGCGCCGGACGGCTCCCCGAGAGTGCGTGTGTCGGCCGGTCGCTGGCCGGCCCACATCAGTTCGGTGGTCGACCTGGGCAGGTCTCCGGCGAACACGTCGTGGAAGAACTCCTTCTTGATGTAGCCGTCGACGAGGCCTTCTCCGTAGGGACGGAAGTCCAGCGCCGCCTCGCTGAGCCTGCTTCCCGGGTACTTCGTCTGCAAGCCCACCAGCGTCTCGTCCTGATCGGGCACGAACGCGGCCACGTAGACCAGCGCCTTCACGTTCGGGTTGCCGGTCGCGGCGTTCGTGACGACGATCCCGCCGTAGGAGTGCGCGACCAGTACGAGCGGACCGCTGAGCGTGGCGAGGATGGCGGCCAGATAGGCGGAGTCGGAGGCCACGCTGCGCAGGGGGTTGGGCGGCGCGATGACCGGATATCCGTCGCGTATGAGCCGGGAGGCGACCCCGTTCCAGCCGGAGGCGTCGGCGAAGGCGCCGTGCACGAGTACCACGGTGGGCTTGCGCCCGCTGCCCCCTGCGCTGCCGCTCCCGGTGTGTGCCTGTGCGGCGGGCGTGTCGAGTGCGGCGCCCGCTACGATCGCGGCCGATCCGGCCAACAGTCCCCGGCGAGTTGTCGTCATCGGTGGATGCCCTTCGGTCTCCGGTGTTCTCGGTGGTGATCGCCGGTCAGCGTAGGGCTGGGCACTTGACGAGAACTGAACTGTCATCCGCGCGTCTGCCGGGGTGCGGTTCACCGTCGGTTCCGTTGTCGTCAAGCCTGCGGAACCAGCCTGCGGATACGTGCGCGACACCCGCCGTCGATACCGAGTTCCAGGCGTAATCGGAGCCTGCGAGGCGAGCACACTCCATGGGTGGCTGGGGCGCCGTTCAGCGGCCCCACCGAGGCGACTCCAACTGGCCTCAGTTTGAGGGGCGTTCGGGGGCGCCGAGGGGTGGTGGCGAGGCGAAGTGGCCCCACCTAGGGTCTTGCGGTGTCAGTGATCGTGGACCGGCCCGCGTTACCCCAGGTTGTCGAGTTTCTCGTAGAAGGACAGGAGGCCGTCTGCGAGCCTCTCGGGGGCCTCCATCGCCGCATAGTGGCCGATCCCGTCGAGGGAGAGGGCGCTGACGTCCTCGGCGACCTGGCGCAGGGTCTCCGGGGTGAACTCTCCCGATCTGCCGCCGACGGCGAGCACGGGCGTGGTGAGTTTCCGAGATGCCAGTTGGCGGATTTCGTCGCCTTCGCGGAGCATCGATCGATACAGTCCGGCCGCGCCGTTGAAGGCGTCGGGTCGCGCGTAGGAGCGGACGAGTTCGTCGATGTCGTCGTCGGTGAACGCGTCAGGGACCACGCAGAGCGACGGGATCGCGTACTGCGCGAGGAATGCCCGTTCTCGTCCGGCGAGCAGCATTTCGGGGATGCCCGGGGCGGCGAGCACGCCGATGTGCCAGGCACCGCCGTGGGCAACGTCCGCGAGCCTTTCGACACCGAACCCGGGCAGCCCGGTCTCGATCGCCGCGTAGCTTCGCACGAGGTCGGGGCGTGTGGCGGTGACGCGGAACGTGGTGGGGCCGCTGATGTCCTGGCCCGTGAGGTGGACAGGGCCCGCGTCGAGCTGCGCGATCAGTTCACTCAGGTCCTGGGCCGCGGTCACACTGTCGTGCGCTGCGGTCGCGGCGGCGGAGTCGCCGAAGCCGCGAAGGTCGGGGGCGAATACGCGGTGGTGCTCGCTGAGCAGGGGGATCAGCTTGCGGAAGACCCACCAGGTCTCGGGGAAGCCGTGAACCAGCATGACGGGAGAGCCGACGGTTCCGGCCGATATGTAGTGCAGTTCGGTGCCGTTCAGGCCAACGTGGTGGTGTTCGACGCCCGGGATGGTGGCGCCGCCGGTAATGGGATCCATCGTTCCCCTAGATTCGATCGACAACATGGTTGTCAACCTACAGATCGACAACATGGTTGTCGACCTTCGTTCTCGTATGCTTCGTCGCATGGCACGTTCACCGGGCGCTGAACTCGCGCTGCTTCTTCTCGGCGGCTTCCAGTCGATGGTGGACGACGTGCACGGTGAACTGGCGCACCGCGGGCACCCGGGCGTGCGCGCATCGCATGAGTTCGCCCTGCGCGCCATCGACGAGGGAGCGGACACGGCCTCGGAGCTCGGCCGCCGGCTCTCGGTCTCCAAACAGGGCGCTGCCAGGACGATTGCCGCACTGGAGAAGCTCGGATACGTCGAGCGGGAGCCCGACCCGAGCGACGGCCGCCTCAAACGGCTGCGGGTCACCGACCGCGGCCACGACATGATGACGCTGGGCGCCTCGCTCTTCGACGATGTGCGCGAGCGCTGGGCGGCGCATATGGGGCCCGAGCAACTCGAGTCCCTTGAAGCGCACCTGGCCCGGCTTGTCGCGAGTCGGCCCTCGAGCGTTGAAGCCGCGGCACGGCTCCATGAGGATCTCGGCGAGGTCACCTGAGGACGGCCGATCGCCGGACGGCCCGGCCGACCCGAGGTGACAGCCGTCGGCGGGATTCGAACGATTCGTGGAGACCGGCGGCGGTTCCTCCGTCCAAGGGGTCCCAGCTCAAATCGCCCTGCGGGGCCACTTCACGCCGCCTGATCTTCACGAACGCCCCTCAAACTGGGGCCAGTTGGAGTCACCTCGGTGGGGCCGCTGAACGCCGCCCTAGCCACCATGGGCGCTCACCCGCCAGCCGCCACCATGACGTGCTGTCCACGGTGCCGATGCGGTGCCCTCACATGTCGGCCAGCCCGGCCAGCAACTCCTCGGCGCGGCGGGCGAACAGGTGGGCCTCGCGCTCGGCGGAAAGCGTCCGGGCCCGCTCGACGGCGGCCCGGACGGCGGCGACCGGCTCGCCGCGGGCCGCCATCAGCCGCGCACGCAGCAGGAGCAGGAAGCCCTCGGCGTAGCGCTGGCCATGGGTGTCGAGGGCTGCGTCGGCCTGGTCGAGGGCTGCTGTGGCTTCGTCGAGTCTGCCCGCGGCAAGCCACATCTCACCGAGGAGGCCGTACCAGGTCGCCAGCCCGGAGCGTGGCGGGTCGGCCAGGGCCGCGGCGATCAGGCGTTGTGCTTTCACTGCTGCCCCGACCGGGTCGTTGCCGGTCACGGCATGCGCCCAGCACTGCGCCAGCCGCTGATAACTGCCCAAGAAGACGAAGGAGAACTCCGGGTCCAAGGCACTGCCCCGCTCGGCCGTGCGCAGCGCCTGCACCGGGTCACCGGCCAGTGCCGCGGCCGTACAGGCGAAGGCAGCCCAGACGGTGACCACATAGGCGTCGCCGTCAGCGGTGGCCTCGATCGTGTCGAACAGCGTCCGTGCTGTGTCGGTGGCGCCGTGCAGCGCTGTCATCAACGCGAGCATGGCGGGCCCGAGCAGCCGCAGATCGCGCCGGAGCGTGTCCTCCCCGCCGTGGGCCAGGTCGTCGAGCATGGTGGAGCGACTTCGGCTCAGATACCGGAACGCCTCGCCGATGTTGCCGACGTCCCATTGGTGGATGCCCCATGCGTGCCAGCCGTAGGTGCGCACGACCGGGTCGGCGGATGCCTCACCCTGTTCCAGCAGTCGGTGAGCCAGTCGTCCGGCGCGGTCGAGTTGGATACCTTGGGAATGGGCGGCCCAGCGGGAGAAGAGGAAGTCCGCGGTCTCCCGTTCCCGGCCGAGGCCACGCGCCAGGTGCTCGGCCCGCTCCAGCAGTTCGAGAGCCGCGCCGACGTACCCCGCCCGCATCCCGTCCACGGCGGTGAACAGCGACAGAGCGGACAGTTCCAGCTCTGCCAGCCCCGCTCTTCGGGCTACCTGCGCGGCCGATTCCAATTGGCGCGCGGCGGCCTCGAACGCTGACTTTCCTGCCGCGCAGCGACCCGCGCGGATCAGGGCGGCGGCGGTGCGGGCCGGGTCCGCGAGCGGGCCGGCGGCCCACAGATGATGGGCGAGGCGCTCGTCGTCCGTCGTCGTGTGATGCTCCAGGGCGTCCGCGACAAGCACGTGCAGCCGGGTCGCCCGCGGTGACGGTGTGGCTCCGACGACGGACTCACGGACCAGGTCGTGCGCGAAGCGGAACGCGTACGGGTCGCGAAAGGAGGGCTCCAGGAGGCCGAGTTCCTGCAAGGGTTCCAGGCGGTCGAGGCAGGTCTGCACGGGCAGGTCGGCGGAGCGCGCGAGCAGCGCGAGGTCGATGTCCCGGCCGATCAGCGCAGCGGTCTGCAGCAGTCGTACGACGTCGTCGTCGAGCTTCCCCATCCGGTCGCGCACGACGTCCCGGACGGTGGCGGGTACTCCGGACGGTGTCGTGGCGGCCTCGGTGAGGACGCTGCCGTCGGCGAGAAAGCGGGACAGTTCCCGGACGAAGAAGGGGTTGCCGGCGGTGCGGGCGTGGATGTTGCGGGTCGCACCGGGGCCGGGGTCCTGGCCCGTCTCCTGGCGGACCAGTTCGGCCACTTCGGCCGCGCCGAGTGGGCCGAGCCGGATGCGGCGGTGGCGGGGCAGTCGGCTGGTCGCGGCGAGCATCCGCTCCAGTTCCGAACCGGGTATCGGCGCGCGGTCGCGAAGGACGCCGGTCAGGGTGGTGCGGTGCGGCAAGTGGGCCGCCAGGTGGCTGAACAGTTCGAGTGAGGCGGCGTCGGCCCATTGGAGGTCGTCGATGACGAGCACGACCGGTCGCCGTGCCGACACCTGTCGTACGAGCGCGACGGTCTGCTCGAACAGGCGGAAGCGGGCACCGCTGTCCGGCAGTACCGGCGTGGCGGGAACGTTGCCTTGCGGTCCCAGGAGGCGGCCGATTTCGCCGGCCTGCCATTCCTCACGTGCTGCGACGGGCAGGCCGGTGAGAAGCGCGCCGACCGCCTGGGTCCAGGGCCACATCGACGGCGTGCCGTCCCCTTCCAGACAGCGGCCCCAGACGACCAGGGCGCCGCGCCCGTTCGCCTCGGCGCCGGCCTCCTCCAGCAGGCGGGTCTTGCCCACCCCTGGTTCCCCCTCGACAACGACCAGCCCCGTGCCCCCGGCAAGCGCCGACTCCACCGCCTGCCGCAACACCGCCAGTTCCTCGACCCGGCCGACCAGACGGCCGTCCGGCGGCGGCCCGCCGCCAAGGGCCGACGACCCCTCAGAGGGCGTCTTCTGGGCCGGTGCCGGATCCAGTACGCGCCGGTACGCCGCCACCAGCTCCGGGCCGGGATCGAGGCCCAACTCCTCGACGAGCCGGGCCCGAACGGCCTGGAAAACCGCCAGGGCTTCCGCCTGGCGACCTGCGGCGGCCAGAGCGGAGACGAGACTGGCCTGCACCGTCTCGTGCAACGGCGCCATCCGGGCCGCCAGCCGCAGCGGCCGGAGCACACGTTCAGGCTGCCCCAGCGATATCGCCAGCGTGGTGGCCGCCACGCAGGCGACGTACAACTCAGCGTCCAGCGCGGAAAAGACCGGCACCGATGTGGGTCCGTGGAGCAGCCCGTCGCCGGCGGAAGCGTGCCAGAGATCCAGCGCCCGGACGTAGCAGTCGAGCGCCGCGTCGGGACGTTGCTGGGAGGTGCCGGCCCTGGCCGCCTCGACCAACTCCCGGAAGGCGAGGACGTCCAGCGTGCCCGGGTCGGCGGTGAAGAGGTAACCGTTGCCTCGGCGCTGCACGTAGGAGCCGGTTCCTCGCACGGGCAGCGTGGGCTCCAGCAGCCGCCGCAGCGCGCCGACGTACTTCTGGAGAATGTTCATGGCCGACGCCGGGACGTCCTGGTCCCAGATCAGGTCGACCAACTCGCTCGTACTGACCGGCTCGCCCGCACGGGCGAGCAGCACCGCGAGCAGATACGCCTGCTGTCGAGGCCCGGCGTCCAACTCGACGCCGTCCCTCCAGATCCGTAGCGGACCGAGAATCTGCAGACGCACGTGCCCGCCGGAGGAAGTCATGCCCACCCCTACCCCCACTCACAGGCCGACCACGATCGGCTGCGGCGCAGCAACTCTACTGTCGGTCCGCGACCTTGGGCTATCCGCCCGGGCCTGCCGCTCAACTCCCGCCGTCGCGCCCAGGTGTCAGTGGGATGTGCTGTCCGCGAGCTCGGCCATCAGTTCCTCGGCACGGCGGGCGAACAGGTGGGCCTCGCGCTCGATGGACAGCGCGTGCGCCTGCTCGGCAAGGGCCCGGACGGCGGCGATCGGTTCACCGCGTGCCTGCAGCACCCGTGCCCGGATCAGAAGCAGCAGGCTTTCGGCGTAGCGCTGGCCGTAGGTGGCGATGGCGCGGTCCGCGTGGTCGAGCGCCGCCCCGGCCTCGTCCAGCTTGCCGGCCGCCAGCCACATCTCGCCGAGGAATCCGTACCAGGTGGCCAGGCCTGAACGCGGCGGGTGGGAGAGCGACGCGATGATCAGTTGCTGTGCCTGTGCGGCGGCGTCGGCGGAGGCCTCGCCGGTCACGGCGCTCGCCCAGCAGCGGGCCAGCCGTTGGTAGCCGCCGAGGAATCCGAACGAGAACGAAGGGTCCATGGCGATCCCGCGTGTGGCCGCGCGCAGCGCCCGTTCCGGGTCGCCGATCAACGCGGCGACCCGTGCCGAGTAGGCCGCCCAGACCGTGATCGCGTACGGGTCGTCTCCTGCGGCGGCCTCCATCATGTCGAGCCGGGCCAGTGCCGCGTCGATGTCACCGTGCAATGCGGTCATCATGGCGAGCATCCCGGCCGCCAACCGTCGCAGGTCGCGCCGGAGCGGGTCTTCCTCCTGCTGGGCCAGGTCGTCCAGAACGGTCCAGTCGGTCCGGCTCAGGTACCGGAACGCCTCCCCGATGTTGCCGGCGCCCCACTGGTGAATGCCCCAGGCGTACCAGCCGTAGGCGCACACGACCGGGTCGTCGGAGGCCTCGCCCTGCTCCAGCAGCTGCTCGGCCAACCGGCCTGCGCGTGTCAGCTGGAGGCCCTGGGCGTAGGCGGCCCAGCGGGAGAACAGGAAGTCGGCGCCCTCCCGTCCCCGGTTGAGTTCACGGGAGAGGAGTTCGGCCCGCTCCAGCTGGTCGACCGCCGAGCCCACGTATCCCGCCCGCATCCCGTCCACCGCGGTGAACAGCGACAGGGCAGCCAGTTCCAACTCCACCAGGCCCGCTGTGCGTGCCACGCGTGCGGCCGAGTGAAGCTGGCGCGCCGCTGCCTCGAGCGCCAGTTTCGCGGCGGCGCAGCGGCCGGCACGCACGAGCGCGGTCGCGGTGCGGGCCGGGTCCGCGAGCGGCCCGGCGGACCACAGATGATGGGCGAGGCGCTCGGCCACCAACTCGGTGTCCGCGGCCCTGTGTTCCAGGGCGTCGGCGACCAGCAGGTGCAGTCGGGCTGCGCGCGGCGGCGATATGGTCTCGGCCACCGATTCGCGGACCAGGTCGTGCGGAAAGGCGAAGGTGTAGGGGTCCCCGGGCGAAGGTTCGAGCAGGCCCAGTCCTTCGCACGCCTCAAGGCGGTCCAGACACGTCTGGTCGTCAAGACCGGCGGTTCGGGCAAGGAGCGCGAGGTCGACGGCCCGGCCGATCAACGCGGCGATCTGCACCATGCTCCTGGCGGCGCTTTCCAGTCCGGCCATCCGGTCGCGCACGACATCTCGGACGGTGGCCGGCACTCCGATCCGCGCCGCGGTGGCCGCCGTGAGGACACCGCCGTCGGCGAGGAACCGGGACAACTCGCGGACGAAGAAGGGGTTTCCGGCGGTGCGGGTGTGGATGAGGCGTGTGACGCCCGGCCCCGGGTCCTGACCTGTCTCACGGCGCACGAGTTCGGCCACCTCGGCACATGCGAGCGCGGCGAGCCGAATCCTGCGGTGGCCGGCCAGTCGGCTCGCCGCGGCCAGTACCCGTCCCAGTTCCGGGCTCGGCGCGGGCGCTCGGTCGCGGAGCGCCGCGATCACGGCGGTGCCGCCCGGCAGCCGCGCCATGAGGTGAGCGAGGAGATCCAGCGAGGTGGCGTCGGCCCATTGGAGGTCGTCGAGGACGAGCACCACAGGTCGCCGGGCCGCCACTTGACGGACGAGAGCGACGGCCTGCTCGAAGAAGCGGAACTGAACGCCGCTGTCGGGCAAGGAGGATGGGGTGGTGCCGGTGTCGTGCGGTGTCAAGAGACGGCCGAGCTCGCCCACCTGCCAGTTCTCGCGCGCAGCGGCGGGCACGTCGTCCAAGAGCCCGCTGACGATCTGCGTCCAGGGCCACATCGACGGCGTGCCGTCCCCTTCCAGACAGCGGCCCCAGACGACGAGGGCGCCACGCCCGTTTGCTTCGGCGCCGGCCTCCTCCAGCAGGCGGGTCTTGCCCACCCCTGGCTCCCCCTCGACAACGACCAGCCCCGTGTTTCCGGCGAGAGCCGACTCCACGGCCTGCCGCACTACCGCCAGTTCCTCGGTCCTGCCCACCAGGCGGTCGGCGGCCGGCATCCCGGCCGCGGGTGCTGGTGCCCGCCGTTGGACCGGCTTTTCCTGGGCCGGTGCGCGCTCCAGGACATGCAGGTGAGCGGCTACCAGGGCGGGACCGGGGTCGATGCCGAGTTCCTCGGCCAGCCGGGCGCGGACGGTGCGGAACACCGACAGAGCCTCGGCCGGCTGGCCGGCGGCGGCCAGGGCGGCGATGAGACTTGCCTGCAGCGTCTCGTGCAACGGCGCCATTCGGGCAGCCATGTGCAACGCCTGGAGAACGCGTTCGGGCCGGCCGAGCGTGATCGCCAATTCGGCCGCCGCGATGCAAACCTGGCGGAACTCGTCGTCCAGCCCGGCGAAGATCGCCATCCCGGTCGAGCTGTAGGCGACCCCGTCGCCGGCCGCCCCCTGCCAGAGCCCTGCTGCCTCCACGTACCCGTCGAGTGCTGTGTCGAGCCGCCGCTCGGCGACGCTGCGTTCGGCAACGACGACCAGTTCACGGAACCTGACGACATCCAGTGTCCCGGGGGCGGGCACGAACAGGTACGCGCTGCCGCGACGCTTCAGGAACGAGCCGGGTTCCCGCGCGGGCAACGCCGGCTCCAGCAGTCGTCGGAGCGCGCCGACGTACTTCTGGAGAATGTTGACCGCCGAGGCCGGGACATCCTCGGCCCAGATCAGGTCGATCAACTCGCTGATGGTGACCGGTTCGCCCGCACGGGCGAGCAGAACGGCGAGCAGATACGCCTGCTGCGGAGGCCCGGCATCCAGTTCCACGCCGTCGCGCCAGACGCGCAACGGCCCGAGAACCTGCAGACGCAGGGATGCGCCGGAGGAAGTCATTTCCCGTTTCCATTCCCAGTCCCGTTTCGCCCTCGCTGCGGGGGCGCCACGAGTGGTCGCGGCAGTTCTTGGCGGGCGGTACACCGAGTACCACGCCGCTGGACAGGCAGAAGTCCCGTCCCTACTGAGCGATCACCAGGTCTTCGGTGGGCAGCGTCTGGCAGGCCAGCCGCCAGCCCGTCGCCGACTCGTCCGCGGAGAACATCCCCCGGTCGTCGCTCTCGTGAGCGCCGCAGAGCACCCGCACCCGGCAGGTGCCGCACGCGCCTTCGCCGCACGACTGGGGCAACGGCACACCGACGGCGTTGGCCGCGTCGAGGATCGACTGCCCGGGGCTGCAGGGGAACGTCCGGGCGCGGTCATCCGTGCCGATCATGAACTCGGTAACACCGGCCGCCGCGGCGGCGACTGCGATGGCGTGCGCCTTCTCCCGCCGTGTCTCCTTGCTCCGGCCCGACACGAACGCCTCGGTGTGGATGGCCTCTCGCGGCACCCCCAGTTCTGTCAGGCGCCCGATCAAGTCCTGCATCATGGGCGCCGGCCCGCACAAGTGCACCCGGGTCGTCGGGCGGGCGTGGGGCTGCAACTCGTCGGGGCCGATCCGCCCGTGCCGGTCGGTTTCGAAGACCGACGCCTCCAGCCCCGGCAGACGGGTCCGCAGCGCGGCGAGCTCCGGCCCGAAGACCACCTCGTTGGCGGTCCGGTGGCTCGCCAGCAGGACGATCCGGCCCGTGTGACGGGCGTCGGCGGCCGCCAGCAGCACGCTCATCAGCGGGGTGATCCCGATACCCCCGGCGATGAGCAGAAGTGTGTCCGGCGTGCCGTGTGCGGAGTCCGGCTGCCAGGTGAACTCGCCATGCGGACCGCTCACCCGCAACGCCAGTCCGACCTCCAACTCCTCATGGAGGAAGCCCGACCCCAGGCCGTCCGGCTCGTGCTTGACCGCGATCTCGACGAAGCCGCTCTCCCCGGGACTGCTGCAGATCGAATACGAGCGTTCGATCGGTTCGATGGCGACGGGCAGCTCGGTCTTCAGGTACTGCCCGGCGGCGAACGAGAACGGCATCGTGTCTCCGTTCAGGGGTGCGAGGCGGATCCTGCGGACCGTCGGGGTCAGTTCCTCGATGCCGGCCACGCGCAGATAGCCCTCCCAGGGCACGGCCGGATCCCGGGCCGGTCCGCCGGAGCGGATGGCCCGCCACATCGTGCCGAGTTGTCGAGGTTTCAGCACGGCGTTCGCCGCCATCAGCCCGCCCGCCAGGGCCCCCACCACACCGGAACCCCAGGCGTCCTGCCCAGCCACGAAAAGGCCCTTGACCGGAGTACGGCATCCCGCGCGGGCCGAGCGCAGTCGCTGGGGAGTCGCCGCGAGGCCGTAGAAGGATCCCAGAACGCTGTGCTGATAGGTCTCGAACGACAACGGCGTCGCCAGTTCGGCGAAGGCGATCGTCTCCCGGAAACCGGGCCAGCGTTTCTCGAGGCGAGCGAGCAACCGTTCAGTCAGCTCGTCCTTGAACCTCCGGTAGCTTTCCGGCCGCTCGCTCTCGGGCGTCCCGCGCCATTGGTCGACCACCTTCGGATCGACGATTTCCAGCAGCTCCACCGTATGGAAGCGGGCAGCCGGATTGTTGAGCGAGGCGAAGGAGACGTACAACGTGCCGTGCCCCGGCGGGCGCGGCATGCTGCCGTGCTCCTCCAGATCGGGCATGAACCAGTGGTTCTCGCCGCGCAACCCGAACGCCGCCGGCGACCGGTCAAGACCGAGGAACAGCATGAGCGCCGACCGCTCCTCGGGCAGATCCACCAGCTCATGGCTCTTCCCGATCAGGGCATAGGTGTTACGCACCCCGGCCGCCGAGACCACGGTGTCCGTCCGCACCCGGTAGCGGCGGCCGGTGGCGGTGTCCTCGACGTCGACTCCGGCCACTTTGCCGCCCTCGACCACCACCTCATGCACCCGCTGCCGGGGGCGCAGTACCACGCCGTACCGCCGCAGGATCTGCAGGACGACCCGGTTGAGCTCCTGCGGGCCGCCCACGGGGTGAGCGGTGCCGTCCATGAAGAAGGTCAGCGGGACCGCCGCGTGATACCCGAACGCACTCGATGCCGGAGGGGTGCCGTACAGCCCCCACCGCGCGGCCAGAACGGCTCGCAGACGCGGATCGCGGAAGCTCCGTGAGACCTGGTCCCGCAACGATCGGAAGGTCGAAGGAAAGAGCCGCTCGACGAAGGGCGCGGCCGCCTTTCGCACGCCGGCGGGGAACGAGGCGAGAACATTGCGCGCCGTCAGTCCGGCCATGGCCCGGCGAATGGTGCGGAAGAAGTCGTCGATGGCGGCGGCCTCGACGGGGAACCGTTCCTTCAGCCGTGTGCGGAACGCTTCCTTTGTTGCGGGTACGGTGAAATCGAACTCCGGGAAGTGCAGTGCGTCGTACTCGTGCGGCAGGAGCGACAGTTGCGCCCTTCCGTCCGTCATGAAGCCGAGGAACGGGCCGGCGCTCGCGCTCATGTAATGCAGTCCGGTGCCGAACCGGTAGCGCCCGGCGCGGGAGAACTCGTGCGTCATCCCCCCGAGCGTGTAGTGCTGTTCGAGGACGAGAACACGCTTCCCGCCGAACTGCGCGATCGCTCGCGCCGCTGCGAGACCGCCCATTCCCGACCCGATCACAACGACATCGGCTTCCTCGTCCGACATCATTCGCACCCCCAGTCATCCGCCCTCAGGGAGCTCAGACTGGCCGAATGCGCTTGACGTCGACTGAATGATCTGTGAAGTCTGCCGGGGACCCTCTGCTTGGTCCATTCCAATTCCGTCCAGTGCGGAGTCATAACTTGGCGTCGAGCGTGAGGGTGTGGAGCCGTGTCGTTCTGCGCTGAGTTCATCCGCAACCCTCCACGGTCACCGCGATTGCGCCTCCGTTTCATCGGCCCACGGCTCCGGACACTTCGGGCGGCCGAGGTCACGTCGGCGGGCGTTTGCGCGCAATCGCGGTTCGAAGAAGTGGTCGTCGGCCAGGCGGTGCGGGAGAACCCGACAGCCGCTGCGGTCCGTGTCGGCCGTCGTCCGAAGGAGAGGGTGGTTCTTGGTGAACGGGAATCCGACGATCGTGCTCGTACACGGCGCATTCGCCGACAGCAGCGGCTTCAACGCCGTCGCGAAGCGGCTTGTCGCCGACGGTTATCCAGTGGTCGCCGCGCCGAATCCGCTGAGGGGGCTCGCCTTTGACGCGCTCCACGTCAAGGCGCTGCTGGACAGCGTCGAGGGACCGATCGTGCTGGTCGGGCACTCGTACGGCGGTGCGGTCATCTCCGCTGCCGCCGAGGGAAACGCGAACGTGAAGGCCCTGGTCTACCTGGCGGCGTTCGTGCCGGAGACGGGTGAGAGCGCGCAAGCGCTGGTCGAGCGGTTCCCGGGCAGCACGGTGGGCGAATCCCTCAAACCGGTCCCGCTGCCTGACGGACAGGTTGATCTGTACATCGACCCGAAGGTCTTTCATCCTCATTTCGCGGCCGACGTGTCGCTGGAGGAGGCCACGCTCTACTCGATCACGCAGCGTCCGGCCACCGGCGCCGCGCTGGGCGAGCCGGCCACCGGTCCGCAGGCGTGGCACACGATTCCCAGCTACAACCTGATCAGCGGCGCGGACCGGATCATCCCCCCGGCGACACAGGAGTTCATGGCCCTGCGCTCGGGGGCGAAGACGCAGGTGGTCGAGGGCGCTTCTCACATGGTGTTCGTCTCCCGGCCGGGCGCGACGGTGGCCCTCATCGAGACAGCCGTGCAGGAGCAGACTCCCGCGCAGTAGCACCGTAGGGCAGCGCAAGTGCAGCGATCCGACGACCTACGGGAGGGAAAGTGCACAAGAGCGAAAAGGCCATGCGGTGGGGCCTGCGGATCCACTTCTACTGGTACGTCCTCGCCAACGCCGCTCAGGTGGTGCTGTGGGCGATTCTCACCCCGGACCATTTCTTCTGGCCCTTGTGGTCGATTGCGGGCTGGGGTATCGGCATGGTGATCCACTTTTGGGCGATTCGCGCGAAGTCCCGGTCGCTCGCCCGTTCGTGACCTCAAGCATCGTAAGGACGACCGGAGGATATTCATGTCCGAGAAAGTGGTTCCAGGTCGCAACACCGCCGCCGCCGAAGGCGACGTCGTCGTCTTCCACATCGGGCTGCGCATCAACCGGCTACGAGCCCTCTCCAGTTGGGTTCCGGCATTCATGTCGATGCCGCGCATGCTGCGTGAGCTGTCGCAGGAGAAGGCCAGCGGGCTTCTCGGTTACAAGGTGCTCTACGGCAGCCTCCGAGACTTCTACGTCGTCCAGTACTGGTCCGACAAGGAACGTCTCCTGGCCTACGCCCACCAGCAGGACAAGGTGCACCGGCCCGCATGGACGGCGTTCAACCGACGAGCACGCGCCGCCAAGGGACATGTGGGTATCTGGCACGAGACGTTCATCGTCCCGGCGGGCTCCTACGAGTCGGTGTACGTCGACATGCCCGCGTACGGCCTCGCCGCCGCGACAGGTGTCATCCCGGTCGGCCGGCGCGGCGACACGGCGGCCCAGCGGCTGCGTACGGGAAAGAAGTGAGCTGTCCGGTCCAGACGTGAGCCGAGCATCCTGGGCGCAATCGGCACGCCACCACCTCATCGAGGGCCTCATCGCCAAGACCGGGCTTGACTTCCAACTTCCGCAACCTCAGCCGTTAAAGATCTTCTAGGGGGCGTTAGGGGACAGCAGGTGCGGGGCGCGGATGCCGAAGATGCCGAGGACCTCAGGCATGCGCGCCGAACGGATTACCGCCGGGCTGTACGGCGACGTACGAGCAGGACCGTACCCGCACCGGCGGTTATGACCGCGGCCGCGCCGCCCGCGAGGGGCAGCGCAGAACCGGAACCGGTGGCAGCGAGGTCACCGCCGGTGGTCCCGGATCCCCCTGTCGTCCCGCCTCCGCCGCCGGATCCCTCCGTCGTCCCGCCTCCGCCGGTGGAACCCGAACTGCCCGCTGACCCACTGCCGCCCGTCGAACCACTGCCCTCGACGTCGAGCAGGATGTCGGCCTCGTCGTTCGCCTTGTTCACGTCGTACGGGCGGGATTCGGCATTGAGGGCCACCGAGCCCTTGGCCCCCGCCACCGCCTTGTCGATCCTCAGCTTGAAGGAGTAGGTGTTCACCTGGTCCTCCTCCACCCAGCCCTGCGCGACGAAGCAGTCGTAGGTTCCGGCTGCCGGCTTCTTGCACCCCGGTGTCTTGACCGCGGACGTACCCGAGGGAATCTTGATCAGGACGCGGGTCGGCACCGGAGGGCCCGGTTCCACCAGCACCCAGGCGGGGCCGGCGTTGATGAATTTCACCTGCAGGTCGAGCGTGTCTCCCACCCGGCCCTCCAGCCGCGCCCCCGACACCTGGAAGTCGGCCGTGTTCACGGCGTTCACGCGCACCCGGGCCTCGACATAGTCGTGGCCCACCGAGCTGCTCCCGGTGAGGACGGAGCCGGGCTGCTCCACCAGCTTCGCCGCGGGAGCGGTTCCGCGCACGGGTCTGCTGGCGCCTTCGTCGGGGCCGAAGTCATAGTCCCCGACGGCGACGTCGAGATCGTCGTACAGCGCCCGGTCGAGAGCCTTGAGGGTCAGCTTCTCAGGCGCGTAGACGACACCCGGCTCTACGGCCTGGTCGAACTCGCAGGTCATCTGGGACCTGGCCGGCAACTCGTCGTACGAGCCGATGTCCCACCGCACGCAGTTCGAGGGCACGTCGGCGTAATCCAACCCCTGGGTGACGGTGTAACGCAGCCAGACCTTCTCCAGCGTCTGGGTGCCCTGGTTCTCGAAGGCGACCGGCGCCTCGAAGGTGCTCCCCGGCTGCACTCCGTCGATCGGCGCGATGGTCCCCAGCAGCAGCCCGGCCCCGGAACCTTCGGCCACAGCGCAGGGAGCGCTGCCCAACGTGATCAGTGCGCCGACGCCGATGGTTCCGACGGCCCTGCGCAGTGCACGGAAGCTGTGATCGCAGCGGAGCATGTCATTACCTCTGGGGTGAAGTGACGAGGATGGGCGGTGAGCCGGCCGAAGGCACGTTTCGTCCACCCATCAGACACACGCCGACGCCGAAGAGTTGTACCGGCGTCCGTCGCGATCGGCCGCAGGGTTGCCGAGTGGGCTTGGGGGCAACGGCCCCGTCGGGTCGCCGGGCTCATCTACCGGGTGCGGCGCGGAGGCGCCGGGGATCTCGTCGCCGGGATGGGTCGCTTGTTGCACCGCTTCGACCACCTTCTCCGCTGCGGTCGTCACGGGATTCTTCTACGCGCTCATGGATTTCCGTTCGTTCAATAGGCGTCAGAACGGCGGCGAGGGAACGGATACGCGTCGGTCTCCAGGTCCACAGGGGCCGGTTTCTCGGGCACGCGCTGCGCGTGATAGTCGATCCGGGGAACGCTCTGCTGTGTCATCGGTCGTCCCTCGGAAAGAACCAGGCGGTGTCCGAGCCCGCACGTCGGTGCAGGCCCGGACACCGCCTCACACGTCTGGCACCCGGTCGAGATCCGGATCGATTCGCGTTACCCAGGACGGTTCCCAGGTGAACAGGCCGTGTTCAGCGCCGCCGAGGTCGACGTCCACGACGTGCCGGAACCCTGCGGTCGCCGCCGCCACTGCGCGTGATGGAGCGTCAGTCGATATCGCGAGAACAAGGCGTCTACACAGGGGGTCTGTGCTGTTCAGGGCTCCGGTCACCACGGACAGCAGCTCGGGGAGGAATTCGGTGGCGCATGTGTCGGCTTGGAGTTCAAGGTCGTGGAGTGCTACTGGGTAGGTTTCGCGCAACCGGCCGGCGGCGCAGCGTTCCAGGCGCACCAGGTATTCCTCGGTCTCGCTTGCGATGAGCAGGTCCTGCGCGTGATGCCGCCGGTGCAGGGCGTCGGCGGTCCATGGCACTGGAAGCTGGAGGTCCGGGAGGGGAGGTACGGGGATCATGTCACTGCTCCTCGGCCGCGACCTGTCGGATGACCGGCTTGTTGAGCTTGCCTGAGCCGTTGCGCGGCATGGTCTCCACGATCTTCAGACGGCGTGGCAGCTTGTACCGAGCCAGGTGACGGGCCGCGTGGTCGCGCACGTCGTCCAGGGTGATCCTGCTGTCGGCGGCCACCGTGATCACTGCGGCGACGGTCTCGCCCCACTGCGGGTCAGGGACGCCGACCACCGCGACGTCCAGGACGCCGGGCATGGTGGCGAGCGCGTGCTCGACCTCGGCCGGGTACACGTTCTCACCGCCGCTGATGATCATGTCCTTGAGCCGGTCGACGACGTAGAGGCAGCCGTCGTCGTCGAAGTAGCCGATGTCCCCCGAGTGGAACCATCCCTCGGCGTCGTACGCCGCCTCTGTCGCCTCGGCGTTGTTCCAGTAGCCGGCGGCCACGTTGGGGCCGCGAACGACGATCTCGCCCTGGGTCCCGGGCTCGACGGGCTTGTTGGTGAGGACGTCGACCACGCGGACCTCGGTGTAGGGCATGGGGATACCGGCCGAGCCCGCCTTGTCGTGCGTACGCTCCGCGGGCAGGTGGGTGGCGAACGGCGCGGTCTCGGTCAGGCCCCACGCCTGCTGGAGCAGCAGGCCCCGTTCGGCGTACTGGCTGACCAGGGAGGGTGCCACGGGGGCGCCCGCGACGATGACGGACCGTAGCTCGCTCAGGTCGTGATCGAAGAAGCCGGGCACCCGGGCGAGGGCTGCGAACATCTGCGGAACGCCGAACATCGAGTTCACCTTGAGTCGGGTCAGCTCGTCGGCGGCCTGCCCCGGGTCGAAGGTCCGGCGGACGGCGACCGTCCCACCGCGGGTCAGGGTGCGCAGCGCGAAGCTGTTGAGGGCTCCGATGTGGAACAGCGGTGCGGCGGCGTAGGTGGTGTCCTCTCGCCGGGTGTCGACTTGGAGTTCGACGTTGACGGCGTTCCACCAGGCGTTGCCGTGGCTGAGGACGACGCCCTTGGGCGTCCCGGTGGTGCCCGAGGTGAACATGAGGATGGCCGGTTCGTCGGCGTGCTTGGCGACGATGTACTGCGTCGGTTCCGCGTCCGCGATGAGCGCCGCCCAGGGCTCCCAGTCGCGTTCCGGTGCGCCGGCCGGGATTTCGGGGTCGTCGTCAACGAGCAGGAAGCGAGCGAGGGAGGTCTTGTCCCGGACCCGGTCGGCCGCTGCCCTGTGGCCTTCCTCGCAGACGATGACAGTCGAACCGCTGCTGTCGAGGACCTGGGCGAGTTCGGGCTCGGCGAGCCGGAAGTTGACCGGGACGAACAGCGCGCCGAGACGGAAGGCGGCGAGCATGGTGACGAAGAAGGCGGTGCTGTTGAGGCCCAGGTAGGCGACGCGGTCGCCGTCCCGGGTGCCGCCGGCGGCGAGGACGGCCGCCAACCGGGCGGCCCGGTTGTCGAGTTCGCGGAACGTCAGATCGCCGCCCGGGTAGTCGAGGATCACGGTGTCCCCGTGGAAGCGGGCGTTGCGGGCGACGGCCGTGGCAAGGTTCAGGTCGACCGTGAGGCCTGAGTTGTGCGGGTGGGGCGTGGGCACGGTGGGCTCCTCGCTGAGCTCAGAGGTGGTCGCCGCCAGCGGCGGAGGTGAAGCCACGGACGCCGATCCCACCGTCGACGGAGATCGCCTGGCCCGTGATAGGGCCGCTCTGTTCGTAAGCGGCAAGGAGGACGTAGGAACCGGTGAAGTCGCGTGGGTCGGTGCTGGAGTCGTGCAGCGGGATGGGCGGCGGCGCCGCGTCCGCGGGCTTCTTCGCGAACGACGCCGACAACGAGCGTTCGTTCAGGGCGAGGGCCTGGGGTCCGCGCAGGTCCGTCTTCATGCCACCGCAGGCGACGCCGTTGACCCGAACCTTGGGAGCCAGTTCGTAGGCCAACTCCTTCATCAACCCCAGACAGGCGTGCTTGCTGGCGGTGTAGAGGGGGCCGCCGCCGTTGACATAGAAGGAGGCGTTGGACAGCGTCATGACGATGCTGCCGCGGGTCTTGACCAGTTCCGGCCAGGCGGCTTCCGCTGCGAGGACGTAGCCCTTGACGTTGATCGAGAAGATCTCGTCGAAGGCGGCGTCGAGTTCCTTGCCGGTCAGGCGGGTGAGCTGGCGCTGGTAGTCCCACACGCCGGCGTTGGCGACCAGGGTGTCGAGCTTGCCGAAGCGCTCCACGGTGGCGGTGACCGCGGCGTGCAGGGACTCCGTGTCGCGAACATCGGCGGCGACGGTGTGGAAGCGCTCGGGTGTCCCGGACTCCCGGGCCACCTCGTCCAGCCGCTTCTTGTCCCGTCCGATGATGGTGACCGAGGCCCCCTCGGCCACGAAGCGTTCGGCAACCGCGCGTCCGATCCCGGATCCGCCGCCGGTGATCAGGGCGCTGTAGCCCTCCAGCCAGCCGCCGCTCATGCCTTCTCCTGCGTCAAGAAGCCGGACACCAGCGCCTCGAACTCGGACCTGCGCTCCAGCTGCACCCAGTGGCCGCAGCGACTGAAGACATGGAGCTGGACGTCGCGGATCTGCTTCAGCATCAGCTGGGCGCCGTCGAGGGTGATGGTGCGGTCGTCGCGGCCCCACAGCAACAGGGTCGGAGCCTTGATCTTGTGCAGGTCGCGCCAGAGCGGGTCCATGCCGCCGCGCTTGCCGAAGGCGGCGTTGTAGAGGTGGTAGAAGGCGATGTGGCTCTCGTCGAGAGACGCCTCGTACCGGGCCTTGATCACGTCTTCGCCGAACAGTTTGTGGTCGAAGACCATTGTGCGGATGAAGGCAGCCATCTTCTTTTCGCTGGGGCCGGTGCCGTTGTAGTAGCGGAACATTTCCTTCTGACCCTCTGTGGGGGTAGGGCCGAAGGGCAGCCAGCCGCCGCCGGGAGCCATCAGCACCAGGCGGATCACCCGCTCGGGACGCTGCTGGGCCATGGCGAGGGCGGCGGCACCGCCGAGGCTGTTGCCGAGAAGGTGGAAGGTGTCGACGCCCAGCGAGTCCAGGGCCTGGAACAGGGCGTCGACGGTGATCTGTGTGATGGACCGCTCGTCGAGTTCCTGCTCGGTGGGGCGGTAGCTGTGGCCGAAGCCTGGCTGGTCGGGCAGCAGGACCCGGAAGTGCCGGGCCAGCTCCGGCAGGTTCTGGTGGTAGTTGCTGACGCCGGAGGCACCGGGGCCGCCGCCGTGCAGCATGACGAGCACCGGGCCCTTGCCGGTCTCCGCGACGGTGATCTCGCCGAGCGAGGTGGGTACACGGTGGTGCTTGAGTTTGGGGTCGGTCACGTGAGGTCGTCCCATCGGCAAGGAAGGTGTGCGGCGGCTAGAAGAAGGTGGAGATGTTCTTCGCCTGGAGGATGTTCTGGTCCAGGAGGATGGTCCGGCGGGCGACGCGCAGACCGTCCGGTGTGCGGCGCAGGACGTCGGTGCGGCCGCCGGCGAAGACGTTTTCCTCGCGCTCCAGACGGTTGCGGTAGACGAGGAACGCGGAGCGGACCAGGAGGTCGTCGGCGGTGAAGTCCGTGTTCTCCTCCGGGTCGAGGTGCCGCACCACCACGTTGGTCACCAGGTGCCGGGTGCGCGATGGCGGGTCCTCGGCCCAGGCCATGCCGGTGTCGAAGCGGCGGATGCGCCAGGCAAGGCTCTCTTTGGTCTCGTCGTAGAAGGCGGCCTCGCCGCGTGCCGCGACGGAAAGCGCCTGTTGGCGGCGGAGCCGGTTGGTGCGCGTCGGCATCCAGTAGTCGAGGTCGTCGGCGAGCAGGTCGAGCCAGTCGGTGTAGCGGCCTGCGTCGAGGAGGTCGGCCTCCTCGTAGTAAAACTGCTCGATTTCGAAGTGGGTGTCGCGGTCTGCCCGCGCCGCGACCCACGAGGAGTCCGGTTCCGTGCTGGTGATCACGGTGTCATCGATCCCTTCTGCGCGTGTGGTCGGCTGGGGCTGTGGCGGTGGTGAGACATGTCAACTCCGCAGCAGCGTGCGTAGGTTGATCGCGGGGTCTGCCAACCTGTTCGGTTCGATCGGGATTCGTCGGTCGATCATCCTGCGGGCCGCGCGGACAGCGGTGGGATCGTCCACGGCCGCGGCCGCGACAACCCGCCCCTCCCGCAGCCCGAAAACGGCGAACGACGGGTCGTCGAACAAGCCCCTCACCACGGTCAGCGAGGCGTCGCTCATGTGTCCCACGCCTTCGATGTGGCGCCCGTGGCGGTCGGTCCAGAACCAGGGGGCGGCATCAGCCGGAAGCTGCTTGCCCAGCAGCGTGGCGGCAGCGCGGACGCCGTCGGTCTGCGCGGCCTCCCAGTGCTCTGCTCTGCCCAGCAGCGTCCCGTCGGTTCCCCGGAGCCTCGCCGGATCCCCCACGGCGAGGACTGCGGGGTTGGAGGTGACCTGTCCGGCGTCGACGACGATGCCCTGGTCCACGGCGAGTCCGGCCTGCTCGGCGAGGGTGGTGTGCGGCACCATGCCGACGCCCAGTAGGACGGCATCGTAGGTACGGGCGGCCTCACCATCGGCGAGCTGGGCCCGGATACCCGTGACACCGAGGCCGGTGAAAGACTGCACGACCGTCTGTAGGACCGTGATACCGCGCTGGGTGTGCAGGGCGTGAACCCACTCCGCGAGCTGGCCGCCCAGCACCGTGGTCAGCGGTGCGGCGGCGGGGTCGACGAGTGTGACCTCGCAGCCCAGTCCCACAGCGGTGGAAGCGGTCTCCGCGCCGATGAGCCCGGCGCCGACGACCAGAATACGGGCCCCCGGCACCAGCGCGGTACGCAGCCGATCGGCGTCCTCGGCGGTGCGCAGCACGTGCACGCGGTCGCTGTCGGCGCCCGGGATCGGCGGACGCGCTGCACTCGCTCCGGTGGCCAGCACCACCCGATCGGCACTCAGCACACCGCCGTCGGACAGCTCCAGCTTGCCCTCGCCCGGCCTGAGCGCCGTGACGGTGGTGCGGTTGACGAGGCGCACGCGCTGGTCGTCGTACCAGGAGGGGGGCTGGAGCGCGATCTGCTCCAGGGGCATGTTCCCCGCCAGGTAGTCCTTCGACAGCGGCGGCCGGTCGTAGGGGAACTCTCCCGCGTCCACGAGGGTGAGGTCACCCTCGAAGCCACCCGAGCGCAGCGCGCTCGCCGTACTGATGCCAGCGATGCCACCGCCGACAATCACCACTCGCTCGGTCACGGTTGCTCTCCCGGAAAGAGCCAGACCTCACCGTCGCGGACCTCAACGCGGTGGGGGCAGGCGTTCTTCGTCGCCGGCAGCCCCTGGACCTCACCGCTCTTGAGGCAGAACTTGCTGGAATGCAGGGGGCATTCGACGAAGCCGTCCTCCACCCAGCCCTCGGCCAGGGAGGCTGTCTCGTGAGTGCAGGTGTCGTCGAGGGCGTAGACGCTGTCGTCGGTGTCGCGTAGCAGGGCGATGTTGTCGGCGGTGCCGGTGATCGCCTTGTCCACGGCGATGCCCTCGCCCTGCGGGATGTCGTCCAGGGCCGCGACGCGCATGCCGTTGCTCATGCCTTGCTCTCCTCGTGCCATGCGGGGGTGCTCATCAGCTCGCGCCAGCGCCCGTAGAAGGCACGCCCGGCTGCGTCGCTGTACAGCTCACTGGTGGTGCCGGGGTAACGCCCGTCCTCGCGCTCGGAACCGATCCCCATCTGGTAGTTGAGGGGGACGCCGTTGGTGATGAAGCCGTGCGCGATGGCCTGCACCTCGGACCAGTTCTCGCCGTCGTCCTGCTCGAAGATCCCGCTGGGCCCGAAGGTGCGCAGGTTGTAGAGGCGTTGGGCCTCGCGGACCTCCTCGGGCATTGACTTGTCGACGATCGTCCATGCCCACACCTCCATCTTGTCCGGGCCCTTGGGGTGCCAGATCCGGATAGAGCCGTTGACGGGAAGGTAGGAGAAGTTGGGGAAAACCGTGGCGTGCCCATTGGTCAACGGACCTTCCACGCGCGCCTCACCGAGTCGTTCGCGCAACGCGTCGTAGTCGGTCCACTTGTGCACGGTCTGGGCGTCGAAGCGGTTCCTGGGGTGGACCGGGAAGCCCGCGCCGTTGCCGTGCGCGTCGGAGTACTGGCGGCCGGTGCGGTGCACGACCTCGTCCTTGGGCTTCTTGCCCGCGGGCGCGAGCACCTGGAGCGCCGAGGCGTGGCTCATGTTGACGTGGTACCAGTCGCTGGCGAACTGCTCGGCCGCCAGCTTCCAGTTGCCTTCGAGGACCCACTTGTGGACTCCGCCGACGACGACCGTGCCCTCGTCGTCATGGTCGAGCATGGCGTCCATGTACCAGGCCATGTGGCCCAACGACTCACGCAGCGAGACGGGGTCGGGGTTCCAGGTGCCGAAGACCAGCCCGTGGTACACCTCCACGTGCGGAACCTCCACCAGACCCCACTTCGACTCGTCGAAGTCGTCGGGGTAGCCGTCCTTGTTCGGCACGCTCACCAGGGATCCGTCCAGATTGAACGACCAGCCATGGTAGGTGCAGGTGAAGTTGCGGGTCTGCCCGAAGTCGGCGCGGCACACACGGGCACCTCGGTGTCGGCAGGAGTTCAGATAGGCCCGGATGCGGCGCTCGCGGTCAAGGGTGACGATGACCGGGTCCTCGCCCATGTACGTGGTGAAGAAGTCGCCAGGCTTGTGGAACTGGTCGGTGTGGGCCAAGAACAGCCAGCTCGGCGCGAAGACGCGACGCAGTTCCTGCTGGTACAGATCCTGGTCAGTGAAGATCACGCGGTCCAGCAGCCCGTCCTCGGTGTCGACGAGCCCGGAGACGTCAAGGGAGGGGGCCAGTCCGGCCGGGCGCCGCAGGGCCCCTCGCGGGGCCGGGGTGGCCGCGCCCTGGGGTTCGATCGTCGAGGTCATGCTCTAAGGCAACAACGGCAGGTCAGGGGTATCCATCCGTCGTTCCGCAGAACGGAACACGCGCTGTCGATGACCGTCACGGCAGGACGAACGTAAGAACATGCTTGCTGCAACCGCCGTCTCCCAGAGTGCCAGCGACCCGCTGTCCGGTCTCGTCCTCGGGGACGTTCCCAAGCCCAAGCCGAAGCCCGGCTGGTCCCTGGTCCGGGTCGTCGCCTCGTCCCTGAACATGCACGACCTTTGGACCCTGCGTGGAGTGGGCCACCCGCCCGAGCGACTGCCCATTGTGCTGGGGTGCGACGCCGCAGGGTACGACGAGGACCGCAACGAGGTGCTTATCCATCCGGTGATCGCCGACCCGGACGCGGGACTGGGTGACGAGACCCTCGATCCCGGTCGGGCCCTGCTCTCCGAGCAGCACGACGGTGCTTTCGCCGAGTACCTATCCGTCCCCACCCGCAATCTGATCCCCAAGCCTTCCTGGCTCACTTTCGACGAGGCTGCCTGTCTGCCGGTCGCCTGGGGTACCGCCTACCGCATGCTCTTCACCCAGGCCGGTATCCGCGCCGGTGACCGGGTCCTGGTCCAGGGGGTCGGCGGTGGGGTCGCCTCTGCCGCCATCAAGCTCGCCCTCGCCGCCGGCGCCGTCGTCTACGCCACCAGCCGCAGCGCAGACAAGCGGACCGAGGCGGAGTCTTGGGGGGTACGCAAGGCCGTACCGACCGGTGAGCGGCTGCCCGAGCGCGTCGACGTGGTGATCGAGACGGTCGGCGAAGCCACCTGGTCGCACTCTCTCAAGGCACTGCGCCCTGGCGGAACGATCGTGATCGCTGGCGCCACCTCCGGGATGAACCCCTCCGCTGACCTAGGCCGGATCTTCTACCTACAGCAGCGTGTACTCGGGTCCACCGGATGCACCCGCAGCGAACTGGTGTCCCTGCTCAAGCTGATGGACGCCACCGGACTGCGCCCGGTGATCGACCACACCCTGCCACTCACCGAGATCCACAAGGGCTTCCAGCTCATGATCGACGGACGGCTAACCGGCAAGCTCGTCATCCACCCCCAGGGAGACCCCAGGTGAACGCAGCCGCCGTCGGCCTGTCCCACTCACCGTTGATCGGCACGAACGACCCCGCCCCCGACGTCCTCGCCGCAGTGGCGGAAGCCGTCAAGGAGGCACGCTCCTTCGTCCACGACTTCGACCCGGAACTGGTCGTCCTCTACGCCCCCGACCACTACAACGGCTTCTTCTACAAGGAGATGCCCCCGTTCTGTCTCGCCACCGAGGCACACGCTGTCGGCGACTTCGGATCCGCCGCCGGCCCGCTCTCTGTGGACACCGAGGCCGCCCGCGCGCTGGCCAGAGGGGTCCTCGACCGGGACATCGACTTGACGATCTCTGCCCGGATGACCGTGGACCACGGCTTCGTACAGCCGCTGGAGGTGCTCTTCGGCGGGATCGACACCGTCCCGGTGGTACCGGTCTTCGTCAACGGAGTCGCCACTCCGCTCGGTCCGGTCAGCAGAGTCCGGACACTGGGCACCGCGATCGGTGAGGCCGCGGCGGACCTGGATCGGCGGGTGCTCTTCCTCGCGTCCGGCGGTCTCTCGCACGACCCGCCGGTACCGATCCTGGACGGCGCGCCGCCCCGGGTCGCAGACGCCCTCATCGAGGGCCATCCGCCCACCCCCGAGCAGCGGGCCAGGGGCGAACAGCGCGTCATCCAGGCCGGCCGTGACTACGCCGCCGGAACCAGCTCGATGATCCCCATCAACCCTGAGTGGGACAACCTCGTCCTGGACACCCTGGCGGCCGCCCAGCTGGCTGAGGTCGACGCCTGGCGCACCGACTGGATGGGCGCAGAAGGCGGCGGATCCGCCCACGAGGTCCGCACCTGGATCGCCACGTTCGCCTCACTGGCGGCTGCCGGCAACTACCGCTTCACCTCACGCTTCTACCGGCCCATCCCGGAATGGATCGCCGGATTCGCCGTGGTGACCGCACAGTTGGAAACAGGTCAGTGAGTTCCAACGCGCGCGACGTAGCCATCGTGGAGGCCACGAGCAGGCTGACGGCCGCCGCGAGGGAAGCACACCATGCACCCCGGTTCGGAATCTTCTGGGTACGGAGGACCTGGATGCCGCTCACCGTGTGCAGCAGCTGCTCGCGGACAAGCACCTGAACGGTGGCGCCCACGTCACCGGCCGAAAGATCGGTCTGACCTCCCCGGCGGTCCAAGCGCAGCTCGGCGTGGACCAGCCCGACTTCGGCGTCCTCTTCGAGGATCTGGTGGGGAGTGGTCTTGCTGAGGGAGGCTCGACGCGCCGGCTCACAGACGCCCGTCGCCGAGCTGGGCCCGTCACCCGGAGCGACTATCAGGCTGACGGCCTCATCGGCAGTAGCCCGGCCGTCGTGTCCTGAGTGGTAGCGGTTCGTCAATAATGACGGCATGCATATTAAACGTGACACCCCGCCCCGCGAAAACGAGCTGGTCGCCCGGAACCTACACCGGTTCCGCCTGGAACGAGCCATGTCGCTCGGCGAACTCGCCCGACGGTCCGGACTGTCCAAGCAGACGCTTTCAAAGATCGAGCAGGGGTCGGGCAACCCGACCGTCGAAACTCTGTCCCTGCTCGGGACGGCTCTTGACGTCCCTGCCCGGCGGCTCCTGACCGAGTGGGGCACTCCCGTCTACGTGCAGCGACAGACAGACGGCGAGTGGCAGGGGGCGGCGAATTGGCACGAACGCGTTCTCGACGAAACCTATGGTTCCGGATACGTCCGCACCATGGTGCTGCGACTGGAACGCGGCGAGCGGGACCCAGAAGAAATCCCGGCCCACGCCCCAGGCACCCTGCACCATCTCTACATGATCACCGGCAAGCTGCGCACCGGCCCCATGGCTGAACCTGTCGACCTGGCAGCCGGCGACTTCGTCCGGTTCCCCGGCGATGTGCCGCACAAGCACTTCTGCCTCAGCGAAAGGGTGGTCGCGCACATGGTGACGACCATTCCGCAGGTGAGGCAGTTCGGCCCGACTGTTACTCGCGGCACCTCGACCGTTGAAGAGACGTGACGGAACCGGAACCGCTCGCCACCCGTGTCGGCCTTTTATGCGCGTCGAACCTGCGGAATACCGGGCTGTGGCCGGTCAGGACGCCGTCGAGCCGGACGTTCGCATTGAATCTCTTGAGAGTGGCCACCGATCGAGTGACATGGAATGTCAGCGCAGTGCATGTCCTGGCCGCGCTGGAACGCCGGGAACTCGTCAAGCGTGTCCGCGGTGTCGACGCCCTGATCACCGATCCCAACCTCCGGCGCCTCAGCCAGCGGTGGGCACTGAAGGCTTTTGAGGCACAGGACGCCGGGATCGAATCCCACGTCGCCGAGGCCAGGCCATGGCCGACTGCACGGCGCCGGCCTGGGACACACACCACGCCCTCCGCCATGCGGGATCGGGTGCGCCCTGCACGCCCCGCCGGCTTGAGCGTCAACGCCGACTTGAGCGCCTACGACGCCCGGTCCGTCGCGCTCGCCCGATCCCTCGGGCCCGGATGGCGGTCAGTTCGTACCCGGCAGCAGATGTTCTGCGTAGTCGGGCAGACCGCGCAAGTGTGTCCCGCCGTCGACGAGGAGGGTGATGCCGGTGATCCAGGGCGCATAGTCGGAGGCGAGGAAGGTGACCGCCTTGGCGATGTCGTCAGGTTCTCCGAAGCGGTCGACGCTGAAGGTCTGCTGCCACGCGCGGTGGAACTCTTCGGTAGCTGCCGCCTGGGTCATCGGGGTGACGATGATGCCGGGTGCGACACCGTTGACGCGTATGCCGTGGCGTCCCCCTTCCAGGGCCGCCACTTCGGTGAACTTGTCGATGCCCGCCTTGGCCGCCGAGTAGTGGGCGTTGCCCCGGGTGGTGGCCACGGCCTCGACCGAGCTGGTGTTGACGATGACGCCCTTGATGCCGCGGGTCCTCATGTGCGTGATCGCGGCCTGGGTGCACAGGAACGTGCCCTTCAGGTGGGTGTCGATGACGCTGTCCCAGTCGGCTTCGGCAAGGTTGTCGATGGTGTCCAGGGTGCTGTTGCCGGCGTTGTTGACCAGGATCGCTATGTCACCAAGTTCGGCCGTGGCCCGGTCGAATAGGTGGGCGACGCTCGTCGCGTCGCTGACGTCACAGACGACGGGGACGGCTCGTCGCCCGTGGGTCGCCGACAGTTCTTCCGCTGCGGAGGTGAGCGCGTCCTCGCTGCGGGCCGTGACGACCACGTCGGCACCGTGCTGCATGAGGTAGGCGGCAACGGCGTATCCGATGCCCTTCGATGCGCCCGTCACGATCGCGGTCGTACCGATGAGGTTCATGAATGTTTGCTTTCCGGTCTGGTGCGGTGAGGGCAGCTGGTGCGGGAGGTCAGTCCCAGACGGACTCGGAGACCGGGCGCCACTTCTCGTCGCTCTCGGCGAGGGCCTGTGCGGCAGCCGTGGCGTACTGAACCGCGTCGACGCCGAGCAGGAGGCGTACCGGGGCGTCCTCGCGTCCGGCCAGGTCCAGGATGGTCTGGGCAACCTTCGCAGGGTCGGCGGAGTGGGCGGCCGCGGCCTTGGGGTCCTGGTTCCTGATGGCCTCGGAGAAGGCGCCGACCGTCTGCTGGTAGGGCTCGCTGATTGGCGGGACGGTCATGGAGGAGCCGGCCCAGTCGGTGCGCATGCCGCCCGGTTCGAGCACCGTGACCTTGACGCCGAAGGGGGCGACCTCCTGGGCGAGGACGGTCGAGAAACCGCCGACGGCCCACTTGGCACTCTGGTAGGCGGCCAGGCCGAACGAGCCGATCCGGCCGCCGAGAGAGGACACCTGGAAAATGTGCCCGTGGCCCTGCTCGCGCAGGACTGCGACCACCGCTTTGCTGACGTGGACGACGCCGTAGAAGTTGGTGTCGATCTGGGCTCGGAAATCCTCGATGGTGACGTCCTCGACGGAGGCCAGATCGCCGTAGCCCGCGTTATTGACCACCACGTCGTAGTGGCCGAAGGCCTTGAGGCCCTCCTCGACGGCGCTCTGAACCTGGTCGAGGTCGGTGACATCGAGGGCGAGCGGGTGGATGCGGTCGCCGTAGCGGGCGGCAAGGTCGTCGAGCTGGGCGGGCTTACGGGCGGTGGCGACCACTCGGTCACCCGCCTCAAGGGCGGCGGTGACGATAGCGCGGCCCAGACCTCGGGAGCTTCCGGTGACGAACCAGACCTTGGACATGAGAATGCTCGCTTTCTGTGGCGGACGGAAGGAGACGTCGCGGTCTCTGTGGGGGTGCGCGCGCCTTCACACTTTTCAGACCGGCGGTCCGTTGCGATGCTTCCAACGTAAGACACCACCGGTCTCATGTCAAAAGACCAGAGGTCTTTACAGGGGACCGGGCGGTCAGCGCACGACGCGGCCCAACCGGAACCCCAGGACATTCGAGAACCCCGACGCCATCGATCTCACCCGGATCTCACGCAGGCACCTCGCCTCCGGATGGCCCCCAGCATCAGTTCCTTCTTGCGATCGCTGTCTGCCCGACCAGTGCTTCACTCTGCTCCCTCGGCACAGGACGCCGGAAGCGGAGCGTTTCGCCTCGCGGCAGACCTACCGAGCTTCACGCCGGTGACAGCACCTCGGTCTCCCGCCCGCCGAGAACCCGACGGAAGGTCTGTTCAGTTCTGGACGTAGACCGACTCGTCCAGGTAGCGGTCCTGTTCCAGATTGTCGAGCATGAAATGGGCGAGGTCGGCTCGGGAGATCTTTCCGAGAATGGATTTACCTCGGTAATCGCCGTGACGGTAGGCCCCGGTGGGCGGTCCGAAGGTGAGAGTGGGAGGCTGGACGATCGTGTACTGGACGCCGGAAGCGCGAACCAGTGCGTCCTGCCGCTCCTTGGCCGAAAACGCTGCGCGAGCGACAAGACGGACCGCGCTCAGCACTCCTCGCATCCCGCGGCCGAGCTGCCGTCGGCTGATCTCGCTGGTTCCGAATGCGGTGAGCACCTGCACCCGCCGTACGCCGGCGTTCCGCATGGCCGCGAGAATGCTGCCGGTTCCTGTGTCACAGACGGCGTCACCGAGGCTGATGATCACCGCTTGAGCCCCGAAGAGAGCCTTCTCCAGGCCTGGTCCGTCGCCCAGTTCCGCGATCACGACCGTAAGCCGTGTATGACGGAGCGCGATACGGGAGGGGTCGCGGGTGACGGCGATGATCTCGTGGCCTCGGTGCAGGGCTTCAGGAACCAGCACCGAGCCGACGCTGCCGCTGGCCCCGAAAACGGTGATTCTCACGGCAGCGTCTTCTCCTTGTTCATCACGGTGGACGGTGTCGCCGCCCGGCGGACTTCTGCGCGCTTGTGGTGAGGTTCCGGGTCAGGCAGCCAGGCGGGCGTTGAACCAGGACGAGATGCGCTCGACGACGGCACGGCCGGTCTTGGGAGCCATGTTGTTGAATCCGTGGACGCCGTTGGGCCAGACGTCGAGATCCGCGTGGTTTCCGGCGGCCTGCCAGCGGGCGGACATGAACAGGCTGTCGTCCAGGAGAGGGTCGAGCGAGCCCACGGTGAACAGGGCGGGCGGCAGGTTGTCCAGCTTCGCGAAGAGCGGGGAGATGGACGGGTCACGCCGCTGTTCGCCATCGAGGCCGGGGAAGGCGTTGTCGACGAAGCCGTTGATCCAGTGGACGGGCAGCACGAGAGTGTTGTGGTCCGCCTGCCGGCGACTGGGCACACCGCTGACATCGTAGGAGCCGTAGACCAGACTGACCGCCGCGATGCGCTCGGCCACCTCGGGATACTCGTCCCGCAGCCTGAGCAGAGTCACAGCCGCAATATGTCCGCCTGCCGAAGCACCGTGCAGCAGGAGCCGGTCGGTACCGAACTCGGCGACGGCGTTTTGGGCAACCCACAAGGCCCCCGTCAGGCAGTCCTCGACCGGGGCGGGAAAGGGGTTTTCGGGGGCGAGCCGGTAGTCGATGCTGACCGTCGCGATCTGGGAATGCTCGGCGTAGTAGTCGTTGATCCAGTCGTCTTCCTGCGGCGTGCCCAGGCACCAGCCGCCACCGTGGATGTCGATCATGACAGCCTTGATCGGCCCTTCGGGCCGGATGATCCGCAGCTTCAGATCGCCACCCGGACCGGGAATGGTCCGCTCGCTCACCGACTGGTTCAGGTCACGGCTGAGTGCGTAGTCCATACCGCGAATCAACGCCAGGCCTTCACTGGTGGTGACATCGGGATACTGCATGGTCTCAGCAAGCTGCTTGTTGACCGCGGCAAGTTCGGCCAAGTCGGGGTTCGGGACGAATCCATCAGAACTGGTCATCGAAATGTCTCCGTTCAATGGCGGGAACGTCAATGGGGTCGATCGGGCCGGGATACAGGCCGCAAAAGCACGGTTCGGTCGAGCGTCAGGGCTTGAAAGCAACGCCGGTCAGCTGTTCACTCTCCGCCCACAACCGCGCGCCCTGCTGCGGGTCGTCCGCGCCCTTGGGGAGCTTGGCCGGTTTCGGGGTGCCTGAGGTCTGGTCGCGTCCCGCGGGGCCGATGAACTGCCCGCTCTGCACGTCAGAGGCGGTGGCGGCGTACAGCGAGGGCCACGCCGCGCCCTCGGACGACCCCATGAGCAGGCGCGCGGCGATCGGGGTGAACGCTCGGGACAAAGCTCCGTCGCCGTGCTGCTGGAGGTTGGTCATCGCCGCTCCGGGGTGGACCACCAAGGCCTTGAGAGGCGTACCGGCGGTACGGCGGGCGAGTTCGAGGGTGTAGACAACATTGGCGCGCTTGGATTTGGCATAGGCACCCATGCCCCGGTAGCTCTTCTCGCTCATAAGGTCCTCAAGACGGCCCATGGGCCAGCGCGCGGCGATCGCGCTGACGGTGACCACACGAGGAGCCGTGGAGCGCAGCACTGCGGGCCACACCTGCGCGTCGAAGGCGAAGTGGCCAAGGTGATTGGTGCCGAAGGTCATCTCGAAGCCGTCCCGCGTGGTCTGCCGGGTGGGCAGGTTCATGATCCCGGCGTTGTTGAACAGCAGGTCGACCGTCTCGGTCTCAGCGATACGCGTGGCTGCTTCACCGACCGAGGCCAGGTCGGACAGATCGACGACCAATGTGGCGACGTCGGCGGTTGGTGTGACATCCAGGACCTTCTGCACCGCTCCGTCCAGGTTCGCCTGGCTGCGGCCGGCGAGGATGATCCGCGCGCCCCGCGCCGCAAGCACGCGAGCGGTCACCAGCCCGATGCCGCTGTTGCCGCCCGTGATCAAGGCCGTACGCCCGCCCTGTTCGGGGATCGCATCCGGTGTCCAGTGACTCATCGTGACCACGCCTCTCAACTAAATGAACTTTCATTACCAATACTGCGAGCCCGGTCGGCCTTTGTCAAATGAACGTTCATTAAGTACACTGGGCGGATGCGTACCCGGGACCCTGAAGCCAAGAAGCAGCAGTTGCTTGAGGCCGCGTTGGCGGAGTTCGCCGAGTTCGGGCGGGCGGGGGCGC
>NZ_JBIVQP010000013.1:0-45280 GCF_044755245.1 Streptomyces sp. NPDC092369
CCCCCCCCCCCCCCCCCCCCCCCCCCCCCCCCCCCCCCCCCCCCCCCCCCCCCCCCCCCCCCCCCCCCCCCCCCCCCCCCCCCCCCCCCCCCCCCACCCCGACCACCCACGCACCTCGGGCGCCCGCCCCCAGCACAGCGCAGCGCCCCAGCACAGCGCAGCGCCCCGCCCTGGTCAGCACCCCTCCCGCCTGGCAGGATCGCGCGCATGCCACCCACACGACCGAGGATCAGCAGCCGCCGGGCCCTGCAAGCCGCAGCCGCCGGCGTCGTAGCTCTCGGCCTGCTCCTGTGGTGGCTGCTCCCCCTGGGCGAGGCCCCGCCGAGCGGAACGATCACGTTCAGCACGGGCACGAAAGCCGGCGTGTACCAGCAGTACGGCAGACTCCTGCGCAACGAGTTCGACAAGGACATGCCGGACCTGCGCGTCACGCTCAAGACCAGCGACGGCTCCCAGGAGAACGTCCGGCTCGTGGCGACCGGCGGAGCCGACTTCACCATCGCCGCGGCGGACGCGGTCGACACGTACGAACTCGCGAACCAGACCGGCGCCGGCCAACTGCGCGGAGTGGCCCGCCTGTACGACGACTACGTACAGCTGATCGTCCCGCGCGACTCGGACATCCGCTCCGTCGCGGACCTGCGGAACAAGCGCGTGGCCATAGGCCGCCCCCGCTCGGGCGTCCGCCTGATCGCCAACCGGGTGCTCAAGGCCGCGGGCCTGGACGCGAAGCACGACATCACGCCGTTCGCCGACGGCATCGACACCGGCCCCGACCAGCTGAAGAAGGGCGGCATCGACGCGTTCTTCTGGTCGGGCGGCCTGCCAACCCAGGGACTGGCGAGCCTCGCCGACAACTTCACCTTCCGGTTCGTGCCGATCCCGGCCACCCTCGTGGCCAAGCTGCACGAACAGGGCGGCGCCACCCGCTACTACCGCGCCACCAACATGCCGGAGTCGGCCTACCCCAGCATCCAGAACGGCGTCGCCGTACCGACGATCGCGGTGTCCAACCTGCTGATGACCCGCGCGGACGTCGACGCGAAGCTCACCGAGTGGGTGACCCGCGCGGTGATCAAGAGCCGGGACGAGATCGGCCGGAACGTCCACTCCGCACAGTTGGTGGACCTGCGCACGGCGATCTACACGGACCCCCTGACCCTGCACGACGGCGCACGGCGCTACTACGAATCGGTCAAACCGTAGCCCGGGCTCAAACCGAGAGCCGACACAGACCGCGAGCCACACCAACCACAAGCCAACACAAACCATGGGCCCGTCAAACCGTGGGCCCACTCCTCGGCACCGACACAGTCACCGTCAACCCGTGCGGCTCATGCGGGCCGTACGAGATGTCGCCCCCGCCCGCCGCGAGCAGCGCGTGCGAGATGGACAGCCCGAGCCCCGACCCCTTGATGTTCTGATGGCGCCCGCTGCGCCAGAAACGGTCCCCGACCCGGGCGAGTTCCTCTTCCGTCAACCCTGGCCCGTTGTCGGTCACCACGACCTTCGAGACGGCCCCGTCGGCCGCGACCACGACCTCCACGGTCTCGTCCTCGGGCGTGAACTTGATCGCGTTGTCGATCACCGCGTCCAGCGCGCTGGAGAGGGTGATCGGATCGGCCCACGCGGTGGTGGCCGGACAGTCCGCCACCAGCCGTACCCCCTTCGCCTCGGCGGTCGGCGTCCAGGCGGCGACCCGCTCCGCGGTCAACCCACCGATGTCCGTGATCCGCAGATCCGCCTCCGTGTGCTCGGCGAGCGCGAGGTCGAGCAGGTCGTCGAGGACCTCGGCGAGCCGCTTGCCCTCGGTGCGGACCGAGGCGATCTCCTCGTTGCCCTCGGGCAGTTCGAGGGCGAGCAGTTCGATGCGCAGCAGCAGCGCCGCGAGGGGGTTGCGCAACTGGTGCGAGGCGTCGGCGACGAAGGCGCGCTGCTGCTCCAGCACCTCCTCGACGTTGTCCGCCATCTCGTTGAACGCTCCGGCCAGGCGCCGGAGTTCCGGCGGCCCGCCGGCCGCGGCGACCCTGGACTTCAGCCGTCCGCTCGCGATCGCGTGCGTCGTGGCGTCGAGCACCCGCACCGGCCGCAGCACCCACCCGGTCAGCCGCAGCGCGGCACCGACGGCCAGCAGCATCGCCGCGATCTCGCCCGCCCCGATGACCAGCCACCCGTGCAGGATCCGCGAACGCATGTGCCCGGTGGGCGAGTCGGTGACGACGACCGCGACGACGTCGCCGTCCCGGATCACCGGTGAGGCCACGACGAGACGGTTCCGCTGCCAGGGCCACACCTGCTTCGGGTCGTGGCTGCGGCGGCTGAGCTTCGCCTCGTCGAACGCGTCGCGGATCACGCCCAGTTCGGGCAGGTAGAACGTCGGCGGCGCCGTCGCCATGGGGATGTCGGTACGGCAGAAGACCCCGGCCCGGATGCCGTAGACGCCGTAGTAGCTGGCGAGTTCGCTGCTGAGGGTGTGCAGGCGCTCGTCCGTGGAGGTGGCCGTGGAGCTGCAGGCGTCGGTGACGAACTGGGCGAGCGAGGCGAAGCGCGCGGTGTCGTCGATCCGGTCGACGACCACGTCCTGCTGTTCGGCGGCGGCCACGCTCACGGCGAGCGGGATGCCGAGCGCGAGCAACATCGCCGCCATCAGGACGATGAGAAGCGGAAGAAGGCGTGTACGCACCCGTACTCGCTACGCGCCCGGCGCGACGAGCCGGTAGCCGACCCCGCGCACGGTCTCGATCAGCGCGGGCATGCGCAACTTGGCGCGCAGGGACGCGACATGCACCTCCAGGGTGCGCCCGGTCCCCTCCCAGCTGGTGCGCCACACCTCGCTGATGATCTGCTCCCGGCGGAAGACGACTCCGGGACGCTGCGCCAGCAGGGCCAGCAGATCGAACTCCTTGCGGGTCAGCTGGACGACCGAACCGTCCACGCTGACCTGGCGGGTGGGCAGTTCGATGAGGACCGGGCCCAGCCGCAGCGAGGTGTCGGCGCCCCCGGCGGCGTCCTCGTGGACGGTGCGCCGGCTGACGGCGTGGATCCGGGCGAGCAGTTCCCCGGTGTCGTAGGGCTTCACCACGTAGTCGTCGGCGCCGAGGTTGAGGCCGTGGATGCGGGAGCGGACATCCGCGCGCGCGGTCACCATGATCACCGGGGTGCTGGTGCGTTTGCGGATCTTGCCGCAGACCTCGTAGCCGTCCTGGTCGGGCAGACCGAGGTCGAGCAGGACGACGCCGAAGCCGTCCACCTCGGGGACGAGTGCCTGCAGGGCCTCCTCGCCACTGCGCGCGTGCGTGACGTCGAAGCCGTGCCGCGCGAGGACCGCGGACAGAGCGGCGGCGACATGGTTGTCGTCCTCGACGAGGAGAAGTCTCATCCGGGCCCCCTTCGGTTCAGCAGGCGTACGAACAGGATGGGTACAAAACGCGTGCGTACGCGCGCGTGCACCAAGGCAGTCACGCTGATGGACGAGGACGCCGTCAAGCCGGTTCCGGTTGCGGGGCTCTTCCGTTACCCGGCCGATACGAGCCACTGCGGCAAGTACACGGCAAGTGCTACGACATGTGTCCGATTGCTATCGGATCGTGATGCTCAGATTCCGCTCAGATCTACTGACGTCGGCATTACCTCCTCATTACTGTCCTCCGCAACCGAGGAGGACGGAGCCCGATAGCGATGACCGAAGTATCGGTGACCAAGGAAGACCTGGTCCCAACCGGCGAACTGGTCGTCCTGAAGAGCGTCAACAAGCACTTCGGCGCGTTGCACGTACTCCAGGACATCGACCTGACGATCGCCCGCGGCGAGGTCGTCGTCGTGATCGGGCCCTCCGGGTCCGGTAAGTCCACCCTGTGCCGCACGATCAACCGTCTGGAGACCGTCGACTCCGGCTCGATCGCGATCGACGGCAAGCCGCTGCCCCAGGAGGGCAAGGAGCTGGCCCGGCTGCGGGCCGACGTCGGGATGGTCTTCCAGTCCTTCAACCTCTTCGCGCACAAGACCGTGCTCGAGAACGTGGTGCTGGGCCAGGTCAAGGTCCGCAAGGCGGACCGCAAGCAGGCCGAGGAGAAGGCCCGCGCGCTGCTCGACCGGGTCGGTGTGAGCACCCAGGCCGACAAGTACCCCGCGCAGCTCTCCGGCGGCCAGCAGCAGCGTGTCGCCATCGCGCGCGCCCTGGCCATGGACCCGAAGGTGATGCTCTTCGACGAGCCGACCTCCGCGCTCGACCCGGAGATGATCAACGAGGTCCTGGAGGTCATGCAGCAGCTCGCCCGCGACGGCATGACCATGATCGTCGTCACCCACGAGATGGGGTTCGCCCGATCGGCGGCCAACCGCGTGGTCTTCATGGCCGACGGCCGGATCGTCGAAGAAGCTGCGCCCGACCAGTTCTTCAGCAACCCGCGCAGCGACCGCGCCAAGGACTTCCTGTCGAAGATCCTGCACCACTGACGCGCCCTCACCTGACACACCGTCACCTGACGTACCGCCACACCGTCCCGGACGGCCCTCAGCCCTTCTCCTCACCAGCCAAAGGATGTTCTCCATGAAGCTCCGCAAGATCACCGCCGCCACGGCCGCCGTGCTCGCCCTGGGCCTCGCCGCGACCGCGTGCGGCTCCAGCGACGATGACAGCGACAGCGGCTCCTCCGCCAGCAGCGGAGGCGGCGGCAAGATCAAGGTCGGCATCAAGTACGACCAGCCGGGCATCGGCCTCAAGGAGCCGGACGGCTCCTTCTCCGGCTTCGACGTGGACGTGGCGACGTACGTGGCCAAGCAGCTCGGTTACGAGCCCAACCAGATCGAGTGGGTCGAGACCAAGAGCGCCGACCGTGAGACCGCGATCTCCCGCGGCGACGTCAAGTTCATCGCGGCCAGCTACTCGATCAACGACGAGCGCAAGCAGAAGGTCGACTTCGCCGGCCCCTACCTGCTGGCCCACCAGGACCTGCTGGTCAAGAAGGACTCGGACATCGCCAAGGGCACGGACCTCAACGGCAAGAAGCTGTGTTCCGTGACCGGCTCGACCTCGGCGCAGAACGTCCAGGAGACGATCGCCCCGAAGGCCCAGCTCAAGGAGCTCGCCGGCTACTCGGAGTGCATCGCCGCCCTGCAGAACGGCGCCGTGGACGCGGTGACCACCGACGACTCGATCCTCGCGGGCTTCGCCGCGCAGGACAAGTACAAGGGCCAGTTCAAGCTCGCCGGCCTCAAGCTCAGCAACGAGAACTACGGCATCGGCCTGAAGAAGGGCGACTCCGCGACCCTCGGCAAGATCAACGACGCCCTGACGAAGATGGTCAGCGACGGCTCCTGGGACAAGGCGGTCAAGGCCAACTTCGGCCCGGCCGGCTACAAGAACGACCCCGCCCCGAAGATCGGCGACATCGTCAAGTAGTCCCTGGCACAGGCCGGGCACCGCAGGGTTCCCGGGGCGCGCCGCCGCCGTGATCGAGGCGGCGGCGCGCCCCGCCCTCTTCGTACGCCACACACCCGGAAGCGCGGGAGATCGTGTTCGACTTTCTTGAAGGTTACGACGTCCTCGGGGCGTTCTGGATGACGGTGAAACTCACCGCTCTGTCCGCCCTCGGCTCCCTGGTCTGGGGCACCCTGCTGGCCGCGATGCGGGTCAGCCCGGTCCCGCTGATGCGCGGGTTCGGCACGGCCTACGTCAACATCGTCCGCAACATCCCCCTGACGGTCATCATCGTCTTCTCCTCGCTCGGCCTCGCCGACGTCTTCGGCATGACGCTGGGCGCGTCCAACGACTTCACCGCCCAGGGCTTCCGCCTCGCGATCCTCGGCCTCGTCGCCTACCACGCGGCCTTCGTCTGCGAGGCGATCCGCTCCGGCATCAACACCGTGCCCCTCGGCCAGGCCGAGGCGGCCCGCGCGATCGGGCTGAGCTTCAGTCAGACGCTCCGCCTGGTCGTGCTGCCGCAGGCGTTCCGTTCGGTCATCGGCCCGCTGGCCAACGTACTGATCGCACTCACCAAGAACACCACCGTGGCGGCCGCGATCGGCGTGGCCGAGGCGGCCTACCTGATGAAGAAGATGATCGAGAACGAGGCACAGACGCTGCTCATCGGTGTGGTGTTCGCCTTCGGATTCGTGGTCCTGACCCTGCCCACCGGCCTCATCCTGGGCTGGCTGGGCAAGCGACTGGCGGTGAAGCGATGAGTTCCGTCCTCTACGACTCCCCCGGCCCCCGTGCCAGACGGCGCAACGTCGTCCTCTCGGCGGTCTTCGTCGTCCTGCTCGCCCTGGCCCTGTGGTGGGTCTGGCAGAAGATGGACGACAAGCAGCAGCTGAAGTGGGCCCTGTGGGAGCCCTTCACCACCTCGGAAGCCTGGACGACGTACCTGCTGCCGGGCCTCGGCAACACCCTGAAGGCCGCCGCGCTCGCCATGGTCATCGCGCTTCCCCTGGGTGCGTTCTTCGGCATCTCGCGCATGTCCGAGCACCGGTGGGTGCGGGTGCCGGCCGGTGTGATCGTCGAGTTCTTCCGCTCGATCCCGGTCCTGCTGCTGATGCTGTTCGCCAACGAGGTCTACGCCCGCTCCTCCGGCGTGAGCAGCGAGGACCGGCCGATGTACGCGGTCGTGACGGGCCTGGTGCTGTACAACGCCTCGGTCCTCGCCGAGATCGTCCGGGCCGGCATCCTCGCGCTGCCCAAGGGGCAGACGGAGGCGGCCTACGCGATCGGCCTGCGCAAGGGCCAGACGATGACCAGCATCCTGCTGCCGCAGTCCGTCACGGCCATGCTCCCGGCCATCGTCAGCCAGCTCGTGGTCATCGTGAAGGACACCGCGCTCGGCGGCGTGATGATCGGCTACTCCGAGCTGCTCACCGCGCGCAGCACGCTGGCGGCCAACTACGCCAACGTCATCCCGAGCTTCATCGTGGTCGCGATCGTCTTCATCGTCGTCAACTTCATCCTCACCAGCTTCGCGAGCTGGCTGGAGGGCAGGCTGCGCCGCAGCAAGCGCAGCACGGGCGCGGTCCTGGGCGCCGAGAAGATCGAGGACCTCAACCCGGCAGGAGTCGCCGGCTCCTTCGGTGCCGGTGCCGACAGGATCTGATGATCGGTCAACTCCCTTGACCCACACGGAGGCAGTGGCATGATCGCCACTGCCTCCGTCACTTGACGCAAGCACCGGCAATGGGTTGCATACGTTCTGTGATCGTGCACCCTGCCCCACCTCCCTGTTCACATGCGTCCCTCGGGACACCGTCGCGGGCAGGGGGCGCCGCGCCGTGGACCCGGTGATCATCGTCGGGGCGGGGCCCGTCGGGCTCACCCTCGCCCTTGCCCTGGCGCGTCAGGAAGTCCCCTCGGTCGTGCTCGACGAGGGTCCCGGCAAGGACGAACCCCGCCCCGCGCGCACGGTCGTCCTGCGGGAGGACACCACCGCCCTCGTCGAGCGGCTGACCGGCGCCCGCCTCGCCGACCTGGGCGTCCACTGGGCCGGATGGCGGTCGCTGCGGCGCAAGCAGGTGATGCGCGAGGTCACGTTCGGCACCCCCGACGAGCCGGCCCCCCTGCACATCGCCCAGCACGTGCTGACCGGCGCCCTGCGCGAGGCACTGGCCGGCGAGCGGCTGGTCAAGATCGCCGTGGACAGCCGCCTCGACACCATCGAGCAGGAGCCCTCGGGCGTCACCGCCCACACCCGCGGCCCGAAGGGCACCTGGTGGCGCGGCAGCCACCTGGTCGGCTGCGACGGCCCCCGCTCGACGGTCCGCAAACTCCAGGACATCCGCTTCCCCGGCCGCACGGCCGTGGAGCGACACGCCGTGGCCGCGCTGCGCACGGAACTTCCGTGGGGCGGTGAGGCGTTGCTCCATCGGATGCCGCCGTGGCGGACGTCGGGCCCCTCGGGCGGGGAGGTGACCGGACGCCCGCTCCCGGACGGGGTGTGGCGCCTGGACTGGCTGCTGCCACCGGGCAAGGACCTGGTCACACCCGAGCTGCTGCTGGCCCGCATCCGCGAGACCCTGTCCGGCTGGACAGGCGGCGGGACACCGTCGTACGAACTCCTCGACACCGGCGTGCACACGGTCCACCACCGGCTGGCCCGGCGGTGGCGCAAGGGCCGGATCTTCCTCGCCGGGGACGCGGCGCACCTGCTCGGCGCCCTCGGCACGCAGGGGCTCGACGAGGGGCTCAGGGACGCCGACAACCTCGCCTGGAAGCTGGCGCTGACCTGGCACCACGGACCGCACGAGGCGCTGCTCGACAGCTACCAGGCGGAGCGGCGCGGGGCGGTCGCCGCCCGCCTGCGCGCCGCCGACCAGGTGCTGCCGCTGCTGCGCGGAGGCGGCGGACTGCGCGCGTACGTCCCCGGCGCCGCCCGCGGGAACGACGCGCTGCTCACGGACGGTCACCTGGGGCACGGGGCACTCGGCGCGCCGGGGGCGTACGCCGCCTCGCCGCTGGCGCCCCGGCACCTCGAGGGCGAGGTGCCGGTGGGCACGCTGCCCGGGGCGCCGGTCGACGATGTGCGGGTGACCGCGGAGGACGGCACGTTCGTGGGGCTGCGGGAGCGGCTGGGGCGGGGCGCGCTGCTGGTCGTCCTGGTCGCGCCGGGCACCGGCGTGTGGGACCGCAAGCACTGGGTGACCGCCGGGATCATGCCCCGCCTCGCCGCCGCGGTGGCCGCGCTGCCGCACCCCGCCGAACTGCTGGTCGCCGAGAGCTACCCGGGCGCCGCCGCGCACACCGTGCTGCTCGTCCGGCCCGACGGGCACCTCGTGACCTCGCTGACGGGGGTCCGCCCGGCCGACCTGTACGCGGCCGCGGAGGCGGCCCTGGGTGGACCGGCCAAGGCACAGACCTCGACGGCGGAGGCGGGCGCGGGGGCCGGGTCCCGCTGAGGAGCCCGGGGCCGCTGAGCAGCCGGATCCCGGCTGAGGATCCCGGATCGCGATGAGATCGTCGTACTCACTGTCACTGTGCGGTCCACATAGTGACAGTGAGTTGACCGGCCCGCACCGCCATGGTGTACTCCGGATCGTGACCGACACCTGTGTGCGCCTGTGGCGGAGGGTCCATATGGACCTCGTCCGCTATGCGGGCTGCGTGTGTCGCCCGTCCTGCTGAATTCGCATCCCTTTCTCCCGCGCGCGCCGCCGTCGTAGCCGCCGCGCGCTCCGCGAACGCACATCAGGACGGTACCCGTGTCTGTCTCTGTCCCTCCCTCCGCCTCCCCTGCCGTCGCCGCACCGACCCAGGCCGACCTCCTCGACTTCGTACGACGCACCGCCGCCGACACCGAGCTGATCTCCTCCCTCCCGCTCGACCCGGAGGGCCGCACCTGGATCCGGCTCGAAGGCCCCGGCGGCAGCGAGGCCTGGTTGATCGGCTGGCCGCCCGGCACGGGCACCGGCTGGCACGACCACGCCGAGTCCGTCGGCGCGTTCATCACGGCGGCCGGTGAGCTCAAGGAGCACTCGCTCGCCGCCCGGCTGCCCGCCGACGGCTGGAAGACCCTCGAACTCACCGAGGGCGTGGACCGCGAGCGCAAGCTGCCCGCCGGCAAGGGCCGCGCGTTCGGCCACCACCACGTCCACGAAGTCCTGAACGAGTCCACCGAGCAGCACGCGGTCTCCGTCCACGCCTACTACCCGCCCCTCCCCCAGATCCGCCGCTACAGCCGCACGGGCCAGGTCCTGCGCCTGGAGCACGTGGAGCGCCCGGAGGACTGGCAGTGAGCGACACGACCCAACAGCCCGTCGGAATCGACGAGTTGCTGGAACGGGTGCGCGAGGACTACGAACGGATCGAACCCGCACGGGCCTACGAGGCCGCCCGCGCCGGCGAGGCCCTCCTGGTCGACATCCGGTACGCCGCCCTGCGTGAGCGGGACGGCGTGATCCCCGGTGCCGTGATCGTCGAGCGCAACGAACTGGAGTGGCGCCTGGACCCACAGGGCAGCCATCGCCTCCCCGAGGCCACCGGCCATGACCTGCGGGTCGTGGTGATCTGCAACGAGGGTTACGCGTCGAGCCTGGCGGCCGCGTCGCTGCACCAGCTGGGGCTGCGCCGAGCCACCGATCTGGTCGGGGGGTTCCAGGCGTGGAAGGCGGCGGGACTGCCGGTGGCGGCGGCAGGCGACGCGTAGCGGCTCGGCGGGGCGGCCTGGTCGGGGTCGACCGGAGGTCGGGCGGCCACGCGTCCGATCAGTAGAGGTCGGGCGGGCAGTACAGCGGGGCGGTGTCCGCGTTGTCTTTGGTGATCAGCTCGGCGGGGGTCCTGGCGATCCTCTCCGCCTTGCGACCGCGCAACAGGTCGATGGCGTTGGTGACCGCCAACTCCCCGGTGTCCGCGGCCGAGTTGGAGACAGTCGCCGCGAACCGGCCGTCCTTCAGGGCCGCCAGCCCCTCGTCGGTGCCGTTGACGGTCACGATCTTCACTCGCTTGGCGCCGGCCGCGTCGAAGGCCTTGCGGACGGCGAAGCCCATCTCCTCGTTGGCGACGAACGCGTAGTCCAGGTCGGGGTGGGCTTCGATCATGCCCTTGGCGACCAGGCCCGCCTTCACCGGGTCGAACATGCCGGGCCGGTTCGCGACCACCTTCGCGGAGGCGGGCAACTCGGCCGTGAAACCGCCGACCAGCAGGTCAGACGCGGCACCGGGGGCACCCGCGACGATCCCGACCCGCACGTCCTTGCCGCCCGCGTCCTGCTCGATCCAGTCGGCGTCCAGGCGGCCGACCTTCTTCAGGTCGACGACCACGGCACCCAGGATGTGCGAGGTGTCCGGCGGCACGACCGAGGTGAGGAAGATCGGTATCTTCGCGCTCCTGGCCCGCGCGATATCGTCCGCGAGCGCCTTCACATCGACGGTCTGCACGATCAGCGCGCTCACTCTGGCGGCGATCATGTCGTCGATGTTGGTCAGCTCCGCGCCCGCCTCCTGATGGGAGTTGGCGGTGCGGAGCCGGGCGAAGTTGCTCCTTGTCGCCTGCTCGACGGACTCCTCCAGGCACGTGTGGAACGTGGTGGTGCCGCCGTTGACGAAGCCGAGCGTGATGGTGCCCTGCACCGACGCGCCCGTGTCCCCCTCGCCGGGCACCAGCCCGCACCCGCTCAGCAGCAAGGCGGCCACACTCAGGGCCGTCACCGCGGGCGTTCTTCGTAAGCGGACAGCTTCGGACACGGCGGGGCCGCCTTTCGTGGCGTACGGAGGCTGCGTGCGGGGAGTGCGGGCGGGCACGTGCGGCTGCGGCGGAACGGTCCGTGCCCCGGTGGGACGGGCGAACGCTCGCGATGGCACGGGGCGACCTGTGGTCGGAGGGTCCCGCGACGGCAGCAGACGGTACCCGGGACCGGCACCGCTCAACCCTTCAAGGCGCGCAACCTAATGCTGCACACCGCGGCGGGCTCGAACCCGGCCGCGAGGCCCTAGCGTCGGACAACTCGGGGGGAGCCCAGGGCCTGTCTTCCGGCGCCGTCCGGAACGGCACCGCTGAACAACCGGAAGGCAGGCCTTGGTTGAGCTGAACAACCGGAAGGCAGGCCTTGGTTGACGGGACGTCAGTCGCGACCGGGATGCCGAGGGAGCGGGCGGGGCGTGTCGGGGCGTTGCCCGTCGTGGACGTTGCCCGTCGTGGGCGGGGCCCGTCGTCGGCGTGGCCTGTCATGCCGAGCCGAAACGCCGTGAGGGCGAAGCCCGTGTCTCCGCGGTCCGCGTCCCCGAACCCCGCGTCTCCGCCCGACCCTTGAACGCGATCGGCGCCCCCGCGCGTCCACCGTGTCCAGGGCCGGGCCCGTCCTCGACCCCGGTCCGGAGCGCACCGGTCCCACCGATCACATCGGTCCCACCGGCCGTCCCTCCGGGCTCAGAAACCCTTGGCTCAGAACCCCTCGTCCCCCAGGAACTCCGTGTCCTCGCCCTCTTCCGCCAGCGCCTGCCGGACCACCCGCAGGGCCATGCCCTCGGGGTAGCCCTTGCGGGCGAGCATCCCGGCGAGGCGGCGCAGCCGTTTGTCGCGGTCGAGGCCACGGGTGGCGCGCAGTTTGCGGGCGACGAGTTCGCGCGCGGTCTCCTCTTCCTGCTCGGAGTCGAGCTGTCCCACGGCCTCGTCGATCAGCGTCGAGTCGACTCCCTTGGTCCGCAGCTCCCGGGCGAGAGCGCGCCGGGCAAGACCCCGGCCGTGGTGCCGGGACTCCACCCAGGCGTCCGCGAACGCGCCGTCGTTGATCAGTCCGACCTCCTCGAACCGCGACAGCACCTCCTCGGCGGCCTCGTCCGGGATCTCCCGCTTGCGCAGGGCGTCCGCGAGTTGCTTGCGCGTGCGCGGGGTCCCGGTCAGCAGGCGCAGACAGATCGCCCGCGCCCGCTCGACCGGGTCCCCTGAAGGCCCCTCCTGCTCGGCCCTCGACGAAGAGGGGGAGCCTCCGTCCTCACCGGCGGCTTCACCACGACGCCGCTGCCGACGCCCACGGGTGCCGCCGCGAGAGCCTCCCCGAGAGGCCCGGGCCCCCCGCGCCGAGCCACCACCACCGGCCGCCCCGCCTTCGTCGTACGACCCGTCACTGCCGTACGAGATCCCGGTGCCGCGCCGTGCAGCGCGGCCAAACCCCTCATCCGCGCCGGACGCCCCCCTCGTGCCGTCCGGCCCACCAGAACCGTCCCCGTACGCATCGCCGTCCGGCTCGGCAGAGCCCCCGTCGCCGTCCCCTGCCCGTCCCCGCTCACGCGGGGCGTCGGGGTTGGCGCGCTCGGCCAAGTCGGCGAGCCATGCTTCTGCGTCACGCACGGTACGGGTCAGCTCTTGGCGGCCGGAGCCTTGGCCTTCGCCGCCTTGGCGGCCGCGGGAGCGGGCACCTTCGCGGCGTCGTCCGCGGGAGCACCGGCGGTGACGGTGGCGGCGTCCGCACCCGGTGCCGCGGTCGGCTCCTCCGGCCGCACACCGACGCCCAGCTTCTCGAGGATCTTCTTCTCGATCTCGTTGGCCAGGTCGGGGTTGTCCTTCAGGAAGTTGCGCGCGTTCTCCTTGCCCTGGCCGAGCTGGTCACCCTCGTACGTGTACCAGGCGCCGGCCTTGCGCACGAAGCCGTTCTCCACGCCCATGTCGATCAGGCCGCCCTCGCGGCTGATGCCGTGGCCGTAGAGGATGTCGAACTCGGCCTGCTTGAAGGGCGGCGCGACCTTGTTCTTGACGACCTTGACGCGGGTGCGGTTGCCGACCGCGTCGGTGCCGTCCTTCAGGGTCTCGATGCGACGGATGTCGAGCCGCACCGAGGCGTAGAACTTCAGCGCCCGGCCACCGGTCGTGGTCTCCGGGGAGCCGAACATCACGCCGATCTTCTCGCGGAGCTGGTTGATGAAGATCGCCGTGGTCTTGGACTGGTTGAGCGCGCTGGTGATCTTCCGCAGCGCCTGGCTCATCAGGCGGGCCTGCAGACCGACGTGGCTGTCGCCCATCTCGCCCTCGATCTCCGCGCGCGGGACGAGCGCCGCGACGGAGTCGATGACGATGAGGTCGAGGGCACCGGAGCGGACCAGCATGTCCACGATCTCCAGGGCCTGCTCACCGTTGTCCGGCTGGGAGAGGATCAGGTTGTCGATGTCGACGCCGAGCTTCTTCGCGTACTCGGGGTCGAGGGCGTGCTCCGCGTCCACGAACGCGACCTGGCCACCGGCCCGCTGTGCGTTCGCCACCGCGTGCAGGGTCAGGGTCGTCTTGCCGGAGGACTCCGGGCCGTAGACCTCCACCACTCGGCCGCGCGGCAGACCGCCGACACCGAGGGCGACGTCGAGTGCGGTCGACCCGGTAGGGATGACCTCGATGGGCTCGTTCGGTCGCTCCCCCAGGCGCATCACCGCGCCCTTGCCGAACTGCCGTTCAATCTGTGCGAGAGCGGCGTCGAGTGCCTTCTCGCGGTCGGTTCCTGCCATGGGTTCCACCCGATTTGCTTGAGTCGATCGCTTCACGTCAAAGACGCTAACGCCTGCCACTGACAATGCGTCCCGACGCCCGTCCAGCCTGTGGATAACTCGGGGACTTCTGCATCGAAAGCGTGTCGAAACCCCCGTCGGGATCCCTGTCGAGAACCTCGCCGGAACCCCCATAAGAATGGATGTTCGATTTTTGTGTCAAGCGCACCACGCGGCACCCCAGTGACTGGTTTCGCGGCCCTCCGACCCGACGGACTCCGGCCACCTCCCCCTGCGCGCACAGCGACTTTCACGAGGCGCACGGCCGCTCCCGCAAGGCATGCGGCTACTTCCGTCGGCGTACGACGGGTGTCTTCGGCGGGACGACGACCGGGTGGAGCCGTCCCGCGAGGCTGGGCGCATGCAGACCGAGAACATCACCCGAGCGGGCGGCACGAGGCGTTCCCCTGTGGGCGCGGACCGCCCCACCGTGCCGCCGGGCACGGGTGCCTTCCTGACCCCGGACACCGGTGAGTGCCTCTCGCCGAGAGGCACTGTGCTCACCGTCCCGACCGTCGCCGAACTCGCGGCCCTCGCCGGAGCCACGGCCACGCCGACACGGCTGCGGACCCGATGACGACACCGTCCACCACCCCGGCACAGCCATCGGCCGCCAGGGTCCGGCTGTCGGCGGCCGGGGCACGGCTGTCGGCCGCGACGAGACGGCTGCCCCGAACCCACCCCACCGAGCGCCTCTGCCACGCGACCGGTCTCCTCCTCGTCCTCTCCGGGCTCGCGCACCTGGTGGTGTTCGCCGTCGCCGGAGGCCCCTGGGACGGACCCGTCTCCTGGCGCAAGCCGGTGACGTTCGGGCTGTCCTTCGGGGCGACCCTGATCGCGATCACCTGGGTCACGTCGTATCTGTACGTCCGACCGCGGCTGCGCGCCCTGCTGCTCACCGTGTTCGCCGCCGACTGTGTCGTGGAGGTCGGGGGCATCACCGTTCAGGCGTGGCGCCGGGTGCCCTCGCACCTCGACATGGAGACGCCCTTCGACACCGTGGTGTCGATGACGCTCGCGGTGGGCGGCGGCGTTCTCGTGGCGCTGCTCACCGTGTTCGCGGTCGCCTCGTTCCGGCACCGCCCCACCGGTCCCGCCGGGATGGCGCTCGCCGTACGGTCCGGCTTCGCGATCCTGCTCGTCGGGCTCGCCTCGGGCGCCGCGATGATCGCGCGCGGTGTCGTCCTCACCCGTACCGGCCACCAGGAGGCCGCCTACCACTCGACGGCCCCGCTCAAGCCCCTGCACGGGGTCAGCCTGCACGCCGTGCTGGTCCTGCCGGCACTGGCCTGGCTGCTGTCGCACACGTCCTGGAGCGAGCCGACCCGCCGCCGGATCGTGGCCACGGCGACCGGCTGCTACGTGGCGGCGGTCGCCGGGGCCGGGGTGTGGGCCGTGCTCACGTACTGACGGCCTCGCACACCGATCGGCCCACTCCTCAGGGCCTCGGAACCCGCGGGTCCCTCATGACGAACCCCCTCCGTCACCGTCTCCGGAAGGGCTCTCCCCGCTCTGCTCCCGCTCTCCCGGCCGCCGTTCCCACAACAGCCGCGCGCGCGTGAACAGGCCGGGCCCCGATCGAGGCGAGCCACCTCGCCGGTGCCCCTGGACACGGGGGTCGTCCGTGACGGCGTACCGCTTCACGTACGCCCCGAGGAATGCCTGCAGCGTGGCGACCGCGGGGATGGCGATCAGCGCGCCGACCGCGCCGAGGAGCGCGGTGCCGGCGATGACCGATCCGAAGGCGACGGCGGGGTGGATGTCGACCGTCTTGGACGTCAGCTTCGGCTGCAGCACATAGTTCTCGAACTGCTGGTAGATCACGACGAAGACGAGCACCCACAGCGCGTACCAGGGATCGACCGTGAAAGCGATCAGCATCGGCAGCGCGCCCGCCAGATACGTGCCGATGGTGGGGATGAACTGCGACACCAGGCCCACCCAGACGGCGAGCACGGGCGCGTAGGGCACGCCCAGGGCCTCCAGCAGGATGTAGTGCGCGATGCCGGAGATGAGTGCCATCAGACCGCGCGAGTAGATGTAGCCGCCGGTCTTGTCGACGGCGATCTCCCAGGCGCGCAGCACCTCGGCCTGGCGCGCGGGCGGCAGTACGGAGCAGATCGCGCGGCGCAGTCGCGGGCCGTCCGCGGCGAAGTAGAACGAGAACAGTGTGATCGTCAGCAACTGGAAGAGGCCGCCGAGGACCTGGGCGGACACGTCGAGCACACCGGTGGCGCTGTTCTGCACGTAGTTGCGCAGCCAGTCGGAGCGGAGGAGGCCCTCCTGGACGTCGACCCGCTTCAGGTCGGTGTTGAAGTGGGTGTTGACCCAGTTGATGACGGAGTCGAGGTAGTCCGGGAAGTCCTCGACGATCTTGATGATCTGCCCCGCGAGCATGGAGCCGAGCAGGGTGACGAAGCCCGCCGCCGCGATCATCACGCCGAGGAAGACGAGACCGGTGGCCAGCCCGCGGCGCATGCCGCGCGAGGCCATCCAGCTCACCGCGGGCTCGATGGCGAGGGCCAGGAAGAACGCGATGAGGATGTTGATCAGCAGGCCGGTGAGCTGATGGAAGGCCCAAGTGCCCAGCTGGAACGTGGCGTAGAGGGTGAGCACGAGCACCACGGCACGCGGCAGCCAGCGGGGCATGCGCGTGCCCGGACCGTCGGCGGGGGGCCGCTCGGGCGGCGTCGTGCCGAACGGTGATGCGTGCTGGGCGACCTGCCCGGTCTCGTCAGTGGGTGCCACGGTGCCAGTCTCGCCCACGGGACCGACAATCGGCTGCCGTCCTGCGATCTTCGTGACAGGTCAGCGCTTTTCTCCCGGAACGTCCATGACCGTGCAGACCACACGCCACACGTCCTTGGCCGCCCAGCCCGAGTCCAGCGCCTCGTGCACCGTGCGCCCGCCGAGCTCCGTCATCACGTGGTCGCGCGCGAAGGTGTCGGCGTATCCCGGACCGAAATGATCCGTCATCCGCTCCCAGAAGACCGTCAACCGCATGACTCCAGTATCCCGCCCCTGAGAGTGGGCCTGAGCCGGGACCCCTTGCCGAGACCGCTTTCCGTCCTACGGTCTGACGCATGTCCGAAACAGGAGCTTCCCCACTCCCTGCCACGCCCCCGGCGCGCTCCCCGCTCTTCCGCGCCGAGCACTTCGTGTGGCTCACCGCGCGCGTGCTGGAACAGCACCTCTTCGCGCACGACTTCCTCAACGGCGGCGCGGATCCGGTGGAGACCGCGCTGGACGCCTACCGCAACGAGGACGGCGGGTACGGTCACGCGCTGGAGCCCGATCTGCGCGGTCCGGTCAGCCAGCCGCTGCACACCGCTCACGCGCTGCGTGTCCTGGACTGGATCGGGCGCTGCGGCGGCCAGCGGGTGGAGCGCGTGTGCCGCTATCTGACCTCGGTCTCCACGTCGGACGGCGCGCTGCCGGCGGTCCATCCCAGCCAGCGTGGCTATCCGGCGGCCCCCTTCGTGCCGATCGTGGCCGACCCGCCGAGCGAACTCCTCGCCACGGGGCCGGTGGTGGGCCTGCTGCACCGCAACGAGGTGTGGCACGCCTGGCTGTTCCGGGCCACGGACTTCTGCTGGCAGGCGGTCGAGTCCCTGGAGAAGTCCCATCCCTACGAGGTCGAGGCCGCCGTGGCCTTCCTGGACTCCGCTCCCGACCGCCCGCGCGCGGAGGCCGCCGCCGACCGCCTCGGCCGCCTGGTGCGCGACCACCGGCTCGCGGCGCTGGACCCGGACCGCCTCGACGAGTATCCGGTCGCGCCCGGCTACGCCCCCGGCGAGCACCACTTCCCGCACGACTACGCGAGGACCCCGAGCTCCCTCGCGCGCGCGTGGTTCACGGACGAGGAGATGACCCGCTCCCTGGACCACCTCGCCGCCACCCAGCAGGAGGACGGCGGCTGGCCCGTCCGCTGGCGTCAGTGGACACCGGTGGTCGCCTTCGAGGCTCGCCCCATGGTGACGATCGAGGCACTACGCACCCTGAGGGCACACGGCCGCCCCATCGGCTGACGCCGGGCCTCTCACCCGCCCACAGCCCGTACGCCCGCCGTCACCGCGACGGCCACCGCCACAACGACCAGGAACGGAGCACGCAGCACCAGCGCCAGGCCGGCCGCGGCCACCCCCGCGGCCCGCGCGTCGAGCACCAGGGCGTGCCCGTCGGCGAAGGTCTGCTGGGCCGTGAGCGCGGCGAGCAGAGCCACCGGCAACAGCGCCGCCAGCCGCCTGACGAGCGGCCGCTCCAGAGCGCCCGCGGGCACGAGCAGCCCGGCCAGCTTGACGGCATAGCAGCCCAGTGCGGTCGCACCGATCGCGATCCAGGTGTTCAACGCTCTCCCCCTGACACGTCGTTCGCGTCTTCACCACGCACGCGACCACCGCGGCGCCGCTGCACAGACCCCTTCACAAAGAGGGCGACCGGCGCGGCGAGCGCGGCCACCAGGACGGGCACCCCGGCCGGCAGCACGGGCAGCAGCCCGAGCCCCAGCAACACGGCGAGCCCGGCCACGGCACGCTCCGTGGCAGAGGTAAGCATCGGCGCGAGAAGGGCCAGAAAGACAGCGGGCCCGGCAGCATCGAGCCCCCACGCATCGGTGTCCCCGATGGCCTCGGCCCCCAGCGCGCCCACCAGGGTGGTCAGGTTCCACAGCACATACAGGGTGAGCCCGGTGACGCCGAACCCGATCCGCACAGCACGCCGCGTGGGCTGCGCCAGCGCGACGGCGGTCGTCTCGTCGATGACCCACTGAGCGGCAAAGGGCCGCACCACACGCGGCAGAGCCAGCAACTGCGACAGCCGCAACCCGTAGAACGCGTTGCGCACCCCCAGGAAGAAGGCACCCGCGGCAGCCGTGAACGGATTCCCGCCGGCCGCGAGCGCCCCCACGAGCGCGAACTGCGACGCACCGGTGAAGACCAACAGGCTCAGCGCACAGCTCTGCAGCACGCTGAGCCCACTACCGGCCGAGGTCACCCCGAAGGCGAACCCGGAGAGCCCGACGGCGACGCCGACCCCGAGGGCGTCCCGAATGACGGCCGCATCCGGCTTCCCTCCCTCTTTCGAACGTATGTCTACGGAAGCTGTCTGTTCTGGCACGCCTATGACCGTAGGAGCAGCGGCCCGCCCGCGTCTTGTACGTTCTTGCGCTCCCGCTGATAGGCGCCGGGCGGCACCCCGACGATCCGCGCGAAATGCCGGTTCAGGTGCGGCTGATCCGTGAACCCCACGGCGACGGCCGCCTCCGAGGGCACCGTCCCCGCATCCAGCAGTCGCCGCGCCCGCCGCACCCGGGCATCCGTCAGCCAGGCATGCGGCGGCATCCCGTAGACATCCCGAAACGCCCGCAACAGGGAGAACGGCCCGACCCCCAACTCCCCCGCCAGCCCCTCCAATGTGGGCGGCTCCACCATCCGCTCCTCCAGAACGGCACGCGCGCGTACGGCGACCCGAGCCCCCGCCGACCGCACCTCCCGCTGCGGCAAGGCCCCGCCGTTCAACCGCAACAACCGGGTCACAGCGACCCGAAGAAGCGTGTCGGCGGCAAGCGCATTGCCCTCATCGGCGGCCCGCAGCACCTGATGCACCAGCCCCACGGCATACGGATCATCGAGCACAGGCCGAACGAAGCCAGGCGTACCCCGCAGCGAGGTCGTCTCGGCCGCGATCGCGCCCACCACCTCGGGCGACGGATAGACAGCCCCGTACCGCCACCCCTCGGGCACCCCCGCCCGCCCGGTGTGGGTCGTATCAGGATTGACCAACGCGAGCGCCCCGGCGCCCGCCGACACATCGCCCCCACCGTGATGGAAGACCTCCACCCCGTCCGCGATGGCAGCGATCACGAAGTGCTCATGCGTGTGCCGCACGAAGGTCTTGCGCACATACCGGGCCCGCAGCAGATCGACACCGGGCAACTCGCCGTACCGCCAGTGCCGCGCCACCTCACCCGATCCAGCCATGCCCCCATTCTCCGCCCACCGCCCGACCCCACCGTTCCCGGACGCGTTTCCCCTGTTCAGAGGCATTGTCAGTCCCTGGGTGCAGGATGGACGCATGGTCAGTTCCGCACACCGAGCCCTGGACGGCTTCTCCCCCGCGACCCGCGGCTGGTTCACGGGGGCCTTCGACGCGCCCACCGCGGCCCAGGTGGGCGCGTGGCAGGCCATCCAGGAAGGCTCGGACGTGCTGGTCGTGGCCCCCACCGGCTCCGGCAAGACCCTCGCCGCCTTCCTGGCCGCCCTGGACCAGCTGACCTCCACACCCCCGCCGGCCGACCCCAGGAAACGCTGCCGCGTCCTGTACGTCTCCCCCCTCAAGGCCCTCGCGGTGGACGTGGAGCGCAACCTCCGCAGCCCCTTGACCGGCATCCGCCAGGAATCCGTACGCCTGGGCCTGCCCGAGCCGGAGGTCAAGGTCGGCATCCGCTCCGGCGACACCCCGCCCGCCGAGCGCCGCTCCCTGGCCACCCGCCCCCCGGACATCCTGATCACCACCCCGGAATCCCTGTTCCTGATGCTGACGTCGGCCACCCGCGACGCGCTGACCGGCATCGAGACGGTGATCCTGGACGAGGTCCACGCGGTGGCCGGCACCAAGCGCGGCGCCCACCTGGCCCTCACCCTGGAGCGCCTGGACGAGATCCTCCCGAAGCCGGCCCGCCGCATCGGCCTGTCGGCGACGGTCCGCCCGGTGGACGAGGTCGCCCGCTATCTCTCCCCCCGCCGCAAGGTGGAGATCGTCCAGCCGAAGTCGGGCAAGGAGTTCGACCTCTCGGTGGTCGTCCCGGTCGAGGACCTGGGCGAACTGGGCGGCTCCCCGGTGGCCGACGCCTCCGACAATTCCGGGGCGGCGGAACGCCCCTCGATCTGGCCGCACGTCGAGGAGCGCATCACCGACCTGGTCCAGGCCCACCGCTCGACGATCGTCTTCGCGAACTCCCGCCGCCTGGCGGAACGCCTGTGCAACCGCCTCAACGAGATCGCGTACGAGCGAGCCACCGGCGAGCCCCTGGACGAGCACCACTCCCCCGCCGAGCTGATGGGCGGCTCGGGCGCGGCCCAGGGCGCCCCGCCCGTCATCGCGCGCGCCCACCACGGCTCGGTCTCCAAGGAGCAGCGTGCCCTGGTCGAGGAGGACCTCAAGGCGGGCCGTCTCCCGGCCGTGGTCGCCACCTCCAGCCTCGAACTGGGCATCGACATGGGCGCCGTGGATCTGGTGATCCAGGTCGAGTCGCCGCCCTCGGTCGCCTCCGGCCTCCAGCGCGTGGGGCGAGCGGGCCACCAGGTCGGCGCGGTCTCCACCGGCGTGGTCTTCCCGAAGTACCGCGGCGACCTCGTCCAGGCCGCCGTCGTCACCGAGCGCATGCGCACCGGCTCCATCGAGTCCCTGAGGGTCCCCGCCAACCCGCTGGACGTCCTGGCCCAGCAGCTCGTCGCGATGACCGCCCTGGACACCTGGCAGGTCGACGACCTGCTCGCCACGGTCCGCCGCGCCGCGCCCTTCGCCTCGCTCCCCGAGTCCGCCTTCACCGCCGTACTGGACATGCTCGCGGGCCGCTATCCGTCCGACGCGTTCGCAGAGCTGCGCCCGCGCGTGGTGTGGGACCGCGTCGCCGGCACGGTCACCGGCCGCCCCGGCGCCCAGCGGCTCGCGGTGACCTCCGGGGGCACGATCCCGGACCGCGGCCTGTTCGGCGTCTTCCTGGCCGGCTCGGACCCCAAGAAGGGCGGCGGCCGGGTCGGCGAGCTCGACGAGGAGATGGTCTACGAGTCGCGCGTGGGCGACGTCTTCACCCTCGGCACCAGCTCCTGGCGCATCGAGGACATCACCCGCGACCGCGTCCTGGTCTCCCCCGCACCCGGAGTACCGGGCCGGCTCCCCTTCTGGAAGGGCGACCAGCTCGGCCGCCCCCTCGAACTGGGCCGCGCGGTGGGCCAGTTCCTGCGCGAGGTCGGCTCCCTGCCCAAGGAGGACGCCCGCCTGCGCCTCCTCGCCGCGGGCCTGGACACCTGGGCGTCGGACAACGTCATCGCGTACCTCGACGAGCAGCGCGAGGCCTGCGGCCACATCCCGGACGACCGCACGATCGTCGTCGAGCGCTTCCGCGACGAGCTGGGCGACTGGCGCGTCGTCGTGCACTCCCCCTTCGGCGCCCAGGTCCACGCCCCCTGGGCCCTCGCCCTCGGCGCCAAGCTCTCCGAGCGCTACGGCATGGACGCCCAGGTCATGCACGCCGACGACGGCATCGTCCTGCGCCTGCCGGACGCCGACCTGATGAGCCTGGACCTCCTCGACCAGGAGCCCATGAAAGTCGGCACGGAGTACGACGCCGAACAGGCCCCCGTCGGCGCCGCGGACGTCGTCTTCGACAAGGGCGAGGTCGACCAGATCGTCACCGACCAGGTCGGCGGCTCGGCCCTGTTCGCGGCCCGCTTCCGCGAGTGCGCCGCGCGCGCGTTGCTGCTCCCGCGCCGCAGCCCCGGCAAGCGCACCCCACTGTGGCAGCAGCGCCAGCGCGCCTCCCAACTCCTCCAGGTGGCAAGCGAGTTCGGCTCGTTCCCGATCGTCCTGGAAGCGGTCCGCGAGTGCCTCCAGGACGTCTTCGACGTCCCCGGTCTCGTCGAGCTGATGGGTGACCTGGAGTCCCGCAAGGTACGCCTGGTCGAGGTCACCACCCCCGAACCGTCCCCCTTCGCCCGCTCCCTCCTCTTCGGATACGTCGCCCAGTTCCTGTACGAGGGCGACTCGCCGCTCGCCGAGCGCCGCGCCGCCGCCCTGTCGCTGGACTCCCGGCTGCTGGCCGAGCTGCTGGGCCAGGCGGAACTGCGCGAGCTGCTGGACGCCGAGGTGCTGACCGAGCTGGAGCGCGAGCTCCAGTGGCTCACCGAGGACCGGCGCATCAAGGACGCCGAGGGCGTCGCCGACCTGCTCCGGATGCTCGGCCCCCTGACGGACGCCGAGTTGGCCGAGCGGGGCGCCGAGCCGCAGTGGGCCCGGGAGTTGGCCGGCGCCCGCCGAGTGATCAAGGTCCGGATCGCCGGCACCGAACACTGGGCGGCGATCGAGGACGCGGGCCGCCTGCGCGACGCCCTCGGCACGGCGCTGCCGGTCGGCGTCCCGGAAGCCTTCATGGAACCGGTCAAGGACCCCCTCGGCGACCTCCTCGCCCGGCACGCGCGCACCCACGGCCCGTTCACGTCGGCCACCGCCGCGGCCCGCTTCGGACTGGGCGTGGCGGTCACCGACGGCGCCCTCCAGCGGCTGGCCGCGGCCGGCCGGGTCGTCCAGGGCGAGTTCCATCCGGCAGGCATCGGCCAGGAGTGGTGCGACGCCACCGTGCTGCGCCGCCTGCGCCGCCGCTCACTGGCCGCGCTGCGGCACGAGCTGGAGCCGGTGGCACCCGCCGCGCTCGCCCAGTTCCTCCCGCAGTGGCAGCACATCGGCAAGGGACACGGGCTGCGCGGCATCGACGGACTGGTGCGCGCGATCGAGCAGTTGCAGGGCGCCTCCGTGCCCGCCTCCGCCCTGGAGAAGCTGGTCCTCCCGTCCCGCGTCGGGAACTACACGCCCGCGATGCTGGACGAGCTGACCGCCGCGGGCGAGGTCGTCTGGGCCGGCGCCGGCGCCCTCCCCGGCAAGGACGGCTGGGTCTCCCTGTACGTGGCGGACGCGGCCCCGCTGCTCCTCCCGCCGCCCCACCCCCTGGAGCTGACGGCACTGCACCAGTCCGTCCTGGACATCCTCTCCGGCGGCTACGGCCTGTTCTTCCGCCAGATCGCCGACCAGGTCCGCGCGACGACCCACCCGGACGTCACCGATCCCCACCTCGCGGACGCCCTTTGGGACCTGGCCTGGTCCGGACGGCTCACGAACGACACGCTGGCGCCCATGCGCTCCCTGCTGGGCTCGGGCCGCACCGCCGGCTCCACGGCCCACCGCGCCAAGCGCACGGTCCCGCGCGGCCGGTACGGCTCGCTGACCGCCGCCGCCCGCCCCGCCTCCCGCAGCGGCCCGCCCACGGTGGCCGGCCGCTGGTCCCTGCTCCCCGCGCGCGACGCCGACCCGACGGTCCGCGCCCACGCCCTGGCCCGCACCCTCCTCGACCGGCACGGCGTGGTCACCCGGGGCGCCGTCGCCGCGGAGGGCGTCGAGGGCGGCTTCTCGGCGACGTACCGCATCCTGTCCGTCTTCGAGGAGAGCGGTCAGGCCCGGCGCGGCTACGTGGTGGAGGGGCTGGGCGCGGCCCAGTTCGCGATGGACGGCGCGGTGGACCGCCTCCGCGCGGTGTCGAACGCCCGCGACCGGGGCGAGCCCGTGCCACCCCGTCCCATCGCCGACGATTTCCCTTCCCCGGACTGGCCGCCGTCGCTGCCGTCACCACAGTCACCGCAGTCGGACGGCTTCGCCCTGCCCTTCGACGCGAAGGACGCCGCCTTCGACCTCTCCGACCTCGACGACGGCTTCAGCGACGGTTTCAGCGGCTCCAAGGACGGCCGCGGGGACGGCTTCGACGGCGACTTCACCTTCCCGCCCACGCCCACCGCCACCCCCAGGTCCCGCGACGAGTACGTCTCCCCCCGCGACCTGGCCTCCCCCGGCGCGGGCGGCCCACGAGGCGGTACCAGCTCTCCGTACGACTCCCACGGCTCCTACGGCCCAGGCGCCGGCGCATCCGCCTTCCCCGGCCACCGCTCCCGCCCGGCCCCCGACTCCCGGGCCGTCGTCCTGGCCGCCGCCGACCCGGCGAACGCGTACGGCGCGGCCCTCCCCTGGCCCGAGCCCCCGACCGGCGCGGGCCACAAGCCGGGCCGCAAGGCGGGTTCCCTGGTCGTCCTGGTCGACGGTGAGCTGACGCTCTACATGGAGCGCGGCGGCAAGACCCTGCTGGCCTGGCCCACCGAACCGGACGGCACGGCCACCGAGGACCCACGCCTGCAGCAGGCCGCGACAGCCCTGGCCGCGGCCGCCCGCGCGGGCTCCCTGGGCACCGTCACCGTGGAACGCGTCAACGGCGCCTCCGCCCTCACCTCCCCCATCGGCACCCTCCTGGAAGGAGCCGGCTTCATCGCCACCCCACGCGGCCTGCGCCTACGAGCGTGATCATCCTCGCGCCCGCGCCCGCGCCCGCGCGCGTGAGCGCCCCTGCGCCTCCGCGCATGAGCGCCCCTCCTCCCGTCACCGCGCTCCCGTGCCACCCTTGACCCATGCCCGAAGGAGACACGGTCTGGCAGACCGCGAGGCGGCTGCACAGCGCCCTCGCGGGCAAGGTGCTGACCCGTAGCGACCTCCGCGTCCCCAAGTACGCCACAGCCGATCTCACGGGCCGCACGGTCCTGGACGTCACCCCGCGCGGCAAACACCTCCTCACCCGCGTCGAAGGCGGCCTGACCCTCCACACGCACCTGCGGATGGACGGCTCCTGGAAGGTCTACGAGAACGGGCGGCGCTGGAGCGGCGGCCCCGCCCACCAGATCCGCGTGATCCTCGGCACCGCCGAGAACACCGCCGTCGGCTACCGCCTGCCCGTCCTGGAACTCCTGCGGACCGCCGACGAACAGCGCGCCGTCGGCCACCTGGGTCCCGACCTCCTCGGTCCCGGCTGGGACCCCGACCTGGCCCTCGCCAACCTCCTCGCGGACCCCGCCCGCCCCCTCGGCGAGGCCCTCCTCGACCAGCGCAACCTCGCCGGCATCGGCAACATCTACAAGAGCGAGCTCTGCTTCCTGCTCGGCGCCACCCCCTGGCTGCCCATCGGCGCGCTGCCCGCCGACCGCGCGGCGAAGCTCCCGGCGCTCGCCAAGAAACTGCTCGAGATCAACCGCGACCGCCCGGTCCGCAGCACGACGGGCCGCCGCGGCCAGGACCTGTTCGTGTACGGCCGCGCACCCCGCCCCTGTCTGCACTGCCGGACCTCGGTCCGCGTGGCCGACCAGGGCGACGGCTCCCGCGAACGCCCGACCTACTGGTGCCCCACGTGCCAGACCGGCCCGGCGCCGACCGCCACCGCGTCCCGCGGAACTCCACGCCGCACAGCCAATTGACGACCCGTCAGAAACCCTCGTACCGTCCCTTCATGCCCCTCACGGCGTACGACCTCACCGGACGCACCGCATTCGTCACCGGGGCCGCCGGCGGTATCGGCCGCGCCTCGGCCCTGCTGCTCGCCGAGGCGGGCGCCACCGTCCACTGCGCCGACCGCGACGAACACGGCCTGCACGAGACGGCGACCCTGATCAAGGACGCCGGCGGCAGCGCCCGCACCCACCACCTCGACGTCACCGACCGGGCACAGCTGCGGCAGGCCGTCGAGTCCTGCGAGCGGCTGGACGTGATGGCCGCGATCGCCGGGATCATGCACAGCAGCTCGGTCCTGGAGACCCTGGACGAGGACCTCGACCGCGTCCTCGCCGTCAATTTCAAGGGCGTGCTCCACGCCTGCCAGGAGGCGGCCCGCCGGATGCTCGACGGGAAGAACGGCGGCAGCATCGTCACCATGGCCTCGGGCGCCGTCGACACCGGCCGCCCCGGCCTGCTCTGCTACGGCGCGGCCAAGGCGGCCGTGGTCCAGCTGACGAAGACGCTCGCGAACGAGGTCGGCCGGCACGGCATCCGCGTCAACGCGGTCGCGCCGGGCTTCATCCGCACCCCGATGACCGCGCGCCACGAAGCCGAGGAACAGGCACAGACCGAGGCCGTGATGGCCCGGATGGCGCCGCTCGGCCGGGTCGGCGAGGCGGAGGACGTCGCGCACACGGTGCTCTACCTGGCCTGTGACGCGTCGGCCTTCACTACGGGCCAGATCTTGCGTCCGAACGGCGGAGTGGCGATGCCGTGGTGACCCGAGCACCCCGCCAGGCCGCCCGCCACCGGCCCGCCCCGAGCGCCCCCGCGGCCCGCGCCTTCGGCACACAGTGCACCGGCAGCAGACTCAGCCCCCACCCGCCGGCGGCGACCGCACCTTCCAGCACCCCGGCACCGGGCGCCAGCGCGAGCCGCAGCACGGCCCACCACCACAGCGCGCCGAGCCCGGCCATCGCCCCCCAGCGCACTATCGGCCGTGCCATGGACTCCACCACCTTCAGCCGGACACCCCGACGCCAGGGGCGCCTCACCCGCCACATGGAGGGCGCACCGGCGGCACACGGATGCACTCGGACCCGTACCCACGATGCACGAAAGCCCCGGTCGGCGCCTCTCCAGTCACCTGGCAGAGACCCCGACCCGGGGCTCGTACACATCTTCGACGCCGGTCAGCGCCTGATCAGCCGCACACCGGCGTGAGCGTCACGCGGCGACGACGTCGACCGCCTCGGCGGGCGCCTTGATGGTCACCCGCTCCGGTGGCACACCGGCCACCGATACGGAACCCAGCCTCGGGCGAACCGGCGTGGGTACGGGCTCGGGGGCCGCGGCGGACCGGGCCAGTTCGGCGAGAGCGAGCTCGTCGCTCACTTCCCGCATGAGTTCGGACATCCGTACGTCCAACGCGTCGCAGATGGCGGAGAGCAGCTCGGAAGATGCCTCCTTCTGCCCCCGCTCCACCTCGGAGAGATAGCCGAGTGAGACTCGGGCGGACGAGGAGACTTCGCGCAGAGTACGGCCCTGGCGCTGGCGCTGCCGACGCAGCACGTCACCCAGCAGGCGACGGAGCAGAATCATCGGTGGCTCCCTCCTCGGACCGCGTAGCCGCATCCTTCACGCCCCACCGTACCGCCTTGCGCCGCGGCCGTGCGGGGAGCGATGTCGTGTTCACTCAGGGCTGCAAACATCAAAACCCCCCGTTCTGTTCCGTATCCTGTGCCCGCTCATTCCCGGTGTGTTCGCTCACGAGCTCCGCCACAAGCAGTGCGAGTACGCTCCGTACACTCTCTCTACGAATTTCCTCACGGTCGCCGTTCAACCGCAGGGCCTCTACTTTTCCGCCACCGGCGGAACCGGAATCGACCGTGAAGGGGCCGTCCACGGCCACGAAAACCGTCCCGACGGGCTTGCCGTCCTGCGGCTGAGGCCCCGCGACGCCCGTGGTCGCGATACCCCAGTCCGCGCCGAGGGCCTTGCGCACGCCGGCCGCCATCTGGGCCGCGACCTGCGGATCCACCGCCCCCCGCTGTGCCAGCAGGGCGGCGTCGACACCCAGGAGCTCGTGCTTCAGCTCGGTGGCGTAGGCCGTCACCGAACCGCGGAAGGCCTTGGAGGCCCCGGGGACCGATGTGATGTCCGCCGCAACCAGCCCACCGGTCAGGGACTCGGCGACCGCGAGGGTCCAGCCCTTCACTGTCAGTAGTCGCACCACGTCGGCGGCTGGAGAACTCACGCTTCTGCCTCCTCCAACGCGGCCCTGCGCTCGGCGATTCCCTGCCGGCGCAGCACAATGGCCTGTCTCACATAGTCGAGCCCGGTCACCACGGTCAGGACGACGGCCGCGGCCATCACCCAGAACCGCAGGGTGGCCAGCCAGCCCGTCAGCGCGAGGACGTACATCCCGACGGCCACGCCCTGGGTGAGGGTCTTGAGCTTGCCGCCCCGGCTCGCGGGGATGACGCCGTAGCGGATGACCAGGAAACGCAGCAGGGTGATGCCGAGTTCCCGGCCGAGGATGACGATCGTCACCCACCAGGGCAGATCGCCCAGCGAGGACAGACAGATCAGCGCCGCCCCCATGATCGCCTTGTCGGCGATGGGGTCGGCGATCTTCCCGAAGTCGGTGACGAGGTCGTACGTCCGGGCGATGTGACCGTCGAACAGGTCGGTGATCATGGCGATGGCGAAGGCCGCCCAGGCGAACGCGCGCCAGGCCGGGTCGTACCCGCCGTCGGCCAGCATCAGGGCGACGAAGCCGGGGACGAGGACTAGCCGGAGCATGGTCAGCAGGTTGGCGATGTTCCAGACGCTGGCCTCGTTGACGGCCGCGGCGGCCAGCTTCCCGCCCCGCACCGGCTTCACGCCCGCTTCGGACGCGACACCTGACCCGGCGTCGGACGCGATCGCCGGTCCGCCTTCGGACACGGCGTACGCCACGGCCTCGGGCAGCGACTCGGGAACCGACGGGGAGACGGACTCGGACTCGGACACGGACGCGGATGCGGATGCGGACTCGGGATCGGAGAGGGCGCCGGGCGCCGCGCTCGCCGGCGCACCCTGCGCGCCGGATGAGCCGTTCGCCGCCGATGCCGGCACTCCGGTCATCTGCCCGCCTCCTCACTACAGTCGAGCGAGCCCGCGAGCGGCTCGGCCACCAGGTCGACACCTTCCGTACCGACCACCTTGGCCTCGACGATACGGCCGACACTCAGACCCGCGCCGCTCGTGAGCAGCACCTGGCCGTCCGTCTCGGGTGCCTGGTGCGTCCCGCGTCCGTACACGCCCTCGTCGTCCACGGACTCCACCAGCACGTGCACGGTCTCGCCCAGGCGCTCCTCGGCGCGCTGCGAGACCAGTTCCTCGGCGAGCCGCGAGACACGCGCCAGCCGCTCGGCGACGACGTCCTCGTGGAGCTTGTTCTCGTAGCCGGCGGCCTCCGTGCCGTCCTCGTCGGAGTAGCCGAAGACGCCGATGGCGTCCAGCCGCGCTCCGTTCAGGAACCGCTCCAGCTCGGCCAGGTCGGCCTCGGTCTCGCCGGGGAAGCCCACGATGAAGTTGGAGCGCACACCGGCCTGCGGGGCCTTGGAACGGATCGTGCCGAGCAGCTCCAGGAAGCGGTCGGTGTCGCCGAAGCGGCGCATGGCGCGCAGCACTGCGGGGGCGGAGTGCTGGAAGGAGAGGTCGAAGTACGGGGCGACCTTGGGGGTCGAGGTCAGTACGTCGATGAGTCCTGGCCGCATCTCGGCCGGCTGGAGGTAGCTGACGCGCACGCGCTCGATGCCGTCGACGTCGGCGAGTTCGGGCAGGAGGGACTCCAGCAGGCGGATGTCGCCCAGGTCCTTGCCGTAGGACGTGTTGTTCTCGGAGACCAGCATGACCTCCTTGACGCCCTGCTCGGCCAGCCAGCGCGTCTCGTTGAGCACGTCGCTGGGGCGGCGGGAGATGAAGGAGCCGCGGAAGGACGGGATGGCGCAGAAGGAGCAGCGCCGGTCGCAGCCGGAGGCGAGCTTCACCGAGGCGACCGGGGAGCCGTCCAGGCGGCGGCGCAGGGGCGCGCGCGGGCCGGACGCCGGGGCGAGGCCCTCCGGAAGGTCGGCGGGAGTCACCGGCGCGGCCGGGCCGTGTCCGGGCAGCGCGACGTCGGCGGCCGATTCCTGACGCTGCGCCGGGCTGATCGGGAGCAGCTTGCGGCGGTCTCGCGGGGTGTGGGAGGCGTGGATGCCGCCGTTCAGGATGGTCTGCAGGCGGTCGGAGATGTCCGCGTAGTCGTCGAAGCCGAGCACGCCGTCGGCCTCGGGGAGGGCCTCGGCGAGGTCCTTGCCGTACCGCTCGGCCATGCAGCCCACCGCCACCACGGCCTGGGTTCTGCCGTGCCCCTTGAGGTCGTTGGCCTCCAGGAGGGCGTCGACGGAGTCCTTCTTGGCGGCGTCGACGAAGCCGCACGTGTTGACGACGGCCACGTCCGCGTCCGCGGCGTCCTCCACGAGGTCCCAGCCGTCCGCCTCCAAGCGGCCTGCGAGCTCCTCCGAGTCCACCTCGTTACGGGCGCAGCCAAGGGTGACGAGTGCGACGGTACGGCGTTCAGGCATGGGCTCAAGACTACTTCGTCCCACTGACACCCCACGTCGACGGGGCTGGCGATCATCGCCAGCCCCGCGGGAACACGCATCAGGTCACGCTCGACGGCAGGACCGCCGCTCTAGCCGACCTGCGGATCGCCCTTCGTATACGTCAGGCGCTCCACCGCGCCCGGCTGGAAGTCGTCCTCGATCTTCTTGCCGTTGACGAACAACTGGATCGCGCCCGCGTCACCGAGGACGAGGTTGATCTTGTCGCTGTCCTGGAAGGTCTTGGAGTCGCCCTGCTCCAGCAGGCCGTCGAAGAGCAGCCGGCCGTTGTGGTCCTTGGCGGAGATCCAGCTGCGTCCGTCGGCGGCGCTGACCTGGACGGTCACCTTGTCCTGGGGCGCGGCCGCGATGGCACTGTCGGAGGGGTCGCTCTTGGGATTCTCGGAGGGGGTCTTCTTGGGTGTGGGCGAGGCCGACTTGCTGACCGTGGGCGTGGCGCCCTCGGCCACCTGGTTCTTGGCACCGTCGTCACCACCCTTGAAGGCGGTGAAGCCGACGAAGCCGATCACGGCGACGATCGCGGCGACCATCGCCGCGGTCCAGTTGGGCCCGCGCCGCTCGGGGCGGATGCGCTCCGCCTCGAAGAGCGGTGCCGCCGGCGTCGGGGCCGGACGGCCGCCGCCGTGCGTCTCGCTGAACTGCTCGAGCAGCGGTGCGGGATCGAGGTGGACGGCCTTGGCCAGGGTCCGGATGTGCCCGCGCGCGTAGACGTCTCCGCCACAGGGAGCGAAGTCGTCCGCCTCGATGGCGTGCACGATGGCGATGCGGACTCGGGTGGCGTTGCTGACATCGTCGACGGTGAGCCCGGCCGCGATGCGCGCCTGCTGAAGGGCGCGGCCGATGGAGGGGCGGGCTTCCTCGCGATCGTCTTCGAACGGACGCTCGTCTTCAGGAGAGTTGCCGATGGACACGGGGGCGCCTTTCGAGCGTTAAGCCACCTGTGCTGGAGATTCAGTCTAGGGGGGGTACCAAAGGGCGGGGCAACCGGGCGGTGGGACTTTGTAGCCCATCGGTATGGCCGGACACGCCGATGGTGGGGGTACTGCCTGTCGCTTCCCTCAACTTGACGTACGCCGAAGGGAAACGGTTGCTCAATGATCCCTTACGGGTGGATCACGATCGAACATCGGTGACCGCACCCGGCCCGGATCCCGTACCGGACTCCCCTTACGCCTCCCCGCGGATCACCGCGAGCACACCATCCAGTTCGTCACCCTTCACAAGAACGTCACGCGCCTTGGAGCCCTCGCTCGGTCCGACGATCCCCCGGGACTCCATCAGGTCCATGAGCCGCCCCGCCTTGGCGAAGCCGACGCGCAACTTGCGCTGGAGCATGGACGTCGACCCGAACTGGGTGGAGACCACCAGCTCGGCCGCCTGGCACAGCAGGTCGAGGTCGTCGCCGATCTCCTCGTCGATCTCCTTCTTCTGCTTGGTGCCCACGGTGACGTCGTCCCGGAAGACGGGCGCCATCTGGTCCTTGCAGTGCTGGACGACGACGGCGACCTCCTCCTCGGTCACGAAGGCGCCCTGCATACGCGTGGGCTTGTTCTGACCCATCGGCAGATACAGCCCGTCACCCTTGCCGATGAGCTTCTCGGCGCCGGGCTGGTCCAGGATGACGCGGCTGTCGGCGAGCGAGGAGGTGGCGAAGGCGAGCCGCGAGGGCACGTTCGCCTTGATCAGTCCGGTGACGACGTCGACGGAAGGCCGCTGCGTGGCGAGCACCAGGTGGATGCCGGCCGCGCGCGCGAGCTGCGTGATGCGCACGATCGAGTCCTCGACGTCACGCGGGGCGACCATCATCAGGTCGGCCAGCTCGTCGACGATCACCAGCAGGTACGGATAGGTCTTGAGTTCCCGCTCGCTGCCCTCGGGCGTCTTGAGCTTGCCGTCGCGGATGGCCTGGTTGAAGTCGTCGATGTGCCGGTAGCCGAACGCCGCGAGGTCGTCGTAGCGCAGGTCCATCTCGCGTACGACCCACTGGAGCGCCTCGGCGGCCCGCTTCGGGTTGGTGATGATCGGCGTGATCAGGTGCGGAATGCCCTCGTACGCGGTCAGCTCGACCCGCTTGGGGTCGACGAGGACCATCCGCACGTCCTCGGGAGTCGCGCGGACCATGATCGACGTGATCAGGCAGTTGATGCAGGACGACTTACCGGAACCGGTGGCTCCGGCGACCAGCACGTGCGGCATCTTCGCCAGGTTGGCCATCACATAGCCGCCCTCGACGTCCTTGCCGAGTGCTACGAGCATGGGGTGGTCGTCCTCGGCGGCGGCCGCCAACCGGAGCACGTCACCGAGGTTGACCATCTCGCGGTCGGTGTTCGGGATCTCGATGCCGACCGCGGACTTGCCGGGAATCGGCGAGATGATCCGGACGTCGGGGCTGGCGACGGCGTACGCGATGTTCTTGGTCAGCGCGGTGATCCGCTCGACCTTCACGGCGGGGCCGAGCTCCACCTCGTAGCGCGTGACCGTCGGCCCGCGCGTGAAGCCGGTGACGGCCGCGTCGACCTTGAACTCGGCGAAGACATTGGTGAGCGAGGCGACGACCGCGTCGTTGGCGGCGGAGCGCGCCTTGCCGGGGCCACCGCGGGTGAGGAGGTCGAGGGAGGGCAGGGAGTACGTGATGTCGCCGGAGAGCTGCAGCTGCTCGGCGCGTGGCGGCAGGTCGCCCGGGGCCTCGGGCGCGGGCTTGGTGAGGTCGGCGACCTCGACCTTCAACTTCTCCTGCTTGGGCCGCGCGGCCGGCACCGGCGTCGGCGTCGGCGTCGGCGTCGTCTCCTCGCGGTCGCCCACGCGCACGCCCTGAGTGAGGTCGGCGACGATCGGCGAGGGCGGCATCCCGTGCATCACCGCCCCGTCGAGCGCGGCGGCGGCGGCCGCGGCGACGTCCACGGCGTCCATGGGCCGGTTCATGTCGGGCTGCTGCACGGCGGAGCGCCTGGGGCGGCCACGGCGCTTGGTGAGGGCCTCCTGCTCCGCGCTGTCGGGGTCGTACGCCTCCGGGCTCGAACCGCGCTTGCGCGCGCGTGCCGGCAGCGCCTCGCGCCACTGCTCGTCGTAGCGCTGCTCGTCGTCCTCGGCGAACTCGTCCTCTTCGAGCTCCTGCGCGTGCACGACACCGAGCTTCACACCGAGCAGCCGCAGCCGCTGCGGGATGGCGTTGACCGGGGTGGCCGTCACCACGAGCAGCCCGAAGACCGTCAGCAGCACGAGCAGCGGTACGGCCAGCACCTCGCCCATGGTGTACGTCAGCGGGGTCGCCGCGCCCCAGCCGATGAGACCGCCGGCGTCCCTTATGGCCTGCATGCCGTCGCTGCGGGCGGGCGCGCCGCACGCGATGTGGACCTGGCCCAGCACGCCGATGACGAGCGCGGACAGACCGATCACGATGCGGCCGTTGGCCTCGGGCTTCTCGGGGTGCCGGATGAACCGCACGGCGATGACCGCGAGCAGTATCGGCACCAGCAAGTCGAGACGCCCGAAGGCGCCGGTCACCAGGATCTCGACGAGGTCGCCGACCGGTCCGCGCAGATCCGCCCAGGTGCCCGCGGCGACGATCAGCGCGATGCCGAGCAGCAGCAGCGCGACCCCGTCCTTGCGGTGCGCCGGGTCGAGGTTCTTCGCGCCGTTCCCTATGCCGCGGAACACCGCGCCCACGGAGTGCGCCAGGCCCAGCCAGACGGCGCGTACGAGCCTGTAGATGCCTCCGGTCGGGCTCGGCGCGGGCCTCGGGGGCGCGGCTTTCTTGGCCGCCGCCTTCCGGGCGGGCGCCTTCTTCGCCGGGGGCTTCTTCGCAGCGGCCTTCTTCGCCGGAGCCGCCGCCTTCTTCGCGGGCTGCTTCTTGGCAGCGGAGGGACGTGAGGCCATAGGTGTGAGGTTACCGGTGGAGACGACAAGGGACACGTGTGCCCACTGCTTCACCCGTTCGTGTCGCCCTTGGGGATACGCGGAACTGACGCGTCCTCATCGGCAACTGTCCCGCGCGCGGGCCTCAGTTCTGCGAGGGCACCGTCGACGTGTTCCCGGCGCCCGGCTCCAGGGCGTCCAGCGCCCGCCGCAGACCGGTGAGTTTGCGTTCGAGATGGGCCGCCGTGGCCACCGCCGCCGCGTCCGCCGACTCGTCGTCGAGCTGCTTGGACAGCGCCTCGGCCTGCTCCTCGACCGCCGCGAGCCGCGCCGACAGCTCGGCGAGCAGAGAGGCCGGTTCCTTGGCCTCGCCGACCGCGGCCTTGCCGCCGCCACCCTCCAACTGGAGCCGCAGCAGCGCCGCTTGCTCCCGCAGTTGGCAGTTCTTCATGTACAGCTCGACGAAGACCGAGACCTTCGCACGCAGCACCCACGGGTCGAACGGCTTGGAGATGTAGTCGACCGCGCCTGCCGCGTACCCGCGGAAGGTGTGGTGCGGCCCATGGTTGATCGCGGTGAGGAAGATGATCGGGATGTCCCGGGTCCGCTCCCGCCGCTTGATGTGCGCGGCCGTCTCGAAACCGTCCATACCCGGCATCTGCACGTCCAGCAGAATGACCGCGAAGTCGTCCGTGAGCAGTGCCTTGAGTGCTTCCTCCCCGGACGATGCCCGCACCAGTGTCTGATCGAGCGCGGAGAGGATGGCCTCCAGCGCCAGCAGATTCTCCGGCCGGTCATCGACCAGGAGGATCTTGGCCTTCTGCACCATGGCCCGCCCTCCTCGCCCCGGATGTGCACCGGGCGCCGCCCCTGGGGACGACTCCCTTTCGCCGCCCGTCCTTGTGCCGGTCATCGTAGCCGCACCCCGCCTGTCGCCACACCCTGTCACCGCGATGTCACTGTGCACGTAGCAGAAACGCAGCGAGAGACCAGAAGGTTCCCCGCTTCCCGTACTTCTACACCGCTCCGGGCACACTCAGTCAGCAACTCCGTGTGAACATCAAAGGTTCCCCTCACTCCCCTCGCATCCACTGATCCATCACAGCCAGCAGATGATCGGGATCGACGGGCTTGGTGACGTAGTCCGAGGCGCCCGACTCGATGGCCTTCTCGCGGTCGCCCTTCATCGCCTTCGCGGTCAGCGCGATGATCGGCAGGCCCGCGAACTGCGGCATCCGCCGGATGGCGTTCGTCGTCGCGTACCCGTCCATCTCCGGCATCATGATGTCCATCAGGACAACCGCCACGTCGTCGTGCTGCTCCAGCACCTCGATGCCCTCGCGCCCGTTCTCCGCGTACAGCACCGAGAGACCGTGCTGCTCCAACACGCTGGTCAACGCAAACACGTTGCGGATGTCGTCGTCGACGATCAGCACCTTCTGCCCGGCGAAGCGGATGTTGCGGTGCGGCTGCAGCACCGCGCTCGGCTCAAGAGCCGTACGCGGCTCCAGGGCGCCGTTGCGGTACTCGGTGTCGAGCCCCGGCCGCCGGCGGCGCCGGAAGAGCGCGGCGGCCCCGTTCTGGGTCTCCTGGTACGACTTCACCTCGGCCGGCGTCTCGATCGCCGACTCGGTGAGCTGGACCAGGTCCGTCGCGGCCACCAGATCGCTGGCCCCGAGGGCCGGCATCGGCTGCTGGTAGCCCTGCGGCGGCAGTTCGCTGGGGTGCAGCGGCAAATACAGCGTGAACGTCGAGCCGCGGCCCGGTTCGCTCTGCGCGTGGATCTCGCCACCGAGCAGCTGGGCGATCTCCCGGGAGATCGACAACCCCAGGCCCGTACCGCCGTACTTGCGGCTGGTCGTGCCGTCCGCCTGCTTGAACGCCTCGAAGATCACCCGCATCTTGCTGGCCGCGATGCCGATCCCGGTGTCGGTCACGGAGAACGCGATCAGGTCGGCGTCCGCGTCCCGCAGCGACCCGGCCTCCAGCAACTGCTCCCTGATCGACGCCGGTGTGTCCGCCCCGGCCGGCCTGATCACCAGCTCCACCGCCCCCGAGTCGGTGAACTTCACCGCGTTGGACAGCAGGTTGCGCAGCACCTGGAGCAGGCGCTGCTCGTCGGTGTGCAGCGTGGCCGGCAGCTCCGGCGAGACCCGCACCGACAGGTCCAGGCCCTTCTCCGCGGTCAGCGGCCGGAAGGTCGCCTCCACGTAGTCGACGAGCTGGACCAGGGCGATGCGCGTCGGGGAGACGTCCATCTTGCCCGCCTCGACCTTCGACAGGTCGAGGATGTCGTTGATCAGCTGGAGCAGGTCGGATCCCGCCCCGTGGATGGTCTCGGCGAACTCGACCTGCTTCGGGGTGAGGTTGGCGTCCGCGTTGTCGGCGAGCAGCTTGGCCAGGATCAGCAGCGAGTTGAGCGGCGTACGCAGCTCGTGCGACATGTTGGCCAGGAACTCGCTCTTGTAGCGCATGGAGACCGCGAGCTGCTCGGCGCGCTCCTCCAGGACCTGCCGCGCCTCCTCGATCTCGGTGTTCTTCACCTCGATGTCGCGGTTCTGCTGGGCGAGCAGCTCGGCCTTGTCCTCCAGTTCGGCGTTGGACGCCTGGAGGGCCTTCTGCCGGTTCTCCAACTCGGCCGACCGCTCCCGGAGTTGCTCGGTCAGTTCCTGCGACTGCTTCAGCAGCTGCTCCGTCTTGGTGTTGACGGAGATCGTGTTGACGCTGGTCGCGATCATCTCGGCGATCTGGTTGAGGAAGTCCTTCTGGATCTGCGTGAAGGGCGTGAAGGAGGCCAGCTCGATGACGCCGAGCACCTGACCCTCGAACAGCACCGGAAGGACGATCACCTGCGCCGGCGGCGCCTCACCGAGCCCCGACGAGATCTTCAGATAGCCGCTGGGCGCGTTCTCCACGAGAATCGTGCGCTTCTCCTGCGCGGCCGTCCCGATCAGCGCCTCACCCGGCCTGAACGACGTCGGCATGGAGCCCATGGAGTAGCCGTACGACCCGAGCATGCGCAGTTCGTACGCCTCCTCGCCCTCCGCGTCCGCCAGGGGCATCGCGACGAAGAACGCGCCGTGCTGGGCGGAGACCACCGGCGTCAGCTCGCTCATGATCAGCGAGGCCACGTCCTGCATGTCCCGGCGGCCCTGCATCAGCGCGGAGATACGGGCGAGGTTGCCCTTGAGCCAGTCCTGCTCCTTGTTGGCGATGGTGGTGTCGCGCAGGTTGGCGATCATCTTGTTGATGTAGTCCTGGAGTTCCTGGATCTCGCCGGACGCGTCCACGTCGATCTTCAGGTTCAGGTCGCCGCGGGTCACCGCGGTCGCCACGCGCGCGATGGCACGCACCTGCCGGGTCAGGTTCCCGGCCATCTCGTTCACCGACTCGGTGAGGTCGCGCCAGGTGCCGTCGACGTCACGCACGCGCGCCTGACCACCCAGCTGCCCCTCGGTGCCCACCTCGCGGGCGACTCGGGTGACCTCCTCCGCGAAGGAGGACAGCTGGTCGACCATCGTGTTGATGGTCGTCTTGAGTTCGAGGATCTCCCCCCGCGCGTCGATGTCGATCTTCTTGGTGAGATCGCCCTTGGCGATGGCGGTGGTGACCATGGCGATGTTGCGCACCTGACCGGTCAGGTTGGACGCCATCTGGTTCACCGACTCGGTGAGGTCTTTCCACGTGCCGGCCACGCCGGGCACCCGCGCCTGCCCGCCCAGGATGCCGTCCGTACCCACCTCGCGGGCCACCTTGGTGACCTGTTCGGCGAACGAACTCAGCGTCTTCACCATGGTGTTGATGGTGTCGGCGAGCTGCGCGACCTCGCCGCGCGCCTCGATCGTCACCGTCCGGGTCAGGTCGCCGTTGGCGACGGCCGCCGCGACCTGGGAGATGTTGCGCACCTGCACGGTCAGGTTCTTGGCCATCAGGTTGACGTTGCCGCTGAGGTCCTTCCAGATGCCCGTGATGCCGGGCACGTGCGCCTGGCCGCCCAGGATGCCCTCGGTGCCCACCTCGCGCGCCACCCGGGTCACCTGCTCGGCGAAGGACGACAGCTGGTCGACCATCGTGTTGACGGTGGTGACGAGTTCGAGGATCTCGCCCTTCGCGTCGACGGTGACCTTCTTCGACAGGTCGCCCTTGGCGACCGCGGTGGTGACCTCGGCGATGTTGCGGACCTGGATGGTCAGGTTGTTCGCCATGAAGTTCACGGACTGGGTGAGGTCCTTCCAGGTGCCGGAGACCCCCTGCACCTCGGCCTGACCGCCCAGCTGCCCCTCGGTGCCCACCTCGCGCGCGACGCGGGTGACCTCCTCCGCGAACGACGACAGCTGGTCGACCATCGTGTTCAGGGTGTTCTTCAGCTCCTGGATCTCTCCGCGCGCGTCCACGGTGATCTTCTGCGACAGGTCACCCCGGGCGACCGCGGTGGCGACCTGGGCGATGTTGCGCACCTGGGCGGTGAGGTTCCCGGCCATGCCGTTCACGGAGTCGGTGAGGTCCCGCCACACACCGGCCACACCCGGCACCTGCGCCTGCCCGCCGAGGCGGCCCTCGGTGCCCACCTCGCGGGCCACCCGGGTCACCTGCTCGGCGAACCCGGAGAGCTGGTCGACCATCGTGTTGACGGTGTTCTTGAGCTCCAGGATCTCCCCGCGCGCGTCCACGGTGATCTTCTGCGACAGATCGCCCTGCGCGACCGCGGTGGTCACCTGGGCGATGTTGCGCACCTGAGCGGTGAGGTTGCCCGCCATGCCGTTGACGGAGTCGGTGAGCTCCTTCCACGTACCCGCGACCCCCGGCACGACCGCCTGACCGCCCAGGCGGCCCTCCGTGCCCACGTCCCGGGCCATCCGCGTCACCTGGTCGGCGAAGGACGACAACTGGTCCACCATCGTGTTCACGGTGTTCTTCAGCTGGAGCATCTCGCCGGAGACGTCCACGGTGACCTTCTGCGACAGATCGCCGTTGGCCACCGCCGTCGTCACCTGGGCGATGTTGCGCACCTGCCCGGTGAGGTTGCGGAACGCGGTGTTGACCGAGTCCGTCAGGTCCTTCCACGTACCGGCCGCGCCCGGCACCTGCGCCTGCCCGCCCAGTTCACCCTCGACACCGACCTCGCGCGCCACGCGCGTGACCTCGGAACCGAAGGACGACAGCTGGTCCACCATCCCGTTGACGGTGTTCTTCAGCTCCAGCATCTCGCCGGCCACGTCGACCGTGACCTTCTGCGACAGGTCACCGCTGGCCACCGCCGTCGTCACCGCGGCGATGTCCCGCACCTGCGTGGTGAGGTTGCGGAAGACCGTGTTGACGGAGTCCGTCAGGTCCTTCCAGGTGCCGGCCGCGCCCGGCACGTTCGCCTGCCCGCCCAGCTGCCCCGCGGCACCGACCTCGTTGGCCACGCGCGTGACCTCGTCCGCGAAGATCCGCAGCGTCTCGGTCATCTGGTTGATGGTGTCCGCGAGCTGCGCGATCTCACCGCGCGCCGACACGGTCACCTTCTGTGACAGGTCACCGTTGGCGACCGCGGTCGTCACCTGGGCGATCCCGCGCACCTGGGCCGTCAGGTTGCCGGCCATGAGGTTCACCGAATCGGTGAGGTCCTTCCACACACCGGCCACACCCGGCACCTGCGCCTGCCCGCCGAGCTCACCCTCGGTGCCCACCTCGCGCGCGACTCGCGTCACCTCGGAGGAGAAGGACGACAGCTGGTCCACCATCGTGTTGACGGTGTTCTTGAGCTCCAGCATCTCGCCGGCGACATGAACGGTGACCTTCCGGGACAGGTCACCCTTCGCGACCGCCGTCGTCACCAGGGCGATGTCCCGCACCTGAGCCGTCAGCCGGTACGCCATCGTGTTGACGGAGTCCGTGAGGTCCTTCCACGAACCCGACATGCCACGCACGCGTGCCTGACCGCCCAGCTTGCCCTCGGTGCCCACCTCACTGGCCACACGCGTGACCTCGTCGGTGAACGTGGAGAGCTGGTCGACGAGGTTGTTGACGGTCCGGCCGACCTTCAGGAACTCGCCGCGCAGCGGATGCCCGGTCCCGTCCGGCGCCTGCGTCCGCAGCTCCATGCGGGGCGACAGATCGCCCTCCGCCACTGCCGACAGCACCCGGCCGACCTCGGAGACGGGCCGTACGAGATCGTCCACGAGCGCGTTCGAGGCGTCCACGGCGGCGGCCCAGGAGCCCTCACCGGCGCCCGCCTCCAGCCGCTCGGTGAGCTTTCCCTCACGCCCCACCATGCGCCTTACACGCGACAATTCACCCGTCAAATGGAGATTACGGTCGGCGACCTCATTGAAAACGGCGGCGATCTCCGACATCACGCCGTCGCCGGACACCGTCAGCCGCTTGCGGAAATTCCCGTCCCGCATGGAGACGAGTGCCATCAGCAACCGATCGAGGGCGGCTGAGTCCACCTCGGTCGTCCCGGCGCGTGGTTTGCGCTGGTTCTTCAGGGACTGTCCGCCTTTCGCGCGCGTTTTCGTGCCCCGCGTCGCTGCGCCAGACTCCACTGTGTCCCTCCCGAAGGGGTCGACCGTTACTGCTGTGCTCGCGTACTACTGTTCGGCGTACCAGTTACTGCTGCTTATCTCTGCCCGATGTAATCAGGCCACACCAAGGGCTGCTGCCCGCCGTACAGATATGACACGCGGCCTGCCCGTACCTTCACATGAAGCCTGCCCAGTGTTTCACCCCGTCTGAACCCGGCCATAACAGTTCGGCAGCTTCGCACAGCGTCCGCACACCCTCTGGGCGGAAACACTGCAGACCGGCATCCGCCCGGACGGCGAAGGTAAGTAACCTTGCATGCGGCTGTCCAGCCGCACCGGTCCGTCCGGCCTGGGCGGTGGCACGACAACGAGCGGGCATCGGAGGGGCGGCCGCAACACATGACCACCGGACTGATCCCCGGGGGACAGCCCCCGGACCGTAGGCCGACGGGCGGCCTGCCGCATCAGCGGCACGAGCCGGTCGGCCACGCAGCCCTGCCCGTCGACAACCGGCTGAGGAGTTCTGTGATCACCGCGCGCGCGGCCGCCAGCTTCGAGCCCGTCGGTCGATCGGTAGCGACCGCCCGCTCCTTCGTCCGCGACACCCTCCAGGGCTGGGGCTTCGCCGACATCGTCGACGACGCCGTGGTCCTCACCAGCGAACTGGTGACCAACGCCGTGGTGCACGCCGGCACCGCCGCCGACGTCCTGTGCCTACGCAGTGACGAAGGCGTACGCATCGAAGTCGCCGACCACTATCCCGAACGCGAGATCCCCCTCCAGGGCCACCCCTCCACCATGGGCAGCCCCGACCGCGAGGGCGGCCGCGGACTCCAGCTGTGCGCGGCCCTCGCCAACCGCTGGGGCGTCGAGTACACGCCCACCCACAAGACGGTCTGGTTCCAGCTGGTCCTGCCCGAGCGCGCGGTCGGCACGCGTGCGGCGGGCCCGTCCCTGCCCGCCGACCTCCTCCCCCTCGCCGACGGCCGGGTCCGCGTCGCCGTCGTCCAGATCGACCGCGGCGGCGCCATCACCGCCTGGAGCGAGGACGCGGAGGAACTCTTCGGCTACCCCTCCGACCAGGTCACCGGCAAGCCCCTCACCGACCTCGCGGCCTGGCCGCACACCCCGGGCACCAGCACCGGCATCGTGGAGGCACTCCAACTCTCGCGCTGGGAAGGCAGTTACGGCATAAGGGGCGCCAACGGCCGCGTCACCCCCGTCTACGCCTCCCACCTCCGCGTCCGCGACACGGGCGGCGAGCCTTCCACGGTCTGCCTCCTGGTACGGGACCACGAACGAGCCGTCCTGCAGACCCCGTTGCGGATGCCCTCCTCCGACTCGAGCACCTCGGCCGACGGCCAGAGCACCGACCCCTTCGAGGTGTTCATCGGCTCCCCCGCGCCGGACGACCTCGACGGCCTGCTCCAGCGCACGGTGGAACGCGCCCGCGACATGCTCGACGCCGACTCCGCCTTCCTGCTCCTGGCGACCGACGACGAAACGGAGTTGGAGGTCCGCGCCTCCACCGGCCTGCCCTCCGCCCGCCAGCGCTTCGCGCGCGTGCCCGTCGAAGCCGGCCCCGGCCGCTACGGCTCGGCCCGCATGCCTGCCGTTCACGACGACCTCACGGCCGTACCCGGCGCGGTCCCGCTCCTGAACGGCACCGGCATGCGCTCGGTCGTCACGGTCCCCCTGAAGGTTGAGGGCCGTCTCACCGGCTCCCTCGGCGTGGCCGCCGAATCACCCGGCAGGTACTCCAACGAAGAGGCCCTGCGCCTCCAATTCGCCGCCGACCGCATCGCGTTGGCCGTCGAATCGGCCCGCCTCGGCGAACTGGAACGCCTGCGCCGCGGCTCCCTGAGCTTCCTCGTCGAGGCCTCCGACCTCCTCGCCGGCACCCTGGACCGCGACCAGACCCTCGCCCTGATGGCCCAGATGACGGTCCCGACACTGGCCACCTGGTGCGCCGTCTACACGATCGCGGACCAGGCCTCCGAGCCGTACCTCTCGTACGTCCTGCACGAGGACGAGGAACTCATCGACGGCATCAAGTCGTTGCTGTCCAAGATCCCCCCGCCCGACCCGGTACCGACTCCGGGTGCACGCGTCTGGTCGAAGCCCGGAGAGGTCGCCCACCAGGCCGCCCTGCGCAGCTCCATGCGCAGCCTCGGCCTCACGGGCGGCCCCAACCGCCAGGTCGCCTCGGGCATCGGCCCGACCCTGGCGACGGCCTCCGCGGTCGGCGGCGAGACGGTCGTCCTCCCGCTCGTGGCCCGCAACCGCGTCATCGGCATGCTGACCCTCGGCAAGCCCACCGACGAACACTTCCGCCAGGAAATCCTGGAACTGGCCGAGGACTTGAGCCGCCGGGCCGCCCTCGCCCTCGACAACGCGCGTCTCTACTCCGAGCGCACGGCCATCAGCCAGTCCCTCCAACGCAGCCTCCTGCCGCCCGAGTTGCCCGAGATCGGCGGTGTCGAGGTCGAGGTCATCTACCGCGCGGCGGGCGAGGGCAACGAGGTCGGCGGCGACTTCTACGACCTCTTCCCGATCAGCGAGGGCGTCTACGGCTTCGCCATCGGCGACGTCTGCGGTACGGGCCCGGAGGCGGCCGCGGTCACCGGCCTGGCCCGCCACGCCCTCCGCCTCCTCGCCAGGGAGGGCTTCGGCGGCCCGGCGGTCCTGGAGCGCCTCAACTCCGCCATCCTCGACGAGGGCGCCCGCAGCCGCTTCCTGACGCTCCTCTACGGCGAGTTGCGACCCCAGGAGGACGGCAGCGCGGAACTGAAGGTGGTCTGCGCCGGCCATCCCCTCCCACTCCGCCTGCGCCAGGACGGCACGGTCGAACCGGCCGCCGAACCCCAGCCGCTCCTCGGTGTCATGGAAGACCTGGAGCTCTACGAGGAGACGGTCACCCTCGACCCGGGCGACGTCCTCCTCTGTGTCACGGACGGCGTCACCGAACGCCGCGAAGGCACGCGCATGTTGGGCGACGACGGCCTCACCGACGTCCTCACGACCTGTACGGGCCTCACGGCCGGCGCGGTCGCCGCCCGCATCATGCGAGCGGTGGAACGCTTCGCGTCGGACGCTCCCTCCGACGACATGGCGATCCTCGCGATGCGCGTCCCGGGCCTCCAGAAGGACTGACACCGGACACGCGGAAGGCCCCGCCCAATTGGGCGGGGCCTTCTGCGAATTGGAGCCCTCTAACGGAATCGAACCGTTGACCTTCTCCTTACCATGGAGACGCTCTACCGACTGAGCTAAGAGGGCCTGTCACCTTTTCGAGGTTTCCCTCGCGGCGACGAAACAGATCATACCCCGAACAGACCCGTGGGCCCAACCGCCGCCGTCCGCCCCCGACTAGGTCAGAAAGCGGGCTGCAACAGTCCCCCGAGCGCATTGCACGCGGACACGATCCGCTGCATCTCCCGCTTCGTCAACGAAGCGTCCACCGGCAGCGCGAGCGTCTCGTCAGCGGCCCGCTCGGTCTCCGGCAAAGCCACACACCGCCGGAACTCCGGCAGCCGGTGCACAGGCGTCTTCACCGGCACCCGGCACTCAACTCCCCTGCCCCGCACGGCCCGAGCGAAGGCGTCCCGATCCGGCCGCCCGTTCCCCGGCACCCGCACGACGTACTGCTGATAGGTGTGCCCGTCCCCACCATCAGGCGTGCGCACCCCCCGCAGCTTCGCATCGAGATAGGAGGCCCGCTCCCGCCGCTGAGCGATCTCGTCGTACGGCACCTCGGACTCCCCCTGCTCCAGCACCAACAACCCGTGCCGCTGCCCGACAGCGTGCAACCGCGCGATGTCGGCCGGCCTGCCGAAGCGGTGTACGACGACGATCGCCGCCGTACGCGAGGTGACGGCCGCCTCCACAGCGGACGCGTCGAGGCAGTACGTCACCGGATGTATGTCGGCGAACACCGGCAGCGCTCCGGCCATCGCAACGGCCTCGGCGACCTCGACGTTCCCGAAGGCCGGCACCACGACCTCGTCACCGAGTCCGACGCCGGCGGCCCTGAGCATTGCAGCAGTACCCATGGATCGGATGGTTGTTGCGCAACGTGAACTTCAAGTAACGCACAACAAAAAAGGGTTGGACCCGGAACCAAAGTTCCGGGTCCAACCCTTTGAATAATTGTTCGGCGGTGTCCTACTCTCCCACAGGGTCCCCCCTGCAGTACCATCGGCGCTGTAAGGCTTAGCTTCCGGGTTCGGAATGTAACCGGGC
>NZ_JBIVQP010000014.1:0-18168 GCF_044755245.1 Streptomyces sp. NPDC092369
ACAACCGACCCAACCGAGCCGCACAACTCTCCAACTCCCCATACGACAACCACTCATCACCACCCACCACAGCCACCGCCTCACGCGACACCACCACCCGAGCAGCGAACAACTCCGGCAACACCCCAGGCACCCACGGCACCGCCGTCCGGTTCCATACGTCGATCACCAGCTCATGACCAGCCGCACCCACCACACCCACCCGTCCCACCAACCGGGACGAGTCCGCGACGAACTGTTCCAACACCCCCACGAACGACGCCAACACCTCACCCGCCCGCACCCGACTCAACACATCCGGCCGATAGATCAAGTCACCTTGCATGGGGTCGCCGGGCGCGACGATCAACGTGAGGGGATAGTGCCCGGTGTCCTCCGGTACGTCGGCCGGGCGGATGGTGATGGCGTCGGGGCCGGACTGGGGTTCGCTGGCGGCGCGCGGGTAGTTCTCGTACACCACCAACGTGTCGAAGGACGCCCCCTCACCCACCCACTGATTGATCTCCTGCAGCCCCACATGCTGGTGCGATATCAACGCCGACTGACGCGCCTGGAGATCCGCCAACAGACCGAGCAAGGACTGAGCACCGTCCAAACTCACCCGCACCGGAAGCGTGTTGATGAACAAACCGATCATCGACTCCACACCCGGCAACTCCGGAGGCCGGCCAGCCACCGTCGCCCCGAAAACAACATCCTCCCGCCCAGCCAACCGCGCCAACACCAACGCCCACGCACCCTGCACCACCGTGTTCACCGTCAGACCATGCGCCCGAGCCACCTCCACCAGCCCCCGCGACAACTCCTCCTCCAGCGAGAACCGCACCCGCTCCGGCACCACCACCGACCGCACCGACTCCGCCGACACCACCAACGTCGGCCCCTCCACACCCGCCAACTCCCGCTGCCACGCCGCCCGCGCAGCCTCCTTGTCCTGCACCGCCAACCACGCCAGATACTCCCGATACGACCCGACCACCGGCAGCCCACGCCCACTACCACCCGCCGCATACGCCGCCGACACCTCACCCACCAACACCGGCAACGACCAACCATCCAGCACAATGTGATGACTCGTCACCGTCATCCGGTACCGCTCCGCCGCCAGCCGCACGACCAGCACGCGCACCAGCGGCGCCTGGGCCAGGTCGAAGCGGTCAGCACGCTCCCGCGCGGACAACCGCTCGACCTCGGCCGCCGCTTCGGTTTCGGCCAGCATGGACACGTCGGCTTCGGTCCAGGGCACCGTGACCCGCCCCGACACCGCCTGGACCGCACCGCCCGACACCGCCACACCCGAATGGAAACTCGCCCTCAACACCGGATGCCGATCAACCACCACCCCCCACGCCGACCGCAACCGCACCACATCCAAAGGCCCCTCAACAATCAAAGACCGCTGCCCCTCATACACATCAGGACCGTCCTGATCAAAAGCCGCATGGAACAGCAGCCCCTCCTGCAACGGCGACAACGGCCACACATCCACCAAATCCCCCACCACACCCTCAAGCTCCACCACACCCGCCTGCGACACCTCCACCAACGGGAAGTCCGACGGCGTATGACCACCCGCACCGCCAGTAGTGGTGTGTGCGGATAGTCCGGCGAGCTGGTCCGCCCAGGCCGTACCGAGGGCTTCGGCGTCGGCTGTGTCCAGTGCTCCCTCGGGCCAGCTCAGGGTGAGCGTCAGCTCCGGACCCTCAGCCGTGTCACGGATGACGGCACCCGCTTCCAGTACGTGCGCCACGGGCATGCCGGGATCGGCCGAGCCGCCGACCGCACTGTCCCCGGCCATCTGCCAGGGCCTGGCCGGACTCGCGTCCGCCGAGGCCGCCGCGAACCGGCCCAGATAGTTGAACCCGATCTGCGCAGCCGGAGCCGCCGAAAGCACCTGCGCCGTCTCCGGGTTGAGGTGACGCAGCAGGTCGTAGCCCATCCCGTCACCAGGTACGGCATGGGTCTGCTCCTTGACTGCCTTGAGGATCTGCCCGGCCGCGACACCACCGTCGACGGCGTCGGCCAGGTCGATGCCGGTCACGTCGAGTCGGACTGGCTGCACGCTGGTGAACCAACCAACGGTGCGCGACAGTTCGGTACCTTCCAACGGCTCACGACCGTGGCCCTCGATGTCCACGAGCACGCTGCTCATGTCCGGCCGACGACTGGCCACCGCTCCGGCCAGCGTCGACAACAACACCTCATGCACACCGCAGTGAAACGCCGCCGGCGTCCGACCAGCGAGCGTGGCCGCCTGCCCGGCAGGCACCACCCACTCACGGCGCCGCAACGTCCGGGCCACATCCACAACCGGGTTCAAGAGGCGACGGCCCAGCGTCGGGCCCTCCTCGCCCAACAAGGCCAGCCAAGCGTCGAGTTCCGCGGTCCGTTCGGGGCTGACAGCCTGCTCAGCCAAAACCCCCGCCCAGTGGCGGAACGAGGTACCCACCGGATCGAGTGCAGGCGTCCGACCAGCGGCCAGATCCTCATACGCAGTCTGCAGATCCGGCAGCAGAATCCGCCACGACACCCCGTCCACCACCAAGTGATGCACCACCAGCGCCAGTCGGCCCACCCGGCCCGGACCCGCATCCACCCACACCACCTGGACCATGACCCCGGCCGCCGGATCAAGACGGCTGACCGCCTCACGGGCCGCACGCCCCGCCACCGCGTCCAACTCCTCGACGCCCGCCTCGACCCGAGTGATCAGGGCCGACGGATCCACCGAACCCGGCTCGTCCACGATCAACTTCGACTCACCGCCTGCGGCCACCCGCGCCCGCAACATGTCGTGACCGTCCAGGAGCACGTCTACGGCTCGGGCCAAGACCTGGAGATCCAGGTCTGCCGGGGCGCCCGTCACGACCCACTGCGCGTTCCTCGGGAGAGCGGCCCGCTCCCCCATCGCACGCATGGCGGGCGTCCAGGGAACATCCCCTACAGCCACGTCGTCCTCGTCGGCGATCTCGGCGGCTTCGGCGGCCTCGACCACTCGCGCGAGTCGTTCGACCGTCTTCTCCTCGAAGATCTGCCGGGGCGTGATCACCAGACCGGCCCTGCGAGCACGCGACGCCAACTGCATCGACATGATCGAGTCGCCGCCCAGCTCGAAGAACCCGTCGTCCGCCCCTACACGCTCCAACCCGAGGATCTCGGCGAACAGCACACTCAGCTTCTCTTCCGTCTCTCCCACGGGTGCCCGGCCCGAGGCCCCCGGGCTGAGGTCGGGGGCAGGCAGCGCGGCCCGGTCGACCTTGCCGTTGACGGTGAGGGGCAGCGCGTCCAACGACACGAAGGCCGCCGGGACCATGTACTCGGGCAGGGCTTCACCGACGTACTCCCGAAGCTCCGGTACCTCGAGCCCCTCGGCACGCGAGACGACGTACGCGACGAGTTGTTTGTCGCCGGGGCCGTCCTCACGTGCGACGACCACGGCTTGGGCGACGGATGGGTGCGCGGTCAACACGGCCTCGATCTCACCGAGTTCGATACGGAAACCCCGCACCTTCACCTGCGCATCCGCCCGACCGACAAAGAACAACTCACCGTCGGCGTCCCAGCGGGCCAAGTCACCCGAGCGGTACATACGCCCACCGTCCGCGAACGGGCAGGCCACAAACCGCTCCGACGTCAGATCCGCGCGGGCGACATAGCCACGGGCCAGACCCGCACCCGTGACATACACCTCCCCCGTGACCCCCGGAGGCACCGGACGCAGAAACGAATCCAGCACGTACACACGCGAGTTGGACAACGGACGGCCAATAGCCGGCGCCTCATCCGCTGCTGCGATCCGGGCATCCACCCGACCAGCCGTGACCATGACGGTGGCCTCGGTGGGCCCGTAGGTGTTCCACACCTTCGCCGTGGGCGCCCAACGTGCCGCCAGATCCGAGGTGAGGCGTTCCGCGCCCAGCACCCAGGTGTTCATGCCGGACACCTGCTCCGGATCCAGCACTCCCAGAAGGGACGGCACCACACTGGCCGTGCTCACACCGTGCGCGGCGATCATCCCGGCCAACGCACCAGGCTCCGCACGCTCCTCACCAGTGGCAACCGCCAGCGTCCCGCCCGACCCCAGCACGACCGCCACGTCCAGGATCGCCGCATCAAAACTGAACGACGCGAACTGCAACGTCACCACACCACGACCCGCACCCAGAACAGGCGCCATCGCCTGCACCAGATTCACCACACCCCGATGAGCGACCGCCACGCCCTTGGGACGCCCCGTCGAACCCGACGTGTAGATCACATACGCCAGCTGCTCCAGCTCCGCGACACCGGGAAGATCCTCGTCGCCGGTATCGGCCGGCACCTCTTCGAGGAGAACCACACGGGCCGGTCCGGTCGGCACCCGGGCCAGGGTCTCCGCCGTCGCCAGCACCACACCCGCACCACTGTCCTCGACCATGAACCGCAACCGGTCCGAGGGGTAGTCAGGATCCAACGGCACGAAGGCACCGCCGGCCTTCCACACCGCCAACTCCCCCACCACCATGTCGACCCCACGCGGCAGACACAGACCCACCACGCGTTCACGGCCTACCCCAGCACCCACCAAGAACCGCGCAAGCCGATCCGACCGCGCATCCAACTCCCCATACGACAAACCCTCGTTGCCGGAACGAACCGCCACCGCCTCAGGTATCGCCCGCGCGTGAGAGCCGAACAGGTCCAGCAGTGAATCGCCGACCTCGGGTCGCCAGGTGTCGTTGAACTCCTCCACCACAGACACGCGTTCGCTCACCTCCGTCACCTCGACGGCGGCCACCCGCACCGAAGGATCAGCCACCACCTGCTCCAACACCCGCACCAACCGCCGCCCCACAGCCCCCGCCTCCGACCGGGAGAACAGATCCGGGCGATAGGTGAGGCGGATCTGAAGGCGTTCCGTCGGGGCGATGCCCACGGCCAGGGGGTAGTGCGTGCCTGCCAGCGTGTCCAACTGGCGGATGGAAACGGCGTCGTCGTCCCGGTCGGTGGAGGAGAGGGCGACCGAGTTCCGGGGGTAGTTCTCGAACATGAGCATGGTGTCGAAGGAAGCACCGGGACCGGCAACGCCCTGGATCTCGGCCAGACCCATGTGCTGATGAGCCATCAACTTGGTCTGCCGGTCCTGGAGGTCGGTCAGCGTCTCCAGGACAGACCGTGCGCCGTCCAAACTCACCCGCACCGGAAGCGTGTTGATGAACAAGCCGATCATCGACTCCACACCCGGCAACTCCGGAGGCCGGCCGGCCACCGTCGCCCCGAAGACAACGTCCTCCCGCCCGGCCAACCGAGCGAGCACCAACGCCCACGCACCCTGCACGACCGTGTTCACCGTCAGACCATGCGCGCGGGCCAGCGCCGCGAGGCCGCGAGTTGCCTCCCGTGAGAGGTCGACCGAGGTCTGTTTGGGAGTGACGGACACCTTGCCCGGGACGGCAGGCGCCACGAGCGTCGACTCCTCGACCCCGGCCAGTTCCGCGCGCCAGGCCTCCCGGGCCGCCGTCCTGTCCTGACGCGCCAGCCATGCCAGGTACTCGCCGTACGACTGCGTCCGCTGGAGTCCGGAGGCATCGCCTTGAGCGGCGTAGACGGCCGCCACCTCGTTGAGGACGATCGGGGTCGACCAGCCGTCCAGGACGATGTGATGGCTGGTGACGACCAGTCGGTGCCGGTTTTCGGCGAGGCGGATGAGCAGCAGCCGGAGCAGGGGTGCCCGGGTCAGGTCGAAGCGCTGAGCCGACTCCGCGTCCGCCAGGCGGTCGGCCTCGGCCTCCGCTTCGTTCGCCGGCAGGCCGGAGAGGTCGACCTCGCGCCAGGGCAGTACCGCGCTCCCGGCCACCACCTGGACCGAGTCTCCGGTCGCGCACTCGTGGAAGCTCGCCCGGAGGACGGCGTGCCGTGCCACCAGCGCCTCCCACGAGGCCCGCAACCGACGTGTGTCCAGCGGACCGTCGAGGGCCAGCGTCCGCCGGCTCTGGTAGACGTCCGGCCCTTCGTCGTCGTAGGCGGCGTGGAAGAGCATCCCCTCCTGCAACGGGGAGAGCGGCCAGATGTCGACGAGGTCCGGGACCGCCGGCTCCAGCTCGTCCAGCGTCGAGGGGGCCAACTCCACCAGCGGGAAGTCGGATGGAGTGTGTCCGCCGGCGGTGGGGGTGGCGGTGTGCGCGGCGAGACCGGACAGCATGGTCGTCCATGCCTCGCCGAGCGCCTCGGCGTCCGCCTCGTCGAGGACGCCCTCGGGCCAGCTCAGACTGACCGTCAACTCCGGTCCGGATGCGGTGTCGCGGATGACGGCGCCGGCTTCCAGAGCGTGCGCCAGGGGTATGTCCTGGTCCGCGGAACCGCCGACCGCGCTCTCACCCGCCATCTGCCAGGGCCTGGCCGGACCCGTGTCCGCCGAGGCGGAGAACCGGCCCAGGTAGTTGAACCCGATCTGCGCAGCCGGAGCCGCCGAAAGCACCTGCGCCGTCTCCGGGTTGAGGTGACGCAGCAGGTCGTAGCCCATCCCGTCACCAGGTACGGCATGGGTCTGCTCCTTGACCGCCTTGAGGATCTGCCCGGCCGCGACACCACCGTCGACGGCGTCGGCCAGGTCGATGCCGGTCACGTCGAGTCGGACCGGCTGCACGCTGGTGAACCAACCCACGGTGCGCGACAGTTCGGCGCCCTCCAACGGCTCACGACCATGGCCCTCGATGTCCACGAGCACGCTGCTCATGTCCGGCCGACGACTGGCCACCGCGCCGGCCAGCGTCGACAACAACACCTCATGAACACCGCAGTGAAACGCCGCCGGCGTCCGACCAGCGAGCGTGGCCGCCTGCCCGGCAGGCACCACCCACTCACGGCGCCGCAACGTCCGGGCCACATCCACAACCGGGTCCAAGAGGCGACGGCCCAGCGTCGGGCCCTCCTCGCCCAACAAGGCCAGCCAGGCGTCGAGTTCGACAGTCCGCTCCGGGCTGACAGCCTGCTCAGCCAGAACCCCCGCCCAGCGACGGAACGACGTACCCACCGGATCGAGCACGGGCATCCGACCGGCGGCCAGATCCTCGTACGCACCCTGCAGATCCGGCAGCAGAATCCGCCACGACACCCCGTCCACCACCAAGTGATGCACCACCAGCGCCAGTCGGCCCACCCGGCCCGGACCCGCATCCACCCACACCACCTGGACCATGACCCCGGCCCCCGGATCAAGACGGCCCACCGCCTCACGAGCCGCACGCCCCGCCACCGCGTCCAACTCCTCAACGCCCGCCTCGACCCGAGTGACCAAGCCGGCCCCATCCACCGAACCCGGCGCACCCACCACCAGCTTCAACTCGCCGCCTGCGGCCACCCGCGCCCGCAACATGTCGTGACCGTCCAGCAGCGCACCCACAGCCCGGCCCAGCACCGCCAGGTCAAGATCCATCGGCGCTCCGGCCACCACCCACTGTGCGAATCCCGGACGTGCGGCCCGCTCGCCCATCGCCCGCATGACAGGCGTCCAGGGCACTTCGCCCACGCCCACATCACCGGTACGCGCAGAGCCGCTCGCGCCTGTCGCCTCCGCGACCAGCGCCAGCCGCTCGACCGTCTTCTCCTCGAAGATCTGCCGGGGCGTGACCACCAGACCGGCCCTGCGAGCACGCGACGCCAACTGCATCGACATGATCGAGTCCCCGCCCAACGCGAAGAACCCATCGTCCGCGCCCACCCGCTCCAGCCCGAGAACCTCCCCGAACAGCCCGCACAGCAGCTCCTCTACGGCGCCCACCGGCGTCCGCCCGGACACCTGGCCGGCGAAGTCCGGCGCGGGCAGCGCGGCCCGGTCCACCTTGCCGTTCGACGTCAACGGCAGGGCGTCCAGGACGACCACCACCGCAGGCACCATGTACTCCGGCAGGGCTTCGGCTACGTGCTGACGTACCAGTGCGGGATCGGCGTCGAGGCCTTCAGGGACCACATAGCCGACGAGCCGCTTCTCGCCGGGTCGGTCCTGGCGGGCGACGACGACGGCCTGGCTCACGGACGGGTGGGCGGACAACACCGCCTCCACCTCGCCGAGTTCGACCCGGAAGCCGCGGATCTTCACCTGCTCGTCGGCGCGGCCCACGAAGAGCAGTTCACCGTGGTTGGTCCAGCGGACGAGGTCGCCGGTGCGGTACATCCGCTCGCCCGACGCGAACGGGGAGGCCACGAACCGGTCCGCCGTGAGTCCCGCGCGCCCCAGATAGCCACGCGCGAGGCCGGCGCCCGCGATGTACAACTCCCCTGCCACACCCGGCGGTACGGGCTGAAGGAAGGAGTCCAGGACGTACGTCCGCCGGTTGCCGAGCGGGCGGCCGATGGGGAGCGGGTCCGGCGATTCGTCGCCGGGGTGCAGGACATGCGAGGTGGCGCAGAGGGTGATCTCGGTCGGACCGTACAGATGCCTGACCGCGATCTCCGGGCACACCTCCCGCACCCGGCGTACGGAGGCGGCCGGCACCACGTCGCCGCCGGTCAGTACTTCACGCAGGCCGGAGAGGCTCTCCGGGGACTCCTCGGCGAGCACCCGGAACAGTCCGGCGGTGACGTGCGCGGCCGTCACGCCCTCGGCCACGGCCTGGCGCAGTCGCTGCGCGTCGACCGCACCGGGCCCGGCGACGACCACGCGGCCGCCCGCGGCGAGCGGTACCCATACCTCGAACAGCGAGACATCGAAGGCATGCGGGGCGTGCATCAGCACGGCGTCGCCCGGACCGACCGACCAGCCGCGCTCCCCGACGAGCGCGGCGACGCTGCCGTGAGGCACGGCGACGCCCTTGGGCACACCGGTCGAGCCGGAGGTGTACATCACGTAGGCCAGGTCGTCCGCCGTCGACAGGGGCGGGCCCTGCACGTGCGGGTCGTCCCCGTGCGGCGAGGTCGCCAGCACGGCCGCCGTCACCGCAGGGGCGTCCAGCACCAGCGCGTCCGTGGCGAGGTGTGCGGGGATCGCGTGGCGGGTCTGTTCGGTGCAGACCACTGCCACCGGGGCGGAGTCGGTCAGCAGGAACGCGATCCGCTCGGCGGGATAGTCCGCGTCGACGGGTACGTACGCGGCCCCTGCCTTCCAGATCGCCAGGAGGGTCACCAACAGGTCGGCGGACCGGTCCATCAGTACGGCCACACGGTCGCCGCGACCGACGCCCGTACCCGTCAGGTAGGCCGCCAGCCGCGCGGCGGCCGTATCCAACTCCTCATACGACAGGTGCGCCCGACCGTCCACGACGGCCGTGGCGGTCGGCGCTCGACGCACCTGGGCGGCGAACAGCTCCGGCACGGAGACGCCGACGGTCGGGGCTGCCGTGGCGTTCCAGTCGTCGACTACCTGGCGGTACTCGGACCCGGTCACCACGGCGAGCCGGCCAACCGGATGCGAGGGATCGGCCACCATCTGCTCCAGCACCCGCACGAGCCGGTCGAAGACCGACCGCGCGGCGTCGCCGTCGAAGAGGTCCGGCCGGTGGTCGAGTTTGACACGCATCGTGTCGCCGGGCGCCACGACCAGCGTGAGGGGGTAGTGCGCCGCCTCCTGGCCGCCGGCGAGACGGATCGCGAAGCGGTCCGGGGTGGCCGGCTGTGCGGAGGGCAGTGGGTAGTTCTCGTAGACCACGAGGGTGTCGAAGACCGCGCCCGGGCCGGCCAGGTGCTGGATCTCGGTGAGCCCCACGTGCTGGTGAGACATCAACGCGGACTGACGCGCCTGGAGATCCGTCAGCAGGTCGAGGACGGATCGAGTGCCGTCCAACCGCACTCGCACCGGAAGGGTATTGATGAACAGACCGATCATCGACTCCACACCCGGCAGCTCCGGAGGCCGACCGGCCACCGTCGCCCCGAACACCACGTCCTCACGCCCGGCGAGCCTCGCCAGGACCAACGCCCACGCACCCTGCACCACCGTGTTGACGGTCAGCCCGTGCGCACGGGCCAGGCGCACGATGCCCTGCGCCACCTCCGCGGGGATCTCGGTGATCAGGCTCTCGGGGGTCACCGGCGTCCTGCCCGGATCGGCCGGCGCAACCAGGGTCGGCTCGTCGGTGCCGGCCAGTTCCGCCCGCCACGCGTCGCGCGCGGCTTCCTTGTCCTGTGCCGCCAGCCAGGCCAGATAGTCGCGGTAGGGGGCCACCGGAGGGAGCCCGGCGAACATGTCTGTCTCGGTGCCCGTGCGCGCGTCGGTGGCGGTGTCCGCAGTCGTGGCCGTGGCGGTGGCCCCGTAGATCGTCGTCAGTTCATTGATGAGTACGGGTATCGACCAGCCGTCCATCACCACGTGATGGCTCGTCAGAACCATCCGATGCCGCTCCGCGCCGAGCTTGACCAGCAGCACGCGAAGGAGCGGGGCCGTGGCGAGATTGAAACGCCGCGCATGTTCCTGGGCCACGAGGCGCTCGACCTCGGCGGCTGCCTCGGCCGTCGGCAACCCGGAGACATCGGCCTCCTGCCACGGCAGTACGACCTTGTGCGCGATGACCTGGACGGCCTCACCCGACTTGCGCCGCCGGAAACCCGCGCGGAGCGCCGCGTGCCGGGCGAGCAGCGCCTCCCACGCCCGGCGCAGTCGCTCCGCGTCGAGCGGTCCGATCAGGTCGAAGTTGCGTTGTCCCTGGTAGACGTCGGGGCCCTCGTCGTCGAACGCGGCGTGGAAGAGCATCCCCTCCTGCAAAGGCGAGAGCGGCCAGACATCTTCGACACGGGATCGGGTCATCGCTTGTCTCCTCAGCGGCTTGCGTCGAGATGTCTAGAAGTCGTTGTCGTCTGCGAACTCGGCCTCGAGTTCGTCCACTTCGTCCTGGGCGAGGTTCAGGAGCCCGAAGTCCGAGGGGGTGTGTCCGCCGGCGGCGGGTGCGTCGGTGTGTGCGGCGAGTCCGGCGAGCAGATCCGCCCAGGCCGCGCCGAGCGCCTGAGCATCGGCGTCGGCCAGGACGCCTCGCGGCCAGCTCAGGGTGAGCGTCAACTCCGGACCCACGGCCGTGTCACGGATGACGGCGCCCGCTTCGAGTACGTGCGCCACGGGCATGTCGGGATCGGCGGAACCGCCGACCGCGCTCTCCCCCGCCATCTGCCACGGTCGAGCCGGACCCGCGTCCGCCGAGGCCGCCGCGAACCGGCCCAGGTAGTTGAATCCGATCTGGGCGCGGGAGGCGGCTTCGAGGGCGGTACGGGTGTCCGGGTTGAGGTGACGCAGGAGTTCGTAGCCCATCCCGTCACCAGGGACCTGGTTGGACTGTTCCTTGACCGTCTTCACCAAGTCACCGGCCGCGGCCCCGCCCTTGACCGCGTCCACCAGATCGATGTCACTCACGTCCAGCCGTACCGGCTGCACGCTGGTGAACCAACCGACCGTCCGTGACAGATCGACGTCTCCGACCGGCTCGCGGCCATGGCCCTCCACATCGACCAACACGCTGGACGCGCCGGGTCGCCAGCGACCCACCGCCCCGGCGAGCGTCGACAGCAACACCTCGTGCACACCGCAGTGGAAGACCGCCGGGGTCCGGCCGGCCAAGGTGGCCGCTTGTTCGGCGGGCACCACCCAGTCGCGGTGCTGCAACGTGCGGGTGACGTCCGTCGAGGCGTCCAGCGGCCGACGGCCCAGGGTGAGGTCGTCCTGTGCCAACAGCGCGAGCCAGCCGTCGAGTTCGGCGGTCCGCTCGGGACTGACGGCCTGCTCGGCCAGAACCCCCGCCCAGCGGCGGAAGGAAGTTCCCACCGGATCGAGCACGGGCATCCGACCGGCGGCCAGATCCTCGTACGCAGTCTGCAGATCCGGCAGCAGAATCCGCCAGGACACCCCGTCCACCACCAAGTGATGGACCACCAGCGCCAGTCGGCCCACCTGGCCCGGGCCCGCGTCCACCCACACGACCTGGACCATGGCCCCGGCCGCCGGATCAAGACGGCCCACCGCCTCACGAGCCGCACGCCCCGCCACCGCGTCCACCGCGTCGACGCTTGCTGCGACCCGAGTGATCAGGCCCGCTCGATCGACGGAATCGGCCTCGTCCACGATCAGTTTCGGCTCGCCGCCTGCGGCCACCCGTGCACGCAACATGTCGTGCGTGTTCAGCAGTACGCCCACCGCCCGGCCCAGCACGTCGAGGTCCAGGTCCGCCGGAGCACCGGCTATCACCCACTGCGCGAACCCCGGGCGAGCGGATCGTTCACCCCCCGCTCGCATGGCGGGCGTCCAGGGCACTTCGCCCACGCCCACATCACCGGTACGCGCAGGCCCACTTGTGCCTGTCGCCTCCGCGACCAGCGCCAGCCGCTCGACCGTCCTCTCTTCGAAGATCTGCCGGGGCGTGACCACCAGACCGGCTCTGCGGGCACGCGATGCCAACTGCATCGACATGATCGAGTCCCCGCCCAACTCGAAGAAGCCGTCGTCCGCGCCCACCCGCTCCAGCCCCAGGATCTCGGCGAACAGCGCGCAGAGAAGTTCCTCGACCACGCCCTGCGGCGCGCGACCGGCGGAACTTCCCTCACCGCGATCGGGAGCGGGCAGCGCGGCCCGGTCGACCTTGCCGTTGGGCGTCAGAGGCAGCGCGTCCAACGACACGAAGGTCGCCGGAACCATGTACTCGGGCAACCGCTCACCGGCGAACGCCCGCAGATCACCACCGGACAGCACCGCCTCGCTGACCGCGACCACATACGCGACGAGTTGTTTGTCGGCGGGGCCGTCCTCACGCGCCACGACCGCGGCTTGGGCGACGGATGGATGCGCCGTCAACACGGCCTCGATCTCGCCGAGTTCGATACGGAAGCCACGTACCTTCACCTGCGCATCCGCCCGACCGACAAAGAACAGGTCCCCGTCGGCGTCCCAGCGGGCCAAGTCACCCGAGCGGTACATACGCCCACCGTCCGCGAACGGGCAGGCCACAAACCGCTCCGACGTCAGATCCGCGCGGGCGACATAGCCACGGGCCAGACCCGCACCCGTGACATACACCTCCCCCGTGACCCCCGGAGGCACCGGACGCAGAAACGAATCCAACACGTACACACGCGAGTTGGACAACGGACGGCCAATAGCCGGCGCCTCGCTGGTCGGTTTGATGTCGTCGACGACAGGGCCGGCCGTCACCATGACCGTAGCCTCAGTGGGGCCGTAGGTGTTGAAGATCTTCGCCGTAGGCGCCCACTTCGCCGCCAGGTCGGCACTGAGCCGTTCCGCGCCCACCACCCAGGTGTTCATACCGGACACCTGCTCCGGATCCAGCACTCCCAGAAGAGAGGGCACCACACTGGCCGTGCTCACGCCGTGCGCGGCAATCATCCCGGCCAACGCACCACGCTCCGCACGCTCCTCACCAGTGGCAACCGCCAATGTCCCGCCCGACCCCAGCACGACCGCCACGTCCAGGATCGCTGCATCAAAACTGAACGACGCGAACTGCAACGTCACCACACCACGACCCGCACCCAGAACGGGCGCCATCGCCTGCACCAGATTCACCACACCCCGATGAGCGACCGCCACACCCTTGGGACGCCCCGTCGAACCCGACGTGTAGATCACATACGCCAGCTGCTCCAGCTCCGCGACACCGGGAAGGTCCTCGTCGCCGGTATCGGCCGGCACCTCTTCGAGGAGAACCACACGGGCCGGGCCGGTCGGCACCCGGGCCAGGGTCTCCGCCGTGGCCAGCACCACACCCGCACCACTGTCCTCGACCATGTACCGCAGCCGGTCCGAGGGGTAGTCAGGATCCAACGGCACGAAGGCACCGCCGGCCTTCCACACCGCCAACTCCCCCACCACCATGTCGACCCCGCGTGGCAGGCACAGACCCACCACGCGTTCACGACCTACCCCCGCACCCACCAAAAACCGCGCAAGCCGATCCGACCGCGCATCCAACTCCCCATACGACAAACCCTCGTTGCCGGAACGAACCGCCACCGCCTCAGGTATCGCCCGCGCGTGAGAGCCGAACAGGTCCAGCAGTGAATCGCCGACCTCGGGTCGCCAGGTGTCGTTGAACTCCTCCACCACAGACGCCCGTTCGCTCACCTCCGTCACCTCGACAGCGGCCACCCGCACCGAAGGATCAGCCACCACCTGCTCCAACACCCGCACCAACCGCCGCCCCACAGCCCCCGCCTCCGACCGGGAGAACAGATCCGGGCGATAGGTGACGTGGAACTGGAGGGAGTCGCCGGGCAGAACGCCGAGAGTGAGCGGGTAGTTGGTCGACTGGTGCCCTTCAAGGATGGTGATGGAAAGGGACTCCGGACCTGGCGCGTCGACTGACACATGGGGATAGCTCTCAAAGACCACAAGGGTGTCGAAGACGCTTCCGACGCCCGCGAGTCTCTGGATCTCGGCGAGACCCAGGTGCTGGTGGGACATGAGCTGCGTCTGCCGGTCCTGGAGGTCGGTCAGCGTCTCCAGGACAGACCGTGCGCCGTCCAAACTCACCCGCACCGGAAGCGTGTTGATGAACAAACCGATCATCGACTCCACACCCGGCAACTCCGGAGGCCGGCCGGCCACCGTCGCCCCGAAGACAACGTCCTCCTGCCCGGCCAACCGAGCCAACACCAACGCCCACGCACCCTGCACCACCGTGTTCACCGTCAGACCATGCGCGCGGGCCAATTCGCGCACAGCGGAGCTGGCTTGACGGCCGAGGTCGACCGTCACCTCGCCCGGCAGTACGGCGGTCCGGGTGGCATCGGAGGGTGCGATGAGGGTCGGCTCCTCGGTGCCGGCCAGTTCCGTGCGCCAGGCCACTCCTGCGGCTTCCTTGTCCTGGTGGTCGAGCCACGCCAGGTACTCGGCGTACGAATGCGCTCGTCCGAGTCCGGTGGTGCCACCGTCGGCGGCGTAGATCGCGGACAGTTCGCTCATCAGGACGGGCATCGACCAGCCGTCCATGAGGATGTGATGGGTCGTCATGACCAGGCGGTGACGTTCGTCGGCCAGCTTGACCAGGACCAGGCGCAGCAGCGGGGGCACGGCCAGGTCCAGTCGCCGGACCCGTTCCGATGCGGCGAGTTCCTCAAGGCTTGCCGCGGCCTCGGCCTCGGACAGTGCGGAGAGGTCTGTCTCGTGCCAGGGCAGGGCGGCCTCGCGCATGATGAGCTGCACCGGCTCCCCGGAGGCCCGGCGGTGGAAGCCGGCCCGGAGCGTCGCGTGACGCCTGACCAACGCCTCCCAGGACGCCCGGAACCGCGCCGTGTCGAGAGGGCCGTCGATGGCCAACACGAACTGGACACCGTAGATGTCCGGCCCTCGGTCGTCGTAGCCGGCGTGGAACAGCAGGCCCTCCTGCAACGGAGAGAGGGGCCACACCTCGGCGAGCGCCGATCCTTGGGTGCCACGGGTTGATGTCACTGGGACAGCCCTCCTTCGAGGTGTGCGGCGATCGCTTCGAACTCGTCGACCTCGTCCTGCGCGAGGTTCAGAAGGCCGAAGTCGGAGGGGGTGTGCCCGCCGGCGGCAGGAACGTCCGTCTGAGCGGCGAGGCCGGAGAGCATGTCCACCCAGGCACGGCCCAGCGCCTCCACTTCGGCCTCGGTGAGCAGCCGTTCCGGCCAGCTCAGGCTGAGGGTCAGCTCCGGGCCGGATGCGGTGTCGCGGATGACGGCACCGGCACCCAGCGTGTAGGCCGCCGGCATGTCGGGGTCGGCGGAGCCACCCACCGCGCTCTCCCCCGCCATCTGCCACGGTCGAGCCGGACCCGCGTCCGCCGAGGCCGCCGCGAACCGGCCCAGGTAGTTGAACCCGATCTGCGCCCTTGGCGCGGCGCCAAGGACGGCGCCCGTCTCCGGGTTGAGGTGACGCAGCAGTTCGTAGCCCATCCCGTCACCGGGCACGGCACGGACCTGCTCCTTGACCACCTTCACCAAGTCGCCGACCGCGGCGCCTCCTTCAGCCGCGCCCGCCAGATCGACGCCGGCAACGTCCACCCGTACCGGCTGCACACTCGTGAACCAGCCCACCGTCCGCGACAGATCCACACCACCGACCGGCTCACGACCATGACCCTCGACATCCACCAGAACACTCACCGCATCCGGCCGCCACCAGCCCACCGCCCCGGCCAACGTCGACAACAACACCTCATGCACACCGCAGTGGAACGCCGCCGGCGTACGGCCGGCGAGCGTGGCCGCCTCCCCGGCGGGCACCACCCACTCACGGCGCCGCAATGTCCGGGCGACATCCACAGCCGGATCCAACGGGTGACGGCCCAGGGCGGGATCGTCCTGTCCCAACACCCTTAGCCAGTCGTCGAGTTCGGCGGTCCGTTCGGGGCTGACGGCCTGCTCGTCCAGTACTCCGGCCCAGCGGCGGAACGACGTACCCACCGGATCGAGCACAGGCGAACGACCGGCCACCAGATCCTCGTACGCACCCTGCAGATCCGGCAGCAGAATCCGCCACGACACACCGTCGACCGCCAAATGGTGCACCACCAACACCAGTCGGCCCACCCGGCCAGCACCGGCATCCACCCACACCACCTGGAGCATCACTCCAGCCGCCGGGTCGAGACGGCCCACCGCCTCACGAGCCGCACGCCCCGCCACCGCGTCCAACTCCTCGCCGGCACCCGCGTCAACCCGGGTGATCAAGCCCGCCGCATCCACCGAACCCGGCTCGCCCACCACCAGCTTCAACTCGCCGGCGACCACCCGCGCCCGCAACATGTCGTGACCGTCCAGCAGCACACCCAGGGCCCGGCTCAGCAGGTCGGTGTCCAGGTCCGCCGGGGCCCCGACGACCATCCACTGTGCGAACGCCGAGCCCACCACGCGCTCGCCGAGCACTCGCATGACGGGGGTCCAGGGCACCTCGCCCACACCAACGTCGGCCACAAGTGCGCTTCTGGGCGTGCCTGTTGCGGCAATCGTCTCCGCGAGCCGCTCGACGGTCTTCTCCTCGAAGATCTGCCGAGGCGTCACCACCAGACCGGCCCTGCGAGCACGCGACGCCAACTGCATCGACATGATCGAGTCCCCGCCCAACTCGAAGAAGCTGTCATCCGCGCCCACCCGCTCCAGCCCCAGGGACTCGGCGAACAGCACACACAGCAACTCCTCCAACTCACCCACGGGCGCCCGCCCCACAGCCCGCTCGGCGAAATCGGGAGCCGGCAGCGCGGCCCGGTCCACCTTGCCGTTCGACGTCAACGGCAGGGCGTCCAGGACGACCACCACCGCCGGCACCATGTACTCCGGCAGCGTCTTCGCGACGTGCTCGCGCACCGCACCGCCATCCAGCCCCGGAACGCTCCGGGCCACGTAGCCGACGAGGCGGCGCAGGCCCGGTCGTTCCTCCTGGACGAGAGCGACGGCTTGCGCGACGCCGGGGCTGTCGGTGAGAGCGGCTTCGATCTCACCCAGTTCGATGCGGTGGCCGCGGACCTTGACCTGGTCGTCGGCCCGGCCCACGAAGAGGAGTTCACCGTCGTCGGTCCAGCGGACCACGTCGCCCGTGCGGTACATCCGCTCGCCCGGTGCGAACGGGGAGGCCACGAACCGGTTCGCCGTGAGCCCCGCACGCTCCAGGTAGCCACGCGCGAGGCCGACGCCCGCGATGTACAACTCGCCTGCCACACCCGGCGGTACGGGCTGGAGGAAGGAGTCCAGGACGTACACGCGGGTGTTGTCCATGGGCCGGCCGATCGGCGGTGTCCCGGCTCCGCTCAATGGACGGCTCACGGTCGAGGCGACCGTCGCCTCGGTGAGGCCGTACTCGTTGATCAGCTCACGCCCCCGCGACAGACGGCGCCGCAGGTCCTCGGAGCCGGGCTCGCCGCCGATGACGACGGAGCGCAGTTCGGGCAGTCGGTCCGTCTGCAACTGCGCGAGCACGGTGGGGGTCGCGGCGACGTGGGTGACGCGGTGGCGGCGCATCAGGTCGGTCAGTTCGTCGCCGGAGGTGTCGTGCAGCCGTTCCGGGGCGAGTACGAGCCGTCCCCCGGCGCACAGGGTGGGCCAGATGTCGGCCATGGAGACGTCGAAGCTCGGTGAGACGAGCTGGAACACCCCGCTGTCCGTCCCGATCCGGTAGCGGCGGACGCGGTCCGCGACGAGGTTGCTCAGTCCGGCGTGGGGGACGATGACGCCCTTGGGCGTGCCCGTGGAGCCGGACGTGTAGATCACATACGCCGCATGATCCGGCCGCAGCGCCACCAA
>NZ_JBIVQP010000015.1:0-1894 GCF_044755245.1 Streptomyces sp. NPDC092369
ACTTGACGCGACAGTTCCAACACCGTCCGCCGACAAGGACGGGACAGACGGAACAGCGGAGAAAAACGCCCCTCCCGATCCGGGAACTCGGTTGCGGTCCCCGCCTGTTCGGGTGACCCACAGACGGCTTCCGCGACGAAGAGACTCACGATTTTCGGGCCCAGGTCGAGGCCGAGGACATATCGGAATGGGGCGGTGCCGGCGGCTTCGACGCGAGCTTGGTCGGCGCCGTCGGGTGCGAAGACGACCCGTCGGCATCGGCACCGGGCGCCCTGGTCATTGACGGCGCCGGCCATTGCTTCGAGGAGCTCCACCAGGGCGTCGGGCGGGCAGAGTCCGTCGACACCCCCTTCGATGTCGCGGGCGCGCACGGGCAGGAGTTGTGCAGCCGACCGGCCGCGCAACGCTCGGCGCGCCCCTCGGCCCAAAGACCCGACGCGTAGTGGCTTCTGCGAGTGGATGTGCGCGACATCCTGATGGAGGTCGGGCAGCGGGGAGTCGTCAGCGGCCAGGAGGACATGTTTGTCGACATCGCTCTTGACCTTGCAGCCGGCGCTGCCGATTGATCACGCCGAGCTCTTGGCAAGCCGCGGGCGCTGCTGCATGCTCCTGCCGCAGCCTTGAGAGGCCGCCGCCGCGACGCGTCTGACATCGGCGCTCACACGGCGCAGATCGGCCACGTCGCGTGATCCGGACAGGGACACGGACAGCGCGGCCAGTACCGTGCCGCCCGGGGTCAGGACGGGTGCGGCCACGCAGTTCAGACCCGGTCGGCTTTCCTGCCAGTCGTAAGCGATGCCTGCCCGGCGAATGCGTCGAAGTTCGTCGGCCAGCACTTCGGGGTCGGTGATCGTGCGGTCGGTGAAACGCTGAAGAGGTGCCGCGACGGCACGGGCTGCGGCATCCGCGTCGTAGGCGAGGAGCAGTTTGCCGACCGCGGTCGCATGGGCGGGTAGTCGGCCGCCGATGCGCGAGGGCACGGGCAGGGCCCGGTGGCCGTAGAGCTTGGCCAGGTAGACGACGTCGATCCCGTGCAGGACAGCGAGGTGAACGGTCTGGCGGGTCATCTCGTACAGATCGCTCAGATAGGGCTGGAGGAGGTCTCGGACGTTCTCGGTGTCCGGGGCGTACACAGCGCGGCCCAGGCGGTGCAGCCGCTCCCCCAGCCGGTAGTCGGTGCCCTCGCGCTCGACCACCCCATTGCGCTCCAACGCGCTCAGCACGCGGTAGGCAGTGGACTTGCTGAGCCCGGCCCGGCGTGCGAGTTCGCTGACCCCCAGCCCCATGCTCGCTCTGTCACCGAAGGCGACGAGAAGGCTGATGGCCTTGTCGATGGCCGCGCGGTCGTCGCGGGCCTGGCCGGTGGCGGAGGTCGTCATGGTGCTCACCTGGTCTTCGAGCGGCCGGTGTCACTTTGACTATGCCGACCGGAAACTTTGATATGTCAAGCATGGGTACGGTCCAGGCGTCCGTCAATAGTGATGATGCGACCATTAAAAGTGACGGTCTGGTGCGGGAAAACGAGGTGGCCGCTCGCAGCGTGCGGCGGTTTCGGTGGAAACAGATCATTCCGCTCGGTGAGCTGGCACGCCGGTGCGGACTGCCCAAGCAGACGCTGTCGAAGATCGGCCAGGGTGTCGGCAATCCGCCCAAAGACATGACGAGGGTGAGTGGAGCGGAGCCGCCCATGGGCAGGGCGCGTCCTGGACGAAACGTACGGCTCCGGTTCCGTACGCACTCTGCTGCTGCACCTGGAACGCGCCGACGTGGAGCACAAGGCCCTGCGGCTGCACGCCCCGGGGACCCTGCATCACGTCTCTATGTCACCACGGGCACGGTGCGGACGAGCGCCACTGAGCCGACGAGTCCTGGCCGGGCTTCGTGCGGAGCTGTA
>NZ_JBIVQP010000016.1:0-1204 GCF_044755245.1 Streptomyces sp. NPDC092369
TGAGCTGGGGGTGGCCGCAGAGACCAGCGAGAAGCGACTGTTTACTAAAAACACAGGTCCGTGCGAAGCCGTAAGGCGATGTATACGGACTGACGCCTGCCCGGTGCTGGAACGTTAAGGGGACCGGTTAGTCCGATTTCGGTCGGGCGAAGCTGAGAACTTAAGCGCCAGTAAACGGCGGTGGTAACTATAACCATCCTAAGGTAGCGAAATTCCTTGTCGGGTAAGTTCCGACCTGCACGAATGGCGTAACGACTTCTCGACTGTCTCAACCATAGGCCCGGTGAAATTGCACTACGAGTAAAGATGCTCGTTTCGCGCAGCAGGACGGAAAGACCCCGGGACCTTTACTACAGTTTGATATTGGTGTTCGGTTCGGCTTGTGTAGGATAGCTGGGAGACTGTGAAGCTTGGACGCCAGTTCAGGTGGAGTCGTCGTTGAAATACCAGTCTGGTCGTGCTGGATGTCTAACCTGGGTCCGTGATCCGGATCAGGGACAGTGTCTGATGGGTAGTTTAACTGGGGCGGTTGCCTCCTAAAGAGTAACGGAGGCGCCCAAAGGTTCCCTCAGCCTGGTTGGTAATCAGGTGTTGAGTGTAAGTGCACAAGGGAGCTTGACTGTGAGACCGACGGGTCGAGCAGGGACGAAAGTCGGGACTAGTGATCCGGCGGTGGCTTGTGGAAGCGCCGTCGCTCAACGGATAAAAGGTACCCCGGGGATAACAGGCTGATCTTCCCCAAGAGTCCATATCGACGGGATGGTTTGGCACCTCGATGTCGGCTCGTCGCATCCTGGGGCTGGAGTCGGTCCCAAGGGTTGGGCTGTTCGCCCATTAAAGCGGTACGCGAGCTGGGTTTAGAACGTCGTGAGACAGTTCGGTCCCTATCCGCTGTGCGCGTAGGAATATTGAGAAGGGCTGTCCCTAGTACGAGAGGACCGGGACGGACGAACCTCTGGTGTGCCAGTTGTTCTGCCAAGGGCATGGCTGGTTGGCTACGTTCGGGAGGGATAACCGCTGAAAGCATCTAAGCGGGAAGCCTGCTTCGAGATGAGTATTCCCACCCCCATGAGGGGTTAAGGCTCCCAGTAGACGACTGGGTTGATAGGCCGGATCTGGAAGGCGGGTAACCGCTGGAGGTGACCGGTACTAATAGGCCGAGGGCTTGTCCTCAGTTGCTCGCGTCCACTGTGTTAGTTCTGAG